>NC_019682.1:3134166-4348333 GCF_000316575.1 Calothrix sp. PCC 7507 | reverse complement strand
ACTCAATTGGATGTGTTAGCGATCGCATCTGCTATTGAACACTATTTAACTCATCCCCACGAAGTCCAAAATATGGGCGATCGCGCTCGTCAATTTATTTTGAAAACCTATACTTGGGACAAAATTTCTACAGAATTAGTTCTTTTATATTCATCAATTCTTAATAAGAAATTTCGCTCGAATTTAACTTAGTTTTTAATAGTCAATCAATCTTTTTTATTCTTAAATCATCATTAAAATGACCATTTGCCATAACATTTTTTGTAGTGTGGGCATTGCCCACACTACGATTATTTAGAATCAGGGAAGATATTTTTCAATACTTTAAACATAGCTGAACAATGCTTGAAAATATAACTCCTCTTATCCTCACCTACAATGAAGCTCCTAACATTAAACGTACTCTGCAACATCTCATTTGGGCAAAACATATTATAGTCATTGATAGTTATAGTACTGATGAAACTCTCGATATTTTACTATCCTACCCGCAAATTAAACTATTCAAACGAAAATTTGATACTCATACAACACAATGGAATTATGGTTTGCAACAAGTTAATTCTGAGTGGGTTCTCTCTTTGGATGCCGACTATATTGTTTCTGATGAACTGATTACTGAAATCAATAAATTACCTCAAGAATCAAAAATAAATGGCTATTTTGCTAGATTCAAATATTGTATTTTCGGCAAACCCTTACGAGGTACTCTACTACCTCCCCGGCAGGTTCTTTTTAGAAAAGATAAATCAATTTACATTGATGATGGTCATACGCAACGCCTACAACTTCAAGGTAAGTCAGCCATGCTATCTGGCTACATTTTTCATGACGATCGCAAACCTGTATCTCGATGGTTTAGCTCAGAAATTAAATATTCAGTTTTAGAAGCAAAAAAGTTACTTGAAACCCCAATTGCTCAACTTAGCTTTGTAGAGCGAGTGCGATACACAAAAGTATTAGCTCCCTTTTTAGTCCTGATCTATTGCTTGATTTTAAAAGGTGGGATACTTGATGGCTGGCATGGTTGGTATTATGCCTTTCAAAGAACTTTATCTGAAATTCTACTTGCCATTAATCTCATGCATAGTGAATTCACAAATAAGCATAAAAATTAAAATGGGGAATAAGGAATAGAAGAAAGTAACTATTGACCCTTGACAAATGACCAACAGTTAGATTTATTTCCGCAGACTTACTTATCTAATCAATTTTAACCATATGCATATCCTCGGAATTAACGCCTACCACGGCGATGCTTCAGCGTGTCTAATTCAAAATGGTCAACTAGTTGCAGCCGTTGAAGAAGAACGATTTAATCGAGTGAAACATTGGGCTGGGTTTCCAGTAGAATCTATCCGCTATTGTTTAAAAGTTGGTGGTATTAGCGCGGCAGATTTAGATCATGTAGCTGTATCTTTTAACCCCAAAGCTAACCTAAATCGTAAACTCTTATTCACCTTAAAACAACGTCCTGCTCTATCTTCACTCATAGATAGATACAATAAACAAAGCAAATCTACTAGTTTCAAGCAACAGTTAGCCACAGCTTGCTACTGTCAATTAGCAGATATTCATGCCCCCATTCATACCCTAGAACATCATACAACTCACTTAGCCAGCGCTTTCTTAGTGTCCCCCTTTGAAAAAGCAGCTATTTTATCAGTTGATGGGATGGGAGACTTTGTCAGCACACTATCAGCCGCAGGCGATCGCCATAATTTAGAATATTTCTCTCGCACCTACTATCCACACTCCATCGGTTATCTTTACAACGCCATTACCCTCTACCTCGGCTTTCCCGCCTATGGAGATGAATACAAGGTGATGGGGTTAGCACCATACGGAGAACCAGAATATCTCGAAGCCTTCCGGCGGGTTATTTACCCCCAAGGAGACGGTTTTGAGTTGAACTTGGATTACTTCACTCACCATGAACAAGGTATTGCGATGAAGTGGGAGAGTGGAATACCCAAGGTTGAACCTTTCTACAGTCAACAGCTAGAAAAATTATTGGGGCCAGCACGACAACCGAATGCAGAGATTACTGCCAAACATCAGAATATTGCGGCTTCTGTGCAAGCTGTCACAGAAGAAATTATTTTTCATTTACTGAATCGATTAAGCGATCGCTATCCGAGTGAGAATCTTTGTTTAGCCGGTGGTGTGGCGATGAATTCCGTCACTAATGGCAAAATTCCCCAAAATACTCCCTTTAAAAATGTCTATATTCCTGTGGGTGCGGCTGACAATGGCACATGTATTGGTGCAGCTTTTTTTGTTTGGCATCAAATACTGAAACAACCACGTCAATTTATTTTAAACCATGCCTATTGGGGTTGTGAGTTTTCCGATGAAGAATGCTTACTAACATTGCAGTCCCACAATCTGCAACCATTACATTTAGAGCGTGAAGCACTGCTAAATCAAGTTGTTGACGCTCTGTGTGCAGGAAAAGTAGTTGGTTGGTTCCAAGGTAGAATGGAATTTGGCGCTAGGGCTTTGGGTAACAGATCCTTGCTGGCCGATCCCCGTCGTGTAGATATGCGGGATATCATTAACCTCAAAATCAAATTCCGGGAAAAGTTTCGCCCTTTTGCTCCTAGTATTCTCGAAGAACGGGTAGGCGAATATTTTGAGATTGATACGCCAGTACCATTCATGGAAAAAGTCTTGAAAGTGCGTCCTGAAAAAAGAGCGCAAATTCCCGCCGTTACCCATGTGGATGATACTGGACGCTTACAAAGTGTCAGTCGCAGCACTAATCCTCTGTATTGGGAATTGATTAATACTTTTGCTCAACGCACTGGTGTACCCCTGCTTTTAAATACGTCCCTCAACGAAAATGAACCCATTGTGCGGACTCCCACAGAAGCTATTCTCTGCTTTTTGAGAACTCATATGGATGCTTTGGTCTTGGGTTCTTATTACGTAGAACGTCCTTTGAAGGATGTTTAGCTCCCCGACTTCTTGTAGACACCCGTAGGGTGGCTTCCCGCAGGGTAGAAGTCGGGGAGCTCGCAGCCCCACGAAATTAATGAAACAGACTACTAGTTATCAAGAAAGGGATATTAATTTTTCCGCTGCAAGCCTAATCCCCAGTCCCTTTTAATCCGGAAATGCCTTACTGGTAGCCGTAGAAAGATTTGTAACAATGGTGTATCTCTAGATACAAAGTATATTGTTTCTCACCCCTAACATTTAAAGAGTTCTGATTGTGAATTTTGAATTTTTCATGACTCATACTCAAAAGCAAAAACTCAAGGCTAGAGTAGGTGTTAATTCCCTCTCAGAGAGATTCTCAAAGAATTAGGGTAGAGCAATCAAACTCAAGTCACAACGGCAACAACGAAAGTGAGATGATAAAAAACTGGGCGTTAGCGATCGGTATTAATCAGTACGACTTCTTGCAACCGCTCAAGTATGCCAAGCGGGATGCACAGTTAATGCAGAACTTGCTCTGCAATGAAGCAGGTTTCGATCGCGTTTTTTTATTTTCGGATGACTCACCAGATATTGGTGGCGAATCAACTCGTCCTTATCGTGCTAACTTGCGGCGATGCTTGCGACAGATAGCTGAAAACTCCTTTATAGAGCCGGAAGACAACTTTTGGTTTTTCTTTAGTGGTCATGGAATTAGACACGGTGACGACGATTATCTTATGCCTGCTGATGGCGATCCAGATGATGTAGAAAATACAGCAATTTCTATTCAATATTTAACAGAATGCCTGCGTCGTTGTGGCTCTGATAATGTAGTCCTGATTTTGGATGCTTGTCACTACCAGCAGAAGCGGAGTGGCGAAGGAATTGGGCGACAAATACAACAGTTGGCGCGTCAAACTGGAGTTATCAGTATTTTGTCTTGTAGTCCTCACGAGGCTTCCGCAGAAATTGATGTGCTGCAAACAGGAGCCTTTACCCACGCGCTATTAGAAGGTTTGGGGATTCAAGGACAATGTGCCACAGTGAAGCGGCTGCAGCAATATCTCTGTTTTCGAGTGCCGGAAATTGTGGCACACTACAAGTATCCTCGGCAAACTCCTGATATTACACAACCAGTAACTAAGTCGCACCTAATTCTGATACCTAAATACGCGACTTTAGAAGATATTGCCAAACAACAGATAAATACTGTCCCAGCAGAAGTTAAGCAGAATCTAGAACTAGCAGAAGCCCTAAAATTGGGGGTAAAGGTTGCAGCTGTTCATACAGTTATGCAGACAGAGAAAGTCCTTTCAGAGTTGTGGGTGGGATCTGGTGATAACCTTAACCACAAGACTCTATTTTCTCTCAATGCGATCGCATCACCGCACATCTCAGAAACTGCGATCGATTATCTGAGTTCGGAACGGGGAGTAGACTACACACATCTACGCGACTTATTAGCATCTGGTAACTGGCGAGAAGCTGATCGAGAAACCCTCAAGCTGATGCTGAAGGTAGCAGCACGCACTCAAGCAGGCTGGTTGAATATCGAATCAATCAATAACTTTCCTGAAATTGACCTTTGTACTATCGATCAACTTTGGGTGAAATACAGTCATGGACGCTTTGGTTTTAGTGTCCAAAAGCGGATTTGGGAAAGCGTCGGTGGTGATTTTGATGCTGATTATGAAACTTGGTGTCAGTTTGGCGATCGCATCGGCTGGCGTCGCCATGACAATTGGCTATTCTACTCTGACCTCAACTTTTCCTCAACTGCTCCCGTGGGTCATTTTCCCGCAGCGGGATCAGTGAATCTCTTGACAGTTTGGCAAGGTTGGGCAGTGGGTCTATTCTCTTGTCTTGTCGGATTCTCGGCTTTAGCGTCGAGACTGGGAAAATCTAGCTTGTAGCGTGATGATAGTGCGGTGTTGTGCGATCGTCTAGATTATTAGCTTTTTCCCTGTTCTCCGTTCTCTTTCATGCAAATTTTATCCGCCTATCATAACCGCATTACCGCATTTTTCATGGGTTTCCGCAACACTTTATATTACTTCTAATGTTTTTGTTACCGTATCCGCGCTAGGTTTTTCTTCCTTCACTTCTGCGCCCACAATATTTACTTCGTTAATTGTGTTATCGATAGTAACTTCAACTTTAGTACCATTAAAACCTGTAACAATTTCTCCCATATTACGTAAACCTCTAAATAAGAGCGATCTTACTATTTGTGAGGATATATACATAGTTTAAATTTTTCAGACTTTCAATCAACTAATTATAATGCTTCTCACTTCCATTAAATACAATTTCAAATTCCAAAGCCTGTAGGGGCGGGGTTTCCTGCCCTTAACTGTATTGCATTTGACGAGAACCACTATATTAAATTTCAATCATTAGTAAAGATTAAGTTTACAGATACTCAATCGTGCTTTCTGCGTCTGTTCACTCCATTGGATCTTCTCTTCCAATCCCAAGTTCTCGTAACTTAGCTTTGACACCCGTCCATTCAGTTCCGCAGTAGTAATATTTCTTGTCTCGAACATTAGCCAAGTAAAATCCAATTTTACCACCACTAATACGAAATAGTTCAATGACAATCTTGTTTTTAGTTATACCAAACAATCTCTCTCGCTCATGCTCTGGTAAAGGTTTGTCAGTGCAATTATAAAAAACCTTTCCGTACTTAAAATACCACGCATTACCTCTCCTCTCAATTATTAGAAAGTGAGCGGGATGAATAACGCTTGTTAATGACATTATCTATCTTAAAAAATAACTACTGGTTTTAATCTTTAACTTTAATTAGGAAGATTTTACCTGAAGGTGTGACAAAGTTTCAATCCCTAATAGAGATTAGGTTAAATTTCAGCTTTTTCCCAGATTTAACCCTTCGCCTCCTCTGGCCCAATTCCCGGCGATCGCACTTGAAGACTCACAGCTTAGTTTAGTACGATGATTGACCGTGGCATCAGACTTGACGATCAAAAAACAGGTCAAGAGAGAAATTTGCTAGAGTGAACACACCAGGATTTCTCAGTCAAATCTCTGATAACGCCAGCAGACGAGGCTATCCATGCTTACAAATACGCTACTTCTCTCAAACCAACTCCCCACCCTCAAATATTCCTCCACCACGGAGCAATTCGATGATACCTGGGAAGCCCCATTAGCTACCCTGCTAGGATTGGGACGCGCCGCTGGCGCTGACTTTATTGAATTTTTCTTAGAGCGTCGCAACTATATCAGTTGTCTAGCAGAAGACGACGCCATCACCAGCATCTCACCAAGTCTAGCTACAGGTGCAGGAGTCAGAGTATTTCGCGGCAAAGCCGACTGCTACGTCAGCACCAATAACCTTTCGTTTTCTGGTTTGAAAGCAGCTTTAGAAAAAGGTTTGTCCATCCTGGGATTACAACTACCCGCACCTACAGCTTTCATTCCCGAAATTAACCTAGAATTACTGCGCGATTACGCCACAAAAAGGGGCAAAGATGGGTGGTTACCTCTGTGTAGTTCCATCCGCGAAATGGGAGAAATATTGCTTGATGGTACTGCTCAGTTGCAGAAAAAAGCTAGCCATGTCCAGTCCCGCCGGGCTACTTACTTCAGAGATTGGCAAGAAGTATTAGTCGCCGCCAGTGATGGTACATTTGCCCGTGACATTCGTCTCACCCAATCTGTAGGCTTTAACCTCCTGTGTGCGGATGGTGCTAACCGCGCCTCTATCGGTGAACGCGCTGGGAATACTAGCGACGCCAACTTTTTGAGAACCTGGGATTATCAACAAGCCTCCGAGCAAATCGCCGAATCTGCAGGTAAAGTGCTGTATGCCGATTACGTAGAATCAGGCACATATCCCATCATTATGGCGAATCACTTCGGCGGGGTAATTTTCCACGAAGCTTGTGGACACCTCCTAGAAACCACTCAAATTGAACGCAACACCACGCCTTTCGCCGACAAAAAAGGCGAAAAAATTGCCCACGAAAGTCTCACGGCTTGGGATGAAGGGCGTTCTGAAAATGCCTTCGGTACAATTGACATGGATGACGAAGGTATGCCTGCTCAAAGAACGTTACTAATTGAAAAAGGCGTTCTCAAAAATTTCATTGCCGATAGAACCGGCTCAGTCCGTACAGGACACCCCAGAACCGGCAGTGGACGCCGCCAAAATTATACCTTTGCTGCTGCTAGCCGGATGCGTAACACTTATATTGATGCTGGTGAATACAGCGTTGATGATTTATTTGCCTCCGTTGATAAAGGTATTTACTGTAAAAAAATGGGTGGCGGTAGTGTTGGCGCTACAGGCCAATTTAACTTCAGTGTCGATGAAGCTTATTTAATTGAAAATGGCAAAATCACCAAACCATTAAAGGGAGCAATTCTCATTGGTGAAGCGAAGGAAATTATGAATAAAATTTCCATGTGTTCCCAAGATTTAGAACTCGCCCCTGGTTTCTGCGGCTCCGTTAGTGGCAGCATTTACACCACAGTTGGACAACCTCACATCAAGGTTGATTCCATCACCGTAGGCGGACGCTAAAGAATTTTAGATTTTAGATTTTGGATTTTGGATTGTGAATGAGCAGCAGTTTAAGGCTAGAACAAAGCAACTTGCATTGCGAGTTATTCATCTAGTTGAGTTACTACCACAAACCAGAACTGCCGATGTAATTGGCAAACAATTGTTGCGTTCAGCTACCTTAGTTGCTGCTAATTATCGAGCAGCCTGTCGAGCTAAATCGAAAGCAGATTTGATTGCCAAACTTGGCATTGTGGAAGAAGAAGCTGATGAGACGCTGTATTGGCTGGAACTTCTTGTAGAATCGGGATTAATGACAGTAGATCAACTAAAAAGCCTGATGCAAGAGTCTACCGAGATTCTAGCTATGACTGTTGCCTCAATCAAAACACTACGAAACAAGTAATGGTCATAATTTTAAATAAAAATCCAATATCTGAAATCTGAAATCTGAAAATCTAAAATCTAAAATCCAAAATCCAAAATCCAAAATTGACTATGCCGAATATCAACGAAATCGCCACTTATGCCAAGGATAATGCTGAGAAACTTGGCATTAAAAAATTTGACATCTACGGCTCAACGGTAGATGAAACCAGTGTACAAGTGGATCAAGGTGAGCCAAAACAAGTGAAAGCTTCAAACCGTTCTGGTGTCACCGTGCGTGTCTGGAATGAAGACAATACAATGGGCATCACCAGCACCACAGATGTAGATCCGCAGGGATTGGAATTAGCTTTAAAAACAGCCTATGAAGCTAGTTTTTTTGGTGTGAAGGAAAACGTTCCTGATTTTAGCCCAGAGGCTACTATTCCTATTCCCAATACACCACACGACAAAGCAGCACAAGCACCTGTGGCTGAACTTATAGAAAAATTGCTAGTAGCTGAAAAAGAATTACTCGCAGCTCACCCAGCAATTAAAGGAGTGCCTTATAACGGTTTAGCACAAAGAGATATTGACAGGTTCTATCTCAATAGCGATGGTGCTGTGAGAACCGAATCTCACTCATTAGCATCAGTTTATCTTTACAGCAAAACTGAGGAAGAAGGAAAAAAGCCCCGCAGTGCTGGTGCTTTTAGAATCAACCGCAGTTTAGATAATTTAGATGTTAATGGTTGCATCCAAGAAACTGCCCAGAAAACTATCAGCCACTTGAACTATGAAAAAATCAAGTCTGGTAAATATCGCGTTGTTTTCTCCGCTGAAGCTTTTTTAAGTTTGTTGGGTGCTTTTTCCAACTTGTTCAATGCTCAAAGTATTTTAGATAATCAAAGCCTTTCTAAACCTGATGATTTAGGTAAGGAAATTGCTTCCCCTTTTCTTTCTGTGTATGATGATGCGTTGCATCCTGCTAATATTGGTGCAGAAAGTTTTGATGGTGAAGGTACTCCCACTCGTCAGGTATCGCTGATTGAAAAAGGCATTTTAACAGGCTTTCTCCATAGTGCGGGAACTGCCAAAAGGTTAAATGCCCAGCCCACAGGTAATGCTAGTATTGGTGCTAAAGTCAGCGTTAGTCCTAATTTCTATCACGTTTTTAGAGCAGCAGATCCTGAGCAGGAATTAAGCTTAGAAACTGTGGAAAATGTGATTTTAATTGATGATTTGCAAGCCCTTCATGCGGGTGTTAAAGCCTTACAAGGTTCGTTTTCTCTCCCGTTCGATGGGTGGTTAATTAACAAAGGTGTCAAGACGAGTATTGAGTCAGCTACTGTTGCTGGCGATTTCTTGGAACTTTTGAAGTCAATTAGTTATGTAGAAAAGGAAGCAGAGTTAACACCAGGGGGCGTTTCTCCTAGAATCTGGGTTGATGAGTTGTCGATTACTGGTGAGTAAGTAAGTCGACGCCAATATTTCAAGCTGTGTTCAGAAACGTAAATGTAGGGTGTGTTAGCGTTCGCTTTTAGCGTTCCCGTAGGGTAGTATAACGCATCGTCCTAAGACTTTGGTGCGTTACGGACTCCGTCCTAACACACCCTACAGATACTGATGCACTCTATTCACTTTGCTATCTTTAAATGTGGCTCATCTGATGATTTCCATCTAGGATAGGTGTAAAATTATGAGTCTTTTGACATTAAATTTAGACACCGTTCACTTGACAGAAGAACAGTTCTATGAACTTTGTCAAAATAACCGCGAGTTGAAATTTGAACGCAATGCTAAAAGAGAATTAATTATTATGTCACCCGTTGGGGGAGAAAGCGGTAATCGAGAAGCGGACTTGATTATTGATCTGGGAATCTGGAACCGAGAAACTGGCCTCGGTTATACCTTTAGTTCATCTACTATATTTAAGTTACCAAATGGTGCCGATCGCTCTCCAGATGCGGCGTGGATTCAACGCCAACGATGGGAAGCACTCACACCCCAACAAAGGTGTAAATTTCCTCCTATTGCACCAGATTTTGTGATTGAATTAAGGTCGGCAACAGATGATTTAGAAATGTTGCGTTCTAAAATGCGGGAATATATGGATGCAGGGGTGAAATTGGCATGGTTGATTAATCCTCAACAGCAGCAAGTAGAAATTTCTCGCCAAGGACGGGACTTGGAAGTGCAAAATCTTTCGACAGAATTATTAGGTGAAGATGTATTGCCAGGATTTAGCTTGAGTCTATCTTGTTATTAGGTGATTTCTGCAAATAATCTTACCAATTGGAGGGCAAACAACCGTTTGCCCCTACGACAGATCACTTGCGAAGATTTCAGTTCCAGTAGCTTGCTCAAGAATTCCTTACACTTTACCGCTACCAATTAGATATAGTAGCGCCATGCGAACGGCGACACCGCTGGTAACTTGTGCTTGAATGAGGCTAAATTCCGGGTCATCCATTAAATCTGAGCTAATTTCGACACCACGGTTGACTGGCCCGGGATGTAAAACTTTGACATCAGGTTTAGATAATTTTAGTTTGCTACGTGTAATGCCAAATAGTTGATGATATTCTCGCAAACTTGGCAGTAAATGGGCTGTCATGCGTTCTTTTTGCAGGCGCAAAGTCATGACAAAATCAGCATCGCGCAAGGCTGGTTCTAAATCCCAATGTAAGAATAGTTGACGATTGGGTATTGCACTTCGGCTCCTTTCGACTCCGCTCAAGGCGAGCCGCTCAGTGACCAGGGATTTTTCGGCTGTCTCTTCAGAGAAATAATCAGCAAATAATTTAGGTAACAGGGTGGGTGGTGCTGCTAGATGTACTTCGGCTCCACTTGCTGTCAAACTCCAAATATTCGATCGCGCTACGCGAGAATGGAGAATATCCCCGACAATCGCAATTTTTTTCCCCTGCAAAAGTTCTATCCGGGGACGGGTTGGGTCAATGAGACTACAGATGGTAAATAAGTCAAGTAATCCTTGGGAAGGATGCTCATGTTGACCATCGCCAGCGTTGAGGACACTCACTTTTACACCGAGACGATCCATTTCTTGAGCGATCGCATTCGGTACTCCTGCTTCTCGATGGCGAATCACCATGATATCAGTTCCCATCGCCAAATAGGTCTTCGCTGTGTCGAGAATTGTTTCTCCCTTAGTCATGGAAGAAGTTGACGCGGCAAAATTCAAAGTATCTGCACTTAAGCGTTTAGCGGCAATTTCAAAACTGCTGCGAGTGCGAGTAGAAGGTTCAAAAAATAAATTAGCCACCACCTGTCCTTGCAAGGTTGGCACCTTCTTTGTTCGCCGTGATAGCACTTCTTGAAAACTAGCAGCAGTTTGCAAAACAGTATCGTATTCAACGGCACTAAAGTCAGCTAGAGAAAGAATGTGATGACGATTCCAGGTAGTAGTAGGCATAAATAGCTATCATTTTTCTGTGTAGAGATGGGATTAATCTCGTCTCTACAGCTTTTTAATTTACATATGCAGAGGCAATAATACCATCTGTCTTCTATCGAAATAGGGAATGGGGCATTGGGCATTGGGATAGAATAACCTATTGCCTATTGCCTTCTTCTTGACAAATGACAAACCTATTTATATTTTTTCTGCCATTTGATTGAGTTTAGCTAAGGTTTCTTCACACCAATTAATCAAAGCTTGAGTCACATGCAGCTTATAGCTAGCTGTCATCAGCCAGTAGGGGGTATTGATTTGATCAGCGTCTTGTGCTGCTTGGGCGATCGCTTGATATTTTTGCAACAATTGTTGTTGCTGCTTACGGAATTGTTCTACATGAAGAATGTTGTCAGTTACAGTCGTTTGTTCTCCGAAAAACAGCTTTAACAAAATCTCGATTCTATCTACTTGTGGCTCGACAGGTTCCGTCAACCACTGTTGCAACTCCATCAAACCTTTGTCTGTGAGCATGTAAACGTGACGATCTGGCTTGCCAACTTGCGGTTTAATCGATTGCGTTGCCAATCCTTGAGCCACGAATTGTTTGAGAATGGGATAAATCTGCCCATAACTCTCACTCCAAAAATTGCTGGTGCTGGATTCAATCTTTTTTTTGATGTCGTAACCGGATTGGGGCCCAAAACTCAATATTCCCAGGATGGCGTACTTGCTTTTATTTTCTCTTGGCATCACTATTTCTCAGGCATATATCTCAGAGATATAAACTAGGAGAGGCGAGTCTTTGAATTGCACTCAGATTGGTAGATGCTTTAAATCAGTGAACAGACTGATGACTGTAGTTATTGATATCAAAAAAAATAGCGCTACATATAAGATTAATCATTGTCATTCACAAAGACGCTAGGAAGTGCAAAAAACTTTATTTGCGTCAATGCGAAAGACTTTAATAAACCAAAATTGCTAGCGACATTAATGTGGTAGATGGAACACATTTAAAGCTAGAGAAATTAGGCTCAGAAACGTTAAAAACCCAATGGTATCGAGCATTGTTGTCACTAAAGGGCCACTAACGAGAGCAGGATCTAACTTGAGTCGCTTTAAACCCATTGGTAGTAAAGTACCGAGAGTCACAGCAACAATTGTATTAGTTGCCATCACCATGCCTGCAATGAGTGCCACCCATCGCTCTTGGGGTTTTGCCCAAATCAAGGACAGCAAAATCATTGTGATTGATAAAGCTAAGGCGGTACCTAAACCGGCTAAAAGTTCTTTGCGGAGAATTTTGAGGGTATCTCTGGGTGTGACTTCACCCACACCTAAACCGCGAATTGTTACCGTTAATGCTTGAATACCAACAGTACCGCCAGTGTTAGAAAAAATCGGCATGATCACGGCTAAAACGGGCACAGCAGAGATTACTGGTTGGAAAGGGGCGATCGCACTCGCAGCACCAATATACAGCGCCATGATTCCCAATAGCCAAGGTAAACGCTTAAGAATCGTGACTTGGGGAGCAGATAAAGCCGCTTCATCACCACTCACACCGGCTAGTTTTTGAATATCTTCTGTCGCTTCCTCCTCCAAAATATCAATCACATCATCAATCGTGATAATACCGACTAATCTATCTTCCCGATCAACTACCGGGATCGCGATTAAGTCATAACGCTTCATGATTTGGGCGACATCTTCTTGGGGAGTTTCGGTTCTCACCTTAATGACGCGATCGCTAGCAATATCTCGGATTGATACTTCAGGGAACGTAAATAGCAACTGGCGCAAAGAAACCACACTCACTAGAGTGCGATTATCGTCTGTAACGTAGGCGTAGTAAATTGTTTCCTTGTCTTCATCCTGACGACGGATTTTGCTGAGGGCTTCACCGACAGTCAATCCTTCCCGCAACCGCACGTATTCTGTTGTCATCACCCGCCCAGCGGTGCCTTCGGTATAACCGAGAATCGTCGCCGTGGCTTGTCTTTGTTCTGGACTCAATTCCTGTAATAACCGTTTGATTACCCCAGCAGGTAGTTCGTCAAACAATTCTGCCCGTTCATCCGGACTCATTGCTTCCACAAGTTGTACTACTTGAACGTCATGTAGAGAATTGATCAGTTCTTCTTGTACTTCTGTGGGCAGATATTCAAAAACATCAATTGCATGAGCTTTATTAAGTAGGCGGAAAGCGATCGCCCGCTGTTTTTTAGGCAATTGTGCAATGTACTCACCAGCATCAACGGGTTGTAAATGATTTAAACTCCATTTGAGCTGGTTTAAGTCAGAAACGTCAACAACTGAATTGCGAACATCCTGTATAAGCATAATACCTCCTATGGTCTCCCCCACGCTGGGAGAGTGCCCTACCAGCTCAGAGGAGGTTAATACTGCCGTCTTGTGGACTGTGGTCCATAAAATTCAACAATTCAATTTCGATATCTAATCAGGCATCGTTAAGTCATAATACTAACCCGGAATGGTGTTATCCGGTAGATGCAAGTATCAGTGTATAAAATCGGTGATATTACACACAAGTAGCTAACTTATTTACCCTGATTTTCGTTTGATTAGAGTAGATTTTACTACTGTCACAATCTGTGTCAAGCCAATATCCGAATTTACTGGCAAACTTCACAGAGTTAAAATATTTACCACACTAGAAGTAGTCTTTATCTTGCTATTAGCGGAAGGTTTGTGTGATTATACCGAATATTGTTCCTTTAGTTCAACCAATTACTGGTATTAATAGTCCTACTACTGGATCAAATTTTCTGCTTGAGCGCAATTAGACAGCTATTAGGCTGTTACAAGAGTTGAATTTAGCTCGCGCACATCCACCAAATGATTTTATTGCAGTTTGCTAATATACGCCGTTTGAGTACGCGTTGGTCAGCCAAAGACAACAATTTTAAGTATTCCTAAGTAACACAATTTCTGTTAAGGTAGCAGCGCGGATGTGGACACTTATGAAATTAATTCCTAAGCAGCAGATAGCTTCCTTACAAAATAACACAATAAACAAAACCCACCGCTTCTGACTGTGGGATGAATTTTGAGCAAGTGGAATATAGATACGCCGTCAAAATTTTTATATTGAATTCCATACAAAATACACGTAGGGTGTGAAAGCGTTGCGTAACGCGCCGTCCAAAGGCTTTGGTGTGGTTACAGACTCCGTCCTAACACACCGCAAATCTCGGATGGTGCGTTAGCCTCCGGCATCACACAACGCCAGTTCCCTCAAGTCGGGAAACCCGCCCACGTGACTGGCTCCCCTACTTTTCCAGGTTTTGGGGTGATTAAATCACTTGTGTGTACACGGTAGCCTTTCTAGGGGAGCCACTGCATTGGGCGGCTTTGCCGACTTAAAGCAAGTGGCGTGAGGAATTAGATTTCTTGTTTCCCCACATGACATCGGGGGGATTAAGGGGGATAATAATTCGATTAAAATCACAGCCAACCACTTTTCAAACAACCTCTAAACGGCAATTATACTTTCATTGCAGTCCTACCATTTGGCACAAATATAGTTATTTAGGATGTTTTCATCTTTGCTCAGTAGTATATTGTTACCTATCTGAGCATTTGCCGTAATAATCCTGTCAAAAGGATCGCGAGTCCAATTAATTCCCAAAGAAATACTAATAATCTGGTTAAAGCTTTTACTGCATATCTGTAAATCAATCTGCTCGAATAGTTCAGCAATAATTGTATCCGGTTGGTGTGTAATGCGTTTTATTTCGTATAAATACTGCAACTCTAATCGAACAATTGGTGATATATAAATTTCATTATCATTAATTAAACTTTTAGCAAGTTCACTTAATTTATCTGTCAAACCAGAATAGAGCCACACCACGACATGAGTGTCAAGGTAAATCAATATTAATCTCCCGCTCCCAAGTTATATTAACTAAATCATCGGGATTTCCTTGAATAATATCTGGCTTAAAAATCAAGTTTTTAAGTTTATCATTTCTTTCTATAGGAACAATTTTTAACAGCTTACCATTTTTATTAATTTCGATTGGGATACCTGTTTCTAGTATCTCATCTAATAGACGCTCAATATTATTACTCAATTCCGTTAATGTAACTTTTTTCATAGAGTTCCCTTATCCGTTAGGGTACAGTTTACCTTACCTTCAAATATCCTGCGATACGGGGAGCGATAAGCCTTTGGCTTATGGCAATCAGTGCGCCATCTAAATTATATAGAAATCATCCTCTTAGCGTAAGCTTACCATCAGGTATCGCTCCGGCAACTCAAAATCAGTGCGATCGCCTAGCCTCTCCTCTATTCACCATGCCTTAAACCAGGGACGCAGTGTTGCATTAAGCCATTGCGTTAATTCCTGATGCAAGGTTGGGTTTCGCTTGCGCCTCAACCCAACTTACATTTGTGCTTGGTTATGCTTTATTGACAATGATGTCACCAGATGTTGAGAAACACGAGATAATGAGTAATTCACACCACCCCTAGCTGTCACAGCATCACCAGATTAAAGAACATTTTCTGGCTGGGCTGATATCTTTGACTTCACAGTCACAGGGTCGCGTTCTGCAAGTTGCTAAGAGTAAGATCATGAAAACTGTTACCGAAATGCACACTCGTCTGGAGAATTATTACCAGGAAATTAAGACAATTATCCTGGCTCGTCAAAATCCCATTACTGGTTTATTACCTGCGAGTACAGCGGTAACGGCTCATGGTGATTACACAGATGCTTGGGTAAGAGACAATGTTTATAGCATTTTGGCAGTTTGGGGTTTAGCACTTGCATATCGCAAGATTGACGAAGACAAGGGACGCACTTATGAACTAGAACACAGCGTCATCAAGTTGATGCGTGGGTTGCTGTTTGCGATGATGCGACAAAGCGCGAAAGTGGAGCAATTTAAACACACTCAGTCGCCCTTGGATGGTTTACACGCTAAATACAACACCAGTACTGGCGACATTGTTGTCGGTGATGACGAATGGGGACATTTACAACTTGACGCTACATCTATATTCTTATTGATTTTGTCCCAGATGACTGCTTCTGGGTTACAAATAATTTATACAATTGATGAAGTCAATTTTGTCCAAAACTTGGTTTACTATATTGGACGAGCTTACCGCACCCCAGACTATGGCATTTGGGAACGAGGTAATAAGATTAATCATGGTAGTGCGGAGTTAAACGCCAGTTCTGTGGGGATGGCGAAGGCGGCTTTAGAAGCGATTAACGGGTTAGATTTGTTTGGTGTGCGTGGGAGTCAAGCATCAGTTATTCATGTCTTACCAGACGAAATCGCCCGCGCCAGGATTACACTAGAGTCCTTATTACCGAGAGAATCCGGCTCTAAGGAAATTGATGCAGCGTTGTTGAGTATTATTAGTTTTCCGGCTTTTGCGGTAGAGTCAGAGACGCTACGCGATCGCACTCTGAATGAAATTATCACCAAACTGCAAGGAAAATACGGTTGTAAACGCTTTTTGCGTGATGGACACCAAACTGTTTTAGAAGACACCCAACGTTTGCACTACGAACCGTGGGAACTGAAACAATTTGAGCATATTGAGTGTGAATGGCCGCTATTTTTCACTTATTTAGTTCTTGATGGCTTATTCCGTGGCGAACAAGCGCAAGTTGACTATTATCAACAGTGTTTAGCATCATTACTAGTAGAACATGATGGTTTGCGGCTATTACCAGAACTTTATTATGTTCCAGAACAGCATATAGAAGCAGAAAAGTTATCTCCCCAAAGTCAAATTCGTTTACCTAATGAAAATGTCCCCTTGGTGTGGGCGCAAAGTTTATATTTTCTCGGACAGATGTTAACTGAAGGATTATTAGCCGTTGGAGATATTGACCCTTTGGGTAGACATTTGTGTGTAGGTAAAAATCGCCAAGCTTTAGTGCAAATTGCCTTATTAGCAGAAGATGAAGATTTACAGAAAAAATTAGAAGTTTATGGTATTGAAACGCAAACACCCAAGCAAGTAGAACCAATTCAAGTGAGAAAAGCCGGGGAACTTTCTGCTATTTTTACGCAGATTGGCCGCAACGATAAACTCGGTTTAACAGGTCGTCCAACCAGACGACTCAGGAGTTTGACAACATCGAGAATCTTTCGGATTTGTGGGGAGACAATTGTATTTTTGCCATCTTTTTTAGATTCCCAGCAATTTTATTTAACTCTCGATTACCATTTTCTTTTAGATCAAATTAGAAGTGAACTCGCTTATATTCAACAATATTGGAGCGATTTGGGGCGTCCTATTTTAACTTTAATGTTGACACACACCATGTTAGAAACTGGTTCGGAGACATTATTAGAACTAATGCAAGAACTAAAGGATGGTGTTTGTAACGGGATACAGGTGAAATTAGGGCGACTCAATCAGCTGATGCTTACCACTGGGATACAACGCATTGATTTTCTGCAAAATGCGGATTTTTCCCAGTCGCCGATGAAAAATGCTGCCCCACGTTGCTATTATCTAGCTTACAGTCCAGTGAGAAGCTGGCGCTTAGGGCATACCCAAGAGTTTCGGATGGAAAGTGAAACTAACTTGGGGTTGTTGCTTTCTCATTTGCGATCGTCCGAAAATATTTATGAGCAAATTGAGTTATTGCAGACTTTAACTCGTTTGCAGGGTTTAGAGTTCAATACAGGATTTGGGGGGCCACAATACCGCGTCACCGTAGCCGATTTACTGGATGAAGTATACACCAAAGCTGGAGATACAGGTACTTGGGGAGTGGTGCGTCGTGCTGCTGGGTTGCGTCAGATGGTGGATATCAGCTTGTCAGATACAGTGACGAGTATTTTGGTACGGGGTAAGCAAATTTCTGTGGGGAAAGCTTACAGTGAAGCATCTCTGATTGCAGTACCCATGTCTCACAACGAGATTGCGGAGAAAATCAATCATTTTTGTCGTGAGGATATCCGCGATCGCGTGTTGACGCAAGAGATTATTATTTATCTTGGTATCCTCATCCGCACAGAACCTGAACTGTTTCAAGGACTATTAACCTTCAGAGTCGGTTATCTCATCTTGCTGATTACCAGCGAATTAGCCAGAGAGTTGCATGTTACTCAAGGCGAAGCATACGAACACTTGATGGAATTGTCGCCTTTTGAAGTCAAAGCGCGTTTGCGTCAAGTATTAACTGGCTATACAGGAATGAGTAACCTGTTACGTCAACAAGAATCATTACACGTCAAGCAAAAAGAAAGTGACATCGCTTGGGTGGTGCTACCCACAATTGGGGAAGAAATCGAAGTTCCACCAGGGGGTTGGCGACGGTTTCGCCAAGCCGAAGGTGCATTAAACCGCGTACCCAAGGACTTTTTTCAGCAAGTTTGGCTATTAATGCAACATTGCAAAGGTCTGGTGATTGGCGATAAGCTAGAGCGACGCAATCGTTTAGATAGCGAGTTGATGCTATCAGAAATGACTGCCAGTGAAAGGAATTTTGCTTTGTTAGTGGAGCATCTACTGAATAAAATTGAAGCTCCAGAATATCGCCAAGTTAATATTGAAGCACTAATGGAGTTAGCGGCGATCGCTGCTAATAACCCAGAACTGCAAATTGAAGAGTATATCGTCTTGGATGTATTAATCGGTCATGCCGTGAGATTAGCATGGTTAGAGCAACATCCTCAAAGAGGCGATCGCTATGATGAGGATAAAGCTTCGGCTTGGCGATCGTTCTATAATACCTCGCCTAGAGATTGTGTGAGTTACATTTTGAAGGCGTTCAGATTCTTGACTGAGTTTGTGAAGGAGTTTTAAGCGCAGAGGTTCGCTGAGGTAAGCGCGGAGGTTCGCTGAGGATGACAGAGAATGATTTGACTGGCGTAATTATTGGTTGTGCGATGAGGGTACATACGGCGTTAGGACCGGGTTTATTGGAGTCGGCTTATGAGGCTTGTTTGGATTATGAACTCCAGCAATCTGGATTGAATGTTGGTAAGCAAATACCTTTGCCTTTAGTTTATAAAGATGTGCAATTAGAGTGCGCTTATCGATTAGATTTGATAGTTGAAAACAAAGTGATTGTCGAAATCAAATCCGTAGAATCCTTAAAACCAATTCACACTATACAACTCATCACCTATCTCAAACTAGCAAACTGCAAACTAGGCCTGCTTATCAACTTTAATGTCCCTCGCCTCAAAGAAGGCGGCATCAAACGCATCGCCAACAACCTCTAATCTTCACTCTGCGAACCTCAGCGCCTACCTCAGCGCCCCTCTGCGTTTAAAATACTAAATTGTTGCACAGCGCGGCTTAAATCATCCGGCGTGCCAATATCTAAGTAACTACCATCTGCAAACACCTCTGCTTCCACTCGCAAACCCTGATTAATAGCCACCTGAATCACATCGCCAATCGGTAATTCTGGTTGCTGCGACAAATTATTAGTCTCCAGAGACAGGAGCAACTCATGCAAGAATCGAGTAAAAGCCGGTGTCCAAACTGCAATACTCCACATATACCGCAAATCCGACTGCTGAGGTTTTTCAATTACTAAGCTGACTTTACCTGTATCATCAAAATCAACCATCCCAGCTTTTTGAGGTTGATCGGTAGGGAATAACCCTAAAACAACATCAGCGTTACCAGCTTCTAAACGTGTGAGTAAATGCACAAAAGCATCCTCTGGCTGGAATAAAATATCCGGGAACCCCAGCGCCACTATTGCATCTTGAACAAAGGGATAAGCTTGATCTAAAGTGAATGGAACACCAAAAGGTAATCCCATAATCAAATAGCCCAAGCTCATTGACAGCATTGCACCATCCCCAAAATATGCTGGAATATCCCACTTACCAGGACGCAAGATAAAGTATGCTTCACTAATCCCTGCCTGTTGCATTTTTTCGAGCAGATAGTGAGAAACTACTTTCGGACTAAGGTGATATTGATCACTACGTTTCTGAAAGCCAACTGGGTATAACTCTTTACTTAGCGGTAAAGGGGATATCCTCGTAGCCTGTCCGCCCGCAGGTAGTAGTCCAATGACTTGCTGTTTGTTAATTTTACGGTTATTCATTAGTAATTTAGACTACTAAATATAAATAAAAAATACTCATTCTTTAGGGTGATAATTTTAACAGTTAACAGTGAACAGTTAACTGAATTTAATACAAAAATATCCCCTACTTTCCAGCGCAGTTAGCAACATACAACAAAAGTAGGGGATTAATTAAATTTTATTTTGTTTGCAAAACTACTTGACAGAGACGGCATCAACATCGATAGTATTTCCGGTGGAGGTAGAATCCTCTGGGGTGCTTGGGGCTGCAGTGTCGACACTACCTTTACGGGCTTTCCAGCCTTCAATCACTAGCCCAGAAACTTCAGTAACTAGCAAGGTTAAAAGGAAAACATCATCAATTTCTCCCACAATGGGTATGATGTCTGGGAGGATATCAAAGGGGCTAAGAATATAAACGAGTGTTCCTAAAATTACCCACCAGCGGTATTGTGGGTTGCGAAGCAAGTTGCGATACCAAGCGTAAACTGATTGGATTGAAAATTTCATGTTTTGAACCTCCAGTTATCTTTTATTGTGACAAATTATGTTCTAAACTCCCGGTGGGAATAACCGCCCCAATTATTCTAGAAGTTTCTACAAAACAATGTAATTTGGCATACACGTATGGTAATGGTGCATTAATCTCTAAAATTAAAGTGCTTTGAGTCAATTGCTCTAAAAATGGAGGGAGGAGATCTAAACAGTGGATATTTTAAATTTGTTTTACAAGGGCGGGCTAGCAATGTGGCCGCTACTTGCTTTGTCGATTCTATCTTTAAGTGTAATTTTTGAGCGTCTATGGTTCTGGTTGCGAATTTTGAATCAGGAAAAAGAAATAGTTGCTCGTGTTCTCAATGCTGCTGCTGAAAATTGGGAAGCAGCGGCGGATATCGCTAGACAGGCTACAAATCAGCCGATTGGAAGATTTCTCTACGCCCCTTTACGGCTGTTGAAAAATGATACGGAAACCTTTCGATTGGCTCTAGAGTCAACGGCGGAAGATGAGTTGGCGGGGATGCGTCGGGGCGAAAAACTTTTAGAAGCGGTGATTACTATTTCCCCGCTATTGGGATTGTTGGGTACAGTTTTGGGTTTGATTGGCTCTTTGGAAGGTATTAGCACTAGCGATGTGGCAAAGGCATCTACTGGGATTGGAGAATCTTTAATTAGTACAGCAGCTGGTCTAATAGTTGCGATCGCTAGTTTGATATTCTACCGTCTATTCCAAGGTCTTGTGATTAACCAAGTAAAAGTTTTTCGCAAGGCGGGAAATGATTTGGAGTTGCTTTATCGCCAGTCACCGCCTGATTTTAGCAATAGTTCAGAGATAATTTTGCGAGAATCCTCACAGGAAAGTTTTACACCACCTCCTAAACGAAATAAAAACAGGTTTTCTAATCCTCCTGAACTCCCGGAGAAATCTGATTCATTAGATCCTGAGCAATAATCAAGCATTCCACATTGAATCTGGGGTAATAGAGAGAAGATGAAAATTAATCAGCAGAGTCCATCTGAGGAAGTCCAAATTCAAATTATTCCTTTAATTGATGTTGTTTTTTGTATTCTGACGTTTTTTTTGTTAGCATCTGTGCAACTTACACGTCAAGCAATTAATATTGAGTTACCCAAAGCTAGTACAGGTACCGCTGCTGGTCTCACTTCTCAGGGTAAAGGTAATATACTCCCTGTGACTATTGATGCTGTTGGTCAAACTTACGTGGAAAAACAGGTTGTACAACGGGGACAGTTGGCTGAGATATTAAAGAAATATGTCCAAGAAAACCCTACTGGTACTTTGGTGCTGAATGCATCACGCACAGCAACTTACAACGATGTCGTCCAGACATTAGATTTGTTGCGGCAAGTAGGAGGCGATCGCGTATCCTTGGGAATTATACCAGGGCAAGATCAACCATCTACAACCCCAAATATTCCTATTGAGCCTTCCTTCCCCGTTAATCCTGGTGTAGCACCAGTCGTCCCAAATACCGTACCTGTTCCTGGCACTAACCCCCAAGACAATATCAACCCTACCTTACCCTTACCCACAGAACCTAATCAATCCCAACCAGGCCAAGGTATCATTCCTAACAATCCTGGTGTTTCTCCTGTGGTTCCCAACGCCCCCGCGCCCCAAGCGCCTTTAGCACCAGGAAAAAAGGAAGGAGGACAGAGGAGATGAGGAAGATAAGGGAGACAGGAGACAGGAGAGTTTTTTAATGCCCAATCCCCAGTTCCCAATCCCCAATCCTAAAGATATCCAAAATAAATTCCGACTAGAGAAAAAAATCCTGCTAATTTAAAAAATAACTTGGTTGGGCTGCAAAAATTTTTCTGTCGATAGACTGAGTAATTTATCGCCAATCGCCATTCACGTTTCAAAGGTTGTGGCAATGAATGAAATTGGGACAGTTTTGATTGTTTGGGTGGTAACGGCGGTTAGCTTGCTGATTATTAGCAAGTTACCCTTGGGAGTAGAAATAGACGCACCAGATAAGGCATTCCTTTCCGCAGCAGTTCTTGGTATCGTCACGGCAGTGATCAGACCGATTTTACGCTTGGTATTTGTAGTACCAAGTTTTTTGACGTTTGACTTGTTATCTGGCTTATTCACATTTATGATTGCCGTTGTTTGTTTTAGTATTGCTGCTTGGTTAGTGGAAGGCTTTCGCTTACGTTTTGGCATCTGGAGTGCTGTGATTGGCGCATTTGCACTCACTATCGTCAATAACCTGATATACAAATTATTAGGTGTTTAAAGCTTCTAGCTAATATTAATATTTTTGCCCTAAGTAGGTGGGTGGAAATATTTATAATTATGTTAAGAAATTTAAAATGTAGGGTGCGTTAGCTGAAAGCGTAACGCACCTTGAATTATGGATGGTGCGTTACGCTCCGCTAACACACCCTACTGGCGTGTCAAGCCTAAATTTGTGCGTTAACCAAAAATACATTGTACGGGCACGGCACTAGTAAGGTTATCGGCTTACCGAAAAGATTTAGGATATTGTAGGGGCACGGCACTAGTAAGGTTATCGGCTTACCGAAAAGATTTAGGATGTTCCCTACGAGAGCAACTGAACGAGATTGTCTTTTATGGGTGGTTCATTTGATTGCATTAATGCATCATTTTAGCCTTGCCACGCCACTACGTTGATTTATATTTGTTTACATACATTAAAATTTTCTTGCCGACTTACTTAAATCCCATATCTAAATCAGTGAACAGTCAACAGTGAAAAGTCTGATAACTGATAACTGATAAAACAAGTATGCAGTTCTATAGGGAACCACATACTCAGGGGTTTTGGGCTTCGTGCTATTTATTTTGAAAACTAGATAGCAGTTCTCAATTGACCAATAATTTCTTGATGCTACAGAGCAAGCGGATTTATCCGTGGAATCAATCCAAAATCCTGTTGGGTAAAATTCCCAAGCCCCTGGATTTATCTGCTACGGTGTACACACAAGTAGACCCAGAGCGAGTTTCCAGCCAAAAAAGGTGGATTCAAACTGCTTAAGCCCCCGAGTCAAAGTAGTAATTCCTGGAGGTTTTTGAGACTTGTAACCAGACCAACCACCAAGACGAGCAATAATCCAGGTAGCCCAAGGTAAGGAATGAGGAGGATAGGGATTTTGTTGACGTGGAGTGTGACCTTCTACAGTTGGTGCAAGAGTAGATAAACATTGCTGTTGCTCATCCGAAAAAGCTAGATTTGCAGACAACTCAGGATTATCCCGTCCCTGAATCATTTGTAAAATTCGCACAGCTACTGACAAAGCTAAAACACTCAGTCGCTTAATGGCAGCAATGGACTCAAGCTGAGTAGCTTCGAGATTTAAACCAGCAGTTTTGAGGATGGCAAATAGTTGTTCAATTCGCCATCTCCATGTGTACCATCTAATGATTTGTAGTGCTTGTTCTAGACAAACAACTTGGTGGGTGGTCAACAATCGCCAATGAATCGGTTCCGTACCCGCAGGTGGGTTGACTTCCACAGCTTCCACGGCGTAAAGCGTTACACTAGGGGGATAATCTTTGGCACTCAATTTCTCTGGACGTTGAATTTTTACCAGCGCACAGCGCACAATTAATAATGCCTCTCTTGCGGTTCTACCAATACGTGAATCTGCTGGAACATCCACGGTATAAGTCCCCTCGCTAGGTTGTTGGTTTAAATACGCATACAGCGATTGGGTCTTTCCTATGAGGCGACGGTCAATGCGCGCTCTGACCAACACGTGATTTTTGCGATTTGGTACGGTCGTAAATTCTTCATACATATCGCTTTCTCTATCGGCGATATGAGTCACCATTTTGGCATTACCAATACTTAAACATCTTTGGGTTTCATCGGCTGAACGCAGCCATTTGTATGATTCTTTTTCCTCTATCGGTAACTTTTTGTAATTTCGTTCATGCTTATCGGCATGGTCTATCTCTCGCGTCCACAGTTTTACTGTGCTTAATCCCAATGGAAATCCATTCTCTGCATCCAATACTAAAGTTGGATGAATATAAAACCCTACGTCTGTGTTGTTTCCGACTACACCTAGACCCTCTGCTTTCAACCTACCAACATGAGACTGCAAGTTAATTTCGCTACTATCACTGATGGCTAATATATGCTTGTCTTCTACCTGTGATACACAGTGGTCTGATAGGCTGCCGACTAATTCCCCTATTGTCACATTCTCATTCGACAAAAAGCGGTAGTACCCCACCTGTTCTGCTCTATTTCTACTTATTTGGCGAATGCTGACTGATTGATGTTTTTCCATTGCTTGGTACAATGCTGCCCCCTTTTTATCAACCTTGGGTCGCCAAAAGCAATTCCATCCCACTGTTGAGCGTGAATCATTATTGGATTTTCCACCACCTTTTACTCCCCACAACTCCTTCCCTTAGTAGTTTACTAGCACTTGTGTGTACACCGTAGGGATTTATCTGTGGGGTCAATCCAAAATCCAAAATCCAAAATCCAAAATTGTCTGACGATACTATTCGTTAGTACTGGGAGGTGCTACTGGAGTAATTGATTGTTGTTTGCGCTGTTCGCGTTTTTTACGATCGGCTGAGAGAACATCTGCCATCACTATTAGTGCTTGTGCTATCTTGTCCAGATTAGAGCGATATAGCTCCAAATCCTTGTTGAGTTTTTCATCAGATAACTGCAATCCAGTAGCAATAGCTTTTAGAGCCTCGTTGCGTTGTTTTTCGTCTTTGACTAATTCTGGATCTGACAGTTCCAATAGAGTGAATAAACCAATTGCCAACAAGCGGCTGTATTTAAAGTTAGGATTGTTAGCGATCGCTTGCAGTTGTGCTTGCAAATCAGCATCTTGATCTAAATGAGTGGTTTGAGAGAGCCATGCAATCAAATCATTAGCTGGCAAACTTTTAGCCAAAACTCGCAATCGTTCCGCATCTTGTCTATAACGTTGCGGTTCCTGCTCTACAGCGTGACACAGGGCGTTAAAAATGGATTCTTGATCCCGTTCTGGTAGGTAGCCTTGCATGAAGCGGTCAAAGGTCGTGACGACACCCAAGGCATAAATAGAATTGTAGCTAAAATCGATATTTACTGACAGTAGATGCATTTCCACCATCAACTCTTCCACCACCCGACGATAAATCGTGTTGATTGGACGGGTATGAAGATTGTAGAAAGTTCGCTTTGTATCAGAGACAGTACGGACGTTATTCACAAAGAAAATGTTAAGGGCGACGTATTTGTATTCTCTCGTTTAAAGGCTACTTTGCCAAGTTAAGGTTTTTGCTTGCGGGTGGTGACTTACAATGTTTGCAAATCAGAGTTCCTGACTAAGCTTGCAGTTGCAAGGTTCAGCAGCCTTCTTTTTTGAGGCACTAGCCCAAAGTTACCACATTTTATAGTTGTGCATCAAAATTTATGACCCTTTCCCCAGATTTAATAGTTTTAGGTGAGTATCTATCTGGTGAATTTGACAATCAAGCGCAAGCCATAGCTGATCCTGTTTGGTATGTCCACCTGCGCTTATGGCAAAGACCAGTTAATTTGTTTTTAGAAGACAGCATTACACTGTTTGCCGAACAAGCAAATGTGATCAACTTAGACAATCCTTACCGTCAGCGAATTATCCGTTTATTGCCACGGCGCGACGATGATGCACAACTGCAAGTACAGTACTACATGCCTAAAGATCCCAGTGCCTTGAGAGGCGCAGGTAAGAACCCTGCTTTACTGAATACACTCACATCAGAGCAATTAGATTTGTTGCCAGGTTGTTTTCTCACCGTTACTAAGCAAACACTAGCTACCAACGACTATAAGTTTGCTGCTACCCCACCGCCAAATACTTGTTGCCAATTTACTTATCTTGGCAATAGCATTCAAGTTTCTCTAGGGTTTGAAGCTACTGCCAAAGAATTTTACAGTTACGACAAAGGGATTGACTCAGAGACGGGGAAAGCCACTTGGGGCGCGACTATAGGCCCTTATCGCTACTCTAAGCGTATCCAGTATTAAGTGCTGAGAAAAGATGAGGTAATTTCATTAAGACTTACGCAAGATGTGACCAAAAACCTGATTCTTGCGTAGGGGTAATTCATGATAAACATGGAGCATCTTCCCGCAGGGTAAACCTGTGTCAACTTAAGCCAAGGCGAATAGAATTCGCAGCTACACAGGCAAAGTCCGCCTCCGCGGACTAACGAGAAATTAAGAGTTTGAAACCTGCGGAGGCAGGTTTTGTTTGTGTAGACGAGCCAGTGCGTTGGGGAGACAGCGCCGTGGGCGGGTTTCCCGACTTGAGGTGACTGTCGTCGGCTCTGCCGACTTGTAGACGCGGAGCGGCTTCTCGTAGAGTAGCAACTGGCGTGCGGTTTATAACCGCCTACTTTCCTTTTCAACTGGCCATGCTACGAGGTACACCTTCTAGCGCTTCGTCTTCAGTTTCAAATATTTCAAAAACCGTGTCCATCATTGTGACTTCAAACACCAGTTTTGCTTCTGGGTGTACATTACAAATGCGGAAACTGCCTTTGACTTTATCCGCATCACGCATTCCGGCTACTAAAGATGTCAGTCCAGAACTATCAATAAAATTTACCTGACCGAGATTCACAACTACGTGGTGGCTGAGTTTGGAAATACACTCCTGTAACTTCAGGCGAAATTGCCAAGCAGTGGTGATATCCAAACGACCTGTTGGTGTCAAAACAATAATAGTATTACTGTCTTGGGTTGTATAAGTTTTTTGTTCTATTTGAATCACTAGGCCCCCTTGTGGCACTCCTCTCAGAATTAACTGCTACTGTATACGGGCTGTTAGTGATGAGCCAAGAGACTTGCTGTGCTAGGAATATGATTTTCCTATGACTAGCAATTATGCTAGTGCTTTAGTAAATTTCTTGACTCACCACTAAACAGAATGATCCAGTGCTGATACTTGAGGTTAACAAGCTACAGCTAAAAATGTCACTTTTTTTTGCTAAGTGCTTATTTATCAGTAGTGTAACTCACCAAAATGATATTGAGTAGCCAGGGATACTAATAGGTAGGAGGCAGGGGGCAGGGGGCAGAGGGAAATGACCTGGACTAAGTGGCTTTCGTCTTCGCTCAGTACAAAAAGGGAATCTAGCGCAACATCTGAAGATTTTACTGCGCCTCAACTATCTCCCTTGCTCCCTGCTCCCTGCCCCTTTGCTTTTACTTAGTTGGTGTCCAGTTGCTCCAATCTTGGGGCTTGAGGAAGGTTTCATACAATTCAGCTTCAGGGGAATTGGGTTCTGGCTGATAACCGTATTCCCAACGTACCAAGGGTGGTAGGGACATGAGGATTGATTCTGTGCGGCCGTTGGTTTGTAGACCAAAAATTGTGCCTCGGTCATAGACCAAGTTAAATTCTACATACCTACCCCGACGGTAGAGTTGAAAATTCCGTTGGCGATCGCCATACTCGATCCCATGTCGCCGTTCGACAATGGGGACGTATGCTGGCAAAAACGCTCTACCACAGTCTTGCACAAAAGCAAATAATTCTTCCCAACTCCGGGGTGCTGGTTTTCCCACTTGGTCACTGTAAGCCGCTGCTGCTCCTTTGGGATCGGGACCGCCGTATAAACCACTTTCACTATGTTGGTAATCAAAAAACAGACCACCAACACCCCGGGTTTCATTCCGGTGCTTAAGATAGAAATATTCATCACACCAGCGCTTAAATACTGGGTAATACTCTGGGTTGTGTTGATCGCAGGCTTGCTTCAGTGTTTTATGTAAATGTGCCGCATCTTCAGCAAAGGGATAATAGGGAGTCAAATCAACACCACCACCAAACCACCAAACTGGCCCAGCTTCAAAATAGCGATAATTTAAATGGACAGTTGGTACATATGGATTGCGAGGATGCAGCACCATTGAAGTACCTGTGACGTAGAAAGGGTGTCCGTCGGCATCTGGACGCTGGGCTAAAATTGAAGGTGGTAGATGATCTCCCCAGACTTCAGAAAACCCTACACCAGCTTGTTCAAAGATTGCACCATCACGCAAAATACGCGATCGCCCTCCACCACCTTCTGGGCGTTCCCAACCATCTTCCTTAAACTTACCCACACCATCCAAGTTTTCCAACCCTTGACTAATTTCGCTTTGTAACTGCTGCATAAACTGACGAACCCTAGTCTTACCGTCAGTTGGTGGTAAAAATTTGGATGATTCTACTTTTAGAGTGGGGGTTTGCGAGTTGGTCAACATAAGATTCCCGAACCTAAATTACAATTTCCAGAAAGCCCCAAATTTTCAGTCTAAAAATTTGCAGGCAACACAAGCCAACAATCAGACTCAATTTGCCCAACTTGCTTTTTCTTGATGGTCAAGCATTTAGACAATTGATGGGCATGACTAAAGTTATTTTCCCTCAAATGCGTATAGGCTTGTATATTGATAAAGTTTTTTTTTCTGAATTTTTTTGATCGGAACAGCTTAGTGTAAACACTAGGCTCTGGCTGAGTTTACAACGAGACTGCACTTCGGCTGCGCCCTTCGACTACGCTCAGGACAAGCTCAGTGACCAGGGACTGGGGACTAGTTTTTTACTCAGGACTCAGCACTCATGACTCAACACTTTCCAGCCAGAGTTACCAGAAAGCTGTGTAGCTAGGAGGATTAGGCAAATGCGAAGTTGGTTATCTCAATTTAGCGATCGCAAACGTCGTCGATTTTGCGCCTCTCTCGTGCGGACATATCGAGAGATAAGTTTTGCAACTGTAGATGAACTTTGGCAACAGGTAGTTGACTTAACAGACGTTTCCTGGCATCCACTACTAAAAAGTACCAATGTCCCGCGGGGATTAGTACCTAAACCAGGATTAATTTTTCAAGCTATGACACGCTTTTCGCCGATTCCCATCCAAATTTTTGTGGAGCGCGTCAATCCTAGAGAACTTTTGAGTATTCGAGTTTTGGCAATTCCTGGTATCGAGGAACGGGTAACGTA
This sequence comes from Calothrix sp. PCC 7507, assembly GCF_000316575.1. Lineage (GTDB taxonomy): Bacteria > Cyanobacteriota > Cyanobacteriia > Cyanobacteriales > Nostocaceae > Fortiea. The sequence goes on along the minus strand of NC_019682.1, from coordinate 4,318,560 downwards.
CCAAGTAGAATCCACCGTTTGCGGCACGTGCCTATCCTATTCTGTCACCCTACGCGGTTGGTTATCACCGCTGATTTGGTCATTTACCCGCCCCTACGCCGATCGCGTTGCCCGTTCTTTAGTCGAAGCAGTCGAAAAGGCCGCATTGCAAGCCGTGTCAAATAAGAAAAAATCCCTCAACGACAGTTGTTTTGATTGTTAGGGCATGGGGCATGGGGCATGGGGATTGGGGACTGCACTTCGGCTACGCTCAGTGAGCAGGGATTGGGGATTGGGGAGAAATAACTAATAATTATTGACCCTTGACTCTTGACTCTTGACTCTTAAAAAATGCCAAATGACAAATGACCAATGCCCAATAATTAATGATCAATTGGTATTTCGCAAAAGTATAAGATCCTAGTGTAGGTGATAAGAAAAATTTCTTAAGTTTTATTACGGCGGCAACGGTGAAAACACTATGTACGATGTCCTAGATTCCCACTCTGTCCTAGAAGTGTTGCGACCAGTGCAAGACCCAGAGCTGCAAAAAAGTCTGGTAGAACTGAATATGATTCGCAACGTCACAATTGACGGTGGCAAGGTTAACTTCACTTTAGTGTTGACCACACCCGCCTGTCCCTTGCGTGAGTTTATTGTTGAAGACTGCAAAAGAGCGGTGAAAAAACTTCCAGGTGTGACGGATGTTAATGTGGAAGTGACAGCAGAAACACCCCAACAAAAAAGTTTGCCTGATCGCACTGGCGTTACTGGTGTGAAAAATATTATTGCTGTTTCCAGCGGTAAAGGTGGCGTTGGTAAAAGTACGGTAGCGGTGAATATAGCAGTGGCGCTAGCGCAAACAGGGGCAAAAGTTGGTTTGCTGGATGCAGATATTTATGGGCCTAATGACCCCACAATGCTAGGACTGGCTGACGCTCAGATTGTAGTCCGCCCCAGTGAAAAAGGTGATGTCCTGGAACCTGCTTTTAATCACGGCGTCAAATTAGTCTCGATGGGCTTTTTAATTGACCGAGATCAGCCAGTGATTTGGCGGGGGCCAATGCTAAACGGAGTAATTCGCCAGTTTCTTTATCAAGTGGAATGGGGAGAACTCGATTATTTAATTGTCGATATGCCACCGGGAACAGGGGACGCCCAGTTAACATTGACACAAGCAGTACCGATGGCAGGAGCAGTTATTGTCACCACACCGCAAACCGTAGCACTGTTAGATTCTCGTAAAGGATTGCGGATGTTCCAGCAGATGAACGTACCTGTGTTGGGGATAGTAGAAAATATGAGCTACTTTATACCCCCAGACATGCCGGATAAGCAGTATGACATCTTTGGTTCTGGTGGTGGTGAGAAAACAGCCGCTGAATTGGGAGTGCCGTTATTAGGACGTGTACCCCTAGAGATTTCCACAAGAGTTGGCGGTGATAACGGCATACCGATAGTTGTAGCCCAGCCAGATTCAGCATCAGCAAAAGCCTTAAGAGCGATCGCCCTAAACATTGCTGGTAAAGTATCAGTTGCTGCCTTAACATAGGAAATCTGAATTTTTATCTGGTTCCTGGGCTGTAGCCTAGGAATACAGATTTAGAGTATTCGCTAAATTTAAAATTTAAGAGATCAAGTCTAAACTCGCACAATGTTGTTAAAACGATCGCTCCCCAAAATTCGCTGGAAGTCTTGGGTTAAACCTTGGCAGCAAGTAGATTGGCTACTATTTTGTTTACCCATTGGTGTCAGCATCTTTGGTGGCATCATGATTCTCAGTACAGAACTCAAGCAACCAGTCACAGACTGGTGGTGGCACTGGCTGGTAGCAGGTATTGGCACTTTGATCGCCTTATTTTTAGCTCGTAGCCGTTATGAAAATTTACTGCAGTGGCACTGGGTAATATACGCACTGACTAACATCAGCTTAATTGCAGTCAGGGTAGGTGGTATCGAGGCTAAAGGGGCACAAAGGTGGATTAATGTTCTGGGTTTTAATGTACAACCCTCAGAATTTGCCAAAATTGGCGTGATTATCACCCTAGCGGCTCTCTTACACAAGCGCACAGCCTCTACTTTACCCAATTTTATCCGTGCTTTGGCATTCACAGCTTTACCTTGGCTGTTAGTATTTATACAGCCTGATTTAGCAACTTCATTGGTATTTGGGGCGATCGTTTTAGGGATGTTGTACTGGGCAAATGCTAATCCAGGTTGGCTGATATTATTAATTTCTCCTGTAGTTGCTGCCATTTTGTTTAGCATATCTTGGCCTTTATCAGAGCCGTTAGTTTTGTTCAAAGAACTATCTTTCGGACCTTTAGGCTTAGTTTGGGCAGCGATTATGGGTGTGGTAGGCTGGCAGACTCTCCCCTGGCAGCGATTTGGTCTGAGTGCCATAGGTGCCTGGAGTCTCAACATGTTAGGCGGTGAATTAGGAGTCTTCGCCTGGAACCACGTATTGAAACCGTATCAAAAAAACAGACTAAGTGTATTTATTAACCCTGAACATGATCCCCGTGGTGCTGGATATCATCTGATACAATCTCGCACTGCTATTGGTGGTGGTGAAGTTTGGGGATGGGGTTTGTTTAAAGGCCCAATGACACAATTAAATTTTGTACCAGAACAACATACAGACTTTATTTTCTCGGCTGTGGGCGAAGAATTCGGTTTTGTTGGTTGTTTAATAGTGTTGTTTGTCTTCTGCTTAATTTGCCTCCGCCTACTACATATAGCTCAAACTGCCAAAGACAATTTTGGCTCACTTTTGGCCATCGGCGTTCTGTCCATGATTGTCTTTCAGGTGCTTGTTAACGTTGGCATGACGGTTGGTTTAGCACCTGTCGCCGGAATTCCCCTACCTTGGATGAGTTACGGACGTTCTGCCATGCTTACCAACTTCATTTGTTTGGGAATCGTCGAATCAGTAGCAAATTTCCGCCAGCGACAAAAGTATTATTCCTGAGTCAACTGAAGTCTGAAGTCTGAAGTCTGAAGTCTGAAATTACTCCACCGATTCCCAGTTATGGCTCGAATCATGGAAATACTCGTCTTTTCTGCCCACAAAGCCGCAGTGGATCACAAATGACCAATGACAACGGACAACTGACTCCTGACAAGTATTAAGCTAGTAAAAGGAAGTAAGCGAAGGTAAATATCATGATCCTGCCTGGAGCAACTGTTCGAGTAAAGAATCCCGCAGATACCTATTATCGCTATGAAGGACTCGTACAACGGGTAAGTGATGGCAAGGTAGCCGTATTGTTTGAAGGTGGTAACTGGGATAAATTAGTTACCTTTCGCCTACCTGAATTGGAAGTTGTCGAGACTGTAGGTAAGAAAAAAGGGAAATAAAACAAAGGATGAAGTATGAAGGACAAAAATTTTCATACTTCATCCTTCATACTTCATACTTCTACTATGCGCCTTCCTTTACCACAATTTGCCACTAACGATCGCCACCCCGGCCACATTGCCGAGGTAATCGAAACCACTACTACCGAATTTCTGGCACAGTGTTTGGAACCGGCAGACTTGAGTTTCCCCCCTATGCCTCCTTTTGGTAGCTGGGTTTGTGCCCTAGATGAAGAAACGGGCAATCAAGTTTATGGGGTAGTATATTTTGCAACTACCATGCCTATTGATTCTGTACATCGAGCAGTAGCTTTAGGGTTATCCTTACAAGACTTGCGAGAGGAACAACCCCAGATATTCGCCATGCTCAAAACAGAATTTAGGGCGGCGATCGTGGGATTTGAGCCGCCATCCCCTAGTAGAGGTTCTAGTTCTAGGGTGTATCAATATCTACCACCAAGACCACCGCAAATCCACCAAGCTGTCTATCGGTGTGAACCAGAAGCCATCATTAAATTCACCGCAGAACTAGAATTTTTGCGGACACTACTTGCAGTCAACAGTGCGCCTGTGGAATCTTTGGCTGCAGCCGCGATTCGAGAGGTTTATCAGTTACGCAAAGCTGATCGAGAATGGCTAATCAAAGCTGGACGAACCCTCAGCGTACTGCTGAAAGACGACTACGATCGCTTGCGGTTCATTTTAAGCCAAATCCACCCATAGGTAGTTAGTTCCTAGACAATTGCCTAGGTAGTGTAAGTTAAAATTTTTCTGATTTTTCATCAGGGTGGCTTTTACATTTGAACGGGCGATTGCCCCTAAGGTAATCGCAGCTCCACTATCGCCCTTTCAAGTCCTACCTATGCAACTCATATCACAAGTTCTGGCGCTGGAACCAAATCCCTCAGTTCTCGGCAAAGAACCAATTGTGCCTTTTGCAATTTTGCTGGTGGTTATCTTAGTAGTACCCATTCTGTTTGAGCGACTCAGACTACCAGGATTAGTGGGTTTGGTGATCTCTGGGGTAGTACTCGGCCCTGCAGGCTGGAATCTATTCCAGACAGAATCACCAATGATTAACCTGCTATCAGACATTGGGTTAGTTTATTTGATGTTTGTCGCCGGGTTAGAAGTCGATATCGAACAGTTCCGCCGCCGCAAAAATCGCTCCTTTGGTTTTGCTATTTTCACTTTCTTTATTCCCCTACTGGCAGGAACGTTAATCGGGCAGGCTTTTAGCTTTGGCTGGCTAACATCAATATTAATAGGCTCTTTGTTTGCTTCCTACAGTCTTTTGGCGTATCCCCTAATTAGTCGCTTGGGAGTAGTCAGCAACGAAGCCGTTGCGATCGCCATCGGCGCTAAAATATTTACCGATACTGGCGCACTCTTGGTATTAACGATTTGTGTAGCATCTGCTCATAACGGAGGATTCAACTTAGCACAATTACTTACCTTGTCTGGGTGGTTAACTATTTACTCAGTCGCTGTTTTGGTAGGCTTTGATTGGGCAGGTAAAGAATTTTTCCGCCGCTCTGGAGGTGATGAAGGCAACCAGTTTTTATTTGTGCTACTGTCCGTGTTTCTGGCTGCTGTGGGCGCACAATTGATCGGGGTAGAAAAAATTATCGGCGCTTTTTTAGCAGGTTTAGCAGTTAATGAAGTTGTAGGCGAAGGGCCAGTCAAAGAAAAGGTAGTATTTGTTGGCAGTGTATTATTTATTCCCATTTTCTTTGTTGACTTGGGTTTGCTGATTGATCTCCCAGCTTTCATGACTAGCGCGATCACCGTCAAGTTAACGCTCTTGATTGTGTTCGGCTTGATTGCCAGTAAATTGCTCGCCGCTTTGTTAACAAAACTGCTATACCACTATAATTGGCGGGAAATGTTGACTATTTGGTCATTGTCAATTCCCCAAGTGGGTGCGACATTAGCCGCAACATTGGTAGGATATCGGGCTGGGTTAATCTCACCGGAAGTATTAAACAGCGTTGTTGTATTAATGCTGGTGACATCAACAATAGGGCCGTTGATTACCAGTCGCTGCGCTGTCGGTTTAACTTCTAGTGTAGTTGCAGAACCTGCGCCAACAACCCTTCCAGAGACGAATATAGAAGCCACAGATAACGCTTTCACGATTTTAGTACCTATATATAATCCTCATACTCAGCAGTATTTAATTGAATTGGCTGCACTATTGGCAAGTCAAGCAAGTGGCAAAATTATCCCCTTAGCGATCGCTACTGCAGCGGCGCAAATGGATGCACCACAATTAGAAGCTTCTCTGCAACGGAGTGAGCGGCTACTCTTCAAAGCTACAGCCCAAAGTCGGGCATTAGGTGTGGAAGCATCCCCCTTACTCCGCATTGATGATGCTTTCGCTCAAGGAATCAGCCGCGCCGCTCGTGAACAAAAGGCGAGTTTAATTGTCATGGGTTGGGGTAAAAGAACTGGGTTGCGAGCGCGTTTATTTGGCAATGTCATTGATAACGTGCTTTGGGCAGCCCATTGTCCTGTAGCAGTGACACGTCTGGTAGAATCACCCAAGAAAATTCAACGCATCTTAGTTCCCATAGAAAACTTGATCTCACCAGCATTGCAACCTGTGCAACTAGCCCAGATGTTGGCGGAGGCCAATCAAGCTCAAGTGACTGTGCTGAATGTGTGCGATCGCCGCACCAGCTCCAGCAAAATTGCCGCTAGGCGATCGCATCTTTCTCTACTAGTGTCTAAATTAGCTTTGCCAAATCCCCCAGAAATTCAAATCATCGCCCATGAAAATGTCGCCCAAGCTATTTTACAAGCCGCACGATTATATGATTTGGTAGTTTTGCCCTTTATCCGGAATCGCACTAGTCCTGGGGGTTTAGCAATTAGCGATGTTACAACTCAGCTAGCTAGGCAACTCACTTGCTCAATCGTCATGCTCGGAGAACCACAACGCACTCAAGCGGCGGCCCTGCCAAGTAGTGTTCCTAGCACCACAGCCAATGTGTGAGCAGGGGACTGTTGACTGGGGAAGAATAACCTATTGCCTCTTAAACTCTTGACTCTTGACAAAACCTTTATTTATAACTCCTCACAGCTTTAAAAATACTTCATATATTTAAAGATTTGGTAAATTGTAGACTGATTATCCAGGGTTGTTGAACGATGTTTGATATTTTGCTAGTTAAGTCGCCTAATAATTAGGTGTTAAGTATTATAAAGTTGCACCCCTAGGGCAACTGGTAAATCCAGGGGCATGTTTTTCATTAGCTTCTGTTCTTTCTGAGTTTTTATACCCAAGCTGGGTACTCTAACAAATAGGCGTAATAGCTACTAGCAATATCTGTAAACCACTAGGAAACTATGAGAATTTTGGTGACAGGGGGAGCCGGGTTTATCGGTTCCCATCTTATCGACCGGCTAATTACTGCTGGGAATGAAATCATTTGCCTGGATAACTTCTATACAGGTCATAAGGGCAACATACTTAAGTGGTTCAATCATCCTTACTTTGAACTCATTCGCCATGACATCACCGAACCTATTCGGCTAGAAGTGGATCAAATTTATCATCTGGCTTGTCCGGCCTCTCCAGTACATTACCAGTACAATCCCGTCAAAACCGTGAAAACTAATGTGATGGGAACACTGAATATGTTGGGTTTAGCTAAACGTGTAAAAGCTAGGTTTTTCTTAGCCTCAACCAGTGAAGTATATGGTGATCCGGAAGTTCATCCCCAAACTGAAGAATACAGAGGTAGCGTAAATCCCATTGGGCTGCGTTCATGTTACGACGAAGGTAAGCGCATCGCCGAAACTTTGGCATTTGACTACTACAGACAAAATAAAGTTGATATTCGGGTTGTGCGGATTTTCAACACCTATGGCCCTCGGATGTTAGAAAACGATGGTCGTGTGGTGAGCAATTTTATTGTGCAAGCGCTACGGGGTGAATCTTTAACAGTGTACGGTGACGGTTCGCAAACCCGCAGTTTCTGCTACGTCTCCGATTTAGTCGAAGGATTTATCCGGCTGATGAATAGCGACTACGTTGGGCCGGTAAATTTGGGTAATCCCGGTGAGTACACCATTTTGGAATTGGCACAAGCAGTGCAAAACCTGGTGAACCCGGATGCACAAATTAAGTTTGAACCGCTACCTTCGGATGATCCGCGCCGTCGTCAACCTGATATTACAAAAGCTAAGACCTTGTTAAATTGGGAACCTACCATTCCTCTGCAGGAGGGGTTAAAACTGACAATAGAAGATTTCCGCAGTCGGATGAAAACTGATGTTAAAGAGTCAGGCTCCTGAGAGATGCTAAGTACTAGTTTGTACTTCGCAGGCTCGCCCTATCCGTAGCCTTTACTAGCACGGTGGAGTTGACCGCCTGTGTATAGGTTTCATGCTGAAAACTTCTTAATTGAAGAAAAAACCCTAAATAAAGCGAGGAGTTAAACAAAATGCGTGTTTGCGTAATTGGTACTGGTTACGTTGGTTTGGTTACAGGCGCTTGCTTGGCTCACATCGGACATGATGTGATTTGCATAGACAATAACGAAGAAAAAGTCAAGTTAATGAAGTCTGGGCGATCGCCCATTTTCGAGCCGGGACTCTCGGAAATTATGCAGTCTGCCATTGATAACGGGAAAATTGAATTTAGCACCGATCTCGCCGCCGGAGTCGCCCACGGGGAAGTTCTATTTATTGCTGTGGGAACGCCGCCTTTACCAACTGGCGAAAGTGATACCCGTTATGTTGAGGCTGTAGCCCGTGGTATTGGGTCAAATCTCAACGGTGGTTATAAAGTGATCGTCAATAAATCTACAGTCCCCATTGGCTCAGGTGACTGGGTACGGATGATTGTTCTCGACGGGATTGCTGAACGCCAAAAAACACTCGTACCCGCTGGTGGGGTGTCTGCTGATGATAAATTGCCAGAGGTTGCAGCTCAGTTTGATGTAGTCAGCAATCCAGAGTTTTTGCGTGAGGGATCAGCTGTTTACGACACCTTTAACCCCGATCGTATTGTCTTGGGTGGCAACAGTCCCAGAGCAGTAGGCGTTATGCAAGAACTATATAGCCCAATTGTAGAACGCCATTATGCTGATGATAAATCTTTACCTGCTGTCCCAGTGTTGGTGACAGACCTTAGCTCGGCAGAGATGATCAAATACGCAGCTAATGCCTTTTTGGCAACCAAGATTAGTTTTATTAACGAAGTTGCTAACATATGCGATCGCGTCGGTGCTGATGTCACCCAGGTAGCAAAAGGCATCGGCTTAGACTCCCGCATCGGTAACAAGTTTTTACAAGCTGGTATTGGTTGGGGTGGTTCCTGCTTCCCTAAAGATGTTGCCGCCTTGATTCACACTGCTGACGATTATGGCTATGAAGCCCAGCTACTAAAATCTGCTGTCAGCGTCAACGAACGTCAGCGCCTCATAGCTTTAGAAAAACTCCAGCAAGTTCTGAAAATCCTCAAAGGCAAAACCGTCGGACTACTCGGTTTGACCTTCAAACCTGACACCGACGATTTACGCGACGCCCCAGCACTCAACCTGATTGAGCAGCTAAACCGACTGGGCGCTAAAGTCAAAGCTTATGACCCCATTGTTTCCCAAACGGGTCTGCGTCATGGTCTTTCTGGCGTCTTAGTAGAAACTGATGCTGAACGACTGGCTGATGGCTGTGATGCTTTGGTACTCGTCACTGAATGGCAACAGTTTAGCCATCTAGACTACGCTAAGATGGCACAACTGATGAACCACCCCGTGATTATCGATGGACGTAACTTCCTCGACCCGGAAACTTTAGTCAGGGCTGGGTTCCAATATGTAGGTGTTGGACGGTAGAAAGTCACCTGAATAACGCTCAAAACCGCCTAGAAATAAATTTCTAGGCGGTTTTTAATTTGTCACATTGGTTGCTGCTTTAGAATTGCAATATAGAAATCCGATTTGATTATTGAAAAAATCTCAGTATTTGTAGGGTGGGCAATGCCTAGAGTGTTGACTCTGTGCCTTTTTAGATGATAAAAATTCAGGCAAAATTTGTGTAGTCATTGCGAGGAGGAACGACGTAGGCTCCGCCTTCCCGTTCGCGCAGCGTCTCAGTAGGAGAAGGGTCGCAATCCCAGTCTTTGCGATTGCTTCACTTCGCTCGCAATGACACAAAAGTTGTATGAACAAAAACCGTGAAATTCCATCAAAGTCAACACCCTAGGCATTGCCCACCCTACGTGTATTTCAGAAATCAAATACTAATCCTATAGAAAATTGCGCTCAAAGAAATAGAAGAGATTTTGCGCTATCCAGTTGGATTGTTGTACTACCGACTTGCTGTTACATTCCGGTATTGATTTAACTGACTCCTTTCCTTGAAGAAAGTGTAAATCCTACACCTCCTAATACAAGCGTCACAACAGAAACACCGATAATTATTTGAGCAGCATCTTTGTTTATCAATGGTTCTGGTTTAGCCGTAGATATTGAAGCGGTTTCCATGTCGCAATTACTAGAAAAAACACAGCTATTGCCTATAGATTTATTTAGCGCTATACAGTCTTTACGAAGACGTTCTCTAATCGAAGACCATCAAAACGATCACAATCAAATACTTTTTACTCTTCAGCCTTTGATTAGGCAGTATGTTAATTTGCAAATGGAGTCTACTAAAAAATAGGAGTAGTAAGATGAACGCTCACAAAGTAGAAGCTGTTTTAACTGAAGATGGAACTTTGATGCTACAGGGCTTACCTTTTCATGCAGGGGATGTGGTGGAGGTAATTATTCTCGAAGCTAAAACTTCACAGCCTCAAGAAGCACGATCTAACCAATCAGAAAAAAATCTTTATCCAATGCGCGGGCAACTAGTCCGTTATGATGACCCAACAGAACCCGTCGCTTTGTCAGATTGGGAAGTTTTGCAATGATTATACTGGATACACATATCTGGGTTTGGTGGGTTGACGATAACGAGCGATTAACTAAAAAACATCGGGAATATATAGAAGAATATCAATCTCAGGGTTTGGGAGTAAGTATTGTTTCTTGTTGGGAGGTCGCCAAATTAGTAGAAAAAAATCGGCTGGTTTTTTCTTGTTCAGTTAATGAATGGCTCAAAGCAGCTTTAGCTTATCCCGGAGTACAGCTATTAAATTTGACGCTACCTATAGTGGTTGATTCAACTCAATTAAGTGGATTTCATAGTGACCCTTTTGATCAAATTATTGTGGCTACAGCCAGAAATTATGAGTGTCCTTTGTTAACTGTTGACGCGAAAATCCTTAACTATTCAGGTGTGGAAACACTTTCCTAAGGACTCCCACCTCCCCTAAATATTTTGTGCTTTCTTATAGCAGGGAGGTAGAGTAGATAAGATTATGCTACGAGTTGCTATCTCAATTGCTACTTGGTATACGCTCAATCTCGGCATAGCCGCTAAAAATCAACCTTTGCCCTTCAGTTTCTAAACGATTAAGCCGCATTTTCACTCCATCAAGGTCAAAGCGATCTAAATCGACCATATTATCTAAAATTTCCACCAGTGCCATACTTAAGGTTTGGGAAATTTCTTTTTGATCGGCTGGTACATCGTCAAGTTCAATTTGCGGATCTTTAAAAGCAACCCGTCGCCGTCTTTCCACAGCTATGGTGACAATTATACTTAGGGGGATCAGTTCGCCATTATTTAAATCAGACTTGGCCAAAATCCGCAGGCGATTTTCTGGCAAGAGTTGTACCTGCACCTCTGGAAAGGAAACTGGTTTCCCGCCTGATAATGCCGTCAAGCTGGGTAGGGTGAGGTTCAGCAAACGCTTTGTCACCAATTCAGCTTTGAAAGCGTGGTTGATGCCTGCTTCTGATAAGATGACTTGAGCGATCGCCTGAGTAGATTGTTTGAGAGTCAGTTTGCCACTCAAAACTGACCCGAAGTCAATAGCCACCGCATCTGTCTCAAAAGACATCTCCTCTACTGCAAAATCTCTCTTGATTACCAAGCCGCGACCACTCATTTTAAAACTGTCAATGCTGCCTTGCAAGAGCTTGCTGGAGGGATAGCAGCGCACAAAGACTTCTACTGACTCGCTTTGGGTAAATAGGTGGCGAATCGTTTGGCTAGCGACTGTGTTGAGCATCCGCTCCCCCCAGTCCGTGCCTTTAGGATCTTGTAAACCAGTAAGTCCACCGAACATGTGGTTTTGCGTCTCTAGAAGTTCTTTATACTTTTGTAACAAACTGTGAAGAATACAGCAAGCGATCCCCTGATTAATTGTGCTGATGTCTGGGGGTAGATTGGCTGATATTAAGGGTATTAGTGTATCGAATATTACTAATTCAATTGGATAGACAAATGCTAGCATTAAATTTAGTGCAAATTTAGTGCAAATTTAATGCATCATCAAAGCCATGCTCAACATCATTAGAGATATTCACTCTCTCTCAAGTTTCAAGCGTAATACTGCTGAATTTATTCAGCAAATGAAGGAGAGTGGAAAACCCGTGGTGTTAACTGTGAATGGCAAAGCAGAACTGGTTGTTCAGGATGCTGAGTCATACCAGAAACTTTTAGAGCTTTTGGAACAACTGGAAACGATTGCTGGAGTCAGAAAGGGACTGGAAGATTTAGAAGCAGGTAGGACAAGACCTGTTGCGGAATTTGAGCAGGAAATGCAGCAAAAATATGGCATTTCAAGTTAGGACAACTCAGACAGCAGATGCTCAAATTGAGGCAGCATATCTGTGGCTGAGAGAGTATAACCCAGCTTATGCAGATCAATGGTTTCGCGGTTTAATGAATGCCATAGCATCTCTTCAAGAAAAACCTCGTCGTTGCATCTTAGCTCTAGAACATGAAGTTTTTTCTGAAGAGGTGCGTCAACTTATTTATGGTAAGTCAAGAAATACCTATCGTATTTTATTTACAATTCGCGATCGCACCGTTTATGTGCTTTATGTGCGTCACACAATTTTGGATTTTGGATTTTGGATTTTAGATTTTAGATTGACCCCAAGGAATCAAGTCAGGGGCTTGTTAATTAATTTTAGATTTTAGATTTATTCTCGCGTTTAAATACGTTCGCTTGAAACCTTTTTAAATTTTAGATTTTGAATCTTCTCCTGACGGAGAGGCTACGCCCACAATCCAAAATTTAAAATCTAAAATTCGGTCATAGTTCACAAGCACTTTTGACGAGTGATGAAGTTGATGAGGACGAATCATAGCGTTATAAATTTTTCATGGGTGGGAATACTAGAACAAGGTATAACTTTCTCACCGTTACTAAACAATGACACAGCCGAATATTCTAGAACTTGCCAAACAGGGTGATACAACTGCGATTAATACTCTTGTAAATGAGTGGTTAAACTTACCCAGTATTACGGCAAAAACTACATTAAAACAAGATTGCTTACAGATCATGCTGGAATCACAAGAAGTTCCAGAACAACAGTCATTAGTTCCGCTAATTCATAATGGGTTGATTAGCTTAAATATTGAATCTATCAAAAAAGTCAAGATATATGGGCGAGAGACAGGCGAGGATTTCCCGGATTGGCAACAAGAATTAGCAATAGAATTACCGTCAAATTCACCTGCTTTAATATCTCATACAGAAAATGAAATTGAATCATCAACTGCTATTACTGAGACAACAGTAGATAGTCAATTATCTGTACAACAACCATCTTTTTTTGGTTCATTTTTTGGAGCAGTAGGCGGAGCGGCTGTTGGTGTTGGTGGGGCTATTGGTGGTGCATTGGGGGCAGTGGGTGGTGCTGCGGTTCAAGCTGGACAAGGTGTTGCCGGAGCAGCTGTCGGCGTTGGTGGGACTATTGGTGGTGCATTGGGGGCAGTGGGTGGTGCTGCGGTTCAAGCTGGACAAGGTGTTGCCGGAGCAGCTGTCGGCGTTGGTGGGACTATTGGTGGTGCATTGGGAGCAGTGGGTGGTGCTGCAGTTCAAGCTGGACAAGGTGTTGCCGGAGCAGCTGTCGGCGTTGGGGGTGTAATTGGTGATGTAGCTTTCCAAGCCACACAAATCGCCGGTCAAGCACTAACAATAGTTGGGAAGAATCCTGCCTTACAATTAGCAATTAAATCTTTAAATCAAGACTGGTTGAATCCCTTAATTCAACAAGTTGATATAGTTAAGGCTGAGACTGCTGTGAAAAAGTTACAGCAAGAGCATCCAAATGCTAAACCAGGTGAAATTGCTCATCATCTCATGTTAGAAAAGGCTGTTTTTGCAGGAGGAACAGGCCTTGCGAGTAGTCTTTTACCAGGACAAGCAGCAGCAATGTTTGCAGTCGATTGGGCTGCTACATCTGCGTTATCTGTGGAGTTAGTTTATCAAATTGCAGCCGCTTATGGATTGGATTTAAAGAATTCAGAGCGTAAAGCAGAAATTGTTGCAATTTTCGGGTTAGGCGTAGGTGGAAAAACAGCTATTAGAGCAGGTTTAGGTTTATTGCGAAATGCGCCAATCATGGGAGCGGTAATTGGTGCTAGTTCCAATGCAGTGATGATTTATGCATTAGGTTATGCAGCTTGTCAGTTTTATGAAGCAAAACAAAATCCATTAACTTTACAGGCAACATTAGTAGATGCTCAGTTAGAAAGTGAAAAATATCTCGAAGCTGCGATTTCCCAAGAAAAGATTATGGATCAGATTTTGGTTCATGTTGTTTTAGCTGGTAACCCAGATAAATCATGGGCAGAAATTTTGCCAGATTTGCAAGCTGCCAATCTTAGTCCTTCATCAATTGAGGCGATCGCATCTCAAATCACATCACCGACATCCTTAGAAAAGTTACTTGAGCAAGTTAATAGTGATTTTGCTGTACCTCTACTAGCGCAATGTCACAAAATTGCTAATTTGGATGGGGTAGTTACACCAGAAGAAGCTCAGGTAATAGCGACTATCAAAAGAAAGCTAAACCGTGATTTAGCTGCAATTAAATAAGCTGAATAATACTAAGATAACTTTTCACAACAGGCGATCGCACTCTAATAAAATCAGAATGCGATCGCTATCTTCGCCAACCACCGAGAATCTCCACCAAGATACGCAGCAAGTCTTCTATGTCAGCAGGAACACGGTATAAATTGAGGTCTTGAGTTATTTGTTTATCTTCTCGATTCAGTAGACCAAATTGCCAAATATCTCCTGTAGAAACAGCCCCTTGTAAATTTGGCTCTTGAGAGTCAGTCCAGGCATCAATCGCAATTAGTTCTACAGCAAGCTGGGTAAAACCCCTTGCCAAATCAGCATTTTTAGCTTCTATAACTAAGAGTTTATGGTCTGCGTGGAGATAATAATCAAGGGAACCTTTTAACTGTTCTGTAACATTTAGAGGATATTCGATTCTCAGTTGGGCGTGGGTGTAGTGAACAACATCCAGTAAAATGGGGGCAATTAGTAATTCTCTCCGCGCTGCTTCACTAGTCAAACTGATATATGGCAAACTCTCCTCAATTCTAGATTTGAGATTGCCCAGTCTGTCTAGTTCAGCGCCTGATTTTTGCAGATTGAGAGAAGAGCGTTTTAAAGAGTAGCCAAATTCAGCCAGTATGTCTTCTGGCTCAAACGCCATTTCAAAGTAGTTTCTGAAAGTGTAAGACTGATTTGGTTGGAGAATAGGAACTTTGCTCATAGCTGCATAGTTAAATCTTTTTCCCCGAATTCTCTACTTATACCAGGGTTCGTTTCAATTCTTGTATCAACACTTGACAGCGGTTCATAGCTTCTCTAGCCTGTTGTCTGAACTTTTTGGCTTGCTCTTGGTTAGTCTGGTATACTTCAGAACCTTTGCGCCTGAGTTCAATAGCTTCTTTACTGAGTTCTTGAATACGAGTCTTTAATTCTTCAATTGTTTTCATTTGTCCTCCAGTTCTGTAATCACAATTTCTAAATTTTCTGCCTCTTGATAAAGTCTATCTGCTCTACTAGCCAGTAAGCTAGCATCATCAAAATCATTGTTTTCAATGGCTCTGTCATGAGCTTGGTATAATTCGTCAATGATATCTTGTAATTGTGCGATCGCCTTGGCTTTGCTGAAGTAGCAGCTTGGAGTAAACCGCAAGTTGCACCCAATAGTGAGGATGAAGAAATGATGAGTATCACTGTCAAACAAGTGACCTTGGACTGAATATAAAGGGTGCGTAGAGGCGGCGCGGCTTGTCATTAGACATCGCTCTATTTCAGGTAAATGAGGTACGCGGGTAGGGGCACAACATTGTTCATTGGTGTCAACTTAACGTGAAACCCTTGTCAAGACGTGATGCGTGAATTAAATCACCTACCATCAAGATCCGCGTTACCCCACCCCGGTTTTGTCTAAAGCCAAAACCTCCCCTCCACGAAACAGCGGGGAGGGGATTGAGGGGTGGGGTGAAAGGGCTGTGGGATAAGCGTTTGAACTTAAGTTGACGCGTATGAACATTGTTGTGCCCTATGATTATCTGTGCCTCACCAACTTTCAATCTGCTGTATCCTGCAAAATTTTGAGTCTACTTCAGTAGACTTAAGCTATTAGCCAGAGAATTCATTATCTAGCGGGTGATTCAGCCAACACTGAAATTTCTAGCTTAAGTTGACACTAATGGGTTTCCCCGGCCTCGTTAGACATTACTGCGCCTACAAAAAATGCGTCGCACTTCTCCTACCTCGTCAACAACTTGCGCCGCAGGGTATCCAACGCTGCATTCGCACTCACATGACGAATAAAATCCCGCTTTCGGGTAGCACCAAATTTATGCTCAAAACTAGCCACTTCACCATTAGGCCCTGCTAACCCGATGTAAACTAGACCTACAGGCTTAGTATCCGTCCCCCCAGTAGGGCCAGCAATACCAGTAACACTCAATCCCCAAGTCGTTGAGAGACGGGTTTTGACTCCTACAGCCATTTGTTGGGCAACAGTAGCACTTACTGCGCCAAACTTGTCTAAATCTTCTGGGTTAACTCCTAACAACCCAACTTTCACAGAGTTGTCATAAGAAATTACCCCTCCCCAAAAGTAATCAGAACTTCCAGAAATCTCGGTCAACATTTGCCCTAAACCACCACCTGTACAAGATTCTGCTACTGAAAGCGTTTCCTTGGATGACCGTAAAAGCCGGCCTACCACGGTAGCTAAGGTATCATCATCAACACCGTAGAAATCTAATCCAGCAATTTCTTTGATTTGTTGCTCAACAGGTGAAATTAAAGCCTCTGCAGCTGATTCCGAAGCAGCTTTTGCAGAAACTCGCAACCTGACTTCCCCCTTACCTGCATAAGGCGCGACTGTGGGATTGGGCAAATCAAACAAGGAAGCTACTTTTTCTGCTAAAGCAGATTCACCAATTCCCCAAAACCTTAAACTCCGACTGAAAATAATATCTTTGCCCCAGCCTTGATTTTTCAGATAGGGAACTACTGTTTCTTCCCACATCGGGTAAAGTTCTGATGGTACACCAGGGAAAGTAAAAATTGTTACTCCTGGTCGGGGTTGCCAAATGATACCAGGAGCTGTTCCTGTGGGGTTGGGTAAAATGTCCGCACCTTGGGGAAGCAAAGCTTGCTTCAGGTTGCTAGGGGTCATGACTCGACTGCGTTGGGCAAATTTCCGAGTCATATCTTCGATGACTTCTGGGCGTTCTACTAAGGGTACGCCAAAAAAATCAGCGATGGTTTCACAAGTGAGGTCATCTGGTGTAGGCCCTAAACCACCAGTGAAAATGAGAATTTGCGCTCTGGAAATAGCAATTTCGATAACTTTCTTAATTCGTTCTGGGTTATCCCCGACTACAGTTTGATAGTAATGGGGAATACCTAACTGCGCTAATTGTTTTGCCAGATATTGAGCATTGCTGTTGAGGATATCTCCCAGCAGCATTTCCGTACCAACACAAATAATTTCTGCACTCATAAGATTTGGGAATGGGGAACTCAAGTCCCCCACGAAATGGGGATTAGGGGCATAGGGAATGGGGAATAAAAATTATGAAATTGAGTAGCACACTGATTGTTCATTTTTCCATCACCCATTGACTCATGATGAAAATTCTGAGAGATTATCGAGAAAGTTTCCAAACTCGCCAGATGGCGAAACTAAGTAATGAAGTGGCAATACATGCATAAGTAATGCCACTAGGTATACCAGCAACAGCTAATGCTAAACTGCCAACCCATAGGGTTAAACAATAAATAAACAAAACTGTCCAACGATGGGACAAACCAGCATTTAGCAGTCGATGGTGTAGATGGCGTTTATCCGCGCTAAAAGGTGATTTGCCGTGACGGAGTCGCGCTAAAATCACTGCCGACATATCCACAATTGGCACAGCGAGAATCAAGTAAGGCAATAATACGGCGGTAAAAGCCGGGATTTTTACCAAACCTATGACACCGACGGCAGCTAGGGTAAATCCCATAAAATAAGCCCCACCATCTCCCATAAAGATTTGGGCGGGGTTAAAATTATAGCGGAGAAATCCCAGGGCTGCACCAGCGATCGCTGCAGCAATTAAAGCTGCTGCTGGTTGGTTCATAAACAACGCCACAACTAACATCACCACAGCAGCAATTCCAGATACTCCCGCAGCTAACCCATCTAAACCGTCAATCCAGTTAATCGCGTTCACCATCCCTACCAGCCAGATGACTGTAATGGGCAAACTCAGCCAGTAGAGGTAAACTATCCCCATTGCGGGAACGGTAATAAAATCTATACTGACGCCTGCTTTCCATGCACAAGATGCCACAATAACTTGCATCACCAGGCGAGCTAAGGGGGACAGATTGAGTAAATCGTCTGCTAAACCAATGAGAAAAAAGCCAAATCCACCTAAAGTGACACCCCAGATTTGCCATTCTTTTTCCGGTGGGAGGCCACTAAATCCGCCCAACCACCAGACAACTAATAAAGAAGTGATAGTACCTGCGAAGATTGAGACTCCTCCTAGCCGTACCATCGGACGCTGATGGACTTTTCGTCCACCAGGTTGATCTACTTTTCCACTTTTTATACCAATGTTTTTGACATCAGGCGTAGTCCAGAGAACGACTACGGCGGCGACAAGAAAGGAAATCAGATGATAAATCTGAGCAGGCATCTGTGTATTAAGTAAGTAGTTTATGAAACAAAAATCAACTGAGAGATGTTTCTAAATATATCTACTGAATTTTAAACATTTATCAGTATAAGAATTTTACATTTTGGGATTGGGGATTGGGGATTGGGGATTGGGGAATAGGCAATAGGCAACTAGGCAATAGGGATTGGGGAATTGGTTATTATTTATCTACCTTATCCCCTCTGCTCCCTGCTCCCTGCCCCTGCCTCTTCCCCAGTCCCTACACTAAAGCTGGTACAGGAATTTGTAGGTGGGGATATAGAGGGAAGCGATCGCATAACGCCGCTACCCGTCGCCGACAATCAGCTGCAACTTCCTCAGAATTTGGAGATAATAGGCGATCGGCAATAATATTACCAATCTCCGTAAATTCCTCTACTCCTAGCCCCCTGGTTGTCATGGCTGGTGAACCCAATCTCAGACCACTAGTAATGAATGGTGACTGGGGATCAAAAGGAACGGTATTTTTATTGGCGGTAATATTCACACCACTCACCAAATTATCTGCTTGCTTACCTGTCAGACCAATAGACCGTAAATCCACTAGGATTAAATGGTTATCAGTGCCATCAGATACCAACTTTAAGCCTCGATTTTGCAGTTGTGCCGCAAAAGCATGGGCATTTTCAATCACTTGGGCGGAATAGGTCTGAAACTCTGGCTTTAAAGCTTCACCAAAAGCTACAGCTTTACCAGCGATCACATGTTCTAAAGGCCCGCCCTGACTACCAGGAAACACGGATTTATCAAGTTTTTTACCCAATTCTGCATCGCCTGTCAAGATTAAGCCACCACGAGGTCCACGTAGGGTCTTATGGGTAGTAGTTGTCACGACATGACAATGAGGAATAGGGTTAGGATGCAGCCCAGTAGCAACTAAACCAGCGATATGAGCAATATCTGCTAGCAAATAAGCACCAATTTCATCAGCAATGCTGCGAAACTTGGCAAAGTCAATAATGCGGGGATAAGCCGAATAACCACAAATCAGCAGCTTAGGACGCTCCCTCAGCGCCAGCTCCCGAATTTGCTCATAGTCCAATTGTTCTGTCTGTTGGCTAACGCCGTAGTGGCTAACTTGGAACCACTTTCCCGAAACATTGACTGGTGAACCGTGAGTGAGATGTCCCCCATGAGACAAATCCATCCCCATGATTTTGTCGCCTGGTTCTAAGAGTGTCAAGAACACAGCAAAATTTGCCTGGGCACCCGAATGAGGCTGAACATTAGCATGAGCAGCACCAAACAGCTGTTTAGCCCTGTCAATCGCCAATTGCTCCACTTTATCGACAAATTCACAACCGCCATAGTAGCGTTTACCAGGCAATCCCTCAGCATATTTATTTGTCAATACTGAACCTTGAGCCGCTAGGACAGCGCTTGAGGTAAAGTTTTCACTAGCAATTAACTCTAAGTGATCGCGTTGACGCTGTAATTCGTCGTTGATTAACGAAGCGATCGCTGGATCAGAGGAGTTAAGAAAGTCTGAGTTAGTTTTAGTCACTTCAGCAATCCTGAATAGAATTTTTCCCACAATTGATTTTGGTTGGATGTCATACTTATAGCAAGCAATAGGCTTAAAAGTCCCTTTTTGTCAGGATTTTATGCTCAGATTATGTCCTAATCTACCTGACCACTGCTATAGGTAACAGTCCACAATCAAGAGTACATATTACTAGAATACCCATTGCTAAATTCTCAGGCAGCTAAACTGTGGTGGCAATAATTTCTGTATTATTTTTTACGTAAAAAAACACCGTTTAATATACACAACTTACAATGAAATAAAGTCCACCAAGCGATTTTGATTAAGTTCCGATTACCCACATTTTTGCTAAAGAGAGCACGGAAAGTTACCTTCGTAGTTCTTTGTATTAAAAATCACATTTTATTCTTCCCAAGTTAGAGACTAAGCGGAGCATCGAGTAATTCTGCTCATGAGATTTCTCCAAGGCTGATCGATCCTCTCCTGGGTGAAATGTGGGTAGGTAATGAGGATTTACAGGAGATATGGGATGCTGGTCATGTTAATCGACGATCAAATCCTTGCCCCTAAGCAGGTTTGCCAATCTTGTTTAATGGCTGACAGAAGCGGCCAACCTCGTTGGAGTAAAGGTCAACTGCGATGTGGTCAACAACTACACAAAGTTACAGAGCAGCAATCAGAGCAGTATGAGTGTATGATGGGCTTCCGGATTGCCCATATAGAATCAGTTATCAGTGAACAGTGAACAGTTATCAGAGTTGGAGTTGGGGATTTAACACTTCCTTCAAAGTCTCACAGTGCGGCTGTCGAACTGCTCACTGGTCACTCCGACTGTAGCAATATCCCGCAGGGTAGCCCACCACTTTGCTACGCAGGCGCTCAGTCACCATGAGACGTGACTGATAACTGATAACTGATAACTGATAACTGATAAGAAGCGTTATCCTAGGCTCTAGTAACTGTTGAAATTTAGCCACAGGAGAACGCACGATGACTTGGCGCGGGTCTACAACGGTTTGGGACCGTATTCTTGCTTGCTTACCTTATTTATTGCCCCTAATTGATGGGCTGGTATTTGGTTATGTGTCTTTGTTAAGACAATTCCCAGTACTACAGGTTTTACTTTTGCCTCTCCAGCCTATCATCCAAATTTATGGTAGCTTAGGACAATTTGGTCAGTTGATTGTTTTCTTTGCTTTATTTTTCTTGGTGGTAAGAAATGAAAAAATAGTTCATTTCATCCGATTCAACACCATGCAGGCAATCCTTTTAGATATCATTGTGTTTTTGTGCAGCATAATTCTCCGCATTGTAGCTATCCCTAATGTAGATTTTGCTGTCCAAACAGTGGCAAGCACCGTCTTTTTAGGCATAGTGGCAGCAGTTGTTTATTCTGTAGCCCAGTCTCTCACCGGTCGTTATGCAGAAATCCCGGCAGTTTCTGATGCCGTTTATATGCAAGTGCGATAACTGGGCACAAAATTTCGTGCCTAGATCAAACTAACGGGCTGCCACGATGTTTTCTAGGCGACCAATACCTTCAATTTCCACACGGACGCGATCGCCCACATGCAACGGACCGACACCCTCTGGTGTCCCCGTTAAAATCACATCTCCAGGTAACAGGGTCATCACGTGACTGATATAAGACACTAAAACATCAGGTGAAAATACCATCTGATCAATACAGGAAGATTGCACTGGGTTGGTATCGTCGTTCAAGAAAGTCTGTAATCTAGCACCTGGATTTAATTCTCTGACAATCCAAGGCCCCAAAGGACAGAACGTATCAAAACCTTTGGCTCGTGTCCATTGACCATCCTTTTTTTGTAAATCCCTGGCGGTGACATCATTAGCAATGGTGTAACCCCAAATTTTAGTTTGGGCTTCCTCTGGCTTGCAGTCAACGGCGCGATCGCCAATCACTAAAGCTAACTCTCCTTCATAATCTACCCGTTGCGACAGTTGAGGATACTGAATTTCGGTCTCAGAAGCAATAATCGAGGTAGGTGGCTTGAGAAATATTAGTGGCTCACTTGGCACTGGAGTTCCCATCTCAGCCGCATGGTCTGTATAATTTTTGCCCACAGCCACAATTTTAGAAGGAGCACAAGGCGCCAGAATTTGATAATTGTCTGGTTCCAATGTTAAATCAGTGGGTTGCCCTTGCAACCAGGGCGGAGCATCTAGCACCTGGACATTAAGGGATAACTGTAGTAACCCATAATAGATTTGTCCTTCTTGATTTTGAACTCGCACATAGCGCTGCGCCATAACCTTGATTAATATCCTTTTGGATGCAATTAAAAGCTGTTAGCTGTAAAAACCCTTGGTCAGCTTTTCTTCAAGAAATCAGTAGATTCAACGGTAAACGGTGGAGCCTATAGCCTGAAATCGCTAGATACAGATGTCTGGCTACTGCGTTAGCACCGTGGGATGAGTCTTGCTTGCAGCACACAACGCGAACGAGCTTCACCCCTACGCTTAAGCAAGCTACATGCAACTTCTCCCACAGCAGAAAAAAGCTACTCTTCTCCTCTTTGCTGAGTTTTACTTTGTATTACAAGAACAATTAAAGGCGAATCCGCAGGGGAATCGGCTTACTTCTTAGCACTTGTAAGACAATTTCTTCTCAGAGATCCGAACTTGGGCCGATTTGGCTAATGATTCAAATTGAAAACTGGTAAGATTATAATTCCTTGTTGCTTCAGATGTTGATTAATACTCGTATTGCTATCACAATTACTGTATAAATTAATATCAGCAGCCACTTTGCCCATAAGGAGACTAAAATCATGTCACTAGTTTACGAAACAATGTACATCCTGCGTCCTGACCTCGGAGAGGAACAGGTAGAGCAAGCCATTACGAAATACCAAAACTTGCTTCGGGAGCAGGGTGCTGAAGATATCCAGATTCAAAACCGTGGTAAGCGTCGTCTTGCTTATGAAATTAAAAAGCACCGCGATGGCATCTACATTCAGTTTAACTATACTGGACCTGGAACCCTGATTGCTCCCTTAGAACGCGCTATGCGTTTGAGCGAAGAGGTGATTCGCTACCTGACAGTTAAGCAGGAAGTCCACGAAGAAAAAGCAGAAAAAGTGGCTGCAACTGCCTAAGCTATGACTGAGTGCTGAGTGTTCAAAACTCAGTACTCAGCATTGAGTCAGTCAAAGCTCAAAACAACTTTTCTTTTCCTTATGGAAATGGGAATGCTAAATTAACAACAAATACTTGCCAAAAGCAGTATTACCGCAGTTATACCTAAAAGTGGACAAGATTCTGAATGGGAGCTGTAAGCCACTGTGAGCCAATCTGACACATCCAACATCCAATTGCTCTCTACGGAAGTATCGCAGCTGCGCCAAGATCTGCAACTCCGCGATCAGCTAGTGCAACAGCTATCTCAAGAACTCTTCCGACTGGTGAAAGGCAATACTAATTTCATACCCCAACGATCAGAGTCTGAACAAGACTTGATTCAGTTGCAGACTTTGCGAGAACAACTGCAAGCTGTTGAACAGCAAGTAACGTTCTATCAAGAGCAAATTACGGCTCGTGACACCGAAATTTATCAATTGCGTCAGTCTGTGCAAGAATTAACCGATCGCAGTCGCATGTTGGAGCAAGTAGTACAAGAGTTACCTCAGATTTACCGTCGTAAATTCGAGGAGCGTATGGCTCCAGTGAGAGAAAAAGTAGCAATGCTACAAAGAGAAAACCGCCAACTGCAGGCGGAACTACAAAGTGTGAGTTATCGGTTAGCACTTAAAACTCGCAATACCAGTCATGTGGGCATTGATTTGCCAAGTTTTCCCCGTCCAGCATCTGAACAAAATAGTGTCTCTGCTGTGCCTAATACTTAAATTCGTGATGGCACAATGAAGTAAGACTTCATTTACTGGCGACAAAGTAGCAAATCATAGTGTAAACAAATATACTATTTTTAAATTTATTCAAGGATGTGCTATGCCTTTCTTCGTTGCTGGTGACAGAAGGTAGGCTAACACACCCTCAGTATGAAAGTGGAGCCAAGATAAAAATCAGTCAGAGTACTCCAAGTAAAAAAATACCCAGTTGTCATTGCGATCAAAGCGAAGCAATCGCAGGGGTTGGGATTGCTTCGCTTCTCCTGCGGAGACGCTGCGCGAATGCTCGCAATGACGGGTTTTGGATCATTTATTTTGTGGAACACTCTAACACATGCTGGGGGAGGAGTTAGCCCGACTACCAAGGGACTGCATTAGTAGGGAGTGAAGAGAACATAATACTTGAATCATTGACGATGGTGAGGACATCAGTAAATTTGTTAAAAATTGTTGATACAACTTGACCTCACCATAGATGTATTCGATACAATTAGCAATTAACCCGCTAGCACTAAACTTTGATTATTGTTGGCAATAGTGAGGATGTCGTCGTAAGTGTCAAAAATTTCAAATACTGAATCTAGTTGTGTGAGTTCCAAAATTAACCGGACAGGAGCTTTGACGTTGCACAGAACTAAGCGACAACCGCTCTGACGCGCAGCTTTTAGTTCTTGCACCAGTGGAACTAAACCAGAACTATCCAAGAAATCTACTTCTGCCAAATCAATAACCCAAAGTTGATGGGGTTGGGGTGTTACTGTAGCCATCTCGTCGCCTAAAGCTATACCACCCTGTAAGTCGATACTTCCTTGGGGTTTGAACAAAACCACTTGAACTTTCTGTTTCAGAGTCATGAGTTTCACTGTTTAGTTGAGACGCCATCGCAAAAAACAAAAAATTGACATTGAACACTGATTCTGTCTCAAGGTTACATGGTTGCTTTACCCAAATATTTGGGTGATCGCAGCAACGCAATTGATACAGAGAGATTCAGTATCCATGTCGTATAATTTGTCTTAACTTCCCCAATATAGGCATAAGAGCCTAATAATTTCAGTAGCTTAGGTATCTTTTACGAAATTTTTATATTTTTGACGACTTTGATAAATATTTTATAAATAGATTATACTTACTTATAGTAGATATTAGCTCGTGGCATTAGTTGGCAGATAGTCAATGGTGGCTAGTTGATAGTTAAATATAGACTAACAATTATAAACACCATTCAGCGGCTTGATTAACACCCCACCCACAAAAGAGCAAAGATATAATACAAGTAAAAATTTGTAAAGGCGGCGGTACGGGATGTCTCTTGAGCTGATTTCACTAGAAAACATCCAGGAATTTGCCCACCAATACGGTTATTGGGCTATTTTTTTGGGAATTTTGCTAGAAAGTTTGGGCATTCCCCTTCCTGGTGAAACCGTGACCTTAGTGGGTGGGTTTCTAGCTGGCAGTAATGAACTAAGTTACTGGTTAGTGCTTGGGGTCGCCGTTGCGGGTGCTGTGATTGGTGGTACTTGTGGCTATTGGATCGGTAGATTTGGTGGCTGGAATTTTTTGTTACAAGTTGGCAAGTTATTTCGGGTTTCCGAAGTAAGACTGCTGAGTATTAAAGAACAATTTAGCCAGAATGCGGCTAAAGCAGTATTTTTTGGACGTTTTTTTGCTTTGCTGCGAATTTTTGCAGCACCACTGGCAGGTATAGCCGAAATTCCCTTCGGAAAATTCTTTTTGTACAACTTAGCAGGTGCAAGTGTTTGGGCTAGCGTGATGGTAACCCTAGCATTCTTTGCTGGTACTATTGTTTCCCTCGAACAATTGGTTTCTTGGGTGAGTCAATTTGCGATCGCCGCTTTGCTAATTTTAGTCGCTTTGATTGTTGTGCCCCTGTGGTGGGAATCTCGTCAAGTCAAGCGTGCAGCAGGAGACTGAGAGTAAAAAGTAAAAAGTAAAAAGTTTTTTACCTTTTACCTTTTAATTTTCCCTATTGCCTATTGCCTATCATCTATTCTGCTGTGCCCAAATCCGAGTTGGCAATCCCCAAACATAGATAAAGCCTTCAGCAGCCTTGTGGTCAAATTGGTCTTCGGCTCCGTAGGTAGCTAAGTCAGGGCTATAGAGGGAATTATCGCTCCATCGCCCGACTACTGTTGCGTTCCCCTTAAAAAGTTTTAACCGCACAAAACCCGATACTCGCTCTTGGGTGCTTTGAATAAAGGCATCCAATGCTGCTTTGAGGGGACTGTACCACAGACCGTTATAGACTAATTGGGTGTAAGTTTCTTCAATACCTCGCTTGTATTGGCTAACATCCGCTGTTAAAGTTAGGCTCTCTAAATCACGGTGTGCCTGAATTAACACTAACATTGCTGGAGATTCATAGATTTCCCGTGATTTGATCCCCACCAAGCGATTTTCGATCATGTCTATTCGCCCAATACCATGATTTCCTGTCACCTGATTGAGTTCCTCAATTAGCTCGACTGGGTTTTTGGCAGTGCCGTTGAGGGTAGTGGGAAGACCTTTTTGGAAACCAATTTCGATGTACTCTGGTTCATTAGGAGTATGAGCGATCGCTTTGGTCATCTCATAAACTTCTTCTGGTGGTTCAAATGTCGGATCTTCCAACACACCAGCTTCTATACTCCGACCGAGCAGGTTCTTATCAATGCTGTAAGGAGAGGATTTTTTGACTGGTGTAGGGATACCAAAACGCTCTCCGTAGGCGATAGTTTCCTCACGGCTCATTCCCCATTCCCTTGCTGGTGCGAGTATCTTCAGGCTGGGATTGAGGGCGGCACAGGCGACATCAAAACGTACCTGATCGTTGCCCTTGCCAGTGCAACCGTGAGCGATCGCATCAGCACCATATTTTTCAGCTGTTTCCACTAATATTTTAGCAATCAGTGGCCGAGCCAGGGCAGTTCCCAGAGGATAGCGATTTTCGTAGAGGGCGTTAGCTTGAATCGCTCCAAAGGCGTAATCTTTGACGAAACTGTCTTTGACATCTGCTACTAGAGATTCACTTGCACCTGATTTCAGCGCTTTTTCTCGAATTGGTTCTAATTCATCTCCCTGTCCTAAATCTGCTGCTAAAGTAATGATCTCTTCTACACCCCATTCTTGCTTAAGGTAGGGAATGCAAACAGAAGTATCAACTCCACCAGAATATGCTAAGACAACCTTTTTGGCGCGACCCATTAGTTTCTCCAGAAAAGAATGAGTAATCATTATATCTAACTAATACATGTATATTTTATTAAAGAAGGGACAGGGAACGGGCAACTCTTAGGGACTTCCAATTAAAAAAATAATCAACCGCTGTGTAGAAGAGGGCAGGGAGCAGGGGGAGGAAGAGTTTTCAGGTTTTTGCACAAATGCGGGATTCATCACTAATCAGCCGGACATGATATCAGTGGACATGCAATCGAGGGTAAACCCCGCCCTTACAGGCTTGACGATTTAAAACTGTACCTCACTGTTCTGAAAACTGCTATATTCGCCAATAATATTTCTGGAAAATCCCTAATTTTAAAATATTTGGTTACTAAAATATAATCGGTAAAGCTCACAGCTATGAGTTACCAATTCACCATTAATATTCACTAATCCCATACTATCTAGCTTATAAGCAACTTGCGGTAATAGTTTAAGAGTTTTTTCAGAAAAAATAACTTCTTGAAAAACATTTCCTAGTTCTGATTCTGATTGTAGTATTGCTAATAATCTACGTAAATAATCATTATAAATTCCTGATTCTGTGGCTGCTTCTTGGATAATTTGTTTGAAGGGTAATTCTCTTGCATGTATATAGTAAAAAGCAAGTTGCACTAAATAGGGATGACCTCCTACTAGACTTATGAGTTGTTTATTTTGATTATTAGTCCACTCAATTCCATAACATTGAGCTAAAGATAATACTTGCTCTGAGGTAAAAGCTTTTAACTTTAAAGGCAACCCCACATTAAAAGGAGATTGATTAATTTGCAGTGGAATATAAATTTCTGTACTATATGTTAGTACTAAACGTAGCTTTTCCCATACTTTAGTATTTTTTGCTTGCTCGTACCAGGAACGCAAAAGGGAAAAAAATTCTTTAGCAATTTCCGGATACTCAAAAAGTAAATTTACATCTTTTAAAGACAAGACTAAGTTAGTATTAATTTGTGGTAATAAATATTTTTCAAAATAAATATTACAACTTAGTTTTATGCCTACATCTTCATGCCAATAGTCATTGAGTTTAGGTTCTAATTCCAACTTCAAGCTGACATTAATACTAAACCAGCGAAAAAAACTATCAATGTGAGAGAATATAGCTTTTTCTGCTTGCTGAAAGTCAACAATCACAGTTTGGTATTTTTGGGCTTTAGCATGAGCTAATATTCTTAGCATTAAGGAAGTTTTACCCATTTTCCAAGGTGCTTTGATGCGGATAATACTACCTGGTTTTATGACTTCTTCATAGGCAAGTGTCTCAATAGGAAAACGCTCAATGTATAGTCTAGAGTCGCAAGCAAGTGGAGCGCCAGGGAATTCTCTCAAGGGAGTAGCACTGCAACATCGTAAGCCTTCAATTAATTGCTGTTGAGCTTTTGTGAGTTGACGTGACTCAAAGAATTGCCGCAAGTTATTTTTATTCACAGATTCTCCGCAGAAGTTGCTTAAGCTAGACCACAACTGTGAAGCAGCACGACTGAGGTATTCTTTAACATAGTTGGTTTCTTGTGATATATCTGCATAGGTTTTTCCTTCCCAAGAATAACGCACCAACATTTCTTGGAGTGGTGTGAGACTTTCCGGCAGGCTAGCTTTAAGTAGGTATATAAGTTCGTCGATAGTCATCTAGTGAGTTGTTCCATGTCATATCGTGTCCTGCTAAAGACTTATAATTAATACGGCAAGGGAGCAGGAGGAGAGATTTTAGGTTTTTGCACAGTATAGAGCAATCATAAATAATACGTTAAATAACTTATCATATCCAGTATTTTCTGCCAAATATTGCTTAATTTTGTCAATAAATCTATTAGACCGCTTGCAAAAGTCAAAAAATCAGGAATGTCATTCTGAACGGAACGCAGTGGAGAGAAGAATCTCACTAGATGTTTCGCTCCGCTCAACATGACAATTTAAGCATTTATGCAAGAGGTCTATTGATTGCAAAGTGAGCGATCGCGCTGATCTATTGTTTTATTAGTTTTCAAGTAATCTTGAACAAAGGCGCAACCATAAGTTAGCGGATTGAGATTGAGAATATGCGGCAAATTCCAGAGGATGAGCGTGTTGTCATCACCCACGGAAGCGAGAATTTTACCGTCGGGGCTGATGGCAATTGCCCTAATCGCTGCCGTGTGTCCTCTCAAGGTGGTCAATTCTTTGCCATTGAGTTGCCAAAGCTTGATGGTAGTATCTACGCTGCCAGAGGCTACCATTTTACTATCAGGACTAAATGCAACTCCCCAAACCGCAGCTGTGTGACCTTTGAGAGTTTTGAGCAACCGTCCATCTACGCTCCACAACTTCACGGTCTAATCGGCGCTGCCAGAGGCTACTATTTTACTGTCATGACTAAAGGCAACTTTCCATACCGCTGCCAGATGACCGTTGAGAGTGCTGAGTAACTTGCCATTTAGCGTCCACACCTTTGCAGTACTATCGGTACTGGCTGAAGCAATCAGCCGACTATCGGGGCTAAATACGACTTGCCAAACTTCTGCTTGATGTCCTCTAAGAATCTGCGGTGGCGGCCGATCGCGCCGCCATATCTGCACAGCTTTTTCAATATTTGACATGGCGATGGTTTGACCATCGGGACTCAACATGGCTGATGTGAGTTTACCAATAGGATCTTTGTAAGTAGCAACTAGAGAACCGTCGCGCTGGCGGAGTTTCACGGTATCATTATCGGCAGCGATCGCCATCAAATTGCCATCATCACTGAACGAAACCTTAAAAATGAGGCTGTCATCTTCAGTCACAGTTTTGAGCAATTTACCTTGACGACTCCAAAGTTTGGCTGTGTTTTCGTGACCTGCTGTAGCGATCGCTGAACTATCGGCGGTGATAGTTACTGACCAAATGCCAGAACTGTGGGCAATAACGCTCGTCTGGAAATGGTTCTGAGTCTGCCAGAGTCTAACTATATTGTCTCCACCCCACGAAGCAATAAAGCTGCCGTCAGGGCTGAAACTCACGCCCACAACTGAGGCACTATGTCCTCTGAGTGTCCTCAATTCTGTGCCATCAATATTCCACAGTTTAATTGTTTTATCAAGACTGGCGGCGGCAACGGTTTGACCATCAGGACTAAAGGCAACTCCCCAAACCCCAGCACTGTTACCTTTAAGAGTTTTATCGAGGCGGTAGCTGCCATTTCCGTCTCGTTGCCAGATTTTCACCGTTTTGTCTTCACTCCCTGAAGCAATAGTTTGACCATCAGGGCTGAAGGTGATCCCTGTAACCCAACCTTTGTGACCTTGGAGAATTTGTAGAGGCTTGGCATTTTGCCAGCTTGTACTGCCCCGTTGCCATAGTTTTATTGTGCCGTCGAAACTTGCAGCAGCGAGGGTTTGACCATCAGGACTAAAGGCGACGCCCCAAAACCCCACTCTATAGCCTTGAAACGTTTTGACCAAAGTGCCTTCTCGCTGCCAGATTCTCACCGTTTTGTCGAAACTAACAGAAGCAATAAAGCGATCGTCTGGACTCATTGCAACTGACCAAACCCCAGATGTGTGACCTTTAAGAGTTTTCAGCAGAGTGCCGTCTCGCTTCCAGAGTTTCACAGTGCCGTCGTCGCCTCCGGAAACCAGCGTTTGCCCATCAGAACTAAAATCTACTGCCCTGACTGCTGCGTGATGACCTTGGAGAGTGGCCGCTTGCGTACCATCCCGCCACCAAAGCTTAATTGTTTTATCCATACTTGCCGAGGCAATCAGCGAACTATCAGGACTAACATCTACTGCTAAAACAGCACTTGTATGACCAGAAAAACGGTTATATTCATCTGCTGCATAAACCGCTTGCTGCAATACATTTTCCACTTGCGGCTCAATATCTGCCTTTGCCTGACCTAGCTTTTGCAGTCTGTGTTGAGCTTTGATGGCTTCTATCAACGCATCCAGTCGGCGATTTGATGCCAACAATCCTTCAGAAGATGATATTAATGCATGAATTTCGCTGATTCTGGCTTGATGTTCGCTAGTGAGGGCTTGACGGTAAAGGGTGAAAATTCCGATACTCAAGATAGTAGAGACAATCGCTGCAATACTGACTGACGCTAGCAGGCATCTTTGTAATTTAGCAGTTTTTCTTTCTTGTGCTAGCCGTGCTTCTACTTCTTTTGTTCTGGCGGCTTCTAGTGCTGTTTGCACTTCTTGTTGCTCGCATTCTTGACTAGCGGCTAAAAATTGATAATCCAAATCGCTAATACTTTTGTTCTGTGCCCATTTTTGAGCATCTTTCAATGCTTGTCCTCGCAATAAACGCGATTTATCTTGATAATTTGAGGCTACCCAAGCATTAAAGGACTGGGAGTATGGGCGGAGATTGTCTAACTGTCTAACCACCCATTCTGCATCGAAAACATGACGATAGATCGGATTTTTAATTTTCAGATAGCCGTTGCGTTTCTCTACTAAGCCAGACAGTAAAAGTTCTGTCTGCTCTCGACTATCATCAGTTGATACGAGAAGATTTGAGTATTCTGTTCCCTGTTCCCTATCCCCTATTAATATCTTTTGATACAGTCCTAATAGCCGCCCTGAGCGTTGTGGATTAAATAGTAGGCGATCGTATATCGTCCGCAAGTGTTCGGGTTCGTCTTGGGATTGCCAATTTTGGATAATGTGCGATCGCACTAACTGTTCTACCCAAGTGGCCTCTGTACCTGGAGTCAGGTTAATTATACCTGTCGCCCTTGACTTAGCAATTTGCACAACCAACTGACAGAGTTTTTGGGTAAGAAATGGCTGTCCCCCTGTCCAGTTAATAATGTGCAACAGCACTGCTTCTGGTTGGCTAATTGCTTCCTTTAGCCCTACTAGCAACGGTGTAGCTTCTTGTGCTTGAAATCCATATAACTCAATCGCTTTGCCAATATTAAAAGGTGTGCGGCGTTTGTCAGCTATTAAGTCGGAGGGGCTGGCTACACCAAAGAGTGCAAATCCTAAGCGCTCGAAATCGGGGTTTTGTGTGCGTAAGTTATAGCAATGACGAATCCATGCAAAAAAATCGTTAACGGGGAAATTTAAACTCAGCAAGCTATCAATTTCATCAATAAATATAAAAATGCGTTCGGTTTTTACCCTTGATAATAATATCTCTTCTACAAACTGGTGCAGTCTTTGTATAGGAGAAAGCTCTGCATCTTGTTGCCACCATTCTTGAATGTTGACTTGTTGTGCTAAATCTAATTTGTAAAATAGGCTAATAATGATGCCTTTATACCACTGTACAGATGTAATTTGTTCGCTACCCAATTGAGTAACATCCAGGTATAAGCAAACATAACCTGCTTGTTTTAAACGATGGCTTGTTCGCTGTAGTAGAGATGACTTACCCATCTGACGGCAGTTTAAGACATAACAAAAATCACCAGCCTTCAGGCTTTCATAAAGTTGTTCATCTGCCTGACGAATAATGTAGGTGGGATCGTCACTCCGGAGGCTACCGCCAACCTGATATTTCATGCAAAATTATGATTTAAAGTATCTTGGCGATTAGAAATCGCGGCTATACAGACAAAACCTGCCTCCGCAGGTTCTGGAAATCCTGATTTTTCATTAGTCTGCGGAGGCGGACTTTGCTTGTGTAGTAGCGAATTATATTCGCCCCATACTTTTCTATGAACTGACAAAACTTTTGACATGGGGTCAAGAAAGCCGTTTGAGCAATCCTAAAAGTCGTTTATTATTCGGTGTCAGCAGCGTGCGACGATAAGCATCTGCTGCCTTTTTAATAGCTTCAGCTTGCGTAGGATAAGGATGTATAACACTACTTAACTTACTCAAACCTAGCTTATTGACAATTGCCGTAGTCACTTCTGAGATCATTTCCCCTGCATGACTAGCGACGATAGTTGCACCGAGAATTTCATCAGACCCCTTTTTGTGGTGAATTTTGAGAAATCCTGACTCTTCACCATCAGCGATCGCTCGATCTACACTACTAAAAGGAATCTTGATGGTATTTATCTCCACACCTAACTTCTGAGCTTGGTGTTCATAAATCCCCACATGAGCCACTTCAGGAT
Organism: Calothrix sp. PCC 7507; assembly: GCF_000316575.1. GTDB lineage: Bacteria > Cyanobacteriota > Cyanobacteriia > Cyanobacteriales > Nostocaceae > Fortiea. The sequence goes on along the minus strand of NC_019682.1, from coordinate 4,285,496 downwards.
CAGTATAAGTTACCCACGGCATCACCAAGCTGCTGAGTTTAGCGCGTCCCAGTCCGAAAGGAGAAAATAGCGTATTTTTTATCACAATCCTTGCAGCGGCATCAGCCGCATGGGTAAATTTCCAATCCATGCAGATATCGCCAGCCGCATAAATCTTGGGATTTGTAGTTTGCAGGTAATCATTTACCTTCACACCTTGCTGCTGGTCATATTTTACTCCAACTGCTTCTAAATTCAGACCTTCTACATTTGGCGTACGTCCCGCACCCACCAAAATTTCATCTACAGTCACAGAATCTCGATGACCATTCGAGGAAAAATAAAGCCGCTTCCCCTCAGTTACAGTCACCACCTCTTCTAATTTAGAATTCAGCACCAGGCGAATTCCTTCCTTAATCAAGACTTTTTGGATAATTTCCGCAGCTTCAGCATCTTCTTTATTCAGGATGTGCGCGCCACTATGAAAAAGTACTACCTCAGAACCCAAACGCCGGAAAGCCTGCGCCAATTCACAGCCTATAGGGCCACCACCAATTACCGCCAAACTTTCCGGTCGTTGGATCAGAGAAAACACTGACTCATTAGTCAGATAACCTACTTTTTCAATACCACGAATCGCCGGACTTGCAGCTCTTGCGCCAGTAGCAATGACGGCTTTTTTAAACCGTAGGGTTTTGTCGTCTACTTCCACAGTATTTTTACTCGCAAACCTACCGCTACCCAAGAAGACATCTACTCCCAGAGATGAAAAGCGTTCCGCTGAGTCATGATGGCTAATACCTGCTCTAATGCGCCGCATCCTAGTCATGACTGCAGAAAAATCAACATCAATCAGTTTGGGGATGTTAATTCCCAAATCCTTACCGTCCCACAGTTCACCGACTACACGAGCCGAACGAATGATAGTTTTAGATGGGACACAACCTACATTTAAGCAATCTCCACCCATGAGATGCTTTTCAATTAACGCCACTTTTAAACCCAAGTCCAGACCCGCCGCACCCGCCGCCACCACTAATCCCGCCGTACCAGCACCAATCACTACCAAATCGTAAATATCCGCAGGTTGAGGATTAACCCAATTTGGTGGATGGACATAGGACACCAATTTTTGATTATATTCATCCGCTGGGCGAACTGTGACTCTCTCGAATTCTGAATTAGACATTTTTTGTTGGCTGTTGACTGTTGACTGGTAGATGTGCAAGTTAAATGCGTAAAAGCTTACTTCAGACTTCAGACTTCAGACTTCAGTCACTTCCTCTTCTAAAGCTTTGCGCGCCAGACGGGTGACAAAAGCTGTGACGGCGATTGTAGCAATCAAACCAATGATGCGAATTACCCATTGTATTGTCGTGTTAGTGGGTTGTGCCTCAGTCCCAATTCTGGCAAGATTGCCGGCAAGGGAACCGATGTAAACGTACATAATAGTTCCAGGAATCATGCCTACGGAACCGATAAAGTAGTCTTTAAAAGTAACTCCAGTGATACCAAAAGCGTAGTTTAATAAATTGAAAGGAAATATCGGCGAAAGTCGCGTTAACAGGACAATTTTTAATCCTTCTCTGCCAACAGCTTGGTCAATAGCGGCAAATTTTTTGTTACTTGCAATTTTACTAGCTACCCAATTCCTAGCTAAATAACGTCCCACCAAAAAAGCAGCAGTAGCACCTAAAGTTGCACCAATAAATACGTAGAGAGAACCCCAAACTACACCGAATACAACACCAGATCCTAATGTGAGAATGGAGCCTGGTAAGAAAGCGATAGTAGCAATAATATAAAGTCCAATAAACGCTATAGCTCCGACAGCACCAAGACTATCAATCCATTGTAAGGCGTTCAGCAAAATTGTTTGGGGATGGAAAGTCTTAGCAGATTCTTGCGCTAAAACAATCTCTGTGTTCTCTAAAAAAGCAATACTTAGTATTAGCAATGTTATAGTGGCTGCTTTTATTTTGTTAGCAAAATAACTAATTTTTTTAGGGTTTATTTTTATCATGGTTGATGTCAGCGATCGCTACACTTTGTTTGAGTGCTTTTTGAGCAAGTCTTGTTACATATAAAGTTACAGCAATGGTAGCAATCAATCCCACTATTTGAATTACCCATTCCCAAATTTGGGTTTGGGGAGTGCTTGGCTGATGCTTAGTGTTGATCATAGCTAAATTGCTAGCCAGAGAACCAATGTAAACGTACATCACAGTACCTGGAATAATCCCCAGAGAACCTAAGATATAGTCTTTAAGAGAGACTTGTGTCACACCAAAAGCGTAATTTAATAAGTTAAAGGGAAAGACAGGCGAGAGGCGAGTTAGCAATACAATTTTCCATCCCTCTTTAGCAACCGCCTGGTCAATTGCTTGGAATTTAGGATGTTTTTCCATCTGTTTAGACACCCAATCACGAGACAGATAGCGTCCAATGAAAAAAGCCAAGGTTGCACCGATCATCGCTGCAATTATGACATAGATAGAACCCCAAAATACACCAAAAAGACATCCACCTTTTAACGTCAAAATAGAACCTGGTATAAACAGCAAGGTAGCTAAGTTATAAATGACTATGAAAGCGATCGGACCAAAAGTACCAAGACTGTTGATCCACATTACTACAGCCTGCAATAATTCCTGGATGTTGAAGTGTTTGGTAGCAATAATCAAAGTTGCAACCAGACAACTTAATAGTAAAAATTTGAGTTTGGTATATAGTCTACGTTTGTGCATTCAGTAAGTAGGTGCGAATATTTATAACTATACTAAAGACAAAAATCTCAAATCCAAAATGGCATGACTACCATTTTGCTATATTTAACTAAGATATGCCATTTATATGAGAACTGGCTGAGATGTTGTTTAAAAAGTGGTTAGCTGTGATTTTAGGCACTTAAATAATCCTGCCAGTCCCCCCTTAAAAAGGCGATGGCTGTTTCATTTCACAAGAACAAGAAGTTTGTCAATCTTATGACAGAGATATCTTGGAGCAGTTGTGATGGAAGCATGACCATTTCGACGGAGTATATTCATAGCGTTGATGGAGCCTTGTCGAGAGTACAACTTGGATTTAAGTCTCCTCCTTCGCAAGGATTATATTATATATTTATTTACGTCCATCTACTTAACCGCTGTACGCCTGTTGAAAATGATAATTTAGTACTTATGGTAGAGTCAAATATGAGGCAAATACTTGCATAATGAATTGTAATTTCTTGATTAATATTAGAGCGATCAAAGGTTATATCTCTAACTGTTAATTTTGTAATTATTTTTGGTTTATTATAATACTATAAATTAGGTTAATTAATCGCCAAATTACAAATATGCAAGAGTATGATGTTGTGATTATCGGTGCTGGGCATAATGGGCTAGTTTGCGCTGCTTATTTACTCAAAGCTGGTTATAGTGTCCTGCTATTAGAAAAACGTTCTGTGCCAGGTGGGGCTGCAACAACTGAGGAATGTTTGCCACAAGAAGCCCCAGGATTTAAGTTTAACTTGTGTGCTATTGATCATGAATTTATTCACCTTGGCCCAGTTGTTGAAGAATTGGAATTAGAAAAATACGGATTAGAGTATTTGGAGTGCGATCCAGTTGTTTTTTGTCCTCACCCAGATGGCAAATATTTTTTAGGGCATAAATCAGTAGATAAAACTTGTGCAGAAATTGCCCGCTACAGTGAACGTGATGCTAAAAAATATGCAGAGTTTACAGACTACTGGCAACGGGCACTAGGTGCTATGATTCCCATGTTTAATGCACCACCAAAGTCAATTATAGATATTTTTGGCAACTACGATATCAAAAAACTGAAAGATTTATTTTCAGTTATAGGTTCTCCAAATAAAACGCTGGATTTTATTCGCAACATGATGACCAGCGCTGAAGATTTACTTAATGAGTGGTTTGATTCAGAATTTTTGAAAGCCCCACTAGCACGACTAGCATCAGAACTTGGTGCGCCGCCATCACAAAAAACTATTGCTATTGGTGCAATCATGATGGCAATGCGTCATAATCCTGGTATGGCTAGACCTCGTGGTGGTACTGGCGCACTTGTGCAAGCTTTGGTGAATTTAGTCACAAGTAAAGGCGGTGTGATTCTCACAGATCAGCATGTGGAAAAAGTTATGATTGATGATGCTAAAGCAGTGGGTGTCAGAGTGGCTGGTGGCAAAGAATATCTAGCTAAATATGGGGTTATTTCTAATATCGATGCCCAACGTTTATTTTTACAAATGACTGATAAATCTGATGTTGATGCAGTTGATCGTGACTTGTGGGAAAGATTAGAACGTCGGATTGTAAATAATAACGAAACTATTCTGAAGATAGATTTAGCTTTAGATGAACCTTTACGCTTTCCCTACCATGCTCATAAAGATGAATATCTAATTGGTTCAATCTTAATCGCAGATTCTGTTACTCATGTGGAACAGGCTCATAGTAAATGTACTTTAGGAGAAATTCCTGATTCTGATCCATCAATGTATGTGGTGATGCCTAGTGCCCTCGACCCTTCATTAGCACCACCAGGGAAGCATACATTATGGATTGAATTTTTTGCCCCTTATCAAATTACAGGTGCTAAAGGTACTGGTTTGAAAGGTACTGGTTGGACGGATGAATTGAAAAATCAAGTTGCTGACAGAGTAATTGATAAGTTGGCAACCTATGCACCAAATGTCAAACAAGCAACTATTGCCCGTCGTGTAGAAAGTCCGGCAGAATTAGGAGAAAGATTAGGCGCTTATAAAGGGAATTATTACCATATTGATATGACCTTAGAACAGATGGTATTCTTCCGTCCCTTGCCAGAAATAGCTAACTATAAGACCCCGATTGAAAATCTATTTTTAACTGGTGCAGGTACGCATCCAGGCGGGTCAATTTCTGGGATGCCAGGACGCAATTGTGCCCGAGTATTTTTGCAAACTAAACACCCCATTGCTCAAACTTTAAAGGATGCCAGAGATTCAATTAAATCCACTGTTGGATCTGTATTTGGAATTTTTTAGGTAATTAATGTCATACTTGTTATCGATGACAAAGGTGGCAAAAAAAATGATGAAATTAGAGTAATTTTGCCCATGTATGAGTAATGACAGATAGAGTTTTGATTCTGGGGGGAAGAGGGCGCATTGGTAGCAGTGTTGCCCAAGACTTAGCTACCCACACGCAAGCGGAAATTACAATCACTGGACGTTCTCCAGCGATTGAAAAGACTGGTAGCTTGCTTTTGGAAAAACCAGTGCAGTTTTTGATGTTGGATTTAGCGGAAGTTGACAAGTTGCGGAAGGCGATCGCACAATCTAATTTAGTGATTCACTGTGCCGGCCCTTTTCATCACCGAGATACCAATGTTCTGCAACTCTGCATTGAACAAGGTGTTAACTATATCGATGTTAGTGATCATCGTTCTTATACTATTAAGGCACTAAGTTGTCATGATCAAGCCATCGCTGCTGGTGTAACAGCAATTGTTAACACTGGGATTTTTCCCGGCATTTCTAACAGTATGGTACGTCAGGGTGTTGAGCAATTCGATAACCCAGAAAAGATACACCTGAGTTATTTAGTCTCTGGTTCAGGTGGTGCTGGTGTGACGGTAATGCGGACAACTTTTTTAGGGTTACAACATCCTTTTGAAGCTTGGATTGATGGTAAATGGAGGTTAGTTAAACCCTATACTGATAGGGAAATGATTAACTTTCCATCTCCCTATGGACGCAGTGGGGTTTACTGGTTTGATATGCCCGAAACATTTACAATACCCCGTTCTTTTCCATCAGTGAAAACTGTAATTACTAAGTTTGGTTCTGTGCCTGACTTTTATAATTATCTGACTTGGATGGCTGCAAATATCTTTCCTAAGTGGTTAATGCAGCGTCATAATATGATTGAATTTTTGTCTTATGTTAGTCATTTTATGACAGATATTACCAATCCTTTCAGCGGTATTGGGGTAGCAGTGCGTGCAGAAGTTACGGGACAAAAAAATGGTAAAATAGCTACTTATTGTGCAAACTTAGTGTATGAAAATACAGCCCTAGCTTCTGGTTGTGGCACAGGTAGCATTGCCCAATTTTTAATTTCAGGTAAACTCAAGAAACCAGGAGTTTGGCCTGTGGAAGAAGCATTACCAACAGATTTATTTATGGAAGCAATCCAAAGTCGGGGAATGCAGATTAATCACACTTTAGCTGATTAGAAATTCTAGCGTTGCTGAAACTGTAACAGTACTTAAGTACTATAGGAATCCGATTTGATTATTGAACTATACGTAGGGTGGGCAGTGCCCACCAAACCCTGGATGTGGTGGGCACTGCCCACCCTACTACTACTACTACTACTACTACGTGTATTTCAAAAATCAAATACTAGTTCTATAGTTGATATCAAATTGGATTTTCAATCTCTAGATCATTGCAAATTATTACATATTCAGCAACGCTGTATTTATGCTACTGTCATCGAACTAGATTACACTGTTGTTTAACTTGTATACTTCCTCCAGTGCTTCCATCAGTTGGAAGTTTACAAACTCTGGTGTTGACACCGTCTAATTTTTCATTAGAGTCCTGATTTTGTCGTGTTGATGATGGCACCGCAGATGACGAATCGGATTCTCTCACTGGTGTAGTGAGTGTCTGTTGATTCTTTAACTGGGGCTGCTCACATAGTTGTATAGCTAACATTCTTGCTAGGGTGTTTCCTCCTGTAGGTCTGGTTGGAGGAATTTCGCAGACTGTCATTTTAGAATCGTCTAGGGCGTAGGCAGTGGAATTAAATGATGCTTCCAGCAAATTAATACCACAGGGAATAAAGATAGCACATGCAGTGCCAAAAAAAAACTTTTTCATCGGAGAAAAATACTATACAAGGTAGTCACAACCTTTTACTGTATGCATTTTTAGTACCTCTTCACCTTTAAAATACTTAAATTTTCACATTTTGCTCTACAGTCCTGATGATAAAAGAATTTTAGATTAAAAATTTGATTGATTTTTATAGCAATTCTCGGTGACGAGAGGTACACCCATAAGGGCACGGCAGTGCCGTGCCCCTACAGTTTCCGATATGATTTTGTACCGCATCTGAATGAGAACCGCTATAGTACATTTGAACTTGTAATTAGCTCTATTCAAATTCATCAATGGTGGTGCGAGAAGTAGACTTTCTTTGGTTGGCAATACTACGCTCATACCAATTCATTAAAGGCGTAGCACTAATTCCATGTACAATCACCGAAACTACAATTGTGGTGTAAGTTATCCAAGCTATTTGTTCAGCAGTTTCGCCTTTTAAGCCATGACCAAATGCATAAGCAAGATAATATAAAGAACCTACACCACGAATGCCAAACCAACCAAGTAACCAGCGAGTTCTTGGGTGTAAGGTGCGGCGATGGGAATCTACAGGACTTACACCAATTGTACTAATCCAGACTCCCAGAGGACGGATGAGAAAGAATAACAGAAATATAACTAAAAAAGATTGAGTTGAATACTTAACAATTGGCTCTAATAGTAATATCGAACCTAGTAATAAGATTGTTGCAACTTCTAGTAGCTTTTCTAGTCGTTCAATAAATTCTAATTGCCCTAGTGGCTTTTCTGAGCTTCGGTAACTTTTTTGGGCAACTAAGCCAGCTACAAATACTGCCAAAAATCCATAGCCGTTGATAATTTCTGTTAATGAATAAGTCAGTAAAATCATGCTGATGGCAATAAAATCTTCCATTAATTCATTAGCAGAACGGTGCTTTTGGACTTGTTTATCAAGCCAAACTATTGCTTTGGCAATAATAATGCCCATCACAATACCGGATGCGATCGCCCAAATTAAATCAACTGCTAACCATTGTTTAAACCAGTTATCCCAGTTACTATCTTTTAAGGCATAAAGCCCAAAATAAACAAAGGGAAATGCTAAAGCGTCATTTAATCCACCTTCTGAAGTTAGACCAAAGCGTAACTCATCTTTGTCTTTAGTATCAGTTAGTTGCACTTCTGAGGCTAAGACTGGATCGGTGGGGGCAAGAATTGCACCTAATAAAATAGCTGCTCCCCAATCTAAATTTAACAATAATTTGCCGACAATAGCTAAAGAAAAAATTGAAATCGGCATTAAAAAACCAATAAGCCTAATTGTAATAGCCCAAACTTTAAAGTTTAAAGGTCGAACTATTTTTAAACCACAGCTAAATACAGAAATAATTACCACCAATTCTGTGAGGCGTTGTAGAAATTCTGCATTGAATACATCATCACGGCGCAATTGAATCAATCCTAAGCCATAGGGACCTAAAAAAATCCCAACCAATAGGTAGATAAGAGCAAAGGAAAGTGGTAAGCGCGAAATCCAACCAGAACCTAATGTGACGATTAGCAATAGTAGACCAATCACCAATAAGTTAATGATATAGATATCTAACATAGCTATATGTATAAAAAATCAATATTGCTATGTCAGTTTAGTGGCGATCGCTATTTATCTAACATATCTCAGGAGAGATTTTGTTCTTTTGCAGGGCGTAGGGGCGAACAACCGTTCGCCCTTACACATGTTAGTTGTTGTGACTATCCCCTTGTGGGTGGACTAAAGTACGAGACTTTGGCTGATGCTGGCTTTTTACAACCATCTGAATGCTACGATCAGGCCCTGTCACTAAACCGCGACGCTTGGGTTGCACGTCACGGTGATCAACTAATGCTAAATCCCAGCTACTAAGAATTTTGGCAAGTACTACTTTCATTTCAAACTGAGCGAACGCCATCCCAATGCAGCGTCTGACACCACCGCCAAAGGGCAAAAACTCATAGGGTGAAAATTGGCGTTCTAAAAAGCGTTCTGGTTTAAATTGCTGATGTTGTGGGTATAAATCTTCTCGTTGGTGGGTCAAATAAATCGAACCCAGCACAACAGTACCTGGTGCTAATTCGTAACCACACAGAGATACAGGTGTTTTGACAACTCGTGGAAAAGTCAGCATCCCCACTGGGTAAATCCGCAAGGTTTCCGAGTAAACAGCGTTGAGATAGGGTAATTTAAGAATACTAGTGGAGTCTGAGCGATCGCTTAAATTATCGAGTTCTGCCAGCAGCTTTTCTTGCACTGATGGTGATTTATGAATCCAGTACAAAGCCCAGGTTAAGGCAGTTGCAGTGGTTTCGTGTCCGGCTGTCAACAGCGTCATCAATTCATCACGCAGTTCTTCATCAGTCATTGGTTGACCGTCTTCATCACGAGCTGCCATGAGTAAATTCAGAATATCTGTGCGTGACTCATCAGGGTTATCTCGTCGTTCCTGAATTTCCTCATTCAGAAGTTGATGCACTCGCTGGCGGCGACGGATAAACCTCCCCCAAGAACTCCGAGGCCCAAAATCCTGGCGTAGAGCCGGAAAATAGAGTTCGATCACCCGGAAGGGGGAGGACTCATTTAACATTGTCGCTAAGACTGTCTCCAACTCCTCGGCGCGTGGCCCTTCATATAATCCAAACACGGCTTGCATGATTACCCGCATGGTAATAGCTTGCATTGCCGATCGCACACAGAAAGGTTTATCTATTTGCCATTGGCTAATTACTTGCTCTGTGACATCATTAATTACCTGTCCATAGGTTCGCATTCTATCGCCATGCAAGGGAGGCATTAACAATTGGCGTTGACGGCGATGTACCTCCCCATCAACTGTAATTAAAGAATTTTTCCCTAGCATTGGTTCAAAAACCATGTTCCAATCACGGGGAGCTGTAAATTCTTTGGTATCACTAGTCAACATTTGCTGTAACGCTTGGGGATTGCAAGTGAACACCACAGGGCCATTCAATTGCATAGTGAAGATGTCGCCATAGCGCTCTGCACATTCTGCCATAAACGGCATAGGACGAAAGATCCATTGCAGCATCTGTACAAGCGCTGGGGATTGGGGGCCTTTTGGCAGTTTCATAGGCTGTTTTTAGTGGATAACTCTTTTTTGGCAATGAAACTCAAAAAACAACATTAAATTTTTTTTAATTTGCATTGAAGCTGCTTATCTTGACTATTGCCAAACTGCAATCAACTGATACAACCTGATAGTTGTAAAATTTTTGTTAACTTGAACGAGCATTTACAGTTGCTCCTCATCCTTATAAGGTACTCAGCATGACGGCAATCACCCCAAAAGCATCTTCAGCGCTTCCCAATTTTTGTGAAGGAATTCAATATTTTGGGGAAGCGCTACCAGGTTTTGAAACCTATGGTGCAACCCCTACGATCGCTTCTGGCAAAATAGCGATCGCCGATCCTACCGATCCAGCAGCCGTATATCAAACCTTACTCGCCGCCGATGCCTTACGTTACCTAACGCTACAAATCACAGGTAGTAAAGCTTCTGGACATCCTGGTGGATTTGCTAGTCAAGCGGAAGCCTATGCAGCTTTGGTCATGTTAGGGTACAAAAACATTATTACCGAAGTCGGACACCATGCCCCTGGATTTTATAGTGCCATGTTCCTGGATCGCTCCTTGGAAGATATGGGAATCTTTACAGTCCAACAATTGCGCGATCGCTTCCGGGAAAAGCATGGACTTTTAGGACACCTCTCCGGTTACATTCCCGGTATTCTCGCACCCGCAGGGCCTTTGGGACAAGGGCAACACTTTGCAATGTCGGCTGCATTGCTGCATCGAGATAAATTATTCCCCTTTACTGTGGGGGATGGGGGATTGGGTGAGCCTTATATTGTGAGTGCGATCGCCCACTTCCATACAGCTTACCCCAGTGTCACCAACTTCTTACCAGTATTGGTATGGAACGGTTACAGCCAAGAACACCACAGCATGGTTTCCCTCAAAACCAACGCACAGATGATAGCCTACTGGCAAGGTAACGGTTTTGATGAAGTCGTGCTAGTCGATGCTAAAGAATTCGACGACCAAAACCAACCAGGGGATTATGTTGATAGTACCGCCTTCTCCTTCGAGAAACGCCTGGAATTTACCAAAGCCGTACTCGTTGCTGTCGATAAAGCCGCAAAATCAGCTGCAAGCGGTAAACTCACCGTCTTCATCATCAAACAACTCAAAGGTGCAGGTGTTCACGCCACAGGTGCAAAATCTCACAACCTCTATCCCAAAGATACCCTCGACGCACCCCATATCATCAGCGCCTTGCAAACCCGCGCCTTATCAGCCGAGGCTTGGCAAACAGTACGCACCAACGCCGAACGCGCCAGTGGTGGCCCCGCAGCTAAAACAGTAGTCACAGAATTTGAATTACCATTACCAGACTTAGGAGAATTACCTTTAGAAGAATATGCAGTTGGTGGAGATCCCAAAGTTGCCACAACAGCAATGGGAAGATTAGTAGGAATAGTTGGGAAGAAAGATCCAAATTTCCTTGTCACCAACGCCGATGGTAACGAAGCATCAGGAATTGCCAACATCAACCAAGCACTCAAGATTATCCACCCCACAACCGACGACTTATATAACCAAGCACCAAACGGACAAGTTTATGAACCATTGAGTGAAGATGCTTGTGCAGGTTTAGCCGCAGGTTTAGCGTTAATGGGTGCAAGAACTCTGTGGTGTTCTTATGAATCTTTTGCCATCAACGGCTTACCAATTTGGCAAACCGTCACCCAAGCAATGGCAGAATTACGCCGTCAAACACCTTCAACAATTACCTTATTTACTGCTGGGGCATTAGAGCAAGGGCGCAACGGTTGGACTCACCAACGTCCAGAAATAGAAGCTTATTTTGCTTCCCTCATGCGGAATGGAAATATATTCCCATTATTCCCTCCCGATGCTAACAGCATTCAAGCCTGTTATGACTGGGCATTGAAAACTAAAAATAAGGGAATTGTGATTACTGCAAGTAAGTCACCATTACCAATTCGCACCACATTAGAACAAACCCGCCAAGGTTTACGCGACGGTGCGGTGTTATTACATGAAGTCACTGGTGCAAAACAAGTTGTATTTGCTGTTATTGGTGATTTAACACTAATCCCAGTATTTGAAGCCGCAGCTTTCTTAGAAACTGAAGGTATTGGAGTCAAGATAGTTTCTATTATCAATCCCCGCCGTTTATATCGTCCTGATGATACTGCATGGGAAACTTGTTCCGAACCCGATGGTGGTTTCTTAGAGGATGATAAATTTGCCGAATTATTTGCTGGTGATGCGCTAATTGGTGTAACTGGTGGTGCTGCAGCAATGCTAGAACCAATTTTGTTACGCAGCAGCAGCAAGCGCGATACCTTCGCCTGGAAGCGTGGGGAAACCACAGCCAGCGCTGGTGAGTTGATGGCGTTTAATGGATTGACTGCGGAGACTTTGACAAAAAGAGCGATCGCATTAGTGCATTAAAACTGCAATCTTCCTTAATTTTATCGCAAATATACTAGTGCCGTACCCTTACCAACGCATCTGTATCATTGAGAGCTTTGCATAAAGGTTATCCGGCATACTGTACGACTTTCCAAACAACCCCGAAGCCTCAAAACCTCTCTCCCTAGTACATCGCGGCGTAAATAAACATACCATTTCAAATGGAGCAAAAGCCCAGAATACAATTCTTTTGACTTTTGACTTTTGACTTTTGACTTTTGACTTTTGACTTTTGACTTTTGACTTTTGACTTCCGCCTTGCGGTACTAGTTAACCGCCGAAACTGACTTAATGCATACATAATAAACGGTATAGGACTGTCTCCTACACCGATTTTTTTTATTAAATAAAGTTTGAACGTAACTGGATTATCATATCGACATAAAGCTTTTTTAAAGCAGGTGAGAATATTATATAAGTTTTTGGTAAACTGATAATGAGAGCGACTTCTAGGAGGATTTACCAACAGATGAATTATTACTCGAAATTCAAACAGAACTTGAAAAATTGAACAATGATCTCCGAGGTATTTATGAATTTCTACAACAAGAACCTACAAATCAAGACAGTAGCCTCTATTTAGGAAAAGGTCTCGTAATAAACCTAAACGATCCGCTGCACGAAATTCTCTATCAAATTTACAGTTATACGTTAGAGCGAGACTTTCCTTGTTTTAAAACCCTCAAGGTGAAAATCAGGACATTTGAGCCTATAGACAATTCACACTTAAGTATTGAACAAAAGCGAGGATTTTGCCGATTCCTGGAAGAAGCTTTGTGCAATGTTGGTCAACACGCTACGGGAGTAACCCGCCTTGTAGTTACTTGCTCGCCATCCGAAGGTTGCTATACTGTGGCAGTTATAGATGACGGTTTGGGTATGAACTCATCTAGCGAAGGTCAGGGAACACAGCAGTTTAGAAATTTAGCTCGACAATTCAAAGGAAAATTTAGGCGCGTTTCCCTTTCTCCGAAAGGAACTCTTTGTGAGTTATCTTGTCCAGTAGGCAAAAGTTGGTTTTGGTAATATGTCTAATTAAAGAATAGTGAGATCAGCCATCGCGGCAATTCGGTAGTGAATGGTCACAATTCAGCCTCTAAACTCAACAAGCGATCAGCTAGTTTTCATCCACTGTACAAGTACTATATTTCAAGTTGGACGTAGCGCTCCAGTCTCATGAGTTGTTCGCCCATAGCTATAGATATATCCGTACTTCTGGCATAGAAGGCTAGCCACTTGCAGTGAATATCAAAGCTTTTCAGAGGCATTGATATACGAAATAGCTATCATCTGCACCTAAGCTTTAAATTAACTTTTTTAACTCCCCAGGCCGGATTCGAACCAGCGACCAATCGATTAACAGTCGATCGCTCTACCACTGAGCTACTGAGGAACGCTCACAATTTATAATGATAATGCTAAGAGATAGGATTTGGCAAGTACTTTCGCCAATTTTTTTTAGATGCTAAAATACATCGCTTTACAGTCAAAACCCATCTTGGAGACTAAACAGAGAGTTTTAATGCTAATATTCTCAAGCTAATATTTATTAGAGAATCCCATTCGCAGTTCAGCCAGGCGTTGACGGGCCTTGGCATCTATGGAATTTGCTAAAAATCTACTCTGAGGTTGCTTGCGTGATTGATACTTGTGCCGCATTCGACAGACTGTAGTCTCGACTTCGCCGCACAGTTGTTGTGCAGACAACCATTCAGCGCCATATCCCTGTACCGTCAATTGCTGCGCTCGATCTGATGTGGCAACAATCATACGTGCAATTCGAGATTGTGCTATTTGGTAGCGTAAAGATGCACAAGTTTTTTCAATGTATGTGTCTGCTGTTTGCCCAAAATCAGTGTAATGAACTGATAAAAGCTCTGTAATAATTTCTTTATTACTAGAAGCATTGTGGTATTGAGCGTCAAAAACTATTTGAGTATCATAACCCTGAAACGAGCTGTAACTAGTCATAGCTTCAACGAGTTCCCCCCGCGCAGCTTCTAGTCCAGCATTGTCACGGGTTTTTTTCAGGCATGGCCAAGCGCCAATTATATTGTAGCCGTCTACTAACAAAACGGCTTCGTGTGAGGGACGGGACATGGTTTTTAATCACAATTATCTAGAGTTAACAAAATTCATTCATAACTCTATATATTAGTTGAAGCATCCCTTGTAACACTATGTTACAGAAAAGAAAAAATACTATGGGATGAGAAAAGTTGTCTTGAGGTAGATGTAAGAACTAAAAACGCGCCTCTAAAGGCGCGTTGTAGTTCTTTTAATATTGGTAATGAATTATTAATTTCAAATGAAACCTGGCCGAAAACATAGACATTAAGAAGCGGCTGTGTCTATTTCCATTAGACGCTGTTTGAGGCGCTGGGCTTCACCCTGATCCACAAGAGAGCCATTTTCTAGTAAAAATGCGCCGTCACAGTAATTCAATTCATCTAAGCGATGCGTCACCCATAAGGCTGTAATGCCACGACTTTTGACAAGACGTCGCACACCAGCCACTAAATCAAGTTGACTATCTGGATCAAGCAGAGCAGTTGGTTCATCTAATAATAAGACTTCGCAGCGACGAGCGATCGCACCAGCGATCGCCACTCGCTGTTTTTGCCCCCCACTCAGAGCGTAGATAGGTCGTCGTTGTAGAGATTGCAAATTCACTGCCCCTAGAGCCTCTTCTACCCTGGCTCTCACAGCCACCGCTGGTAATTTTTCTTCTACAAGTCCAAAAGCCACATCAGCGCCAACTGTTGGCATTACTAGCTGATGGTCAGGATTCTGAAACACAAAGCCAACGGGATGCAGAACTCGAATTTTTCCAGACTGGGCAGCTAATAACCCCGCCAGCAGTCTGAGTAATGTTGATTTGCCACTACCGTTTGTACCCAAGAGCATCCAAAATTCACCCTTGGGTACTTCTAGAGAACAAGATTTGATCGCATTCTCTCCATTAGGCCAACTGAAGTGTAAATCCTTAACTTCGATGCCTACTTCTGCCATTTACACACCTTGGTTATTCAGCAGCTAAAGTGACAAAACCAGGTGGTCTGCCACTACTAGTGGTGACACCATCTTTCTGGGTAATCTGTACCCCAGAAATTTCACTAGCACGGACGGCAATTTTTTTCTCTGTCTTGCCCTCACACTTGAGTTCCACAACGTCAGGATTGCCAGAGCGAATCGCTGCCAAAATTAGCTGGTAGACAGCCTCTGCATCTTCTGCTGACTTACGTTGTACTGATATAGGGAAGGCAGTATTTCTCAGGCTTAGGTCAATGGTAAACATTTAGCAATAATAAAACTCAACTGTAGCACTTATTCTAGCGTTAGCTGTCCAATCCTGGGATCGGGGTGGGGACTGGGAAATAAATTCTTTCAAGATATGGTCGGAGTTTGAATCCCCATCCCAATATTCCTCATCACCCAGTCCCCTAAATGTATAAATATTAAATTTTATGAAAAAAACTCTAGAAAAATAAGTAATTTACACCTAATATGATTAAAGTCAGTAAAAAATTGTAAACTAGACTGACAACCCAGTTCGCTTTTTGTTTATGGAGAGCTAAATCCTGGCAACCCATAATACAAAAGTTAAACCCTGTACTTATAAACATTTGGAGATTTCCTCTAATGACCATCGCAGTTGGACGCGCACCCAGTAGAGGGTGGTTTGACGTTCTAGACGACTGGTTGAAACGCGATCGCTTCGTATTCGTAGGGTGGTCAGGAGTATTATTATTCCCAACAGCCTACCTAGCACTAGGCGGATGGCTAACCGGCACAACCTTCGTCACCTCGTGGTACACCCACGGACTAGCGTCATCCTACCTAGAAGGATGTAACTTCATCACAGTCGCAGTATCAACACCAGCAGACAGCCTAGGACATTCCTTATTGCTGTTGTGGGGACCAGAAGCGCAAGGAGACTTGACCAGATGGTTCCAACTAGGAGGACTGTGGGCATTCGTGGCGCTACACGGAGCCTTTGCACTCATTGGCTTCATGTTGAGACAATTTGAAATTGCCAGGCTAGTAGGGATACGTCCATACAACGCCCTAGCATTTTCCGCCCCCATCGCCGTATTTGTCAGCGTCTTCCTGATGTACCCATTGGGACAATCCAGCTGGTTCTTCGCACCCAGTTTCGGAGTCGCAGGCATCTTCCGGTTCATCCTCTTCATCCAAGGATTCCATAACTTCACCCTCAACCCCTTCCACATGATGGGAGTAGCCGGGGTATTGGGCGGAGCATTGTTGTGCGCCATTCACGGTGCGACAGTGGAAAACACCTTGTTTGAAGACGGAGAATCATCCAACACCTTCAAGGCATTCAACCCCACCCAAGCAGAAGAAACCTACTCAATGGTGACTGCAAACCGATTCTGGTCACAGATATTCGGGATTGCTTTCGCCAACAAGCGTTGGTTACACTTCTTCATGTTGTTTGTGCCAGTCACCGGTTTGTGGATGGCTGCTATCGGTATTGTCGGTTTAGCACTCAACTTGCGGGCTTATGACTTCGTTTCCCAAGAATTACGGGCAGCCGAAGACCCAGAGTTTGAAACTTTCTATACCAAAAACATTTTGCTGAACGAGGGTATCCGCGCTTGGATGGCTCCTCAAGATCAACCCCACGAACAATTTGTATTCCCTGAGGAAGTTCTACCTCGCGGTAATGCTCTTTAAAATAATGATGAATTGAGGGCTATTTAGCCTCGATTATTCCTCATTCTCAAATCAACCCCCGCGTTCTCGTGGGGGTTTTTAATTTTTAGTGCATTTATCTAAAATTTGTGTGCTATATTTATTTCAGGTTAAACGCCCAGAGCTTTACTGCTCTGCCCTTTTGAAATTAAGACCGCTTAGGCAACAAGGAGGTGATGCCCATGATAGAAAGTAGTACATGCATGGGTCATCAGGTTGCAGTTAGCCGGCTGCGCGCCGGAGCTGTTCTCTAGAAGTTAGCCTTAGTCATCTTGAGATACTAAGTTAGCTCAATTAGCTAGGCGAGCTAGGAGTCCCTTCCGGCAGTCTGGTTGCAACCTGAAGACCCGCTAGACCGCTCTGACTTAGATCCACCGATCTAAATCAGAGCGGATAGTTTTTGTAGGTGATTTTTGATTTGTTATTGCTGACGCTGAAAAATTTAGGCTTTAGAAAGAACAATATAGCAATTCTCATATCAATGAAATACACCCGGACTCAAAGGAGTCAGGAGCCAGAATATCGCATTCTCCTGAATTCTGAATTCAGACTCCCTGATGAAGACTGTATTGCACTCGACTGAAAACCGCTATATCTTGCATCGCTCCTGGGCAGCAGCATAACTTTTGACACAGCGTCTATCTTCCTCAAATAAGATTTTGCACAACAGCAGAAGACCCCATCAGATTGCAAGATGCCACAAAGACATGATAGGAAGTTTTAAATATGGCACGGCTACTCACTGAGGCGGAAATTCAAGATAGCACAAGTGTTTTGTCAGGTTGGACAGTCGTAGGTGCTCAATTGCAAATTACACGCACCTTTAACGATTTTGTCCAGGCAATTGAGTTTGTGAATAAGTTGGTGGCACCTGCAGAGTCAGCAGGACATCATCCAGATATAGAGATTTCTTACAATAAAGTCAAAATCAGCCTCACATCGCATGATGCGGGTGGTTTGACCCAGAGTGACTTTGATTTAGCAAAAGTAATTTCACAAATCAGCTAAGAGGTTTCTCACCCCTTTCCACTTTATTTTCCAATTTGGAAACATTTGCCGCTGGTGAGGAGTCGATGAATCTACTGAACCTGCTTTCTGATCAAGTAAGCAGGTAAGTTGATTCCTGAGTGTGTGACAGTTAATAAGGCGATCGCCATTAGCTTGTCATCTGGCTCAAATGTTCTATAATGATATGGTATAAAGGTGTGTTTTTGCATAAGTTAATTACATGAATTTTTCATAATAAGTTAATCAGTTATTAGCTTTGCAAAAACTAGAATTGTATTAGTAGCAACTATGCCTCATCTGCTGATTTTAACCAGATGCCGCATTTTTGAGAATTAGGTGCAACGAAACACAATTATCTATACAAGGTGTGAGGAGAAAAGAAAGATGTCTAATCTGTTATGGAAATCCCTGGTGGTTAGTCCGGCAGTTCTGGGAGCAACGCTGTTAGTTTCGGCAGCAGCGATCGCAGCACCAAACGCCACCACAGAAGTATTGCCCGCTGAAAAACAAGCGGTTGCGGAAGTAGCCCCAAAGCCAGAACTTTTGGCTCAAGCAGCTCCTGCTAGCAGCGATTCCAGCGTTCTCGAGCAAGTTAACCGCTACAGCAAAGAAGGTAACAGTAACAGTGTTCAGTCTCAGGTGACATCGGTTTCTCAATTTTCCGATGTGCAACCTACCGATTGGGCATTCCAAGCTTTGCAGTCCTTGGTTGAGCGCTACGGTTGTATTGCAGGTTATCCCAACGGTACTTATCGCGGTAATCGTGCTTTAACCCGTTATGAATTCGCCGCTGGTTTAAACGCCTGTTTGGATCGGGTGAACGAATTGATCGCCACAGCAACAGCTGATTTGGTGACAAAACAAGATTTAGCTACCTTACAACGTTTACAAGAAGAATTTTCCGCAGAACTAGCAACCCTCCGTGGTCGCGTAGATTCCTTAGAAGCACGCACTGCAGAATTGGAAGCTCATCAGTTCTCCACCACCACCAAACTTGCTGGTGAAGCAATCTTCGCTGTGACTGATGCTTTCGGTGGCAAAACTGACAGCGCCAACAACACTGTCTTCCAAGACAGAGTGCGTCTAAGCTTAAACACCAGCTTCACCGGTAGAGACTTGTTGACCACTCGTCTTGCTGCTGGTAATGCTACAGCTTTCGACTTCCGAGACAACGCTGACCTACCTTTAACCACCGCAGAAGGTAAACAAACCTTTAACGTTGGTAACACAGGTAGCAACGCTGTCAAGATCGACCGATTGACCTATGAAGCCCCTATTGGCCCAGCTCAAGTTTACATCGCTGCGTCTGGTGGGCAACACAGCCATTATGCAGCTGTTAACAACCCTTACTTCTTCGACAAAACCGATGGTGGTAATGGTGCGTTATCTACTTTCGCATCTGAAAATCCCATCTATCGCATTGGTGGTGGCGCAGGTATAGGCATCAACGTACCCTTTGGTTCAAAAGTTGGCCTCGGTATCTTGAAGCCAAGTTCTTTCACTATAGGTTACTTGGCATCGGACGCAAATAATCCTGGTGCTAATACAGGTTTATTTAACGGCAACTACGCTGCTCTCGGACAGTTGAACTTTGCCGTTGGCGATCGCGTAGCCGTAGCTGCTACCTATGTGCACGGTTATAACGCTGCTGGTACTTCTTTATTTGATGGCGGCTTTGGACTCAATGGTAATAGCGGTGTTTCTGGTGGTATCGTCGGTACTCGTCAAGCCAATATCCTGACAGGTGCAGCCAACAGTAATTCCTACGGTTTGTCCGCAGCGTTTAGACCTAGCGACAAACTCTCAGTTAGTGGCTTTGTTTCTTACCATGATGTCACACAGCAAGGTGCTGGTAATGATTATGAAGCTTGGAGCTACGGCGCTGGTGTAGCCTTAGCTGACTTTGGTAAGAAGGGTAACGTGTTGGGTATCTTTGCTGGTGCAGAACCCTATGCTCGTAACCGTCCTGGTCTTGGTGGTAGTGAAGTTCCTTACCACATTGAGGGCTTTTACAAGTACCGCGTGTCTGATAACATCTCCATCACCCCTGGTGTGATTTACTTGACCGCTCCTGGTCAAAGCAACAACTCAGATAGTGCAATCATCGGTACTGTCAGAACAACGTTTAGCTTCTAAATCTGAAATTGAGCGTTGATCATTTGCCTTAAAGTTTAAAACTTATTACCCCCGCCTAATGACGGGGGTTTTTTTCTGTAGCGCATGGCTAGCATACCCCAGTGGATAACCGGAGTATACTAGGAAAAGGATGAAGTATGAAAGATAAAAAATTTCATACTTCATTCTTTAACCTTCATCCTTTAACCCTGCTTGTGGAACTATCGTGTAAATCTGAATATGCAATTCTTGCCTTATTAGAGATGGCAAGTTACTACCAAAATGGCGAACCGCTGCAAATTCGACAGATTGCTGCACAGCAAAACATACCCGATCGCTATCTAGAACAACTACTAGCGACCTTAAGGCGTGGCGGTATAGTCAAAAGCCAACGTGGGTCAAAAGGTGGCTATCTGTTAGCACGAGAACCTCGTAAAATCACAATATTAGAGATTTTGGAGTGCTTGGAAGGATTAGATGTGCGTATCTGTGAAGAAAACATCAATCCCAGAACTGTAGATAGTTCTGTTGTAGATGACATCTGGCAAGAAGCTTGTCAGGCAGCAAATTTGGTTTTACAAAACTACACGCTTCAGGATCTTTGTGAAAAAAGAGACTCCCGGCGGCAGTTGGATATCATGTACTACATTTAGTCAAGGGTCAAGAGGAGCCATTGCGTTGGATGGGTTTCCCGGCTTGTAGCAAGTGGCGTTCAAAAGTCAAAAGTCCAGAGCAATGAATTCTTGCTCTTGTCCCTTGACTTGTGAGTCTTGAATAAAAACTAATGATTAAGGGCTAATAAAGAATTATGCGAATTGCTCGTAACATCACAGAACTTGTTGGACGGACACCTTTAGTGCAATTAAATCGTATCCCTCAAGCAGAGGGGTGTGTGGCGCAGATTGTGGTGAAACTAGAAAGTATGAACCCCTCGGCATCAGTCAAAGACCGGATTGGGCTGAGTATGATTAGTGCGGCAGAAGAAGAGGGACTGATTTCTCCGCAAAAAACACTATTGGTAGAACCTACTTCTGGAAACACAGGAATTGCTTTAGCAATGGCAGCAGCGGCCAAGGGCTATCGATTAATTTTAACCATGCCGGAGACAATGAGTGGGGAACGACGGGCAATGCTGCGGGCTTATGGAGCTGAACTGGAACTCACACCTGGAATGGAAGGTATGAGTGGAGCCATTCGACGGGCGCAGGAGATAGTTGACAAAACGCCAAATGCGTATATGTTGCAACAGTTCCGCAATCCGGCCAATGCGAAAGTTCATCAGGAAACCACGGCAGAGGAAATCTGGGAAGATACTGATGGCGAGGTAGATATGATTGTCGCTGGGGTAGGCACAGGTGGTACGATCACTGGTGTAGCGGAAGTACTTAGAGCACGTAAGCCGAGCTTTCGAGCGATCGCTGTTGAGCCAATCAATAGCCCAGTTTTATCTGGAGGCAGACCAGGCCCCCACAAAATTCAGGGGATTGGCGCTGGGTTTGTTCCCCAAGTTTTAAAGCTAGAATTAATTGATGAGGTGATTACTGTCACTGATGAAGAAGCGATCGCCTACAGTCGGCGTTTGGCAAGAGAAGAAGGGTTACTATCTGGTATTTCCAGTGGGGCTGCATTATCTGCGGCAATTCGTGTCGCCCAACGCCAAGAAAACGAGGGGCGCTTAATTGTGATGATTCAGCCCAGTTTTGGCGAGAGGTATTTAAGTACACCGTTGTTCCAAGACCTGGAGACAAAGGTAGCAGCTAGCGTTAGCTAACTATGCAATTAGATTAATGGTCGATTCCAATCATTACCACACTCTCAAAGTTCGTCCCAGTGCTAGCCAAGCGGAGATTAAGCAAGCTTATCGCCGCTTGGTAAAGTTATTTCACCCTGACAGTCATCAGAAAACAGCAGATCACGAGCAAATTATCCGCATTAATGCAGCGTATGAGGTTTTAGGGGACACTCAACGCCGTCTCAATTATGACCAACAACTAAGGGATATTTCGGATAGATTGTCAGGCGATCGCCACCAGCGCACAGCATCAGCACAAAAGCGTCATCAGGTAACACGACGGACAGGAAGGGATGCTGATGAACAAGTTGAAGAATGGCTACGTTTAGTTTATCAACCAGTCAATCGCCTACTTGATGGCATTCTCAATTCCCTAGAAGAACAAATGGATGAATTAGCCGCTGATCCCTTTGATGATGAATTGTTAGAAGAATTTCAAGAATACTTACAAACTTGTCGCCATGACCTCAAGCAAGCACAAATTACTTTTCGTTCCCTACCAAATCCCCCTAATTTAGCCGGAACAGCAGCACATCTCTACTACAGCCTCAATCAAGTAGCCGATGGACTAGAAGAATTGGCCTATTTCCCGTTGAGCTACGACGAACGTTATCTGCATACAGGTCAAGAACTATTCCGTATAGCTACGAGATTGCACTGTGAAGCCCAAGCATCTGTTACGTAGTCAAAGGAGAAAATTATGACACAATCTCTACAAAAACTATTTACATTTGATGAATTTTTAGAATTTTTAGAAACACAACCAGAAAATATCCGTTATGAATTACACGATGGAGATATTATTCAAATGCCACAACCTCTGGGAACACATGAACAAATAATTATGTTTTTAGCAAGGATGCTACTGTTAAAAACAGTCGAACTCAAACTTCTTTATGATATAAGCAGTAAAAACGTTCTAGTTAAGCCGGAAAATAAACAATCCGGTTACTATCCAGACATTCTATTACTGAACCTTCCTAACTTAAAAAATGAACCGTTATGGGAAAAAGAATCGACTGTTAGTAAACCAGATTCAATTCCATTAGTGATTGAAGTGGTTAGTACTAACTGGAGAGATGATTATCATAAAAAGTTTGCTGATTATGAAGAAATGGGTATAAAAGAATATTGGATTGTGGATTATGCTGCTTTGGGTAGCAAAGAGTTGATAGGCGACCCCAAACAGCCAACAATTACAATTTACTCTTTAAGTAATGAGGGTGAATATAGGGGTAAAAAATTTAGAGTAAACGACCGTATAGAGTCGCCAACATTTCTAAATTTAAATCTGACTGTAGAACAAATTTTTTCAGCGCGTTATTAAGTAAAAAGAAAGAACTTTTATCAGACAGGCTTTTGACTGCTGGCAAAGAATAGCTTTATTTACGCAGTGCTGCACTAGACTTTTGGCTTCGGATTCAGCGAAGCGAGAGAAATTAGTTTATGCTGGAAATAGTGAAATTTTAAGAAATTTAAACTTTTTTACCCAGTGTACTCATGCAATGCATTGTTAATCGCCGGGCTCAATTTTCGGCAAGTCATCGCTATTGGTTGCCAGAACTGAGTGAAGCCGAGAATATTCAGAAATTTGGTGCTGGTTCTAAATTTCCTGGACACGGACATAACTATGTCTTATTTGTTTCCCTAATGGGGGAATTAGATGCAAATGGCATGGTACTGAACTTGTCTGATGTAAAACAGGTAATTAAGCGGGAAGTCACGAGCCAACTGGACTTTTCTTATCTCAACGATGTATGGACGGAATTCCAACAAACTCTACCAACTACTGAGAATATTGCACGGCTAATTTGGCAGCGGTTAGCACCTCACTTGCCTCTAGTCCGTGTGCAGTTGTTTGAACATCCTGAACTTTGGGCAGATTATATGGGAAACGGAATGGAAGCCTACCTCACCATCAGCACTCACTTTAGCGCCGCTCATCGGCTGGCTAATCCTAACCTGAGTAATGAAGAGAATGCGGAAATTTATGGTAAATGTGCGCGTCCCCACGGTCACGGACACAACTACCATTTAGAAGTTACCGTGAAAGGGGAAATTGATCAACGCACCGGCATGATTGTCGATTTAGGTGCTTTGCATCAGGCGATCGCAGATTATGTGGTAGAACCATTTGACCACACCTTTTTAAACAAAGACATTCCCTACTTTGCTGAAGTTGTACCCACTGCGGAGAATATCGCAGTTTACATTAGTAATTTATTGCGATCGCCCATCCAGCAACTGGGATCTCAACTTCACAAGATTAAACTGATTGAAAGTCCCAATAACTCCTGTGAAATTTATTGCACGGAGTCAGAATCAAACTCAGTCACTTCTTTGGCGAGTCAGCCTGTATTGGCAAGAGTTTAGAGATTTTTAACCGCAGATGGACGCAGATATCTTAACTGATCTGTGTTCATCTCAAGCACTAATATCATGGCTAAAAAAGTTTACTGACTAAGCAGTAGAAACCGGGTAGCAAAGGACTTGTTAATTCGTCTTGACTAAATAAAGTAGCTACAAGCTTTAAGGTAGTCTGTTGGCGACGATAAACTTCAACTTTTTTCTGAAGACGATCGCAAATCCAATATTCTTGAACTCCCTGAACTGAATAAAGCTTTAATTTTGACTCGCGATCGCGTTTTTCATTTTTTTCGCCAGGAGACAGAACTTCTACTACTAACTCTGGTGCACCTGTCAGGTGTCCAGCTTCGTCTAGCAAAAGTTCTAAGCGTTGATTAGTTGCCCAAACTACGTCAGGAATTACATTGTCAGCATCTGAGAAAATAATTCCTGGAGCGATCGCCACTTTACCTAAACCAGTTTCATCTGACCAAATCGTGAGAGCCGTACCAATATTGGTACAACTTGATTGATGATCCCAGTGAGGTGCTTTCGTCACAAATAATTCTCCATCAATAATCTCATAGCGATTTCGGCGATCGCCTGCGAACAGTTCTAAATCATCAGTCGTCCAACGGACTGGAGTTGTTTGCATAGAAACTCCTTAGGATTTTTATAATTGTATTTTAAAAAATTTTCGCTGTGCTGAACGTCGTAAATAACGATAAATCAGCCATCCCACAACTGCAAAAACTAAATTGAGAAAGAAACGGCTCAGTATAAACCGCAAAACATCAGGATAAAAAAGCTGCGACAAACTCAAAGGGCTGAGTTTTCTGGCTAAGAGAAACAGCCCAAAAATTGCATTCCCACCTAGCATCAAGGCAAATAGCAATAAACCTCGTTCCCAGTAACGCTGCTGGGGCGTGATTCCAGAGATCAAAACAACAGGGAATTTACCTTGTACTCTTTGCAGTAATTGTTCCATCCGCCAAAACATCCACAACAGAAAGGGAAATAAACCATAACTGCAGAAATTAAGTGGTGTTGGATAACGCCATGCACTAGATAAAACATTCACTAAGGCATGACAGATCACAGAATTAAGCCACGCCCCAGGAAGCAAATGCCGATATTGATGTCGCCGAGTGTGAGAGCAAATATACATTCCCAGGGCATAGCCCCAAGGTGCAGAGAACATAGCATGTACAGGCGTACCAATACTACGATCGAGAATTGATGCGGTATTGTAGAAAAGATAGATCCAGTTTTCTTGGGCAGTAAATCCTAAAGCCACAGCTATGGTGAAGAGAAAAACTGTACTGGGGCGTAATCGATAGTTGCGTTGGTAATAGTAACTTGCCGCAACAACCGTCACCAACTTGCAGCCTTCTTCAATTGGTCCGATTTCCAAAAGCTGCCGCAGGGCAATACCAGGGAGCCATCTCTGCCACCTTTGCCAGTCTACAATCCAGTTGGCTACAGTTTCAAAACCTAATTCTAGGTTGAGAGCGACGAAACCAGATATTGCCCCAAGGACCAATAACAACAGCAACCGCAACAGCGACGGAGCAGTGAAGACACGGTAATAATAGTAACTCAGCAGCAGTAGTGGTGGTATTGCTGCCCATAGTAATAAAGAAAACTCAGTCACGCACTTGAGCAATCACGGTGCGGTGTCGGGGGCTGTTGCGCGTGATTGTGGGAGTTTGAAAACCCGCATCAACTAAGGTTTGCTCAATGTCCAAGGCGAAATATTGATCTAAATAGGGTTCAGTACTTTTGAGCAGAGTCAAAATATAAGGTGGCATTTGCTTGTAAATTTCAGACTGGGGATTCATGTCCATGATTGCCAAATGACCACCTGGACGTAGTAAACGCCGCGCCTCTGCAAATATTTGTCTGGTTGCTGACTGGGGTAATTCGTGGCACACCAGGAAAATTGAAACGAAATCAAACGAGGTATCTGGTAGCCCAGTTGATTCAGCGGGAGCATGAACCCAGTTGATTTGCGCCTGACGTTGCTGTGAACGGTATTCGGCAACAGCTAAGAAGTAGGGAGATAAATCTAAACCCGTGATTTTAGCTTGGGGATAGAGTTCTTGTAAAGCTAAAGTACTCATACCCACACTACAACCTAAGTCTAGGATGTCTTGCGGTTGATTGGGAATGCGGCTTTTGACGATATCATGGTAACTTTGCCGCAGTTTTGCATCACCTTGCACCGGAGCATCTTGCCAAATTTTGGCATGGACAGCATAAGCTGCTGATTCCACCTCAAAAGCGGCTTGCCAACTGAGATTCCCGGTTTCGTAGGCGTGGAATGAGGTGAGGTAATAGTCTGGGTAGGAAAGGTGAGGATTTTCTATTTTAGCTAAATCGGTTGTCCAATCACGCGCCTGTAATTTCTGTACTTCCTTCGTCCAGAACACGCCCATTTTTTCAGCGCGTTTAATCATCATCTGTCTGGCTTGATGTTTGGCTAGGTTGGCTAAAGGCTTGATTGCCAGTATGCCATTCACTAGGCGAGAAGCTAAACCAGGAGCCGTGTTTACAACAGCAGTCATAAATAAGGTTGCTAAATTTGCATTCAACAGCCTTATTTTACCTGCTTGTGTTAACGGATGATTGTTGACTGATGACTGATGACTGTTAACTGATAAAAATCTCCACAATTTATCTTCATCAGAGATATTTATCTCGGACTGGTAAAATATCGATATTTCGCGAAGTCTGTTTCAAGTGAGCTGACTGCGGTTTTAACAAATCAACAATAAACTTTCATATAGCAGCGACAATAAATATGGTAAGAGCAAGAAGAAGAGCCGGTGGATTTTTCAGAGATTTTCGAGAATTTGCGCTCAAAGGTAATGTAGTTGATTTAGCGATCGCTGTGATTATCGGTACCGCTTTTGGCAAGATAGTCTCTTCTTTTGTGGAAGATGTGGTCATGCCATTTATTAACCCCCTGGTTTCCGTGGCTGGTAAAGACTGGAGAACAATCACCATTGGGCCGGGAATTGCGATCGGCAAGTTTCTCGGCTCAATAGTTGACTTTATCATCATTGCTTTGGTCTTGTTTGTGGTAATCCAAGCCTTACAAAAATTCAAAAGACAAGAAGAAGTTGCTGCTGATCTCCCACTAGATGCTAACCTTGTAGCCCAAGAAAGACTTACTGGTGCGTTGGATCGGCTGACGCAGACTTTAGAATCTCGCAATACTCAAGTTTAGGGGAATGGGGATTGGGGACTGGGAGGGGAGACGGGAGACGGGAGACGCGAGGGAAATAACTCTTGACTCTTGACTTTTGACTCTTGACCCTTGACTCCTGACAAATGCCCAATTCCCAATTCCCTACTTTGTAGTTTTTGGTTTGAGAGCCAATAACATTTCCAATTTACTGGTAGATTTATCGGGGCTAGTGGCGGTGGCGCTTAAACCACGAATAGAACTCAAGATGGCGTTAGCTTCAGGTGATACTTGACCTGGTGGCACAAAACGATTGACCAAAGTCATGGTTTTGTCCATATCCAGGTAGAAGTAGCCGCCGTTGGGTTTTTGCAAGGAACCAGTAACGGCTTTAAAGGTTTCGCTATTATCGAGAGATTGAGTTTTAGCACCGGCGATCGCATCAGCAATCGGACCACCAACTGCTACAAATAGAGTATCTTGATCTAGCCACCCGTGAGCCAGTACAGACCCTTGTGGGGTTTGCCATTCAGTTACGTCCTTACCGCTGATATTTCTTTTCTCGACTTTGACTGTTTGCTTTTTGACTAAATCATCTAACTTAGTCAAAGTACTTTCTGCGGTTTTGCGATCGCTTGTATCAAATACAAAAGCCCCGCCCATACCAACCTGAGCTAAGATACCTTGATTAGATGGAATAGCTCCAGCCGCAAATTCTCCATCCATCCAGCCGATAATCTCCTTATCTAAGTCAAGATTCACTGATTTAAGTTGCTGGCGGACCTGTTCCACAGCTGCGTTAAATTCAGGATAATCTTTTGACTGCTCAACTAGCAATGACCAGCTACGACTGATACCCTGTCCGCTAACGAGAGCTAAAGTATCACCGGGAAATTGCCCGACAATCTGAGCGGGAGTTGTTTGATATTGAAATTTGCTCAGTTGTGGATCTAAATTAGCGATCGCTTTTAACCGGATTCCTGCATCATCAACACCAACACCCGCTACCATCGATTTCACTAGTTTCAACTGCTTCAGGGTTGCTGGGGGTAACTGCGTTGCTTGGGGATTTGCAGCTATTAATTGCTGCACCATACCCGCATAGTCAGGCACATAAATTTGGGCTAGGGAATTTTTGACATCAACACCTGTAGCCAGAATTGTACTTGCACCTTCTTTACTGGCAAAAGAAGGCTGTCCTTTAAAAGTATCAATTGCCTGTTGTACAGTTTGCTTTTCGGGAGCTAAAACCAATTGGCTATTATTTAACACGACACTGTATGTCGGTTTGCCTTTCTCCGAAGTTTCTGTAATTTTTTCGCCTTTGTAGTCAGTTTCCTGGAATTTAACGCCCTTTTGTGACTTTAATTTATTACCAAAATTCAAAGCGCTAAGTTTGTCCTTGATTCCCACTACCACCAAAACATTAGGTTCTGACTGTAACTTAGCTGGCTGATTAGGCTCACCAGGAGGGGTATTTAACTGAGCAGGCTTAACTGGATTCGGTGGTAGCACCGCAATCATCACACTACCAACCCAAGGTTTTAAGTCTTTTTCATAAGAAATGTTACTTTCTTTTAAAGCATCTTGATTAAACTTCTCCAGACCCTGTGCTAACAATTTCTGTGCTTCAGGAGTACCAAATTGCTGTAACTTCGCCCAAGCTTCAGAGTCAGTGGAAATATAAGTCGCCATCAATGCTGTAGAAGGTACTACTTTAGCACTACCTAAAGCCGAGCCATCTCCAGCAGGTCCCTTAAAATACATATAGGCAGCTATACCTCCTGTCAGAACTACAGCAGCGCCAACAGTCGGAATTAAAAACTTTAATTTACTTTCAGGCATTGTTATTCTCCTCACTTGGTTCAATTGTTACCGAGGTTAGCAAAAACGTCATTGTAGACTTTTCGGACTTTATTCATCATCCCTACTAATTAATCGGTAATTACTGATAAAATTAGTGTCTCTACACAATATTGCTTTAAAAGTACTCCTAAAAATACTTCAACAGGGTGAGGAGTGAATCCGTAAATGGTGTGTTATTAGCTGCAAAAAAATAGCCTGCAAGACAACGGCAAGCTATCCTCAGCTATAAAAATACTTAGGAGCGTTTGTACTCAATAAACATCTATGACAGTGTACGAGATACTCTTGACTAAATAACAAAAAAGTGCAGAATATTCAGCTTACATCAGGGGAAGTAAATGCGAGAAGGAAATGGGGAAGATTAGACTTTTTGCAGAACTTGGGAAAGCAGGGTCTTGACGCAGACGGGCATAGCCCAGATCCCTCTTAGGGTAGTCTACGGTATACACACAAATCGGAGTTACTTTGAGATCCGGGTTTTACCCCCTTTAATCCCATGCCAGATGCTAAAGAGCGGGTTCCGCTTTAGCGGTACAAGTCGGCAGAGCCGCCCAACGCACTGGCTCCCCTTATAAAGGCAGGGCTGTTTCGTTCCCTCTCAAACAGGATTTGTCAAGATGGTTAGCGATAAAAATCATAAGTATGGGTAACGATGAAACAGAATATTCAGCACATAAATAACAGTACGATTGTCTATTTTCTCGATACCCAGGTAGCAAAATCATCAATTTTATTTTGCTAGAACCCTTGATTTTTCAAGCTTCTTAGGGAATGAAACAGCCCTGCTTATAAAGGGGGGAAACTGTTCCCTCCCCTTTATAAGGGGAGGGTTAGGGTGGGGTAAAACCAGGACTGGTAGTGATTCGATAACTTCTGTGTACACCGTAGCTTAGGGTAGTGGGGGTAAAAGGGTAGGGTGAAAGAGATAGAATTTTCTTTTTACCCTTACCCTTTGATCTTTACCCATATCATGTAACCCCAGAAGCAAATCCTTCGACAATGCTCAGTTGATTTGGGCAATCCACCCAATCTCACTATTTTTCTTCACTACATCCAGCCAAACTTTTCAGGATTATAAGGGCAGTAAGCGTCAATGTCACAGTCTTATTTTGATACAGATAATAACGATCGCAAACCTTTTGAGTTACCAGGGGCAAAACCACATTACAACCCTGATCGCCCCGGACAGGTAGAACATATATTTTTAGACATCAGCCTAGATATCCCTAATCAAAGATATGATGCAAGTTGCTTGATTAGCTTATCACCAATCCGCAATGGCATTGACCGTTTGACTTTGGATGCTGTCAACCTGAATATCAAGTTTGTGCATATAGACCAGGTGTCGCAAGGTTTTGACTATGATGGTGAAAAACTTTCCATCCATCTATCTGAACCAACCCAGCTAGGTAAGCAACTGTTGATTGATATTACCTACACGGCAGAAAAACCCCAACGCGGCATCTATTTTATTCAACCAGACAAACACTACCCCAATAAGCCCACCCAAGTCTGGACTCAAGGTGAGGATGAAGACTCTCGCTTCTGGTTTCCCTGCTTTGACTACCCAGGACAACTCTCTACTTCCGAAATTCGGATTCGCGTTCCTAAACCCCTAACTGCCATTTCTAATGGTGAACTCATTGATACCAAGAATGATGGTGATTACAAAATTTACCATTGGTCACAGCAGCAAGTTCATCCTACCTACTTGATGACTTTGGCAATAGGGGATTTTGCCGAGATTCAAGATGAATGGCGTGGCTTACCCGTCACCTACTATGTGGAAAAGGGACGGGAGGAAGATGCTAAACGCAGCATGGGCAAGACTCCGAGGATGATCGAATTTTTGAGCGAAAAGTATGGTTATATCTATCCTTTCCCAAAATATGCTCAAGTTTGCGTTGATGACTTCATTTTTGGCGGGATGGAAAACACTTCCACCACGCTGTTAACTGACCGCTGTTTGCTAGATGAACGCGCTAGCCTCGACAACCGCAACACCGAAAGTTTAGTAGTTCACGAACTCGCACACCAATGGTTTGGCGATTTGTTGGTAATTAAACATTGGTCTCATGCTTGGATTAAGGAAGGGATGGCTTCCTATTCTGAGGTGATGTGGACAGAACATGAATATGGGGCACAGGAAGCCGCATATTATCGATTATTGGAAGCGCGGAGTTATTTTAGCGAAGATAGTAGCCGCTACCGTCGGCCGATGGTGACACATGTTTATCGAGAAGCAATTGAACTTTACGATCGCCACATTTATGAAAAAGGATCTTGTGTTTATCACATGATGCGGGCGGAATTGGGAGAAGAATTGTTTTGGCTGGCAATGCAAACATTTGTCCAGGATAATGCCCATAAAACTGTCGAAACAGTAGACTTACTCAGGGCGATTGAAAAAGCCACTGGGCGTAATCTCACCTTTCTTTTTGACCAATATGTTTATCGTGGTGGTCATCCTGATTTTAAAGTCGCTTACGCTTGGGATGGGGATGCTAATTTAGCTAAAGTCACAATCACTCAAACCCAAGCCAGCAAAGAAAATAATTCTACCAGCGATTTATTTGACCTGAAAATTCCCATTGGTTTTGGGTATACTCAGCAAAATTCAAATCCCGAACTCAGCACTCAGAACTCAGAACTCAGAACTTTTGTTGTCCGAGTCAATGAACGAGAACAAAGCTTTTATTTCCCACTCACCGAAAAGCCCCAATTTGTCAGCTTCGATGTGGGGAATAACTTCCTCAAAACTGTGTCTTTGGAATACCCAGTCCCAGAATTAAAAGCCCAGTTAGAATTTGACCCTAACCCTACTGCTCGCATCTATGCAGCAGAAGCTTTAGCAAAAAAAGGTGGCTTGGAAGCAATCAAAGCATTATCTGCGGCGCTACAAAATGATTCATTTTGGGGTGTGCGGGTGGAAGTAGCCAAACAACTGGCAGAAATTAAGTTAGATCAAGCCTTTGATGGGTTGATACCTGGCTTGAAAGATAAAAGTGCGTTTGTTAGGCGTTCTGTGGTTGAAGCACTTGCGAAAACGAAAACTTTAGAAAGCTATAAGGCTGTGAAAGGGCTGATACAAGATGGCGATCGCAGTTATTATGTAGAAGCCGCCGCCGCCCGTGCCATTGGGACAATTGCTGCTGCTAACTTGGACGAAAAACCCAAGGAAGAAAAGGTAATCAAGCTGCTGAAATCCGTTCTAGAATCCAAGGCGGGTTGGAATGAAGTAGTCCGCAGTGGGGCGATCGCTGGTTTAGCTGAACTCAAAATCTCAGAACCAGCTTTAAATCTAGTACTAGAATATACCAAAATTGGTACACCGCAACCATTGCGTTTGTCGGCAATTCGTGCATTAGGCAAAATTTCAGTTGGTCAAACTCCCGTAAACTTGGAACGGATTTTAGAAAGACTAGCAGAACTGGCGAAAGAAACCTTTTTCTTAACACAAGTGGCGGTGTTAACAGCATTAGGACAAATGGAGACACCCAAAGCAATTGGGATTTTGCGATCGCTTGCTGATCAAACAGCAGATGGGCGCGTGCGTCGCTATGCTGACGAAGAAATTGCCCAGTTGCAAAAAAACATCGGCTCAGAAAGTGCGCTGCGTCAATTACGTGAGGAACTAGATCAACTCAAACAACAAAACCAAGAATTGAAAAGTCGCTTAGAAAACTTAGAGGCTAAATCTCAGAATACTGCTTCGTAATTGACACAAGATATTTGTAGGGTGTGTGGCGCTACGACAAAACTCTGTACGTAGACTCAGGACTTATAGCGTCACGCACCATTCTTTGACTTTGACACTTGCGTAAGTCTTACAAAGTTTTCGATAAAACTTTAAAATTCCAATGCAAAGCACAACACACGGGTTTTGTCCCAGTAAGCTTGACCGAGATAAACACCAGGAGAAACTTCTCTGATTTCATCTCTAATTTTTTGGGCAATGAATGAGGTTTGAGAGTAGTCTAAGATAATGGCTTCACCATGACCAAACCAACTTTCACCCCGATAAACTCTAGCTTTGACTAACTTCAATCCAAATGTGGTGATTCGGTTCAGCAAGAATTCTTGATCACGATAAAAAACTTTTCCTTGCCAAGCCAGTAACCTGACAAGCCATGACAAGATATTGCGGGTTGGAATTCCAGTTACAAAGACAACTGTACCCCTACCTTGTCCATCGGGAATTTCACCCACTGGGCTGTTTTGATAAAGTTCATCTAATTCAGCAGGTGACATATTCATCATGTCTGCAGTTGTGATAGCCATTTTTTATGACCTCATGAAATCTGGCAAGGGTAAGTTTAACAGAGCGGTGTACTAGTGGTTTGTCAATTTTGTTTTGAGGGGTTTTTGGTAGTGCGGGCCGAAAAGCCCGCGTGAGCGAGACGCTCACACTACAGTCCCTCATTTCAACCCTGACAGACTACTAGTACCGCAAGGCGGAAGTCAAAAGTCAAAAGTAATATGGAGTAAGCTTTTTAGCGATTGAGAATGGTCTGCTTATTTCCGCCGCACTGTACTAGTAGACGGCATATCTAGTCGCTCATAATATTGTGGATAATCTCGTCTCACGCGATTTTCGAGAGATTGAGCGATCGCCTGATTGCGTTTAGCGTCGGCGATGAGATGGGTAAATCCGGCGTGTGCAGCGTTTTCGGGGATGAAAGCATCATCAAGAGATGCAAACAAATATTGGATATCAATGTTTTTGTAGGGCGAATCTGGACGATGACGGTGATATTCAATACAACACCCCAGAAGATATTGTTCAAATAGAATATTTCGTTCGGTGTTGGGAGTCAGTAGATTCCAGGCTAATTGGTTAGATGGATGTTCAACTAACTGAATCGCTAAGTCAGCATAGTAGCGAATAAACTCGACCGCATTACCGCCGAAGATACCGCAGCAGACAGCTTGCTGAAAATTATTGTGCGATCGCTGCCATTGCCAGACATCTGGTAGCCAGCCATTTACAGTATTAATAGCTGCTTCCAACCCTTCTGGATGGTAATAGGAATTACCCGCCACAAAATATTCTGGATTTTGCGCCAGTAGAGGTGCTGATTCCATCCGGGGGGGTAAAGGTTTCCAGAGAAAAACATCGCTGTCTATATGAATGAATGGTTCTGTCTGGGCGCGGTAGGTGTAAACTTTACCCAACGCCCACCATTCGGGGTCAGAGTTGTTGAGAGTCTCTAGTTCTAGAGAAACTTGGTCGAATTCCAGTCCCAATTCCTCCACAAGCATCTGGGCACCTTGGCGATCGGTAAACAAAGCCGTTTGGGGATAATGTTTTTTAGCAGTTTCTACTGATAAAACCCACGCCAGCATGTGATGTTTCTCACTCACCCAAATCGATTGTCGATTCGCTTGTAAGGGTTTTGTCCAAAAAGACCAGACCGCTTTCATTTAGACCTCACCTCCTTTGAATTGATCTGTTAAAGTTCAACTGCAAAACTCGAAGCTTCATACCAATTCACGAAAACGTTGATACAGATAGATTCCTAGTAGGGGCACGGCACCGCCCATTGGTGTCAACTTGAGCTACAGATGGCTTATTGCAGAGCTTACCTACCCGCCCTTCGACTCCGCTCAGGGCTAATAGGCAAAGTTTACTCAAGTAAACTGGGGATAAATGATAATTTTTAGTTAGCTTTAGCTTACTTTTGCTATTAGACTCAGAATTCATTCTGAGGTGGGACATGGATTTCACGTTAAGTTGACACTAATGGGCATTGCCGTGCTACTACGAGAAATCTGTCTGTATCAGTGTTTCCGTGAATTGGTATCAGAACTCGGAACTTCGGGATTATTGCAAATCAGCATTGTCCCAAATCAAATCCGTGCCAATCCCGGCAGCAGAACCAATATAGTAATAACTGCGACCCAAGGAATAAAACTGGCGTCGGCAATCAGCAACGATCGCTTGTCCGTATCGGGTGGCTGTCACCACTGCTAGAGGTGCATAATAATGCTGAACACCGTGGGGCGGGATGGCTACAGGCTTACCATTCAAGTGTGGCCACTCGACATCGCCCGTAGCATTCCGTGCGGGAATTAGCCAGTAGTCACCAGTGCGGTATAAAGGTTTTACTGATTCTGAGCGTTGCCACTGAATTTGTACACCGTCTTCTAGAGTCAACCAGCCTTCATCATCAATGTTGCTTGCCACCTCAGCAATTGATACAGCACCATCAATTAAGGTTAATCCAGTCCTCTCTCGCTGATCCCAACGACGCAACAGAGGTGATGTTTGTGGATTTTCCCCAATAGCCCGCTGAGATGGCGTTTGGCGTTTTAATGTCACCAAGAAATCAGTAGGTTCAATCTTGTCAACTTGCCATAGTGGTTCAGCTAGTTGATGAAGAGTATAATCATCATCCACCAACTCGACCCAATCGCCAACAGATAAACCAAAGCGATCGTCACGCCACCAGTTTTTCAGTTTAATGATGGTGCTTGTTCCAGATGTGGCTGGCAAATTATCTGGATTTAAATCAATGGCAAAAGCAACCGAGCCATTTTCCCGCGACCATTTAAAGGTGGCTATTCCGTCTTCATGAACAGCATGAACTTCTACGCGGTAAAGTTGATTTTCTGCACCCCGATAACGAGCATTGGGGCGAATAATACAGGGGTCGGTCTGTTCTTGATCTACTTGCGCCCTAGCTCGCAAAAGTCCTCTGTCAGGAGATTGCCATTGCTCTGTGAGAGTTTTCCAATCAAGATCAGCACAATTAGTAACATTCCTGCCCAGATTTCCCTGTACCCTCACCTGGGTGACAACTTGGGAGCGGGTGGCAGTATCAGCCCCACCTAAAGCCACTTCCCGAATACTGTCGTCTTGAATATAGGTGATGTGACGTTCCCAAACATCGAGGTAGACCAAAAAAGGTAAGTTAGGTAGCTTGTCTTGCTCTCGATTAAGTGGATAGTTGGTTTGGGCGTAATATTCCAGACTGTGGCGATTTTCGACCAGCAAACCATTCACATAATAATGTCCGATGCCGATATTGAAATTCGTAATTACATTGTCTTTGGAAATATCCTTTGTCGGATCAATAGTGATTTTGAAACCAGCACCTCTAACAGGGCCACCGTGGGGGCCGATTAAGTCGGCGGCTAAGGTTTGGATGTAGTGCAAAAGAATTGCCACTTGTTCATTCAAGTCAGCATCAACTTGCACTCGACCTTGCTGCATCAACACCCGCAAAAAGTTTTTACTGGGGTCAAAGGTGTCACGGGTAAAATCGCCTCTAAATTCACCTTGCATGGGTTGCTCCTAGCTGGCGTAGATAATGC
Source organism: Calothrix sp. PCC 7507 (assembly GCF_000316575.1). Lineage (GTDB taxonomy): Bacteria > Cyanobacteriota > Cyanobacteriia > Cyanobacteriales > Nostocaceae > Fortiea. The sequence goes on along the minus strand of NC_019682.1, from coordinate 4,248,763 downwards.
CTGTTTCCATATCAGCAGGCGTATATTCATCTAAACGGGTACGCAGATTAGCGGCCCGTTGGGGTTGAAAAAGGTCGTGAAATACACCCATTTCCGATTCATCATCGGCACCACGTTGAATTTCCACAGCGCAGGTGTTGGCGAGTTGGCAATAGGTGGGAGTGCCGTAACGGGTGCTATTGAATTGGGGACGGACGCGATCGCGCTCTTGCTGCTTTAAATCATCTATGACTGCTTGCTCAACTAAATCTGGCTGGCAATTGTAACGGCGTGGTGTCCGCGAGGTGGGGGTAATGTAGCAGAAGCGGACACAGCCTTGTTGGCGACGAGCAACGGTGATCACACCAGCAAAAATGCTATTTTCTGCTAAGTCAAGAGAATGTACCAAAATTTTACCGAAGACAGTACAGCGTTGAATTGTCAATCGTGTATGGGCGACAGCATAACCTGGTGCATCTATAGCTTCTCGTTCTGTACTAGTGGCATCGAGAATGCTATCGCTGATGTGTATAGCTAGAGGATCAGTTTGGACTTCATCCTGGTTGACTTGAATTGAGCCAATAATGCTGTTTTTGATCTCAACTCGTGCATTGCCATCCAGGTTAAACAAATCTAGACTAGCTTCTGCAGGGCGTTTGGGTTCACAGTTGCACTGGAGTGCCCAACCAGGGACTAGGGTAGAATGACGAATAGTGATTTTGACTGGGTGAGTAGCCAATGCAGGCGCCACTGGCTGCGGCGGATCTAGGAAATCTGGCGTTTCTCGCTGTATCTGCACTCCCCGACCGGCGATTAATAAACCATCCAAGGTCAAGCGGCTACCTGGTTGGACGGTGACACGTAAAGCGTCTGTAGTTTCTGCTTGATAGTCGAGGAGGCGAATCACCGGACGAGTATGGTTAGCCGCTCGAATTTGCAGGTGTTGGCGGGTTTGGAGTATGAGGTCAAATCGTTCAGTGTACACGCCACTATCGGTAATTTCAATCACTCCATGAAGATATTTTTCCTCGTCGGGGTGTGCCTGATATTCGCTGTGCCACTGAGCGATCGCCCCAGTGATAGTAGTATATGTTTCCTGCCTGCCGACTCGATAAATCACATATTTTGCTGGTTGTGAGAGTGGGCGATCGTACTCGCCGCCACCAATATCAGCACTAAAAGCATAATGATAATTTACCCAAACCCCTCCCTTAGGCAACTGGCGTGGGTGAAAGACCATCCGTCCCAACACTGGATCAACGGCTACCATCCCTTGGGGTGGTCGATACTGCCAATCACTGAGATCCGCAGGTTTGATCCGGTCGGAGGGGACTGGTTGCAGAGTAAAGGCTGAACCTTGGGTACTTCCCACCCAAATTTGTAGACTTTTGTCTTCGCCATAGTACAGCTGTTTGTTACTGGCAAAAGCACGGCGACGGATAGGAGCAGGCAAATTTAGCTCTGTGGCAATGTCGGTAGGATCTACCTCTGGTTGGGGAGAAATATACAGCGGGGTATTATGACCTAAAACGTTAAAGGTGTAACAGTGGGGGCTAACCTCTTCTAAAGAATAGGCAGGGGTTTGAGTCACCGCATAGCTTTGCAAGCGCCAGACAAAAACTCCCACATCTGGGATGTTGTAGCGACCTAAATCGTAAGGTGACTGAATACGGCGGACATCCACAGTATGGGCGATCGCCTCGAAGGGGCCATCCAGGCGATCCAGAACATCACCTTGGCGTAAATCTACTGTCCGCCCTTGTGACAGCCGTAAATGATTGATGTGTTGTGTCCAACCCAGCAACTTGTAAAATTCCACCGCTCGCGCCGGCCAGCCAGCGACATCATTTGCTAGCAGTTCCAACAGCGCTAAAGTCCCCTTGCGTCGTCGATAGCGAATGGTATTAGCAACTTCTCGGCGGGGAATCAATATTTGGTTACGCTGTCGCCCTTGGGGTGTATTGACTTCTCCTGGTTCTCCGGCTTCATGGATAGATCGATAACCAATCAAATCGGCGATGTAGGGAACAACCCAATCCTCGCAGGTTTCAATGAACCAATTTTCATAGAGTTGGGAGATATCTGCTTCGACTACATCCACTTGTTCACCAATCACCCGCAACAAATCCCGCAAAGCATAGCCTTGTTCGGCATCTCGTTGACGGTAAATTACTGGCAATAGTTCATAAAGACGGTCACTCACGGCTTCACCTCCATCGGATTGAGCAGCAGGGTACGGGGTTCTGTGGGACTCAAAATAGCGATTTGGGCAGCGTGCTGAGTTCTGGCTAAGTTGACAGGAATTCTGGTTTTGAGTGTCAAATTAGCGAATTTGTCTATTAGTTGAGTCGGGTTTGCGGCTTCTGTCTCAGAGATGCTATTCAAAATGTCCACATCCACAAAGTCAACACCCGCCACTCCTTGAATGGTGCTGATGACTTCACTCAGAGTCACATCTTGTCCCAGTTCTCGACGCTCAAAGCTAAAAGTATCCAGCAATGTTTGCCGGATTTGCGGCTCGACTGACTCCCACTGATAATCGGGTAAAATCTTCACCTTGGCACTGATAATTAATACCATCAGTTCTCTTAAGGCTATTTGCACAGGCTGGGAAGGATCGCCCAACTGGCGCAATGCTTGGGATAAATTCCGATACAAATCGGAGTTTTGATCGATAGGAATATCATCCGCCCCGGCGATTGTCAGGTGGACTACTTGACGACGACCATCAGATAGGCGAACAGCACTGGCTTTGTCAATCCCGGCAAAGGTGCGGCTAAAGTCGGCGTAGTCTTGAACTGATACGAGGCGATCAAGTGACATGACTGCCAAGGGGGCATGACGACGGGCGCGATCGCGGTTTTCTCGGTCAGCACCCCCAGTAGCGGGCAGAGGATTAATCACGGCTTTGAGTCCTAGGGGACGGGTCGCTAGTAAGTTAATTTGCTCTGCTTTGACGTTGCCGACTTTACCGATACCATTGCGATAGACGGCTCTGACGTTTTCTGCACCTGTAGGGAGTCTAGCGCCACTTTCACCATTGCCAAAAACCACCGTGGTTTTACCGTCATCTTCAATTTTGATCGTATAAACTCGCTCTGTAGGTTTGAGTCCAGCCAAGCTGTCGGTTTCATGCCAGAGAATGTTATTTACGCGCATCTCTAAGGTACTAGCTGCACCCCCAGGCGTAGGAGCCGCCAGATAAGTTAAAGGCGGCTGTCGCAAGGGAAATTGGGGGAATGCTTTTCTACCATCACCGCTACCCAAAACTTCTGTACGGGTTTCGCCGTGGGTAGCTTTGACGACATTTCCGTAAATAATCACGGTATCGCGTTTATATTGGTAATTCAGTGGTTGGGCTAGCTGTAGGAAAGTGTGGGTTTGATCACCGGGTAATTCCCGTTCGTTAATTTGCGCTACATTTTGCTTGATGCCAGATAGCATTACCAGTTCACTAGCTTTGACAGATGTAGTTTCCCCTAAGTCAGCACGTTCTCCTGAGACAATTAGCCATCTTCCTGGCTGCAACCCGTCATATAATCGCCCCAGTTCGATGTTGTTGCCTTGAATTGGTGCATTGATAATTTCTTCTGCCAGGGTTAATGCTTCGCTTTGGGCATAAACAGTAGTTTTCCGGAAAACATCGAGAGTTAAGTCATCATTGTTTAACCATTCCTGCTTTAGTGTTAGTTGGGTGACTTTACCGGAGATGCCATAAGCTGCTTTGGCGATGTTTGCCACTTTCTCTATCTGAGCAATGACATCTCTATTTGGATGTTGGATGATTACCCAACTATTGGGCAAAATTTGGTCATATTCAGCATCTAAGGCGATGGTGCGTTTGAATTCTACTGACGGTTCTTGGGGTGACTCTTCAGAGACAGAGAGCAAATCTGGTAAATAAGCGATCGCTATTTTTCGTCTAGCAATCGAATACCGCAATACTTGCCCCAAAATCACAACTTGTTGCGGATCTGGGTTAATATTTACATTCCAAGTTCGGGTTCCCTGTGACATGGAAATTACCCGATTTGCTCCTGCCGTCTGAATTGTCAAGCTAATACCGATAATTGACGGGAATTCTCCACCCGTGGTCAGAAAACTAGGGCGAACCGTCAACCCTGGTACACTGACTTGAGTCCCACTGCGAATTGCTTCTTGACTGAGAAAAATACTTTGGGTATCAGTATCTCGTTGAATCGAGATTGTCGCCTGTTGGGGTCGATTATCGCTGAGTAAGACATTAACATTGATCGCTACTGTCCCGGCGATCGCCCACTCTTCATAACCGGCAATTCTCCCCCTGTCGTCGTAAACTGGTTTGAGAGGGGCGTTAGCACCAAAGGGGGCGGCTTTCACGCGCAAGGCTTGTATACTTTGTAAGTCAGAAGTTGCGGTGACAGGTGTATTCCCCCAGGCAGTATAAAGGGTATCTTGTAATTTTGGTTTCAATGTTGTCAGTAGTTTAGGCGCAATATCTGACTCACATTGATAAATTTCTTGGGCTTTTAGCCCCAATTGCAAGGCGTTAGCAGGAGGGCGCGAAGGCGGTTTAAGTAACCCGTTCAGTAAACCATCAACAGATGAACCGAGTTTTTCAAAGGGGCATTGGCTTTCTGGCTCTGGGTAATTTTGGGAAGTATGATTGATTTCATTCAGCAAACTAGCTGTTTTTGGTGTTTGCAGTTTTACCAATGTGCGATTTTCTTGGGACTGGACTTCAACCGCTTGCACCCGCCGCCAGACTTGCTGTCCCTGTGACTCAAAAAAGACTAACAATAATGGGTCATTAGCTTTCTGGTTGGTGGAAATTCCTTGGAAGTAGAGTTGTTCTTTAATTTCAGCGTTGTTTCTAGTAATGTAGTGCGGTCTGGTGAGACGGGGTTTAAGGTTGTTCCAGTCAGTACGGGCGGGTATTTTTACCGCCGTTTCAAAAAATTGGGGCAATTCACCAGGACCTGGTAGACTCTGGATGCGTGTACCTGCGGGAATTTCGCCTTCTTGGTTGTAGCCGATTTCCATCGTGAATGCTGGGTAGACAGTAGCAGCTACCCCAGGACGCAGACTGTAACCAACTAGCCGCGCCAACTCCAACACCGATCGCCTTTCAGTCGCTGTCCGTAGGTAGCCTTCATTGGCGATGCGTTCTTGGTAAAATGTGAGAACATCGGCGATAGTTGCCCAAGCATCCAAAAGTGCGATCGCTGGATCGTTGGCATCTCTGGTTTTTAACTGGGCGAGAGACGGGAAATCACTGCTACTCAGACGGGCTTTCATTGTCTCTAAAAATGTGCCATGAGTCCCCACCCGATAAACTAGGGCATCCAAACCAGGACGGTTAGCCGTAGAAACGGGGGTGAGAGATTCTAGCCCTTCACAACAGCCACAAGGTTCATTCATCGTCCACCTCTCATGAATAGCTCAAATTTGCCGTTTTCGGGAAAATTGGGGTCATTTGCTAATTGAGCCACCTCTAGAGGATTCAGAGGTAGGATACCTTGCTCAATCTCTCCGTTTTCGCCTACATACAAGCGTTGTAATCTGGTGACACTCACACTTTCTACACCTGATACTTTTTGGGCAGTCGCCACCAGTTGACTCAGAGCAATACCTGTACCAAATGTCAAGTTATCTGGGTGAAAAAAGCCCCGCCGACCATCCGCCAGCAAGCGATCGCTAAACGCATTTAACAAATCTGCTTTGAGATGTCCCCGTAAATAGTTGGGTTGCACACATACAGTCAGGGCAATATCTAGCGGGACATAGATTGCTGGTTTAACTACCACATCATGACCGATGCGACGGTAGCGGTATAAATGTTGGGCGATCGCATTTAGTAACTCTCGGCTATCTGTCTGGCTAGCTAAGGGGTCAATAACTACCAAGACTTCATACCAGCTACCTGTCCAGCGCAGTGTCGCAGCCGCTCGTTGCACCTGACTGGAGAAGTCACGCATGACAATTTGAGCATAATCATCAGCGGCGATCGCTCGTTGCAATTCTTTACGGAAGCTGCGGGGGGCAAACAGTTTCACCTCAGACAAGGGTTGTGGATCTGTGCCTCCTTGGGCTGGTAGGGGATTATGGGGTTGGAGTGTCAACCCATTTGGTCTATTTTGACGAAACACAACGTGAGCTATCGTGTCAGCACCAATGTTCCCAGCTATACCATTACCAATGCGATAAGTAGCAAAGAAGTGATTTCCCACCTCTGGTTGTTGTCCCAATTCGCCATCGCCAAAACGCAGATGGGCATAGCCATCATCATCAATTTCCACGACAAAATTGCGATCGCGGTTGCGGCTACCTAACAAATCTAACTGGGGTGTCCATTGTGTGGAATTACTAATTAATCTAGTAATTTGTGCTACGGCTTGCTGAGGATTCTGCTTGAATATTTGAGATCCGGGTATCTGCTCAGAGATTGGGGGTGGCTGACGGAAGGTGAGCGGTATCCTTTGCAGGCGTGGACGAAACAGTGCTGGTGTAGTGGCAATGTCTGCGGGTTCACCGGCTGCTTCACATCCAGTTGTGGCTTCTTTTGCTGCCACTGTCCCTAAATCTTCCGGTGTCAGGGTGTAGCCGTGGTCTACTAAAATGACATTTCCCCGGACGACGGTGATATTTTCGCTCAACTTACATTCCGGCGCTAATCCAATGGCGGAAATACACACAGGAAATGGCAAAGCATCGGCAATGTCCCAGGTAATTTCTACTACTGGAGTCGGCTGTGAGGGAAATTGCGTATCTGGGTAAACAATATCTACTCCCCGCTCCACGTGAGTGAGACGCACAGCATGACGATGAGTGATATCCGCATCAGCCGGATTGCCTGTTTTGGCTCCCTTCACCTCCTCAAAAATAAGTATGTCCCCCACTTGCAATGATTGCAACTGACGCTGCCATTCAGCAGGCGGTGTGGGATGCTCGTCATCCTCACAAAGTTCTTGGGGTGGCACAGCAGTCGGCGCAATCCATTGATCTAAAAGGGTGGCGGAGATTGTACCCTGGGGTAGACAGCAAGAGCGATCGCCCCAACTATACAAGGAAATCTTATTTTTATATATTTGGATTTGTTTGGTAGATTCTAGAAAAACTGGCTCAAATACTTCATACTGTCCAGCAGGAATATTGTTTAAGTCATCAACACTCAAAATTGTGCCACTGCTAGGCGCATTCTGGTAATGAGTAATGAAGTAAATATCAGATAGATTTATAGGAGTATCCTGATCGGTTTCCAGCCATACCCAAGTACGAGCATTGCAACCCTCATGCATCGGGTAATCGACTAAGCGCGCATGGCGACGCACAGAGATGCGCTGACGAGCAGTATCTAAATAAGCTTCGGTAGCAACGGCATCCTGATAATAACTGAGATAGTCACCCACATAAGCTAGAACTTCTACTAAAGTGATTCCCAAATCAGGAACGTGACGTTCTTGCCAGTCCGGTACATTCAGCGCCAAACGGTCTAAAATTAACTGGCGGAAACTGGCATAATCTTTAGCTAAATAATTGATATCTGGCTCAATGCGGGTTGGTGGTGGGCAAATGGGTGCTGATTTGCAGTCGATATCGTTGGGACAGCCAACCTTAAAACTAAATTTGAGTTGGGTGTAACGGGGGTCAAAACCTTCTACATTGACCAACTGCAAAGTATAGAAGGAAAAATCCCCACTTTGATCAACAAATACCCGCAGACATCCATCTAAGGAAGGATCTTCTGAAGGTTCCACTTCCACCCCAGTCACCTGAATATTGCGGATACGTTGCCCCCCTTCAATGCGGAGATTTTCTTTGGTAATATTTGTGGGTACAGGGCCAAGAAAGTGGACACAGAGCGATCGCTGATTGTCACCCACTTCCAAATAATCCAACCCATTCAAGTGACGTCTGCGGACTTGTTGGCGACGCTGTTCGTCTTTGCAGGTGAGAGTTGAGTCATTCATAACACACCGCTTTGTTCAAAGGTTTCGGTACGTTGTTCACCACTACGCTTGACCACATACTGTAAGAAAACCCGCAAGCTGCTATCTTCACTAGATACTGCCAACGCTTGCACATCAATCAAGTCACCTAACCAACGTTGTAGTGATGCCTGCATCGTAAATTGCAATGTCGCCGCCAATTCCGGACTATTGGGAGCAAATATCAGTTGCAGCAAACCACTACCAAAATCTGGGCGATTTACCCGTTCACCAGGATTCGTGAAGAGTAACTGCTCAATCATGTCCCGGATGTGGTCGTCATCGCTGGTGGTGGCGGTGCGACCCAGGTTGTTAAAGTGGAAGGGAAAATCAATGTTCATATTCCCACAACTCGCGTCTGAGCAATACTAGGTATGAGCGGTGTGCCAGTAGGAGCGCAAATTGCCTGACTACTAAGTACTAAGACTGGTGCGCCATTGGCAAAAACCCGTGTAGCTCCTGTCACCCACTGAGCCGTCACACAAGGGCCATTCGCTGCTGGTGGTGGCGGTAAAGTACAACCTGTCACCACATAGGGTGTGGTTTGTAGGACAATGGGTTGTCCACTGACAAGAACTCGTGGGTAGGGAACTGTTGGTTGCGCTTGTCCAGCGTGAGAGCAGAGTACTGTTGCTCCAACATGTAACAAAGGCCCTGGCATGAGATTTTTCTCCTGGAATATGACTTCAACAGTTATCAGTTATCAGTTATCAGTTATCAGTTATCAGTTATCAGTTTTAAGTAATTGTTAGTGCCCCGTTGTTGATTGTGATTGTGGGACCAATCAAAGTTAGAGATGCACCTTTACCGTTCTGAATGTAGATGCCGGTGTCGTTGACGATGATTGTGGCTCCAGTTAGGCTTTTGAGCATAATCCCGCCTGTGGGACCTGGTAAATCACTGATCACGAGGCTATTTTGTCCGGCTGTTTGTAAAACGATGTTTGGGGAAACAGGCAAACCCGCATGAGCCAATGGCGGCACATTTGCAGGTTGATCCCAGCGACACCCTACCCAAATCGGCTTTTCTGGATCTCCATGCTCAAACTCCACCCACACCCCTGCACCAATTGGTGGCACCAGGTAAACTCCCATTGGTGGGCCTGTGGGACCGGCAAGGGGCACGCAGGGTTCCGCCCAACTGGAAGGAACAAGGCCCAAAACATCGGGAACGATGATCAGCAATCTACCCCGCAGTTCCGGGTCAATATTTTGCACTACCGTGCCGCGATATTTGCCGTAGAAATTCTTCATGGTGCCTGTTGCATTCATGGAAGTACTCTTGGTGTCAGGGAAATTAACCCATCACGAGACAGGTTGAAGTTTTGCTTGTATTCGCCACGTTTGATGGAATGAGTGACGCTGTTGACGTAGTAAAGCCCGTCGTAGGTGATGCCCGCACCACGGACGCCTACAAGTTGGCGCGATCGCAAAATCCGACCATAACGCAGCACATCCAGGGAGCCAGAACTGCTGATGGCATCGGCAGCTGCAAAGCTAATCCCAAGGGCGCGTTTTGCCGCCGCCATCGGACTCAGATTAGCGAAATCTGAGGGGAACTCCACTTTGGCTGGTGGTGTCAGACGCGCTCCTAAAGGGGGGCGCAGCACACTAATATTAGGTATGGGAATTGGTATCGGCACTCTGCCAGTCACGGGGTCAAAAACCGTGATCACAAACACCTTTTTTGCTAACCCATCCAGACTTATACTCAAGGATTCGACGTTGGTTTCGGCGTCCATATTGACATTTAAGGCTGGCTGGGGCACAGGGATACGCACATCTGGGCCAAAGTAGGCGATACTCGTGGCGGGTGCTGGCCCTGGCTCAACATAAAATACATAGCCACAATCACTTGCTAGTCGGCGGATGTACTGTAAATCAGTCCCGGTGTGTGTGGGAATTGTGTCGGTTGGACTAGGTATGTCCATAATGATTGGTGGAATCACCACAGGTACAATCCCAAATACCAAATATTTTGTCAGAATCAAATTAATCCGGGCAACGTCAGGCATGGCAGGATAGCGCATAAATGGCATTTCTACCAAATCCATCAAGATGCTCAAGTCTTCACCAGTTACAGTCAATGTGGATTGACCAGGTTCGCTACTTGGTGAGAGTTCCTGGCGGGTAATTACCCCATCCATCAACACGTTGGGCAGACCACCCAATGTCACCACAATAATGATGCGGGTGACTATTGGGTCAAAATAGCCAGCGGGTAGCATGGTTGTGAGTAAAGGCGATCGCTTGCTGACTGTAAAGGTTAATTGAAAGCCGCTACGGTCTGTGGAACTATTAACTTGCACGCTAGTAAGGGCATCAATGACTGACTGCGGTGCTGGTATCGGCACCGCAGGTCCAATCATCAATGTGAGATTAATCCCTTTAAGCATTTGGCATTCCTGGTATACCTTCTGGAAGCGTGATTCTTAGTCGGCGACCAATTGTCTGAGTTAATTCATCTGGATGCATTGCGCCATTGGCATCTGCAACCCGCCAAAATTGCTCAGGATCACCAAGATATTGGGCAGTAATGTTATCTAGGCGATCGCCCTCTGTCACCGTATGTTCTTGTAATAATGCAAACCGTTCTGGGGAAGGTACGAAGCGACGGCGGAGATAGACAATTTTTTTCCCTGTCGCGGTCGAGAATTCGGCTGTGTCTAAACCGTAGTACCGACTAGTAATGGGGAAAAGTGCTGCTTTGAGAGAACCAGGTTGGGGAATTCCCGACATCGGATCAATCATGTAATACCTCCAATACCAAGGGCGCCAAATGTACCTTGCTGACTTTTTTGCACCAGTAATTCTTTCTGGCGGTGATAGACCATAAATAAATTGCCACCTTGATGGTCAAATCCCAGGTCATTAGTGTTCAAGACACGCATCCCCAGGCTGACCTTAGCGCGAATCGGATTTAACGCCGTGTCAAAGGCTTCTTCAGTTACACTAAACTCTGTCAGACGGACTGGCAGAATCCGGGTTTTGCTCCAGACAAATAGGGTGAGGGCAGTTTCCATTGGGGCAATTTCCAGGGTTCCGGATTTTGCCTGAGTGTTATTGTTTTGGATTTGACTGCTAGCTGGATAAATTAGCGTTTCCAGGGCTGCTAACTGCGGGTAGATACCTAGTTGTGCCGTTGTCGAATTTTGATTGGGAAACTCTAATTGGTCGGTGGCATCGATTTCTGCCTCTAACTTGATGGTCTCTACTGGTGGGCCCTTCAAGCGGAGAGCTTCCAAGCGATCGCCACTTTCTCCCCCTACCCCCTGCACTTGTAATGTCCGGCTGAGGCTATCGGGATTGTATTGCAGGGTGATAATCCGTTGCACAGCAGAGGTATTAGCATCAATTAACACAATTCCGCCTTTTAGTAGCCGAGGTGAACCAGGAAAGGTACTCATGGCTGGGGGCTTTGTAAATTACTACTTTATGGTTTTTAGTTGAGGAAGCAACGGACTAGTACCGCAAGGCGGAAGTCAAAAGTCAAAAGTCAAAAGTCAAAAGAATTGTATTCTGGGCTTTTGCGCCATTTGAAATGGTATGTTCATTTACGCCGCGCTGTACTAGTGGTTTGTCAATTTTGTTTTGAGGGGTTTTTGGTAGTGCGGGCCGAAAAGCCCGCGTGAGCTAGACGCTCACACTACAGTCCCTCATTTCAACCCTGACAGACTACTAGTGCAACTTCCTCGCTTTTGTATCAAAGATATCAGACTTAATCGCCATCTGATTGTCCTGCTATGACCGAGAAAATACTTATTTATTACTGATTTTGTTCACATTCGTAACATTAGTTAAATTGAGTTCATATATTTCAAAGAGCAGATAATCAATAGACCTGTCTTGAAAGAGTCATTTGTCATTTGCATAATGATGAAACTTGTTTTATGGGGACTGCCTTAAAAATAGGGTTGGGGGAACAGGAACTAGGAACTGGGGCATTGGGCAAAGGTAGCGGTCTCCTTCGCAACAGAAGCGGTTTCCCTTGTAACAGAAGCGGTCTCCTTCGCAACAGAAGCGGTCTCCCTCGTAACGAAAGCAGTCTCCCTCGTAACGGAAGCGGTCTCCCTCGCAACGGAAGCAGTCTCCCTCGTAACGGAAGCAGTCTCCCTCGTGATGGTTGATTTGTTATACCAATTTAAAAAAAGAATGTTGCAAATACCTTGTAGATACAAGGGGCGGGGTCTCCCCGCCCGGATCAACCATCAATCTGTCACCAACTCTATTTAAATTGGTATTACCACGCAGGTTTATCTAATACCAATTCAAATAATGTTTGCGACACATGGATTGTCACAAAGGGCGGGGAGACCCATACGTGTCAACTTAAGCTACAGATGGTTTATTTGTTGGCTGACTGACCCACCTGGGAATGAATTCCAAGGCTAATAGTTCAAGTCTACTGAAGTAGACTCAAAATTTTGAGGGATTTAGTCATCTTCAGATGACTTTTGCTATTAGACTGGGAATTCATTCCCAGTCGGGCTATGAGTTTCGCGTTAAGTTGACACCAATGGGGGAGACCCCGCCCCTACAGATTAATCTGTCGCATTTTTTTGGCAAATTGGTATAAGTTAATGATAATTCCCGTATCTGTGCAAAAACTGCGAAATCTTTTTCTCCCTGCACCCTTACAGTCTTAACGATAAGTCTTTCACCGGACATGATATGAATCCCTCAAAACCAAAAAGTTTTGAAGGATGAACGTCTTTTAAGTCGGAGATGAAAACCGTTTGAAGGGCTTGATCTCTCAGTGATACTCAGTATCAAGCAAGAGCAACAGAGATGGCATTAATAGCTGCTTTCCGCGTCAGAGGAGTGTCAAAGAGGCCACCTCAAGTCAAATGCTGCCCATCGGGGATTTTGTAATTCTGTGTTAAAAGCTGTTTTCTCTGCTGGAGTCCAAGAAGCCGCAACAAAGTTGAAGGTATCGATGACAAACGCATCAACATCAGCACAATTGCACTTGCAGCGCAGAGCCTTGAGGGCGCCGCTAATGCTTTCGCTGGGGTTGGTAATGACTGTTTGAAACCAGTTATTGAGACGTACCCGTGCTGGATCTGTTGCACTTGCTCCAGCGGGTATAGCTCTGAAGGCGATAGGAAACTCACTCATCATTGCATTTAGTTCACTTAATTCAAACTCAACAGTTGCCCGACTGCAAGTCACGCCAGGGGGAGTTGCTCGTGCAGTTGAGTCGAAAATTACATGTTGAACCTCGTGTGTAAGAATTTGTAATGTCTGAACCCGCCAGTCTTCTCGTGAAATACCACCAATTGTGGGGTCTGTAGTGGTATTAAAAGCCAATGCCTGCTGATTTAAGCTGCCATGTACGAAGGTGCAGGGTTTGGTTGCTCCTGTAATTGGTGGTACTAACTCGTCACAGGGCATGGTCAAAGCTCCTGTTCCTGGAGACAAGTCCTGATCGATAAAAATACCATGAATATTGCTGAGGAGTCCTGGCGATTGTCCGTTCAAAAAAATCTCTAGCTGACGAGCATGACCACCATGACCAGAGGCACGGGCACGAGCGGGTGCCATCCTGCCACGTCTAGCACGGCTACGGGCTTCGATGTTTTCCTCTCTTTGCCCAAACTGCTCGGCTGAACCTCCTATGGGAGCAGCACAAGCAGCAGCAGATAAACAAGCTCTTTGCAACCAATTAGTTGCTGTTGTCGTTCTACTTGTAGGTGGTTGTGTCAATTCACCGCCTACCACCCACTTAGCGAAGTTGTCTGCCTCTCGCTCGCTGCTGTCGTCTGGTTTGCCAACTCTTAATTTGGGACTTAGTTGGTTGACTTGGGATTGCTGCTGGATGACATGTGTTAATTCATGAGCCAACAACTCACGCCCTGACAGGGTTTGAGGTGCATACTGGTGAGGGGCAAATACGATATTTTTCCCTTGGGTATATGCCAAAGCATTCACTGCCTGGGTTGATTCTGCTGCTTTGGTATTCGTATGCACCCGCACTTGACTAAAGTCATGCTGAAACCGAGATTCCATGAAGCTGCGAGTTTCTCGGTCGAGGGGTTGACCAGGCGATCGCAATACTTCATGTACAATCGGTGGTGCTTCAGATGGGGCTGATTGGTCTGCTAAACGTCGCTGGAGTAACCGTTTTTTGTCACACTCATTACACCCGCCTGTTTTCTGTTGTCCGCAAGCAGCACATTGACGTTGTAGCAGTCTTGTATTGATGGGGGTAAAGGATGGGGTAATTTTGTTTTGGGAAGGCGATCGCGTACTCATAATCTGCTCTGACACTATGGAATTGTGACGGCGGGTAATTCATTTTGCACAGCCGTTTCCCACCGTGCCTGTGCAGCCGCATTACACCCATGATTAGTTTGATGATCATACTGTGTAGTTTGTTGGGCAGATTTGGTTCTCACGGCTGTTAGTATTGTCTGCGCTTTAGCTCCACCCAGTATGGCATTTGTACCTTTACGGGCTAAAACACAGGCAATATCAAAATGGGTTTGTTCATGCTGGAGTAGGCGCACTGATTCCAGTTTGGCAATGCGATCGCACTCTGTCCCAATTAAACTAGTACATTCTGCCCGTGAAGTCGCTTGTACTGATGGGTTGCTCGTTATGGAAGCTGGACAAGCAGCTGAGGGACTGGAACTAAGTCGCCAAAAACCTCCGGTGCGCCCAGATGCTGCTTCTTGATCAAAGAACTGTTCACATCGGCTAATTTTTGTACCACACGTTGATACAGCCCGATTTGTTGGATCAGAAAACTGCGGTTTTACCCATGAATTAGATGGTTCAAATATTGCCTGTGTAACTTGCTGTGCTTGCACATTCACCAAATCGTGATGAAAGTGAGTTTCCGCACTAAAGGTAGACTGGGGAGGCTGGGCTGTGAAGTCTGCCCAAGTTAACTTTCTGGAGGGGCTACAACTTGCAGCAAGTGCTGAGGTAATTTTTACTACAGCCTGGATTGGCGGACTGATGTCTACTATGCCAGGGATCTGGAAAAAAGCTCGCTGTATTAAGCTTGATGGCGCTACACTACCTCTTACGCGTTCCGTGGGTGTCGCAGACTGGGAAGTATCTTGATTATTTGACTCTGTAGTTGCTGTTATGGGCAAGGCATTTTCCTGTTGCACAATGTGTGTCAACTCATGCGCTAAGAGCTTTTGCCCGGCTGTGGTTTCTGGTGCATACTGCCCTGTGCCAAATACAATATGTTGTCTGGTTGTAAATGCTTGAGCATTCAGTTGATGGGCAATTTTATTGGCATGAGCATCAGTATGAATTTGTACTTGGTTGAAATTGTAACCAAAACGCGGTTCAAAAAAGTTACGTACAGAAGTTGGTAATGGCTGACCTGATCCATCGAGCGCATGGAGATAATCTGTTAATCCAGACTCTGATTTGGGAAGATGTGCGGAATTTTCTTGCCGTTGTACTAAGTTTTCCTGATCTTCGTCATTCAGAGCAGAAATGGAAAGTCTGTGCAGGGTTTGTGGAACAGCTGACCCTAATCTCTGAATGGGCAATATTTTTCTGGGTAAATCTGTTTCTGTTTCTCGTCTGAGGGAACTTTTGGGCGTCCTTGTCACTGCTTCTGCCACTAGATTGGCTTCCCGTTCATATCTGTCCTCTGGGGAGCTGATAGTCAACTGGGGTTGAATGATGTGTGACTTGCTCGTTAAAACTGGGATGCGGCTGAAATCTTGCCCTGATAATTTCGAGGAATTAGAAAAGGTTTGCGATCGCTCCACCTCAGCCGATTTGGTATAACTAGCAGCCAGGCGTTGTAGAGTTAGCCCCTGTTTCTTGCATTTCTCACACTCTCCACCTGCAATAGTATGCTGCCCGCAGGACTGACACTGACGCTGTAAAATCCCACTCTGTGAAAGCGGCGATGTCGTCGGTGTTTGCTGTGTCTGTATCCCCACCTGCCTACTCATGACCCAATCCCCCGATATACAGCTTGGGCAATCTGCTGCCCCATCACCGTATAATTACTATGAGATGGTAATTGCATACTACTAACTGAGATGCTAGGTACTGCCCCCCCACCCATCAAGCTGGGCGCTAAACCGTTTGCTGCCAGCAGTCGCCCCAATTCTGCCTCCACCGCTGCCTGTAATACAGGACGCTGTGCCTGAGGAATTGATACACCATCTAAAATCAAGCGCTCAATGTTCACATTGATATTCATGCTGTCACCCCCGTCGGTTCACAAAAGCGAAAGTCTATCTCGTTGATTGGTCGATCCAATTTCCGAAACTCTGTCCGCGCCGCTTGCAGCACTAAGGACATGGTGACGGGTGTCTCTTGTTGGGCTGCGAGAAATGCTGCATTTAAGGCGATGTTATGAATACTACCCCCGGTCAGATTGAGTCTAGCTAAACGGCTAAAGTCCAGGATCTCTGTGGGCATTTCTGGCGGAAATGCTCTTTGCCACATCTTCTGACGGTCAGCGGGTGTGGGGAAGGTAAAGGTGACGATGAAGCGCAGGCGGCGGACAAAGGCATGATCTAGGGCATTTCTCATATTGGTTGCCAAAATCGCTAGCCCCCGAAAGGCTTCGATCCGCTGCAGTAGATAGTTAATTTCTATGTTGGCGTAGCGGTCATGGGAATCTTTTACTTCACTCCGCTTGCCAAATAAGGCATCAGCTTCATCAAAAAATAATATCGCGCCGCCATCTTCGGCCGCATCAAATAGCCGTCGCAGATTCTTCTCTGTTTCCCCAATGTATTTACTCACGACTGCAGATAGATCAATTTTGTATAGATTTAGACGTAAGTCATTAGCAATTACCTCAGCCGCCATTGTCTTCCCTGTGCCACTTTCCCCGGCAAATAGGGCGCTGATTCCCAATCCCCGGTTCATGCGATTTTGGAAGCCCCAATCTTGGTAAACTTTGTGACGCTGCCGCACTTGGTCGGCAATTTGGTGCAGCAGACTAGTCTCCTCTTCTGGTAGCACGATGTTGTCCCAGGTGGCTTTGGGATCTAGGCGTTGAGCCAAAATATCTAATTGAGGACGGTTAGTTGCTAAACAAGTTGACCAAAGTTGTTCATGGAAATCTGCTTGGTGGCTGAAGGGTTTGGTCAACACTGTCTGAGCAATCTGTTGAATGCTCAAAGGATTGAGGTTAAACTGGCTGGCTAGTTGAGCAGGACTTTCTGCAGCGCGATCGCCCAGCATTGTTTCCCAGAGTTGCTGTTGTTCTGTTGGGGTGGGTTTATCAACATCTACTAAAATTGTGGGGCGACTAAAATTAGACCGATTTTCGCGGCTACTGAGAAATAGCAAGCCATGACTCCGGGAAAGGAACCTGTGCAAGGGTGGAACCTGTGTTTCGGCAATTTCCTGGGCATCCACGTAAAGAGCAATGGGTAGCAACAGGCTTTCTCGCTCCCACAGACGAGCAAAGGTTTCTAATTCCGTCGCCTGAGATGGCAATAGTTCTACTGATAGGCTGTAGAGAAATAAACTCAGATTGATAGCCGCTTGCTGTGCTACTAGTTCTTTGCTAGGGGAGTCTGTACCCAACAGTTGAATTATGGGCGATCGCTGTTGATCTTGTCTCAGATATTGGGTAATTTCTTCAACTTTTGTCTGTTGCGATTGTGGTAATTTATACTCTAAACCCCCTGCATCCAAGGACACAAGCAAGGGTGTCAAGCGGTCATCTAAATAATTTAGCCCTTTGAGGTAGTTGACTATCCGCTCATCTGCCCGCAAGGGACTGGTGGTGAGGGGTTGGGTACTTGGTTGATTGATTTCAATGAGCCGCCAATACCGCAAGGGGCGTTCTGGTGAAAGTATGTCCCAAGCTGGTTGATCGAAGATGGTTAGGGCTAGGGCAAAGGTAGGGTAAGACTGATTGGGATTGTCCTGAGCTAGGGCACAGAGTCCAGCTATGCGTGTATCTAATTCTATAGCCGCGCATAACAGCAATACTTTCTGCTCAAAGGGCGAAAGCCCCAGCCGTTGCCGCAAAATCACCATCGCGGGCGGTGGTTGTAAGGCTTCAGCATCGGCGACTTCTGCTGTAGCTTTCGATATTTGTTCTTCAGTAATTACATCAGGTGAGCCGGGCGGGAGAGCAGGCAAGTGAGAACGCCCAAGAAAGGGTCGCTTGGATGCTAGCGGTGTGGGATGGGGGGAGGTTTTCCCCGCTTCTAATCGCTGTACTTGTCGCTGGAGGCACAGACGCAGCCATGCTAAGGCCTTAGTCAGGTATTCTTCGTTATTTTTCTGCCAAGACTCTAGGTTGTTCATGGTATGCTCAATCCCTGTTCGGCGATAAAGGTCAGTGGCAAGACGAGGGGTGTGACTGAATAGTCAATAACTAGACTATCTACCCCATCTACCCGCAAACGAGGTCGCACCTGATAGATACCCGCCGCTATGTCACCCAGTTCAAATTGCAAGGTGTTGGTTGGTGTGGGGTGGGATTTGGCAGTTAATTCGCGATCGCTAACTGTGAATGCTGCATCCTGTCCATTCAACACTAAGAACGCCTTTTGACTGGGCAATATCTGGGAATTACTAGTAACTGTCAAAATGACATTATTGGGTTTGTTGGGGTCGCTGTTGTCTCTGACGGCGGCGATCGCTTCTATTTTGGCTGCTAATGCTAAGGGCAATCCATTGCTGGTGCTGTCTGTTACTACAGCAACTGTGTAAAATCCCGGTGGCCACTTGTCTGGCTGTCCTGTGGGAATTGTTAAATTGATTTCGCTGGGTGTGCGATTGGCAACTGGGATGTTAATCTGGTTGGGCGTTAGTAGTTGGGGATGGCTAAAGATGACCTGGACACTCACACCATCCAGGTTGTAGCCAATTAAGGTGAGGCCATCTCCCAAATTAGCTACAGGTTTTTGGAGTAAATATTTTTGATAACCTGGCAGATTCAACCTCGCTGCTTCGATGGCGGTGAAGTTGATGGCTGTGAGTGTGGGGAATGGGGGAATTGTATTCGCCTGGGTAGTCACACCTTGGTCATCAGCACCCCGCGCCAGTACCGGTAATGGGGCTTTTGTGGGACGGGTGCTTTCAATTAACACCACAGCAACTTCGTAGGCGGTGGAAATGCGATATTGGGTTTGAAAAGTCGTCCACAATTTTGACAGTTCATCTAAACTGAGGGATTGGGGCGTAATCCGCACTTTTTCGATTTGGTCGTATAAGTCATATTTATCGACATCGGCTGCGGGTAAAGCTGCTTTAATATCCCCAGATTTGAGAATGGGATAGTCATGCAGCACACTCATCGCCTCCCCCAGTAAGCGATGACTAATGGGTTCGGGAAAGTCATCATTCTGGGCGTAGGCTGTTAATAAGTAATAGAGGTTCAGGGCTAAGGGTGGCTGTGCTGTTTCTCCCGGCTTTACCTGGGAGGGCAGATCCTGATTTCTCCAAGCAGCATTTTCTTTGGTTTGATAGAGAAACAGATTTACCTGATTACCATCGCCATTGGTATTACTACGTGCTCTATCTAGGGGTTTAGTGGTGACAGTCACACTCCCAAAACCATTGGTGTCAAAGCGCTGTTGCAGCAGAGAACGCAAGGTACTGGTGACAGCGGCGATCGCTAGTGAGTTACTCATTTGCCACCTCCCCGTTGACGCAGGTATTCATCTAGTCCCATCACAGCCGCTGTCGGATGCGATCGCGTTGATGGTTCTTTGGTTGGAGGTGTGGCGCGAATTTCAATGCGTCCAATCGTTACCTGAATTACTGGTGCTGGTTGTGATGTTGTCGTTGGTGGCAAAGATGCTGTCACGATTGACTTAATTGCAGGCGTTACTTGCCCTGGTATGACTACAGTTGTTGTGGGGGACGCCAAATTTTTTCTAGTTTCAGTATCGGGTGACACTGGTGTTATTTGTGGAGCGATCGCTGTCGGTTGTTCAGAATTGCTGTTTGAGATTTTGGGACTGACAGGCGTCAATGGTTCCCCAGGGGTGATAATTCGCTCATTTATCGTCTGCTGATTGATAATTTGCTGAATCACCCTAGGTTCTGGTGCAGTTTGTCTCTGTGGTTCAGTACGGACGACTACAGGCGGGAATCGCTCACCAATGAAGGATGGTGGTTGAGCAGAAGGATACTCAGTGGCGGGGATCAAATCTGCTCTGGGAGATGGAACTGAGAGAGTCGGATGAGGGAGGTGAAGAGGCGGTTTCTCTGCTGACGGTTCCCAATCAACCGCTTGCTTTTGCCTTGGCGACTTTCTCACCTCGATTTCTTCTGGTTGAGCATTAATCGTGAGTTGCTCCTGTTCTCCCACTTGTCCAGACACCACACCACTCAACCCTGGTATCGGCTCAAACAGGGATGGTAATCGCGGTTGCAGGACATCCACCGGATTGATACTCCTAGCTACCAAATTGCTGAGATAGTTACTCATTTGCCTACCATCTCCAAATAC
Source organism: Calothrix sp. PCC 7507 (assembly GCF_000316575.1). Lineage (GTDB taxonomy): Bacteria > Cyanobacteriota > Cyanobacteriia > Cyanobacteriales > Nostocaceae > Fortiea. Next base: position 4,228,406 of record NC_019682.1, on the reverse strand, counting down.
AACTGTCGTCGATAGGGACTCATCGCCAAAATATCTGCCTCCCGCCAACCATAAGCAGTAGCGAGGATATGCACCGAACGGATAGTCCGCACTGCCCAAGCCTGAATCTCGCTCCAAAAAAAAGCAACGATATCGAAAGTAGATAGCCACTGATGACTGCACGCAGGACAAACGAGGTTAAGCTGTAGATCTGCTTGGGGGTCAGCCTGAGCCATCTTTGCTACCACGGCATTGACTACATCAGTTGGTAGTTGCTGGGTAGACTGGACTTTCCCCTGATGATATACACCTAGCAAACAGCGTTCCAGCAAAGTTATAGAATCGCTTACTGTCATGAGATCCAAGCTATTGGGTAATCGTAACTCAATCTCATAGTCAGCAAAATTTACTATCAACTTTTCTGTTAACTGAGTTGGGGTAGCAACGCGAATATCTGCAACACTAAATGTGAGTTCCAGATTTTCACCACATTCGGGACAAGTTGCCAAACTCTGGATTTGTGTACCAAAAGTCCACTCCCGCAAAGTCAGCAATAAAGCATCCCGTTGACCAATACTCAGTTCTGCTAGTTGCTGAGGAGGGGTTTCTGGACAGGCAGATGTTAGCAGTGTTAACGCCCTTTGTATAGGCGACTGCATTAATCCTTGCTCCCAAACTCTCAATAATTCCTCAGCGGATAATGGACGCATCTTCAAGCTACCGATTTTTTTTAGTGTCTTTGTGGTTCAAAACAAAGACACTAGGACACAAAGTTAAAAACTCTCTTCTTTTGGTTCTTTTACTTCTTCGTCTCGTTCCCAGCCTTCATTTTCTAGCTTGATATGTTGAATGGCGATCGCATTGGCATTGGCGTCTAAGTCGGGCAAAGCCTGATATTCTGAAACCCAGCAGCGATAAATTTTGTAAGATATCGCTTTTTGCCCGGCTTCGTTAAACACATCGATAATGATGTCTTTACGAAAATTTGCCAGGGATACTTCCTGAGTCCGCTGATCGGCTCCGGCTTGGGCATTTTTAAAGTTCCACACTCTACTAGCCCACTGCTCAAACTCTAGGTCATGGGTGACGCCTCGTTCTAGCATGATCGCCTCATACTCGGTGCGTCCTGGAGATTTGCGGGAACTGCTGGGATCTCCACCTTCACGGTGTTTCACCACTTCGGTTGTCCGCTTGAGAGAGCCAACTTTGCTCACCCCTGCAACATATTTGCCATCCCACTTGACCCGAAATTTGAAGTTTTTATAAGGGTCAAATCGCAAGGGATTAACCGTAAACTCCATAATTTTTATTCTCCTTAGGTTGCGATTGAACCAGCAATCTGCTGAATCTTGAGAATCACAAATTCAGCGGGCTTCAGTGGTGCAAAGCCGACGACAATGTTGACAATCCCCAGGTTGATGTCGTTCTGGGTCGTGGTTTCACTGCTGCACTTGACAAAGTAGGCTTCTTGTGGAGTCTTACCTTGAAAAGCCCCTTGGCGGAAAAGATTGTTCATGAAAGCACCAATATTCAACCGAATTTGTGACCAGAGTGGCTCATCATTCGGCTCAAATACTACCCATTGCGTACCCCGATACAGGCTTTCTTCAATATAAAGAGCCAGTCGCCTTACAGGGATATATTTCCATTCTGAGGCTAGGCGATCGTCTCCTTGTAGGGTGCGTGAACCCCACACCACTCGACCAACCCCAGGAAAGGCCCGCAAACTGTTAATTCCCAAGGGGTTCAGTTCCCCATTTTCCTGATTCGTCAGTGGTACACTCAGCTGGGGCACACCCACGAGGGTTGTTTCTAAACCTGCGGGAGCTTTCCAAATACCACGCTGGGCATCTGTGCGGGCAAATATCCCGGCAACTACACCACCAGCACCAAATTCTTCTACTTGGTTGCTGCGTAATGGGTTGGGAACCAATAGTGTCGGGAAGAATACTGCTACGTGGTTGCTCTTTGTTGGTAAGCCGTTCACCCAAGTTTTGATGCTGTCTTTACTACTATTGGGGGGCGAATCAATAATCAAAAAGGCGCGATGGTTTTCACAAAACTTGGCGGCATCAGCAATCAAGTTGGTGTCAACACCTGTATCTTTATAAAATGGAATATACAGTAAGTTGAAGATGTCAGCTTTTAGTAGAGCGTACAGCCCTTTTTTATTGGCTTCTGCTCCAACAGGGACGAAGTTATCGGCGTAAGTTAGATTGATCCCATCTGAGGCTGGCGTTGTCACTTTTGAGGAATTAGCATCAGACCAAGGGTCACTTCCCGCCGCAGGAGTAGGGCTGGCAGTAGGAATTGTAGTTCCAGGAAATGTTCCTGTGGCTCTTACCAACTGTGAACTATTTTTCAGAACATTATCAACTCGGCGAGAGCTATTTTTCACAGTCAGATTACGAAACTGCTCAGTAATGCCCCCCGCCCCTGTATCTCGCACGGTCAGGTTAAACAGGTCGTTGTGGGTCAGGTCGGCACCAAACTGTTTAGCTGCATTGTCATCGGGGTTAACGTCATAGTCAATGCGGGCACGCAAGTTACTGCCCCAGGCTCCTTTGTAGGCAGCTACTAAATTTAAGCTACCAACAGTCAATGTTGCTTGCGCGGGTGGGGCTGGCACTGCCGGAGTGGCTTCGGGCTTTCCGGGGTCTGGGTTATAGAGCCGGACAATGATTGCCTGACTGCCGCCATTGGCATAAAAGTCCCGGACGGCGTAACCCAAATTACTTTTGACCCACAACCCACCAAAAATGCGCTCAAAATCCCCGTAGTTATTGATGATCACCGGTTCATCGTCGGGACCCCGGAGCGCACTACCTATAAACGCTGTAATAGATGTGGCTACACCTGTGATGGTACGTACACCGCTGGGAATTTCTTCAATGTACACACCTGGATAAGTTGGTGTAATTGGCATAGATTAATATTCTCCACTGCAATTTTTAGACATAGCAGATGAGAGTCAACCCCTGGGGGAAATTCAAAATTAGTCTGGGAAAGTTCTAAATCCCAGAAAGCCTGGGGTCAGACTTTCGGCAAAATTCAAAATCTCTATTGATCAATTCAGGGTGTTGAAATATTGTGCGCTTAATTCAGTATTAGCTGTTATTACAGGTAGCAAATTTCCTCAGCATTCTGAGAAGTTGTGGATAGCCAAACCTGATGAATTACGTATTTTTTATCACACTAAGGTTGATCAAAGCAGAAGTTACAGAACCGGAGACAACTTTGTCACAAATGTTACTATTTTTTTAAAAAACATTATACCTTCATCAACTGTAGTAATACTGTTTCAGGTTGTTGCTGATGGTAGATATAGATACTCAGTTTCTGTATCTGCTGCAAATCCTGGGCAAGGGAGAAACTTTGTAGTTTTATAAAGTATAATTAAGAAAAAGATAGATAAATCTGAGTAGTAATGTAGGCTTATATCGCCGCAAACACTACCCGGAAATGGGTAAAGTTTAATTGTTTTTTATAAAAACTATCGGTATCTTGCACTGGCAAGTAGCTTGCAAGTCAGGAAACGAACAAAAAAAGAGTAAATTTCCCAGTTGAAGAGGCAAATAAAGGCGTGGGTCAGTATCAACCTGCTCTACTCAGGCGCTATAATCCAGACGCGATCGCTCGTTACTATCGTTACCGTCCCTGGCTCGCTTGGGGGCGTTTAATTAGAATTATCTGGTCTTTTGCCGGATTTATTCTGAATCTCAAGTTTGATGAATGGCAAGATCAAATTGAGCAGAACAAGAAGAAACGCGCCACTCAGTTGCGAGAACTGCTCACTCGCCTTGGCCCCACTTTTATCAAGGTTGGTCAATCCCTATCCACTAGACCTGACCTCATCCACAAAAGCTTTTTGGAAGAACTGGTGAAACTGCAAGACCAGTTACCAGCTTTCGACAATGGACTCGCCTACCAAATCATTGAAACTGAACTTGCGCGTCCAGTTCAGGAGATGTTCAGTGAACTGTCACCAACTCCTGTAGCCGCCGCCAGCTTGGGACAAGTCTATCGCGGTCGTTTGATCAGTGGCGAAGAGGTAGCCGTGAAGGTACAACGCCCCAACTTACGCCCAATCCTTACACGCGACCTGTATCTGCTGCGTTGGGGCGCAAGTTGGCTTGCGCCCTGGCTACCCCTCAATCTCGGTCACGACCTCACCTTGATTGTGGATGAGTTTGGGACAAAGTTATTTGAAGAAATTGACTACATCAATGAGGGTCGGAACGCCGAACAATTTGCTCACAACTTCCGCAATGACCCCCGCGTGAAAGTTCCCAGTATTTACTGGCGTTATACCAATAGCCGGGTTTTAACCCTGGAATGGATTAATGGCTTTAAGCTCACAGACACTCAAAGCATCCGTGCTGCAGGTTTAGACCCAGAAGAAATCATCAAAGTTGGTGTCACATCAGGCTTACAGCAGCTATTGGAACACGGTTTCTTCCACGCTGACCCCCATCCAGGTAACTTGTTTGCTATGCCTGATGGACGGATGGCCTACATTGATTTTGGCATGATGGATCAGCTAGAAGAAACCACCAAAGAAACGCTGGTGGATGCGTTGGTGCATGTCGTGAACAAGGACTACAGCGATTTAGCTGCTGATTTTGTCAAATTAGGGTTTCTGACTCCAGACATCAATATTTGCCCAATTGTCCCAGCATTAGAGGCGGTGTTGGGAAACGCCATTGGCAAAAACGTCGGGGATTTTAACTTTAAAACTATTACCGACGAATTTTCGGAACTGATGTATGAATATCCTTTCCGAGTTCCAGCAAAGTTTGCTTTGATTATTCGTTCGCTAGTCACCCAAGAGGGTATTGCTCTGAGCCTCAACCCAGATTTTAAAATTGTTGAGGTGGGTTATCCGTATATAGCACGGCGGTTGCTGACCGGGGAATCTACGGAACTACGGCGACGGTTACTGAATGTGTTGTTTAAGGATGGTAAATTCCAATGGCAACGCTTAGAAAACTTGATTGCGATCGCTCGCACTGATCATAACTTTGATGTCTTACCTACAGCGCAGCTCGGTTTGCAATTCCTGTTATCGGAAGAGGGCAAATTTCTCCGTCAACAGTTGGTACTGGCGGTAACCGCAGATGACCGTCTCCACACAGCAGAAGTCCAAAGCTTGTGGAACCTGGTTAAAGATGACTTACAGCCGAATCGTTTGTTAAATGTAGCGATCGCCATGTTAACAGATTTATCCAGGGAAGGCGCAGCAGCTATCTTACCAAAAGCTACATCCTTTATTCCTTTTGGCAGTAACCAGTCACAAAATAACAAATTTTGATGCATTCTACCCTTTATTCAGTTATCAGTTAACAACACAAAAACTGTGATAACTGATAACTGACACTTCGACTACGCTCAGTACAAGTAACTGTTAACTGATTTATCTGGAGTTTTCATGTACTATTTTCCTGAACAACCGCCATACTTACTATTGTTAATTGGTTTTCTCATAGCGCTAACTTCTGGTTTCGCACTATCCGGCACAATAAAAGTAATTGTGCAAAAATGGCAACCAAGTAGTGATGAAAATCCTCAAACTAATTCTTCGTGGAGAACACTGTTTGTTCCCTTTCTCGGAATCACAGGTGGTATTTGTCTATTTCTCTGCTCAGGTTTAGAAATATTTGGCTTTCCGTACTTACTGGCTTTAGGAGTTGGTCTACCTATTGGTCTTCTTACTTGCTTGCTAGTTTGGTATCAATTAGGCAGTATGCTAGATTTTGTTAAAACTAGAGGTATGAAGTCTCTAGATTTAGATTCCTTTTCTTAAATTACCGAAGAAGAATACATGCGTCAGTCGCCAGAATCCAGCACTTAACTTCAACACAGATTCAGTGACCACATGGATTACGTACGAGTAGATGTCTCATAATGGACAGTGGATAGTGAACAACTCTCCACTGTATTCTGAATTATGTCTTCTGGCTCCTTCTTATTTAGTTTTCAGTTGTCGCAATTGACTTTTCAGATTTTCTACCATATGCTGCCACTGATTTTTAGTTTCAGGTGTCGGTATAGTACTCGGTGGTAGTGATGGATTAAGACGGCGGTAATGTTCCCAGATTTCCCAATAGGGACAACCCGGTTGAATACGAATACCTGCCCAGTGGAGATATTGCAGAGGTTGATTGATTTTAGAATCAAATAGTATATCGCCTTGGGATTGAAAATGAGGAGTACCCGCCCAATTTCCCGGTGCTTTACCCTCTCTACGAACGATGTTAAAACGGCTCTTAATCCGCTTCAACAGCATATAATTAATAATTGGTTGGTCGGAAGTCTTTTCAGAAAAATCAAAATATTCTGGATGGGCTGCACATTCGCTAAAGATTTCATATAAATCTTGTTCTGAGATGAGGCTTTTCTTTGACCCCCAAAAACCCCCATTAAAAATGTCTTTAACTTCTGTATTAGTAAATACTTTATCTTCTAAAACTTTGGGGCTAAAGACATTTTTTATCCCACCAGAATGTTGATAATCACAGCAGATGAAATCATACTTATTTAAGTAGTTAAGATTATCAACTATTTTTTCAAAGACTACAATATCAGTATCGATGTAAAGAAACTCATCAAATGGGCCAAACCAACAAGCTTGTTTGCGAAATTGATTAGGACGGGCAAAAAACTTACCACCAAAGGTTTCGTGTAATTTATGAGAAAGACGGTCAATAAAGTCTAAATCTTCATAGGTTTGGACTCCGTAATATGTGTTGAGTATATCTGCGATGCGATGATAGTTTTCATCATACGGAATCATGATGATTGGTGTTTCTGTATCATGCAATCGAATACTATTGAGTAAAGCGATCGCATGATCGATCACTTTGTCATTAGCAATAATATAAATTCCCCGATTCATTTAGTCTCCCTCGATTAATTTAGTCATCCTAACTTACTTAAAATTCGTCTTTACTACTTCATTTACCTTCAGGTAAAATATCCAATATTCGAGAGTAATACCAATGATTACGCTCACGATTTTCATCAAGACTTTCTGGGTAAGATTTACAGTTTTGGAGAAAATTCTGCCAATCATTAACCTTACAAGAAAATTTGTTTTTATATTGCAACTCAAACAACGTTTTCTTGAATATTGAAAAGTTGATTCTTGGCTGTATCCACTTTTGTACAGGAAAAATACCAGGAAGATGCTTAAACGTATAAAACTTACTGCTAAATGGGAAAGATAGAACTTTTCTACCAAGCAGCGTTCCCCAGTAGGCTCCGTGGTAAGAACTTGTTAATATTGTTTCACCTGAACCTAGAAAATCTAAGATTTCCTCAATATCTTGATTGTCGTTAGTCATTGTAGGAAAACCATCAATTTTTATCTGGAACTTTTTGTGTGAAAAGACAACAAATTCATGTTTTATATTTCTTTTCTTATCAAATGCTGTGTGCATACAACTAGCACAAGGCACCCAGTTATCCCGATAATTAATATCTCGAATACCAACTAAGTCAAAACCTTTAGTATATTGAGAATAGTCAAAGCTGTGAATATCATCAAGCTTATAGCTACCGTATATTTGCTGACCAATTCCCCAAGCAATCAGCTTCGTCTGTTGTTTAGCCTCAATGAGTTTTGAAAAATTATCCAAAAAGCGAGAGAATATTAACCCACCTCCACCAACAATAATATGTTTACCTTTTATATCCTCTTCCTTAATGGTTCGGATATCAGCTCGCTCTACACTATATCCTGGAAAATCAAAGTACAGTGTGGGAGCAGAAAATAAGTCGCCGATATTTGTCGGATCATTGACATGATAATTGATAATTGATTTCATTAATTTAATTTCTCATAATAACAATAGACTGAAATTTCTTCAAATAGCTAAAGTAGTTGGTACTACAACATTACCCTCAAAATAAGAACTAACAACTTCACTAATTTCTGACATAAATTTGTGTGTAGAAAATAGATTTATTTGTGTAGTCAAAGATGCAACTAGCTGATTTTGTTTAAGAGGATTACTTAAAACATTAATAATTTTATCCACAGCTTCTTGTTCATTATTAAAAAATAACTCATCATTGTGCTGACCCACGATTTCAACTTGTCCACCTTGACTTCTTACAAAGGGAATGGCACCAGCTTTAACCATTTCTGCAATAGAGATTCCAAACGGCTCTTTCTTATAGTGAATACCATACTTACATTTAGCTAGAAGTTGTGTATATTCCTCATATGGAAGACCTTTATGTAAAGTTATCCATGATGAATTTTCTTCAACTAACTTTTTTATTAAATTATTGTATTGCCAACCGTAGACACCACCACCGCCACCTGTAATGTGTAGCTTCACATCAAAACCTTGCTCTCGAACCAATTTGAGGATTTTAATAACTCTATGAGGTTCCTTAGCTTTAACTATCCTACCGCTGCAAATAAATGCATTTTCCTTCTCACTCCACGGTATATTTTGAATATTCATCACAACAGGAGGAAACACCACTTTGGCATCGACACCATATATTTCTTTAGCACGATTCGCAATGTGATAAGAATTGGCAATAGAGATATTTTTTGGGATTTGCTCTTCAGAAAAAGTAGATATTTTTCTATAAAATGATGTACCTTCAAGAACCTTGGTCATATGTATGTATTGAATACCTATCTTCCCAAGATCCATTGCATTGTATGCAGATAGAACTAAGTCATAATTATGACTGTTTTTCTTAAAAAACCGCATCAGAAGATGTAGAAATAACATTCTCATCTCCTTGTTATTTGCAATCAGGAAATAGCTGATATGACTAAAAAAATCTGGAACCAGATTTATCACTTTTACAGATTGATTTGAAAGACTTGTTCCATACATAAGATTGAGGCTTTCAAAATCAATTTTTCCAATTGTAAATAGGGTTATTTCATATTGATCTTGCAGTGCTTGAAGAATCCATAATGCCACTGTTTCTGCGCCACCACCTAAAAAATAGGGGTGAAAAACTGCTATTTTTTTCATACATTTTTTTATTTATTTCAGATACTTTATGTTACCCAACGTTAGCTAGGATCGTCAATGTAAATAATAGCTAAAAAATATTTTTATTTTTCTATGGATTGCGAAAGATAATTATCTTAATTTAAGACTATATTTTTCCTCTGAATAGAAGTTTATAACTATTCTTTCTCTAGAATCTCAATTTTATTGAGTAAATCTATAGCCAAATCATAGGAATCAGTAATTAATTCATTTTGTTCTTGAAGATTATCAACTAGACCATCTGCAAGTGAAGCTAGTATGGCAAGCCTGTTATTTAGCTTGATCCGAATTTCATCAAAAATACAAATTAATGTTTTATCTAAATGATTATTTTCCTCTATTACTGACGAGGAATTTAATTTATTTCGCAGTTTAATACTCTCTTCAAAAACTTCAATACCAGTGAGAATTCTCAATGCTGATTTGTAGGATTCTTCAAGTAATTCTTGCCGTTCTTTAACGTCATCCACCATTTCATCTATCAATAATCTCAAGCAACCAATCATAGAATTGAGTCGCGTCCGAATTTCGTAAGAAATCTGAATAAAAACCTGATTAAATTTTATTGCTGGTTCCGCATTTTTACCAAATTGCATTGAGTAGAGTTTTAAGTAATAACCACCTTTTTGTAACAGTTCATCATGGGTTCCTACTTCTACCACATGTCCTTGATCTAAAACGGCAATTTGATGAGCTTTTTGGACAGTAGAAAGACGATGAGCAATGACTAAAGTTGTGCGATCGCGACTCAGATCATCAATCGCAGCTTGTACCAAACGTTCAGAAACGGTATCTAAAGCACTAGTGGCTTCATCAAGAATCAGAATTTCTGGATTTTGTAGTAACGCACGAGCGATCGCTATTCTTTGTCTCTGTCCACCAGACAACATCACACCGCGATCGCCAACCAAAGTATTTAATCCTTGGGGTAATTTGATAATAAACTCATAAGCATTTGCCTGCTTGGCTGCAGCGATAATTTCATCATCACTGGAATCAGGACGTGCGTAAGCAATGTTACTCCGGATTGAGTCATTGAATAAAAACGTATCCTGACTAACAATTCCCATTGTCTGGCGTAGGGATTTGAGATCAAAATCGCGTATATCAACACCGTCAAAGGTAATACAGCCAGATATTGGATCATAAAATCTAGGTAACAAATCTGCCAATGTCGATTTACCTGCACCAGAACTACCTACTAAAGCCAGAGTTGTACCACGCGGTAAATATAAATCTACATCCTTCACCACCAACTTTTCCTGATTAGGGTAGGCAAAAGAAATGCAATTGAAATGTACACCTTCCTGTAATTTCCCGCAGTTAAGCTTACCCTTAAGCATAAACGGTTTATTATCTCGTTGTAAAAATTCAGTCACTATATCAACACTGGCAGCATTATTAGCAAAGGTACTGCGAAGGCTATTTAACTGAGCAATCAACGGCAAAAGTCGTAGTAATACTAATAAATATGTGAGCAGTACAGATGAAAGAGATGTAATCTCATTAGCAAAGAGAGTCCGACTTAAAAACACAATCATGAGTAAAGCCGTAATCCCCAGTACTTCACTAACCGGCCCAATTATTTGGGAATTAACTTGAGATTCAAATTCCGCTTTTTCGTGTTCACCAATTAAATATTTTATCTTTTTATAAGTTCTGTCTTCATTACCACTTGCCTTGACTAAGCGAATTCCACTTAGTGTTTCTATCATCATATTTGTATAAGCCTTAGACATTTCAGATAGTTGCTTCCCAAAAAACTTTGAACGGGAAATTGCATACTGATTTGCTAAGGCTATAAAAGAAAGTAAAATTGTTGAACCTATTGTCAATTGCCAGGAAATTGACAACAATATAATCACAAAAACTAAAATCGTAATTACTAATACAATTAACTTTATCGCATTACTTATAGAAGTAGCTGCACGAGATATTTCTACACCAAGTCGGTTAATTAAATCACCCAATTTCATCTTGGTAAAATAATTTATGTCAACTTCTAGCAATAATTGCACACCAGCATCTCGCATATCTGATGCTAGCGTTCGCTTTAAAGCGCTCGATGACAAAATACTAAAGTAACTAGCTGCATTTTTGAGTAAAATTATTAATATAATTGCTCCAGACATTGCCAATAATCTGTACTCTTCTGAAATATGATCAAACGGCAACATAATTGCTTTGAGAATACCAGGCGCACTACCTAAATTGACTTCTTGTCCCACAATTTTCAGGACAACTGGCACAATTAGTGCTGTACTAATTCCGTTAAATAAACCTCCAGAAAATCCTAATATTATTGTCAATATAATCATGCCTGGGTAAGGCTTAATAAAATATAACAATGTTTGATTCTTAAACATGGCTGATTTTTTCAAATAATTATTTTTTCAACTAACACTGCTAATGATATTTCTAGATAAATATATTTACATTAGTCTCACGTATACTTTGAGATTTCCGGGAAGCTGTATTAGAGGAACTCTACACAACTACAGCAATCAAAATACCTCTAAAATAATAATTAAAAAATCATAGCCAAAGCTCAAACTTCAAATCATAATGTCCAGCTTGCTCAGAGGGATACCATCCTGATTCAATTTTCTCAATGATGTTTGGTAATGCTTCTATAAATTCTGGACCCCGTTTGATAGGATGGAGTGTCCAAGCTTTTGGAGAACTGAGGGTAGCTCGGAAATAAGAAGTATTTTCTAGTTGTTTTGATATCATTACTTCCCATGAATCCAATGCACCTTTGTTAGCAAAATAGTTCACTAAGGTTTGAATTTTGGAGGGTAATAAATTAATGATTTTTGTTTTCGCAGGTCTCCAAAGAACTTTGAGCGGCAGTAAGCGGTCAAAACGTTTACGATCAATTAAATAAGCTCGACTACCAAAAAACTTGAAGCGATAAAAGCCATTAGAGTCTAGTTCATAAGGAAATATTTGTTGCATAGAACCATCTTGAGTTGGTGGGCCAGTTAGTGGTCTGACTGCCATTATGTCAGGCTTTTCTTGCAACAACTTAATACCTTCTTCTATCCAGCTATGACCAGATTGTTGGTAAAGAAGCATATCACTGTCAAAATGTAACATATAATCACTTTGGGACTCTTCAATGGTAAAAATTGTCCCCAATATGGGATAGCCTTTGTAATTATGTGTTTGTCTAATTCGACTATCAAAATGCTTTGTGTAGACTCGATGTTGATAGGTTTTGTCATAATTAATATCAACAATTTTATCTATCACACCTTTCTTTAATAACTCATTGCAGCAAGCACGTAATTCTTCCATAGTGCCGACACCAGGACGATTCACTTTATCACCTGTTAAAGGAGCAGTATCTACAGCTAACACGCGTTCTGTAAAAGGAAAGTTACACGTCCTCACTAAATGAGGAATTGTATGCATCATGAAAGGGATATCAGTCCGCGCTACTAAGATAGAAAGTGAACAACTAGGTAGTGCCATTTTTTTTCTTGATTTAAGGTGATTAATTATTTAATTACTGGCTGTATTTAATCTGAGAAGTTTAGGGTGAGTAAAAAAGCTATAATTTTTGAATAGTATGGGAAAGTATTTCTGCCATAGCATCAATGCTGTAATAGTCTATGCATCTTTTTCTTGCCAACTTTCCTAACTTTTGAGCTTCATCAAAATTCTGGAATATAAATTGGATTTTTTCAGCTAGTTGTTCCGGACAAGCAGGATCAACTAGATAACCAGTTTCACCTAAAATTTCTGGAATATCTCCCACTTTTGTTGCTAAAACTGGTTTTGCCATTGCCATCCCGTCAGTTATTTTCAATGGAAACTGTGCTAGAGCCGCTGGGGTATTTCGCTGTGGTACAACAATAATGTGAGCAGCTGCGACAATTTCAGGCATCATATTTGATGGATATTTCGCTAGCTTGATAATCCAACGTCCCCATTTTTCTATGAGATGACTATCATAATCATCGTAAGGACTACCACCAACAATTACTAATCTTAAATCTGGCTGATTTAGTTGCTCTAAAGCTATTAATACATCTTCTACTCCTTTGTAAGGTCTGGGAGCGCCAGGAAACATTAAAATCCGATATCCAGTTAGCCCATAACTTGCTCTACTCTTTTCAGGATCGTAGTGTTCAGGATTAAATAGATTAGTATCTTTACCATTAGGGACATAAACACCACTAAAACGTTGTTGCAGAAATTTAGTGTGAATTGTAATAGCATCCGCCTTATCTACTATGCCTTCCATCCATTTTAAATAAAGCGGATGATCGGGATATCTTAAAGCACCATCTTGTTTGATAATATCTTTGGCAAATTGCTTTATGCTGGGGCGATACTGCCACTTTTCACCACCATGCCAACTGAGTTCCCAGTCGTCTATATCTAATATCAATTTCTGAGGATGACGCCGATGTAAATTTTTCAGCAGAGATAAACCAAAGGTTGTTGCTTTTGGTCTCATTGCATAAATGATATCCCCATCAATTTTTTTTAGCAGATTTAAAGCTGTCTTGAAAAAACTTGGATAGTGACTGCCAGTAACTTGATGAACAGGAATATCTGATTGAGAAATTGCTGCTGATTCGTCACCGAATACAAATCCCAAAATTTCTACTTCATATGCAAGTTTTTGGAGAGCCTGAGCTAGCAAAAATGAACGTACACCTCCACCTCCCCATCTTCCGGCTCCAGCACTTGATAGATCGCTGACAATTATTGAAACTTTCAATTGTTTTTTTATTTCCTTTGAAATCACAATATTTAACTAAGAATAGTGTATGTACATAATAAAAGATTCATGAATTAGGTAGCACAAAGATAACTAAGTCAATTATTGACTATTGGTTTGTCTTAATAAAGTAGGTAATTCTTTAGTAAAAATACACCAACAATCTATATTAATTATTACTGTTATTCCTACAGAGATATTACTGATAATTACAGATGCTCTAGCTAATCAAGCATCAAACAATAGTGTTTATACTGAAAAAAAACTGATTTTTTATATAGAAATACTAAGATAGCTATCCGATTAGATTTTTGAGTTACATTTATGATGGGCAATACCCACTCTACAGATACTTAAAATTTTTCAGGAATCATTGAGGATTCTTGTATAAAAAAACTAACAGATTTATACTGTCAATTTAATTGGCTATATTACTAGCTTAGTATTCCCAAATTTGGATATTGGAAATACTAAGTTATGTACAATCAAGTTCTAAACAAGAGGTAGATAAGTTACCAGTTAACTAATTGTAGTTGCCCTGTCTGTATACGGTCAAAGATGCGATTAATCTGACGACGTTCTTCATCGCTCAAATCACTATGATTTAATACAGCAGATGTGAGCAAAGTATAATCTTGACGACTCATGCGCCCTGAAAAAAGGATGCGGTCTACGATTTTCTTAACCGCTATTTCTGTTTGATTATTAACAGGTTGGTAGATGGAAGCTTTGTAATTCATATTTTTCCTGTAGATGATGCAACTGATGATGAAACTGATGATGAAAAGATGCTTAACCTTTATCCAAAAAACAGCCAAAAAATAATTATTAATTTTGACTGATGCCGAAGTAAGTATTATTGCTTCCTGATACCAAATCTTTTTGATATATCGGGAACAAAACATACCAAAATTAATCTAACTTCCTGATTACGGGTATTTCCAGGGAATTTTTACTGATAAATCAACGTGGTTTTACTATTTTTCACTATATCTTCAGTAAAATTACGGTTGTGTATAATATATGTCGGCAGTAAATCGTAGCTATAATGAAGGCAGCATAAACGCTTGATAGAACTGGTGCATGTTCACTGGGGTTTAAGATTGCCGATTAATCCAAATCTATTTGTGGGGAAAGCAGAGCTAATGCAGGTCATTCGTCTTAAGGCGCTCTCGGACAACTACATATTCTTGCTGCATGACTGCACACATAATATTGCGGCTGTTGTTGATCCAGCTGAAGCGGAACCAGTGCTGCAGCACCTTGCAGAACTAAAAGCAGAGTTGGTGGCGATTTTTAACACACACCACCATCACGACCATGTGGGTGGTAATCAGCAACTAATCCAAAAATTTCCCCAAGTGACAGTTTATGGTGGAGCCGAGGATCGAGGAAGAATTCCCGGACAGCAAGTGTTTTTGCAAGATGGTTCGCGTGTTCAGTTTGCTGACAGAGTCGCTGAAGTTATCTTTGTTCCTGGACATACTCGCGCTCACATAGCTTATTACTTTCCTCCTCAAGATGTTGGTGAAACAGGGGATTTATTTTGCGGTGATACTTTGTTTGCTGGCGGTTGTGGGCGCTTATTTGAAGGGACACCGTCACAAATGGTAGAGTCTTTAAATAAACTTCGGTCTTTACCTGATAATACGCATGTTTGGTGCGCCCACGAGTACACCTTAAAAAATCTGCAATTTGCTCTCACGGTTGATGCTGGTAACACTGATTTACAAGAGCGCTACGATGAGGTAGAGGCATACCGTAGTCGGGGAGAAGCTACTGTTCCCTCATTATTGGGAGTAGAGAAACTTACAAATCCTTTTTTACGTTGGGAGCAACCGTCATTACAATTAGCTGTGAAGAGTAATGACCCAGTGCAAACTTTTGCCCGTATACGGGGATTGAAAGATAAATTTTAGCTATTGGTCATGAGTTGGAGCCTAGACACTGATGTGAGTCTCTAACTACTCATTTTCAGCCAACTAAATACTTGAGTAAGGTCACGGCGTGCCCATTGGTGTCAACTTAAGCAAAATCGGCGGTTATAAACCGCACGCCAGTCGCCTCAAGTCGGGAAACCCGCCCACGGCGCTGGCTCGGCTACACAGACAAAACCTGCCTCCGCAGATTAAAAAACCTTAATTTGACCTTAGTCCGCCTCCGCGGACTTCGCCTGTCTAGCCGCGAATTCTATTCGCTAGGTCTTAAGTTGACACAGGTGGGCAGTGCCCTGCCCCTACTGCTTGCGATATAATTTTGTACCGCATCTGAATGGGAACGGCTATATGCCTACAGAAAACTTAAGGGTTATTTTATTTTGCCACTGGCAGCGGATACTTGAACCTTTTGGTCTTGACCAAGTCGCAACTGAGACTGCTTTTAATGATCTAGTTGCAGCTTATTCTAATCCTAAGCGCTACTATCATACGCTACAACATATTCACCACGTCCTTAGCACCATTGAGACTTTGCAAGTCTACACAAAAGACTTGCTCGCTGTGCAGTTAGCTGCTTGGTTTCACGATATTATTTATGACACTCAAGCTCAAAATAACGAAGAAAGAAGCGCTGAGTATGCTGATAAATTACTAATTAATTTGGGTATTCCACTCAATAATATTGCTACGGTTACCCGTCTAATTCTAAATACAAAACAACATCATGCTGAAGCGGACGACTTTGATAGTCAAGTCTTACTTGATGCAGATTTAGCAATTTTAGCTGCTAACCCAGTCGAGTATCGGGAATATGCTGATGCTATTCGTCAAGAATATGCTTGGGTGTCAGAAGCAGACTATATTATGGGTCGCAGCCAAGTTTTACAACGATTTTTGGAGTGCGATCGCATTTATTCTACACCTTTGATGTTTGAGGTGGCTGAACAATCTGCCCGCTCTAATCTCAACACAGAAATCCAAGTTCTTTGTAAGGGAGTATAATGTTTCATCTGTCAATAGTTATGCCCTCAGTATCATTTACAAAAACTACTGAGTCTAATCTCCACTTAATATCACACCTAGCTAACAAGGAAGTGAAAGCTAGTGGTCACATTAACACGGAAATCAGACCCAGTATAAAATTTTAAGTGATCAAATTTTCAATCCTAGCGTCTGCTACCACCACGGTAAGGAACTGCGGCAAGATAATCGATGCTAAAAGCAGAGATTCTTTGCGCGTAGTTACCACTGGTGGTAATTTCAGCTGCGACATCTGCATATTTGCGTGGGTCGCCTTCTGGAAGACGCTTTTCTTGGAATTTGCGGGTGTAGAATTTCTCCACGGTAAAGCGCCAGTCGGTTGTGACGGTACCAACTTTGTCTTGGAAAGCTTCGCCGTAGCGAGGAGTGACCAAGTTGTGGGGACGACCTTCTAAACGCTTGCGTTGGTAGGGTACGGTATTTTCGCCAAAGCTTTGGCTGTACTCTTCAGAGTCCACGATCGCATCAACAAAGCCACTAAAACCCTTGGTGCCAATGACAATAGACCAAGCAATTTCTTCTTCTCTGTTGTAGGCTGAACGTCCCAACAACCGCTTGAGAGTAATATCTACTAGACGGTAGTTGTTGTTGACTGAGACAACCAGACGATAGAACGCCTCGGATTTAGCTAAACCTCGGATGAAGTCGCGCACAGAAAGTGAACCATTTTTCAATTGAGATTCCAACTGCTTTTGGCGGTTGAACTTCAGAATTTCGTGTTCGCTGAAAACTTGGCGATAAGCAGCCCAAATAATATTCTGGATGTCTGTGTATGAACTGACATCTTCGATCCGGTAGATATATGGTGTATTTTCGTTTTGGTCAGCGACGCCAAAGCTTTTAACCCGATGATTTTGACTGCTTGGTTTGTATTGAAGTAATGGCAGTGCCATGCTGCGTTTTTCCTCTTATTAATAAATTAAACAAAAAACTAGCTTGGTAAAGTGAAAGAGGCTTGATGGCTCAAAATCCTCATTCATACTTTACCTATTGTCCCCCATTCTGTTATTGGACAGAACTGATTCCGAACCAATTTAGGATGAGTAAGAAGGTGATGCCTAAGGTGATTGCCACTAAAACAGCTGATAATGCACCCCAATCAACATTCTTTGCAGATGTTTGATATGTTTGGACATACCACCTGTTCCTGACGATACCTGCCCGTTCACGATAGTCAGCACCATACCTGGGGGTAAAGCTGAACGGTCGGTCTGTATTTCGCCGTTGGCGCTGATAAGGTAAGGTGTAATCACCAAAGACTTGATCGTATTCTGCACTGTCAATTAGGGCATCTACAAACCCGCCCCAACCTTTAGTAGCTATTTGAATAGACCAAGCAATTTCTTCTTGGCGATTATAGGGAGTGCGTCCCAATATCCGCTTCAGGCAGATTTCTACTAACCGATAATTGCTATTTGGTGTCACAACTAATTCATAAAACCGCTCTGATTTAACTAAGCCTCGGATAAAATCCTTGACTGTAATTGACCGATTTTTTAGTTGTGTTTCCAAGGTAATTTGGCGGTTAAATTTGAGAATCTCCTGTTCGTTGAAGATTTGGCGATAGGCTGCCCAAATCAGTGCTTGGATTTCGCCAGGAGAGTTAGCAGTTTCCAGACGATAGAGATAAGGAGTATCTTCGTTTAAGTCAGCCGTGCCGAAGTTCCGAACTCTATGGTTTTGAGTTGTGGGTTTATATTCGAGTAGAGGTAGTACCATTTCAAAAATCCGCCTTTGCTAATTGGCAAGTGAGAATCTTTGGATAACGCAGAACCCCCTCAACTTCTAAACCTATGTCACTGGAGAAAGTGCTGAGTGCTGAGTGTGAGTGCTGAGTGCTGAGTCCTGAGTGCTGAGTGCTGAGTCCTGAGTGCTGAGTCCTGAGTGCTGAGTCCTGAGTGCTGAGTATAAATACTAGCCCCTATTTCCTAGTCCCCAGTCCCCAGTCCCTAGTCCCCAGTCCTCAGTCCCTAGTCCCTAGCCCCTAGCCCCTAGCCCCTAGCCCCTAGCCCCTAGCCCCTAGCCCCTAGTCCCTAGCCCCTTTACCGTACTGGGAAATTAGTGCTGGGACTGATGGAAACGGCGACACCTTCAGGTTTTGTATTTCTGGTGGTGTCAGGGATTTGGATATTGGCCAGATTGACTCGTGCATAGACTAGCGGGCGAATCTGGATAGAACTTGCTAATTCTAGGAAGTTCTTGATATCGCCAGACTTATAGCGCTCATCTTCTAGCTTATCGCGCCAGTAGTTCCCATAGCGGGGTGTCACTAGATTAAATGGTCTATCTTTATAGCGACGGCGTTGGTAGGGAACTATATTCTCACCAAAGTTGCTTTGATATTCTTGAGTCTCTAGCAAAACATCAACGAAGCCGTCCCAGCCGAGGGTAGCTATTTTGATTGACCAAGCAATTTCTTCGTCTTTGTTGTAAGGCGCACGACCTAAAAGCCGTTTGAGGGCAAGTTCTACGAGGCGATAGTTGGAGTTTGACTTGATGACTAAAGTCTTAAAAGCCTCGGATTTAGCTAGACCCCGGATGAAGTCGCGCACGGTAATTGCTTTATTCTTCAGCTGAGATTCGAGATTGCCTTGGCGATAGAATTTCAGGATCACATGTTCGCTGAAAACTTGGCGGTAAGCAGCCCAAATTAGTTCTTGGACTTCGCCTTCCAAAGCATAGTCTTCGATGCGGTAAATTCTGGGAGTGTCTTCGTTAGGTACTTCGTAACCAGCAACCCGCTGGTTTTGGGAACTGGGTTTGTATTCTAGTAAAGGTATTGTCATTTCAGTTATCAGTTATCAGTTAACAGTTGTCAGTTGTCATTGGTCATTGGTCATTTGTGTTACTTCTCATGACTCATAACTTTTGACTTTGCCAATTCTAGATTTTAGGTTTTAGATTTTAGATTTTTTTTTGGTTTGTGCCCTGTAGAAAGATGGGTGAAACAAATTCAACTTTCTCTCAATTTAAAATTCTTGAGCCAAGTATCTTCGTGATAGGGGTCAATCCAAAATCGTCAATCCAAAATCCAAAATTGATTGACTCTTGACTTAATTTGTTTTGATTCCAGGAATGTAACGATAGGGTAGAGAAACTGCTGTGGGTTTGACGGTTGGCTTGCTTACCGCAGGTTGACCGGCTATGGCTGTTGCAGGTTCGCTACTGGTATCTGAAAGCTGAACGTCTCTGATATAGGAAATTGCTGTGGCGGATGTGCGCTGGTAATTATTTTGGGGAGTAAGGATTTGCCCTGCTAGTGCGAAGAAATTATCGGGAATTCCTTGACGAATAGCTGTCTTCTCAGTTTCTCCTGAGATGCGGGCGGTATAGAAGGAACGTCCTCCTAAATATGTTAAGGTCTGGCGATCGCGCCAGTAAGAAGCATAGCGGGGGTTCGCTAAGTTAAAAGGTCGTTCTCCAAAACGACGACGCTGATAGGGTACGATGTCATCGCCAAAGTTTTGCAGGTACTCTTCAGAGTCTAGTAAGGCGTCGATGAAACCATGTAATCCCTTGGTACCAATCACAATCGACCAGGCAATTTCCTCGTCTTTATTGTAGGCGGCGCGTCCTAAAAACCGTTTTAAGACGATATCAACTAAGCGGTAGTTAGAGTTGATGTCTGCTACCTGTGTACGGAAAACTTCGGATTTACCCAATCCCCGGATAAAATCTCGGACGTTGATTGCCCGATTTCGCAGTTGAGATTCTAAAAAGGTTTGACGGTTGCTTTTGATAATTAGGTGTTCGCTAAAAATTTGCCGATATGCAGCCCAAATGATGGCGTCAATATCTTTATTGGAAGTAGCTGCTGCTAAACGATAAATTGTTGGCGTGTCTTCGTTGGGTACTTCGTAACCATCTACACGCTGATTTTGAGTTGTAGGAGAATATGAAAGTAGTGGTATTGACATCTTTACTTTTACCTTTGTTTTATGGTAAGTAAAACAAGCTATTGGCTGTGAGCCAAATACACGCGAGATCGGACTGCCTTCTCGGGATCACTTGCTAGCATTTCTTCGAGTCTAGCCCGAATAGGGTGTCGTAACTCAGGTATCTTTGCTAAGGCTTGTAAACCAACAACAGCTGCGTAACGAATTGACCAGTCTGAGTCTTGGGAAATGGATAGCAAGGTTGACAATGCTCTTGTGAGTGCTGTCTGGCTGTCGGGAACACTTAGCTGATGCCAGTGTAAGTTACCTAGTCCTTTGGCTGCGGCACGGCGAACAGTGGGGGCAAAGTCAGTAGCTGCTATGGTGATCAATACATCTAAGGCGCGAGGGTCGGCGATCGCTGCTAAAGTGCGAATCGAATAAGCCCGCGCGCCATAGTTATAATCATCTATCTGTTCTAGCAATTGAGGCACTGCCACCTCTCCCAACTCTATTAGGCCAGCTGCTGCTATTGCTGCTGCTGCTGGGTTGTTATAACCAAACACGGCTATTAAGGTGGGAATTGCCGCTGCATCTCTTGCTGCTGCTAAGTTTTGCACTGCGTCCACCATGCGCGCAGGTGTGTCTGCAAGGGTGACAGCACGAATTAGTTCTTCTGTCATTGGTCAAGAGTCAATGGTCAAGCAATTTTGGATTTTAGATTTTAGATTTTGGATTGACCCCGACCACCCAACGACCGCTCAGGGAATCGCAAGGGTACGGGGCTTGGGGATTTTAAATTTTAGATTTGGGATTTTTTCCGCTTGACTTCGGACGGGGCACGAACCAAAAAAATCTAAAATCGGCAATTTAAAATCTAAAATTGGCACGGTCAAGAGTCAATGGTCAAGAGTCAACGGTCAAGAGTTAATATCAGCCAGTGCTTTAGGAGGGTTAGCCCGACCCAGGCGACTGGCGTTCAACAGTCAATGGTCGCCACTTTTGACTATAGACTATGGACTCTTGACTCTTGACTCTTGACTCTCTTGACTCTTGACTACAATAATGAATCCATCAGGTTCATCACCCGGATGGCATCATCAGAAACATGGAGGTTGTCTAGTTCCTCTGGGAGTTGATGTTCTAGCAATCCTTTGAGGGCAATGAGTTTGAAGCTATTTTCTGCCTTGGCAGAGGCGATCGCCTCTGCTGCTGCTAAATAACCAATTGCACCCAAGTCCCCCAAGGCAACACGGCGCAATTTTAGGTCGCTGCTATCCAATACTTTCACTAAACGCTCCCCGTAGGCAGAGTCTTGTGTTAGTTGGTACATCGCTCTGGCTGCGGCGCACTGCACCCGTGGTATTGGATGCTCTAGGAAAGGCTGAATGAGGGAAATAGCCTCAGTTGCTTTAATAGCTCCCAAGGCTTCTAACACGGCTTCATAAGGCTGAATTAAGTGTGGGCGTCCCGGCACTTGTACAGCCGCTGCTACACCCCCATCTAGCAGTTGTATTAGTGCTGATGCTGCTGTTTTGGCACGCAGCATTAGTAGGGATTCGGCAGCTGCTTCACGGACATAGAAGTCGGCACATTCCAAGCACTTAATTAAGCTTGGTACGGCTTTGCCGTCGCCTAATTTCCCCAGCGCTCTAGCGGCGTTGCGTCGTAGTGGATAACCTCCCAGTTCAGTTCTGTCGGCTTCATCCTCTAAGGCTGCAATTAGGGCATCTACAACCTCTGGCTGATTAACCCGGAACCTTCCCAACCACCAAGCAGCATAATAGCGGAGACTTAAATCTGATGATTGCAGGTTAGCGATCGCTTGCTCTGGTGTCAGTTGCGGTGCGTTATCGGCAGAATATTCTGCCGTGCTGGGTTCTATCATTGCCAGGGCGCTATTCTCCCTCTTTAGGACTCAATTGCTCAATTTTGACGATTTTGCCACCCAAGCGGGTAATCCGTTGATATTCTTCATTCAAGCGGCTATATGGCACTGTAATAAATACACTGCCACTATTCCGAATGCTGTATTTATTTTTGTCGGTTTCTGAGTTTTGCCGCAAGCCTACGACTTCGTAACGAAATACCCGGCTAGCAGATGAAGAAACGCTACCAGTACTAGGTGTAATTTGAGCGACCATTACTTCTATATCTCCTCTACTGTTGTCAAAAGTTATTTGTCATTGGTCATTTGTTTGCACAACTGACTACTGACAAATAACATTCCTATGCTGATGTGACACTGACGATTTTGCCGCCCAGCTTATGAATTTGCTGGATTTTGTCGGAAAGCCGCTCGTAAGGTACGATAAACACTGTGCTACTACGGCGCACGCTGGGATAACCAGGGCTACGGATGGCGGTGACTTCAATCCGATAAGTGCGATCGCCTGCACCTACAGCATTTCCTAAATTCTTCTTGGGAGCTACATCAGCTGACGCCCGGAAACTCCAGTTATCGTTGGTTCCAGAAGGGCCAACAATTGAGGATGATTTGTTGCTTGCCAGTTCCCGCGCTAAACGAGATTTTTTCCCTTCTACCTGAGCGTTGTCGCTATTGGCATAGCCCCGATATAACCGGAATATCCGATTAAAGCCAGCAATTTTTTGTCCTGGTTGGTTGTCAAAACCACGATAATAAGGTACGATGCTGTCGCCGAAGTTATTTTGATACTCTACAGAATCAATGTAGGAGTCAATTTCAGCGTCATACCCTTTGCTTTGGTACAAGTCTAGGTGATAAGCCACCTCTGACTCATCGTAGGGAGCGCGACCCAACAAATGCTTATAGTTGAGTTCAATCAACCGAGTTTGAAAACTGCTGTAGAAAAACTTGGATTTGTAAAGTTCTGATTTGGCAACACTACGCACAAACTCGCGCACTGTCAGGTTGCCATCTCTTAATAGTGATTCGGCGCTAATCAAACGATCCGATGCCAACACATAGTCATTACCCAAGACGTGCCGATAAACTGCACGGATTACAGTTTCGACTTCTTCTCGACTTGCATTGGGGCGAAGTTCAATTCGACCTGCTTGACTAAACGGCTCTGTTCCTAGCCTAGATGCTGCTGCTGTAATTGCCATTGCTTTCTTCCCCCTTTTTATTTGCACTCCGGCTGTTTACACCGACTGCTTGGTTTGCTAAAGCTTTTTATATTTGCCTACATAAAACTATGCCCGGAGCGAGATCCAACCGCTGGGTGACTTCATCCAGCACTTGCATCCCTCTCCGGGCATGACGGGATCTAGCTTAGAGCGTTGATCGCGTAGTCGATGTAGCTGTTAGCTTCGCCAGCAGCTTGACCGCTCAAACCGTGGTTAGCTTTGATATATTTCAAAGCTTCAACATACCAGCTGGGAGACAAATCAAAGGAACTGTTGATTTCAGCCAAACCAGCAATTAGGTATTCATCCAAAGGACCTGTACCACCAGCAACTAAGCTATAGGTGATGATCCGGAGGTAGTGACCAACGTCACGAGCACACTTGGATTTACCGCGGCTATCAGCAGCAAACTGAGGGCCTGCTGATTGGGTGGTGTAGGGGAATTTTTGGTAAACAGCTTGAGTTGCACCGTCAATCAAGCGTTGTGCATTTGAGGTCAAGGCACGAGCAGCTTCCAAGCTGTCGCCAGCACGGTCGAAACGACCTCTAGCGGATTGGAGTTCGGTGTTGCTTAAGAAACGTCCTTGGGTGTCAGCAGATGCAATAGCTTCGGTAATTGGTGTTTTAACCATGATGTAATATCTCCTTGGTGTTTCGTATCTTTCTGTCCTAGATACCTAATTTCTAGGTACTGGGTTTTTTATTGCAATTAAGCAACAGCAGCAGCAGCACGATCAAAGTAGCTAGCAACTTCAGAAATTAACTGACTGCAATCTCCTTTGGAGATGCCATTGGGATCGTTAGCAAGAGCGATCGCAGCATCTTTGATTTTCAGAATGCCCACAGCTACGGAAGAACCAGGAGTACCCAAAGCTTGGTATGTTTCACGCAGACCGTTCAGAGCGCGGTCGTCGAGAACGCTGGAATCACCTGCTAGAATAGCGTAGGTAACATAGCGCAAAATGATTTCTAAGTCGCGCAAACAAGCTGCTGCACGGCGGTTTGTGTAAGCGTTACCACCAGGAGCAACTAGTTGGGGCTGCTCTTCAAACAAAGAACGAGCTGCGTTGGTAACAATAGCAGAAGCATTGCTGGTGATGCGGTTAACAACATCCAAGCGCTTGTTGCCGTCTCTGACTACGTTAGCCAAAGCGTCTAGTTGTTCGCTGCTGAGGAATGCTCCTTGAGCGTCTGCTTGAGAAACAACCTTGGTGAATACATCTAATGTCATGGACTCTAATCTCCTAATTACTTAGATGAGAGATGTCTAAATTAAAACTGGCAATGTTTTATCAATTTGGAATGGCTAAAAACAGACTCAAAATCAAACCGTTTCTCTCGCTTTAGCCTCAAATTTCTTTTGTCACTGGCGTGAAATGGAAATTATGAGAATCTGGAGTGATTTTATGAGAACCAGGCAAACTTTATGAATTGATTGCCTCATTTAACTTTCGTCTGTGATTTAACCCCTCCAGCTTATGTTTATACAATGCCATAGATCCATTATTCGTTACAAATTATGAATAAATAAGATGCGGGAATAAGATAAGCCTCAAATCCTTTACATATAAGGGCTACGCCTGAGAAAACACAAATATTTTCGTAACATTGCTTCATAATCTTGCCGTTAAATAGGGAATTTGCCTGGTTTTAGATTTTTTTAATTTTTGCGAAAACCTAGAAAACATAAGCTATTGAAGTTTTTATCTGGTTTTGCCATCCGGACAGCTTTTGTTACAAAACATAAACTTTATATTTCTCAAAATTGTGGAAAGTTTTTTTGGGCATTTGTCATTGGGCATTTGTCATTGGGCATTGGGGAATAGGTTATTTTTTGTCTTTTCTATCTCCCCCTGCTCCCCTGCCCCCTGCTCCCCTGCCCCCTTGCCTCTTCCCCAGTCCCCAGTTCACGCTACAGCAGTTGGTAATGCCGTTAGGGCTATGGTAATGCGAGAGCGGACAACTTGGTCTACTTCCTGGGCGATCGCCTGTTGTAAAGCCATACCAGCCCCTATTGTGGCAAGTTCTTGCAGGGAAATCGCGGCTGCATAACGCAGTCCCCAATCCTCTGGAGTCAACAATGCCCAAGTCAGCTTTTGTTCAACACGACTAATAATTTCTGTATCGCTAGAAGTCCGCCCTATCTCTCCCAATCCTCTAGCAGCGATGCGGCGGACATTTCCCTGACAGTGATTGGCTACTGCTGTCCCCACAACTTCAGCTAACAAATCCAGTGCTTCTGGATTGCCAATTTGGGCTAAAGCTTGAATAATATGCGCTTGTAATCCTTGATCTTGTGAACTAGTGAAAGCGGCAATTAACGGTTTTACAGTTGCAGGTGCTAATTTTACCAACACTTCCACCGCCGCAGCCCGAACAGCAACGTGGTGATGACTCAAACTTTGCATTAAAGCACTGATGGCTGCTAATGCTTGTGTACCGCTAGCACCTAAAGCAGTAATTGCAGCTAACGCAGTTTCTGGAGTTGCAGCATTGTTGATTTGTAAAATCAATTCCTCAGTATTATGAGAGTCAAATTTATTCATGGTAGTTCAGTAATTTGGGTATAAAAAATCCATAAAAAAAGGGATTGGAAAATAGGTCATCAGTAGTATAAATTATCAGCCACTGACAACTTACCACCGACAACTGACTAATTACCAATCCCTTCCCTAATACCGTTTCTTTGTGAAGCTGCATATAATTCACCCCCCGGCTATCGCCGTCCCCCCTTACCAAGGGGGGACTACAGGGGGGTATTATTATGTGCATCTTCATACAAAATAGGTATAATTTCAAAGCTGAATTAATAGATCATCAATTGCTTTAAAAAGTATTTGAGATATTTCCTGTTGAGAAATATCACTATTTAAAACTGTTTCGAGAATTCGCTTTAAATTTAATAGCTTCAAACTATTAGGAACTTTAGCCCCCAAAATCGCTTGCACAGCTTGCTGATGACCAACTGCACCTAAGTCAAATAAGGCTGCCCAGCGCAAATACATATTGTCATGATTCAGATTTTTGACAATGCGTTCGATATACTGCGGCTCCTGAGTTAGGAGATACATATATCGAGCAGCTGCACACTGCACTCGCTCAGAAGCATGATTAAGAAAAGGCTCAATTTGGTGACGAGCTGACCAAACTTGTAAAGTTGCTAATGCTTCTATCAGAGCTTCATAGGGTTGCTCTTGACTCGATTGCAAAAGATGCAACAGAGGTGTTACAGCTTGCTTGTCGCCAATAGCAGCTAAAGCAGCGATCGCTGCTTCTCGTAAACGCAAATCCGTATCACATGCTAACGCTGCAACTAACGCTGTTACTGCTTGGGGATTTTTCAATTGTCCCAAAGCCCTTGCAGCTTGACGGCGCAGGGGATATCCTCCTGATGGGATCTTATATTTTTCATCAAAGAGAGCATCACAAAGCGCCCCACAGCCCGCTTGCACTTGATTTTTACCTAGCCACCAAGCAGCATAATAGCGGATTTGGTTATCTTCACAAGACAAAGCAGCGATCGCCGCTTCCGGAGAAAGAATAGGTTCGGCAGATTGAATAGTAGTCATAAATTATCAGTGGGGAATTGGGAATTGGGAAGCTTTTTTATAATCTCCTCCATCTCCCTCATCTCCCCACAGTCCCCATCCTCTTCTAAACGGGCGAAATGCTCAAAATCTTCCCGCCGCGTTTGTGAATTTCTTGGTATGTAGCAGAGAGTCGGTCATAGGGTACGGTGTAAACCTGTCTGCTACGACGGACTGATACTTTGCCATTCAATCCACCGGCGATCGTTTCAATCACGAACATCCGATTATCTCCCCGTGCAGCTGAACTAACTAAAGTTGGTGCTGATGAAGCAAAGCTAGTTCCTGCTGATGTTGGTGGTGAAATCCAGTTAGCCAAATTTAAGGATATTTTTGTCCGCAAACGGGAATTTTTACGTCCCATCTGAGCATTATCACTATTACCAAGTCCGCGATAAAGCTCGAATATCCGGTTAAATCCTACAGTTTTCATTCCGGGGATTGATTGAAATCCACGGTAATAAGGAACGATGGAAGTACCAAAGCCACTTTCGTATTCTGGGCTGTAAATGTAGGAGTTAATTTCAGTGTCGTAACCTTGAGAAGCGTAGAGATCTACGTGGTAAGCAATCTCTGATTGATCGTAAGGCGCACGTCCCAGTAAGTGCTTATAATTCAATTCGATAAAACGCACTTGGGAGTTGCTATAAAAAAAGCTTTCCTTGTAAAAGTCAGATTTTGCTAAAATCTCTACAAACTGCCTGACATCAATTTGTCCGTTGCGTAATAAAGCTTCAGCGCTAGTAAATTTTGAAAAAGCATATACTCCTTGACGTCCAAAAATTTGTGCATAGGCAGCCCGAAATACTTTTTGCAAATCATCTTCGCTCCAATTTTGGCGAAGCTCAGTTTTTTGATCGATTTGATCTCTAATTGCTAGCCGTTCGGCGACTGAACCACTCATCTTAACAATCGCTCCCTTGTTAAATTTGTTGTGTAAATAAATTTGGGTCTTTGGGAGTAGATCAATTCTCAAATTAAGTTAATAGAAATCAATCTTAATTTTTTGGAGAACGCGCACGGCATGAAAGCGTTACAACAAAACATTAAATTGTATCTATCTACTTATTGAGAAATTCTTTCTTTCCAAAGACCCATAAGCTTTGTCTTAGCTCAATGCGTTGATCGCATAATTGAGGTAAGTATTTGCTTCACCAGCAACATCACCGCTCAAACCATGATTGTCACGGACAAATTCTAGAGCAGCTACATACCAGCTAGGAGACAAACCAAGAGCGCCGTTAAGTTCACTCAAGCCGGCAACTACATATTCATCCAAGGGACCAGTACCGCCGACTACAGCACAGTAGCTGATGGTGCGGAGGTAGTGGTCAATATCGCGTACACACTTGGATTTGCCTTCTGGGGTAGAGGCATATTGTGGGCCATTTAGCTGAGTGGTGTAAGGAAATTTTTGATAGACATGATTTGCTGCGGCTTCTGACCATTTTTTGCCATTGTTTGTGAAAGCTTTAGCAGCTTCTAAACCTGCAGAAGCACGGTTGAAACGACCAAAAACCGCTTGTAATTCGGTATTGCTGAGGTAGGAACCGCGAACATCAGCGGCTGAGATCGCTTCGGTCAAAGGCGTTTTCATGATTCTCTTAATCTCCTGAATTTTTGGCTAAGTTACTAACAATCAGTTTGAAAAAAATCTTGGATAAATACGCTTCTTAAACAACTGCAGAAGCAGCACGATCAAAATAGCTAGCAACTTCAGAAATCAACTGGCTACAATCACCTTTGGTGATACCTTTAGAGTCATTAGCAATGTTAATTGCAGCTTCTTTTATTTTTTGAATTCCTGAAGCTACTGCATCACCAGGAGTACCTAGAGCTTGATAGGTTTCGCGCAGACCATTCAAGCAGCGCTCATCTAGCACACTAGCATCACCTATTAATACTGAATAGGTGACATAACGTAAAATAAAACCTAAATCACGGATGCAAGCAGCTTGATTGCGGTTGTGGAAACAAGCACCACCAGCATTAAATATTTGAGGACGTTCTGCAACCAAAGCGCGGTAAGCATTAGCTACAATGGCGTTAGAGTTGCTGGTGAGACGGTTTACTACATCTAAGCGCTTGTTGCTATCAGCTACAATTGCTGATAATCCGTTGATTTCATCAGCACTGAGGTAAGAACCTTTTCTATCATTTTGTTCAACAACTCTAGAAAAAGCATCAAGAACCATGTTTATTGCTCCTAAAAGTTATCACAGCTTTTATTGAGGTTAATAGCAATTAATCATTCAGGACAAAACTGCAACATAAAGCACGGCAATATTTGCATTTTTTAAAATGAAATAACTACCTTATTTTATGGAATTAGCTAACCGGAAAAATCTCTGTTTTGCTTGTTTTTTTAATTGCTTTTCAAACCTCTTTGTATTTTATATATCGCTTGTATGAGTTTTAAATTAAGTTTTGTTAAACAGTGTTAATCGACACGGATTTATACAAAAGTTGTTTGTCAGCAACACTTGTACTTTGATTAGTCAATCAATGTCTTTACAATTAGAAACTTTGCTTTACACAACTTTACTAAATTCTGTCTTGTCTCATGGCATTAGTAATAAATCAAACTCACAATTGCGGTCATGCTGATCGTAAGACGGTTTGCATAACCTTTTGAGAAAATTTATCAAAAAAATCTGTATTGAATATCACTTTATTTTTATTTATTTTTGATGACATGAAAATAGTTCTCATTTTGATAAAAAATTGCCAACAACATCGCTGATGGCAAGTGTTTACAGCTATTTCCTGCCTTTGCTGAGAGCTAGCCCTGATTTGTATTGTTTTGTAAACTTAAGTAAAGATAAATCTGAAAATTGTTGCAGATTCTGATTTTAGGAAGAAAACGCAGCCCGTCGTCTGAGAACTTGTAGCAGAGTTGTCAAAGTTTGGGGAGGGGGTGCTGTCACCTCAATGTCATTTCCAGATAAGGGATGTTGCAACTTAAGTCGCCAAGCGTGCAATGCTTGACCAGGTAAATTTACGCCGACTGAACGACCAGAACCATAAACTTGATCGCCGACAATAGGATGACCCATTTTGGCGCTGTGGACGCGAATTTGATGGGTGCGTCCAGTTTCTAGCTGGAAATGAATTAATGTGTAGTTACCCAGACGTTCTTGGATTTGCCAATGAGTAACCGCAGACCTTCCACCTTCTTCTATGGGGACAATTGCCATTTTCTTGCGATCTTGGGGATTGCGACCGATGGGTAAATCGATGGTGCCACTTTCAGTTTTTGTAGTACCATAAACTACACCTAAATATTCTCGACGTGCGGTTTTTGCTTGAAGTTGCGCTTGTAGTTGTTGATAGGCGATATCGGTTTTAGCGATCGCGATCGCCCCAGTTGTATCCTTGTCTAAGCGATGGACAATACCCGGACGTTGGACTCCGCCAATACCTGGGAGGTTAGGACAATGTGCTAATAGTGCATTAACTAGTGTGCCACCAGGATGACCAGGTGCAGGATGGACAACCAAGCCAGCTGGTTTGTTGAGTATAAGTAGCTGGTCATCTTCATAGAGAATATCTAGGGGGATGTCTTCTGCTTGGAGTTCTAGGGGTTGTACTGCAGGGATTTCTACAAAAATGCGATCGCCTACTTTCACATTGATCTTTTTAGATGTGCAGACTTGATCATTGAGATGAACGTTACCCTGTTCGATTAATTGTTGGATGCGGGAACGAGATAAATCTGATAATTCTTCAGCCAGGTAACGATCAAGGCGTTCCCCTTTTTCTTCAACTAGTAAATTAAATTCTGTCAGCATTTTGGGGATTGGGGACTGGGGACTGGGGAACAATGAACAGTAATCAGAGAAAGGACTGATAACTGATAACTGATAACTGATAACTGACCAATCACGATTGTTCTAGATTAATTCCTCTTTCTTGCAGTAAAGCACGGAGTGCTTGCAACTCTGCTTCAGCTTGTTGGGCGCGTTGACGTTCTTGTTCGGCTTGGTTTTCGGCTTGTTCAGCCCGTTGACGTTCTTGTTCCAGTTGTTGGGCTAGTTCTAAATAAGTCCGAAACCGTTGTCCATCGGGACGATAAATTTCTAGTTCACTATCTAATAACTCAAAGCGAATCCCCAGACGAGGACTAACCCAACCAAGCATTTGTGGAATCGCGGTTAATTCACTACCGGAACGCAACCAACCACTTAACTCAAATTTATCTGGGTCATATAAATAATATTCTTCCACCCCATAGCGATCGTAGAATTTGTATTTTACGAGCATTTGTTGAAAAGTGTTCCCAGGGGAGAGAATTTCAAACACCACTTGCGGGGGAATATTATCTTCTCGCCATTGCAGGTAAGAACCGCGATCGCCCTTTGGTCTGCCAAAGACTACCATAGCATTAGGCGCTTTACGGTTGCCGTTTTCTCCCTCAACGGGATACCACAATAAATCACCTGCAACGAAGACGTTAGGGTCATTGGCAAACAACAAATCCAAGTTTTTTTAATTAATACAATCAACTCAAATTGTTTTGTGTTGTCTGCCATTGGCTGTCCGTCGCTGTCGGGGTAAATGATATCCTTTTTGCTGGAAAGTGGCAGTTGGGTAACCATTGGTGTCAGCCCCATTATTTCACAAGTGGTATTGTCAATTTTAACGAACCCTGTTCTACCAAGGGAGAATCAGCTCAAGATTAACGACGAGATTGAGTAATCAGGCGATATAAACGCAAGATACACCCTCTATTTTTTCTTAATTAGGTTAAGCGATCGCAATTTCACAACAAGATGTCGTTAGGAATAAAGTTGTTGTCGTTACGACACTAAGTTTTGTCGTTAGGAATGAAGTTGTTGTCGTTACGACACTAAGTTTTGTCGTTAGGAATGAAGTTGTTGTCGTTACGACACTAAGTTCTGTCGTTAGGAATGAAGTTTTTGTCGTTACCACCTAAAGACAAGACATAACTATTTTAAGGGCGTTGATACTTTAACTCATGATGGCTGAGTTTTCTTTTCCGGCTGGTTAGGAAATGAACACTCCATTGTTACCTTAAGATTACTCTCAGCCGTGCCTTTAGTTACGTAAGGTATACCCGCCTCACCACCGATTTTAATGCCAGATTCGAGAGTAACTTTATCAAAATTAGCAACAGGGATTTTCTTAAAAGCATTCAGCGTATAAACAGTATAATCTCTAATTGTGCCTTCAATGGCTTGAAAATTTTGTACGAACTGTTTTTGTGCAGCATCAGCATTCCATCCCTTATCAATTAGCGCTTCTTCCTCTCCGTCTGGCAAAACTTCGATACTAACTGGCGGTGCATCGACATTACCCGTGGCTTCAATGTAAATAATGATGCCCTCTTCTAACTGGATAGGTGTAAGTTGCGGCATAGGATAAGTCTCGGATAAAACAATTGCTTGAATGATTACTACACCATTTTTACGGAAAATACGGTAAATTTTCTGTAGAAGCTGGAAATAATGCGACTAAACTATCATAAAGCTTACTAATATGAGTCGAGACGCTTTAGTGGTGGGAATTAATACGTATGACCGCTTAAGAAGTCTCAACGCGCCTGCTGCAGATGCGGAATCTATAGCCCAAATCTTGGACAAGTACGGGGATTTTCAGGTAACGCGCCTACCTGCTGTCAAAGATAAGGAAAATGAGACAATTCGCATTGGTAAGCAAACTAAAGTTAGTTTAACTCAGTTAGAAAGAGCCATAGTTCAATTGTTTAAACCAGATGGGAAGCCGCCAGACACAGCATTGCTGTATTTTTCTGGTCATGGTTTACGGAAAAATATCGGAATTCAGGAAGGCTTTTTAGCAACGAGTGAAGTCAACGCCGATGCCGGTAATTGGGGATTATCTTTGCAATGGCTGCGGCGACTGCTGCAAGAAAGCGAAGTAAGACAACAAATTGTAATTTTGGATTGCTGCTATAGCGGCGAAGTGCTAAATTTTGCAGAGGCAGATCCAGGCGATCGCGGTAAAGGCAGAGACAGGTGTTTTATTGCGGCTTCTCGTGATTTTGAAGTAGCTTTTGAAGAGATTAATAGCCAACACAGCGTTCTCACCGCCGCACTGCTGCAAGGTTTGGAACCCAAACAAGACCGTTGGGTGAGTAACTACACTTTAGTAGACTTGCTCAATCAAGAACATCACCCATTCCCCCAGCGTCCAATTTTTGCTAACTCTGGTGAAGCAATTAATCTCACCCGCAAATGGAATTCCTCTGTTGTTAACTCCACAGTACAGGTATCAGCTATTTGTCCTTACAAAGGGTTGTCTTATTTTGATTGCACCGAAGCAGATGCTAACTTATTTTATGGCAGAAAAGCATTAACCGACGAATTATTAGAAAAAGTGCGATCGGGTAATTTCCTCGCTGTGTTGGGAGCATCAGGAAGTGGTAAGTCTAGTGTTGTCAGAGCAGGTTTACTTTATCAATTAAAGTTAGGACGCAGGTTATCAGGTAGCGATACTTGGCAGTTAAAAATATTTCGACCAGGGATTAATCCCTTACAAAATTTAGCCCTGGCATTTGTAGAATCAGAATTATCAGATATTGAACGCGCATCTCAATTGGCGAAAGCTGAAGAATTAATTGCCAAAGGCGCAATCGGTTTAGGACAGTTGATTACTGCTGCACAAACTCAGCGCGTGGTGTTAGTGGTAGACCAATTTGAGGAAACTTTTACTCAATGTCAAGACATTACAAAACGACAGCAGTTTTTTGAATGTGTGCTAGGTGCTTTGCAACGAGATGACAATAAACTCTGCTTAATAATCACAATGCGAGCTGATTTCTTTGGCAAATGTCTGGAACAAGAGTATGGCGGACTAGCTAAGAAAATTCAAGAGCATTTAGTAACAGTAACGCCGATGATTCGGGAGGAATTAGAAACAGCAATTATCAAACCGGCGCAACAGGTGAATTTAGCAGTAGAACCGGAATTAGTTTCTCAAATGATTGCAGATGTAGAAGATTCACCGGGGAGTTTACCGTTGTTGCAGTACACGCTGACAGAACTATGGCAGCAAAGAACTGAAGAACGGTTAACCCTAACTGTGTATAGCAAACTAGGTGGAGTCAGGGGAACCCTGCAAACACGCGCTACAGAAGTTTATGAGTCATTATCACTTGAAGAACAGCAAGCAACAAAGCGGATTTTTTTAGAATTGACGCAGTTGGGAGAAGGAACAGAAGATACCCGCAGACAAGTTTTGCAACGAGATTTAGTTAGTTCGCAGCATCCAGAAGCTGTGATTAATAGAATAATTCAACGGTTAGCTGATGAGAAGCTAGTTGTCACCAGTACCTTATCTAATCAAATTGCTGTGGTAGATGTGGCACATGAAGCACTGATTCGCCATTGGTTGCTATTACGCAAATGGATTGAGGAAAGTCGGGACATACTGCGACAAAAGCGAAAAATTGAAGCGGCAGCTATTGAATGGCGAGATAGGCGAAGGATTAAGGATTATCTTCTTCATGGAAAGCGGTTGAGAGAGGCAGAAGATTTTTACAAGCAACAGACTGAAAACTTAAAATTATCTGACCTATCTATTAAGTTTATTCAAGCAAGTGTCAGACAAAGACGGAATAATCGCTTTCGGTCAATTGCTGTTTTCTTAATTATCCCGCTGGGTTTATCAGTATATGTGGGCATAGTTATTGAGAAACAAATTAGGATAAACCAACTTTGGCAAACTGTTGATACTGCTAGAGGAAAGAAGGATAGTGACGCAAGAATTCAAGCACTGGAAAAACTAGTTCAAGCTGGTGAGAGTCTAACTAGTAAAGATTTCAGCGGTGCCAACCTCAGCAGTGCCAACCTCAGCCGTGCCAACCTCAGCAGTGCCAACCTCAGCCGTGCCGACCTCAGCAGTGCCGACCTCAGTGGTGCCGACCTCAGCAGTGCCGACCTCAGCAGTGCCGACCTCAGGCATGGCAACCTCAGCAGTGCCGACCTCAGGCGTGCCAACCTCAGCATTGCCAACCTCAGCATTGCCAACCTCAGCAGTGCCAACCTCGGCGGTGCCGACCTCAGGGGTGCCGACCTCAGCAGTGCCTACCTCAGGGGTGCCAACCTCAGCTATGCCGACCTCAGGGGTGCCGACCTCAGGGGTGCCGACCTCAGGGGTGCCGACCTCAGGGGTGCCAACCTCAGCAGTGCCAACCTCAGCGATGCCAACCTCAGCATTGCCAACCTCAGGGGTGCCAATCTCAGCAGTGCCAACCTCAGCGATGCCAACCTCAGCGATGCCAACCTCAGCAGTGCCAACCTCAGCGATGCCAATCTCAACAAGGTCAACCTCAAAGGTGCTACTTACACTCATAAAACTAAGTTTCCTGAGAATTTCGAGTCTACTAAGCAACAAATGTACTTAATTGCTCCTAATGCCGACCTCAGGAGTGCAAACCTCAGCGGTGCCGACCTCAGCGATGCCGACCTCAGCAGTGCCGACCTCGGCAGTGCCGACCTCGGCAGTGCCAACCTCAGCCGTGCCAACCTCAGCCGTGCCAACCTCAGCCGTGCCAACCTTAGCAGTGCCGACCTCAGCGATGCCAACCTTAGCAGTGCCAACCTCAGCAGTACCGACCTCAGCAGTGCCGACCTCAGGCGTGCCAACCTCAGCGATGCCAACCTTAGCAGTGCCAACCTCAGCGATACCAATCTGTACGATGCCAACCTCAGCCTTGCCAGGTTTATGACTCCTGAGCAAGTTAAATCTGCTAAAAATTGGGATCAGGCTAAATATGACAAAGATTTTCGAGCCAAACTAGGTTTACCACCAGAGCCAGCTAAGTGAATATTTTGGATTGCGTTTTTACTTCTACCCAATCCCACAATGCAACTTTTTGCAAACTTTTTCTACATTATTATTCGGCTAAAAGTAGCTGTTTTGTTGTCTTCTTTGCGGCTATGGGCAAAACAAAAAGATTTATTTGTCAAAGCGAGCAAAGCGATCAGAGATTGCTTGGCTGGCAATCAGTTTTTATAATTAAGCGATCGCACTAAACAAAGACGAACCCTGCATCTAGTCTGAAAAAATGGTGTTCAAGAGCGATCGCTCTTTTCAGAGATTGCTTTGCTGGCAATGAGTTTTTATAATTAGGCGATCCGCCAACCCTGCATCTAATCTTGAAAAATGGCATCGAAAAGCGATCGCTTGACTCTGAAATTCATTGCCATGATGTCTTGATACAATTGCTCTGTGCTATCAATGGTGATTTTTCCATCTATCTGAAGTTTCTTGATGACTGCTAAGGTTCCCTTAACGTTTAATCCTAGTCGAGTTGCTTCTTTTCTGGCTGCGAAGTCATCTAAAATTATATAGTCTGTCTGTAACTCAATACCTAAAGCAATCGCTTCTGATTCTCCTTTTCCTAATCGCATATTTAAGCTATTCGCTAAGGATATTAATTGAATTTTCCTGACTAAAATTTTGTCAGAATCAATCAACGCTCTCACCTGCTGAAAAGAGTGGTCAAACTTAGCACTGATTTCTTCGGCAACAAACTTAGGTAAGTAAAATTCATCATCAGAATCTAGAAAAATATCCAGAAATTCCAGACGTGATAAAAAAATTAATGGAGAAGAGTTAAAAACAATCTTCACAAAGTTTACCAATGCTTCTCAATTGCAACATCCTGCGGGGCTAAAAAAGAAAACTCCAGCCCCATCAAATCTAATAGTTCAAGAAAAACATCAGGCTCTATATCCATAATTTCTGCCGCTTTTTTTAAACTAATTATTCGGGAAAATAACGCTCCCAACACGAACAAAAATGTTTCTTTTTGTTCAATATTATTAAATAGTGGAATTTCCGAAGCAACACTTCTTAATACTTCCTTGCTAGTCATGAGTTTTTCAAGTTACTGACTGTATATACTTCTAGAATAGAAGATAGGCGGCTGAAAGACGCAGCTACATAGGCAGAACCTACCTGCGCGAGTTGAAAATCAAGGATTTTCTGCTATTCCGCGCAGGATTCAGTTTTATCTTACCTTGAAAGCATATTCTCTACTGGTTCAATAAGGCGATCGTCCTCTCAATCTCTATACTCGCTTTGTAGATAAACCTCGTCTACCTTGAGAACTGTAGCTTTCCACAAAGACCTTGAGATTGCTTCCTTACGTCGCAATGACGCATTTGAATCGTTAAAAAACTCCGGGTTTCATCATGGATGAGGTTTAGCTAAGGGACTGGCTGATTAATAATGTACCAATTGAGTAGCCACAATTATCATCGGTGCGCGACGCTACAAAATCATCTATTGCTCTACTCAATGTATTGTTGTGGCGTCACACACCCTACGTGTATTTCACAAATCAAATAAGAGTCCTAAATATCCCCAACTTTCTTAAAAAGTCGGAGATATGACAAAAGTCAAATTACGATACATTTTTAGTATTTCCGGATCATAAATAACATATTCATCCTCTTGAATAATTTTCATGAATACTTTATTTATTTGGCATAAATTTACAGATTTTTATTAACTTGTTCTGCAAATCTATAGTAATCTAAATTTTAGTAAGTCACTCACTTACCATCTACCCTTTAGCTGCAAGTAGCTATTCACTACACGCGTAGATGCGTTTGCGTAGCGTCTCGAAGAGAAGCAGCTTGTCGTTAGACATCGCTGCATCAACTATTTGCTAACTCGCCTTTGCTAGAAGGTGGCTATTCTTAACTGTTCCTATCAAACTCTACAATCTCAAATCTGTGTAAATTCTGGAATTCTTCAAGTTGAACCATAAGGTGAATCTTAAATCTGTAGGGAAAGTTACACTTCGTCAATGCACTGGCTAAGGTGATACATTACGCCACTAGAACTTCTACCGTTAGTAAAATTTACTCTCCTTGGCAACATCTAAATTACCCTGCTAGAATTTTGTTTTTACTTTATAAATTACCTCCTAAAAACACTTGGTTGCAACTGATACCCTCTACTTTCATCAGTGAACAGTAAACAGACTGATAACTGTTCACTGATAACTGTTCACTGATTTAAGCGTGTTGTCTGACACTTCAGTAACTAGTGCAATCTCCAGCCAAGAAGCCCTATGAGGGGCTAGAGGCGATGGTCTAGATATAGCACTTGCGCTACTGTGAGATGAGCTAGATTAGCGAAAGATACAGAAAATAAATCTGATTTTTGGAATACTGTTTCCTGACAGCAAGTTGAGCCATTTTAGTATTTGGCAATAGCGTGGCTTTGCTACTAAACGCAATTTGTAGTTAAATATACTACAGTTTAGCAGGGAGTGGGGAGTTGGGAGTGGGAAAGGCCGTACTCACTCAAATTTGAACCGTTATCTTGATTTGAAAGTACCTCCAACCCGATCCCTGTGATGTTAAGAAAGGGTTTCCAGCAATTTCAATTTCAAATATTGATTTTATCTCAGAGCCGTCCCAATGAAGACACTTCCTATTAGTAGATATAGATTCTTTCAGAAGTTACAACCTCTATCTTTATTAAAAAGAATAACTAATAAATCTGTTACTGGGTGTTTGCAAGTATTCAGCGCATCGGGATCTTGGTCAATATATATTGAAGAAGGTAGACTAATTTATGCTTGCTATTCAGAGCAAATGTTTGAACCACTTTACAGACACTTGCAACGATTGAGTCAGCAAGTTTCTACTATTCCTAGAGGAATTAATGAGCAGTTGCGGGCGATATTTGAAACGGGTATTGATAATCAAGCAATTCCGAATCCCGATTATCTGGCTATTTGTTGGTTAGTTAATCAAAACTATATTAGTCCTTCACAAGCAGCAGTATTAATAGAACAATTATCACTAGAAGTTCTGGAGTCGTTTCTGAGGATAGAAGAGGGGAGTTATGAATTTATTCCCGAAAGCTTTTTGGATGATCTACCTAAGTTCTGTCGTCTGAATCTCCGCTTATTAGTGGAACAGTGTCAAAAGCCTAGGCGGATCACAGATCAGTCTTTGAAAAATGAGACATCTCAATCTACAATCAAAACGCAGTCACCAGCTACTCAAGAACAGCGATTGCAATTTTCCCGGATAACGCCACCGCCACCAAAACATCTCACGCCATTACCAAGTGCTAATAGCCAGAGAGCAACACAATATTCTCACAATAGCTTTTCCTCTCAATCTACTAACAAAAAAATCTACACAATTTTTTGTATTGATGACAGTCCAGCCGTATTGAATGCTATCAAAAGTTTTTTAGATGAACAAATATTTGCTGTCGTCGGAGCTACAGATTCTTTAAAAGCTTTAATGGTAATTCTTCGCACTAAACCCGATCTGATTTTATTAGATGTGGCGATGCCAAATTTGAATGGGTATGAGCTATGTTCTTTGTTGCGTAAACATTCACATTTTAAGAAC
This sequence comes from Calothrix sp. PCC 7507, assembly GCF_000316575.1. Lineage (GTDB taxonomy): Bacteria > Cyanobacteriota > Cyanobacteriia > Cyanobacteriales > Nostocaceae > Fortiea. Next base: position 4,188,744 of record NC_019682.1, on the reverse strand, counting down.
ACACCTGTAATTATGGTAACGGGTAAAACAGGATTAATCGATAGGGCCAAGGCGAAAATGGTCAGAGCCTCCGGCTATTTGAGTAAGCCTTTTAGTCAAGGTGATTTACTAAAAGTAATATTTCAACACATTGTTTGATTTCCCGAATAGCATAGTGAGAACGGCAAAGCAACTTCTTGATTTGGGAGCTTTCAGTTTGAGTATTACTTGGGTTGGCAAAATTTTGATTCTGCAAGATTCTCTCAGAGAATTGGAGCTAATGAGTCGTTATCTCAGGGATCAGGGTTATAAAATTATTAGAGCTTCTAGTGCTAAAGAGGCGATGGAAATAACTTTAGAAGAAAAGCCAGATGCAATTATAACTGATGCGGTGATGCCAGGAATGAGCGGTTTTGAATTTTGTCGCTTCCTCAAGAGAAATCTCTCTCATCAACAAGTACCAATTGTGATTTGTAGTGATGAAAAACAGGCTGTTCAACGCTTATGGGCGAGAAAACAGGGTGCTGATGCTTATGTAAGTAAGCCCTACAGTGGGGAAGATTTATTGATGGCGATTCAATCAGTTATCAGTGAACAGTTATCAGCTATCAGTTATCAGTTTGTTTACTGTTCTGATGTGAAGCTGGACGATAACTAGACAAAATGCTGTGCATGTTAACGACAGATCCGATGACTGCGATCGCTGGGGCACTAAATTTAGTTTGCTCTACTTGCTCTACAATTGTCCCTAATTGACCAATTAATTCTTCTTGTTCTGGCCTTGTACCCCAACGCACCAAAGCTATCGGTGTCTCTGAACTCAAGCCAGCAATACTCAACTGTTCGACAATATAAGGCAGATTGTGAATGCCCATATAAATTACAATTGTTTCGGAACCGTGGGCGATCGCACTCCAATTTACTGTCGGTCGATACTTACCCGCTGACTCATGACCAGTGACAAAAGTTACTGAAGAACTATACAGCCGATGGGTTAAAGGTATACCTGCATAGGCTGGGGCAGCAATTCCCGATGTGATACCAGGCACAACCTCTACAGCGATCCCAGCCTGGATTAATTCTGCCATCTCTTCGCCACCACGACCAAATATAAAGGGATCGCCACCCTTGAGCCGCACTACTATTGCATGATCTTGAGCTTGATCAATCAGCAGTTGGGTTGTCGTTTCTTGCAGCAATGAATGTCGTCCCATCCGCTTCCCGGCGTTGATTTGCTCTGCTTGGGGGTTAATCATCTCCAAAATTGCTGGACTCACCAAAGCATCATAGATAACTACATCCGCACAACCCAGTAGACTCTTACCCTTGAGTGTCATGAGTCCTGGATCTCCTGGCCCCGCACCGACTAAATAAACCTTTCCCAAAAATCTGTTCTCCTGTTTTTCTGTGCGGTTCATGTATCTATCAAATCCCAAATTAGCCCAGCTAATTCCGTACTTGCACCCAAAGGTTCAGCCAGATAAAAAGTCACGCCAGGGAATTGTAATTTTAGCGTTTCTACGGACTGAGCGATCGCATCGGTAATGCCACCAGCGAATAAAAAGTATGGCAAAATCGCAATTTCCTGTTTACCTACAGCCACCAACTCTTTCACCCGCGATTCTAAACTAGGCGGCACAGCCCAAAAAGCAACCACTGCGCCCAAATTGGCGGCTAATGCTGCAACTGGCACTTCAGAACCCGGACGACGGCTACCATGAGCCAATAAAATCCATGCTGCTTCATTTTTAACAGCCATTTGCTTGGCGAATAAAGAACCTAATCTAGGATGACTACCTAAATATGGTTGTAGGTCAATTATCACATCTTCACCCAAAGCCTGTTGAGCCAAAGCTATTTCTGCGGGAATGTCTGACATTACATGCACTCCAGGCAGCAGAAATATAGGTACAATCTTCAGGCGATGTCCCAGGACAAGCGGCTGCGCCTCTCCACAACTTTTAGCAAATTGTTTAATCTGCTCATGCAAAGGTTGTGGACTAACTTCTAAACAAGCTATACCCACCGATTTTGATTGATTGTGATTTACCAGTGCTGCTAATTGCTGCATCGCAATTTCTGGACGACGATCGCGGCTGCCGTGCGACACTAGCAGGTATGAGCAGGCGTTAGTATTATCAATATTTTTAGCCATAATATGGGATTTAGCGTTTTAGTGATTAGAACTCTTGCATAAATATTTTATGGTATGATAATTGGTTATTCTAATTTCAGTTTTTGGTGAGAGGTAATAAATTTTTTCGAGCAAGTATTATCAGGTGATCGCTAACTGTAGCGACAACGCACAACAGAACAATTCCTATAGCGGTTCTCTGTCGTGTGCAATACAATCGAGGGCGGGAAAACCCCGCCCCTACAGGATTTGCGATTCAAAACTGTACCTCACTAATCTAAAAACCGCTATAGAAGCAATCAATCGCTTTGTTTGGGTAGCAGATTACGCCCGCTTTTGTACAATTTTAGAGTTATAAATTAACAGTTGCTTGGAAGAAAAATATATAGAGTTCAGAAAATTAGTAAGTTATCTAGCGCCGTTTGATGCTGAAACTTTAGAGAAATTGTTGGAGATTGAAGAATAATTTGGAGCCGACAATAGAGCAATTGAAAACATTTTTCAGGGTGTGTGTTAGGGCGAGTAATTTATTACAAACTATTGAGTTGGTAAGGTTTGACACTCGCTCAAATCGAATAGTTGTTTTGGTTGGTGAAACGCTACAAAGCGAAATTTTGAGCAATGGGGAGGAAATTTTACAATGACTGACTACTTAACTTTGAATGAAAAAGAACTGCGACAATATATCAAATCTCACCCTACCGATGAAGAAGCTTTTCAACATTATCTGACCATCATGAGAGCCAAACCAGGGCGTGTTGTTGTCAGCACTGAAGAGCAAGCTCTGATAGAAACGAGAAAAAGATTAGCTAACTCGGACTAACTACCACGTGTACGCAAGCTGTACAACCAATCTTCGTGCAGCCACAATCCGCGGCGCATACAGGCTAATCGCTGGAGCAAGCGCGGCATCCTACAAATACTTAATTTTGTTCAAAAATCAAACCGGATTCCTATAATTTCGGCTAAATTATTAGTAGGGAAAAGGGTAAATGAATCAGGCTACTTACATGCTTGGGGGTGAAAATTTTTTCATCGGGACTGCCTCCTTAATAAAGTGAATGTTGACAGGTTGCTAGTTTTGCAGTTAAAGCATTGATGTGTCGCCATAATTGAGTGCCACCAGCCCAAATGTGCGAAGGTAAATGTCCTTTGGGGGCTGACAAGCTAAAAGATAATTTCTGTAGGGGAGAAGTAGAGTTGGGGAGATTCCAGCCAATAGCCGCGCAAAACTGCCCATAATCACCGTCAAAACTTGCGTAAATTTGTTGCTGTACAGTCAACCCAAACCGCCCTTGGCTGTACTTGATCCATAATTGATCGATTATCTGTAAATCTTCACAAGGCAGCTTTTCAATATCACCACTAAAAAGATAGCTGCCAATTGGCTTTGAGATTGCTTGACACATCACCGTCCAAGTTTCTTTGTCTGCTTGTTGCCATTTTTTGGCAGCGAGTAAATCGCGTAAGTGATGGTAGTCAACTCCTGCTGAGGAATTCAAGGTATTGACTGATTTTGGTTGAACAGGCTGATAAGTTAGGGCTTGCATGACTTCAGCCGCAGATTTATAGCGTTGGGAGAGGGCAATTTGGAGTAACTTATCGAGAATTTGACCGAGGCGAGTGTCTATTTTCGTTCCACTCGGCAAATAATCGCGCCATATCCAGCGATCGCTGCTAATATCAAACAAATCAAAGGGAGAAATCCCCGTTAATAAGTAGATACAAGTCACACCTAAACTATACAGATCACTTGCTGGTAAAGCTTTACCCCGTGTTTGTTCCGGTGGCATATATTCTGGGCTACCGATGTTAGTCCCCGTGTGTAACAATGCTGTAGCCGTGATGCGTTTGGCGACTCCAAAATCAATTAAAACTAGATCCCCCTGTTTTTCCCCAGGAGTGCATCTCCGCATGATATTTGCTGGCTTAATATCCCGATGAATTACTTTTCGGGAATGGATGAATTGCAGTACTGGCGTTAAATCTTTGAGAATGTCCCAAATTTGCTGTTCGCTAAAAACACCCTGCTGCAGTTCCTCTACCAGCGTCTGTCCCTCAATCAACTCTTGCACTAAATACAGGCGATTGTCTAATTCAAAGTATCCTAGCAGTTGGGGTATTTGGGGATGTTGCAACTCATTGAGGCGAACTGCTTCTTGGCGAAATAATGTCACTGCCTTCTGAAAGCTTTCCTCGTGCTTCTCCGGAAAACAAAATTGTTTAATTACGCATCTGGGTTTTTCAGGAAGGTGTTCATCCACAGCCAAAAAAGTCATACCAAAGCCACCTCGGCCGATGGGATGAAGTAGATGATAGCGATCTTTGAGCAATAGTTGTCCACCACATCTGATGCAAAATCTTGCCGTGTCGGAGTTGTGCGGATACAGACAGCTAATGTTAGGGCAGAGTTTCATTAGAATGTAGAGCTTTTCCTGGGTCTACCTATAAGTGTTCCCCATTAGTCCCAGATTCTCTCCCCACGCTAGTACAGGTTGGCGTAAATAAACCATTCATTGTAAATCGCTCAAAGGCTGGCTATACAGCTTTCTTCATTTCAGACTTCAGACTTCAGACTAGCCTGCGGCAAGCCGCTCCGCGTCTACAGACTTCAGCCTTTTTGTGCTAGACCTTACTGTTCTTCGGCACGGTAAGTATAAAAATTATTAAATGCTGCCACAGTCTCAAATTTGTAAGACGGTATCCAGGAATTCAGTTTTAAATCTGTACGGTAAATACTAAAAATCATGAAATCTTGCTGCTTTGTAGTGCTAGCAATAATTTCCCGCATTTGTGGGGTGACTGACTCCACTGCTTTCTCACACTTAAAATTGACCAGACTTTCGATAAATCCCTGCGTTTTTTTGCAGACATCGGTTTTTAAGTATTGCGTCAGCCGTTGCACAGCATAATCTTCATATTCAGCCTGTTTGGGATTTGTCACAGCCATTGTCACACCCAAAATGGCTAGCCCTGCTGCTCCTAGATATGTAAGAATAGTAGAGGATTTCATGCTTACCAATTATAATTTCCTGTAGTTATTAGACAGCAAAGACTCCAGATTAACTGAGTCCGTTCCTACAAAAAAATACTGGAAAATACTTGATCGATTCTCCAAAAATTGCTATAATCACAATTGTCGAATGGCGAGCGTAGCCAAGTGGTTAAGGCAGTGGTTTGTGGTACCACCATTCGTGGGTTCAATTCCCATCGTTCGCCCTTTCTCAGTAACTAATATTACATTATTGACACCCCAGGAACAGACCGTCATGTGGAATACTTGCACGTATAACTTTAGCAAGAATCCATCACAAAAGATTTAATCGGCCTTAGGGTAGAAAATTATTCCTTGGGGGTGTTGCTATGTTGGGTGGGCAAACAACCGCTATGCGTGTTAACTTAACGCGAAACCCATAGCCCGCCTCAGAATGAATTCTGAGTCTAATAGCAAAAGTCATCTAAAGATGACTAAAAATTATCACAAATCCTCAGTTTACTTGAGTAAACTTTGCCTATTAGCCCTGAGCGGAGTCGAAGGGCGGGTAGGTTAGCCTTGCAATAAGCCATCTGTAGCTTAAGTTGACACGCATGAACAACCGTTCGTCCCTACATTATCTTATGGGTGGGAGGGCAAGCAACCCTGTTTCATTTCCATTCTTCTAGCAAGCGATCGCCCACTCGTAACGCATTGGCAATAATGGTGAGTGTGGGATTGACGGCGGAACTGGAGGGAAAGAAACTGCCATCGACTACATAGAGATTATCCACATCATGGGTACGGCAATTGATGTCGAGTACGGAAGTTGCGGGATCTTCGCCAAAGCGACAAGTGCCGCATTGATGACCGACTGATTGCAGTGGCATCATGTTACGGGGGTAAATGCTAAAGGGGATACAGTGTTCTGCGCGATCAACTTGTTTGAGAATGCTCACCCAGCGTTTAGCTAGGCGATCGCTTGCTTCTAAGTTGTTGGGTTTGTATGCTAAGTAGAGGCGATCGCTCTCAACCCGCACACGATTCTCAGGATCGGGTAAATCTTCAGTTTGTAGCCACCAGCCAACTGTATGATCGGCAATGGTTTTGAGTTCTGCACCTGGCCGTAATTTTAAAAGTGGCGCCAACAGCGCGGGAACTTCGGCGGGTAGCATATCTGCAAGCACATTACCTGTATTTTGCACAAGTCCCATTGGATAGGGAAAATCGGGTTCGCCCCAGTAAAAATCACTAATGGCGATCGTCTTTTGATAAACAGCCGGATTGAGTTTTGTATTGAGTTGCACCATTGCCGTGCAAACATGTTTCATCAAGTTTCGCCCCACCTGATCAGAACTGTTTGCCAAGCCATGAGGATGTTGGTCATTAGCAGAACGCAATAACAATGCTGCCGAATTAATTGCACCGCAAGCAACCACAACAATATCACTCGTAAAATATTGGAGTTCGCCGTTAATCTCAGCTTCCACGCGGGTGACTTCCCGGCCAGAAGGACTGGTGTGTAAGCGTGTCACCTTGGCTTCGGTCAATAGGGTAATATTTGTGTGTTGACGAATCGGTTGAATACAGTTAACTTCAGCATCAGCTTTGCCATCAGTTAAACAAGGAAAACCATCACAGGTATTGCAGCGAATACAATTCCCCAGACTTTTATCAACTTCGTTCAGTTTCAACCCCAATGGCAGATTAAAAGGATGCAAGCTGGCTTGTCTCAGACCGTTGACAAGTTCCTGCATTCGCGGTTCATGGTGTACAGGAGGATGGGGATAAGGTAAACTTCTGGGTGACTCGGTGGGATCAACACCAGCTTCACCATGAACATCATAAAGCTGCTCTGCTTGGTTGTAATAAGCTTCCAAGTCACGGTATTTCAAAGGCCATGCTGGAGAAATACCATCCTTATGTTCCACCGGCTCAAAATCGCGTTCTCGTAGTCGCAACAAAGCAGCACCGTAAACTTTGGTGTTACCACCCACCCAATAGTTTGTTGCTGGACGGAAGGGTTTATCGTTCACATCGTACCATTGCTCTTGGGTGTGATACCGCTCTAACTGATATACTTCTAGGGCGCTCCAATTTTCCTTTTCTCTGGGGAGAAATGTCCCCCGCTCCAAAATTAAAATCTTCTTGCCACTGGGTGCGAGATGATAGGCGAGTGTGCCGCCACCTGCGCCAGTGCCGATGATAATCAAATCGTAATGGGTGTTTGTTGTCATATTTGGGTGTTGGATTTGAGGCTTTGCTGATTGAAAATATAAATTTATTTCACGCAGAGACGCGGAGGCGCAAAGAGGAAGAGTTTGAGAGAATGCTGCACAAAATAGGGTGTATTGAAATCTCAAATTCCTCATTCCCTTTGCGCCTTTGCGTGAGATAAATTCATAATTGTTCTCTAGAAATGGGTAGACGATCGCTCAAGTTGTAGTTACAGCGAAAAATGCAGCGTTTGTGATTGTCGTGATGCAATTTGGCACATTTGACGGCGCGATCGCCAAACAGATATTGATATACTGCTGATGCTAGGAACATGCCGGTAGGTGGCACTATCAAATACAGCCAAAATGCTGTCCAAATCTGAGCCGGAAAGGCGGATGCAAGGCTGCGGGCAGGGTTCATGCTGAAGCCGGAGAGGGGGGCTTCAAAGAAGACATAAAGCATGACTAGAAATCCAGCAAACAGCCCTGTGAAGCGATTGAGTTTTTGGTTATTACTAGCGAGCAAAACTGTCATCATCATCACAAAGGCGATCGCTAGTTCACCCAATAAAGCCGCAACTAAACCTAGTGTTCCTGGGGTTGTGACGATGTAGTTCACAGGCGCTTTGGTGAACACTTGACCTAAGAATAGGGCTACGAGATAAACACCAAGTAATCCACCCAAACATTGAAACAGAATGTAAAAAATAGCATCCTGGCGTTTGACTTTCCCCAGGCGATAGAAGGTGAGAGTGACAGCAGGATTCATGTGTGCGCCGGATTGCTTCCCCCAAGGAGAATAAATCAGGGAAATTGCTGTCAGCCCCATGAACACGCCGATTAAAAACCGCCGCACATCGCCATTGGGAATTGCTTGATGAATGGGAGAACCGGGATACTCAAAGGCACAGGTAAACAATCCCGCAGCAATCATAAATAAACCCAGTTCTGCTGCTTCCATTAAGTATTCTGGCAAGTGTTTTTTTAATGTTTCCATATTTTTTTTCTCACGCAGAGGCGCAGAGGCGCAGAGAAAGAGAGAAGTATTGAGACTCCGGAAGAATGAAAATCTCTTTGCCTATTGCCTATTGCCTATTTGCCTCAGAATCCTGCGCCCGGTGTTCAGCATTTTGCATAATCATGGCGGCGACTAGTCCTGTCCAGCCTGTTTGATGGCTAGCGCCAATCCCCGCGCCGTTATCTCCATGAAAGTATTCGTGGAACAAAATATAATTGTGCCAATGGGGATCGGACTGGAATACTTCTAGACCGCCATATACTGGACGACGACCCGCATTATCCTGTTGAAAGATTGCCACTAAGCGATTAGACAGGGCGATCGCTACTTCTCGTAGTGTCATTTCTTGCCCGGAACCTGTGGGACATTCCACCTTGAAGCTATCTCCGAAGTAGTGATGAAACCGCCAGAGTGCTTCCACAATTAAGTAGTTTACCGGAAACCAAATCGGGCCGCGCCAGTTAGAGTTACCACCAAACAGACCTGTGGTAGATTCAGCAGGTTCATAGCGGACGCAGTAATCATAATCACCTTCATGTAAAGTATATGGGTGTTCTTGGTGATACTTGGAGACTGCGCGAATTCCGAAGGGACTAAAAAATTCATTCTCGTCCAGCATCCGTTGGAGGATACGTTGTAACTTTGAGCGGTAAGCGATCGCTAACAGTCTTCTCGCTCCCACTCCCGGTGTTTCCATACAAGCAACATTATCCTTTAAGTCTGGACGGTTGCGAATGAACCATTGCATCCGGCGTTTGAAGCCTGGAAACCGTTGTAAAGTTTCTAGTTCCAAAACTGTGACAGCATACAGCGGAATTAACCCTACCATTGAGCGCACTTTCAACGGGAATTGCCTACCATCAGGCAAATGCAGCGCATCGTAGTAAAAACCGTCTTCCTCATTCCACAGTGAAATATCTGCATTCCCAATGCCGTCAATCGCATCGGCAATGTAGAGAAAATGCTCAAAGAATTTGCTAGCAATGTCTTCGTAAGTCGGATCGTTTTTGGCAAGTTCCAGGGCGATCGCTAGCATATTCAAACAATACATCCCCATCCAGCTTGTACCATCGGCTTGATTGAGATGTCCACCTGTGGGTAATTCCTTACTGCGATCGAACACGCCGATGTTATCCAGTCCCAGAAACCCACCCTGAAAGACGTTTTTACCTTCTACATCTTTGCGATTTACCCACCAAGTGAAATTCAGCAACAGCTTGTGAAAAACCCGTTCGAGAAAAGAGCGATCGCCTTTACCATAAAACTTCTGCTCAATCTCATAAACCCGTAAAGCTGCCCACGCCTGCACCGGTGGGTTAACATCACTAAATGCCCACTCGTAAGCAGGTAATTGACCATTAGGCTGCATGTACCACTCGCGGGTGAGGCGATCTAGTTGCAGTTTGGCGAAATCTGGATCGATGACAGCTAGGGGTATGAGGTGAAACGCTAAATCCCAAGCTGCAAACCAGGGGTATTCCCACTTATCCGGCATTGAGAGAATATCTTCACTGAACAAAGAAATCCACTCATGGTTACGTCCTAGCTTGCGTTCCGATGGAGGTGGTGGTTGTTGGGGGTCGCCCTTTAGCCAATCATGAACGACATAGTTATAATACTGCTTACTCCACAATAAGCCAGCAAAAGCTTGACGTTGGATATTGCGCTCATCTTCCGACATGGAGAACGGGGAAATGTGCTGATAAAACTCATCAGCCTCAGCAATGCGCGTCTGTAAAATCGTGTCAAACTCAGCGCCAAAGGGGTCTTTTAGTGTTTGTACATCACTCAACCGCAATAGCACAGTTTTAGTTTCACCTGGATTAATTGTTAATGTATAGTGAGCCGCGAATTTTGTGCCGATGCCGTCGGGATTGACTGCGGCTGTCTGCCCATTCACTACATAATCATTAATGCCATCTTTGACATAAGGTGAGCTATTGCTGAAACCATACAATCGTTCGTGGTTCGTTTCGTTATCAGTAAACAGAAGTTCCGTACCCCCTTCGCAGTACAGCCAGCGAGTTCCTAGGGTAGGATGCTCGGCTTCTACTAAACTGAAATTGGTGTCTGAGCCTACCACCTTAATAAAAGGCTGCTCCATTTCCGAATTCCAAGCCCAGATATTGCGAAACCAAAGCGTTGGTAATAGATGTAGCGTGCTGACTTGTGAACTGCGGTTAGCGATCGCAATCTGAATCAAAATATCTTCTGATGCGGCTTTGGCATACTCCACAAACACATCAAAATAGCGGTTATCGGCAAAGATGCCCGTATCTAGTAGCTCAAACTCCGGTTCAAATTTGCTTCTGCGGCGATTTTCTTCAACTAATTGTGTGTAAGGGAATGCCTGCTGGGGATACTTATACAAGCATTTCATGTAGGAATGAGTGGGAGTATTGTCAAGATAAAAGTAATACTCTTTAACATCTTCCCCGTGATTGCCTTCCGGCCCCGTGAGTCCAAATAGCCGCTCTTTGAGAATTGAATCATTGCCATTCCACAGAGCGATCGCAAAACACAACCGCTGGCGACTATCAGAAATGCCAGCAATGCCATCCTCACCCCAACGATAAACACGCGATCGGGCGTGATCGTGAGGAAAATAATCCCAAGCAGCACCGTCACGACTATAATCTTCTCGCACAGTGCCCCATTGGCGATCGCTGAGATAAGGCCCCCAGCGTTTCCAGTAGGCGACACGCTCCCGATCCTGCTGCAATCTTATTTCTTCCGGTGTCATAGCTATTTTTAAAAATGGGGAATGGGGAATGGGGAATGGTGAGTTATTAATACTGGTGCATCAGTTTTTAATACTCGCTGACGAGTCTTAGAACTCCGTTAATGAGTGATTAATATTCGCTGACGAGTATTTTTCGTCAACGAGTTTTTGAGCCTCGCTGACGAGTAAATTAGTGGGGTGGGCGATGCCCACCTTATGGAAAACTGTGTCGTTACACTATTTTTTTGCTTTCAAGTCAGTGCCGACGATACTACCTGCTTTTGTCTAAATCTGTTAACCGATAACCTGAGATAGCAACTGCAATCGAGATCAAAGCAGCTACAACATTGGGATAAATTGCGATTCCGCCCAACTCAGGCTCACGAATATTGCCAAGAACCGGATCATTGAGAAAACCATAGGAAGTCCCAGGCCAAAATCCAGCAGCGATTAGTCCAATCCAGAATGCAGAACCAAGAAATGCGGCAAGTCCCATAGAAAAGCGATCGCTTATGGGACGAACCTGCAAAATCGCTAATGCGGCGCTTCCCAAAGAAGCGGCAGCAAAAAACGACATAGCGCAATGCAGCTTTGCATGAGGTAACCACGCGGGGTTATTCATGTGACCATTTGCCAACAAAACAGCGTCAACACCAATGGGAACGATAATTGTCGAAAGTGCTGCGGCTGTGAGCAACCATTTGGCAAGTTTTGCTTGATGCATATTGACTTTTCCTATTTAACTAATGAATAAGCGTTTGAGCTTCGTACTGAAAATTTTCCCTGTGCCCTTTTATTTCCATCGTGATCACAAGCCGCCCACCCAATTCCCAATTTCCTGCTTTTACTGCTCCTGATAATTCCAGAGCAATCCACCATCGACAAAAAATGTCGTACCCGTCACATAATCTGATTCGGAAGAAGCTAAGAACGCCACGATAGATGCAACATCATTGGGTTTACCCAATCGTCCCAAGGGAATGTTTTTCAGGAGTGCCCCCAACTTCTCTGGATCGTTCAAAAGTTTGGTATTGATGGGAGTTTCAATCGCCCCTGGTGCAACATTATTGATAGTGATGCCATAAGGAGCTAGTTCCACCGCTAAATTACGGGTGAGCATTTTCAAGCCTCCTTTGCTGGCACAGTAAGCCGCAAAGTGGGGAAAGGGCAATTCTTCGTGTACAGAACTAATGTTAATAATCTTCCCTGGTTGCTTAATTTCCAGTCGGTGTTTCACAAATGCCTGTGTGGCAAAGAATACCCCTTTGAGATTCACATTCATGACGGCATCATAATCAGCTTCAGTCACATCCCAAAAGTCGGCGTTCTTTTCAATACCTGCATTGTTAACTAAGATATCCAGTGTGCCGAAGTGGGCAACACTATCTGCAATCATGCGCTGCACATCAGCAACAGTGCCAGTATCTGCCTGAACTGTAAACCCGTCTACCATGTGACATTTACCACCAGCAGCCTTTACCTTAGATAATGTTTCCTCTGCGCCTTCGGGATGAGAGCGGTAGTTGATCACAATACTCGCCCCTTCCTGTGCCAGACGAATAGCGATCGCCTGTCCTATTCCTTGGCTACTACCTGTAACTAGTGCAACCTTTCCTTCTAGTTTCATACCCGTTCCACTAACACTAACGTTGACTCGAACCGGATTAGAAGTAATTAACAGTTATTAGTCAATGAAACTGATAACTGATATAGCGTTTCTCTACCTAGTGAGGTACATCGGTAAGGGCACGGCAGTGCCGTGCCCCTACACAGCGTGATATAATTCTGTACTTCATCTGAATGGGAAGCGGTATAACTGTTCACTGATTTAATTCGGTAACATCACTGCCAAAGCCTTCTCCAGGGCTTTAGGATCTTTGAGTAACTGTGCAGCCATTTCTTTAGCTTGCTCACCCGGATAAACATCTTCAACGTCATCAATGACGGCTTGCAATGCTTCTTGGGCAACAACTTCTGGAGCCACTTTTGGGGGAGGAAAGTTTGTACTCATTCCTGCATCAACTGTTCCAGGCATTACACCGACAACTAATGTACCTTGTGCTGCCAACTCAGCCCGAATACCCTGAGTCATCAGCAAAGCCGCCGCTTTAGAAGCACAGTAAGAGGCATTAATTGGTAAATTGACTTTTGCCAGAATAGTCAGCATATTAACGATCGCACCACCACCATTCACTTTTAATACCGGGGCAAAGGCTCGACACATCCTCAAAGTGCCAAAATAATTAACTTCTATTTCTGCCTGAGCCGCAGTCAAGTCAGGGGCAGAGATAAACCCTTTGAGTAAACCAATTCCAGCATTATTAATCAGCAGATTCACATCTTGGTACTCAGTCGCAGCAGCACTGACTGATTGCTCATCGGTGATATCCAATGCGATTGGGATGATGCGTTGGGGGTCAGCAGCCGCAATCTCAGCAAGGGAATTTGGGTTTCTGGCTCCTGCATAAATCCGGGATGCCCCGGCTGCTAGTAATGCCTCTACGTAATGTTTACCAATCCCTCCATTAGCTCCTGTAACTAATGCGACTGTATTTTTTATTTGCATGTCTTACTCCTTGTCATTTGTTATTTGTCATTTGTCATTTGTTAAGTAGTTAAGCAAAATTATTTATGTCATTGCGAGCGAAATGAAATGTAGCGTAAAGCCTTCGGCATAGCTTCGCTTAACGCGGAGCGTGTCGCAGACAAGCAATCTCCGAACCCTTGCGATTGCTACCCTGCGGGAACGCCAAGGGCGAACATTCCGCTTCACTCCATTCGCAATGACAAATGTATATTTAATTTTGCGTTAGTACTTATTCTCCCTGCTCCCTGCTCCCTGCCCCCTGCCTCATTTCCTCCCGTCGCGCCACACAACACTAAAAGCGATCGCACTCATAATCAGCATTAATCCTCCCGCCCAACCATAGGTTGTCCCTATGCCTAAGAGTTGACTCAAAGGTTGACTGAGAATGGGCGAGATAAACTGTCCAAGAAAAAATGCTGTTGTTAACCCGCCTAAAACTCGACCGCGTGCAGTTGCAGGTACGATGGTGGTTAGGCAGACGTTCATATTCGGCATCAGCAAGCCGATACCTAATCCGCCAATTGCTAAACCTACTAAGATCAGTTCATAGCTCTTAACTAAGCTGATAATGCTGAAGCCAATGCCCATCAAAACAAAAGCGATCGCATAAATGCCATTAAACGAAAACCTTTTCTTGAGTTGGGGATAGCTCAGGGCACTAATCGAAGTGGCGAGTGTAGCCAGGGCAATAGCTAAACCACTTTGAGCAGCCTTGGCGTTGACGAGTTGTTGTAGATAAAAAGGTAACTGGGTGGGGATTAAATAAAAGACAATTTGAGTGATGAATGCGATCGCATAAATGGTGAGCAGCAATCCCCAAGGAAGTTGTTCAGATGGTGGTGGTAGCGGACTTTGGCTGGTTCCAGTAGGATAGCGATCGCGGACTGGTTCGGGCAACACAAAAATAACTAATGGTAAAATCAGCCAAGCCACTAGGTAAATCAAGAATGGTAGTCGCCAGTTGACATCAGCTAACACGCCACCAAGGGAAAGAAACAGCACACCGCCAAACCCCATAAAAGCGGCTTGCATTCCTAAAAATTGTGCGCGGGCGGCTCCGGTGTAGTAGTCTGCAATTAGCGTCGTTGCAGTAGTCATAATCCCCGCCACACTCAAGCCCAGCAACACACGCCCAAATAAAATTAAACCAATCGAGTTGAGATAAACGCCAGAGCTACCAGCTAAACCGTAGAGCAGCACAGCAAAGGCTAACAGCAATTTCCGGCCAAAGCGATCAATAAACGTCCCAACAAGTGGCGCACCGATGGCGATAAAAAGAGCCGGAATCGTCAAAATCAGCCTAGTCCAATAATCGACATTGCTAACACCGCTGAAATAATCTCGAATAGCCGGTAATGATGGGGCGATCGTTGCACCTGCCATCACCGTCAAGGTACTGGCAAGCAGCAATGTGACTTTCACTAGCAGGGAGTTTGGATCTTTCATATTAGGGACTAGGGATCGGGGACTGGGGACTGGGGACTGGGGATTGGGGACTGGGGATTGGGAGGATGAACCTTTGAACCTGAACGTTGAGCCTTTGAACCTGAACGTTGAACCTTTGAACCTGACAGTTGAGCCTTTGAACCTGACAGTTGAGCCTTTGAACCCGAACGTTGAACCTTTGAACCCAAAATTTCAAGATTGACCCTTGACTCTTGAGCCTTGACCCTCCGAATTTTAGATTTTAAATTTTGGATTTTGGATTGTTTTTGGTTCAAGCCCCGCCCCTTGTGGAGCCACTGCGGTCTTGGGGGTTTCCCCCATGAGCAAGTGGCGTGGCGGAATCAATCTAAAATCTAAAACTTGTACTGAGCTTGCCGAAGTATCCAAAATCCAAAATCGGATTGACCCTTGACTAAGGAACTTCCGCTGGAGCCTTATCTGTAATATTGCTATCCTTATGCTCAGTAGATTCCACATATGTTGATGGTGGTGTTGGTGGTTTGGGGCGATGGGTGACAAACTCGACGAGGTTTTTAATCACCACATAAAGCACGGGGACTAGTAAAAAACTCAGAATAGTTGCCACCAACAAACCGCCAAATACTGCCGTACCAAGTGACCAACGACTGGCGGAACCTGCACCCGTTGCTGTCACTAGGGGATAAAATCCGACTAATGCGGCCGAAGCTGTCATCAGAATTGGTCGAAATCGCTGTTGTGCGGCGTGAATTGCCGCTTGGGCGATCGTCATCCCCTGTTCACGAGATTGGTTAGCGAATTCCACAATTAAGATGGCGTTTTTGCTGGCTAAACCAATCAGCATCACTAACGCAACTTGGCAGTAAAGATCATTGACTAAGCCGCGCCATGAGACAAACAACATTGCCCCTAAAATCGCCAAGGGTACAGTCAGCAAGATAATGAACGGATCGACGTAGTTTTCATATTGTGCTGCCAAGACCAAAAACACCACCACAATTCCCAAGGCAAACACCAATCCAGCTTGTCCACCGGATTTGATTTCTTCTCGTGAAAGCCCCGTCCAGTCGTAGCCTAGCCCTGGTTGGGTATTTTCAGCAAAGACCTGTTTCATCGCCGCGATCGCTTGTCCGGAACTATAACCGGGTTTGGGCGCTCCTTGAATTTTGATGGTGCGGAACAAGTTAAAGTGGCTGATGATTTGCGGCCCGGTAATCGGCTTGATGGTGGCGACTTCACTCAAGCGGACTAAATTGCCATTGCGCGATCGCACATACACTTGACCAATATCGTCGGGTGAATTGCGAAACTGTTGGTCAGCTTGGATATACACCCGATAATTGCGCTGGGCAAAGGTAAAATCATTAACATAGCGACCACCCATATAAGCGCCCAGTGTTCTCAGCGCCTGACTAAAATCAACATTCAGGGCTTCCAGGCGATCGCGGTTCATCTCAATTTGATACTGCGGTGTACTCGCGCTAAATTGCGTGAACACTCGATCAAGGGCGGGATGCTGATTAGCTTTGGCAATCATTTGTTGAGCAATTTGCAAAAACTGATCAATGCTGAGTTGTCCACCAGTGCGATCTTGTAGCTGAAACTCAAAGCCGCCTGTAATCCCGAATCCGCTCACCGCAGGCAAATTAGACGTGACAATGAACGCCTTTTGATTTTGAATTAAGATGCCATTGAGCCGTTTCACAATCCCCGCTACAGAATGTTCTTCCCCATGCCGTTCTTCCCAATCCTTGAGGCGGACAAAAAATGTGCCTTGGTTGGGGCCATTGCCATTCAGACCAAAGCCAGAAATGATCACAGAAGCGTCCATTTCTGGAACATTTTTTTCTAAAATCTGAAAGACTTCCGCCCCGACTTTTTCAGTGTAAGTAATGGGTACACCGTCAGGAGCTTGAATAATCCCGGCAAACAGTGATTGGTCTTCATCCGGGACAAAGCCATTGGGTACGGAACCATATACCCAAACTGTGGCTACTAAACCCAGAATGAACAGTCCAATGACAATCATTCTGATGCGAATTAAAAAGCTAACTAAACGGCGATAACGCTCAACAAACCAGGTAAAACCCCGATTAAACTGGCGAAAAAACCAGCCCAGTACGCCTTTACTTTCTCCTTCACGGCGGAGCAAAATCGCCGCCATACTGGGTGTGAAAGTCAAGGCATTAAAAGCAGAAATAGCGATCGCAAAGACAATAATCAGCGCGAACTGCCGATACATAATTCCTGTTGCCCCTGGGAAGAAGGACACAGGTACAAACACTGCCATCAACACCAGGGAGGTAGCAATTACTGCCCCTGTCAGTTCCTTCATCGAGGCAAAAGCGGCATCGCGGGCGTTCATCCCCTGTTCCATTTTGGTCGAGATGCCCTCCACTACGATGATCGCGTCATCCACCACCAATCCTGTGGCTAGCACTAAACCAAACATGGTTAAGGTGTTGAGCGAAAAGCCAAACACCAGCGCAAACGCCAAAGCACCCACCAAAGAAACAGGAACTGCGATCGTGGGAATAATCGTGGCTCGCCAGTCTTGCAAGAAAATAAAAATTACGAGAACGACTAAAAAAACCGCTTCAATGAGCGTATGCAAAACTTCTTCGATGGACACTTCCACAAATCGTGTCGTGTCATAGCCAACCACGTCTGTTAGTCCTGGAGGAAAATTCTGCTTTAATTCCTCCATTGCTGCTTCTATGCCTCTTACCACTTCCAGAGCATTACTTCCTGGAAGTTGATAAATCAGCATTGCCACACCAGGTTTTCCCTTCACCAGCGCGGAAGTTGAGTAATCTTCTGCTCCTAGTTCGGCTCGCCCCACATCCTTGAGTTTTACCAAACTGCCATCAGATTGGGTTTTGAGGATTAAATTCTCAAAGTCTTTGACTTCTTTGAATCTACCCTGTACCCGCAGAGCAAAATTATAAGGTTGATCAGCACCGGTTGGGGCCTGACCGATCGCCCCCGCCCCCACCTGGACGTTTTGGGAAGTTAGGGCGGTAGCTACATCATCAGCCGTTAAGCCTCGACTCGCCAAAGCATTAGGATCGAGCCACAGCCGCATGGCATATTGTCGTTGTCCCGAAATGCTCACATCACCCACACCAGGAACGCGCTTGATGGTGTCGGTGACAAACAAGTCTACATAGTTGCTGATGAAGGTGCTGTCATACTCAGCGTTGGCGGAATAGAAACCATAAACCCGCAAGATGCTACTGGAGCGCGATAGAGTCGTCACCCCGGTTTGACGAACGGCATCAGGTAAAGTGGGGTTAGCGATCGCCGCTCGGTTCTGCACGTTCACCTGGTTAATATTTTTGTTGGTGGACGTGTCAAAAAATCCGGAAATGGAACTCACCCCGTTATTGGTGCTGGTTGAGGTCATGTATTGCATACCCTCAACACCGTTAATCTGCCGCTCTAGCACTGTTGTCACCGTATCTTCGACGGTTTGGGAGTCTGCGCCGATGTAGTTGCTGGAGGTTTGAATTTGAATCGGCGCAATGTCCGGGAGGTTATTAATCGGCAGCAGCGATATGCTGATGGCTCCTACCAGCGAAATTAGTAGAGTGCAGACTGTTGCTAAAACAGGTCGCCTAATAAACGTGTCGGCAATTGACATAATCAGTTATCAGTTATCAGTTATCAGTTATCAGCAAATAGGGGACAGTGGACAGGCAACAGTTAATAGTGAATTTGAAAACTGTTAACTGTCAACTGTTCACTGTTAACTGATTTACTGCGGTTCCACTGGAGTTCCATCACGCAGTTTGAGAATGTTTGATATGGCGATGCGATCGCCACTTTTCACACCCTGAATCACCTGATAGCGATCGCCTTGGACTTCACCCAGTTTCACGGGTTGCTGATGCACTTGTTGTGGTTTTCCTGAGGTGGAATTCTCGACGAGGAACACAAAGTTTTGCCCACCAATTCGCGAAATCGCCAGGGTTGGCACTAAAAGACCTTGGTGTTGATTCCAGACGATTTTGGCGCGGACATATTGCCCATCTCGCAGTTTGTTTTGAGAATTGGCAAAGCGAGCCTTGATTAAAATCCCTTGAACACCTGTATTGACTTGGGGAGAAATGAAGTTGATCTGTCCAGTTGTCAGGCGATCGCCTGTGTTGACATCTAATAGCTCAACGGGTAATCCTGAACGCAATTGAGCAGCATAATTTGAGGGCACGGAAATTCGCATATCCAGCTCGTCATTTTTAATGATGCTGGTTAAGGTTTGCCCAATATTGACATAATCTCCCTCTTTCACGGGAAAATCTCCCACTACGCCACTGATGGGAGCCAGCACTTGCTTGTAATTGAGGTTGACTTGAACGGATGCAATATTAGCTTTAGACTGTTGCAGATTCGACTTTGCCTGCTCAATACTGGCTTTGGCAGCATTGACCTGCTTTTGGGCTGCATCCAAACTAGCAACTGATGTATCTAAGTTATTTTGGGCAATGTCTAACTGTTGTTTCGCCTGTGCGCCCTCAGTTACTAGCTGTTGGGTGCGGTTGAACTGAGTCCGCTGTAATCGCACATCAGCAGCAGCTTTGGCTTGCGTTGCTTGGGCAGACTCCAACTGTGCTTGAGCTGTTGCTAAGGCCGCACGGCTAGAATTTGCCCCAGCCACAGCACTAATTACTTGCGCTTTTGCTTGGTCTATGCTTAGGGAAACAATAGGTTCGCCTTGAGTGACGCGATCGCCACTCTTCACAAACACCCGATCAATCCGTCCTTGAATCTGCGGCTGTAGAGAAACTCGCTCTTGTGCTTCTAAAGTGCCAACAAACTCAGAGCTACTTTCAACTTTGTCAGATTGAATAGTTTGTACACTAATTGGCACACTCTGCGATCGCGGTTTCGCTGGAGCCGTTGCTTTGGGTTTCAAAAAGTTCCAGATGGCAAACCCACCACCACCAACTAACAAAACAGCCAGCAGCAACCACCAGATCCATCTGGGAAATTGCTGGGACGCTTGCGGAACCGTATCCGAGGAACTTTCGGGGACAGTTTGAGAGTCAGATGCATCCATATAAATATTGGTGAATTAAACAATTTTTGATAAAAATAGTCAGCTATTTTTGAACGGCTGTGAAGCCACCATCAATTACCAAGTTGTGTCCAGTCACAAACCTAGCTGCATCTGAACATAACCAAACCACAGCCTCCGCTATATCTTCAGGCGCGCCAATCCGTTTCAAAGGAATTCCCGCAATTACTTGATCGAGCATTTCCTGGGGTGCTGTTGCCCATAAATCTGTTTTGATGGCACCAGGACTGACTGTGTTGATCCGAATGCCGTCACCAGAATATTCTGCCGCCGCCGCACGGGATAAAGCAATTACACCAGCCTTGGCAGCTCCATAGGCTCCGTATTTAGCAATTCCCAGCAATGCGCCTTGAGAAGACATATTGACAATTGCACCACTTCCTGATTTTTGCATTGCCGGAATTTCATATTTCATACATAGCCAAATCGATTTGAGATTGGCGTTAATTTCATCATCCCAATCGGCTTCAGTCAAATCAGTAATTGCCCCTGCTTTCCCCGATCCTGCATTGTTAAAGGCATAATCCAAACGACCGTAAGTTTGAATTGCTTTTTCTACCAATGTTTCCACATCAGCTGCTTGCGTCACATCTGTTTTCACAAACAACCCCTCACCACCAGCTTCTTTGATCAGACTGACAGTTGCTTCTCCTTCTGTTTGACGACGAGCCGCAACCACAACCTTAGTCCCCGCTTTGCCGAAGGCGATCGCTGCAGCACGACCAATTCCTGAACTAGCTCCGGTAACAATTGCAACTTTATGATTTAAATCCATAATTTTCGTTTGTGTATGTTTAATTTTGCAGTCAGTAACTAACGCGCTTTGTTATTAACGCTTGACATAGGCGACTAAGGAAACACCCAGAACTACTAGGACAACGCCTGCAATGCGGGTGGGACTGGCGGTATATTTAGTCAATCCCAGCGCTCCATAATGATCTAAAAGCAGAGCTGCAATCATTTGACCGGCGATCGTCAGTGAAAGAGCTAGAGCGGCTCCAATCTTAGGCGTGGCGAAAATCGTTGACCAGACATACAATGTTCCCAAGCATCCGCCAACCCACATCCACCAAGAGGTTTGGGTGAGAGTCGCCGTAGCAGGAAGTGGATATTGGGCAAAGAAGCAAATCACGAGCGATGTCAAAGTCCCTGCAAGATACGAAATAAATGTCACCTGCATGGGTTCACCGACATAGCGTCGTAACAGGGTGTTTAAAGCAACTTGAACTGGGAGAACCGCCCCGCCTGCTAGTGCTGCTAAAAGATAGATCGTCCGTCCGTTCATTCTGAGATATCCAAATCAGGTTAATAACGATTTACGTCAAGAAAGGATAGTCTGTATAACCTTTCTCATCACCGCCATAGAAAGTATTGCGATCAGGTTGATTAAGTGGTGCATCTAACTGTAGACGTGCTGGTAAATCGGGATTAGCCAGAAACGGTGAGCCAAAAGAAACTAAGTCTGCATAGCCCTTGGCGATCGCTGCATTCCCTTTTTCTCTGTCGTAACCGCCATTAGCTATCAGTGTTCCTGGATAAAGAGGGTGGAACTCAGCCACAGAAATTGGTTTTCCACCATGCCTAATATCGGCTGGCGTTGGTTCCATCAGGTGCAGATATCCTAAGCCAAAGGTATTAAGTGCTGCGATCGCATACCCAAATGTCGTTTTAGGATCGGAGTCATGGATATCGTTAAATGTGTTGCTGGGCGACAGCTTAATACCCACACGCTTTGCACCCCAAACACTAGATACAGCTTCCGTTACTTCCAACAAGAATCGCGCCCGATTTTCCACAGAACCACCATAGCGATCGCTACGTTGATTAGAGCCATCTTGCAGAAACTGATCAATTAGATACCCAAAGGCTCCGTGTATTTCCACACCATCAAATCCAGCCGCCAGTGCATTCTTCGCTCCCTGACGAAACTGCTCAACAACACCAGGAATTTCATCTATATCTAAAGCGCGGGGGGTGACAAACGGTTGATCACCAGTGTAAGTCATGGCATTACCACGAGGGGCGATCGCCGAAGGAGCCACGGGTAATGCACCATCTGGTTGCAAGGAAGGGTGAGAAATCCGCCCTGTATGCCATAGTTGCAAAAAGATTTTTCCACCTGCATCATGCACTGCATCTGTCACCTGTCGCCAGCCAGCAACCTGCTCTATAGAGTGAATTCCCGGTGTGGCTGGATAACCAAAACCTTGTGGTGATACTTGTGAACCTTCCGTAACAATCAATCCCGCCGTGGCGCGTTGAGCGTAATAGGTAGCATTTATCGGTGTGGGTACATTTCCCGCACCCGCCCGATTACGAGTCATTGGAGCCATCACAATCCGGTTTGGCAGTGTGTAGAGGCCTAGTTGGACGGGAGAGAATAAATCGGTGCTAGTTGTGTAAGTCATGGAAATTAATGGTTATTTCGAGAAAAAATACTTAAAGAGCGACCACTTCAACGGCGCTACTATAAACGTGAGGTTCAACCTTAGCGATCGCTTCATAAAACCCCTCATCGTGCAGTTCTTGAAATCGTGGATGCTGTCTCAACGCTGCAACCTGTGCTGCTGATTCCCAATGGGCAATTGCTGTAACTTTTTCACCATCGTCACTTTTGAGTAACTGAGCATCTAAGAAACCAGGTTGAGACTGCACTACCTCGGTATAAATCTGATGAATCCGCTCAAATGCATCTTCTTGACGGCCAGGTTTGACGGTGAAAATATTCACGAAAGTAACTTTACTCATCTGCGTTAGCAACTTGTTTCATGTGAACTTGGTATGATTATGGAGTTTGATAAACTCGGTTTAACAGTTGGGCGATCGCTTCTCCACTACCAGAATTAACTACACTCAAATTTAAAGGTGCTTCACTAATAAATTGAGCATAAGCAGCAGTCAAATAAGGACGGTATTCTTGTTGATTGCGAAGATGAGTCTGGAAAAAGGCAACTCCTAAAGCATTCATATACCCGTAGACACTTTTTCTATTTGGCCCCAATAATCCTTCTGGTACAGGAATCACTCTTTCATTCTGTGGTAAGTCTGATTCCACAGAGAAGTGAGTGGCATTTTCAATGAGAGCCAAGTATTTATCTTGGTTGGGTAATTTAGTAAAAGGTCGAATTTGTTCAGGAACTGCAGGGGTAAATATATCCTGACTTCCAGCTACCATCATCACAGGAATTGCAATTGTACTGATACCTTTTTCCCCAAACAAAACACTATTCAAAGGATTCATCACCATAATCGCTTTAATGCGATCGTCTTTAATAGGATAGTTGTCAGGCTTGAGGTCGTTAGCACGACATTGCAGAAAGGTGGAGAGATTTAGAGAACGATTAGGATTACATTCTTGGCGAATTTTATCAAAATCAAAGGTTCCTCCAGCTAATGCTAAAGATGTATAACCGCCAAGTGAATGTCCAATTAAACCAACTTGTTGCAAATTTAATTTATTTTTAAATTTGGTGTCAGTTTCGTTAAGACGTTGGAGTTCATCTAAAAGGTATTTGACATCTAAAGGACGGTCAATTAATTCTCTAGCTTCGGGAGGTCTAGCTAACCCTGATAAAAACTGTTGAAATTGTTTGGAGTTACCAATAGGATGGTCAAGAGCAGCGACAGCAAAGCCGTGTGATGCTAAATGTTGAGCCAGATAAACAAAACTATTACGGTCTTCTGCTAAACCGTGAGAAATTACAATTATTGGGTAAGGTTCTGATATATTTGCTGATTTTGCTTGTGGTAAGTAAATATCAATATCATATTTCCGTTCTAAATTACGAGATAAGGTTAAGGTGATTTTCGCGGACTTAAATTCACCAGGTTTACGAATATCTGATTTTTGAGCAAAATCTAGAGGTGGTAAATTGGCAGTTTGTTGAGTTGCTAATTTTTGGATTTCAGCAACAACTACATCTCTTTTTTGCAACAGGTCTGATAGTTGTCCCATTGTCTGTATCCCCTCCGACAAATTCAGACGAATACTGGGACTAGAATATTTTTTTAGGATATTAATAAAAGTTAAACCTTCAGGACTAGCTGCAGATAATATTAAAGCAGAACGCAGAGCATAGAAACCATTTTTTCTGCTTTGCAATTGCAGTAATTCACCTAAGCGTTGTAGGATTTTTTCACCAATAGGAGAATAGGTGAATTGTGATACAAGTGTGGGACTGATTTTGAATTTTGTTTTAAGGAAGTCCCGTATTTGAGATAATTGTTCTGGTTGGGCCCGATTGGCATAAAAAGCAAAGTCTTTGGTAATTTTGCCTTCATTAACAAACAATTCTAAGTCTTGTGTGGCAATATCAAATTCCCCAAATGGTGAATAATTAAATTCAATTCTATCTGCTGCTAATACCGGAGTAGTGATGGCAATACTTGAGATTATGCCAAAAAAGTAGGTGATAGGTTTTTTCGACATGAAGTATTTACGAAATGGGGATAAATAGCTTTGAATACTCAAATTAATCTTCTATAAATTGAGCGCTCTAAATTACAGAAATTGCTGTCAATGCTGCACTTGTTATAATCACAGCAGTAGCACCGATCATCGATACTTTTTGCAGTAATCTGGCACTGTTGGGCGTACACAAAAATCAACCCGATCGCTACCAACACTGATGCTAATCCTAATTTTTTAAGTCCATAACTTTGTTTTGTGTGTTAAGAATAAATCACTAAAAACAATGCAAAAATAGATCAAATTCTTACTTCGAGATCACCAATTACCGCAGCTTCTGATTGCCGGTAAAAGATCGGACTGCTTACCGTCGCAATGCTTTAAGTCCAAGATTGGGAAACAACTTGCTCGTCACAGCGAACTGTACCCAAGCTGTTGCTAAAGTCTCCAAGGAACGCGCTACCAGCAATTCTCCTGCGTCTACTGCTTCATAACCGCATTCCTCAATTAAGTCAGCGACAACTTTCTTGGCTACGACATCATCACCGCAATAAAAAATACTGGGGCGATCGCTACCAAACTGTCTAGAGTCAGCAGCAATAACTTCTGCAAAGGTGATATTAAATGCCTCAACAACTTTTGCTTTGGGTGCAAATTGTTGAATTGTCTCAGCAACAGATATTTGGAGGTCAGTTGCAATCCCAACTGTTTGTCCTGTGAAGTCTGGTTGTAAGCCACTGACGCAAGTAATAATAATCTTGTCATCAAGAGAACCTGTAGCACGAAAGACTTCTTCTAAAGACGGCACCCACACAGCTAGCATCACTACATCACTCTCTGACACCGCCTCTCCAAGTGTGCCAACTTTTGCATTTTCACCCGCCGATACAGCTAGTTGATAGAGCTTATCTTCATCTCTAGAATAGGAAAAAATGACTTGGTGTCCGGCTTTTGCCCAAATCTTACCTAAACCGCCACCCATATTGCCTGAGCCAACTATACCAATCTTCATTGATATCTCACTCCTATTTTTGACTGCTTGCCTAGTATCTTCATCCTCGTAAATTAAGCCCTATGGTGACAAGAATTTTCTGCTTGTAGAAGTGCTTCTAGAAGGCTCTCAACATCCCATTTATTTTTATAGCGAAAACCATTAATGAAAAATGTCGGTGTACTATTGACACCACTATTTGTACCGCTCTGAAAGTCTTCAGCTACCTGATCGACATAGATGTGATTTGTCATATCTCGGAGGAATTGGGGGACATTAAGTCCCAATTGATGGGCGTACTCTACTAGATAACCGTTACTAAGTGCTGTTTGACACTCAAATAGAGTATTGTGCATCTGCCAAAACTTACCTTGAGCAGCAGCTATTTCTGCTGCTTCAGCGGTTTTATAGGATTGTGGGTAAATCTGTGGTTGGGGAAAGTGACGAAATGCAAAGTATAATTTATTTCCTAATTCTTTCTGGATTTGTGGGATAATTCTGTGAGCTTCGCCACTGTGAGGGCATTGATAATTGCCATACTCAACTAGTACTATAGGTGCATCTATCGCTCCTTGAGTGTGATCGCGTTCTGAAATTGGCGCGATCAATCTGTTATTATCGTTGGTCTGACTCATGGAATATCTCTGTGGAGGGGAAATGCTCTAAAGGCTATGAAAGTTTTGCAACATATCCTCCTGAATGTGTCTGAGCTAAAGCTTTGATTTTGCGTTGACCAGATATGGCTCCACTCTATAAAATCAATCAGATTTTGTCCCTAGACCAGAGTTAAAGTTTTAGGCATATAGAAAAGTCAGTCTATGGTTGACCTTAAGCTGAGGAAATTACCTTAACTTATGGCTAGGTTAACTGATAACTGTTACTGAAGAGTAACGATGCCGCGTTTTAGGGCTGTGATGACTGCTTGGATGCGATCGCTAACTCCCAATTTGCTGAGAATATTATTGACGTGGTACTTGACTGTACCCTCGGAGATTCGCAAAGCAGCACCAATTTCTTGGTTGGTTTTACCAGTAGCCATGAGGCCAATCACTTCTAGTTCTCGTGCGCTCAATTGTAGGATACCTACCCGCTCTGCTAATTTGGCTCCTACCGAAGTGGGAATGTATTTCTGCCCAGTGTTGACAACGCGAATGGCTGTGAGCAATTCATCAGGTTCAGCGTCTTTGAGTAAATAACCTTTAGCTCCAGCTTTGAGTCCCCTATAAATATCTTCGTCGCCGTCATAGGTAGTCAGCACAATAATCCGGGAGTCTTCAAACTCGTTACAGATGGCGCTAATGGCGGCGACTCCATCCATCTCTGGCATTCGCAAATCCATGAGGGTGACATCAGGTTGATGTTGGCGGAATGTTGCAACGGCTTCATGTCCATTACAAACCTGTCCGACAACTGCCATATCTGGCTCCCGATCAATCATTGCTGCTAAACCTTGGCGGACGACGGGATGATCGTCAACAATCAGGATTTGGATCGGGCTTTGCTCAGTCATAGTTGCTACTGAAGAACCTCAATTATTTAACTGTATTTTTAACAGGACTTATACCAATTCAAATAATGTTTGCGACACATGGATTGTCACAAAGGGCGGGGAGACCCACCTGTGTCAAATTGAGCTACAACGCTTACCCGACATACATTTTACCCCACCCCGGTTTTGGCTTTAGACAAAACCGGGGTGGGGTAACGCAGATCTTGATGGTAGGTGATTTAATTCAAAATCACGTCTTGACAAGGTTTCACGTTAAGTTGACACCAATGGGAGAGACCCCGCTCCTACAGATTAATCTGTCGCATTTTTTTGGCAAATTGGTATTACGCAGGTGTCACAATTAAATGACCATTTGTAGGGTGGGCATTGCCCACCGAAACCCGGATACTGTTTGGGTGGCGTGGTGGCCTAATTTTCCTATTGCTTGTTGCCTATTATTGATATTTTAATTTCTGTTCCTTGTCCTGTAACGCTTTGGATTGTTAGCTGGGCACCGATGCGATCGCTACGTTCTTTCATCCCCATCAATCCAAAACCCTTGACTATAGACAAGCTATCTGTCTCAAATCCCCGTCCATTGTCTTTGACTTGTAAGGTAAATTGAGTCGGTTCATACACTAGTTCGATATGAATTCTGCTGGCAAATGCATGTTTAATAGCATTTGTCAATGCTTCTTGTCCAATCCGGAGCAAGTTATTCTCTATGTCTGCCGATAGGGGATATACTTGCCCGAAGACTTTGCAAGTTGTGCAAGTATCAATAGAGGCAGACATTTGGGTGGCAAGACGGTTAAAAGCTTTACCTAAATTGCCAGTTTCTAAAATTTGGGGACGGAGAGCATTGAGCGATCGCCTGGCTTCGGACAATCCTTCACGAGCTAGATCCCGTGCCTGGGTGATGTGTGTCTGCACTTCTGCCAATTCACCAGGAACAATTCTAGAGGCAGCACCCAATTGCACAATCACGCCTGTGAAGGCTTGAGCTAGCGTATCATGAATTTCTCGCGCCATCCGGTTGCGTTCTTCCAAAATTGCGGCTTGGCGACTCTGCTCGGCTAAATGAGTTAACTGAATCGCTAAGGTCGCTTGCTGTGCTAACGCCACGATCAGTTCAATATTTTGGGGTAGGCTAGTCCTGGGTTCCTGAAAACATAAACCAATAAAACCGAGGGGACGAGAACCCAAAATTAACGGTACACGCACAATGGAACGATGCCCTTGATGACGATGCCAGTTAATTCGCGAACCAACCAGGCGATCGCTTTCATCCAGATTAAAAAAGATGGACTCGCCTCTCAAAAACGCTTTTTTCCACAAGGAAACAATACTTCCCGCAATAGGCACTCTAAATTGTGCTAGTTCCGGAGCCGTCTTGATGGGAATCACCTGTCCCTCGCGGACATATCGTTTCATCAGTTGTGTATTGGCTGACTCATCGTAGAGGAACAGCGCTGCTGCATAGGAATTGACTTGGGCGGAGGCTTCTAGAAGAATATGTTCCCAAAATGTTTCTAAGTCTGGTTCATCTGCTAATCGATTCAAACAGCCCCGCAGTGATTCGTTGGCTCTTACGAGTTCGGCAATTTGCGCGGTGGCAGCTTTTTCTTGTTCTTTGAGGATAGCGGCTTGTTTTGCCTCTTCTGCCAACTGGGTGAGTTGAATGGCTAGTGTTGCTTGATGTGCCAAGGCTTGCGCTAGTTCAAATTCTTCAGGATTTAAAGTGGCTTTTTGGGTGAATGCCAACCCCAAGAAACCCAAAGCTATATCACCCAACATCAGCGGTATACACATGGCAGTTTGATGTCCTCGCTGACGATGCCATTCCAGGGCTATAGGCCAGTGTTCTGGATGAGTGTTTTCCCAAACCCCAAATTCCAGGGGCTGTTTCGCCTGCACCATAATTTCCCAAGCGCGGGTAATATCGGCGGGAATTGGTTCGAGAAAGGCTTCTACGTCTTGGAGTTTTTCCTTGGGTAAAACTTCATCTGTTTCCGAACCCAAATGCAACCGCAAGGTATGAGAGGGTGGATCGTAGAGGAATAAATGGGCTACTTGAGCATTTAGTTGATGTTTAATTTCTAGGATGACATGACCAAGGAAGGTATTGAGTTCCGAGTCGGCGGCGAGGCGATCAAGACTATTTTTGATAGCTATGTTTGCCTTAGACAATTCTGCGACTCGTTCTTCCGCCGCCTTCGCACGTTCGGCAATTAGTCCCTCAACTAACTGTTTGCGGTGCAGTGCCGCGCCAATAGTCTCGGCAGCAGTTGTGAGTACATCTATTTCCTGCTGATTCCAGTGCCGGGGATGCACGCAATCATCAAAGCTGACACAGCCAATGTAGCGTCCGGCAATAAATATCGGGACTACACCTGTTGATTTGATTTGCAGTTTCTCAAATTGCCAGCGTGTGACATCGGGTAATTCATCAATGACTCGCCAGATAGACTGCCCTTGATAAAGAGGTTGAATCAAAATTTGGAAATCGTCGTTGTTCATCACAGACATACCAACAGCATGATGATCGGTGATGCCTGTGGCTGCCCACTCATAGGTAACGCAGTGCTGTAATTTTTGTGTGACGGGGTGTTGATGTTCAAGGATGAGCAAAACGCGACTCATGTTTGCGACTTCTCCGACTGCTTTTAAGGCAACTGGAATCGCTAGATCAGCGTCTTCGGCTTCCAATAGGTCTTTAGTGACTTGAGCAACGACGGAGAGTAGGCGATCGCGCTGTTGGAGATTGGCGTTGGCTTTTGCTAGTTCGGTGGCGTGTTCTCGTTGAGCTTGCTGAATCCGTTGACGCTGAATGGCACTCCCAATACAAGCGGCAACAGTTTTGAGTAATGCCAGTTCAGCCGTTCCCCGGCGCTTGGCTTCGCGACAGTCATCAAATCCCAACACTCCCCAGCACAAGCCCTCAACAAAAATTGGGACAATGTGTAATGCTTTCACTCCGATTGCAGCTTGTCCACTGCGAAACGGCTCTGGCATTTCTTCTAGTAGACAACTAATGCTTTGTCCTTGGCTAATACGCTCATACCACTCCGCAATCCCTCCCTCTTCATAAGTTCCTTCTGCTTCATCGGGATGGGATATTTGGGACACTGTGTTGGGTGAATTCCATTCATACAAAAGCTTCCAGCAGTGTAGGGGTGCAGATGGATGAGCGAAATTTTCAATCACCGTCACGCGATCTGTATCCAAACTTTCCCCGATCGCTTTCAAGGCAGTATTCACCGCTTGATCAAAGTTTTCAATGGTCAATAAGGCATTGGCCGCTGTTGCTGTGGCTTCTAAGATGCGATCGCGGTTCTCTAAGAGACGGTTTTGGGCTTCGAGTTCTGCAACCCGTTGTTGTTCTTCTGGCACTAAGACGCATTGAATAACTGGCTGTGTAACTTTTGCCTGTGCAGTTCTTTCTTGCTCACAGGCGATCGCCACTGCAGTTTGCAGCTTCATATTCTCCTGCTCTAGGGTAGCGATCTGCTCCAGTAACAAGGCGATCGCATCTTCTTGCCGCATAGCTCACTCAGTAAACAGGAATCTCTATTCTTACTGTTACCTGAGAAATCTTATTTTGACAATCAATCCCTTTGTTTCTGTTTTGATGGTATTGTGGCGTAGCCCGCCGCTGGCATCGCCGGAAGAATGCTATGTTGTGCTTGTTCATACACAGCAAGCTTTTTGCGCTTTCCTATCCGTCGAACTCACATTAATAAAAGACCATTGACACCATGATTAAACTTGATCAATTTTTAAAGTTGGTGGGTGTAGCCCCAACCGGAGGGCAAGCCAAACTGATG
The DNA here is from genome assembly GCF_000316575.1 of Calothrix sp. PCC 7507. GTDB lineage: Bacteria > Cyanobacteriota > Cyanobacteriia > Cyanobacteriales > Nostocaceae > Fortiea. Next base: position 4,157,897 of record NC_019682.1, on the reverse strand, counting down.
ATTATTGATGGCGATGTCAAAGTCAATGGCACAGTTGAAACGCGACGAGGACGAAAATTAGTATTGGGCGACAAAGTAACAGTAGGTAGACAAACTTTCGAGGTTGAAGACTTTTGAACCGTTGTTTACCTTCTCCTGTTAATAACAGTTGAGGAAACTCTTCCCAATCCCCAATCCTAGCTAACCTTAAATGTCTCAACAGTCTTCTGCAACTCTTGGGAAATCTCGACAGTTTGTTGCAAAGATTGAGAAACCCAGCGAGAAGAAGTACTAGTAAATTCCGACACTTGAGAAATTTCTTGCATTAATTTGCTCACTGCTTGCGACGTTTCTACCTGAGATAAAGTCATTTGCGAAACTGACTGCACCAATTCATCAATTTGGTGAGATACATTGAGAATCTGACTCAAGGCTATTTTGGCATCTCCAACCATGCGACTCCCTTCTACAACTTGAGTCGTTCCCTGTTCCATCGCCTTGATAACCTCGCTGGTTTCTAGTTGAATTTTTTCGACAATTTGCTCAATTTCTTGGGTAGCGTCAGTACAACAAACTGCTAGTTCACCAATTTCTTTGGCAATAATGGCAAAACCTTCACTCTCTTCACCAGCTTTTGTCGCTTCCAATCCAGCATTGATGGCTAGCAAGTTAGTTTGTGTAGCTATTTGACTAATCAAAGAAACTACATGGGAAATTTGTTGCGAAGATTCCCCAAGGCGTTTGACTTTTTTCGCTGTATCACCAATCGTCGAGCGCAATCTGAGAATGTTCTTGACGGTGATATCCATTGCGGCTTCACTATCCTCGACAGTTAAAGAAGCGTTGTGAGCAACTTGGGAAGCAATTTCTGCAATTTCTGCGACTGCTTGCATAGACAGTGTCATATTATTAACACTAGCAACCGTCAGGCTAATGTTGTTTGCTTGTTTAAGTGCTTTGTCGGTAAGTTGGCGGATGGCGGCTTCGTTATTACCAATTGCTGTGTTCACTTGGTTAGCAGATACTTTAACTTTAGTGACAATGACTCTCAGATTTTCCACAATGGAGTTGAAAAAGTCAGCGACAGTCCCTAGTTCTCCAAACTTCACTTCAGAACGCACAGTTAAGTCACCTTGGGATACGCCAGCGATATCTCTGAGGAGATGGAGTATCTGCTGTTGCAATGCTTCATTTTGTTGACGTTGCTCAGAGGCTGCGACTTCTGCACGAGAACGTGCTGCTTCTACTTGTTCTAACAGAGATGTTTGTTCTAGAGCATAGCCAACTGGAATCGCCACCTGTTTCAGCAATTTGATTTCTAAATCTTGCCATTGACGCGGCGCAGAACACTGGTGAGCTATCAACAAACCATATAGTTTGTTGTTAATCAAAATTGGCGCGATTAAATTCGCCTTGACTGCAAATTGTTCTAGTTGGTTAAGGTGACACTCGGTCAAACCAGCTTTATGGATATCTTCCCATGATTGAACTAAGCCTTTCTGATATTTATTAGCATAATCTTTAGCAAAACAAGGGTCAGCAATCTGTGCCCCTAGAGCTAAAGGCCAATCAGCACCCACAGATTCAGCAATAATCGTACCATACCAATTTTCATCGAAGCGATAGACAATTACTCGATCTGCTTTGATGGCTTCTCTGGTACTAGTGACTGCTACGTTGAGGATGTGTAAAGTGTTGAGTGAACCGCGAAAGCGAGAAGTGATTTCATTAACTGTCTGTGCTAGTTTGGCTTCATTTTCTTGGCGGATGACTTGTTCAGCAAGATTATTTGCCATGTCGTTAAAAGTGAGCGCCAATTGCTTTACTTCATCAGTGGCGAAAACCTCAGATTTTGTAGAGCGATCGCTTGTCGCAAATTTATTAGCTGTTTGCTCTAATTCCTGAATCAGTTTCATAATCGAGCGCCTGATAATTAGCACCCAGATTGAGATAATTACTAACGCTAAAATCACTGGGATAAATTCTGTCGTCCAACTATTTCCCAGCAATTTATTCAGGTGATTCCCTGGAGTCTCTCTCACTAAAGTTGTATTAGTTTGATGACGAAAAAATTTTATTGGACTCTTATTACTTCCAATGTTTTTTTTAGATAAATCTACAATAATTTTCTTGATTTCAACTTTCAAATGCCGATTTATAATTTGACCTGGACTAGGCAGACTTATGGCTCTAATAATTTCAGGATTATCAGAATTTCCCTGAAAATTAAAGCCCATTTGCTTATTTTTGATATTATCAATAATATCTGCAAAAGATATTGCTGATTTTGCCTGTTCTAGTGAACTAGTCTGCAAATTACTACTAATCAGGTATTTACCAACTATCCCTATTCCCAAGATAGAAACTAATTCAGATGCTATTAAAGAAATTAATAGTTTATTGGTAATAGAAAGGTTAAAAAATATTCCTAATAAAGATTTTTTAAGTTTTCGGGAAGCAACTACTCTGGTTTTACATCGTGCAAGTATTTGCTGTGCTAAATTTTGACGGTGAGCAATCATTAATGGTGTATTGAGGTTAGATATCTCAGGCTGTGACACCACATTATTATCAGTGTTAAATTCATTTTTCATAATTTAAAATTGCGCCTATTCGTCAATAATTATAGTCAAAACTAAGCAGTGTTAGTAATAGAGCTAATTTCTGCTAAAAGTAGATTACTGAACTTTAAGGTTAGTTATTAAGCAAGTTTCTGAATACAAATAAAACTCACTCTTCTTGACTTTTGAGACTATAAAGCTAACAGTCCAAATATTTAATATAGACTATTAACTTTTGACTAATTCTCAGAGCCAAATTTGATTAGTGTTATTTATTTTAGAGTCAGATTCTTACTATCGGCAAACACACAATTTAATAGAGAGTAGCAAACTTATTAAGTAGATGCATTGATAAATATATTACCTAGTTTGAATACTAGTAGGGTGGGACTTGTCCACCTTACGTATTATTTCAAAAATCAAATACCAGTCCTACTCTTACCTGGTTTGAATACTAATACAGCTTGGCGTAAATAAACCAACCATTGTAAATCGCTCAAAGGCTTACTATACAGATCTCTTCATTTCATACTTCAGCCTTTGAATACTAGTTATTTATTGCCAGAGTGTCATTTTATGTGAGTAAAAAATGTTGATAATTTTGATGCACCTTGGTTTTTTATACTAGCCAAAATTGCCTATCTATAAACTCAGAGCAGATATAAAAGACCATTTCTCCCCTGGACAATCAATTACTTATTTCAGGTTGTTAATATCAAGCTAATATGTAGCTGAGTCGTGAAATATCATAGCTGCTGTGAGGTTTATTTGTATTAGATTGCCATTTTTTGCTTAAGCGAGTAGATATTGATTATTGCATGTTTTTGCAAAATTTATAAGTTAATGTTCAAATTAATTAAAACTCTATCTATCTAATGTCATGTCCACTTAAAGACAACTCGATTGCAAACTAGTTGTTAATTTATGATCTTGATAGTATCGATGAACCAGCATTTATGGTATTAATAAATACTAAATTAATCCTCAATGATTTGCGAGATAGTACTGATGTGAAACTAATGTGATATTAACGACAAAGTAATGTGGAGGCGATCGCCAGCAGCATTGCTCAAAAATAGCCAGGATTAGTGTCAATTTAGCTCACCTTAAATGTCTCGACAGTCTTCTGCAACTCCTGGGAAATCTCCACTGTTTCTTGCAGAGATTCGGAAACCAAGCGCGCAGAAATGCTGCTGCGTTGTGAAACAACGGCAATTTCTTTGATCAATTGACTAACAGTTTGCGATGTTTGCACTTGATCTGTAGTTGCAGTGGAAATTGACTGCACTAGAGAGTCAATCTGGTGAGACACATCTAAAATTTGACTTAAACTCTGTTTTGCATCTTTGACAATTCTTGTCCCTTCCACTACCTGGGTGGTTCCCTGTTCTATTGCTTGTACTAACTCATCAGTTTCCCGTTGGATATTTGCCACAATTTGTTTAACTTCTTGGGTAGCGAAAGCCGAACGCGTCGCTAGTTCAGCCACCTCTTCTGCAACTATGGCAAAACCTTGACTTTCTTCTCCCGCACGTCCGGCTTCAATACCGGCGTTGATGGCTAGCAAGTTGGTTTGCAGGGCAATTTGGTTAATCAACGACACCACACGGGCAATTTCTTGAGTAGATTCACCTAGACGCTTGACTTTCTTCGCAGTTTCATCGACAGTTTCGCGCACAGTCAGGATGCTATCGACTGTTAGATCCATTGCTTGTTGACTTTCAGTAGCAGAACGTGAAGCATTCTGAGCAATTATGGTGGCTTGTTGAGCATTTTCGGCTACAGATTGAATGGAATGGGTTATTTGGTCGATCGCGTCCTGAACATGCTTGATTTCAGCAGCTTGAGTAATTGCTGCTGCGGCGAGTTGACTGATAGCGCCTTCATTAGAAGCGATCGCATAATTCACTTGAGTAGCCGACGTTTTGACTTTGGTGACAATTCCCCGCAGACTTTCGACAATGGAGTTAAAGAAGTCAGCGACGGTACCCAGTTCTCCTGCTTTGACATCAGCACGCACCGTCAAATCACCTCTGGTGACACCTTCAATATCATGCAAAAGGTGCAAAATTTGTAGTTCTAGGGCTTCTTTTTGTTGTCTTTCTCCCATTGAAACTGTTTCGGCCGTTTGACGGCCTGTTTCTAGCTTTTGCAGCAGTTCTGCTTGTTCTAGAGCAAAACCAACTTGAATTGCTACCTGCTTAAACAAATTGATTTCTATATTTTGCCACTGACGCTGCCCAGAACACTGATGAGCCACTAATAAGCTGTGTAGTTGTTTATTGACGAAAATAGGTGCTAGTAAGTAAGCTTTGACAGCTAATAATTCCAGTTGCTCAAGTTCCGATGGACTTAAAGAGGCTTTGTAAATGTTGTGAACTGCTTTCACAACGCCTGTTTCATAATCTTCTAAAGAATTCTCGCCAAAATAATGATGAGCAATGTTTGCGCCTAAAGTTGCTGACCATTCGTAACCAACAGATTCTGCAATAATTTTACCTTGCCAGGAATCGTGCAAACGATAGACAAGCAAGCGATCGGCTGTCAGAGTGTTTCGTAGATTAGTGACTGCGGCCTTTAATATTTTTTCGCTATTGAGTGTTTCTCTGAGGTGAGCAGTGATTTCATTAAGTTGCTGTGCTAATCTAGCTTCATTTTCTTGGTAACGAGCTTGGATTGTAATGCTGTCTGCCATTTTGTTGAATGTGACAGCTAATTGTCCTATCTCATCGCTAGCAAAGACTTGACAGCGAGAAGTGCGATCGCCATTAGCAAACTTTTGGGTTGTTTGTTGCAAATCTTCAATTGGTGTAATAATTGCTCGCCTGAGAATTAATGCCCAAATAAAAACTATGCCCAAAGCCACCAAAACTATCCATACTTCTACAATTAAACTTTGTGCCAGTAATTGATTCAGAGCAGTCTCTGGAGTTCCCCGCACGAGAATAGCGGCTGGTTTTTCACCAAAAATAATTCGTTGTTTATCACCATCTTCAATAATTTTATCAGGTATAGATTTCGCTGCTATTGTATAAATACCTTTACCAATTACTATACGCCCAGTAACTATTTTCCCTTCTGGTGATTTTGCGGCGGCTGTGAGGAAGGAGTTCCGAATATCTTCAGGTAATGCAACATTAGATATAGCTTGATTTAAATCTTCTGATTGACCTTGTTCTAAAGCTGTAGCTATGGCAAATTCTCCTGTAGGTTTGCGGAGATAAATAGCGCTGTAACCACCTCCCGTAGCCCTCAATGTCGATCTGACAATTGTATCTTTACCATTGACGATATCCCCAGAAATCAACGCCCCAATTACTGCTTTTGTATTTGGGTCTTTAACAGGTGTTATTGTATAACGAATCAGAGTATCTTGCTTAATAAAACCATCTGGTAACGGTGGTGACTCTCGACTCAATTCTGACCAGCTAACAATTCTACTAGCTTTAATTTGTTGAGAACTCTTGAAAACCTCATTGATCAAATTACTAGGATTAAAAACTTCACCGCTGCGATTAGCATTAGCATTGACAATAATTTTAAAATCTTTACCAACTAGAGTAGAATATTCAATCGTGCGCGCCTTGATTTCATTGGCAAGAATTTGTTTAACTTCGGCTTTTAATTTCGCATCTAAGACAGTACCTGCTTGATGAATCTGGGCGGCTTTAATAATTGCTGGATTATCTGATTGTCCCCGAAAGCCAAAGCCCATTTGATTAACTTTGATATTGTAATTAATATCTGTAACGGCAACTTCTGATTTTGCTTGCTCAATTAATTGAGTCCGTAAACCGCTACTAATAATTAATGTGCCTGCAATGCCTATTCCTAGAATAGATACTAATTCAGAAGCCAGTAAAGCAATCCATTGTTTGCGGCTAATTGGGAGGTTATAAAATCTTTGTATTAAAGACCTTTTAGGCATTTGATACGTCGTAGCACTTGATTCGATAGGTGGCGATATAACTTGAAGGGTTGACGATAAGTTAGAACCTAATTTTTTCCTTGCGTAACTGCCATTAAATCTATGAACCATAAAGTCAATTTTCTAAATAAGCGAGTATAAAACACAAAATTCCCACAATTATTTTCTGCCGTAATCAATAAGAATTACGGCAGGCTACTCTCGGATAATATGGATCTGAACACAGCAAAACTTTGCCTGTCAAAAACAGTAGCTGTATTGAACGTTAGTTATCCCAGAGGAGTTTCAAAGCGCAAATTTCCAGGTTTTACCTGAACCTACACTAAAATTAGTGAATTATAATGTATATTAAATCACGGATAATGTTTATCTTTGATGAAGAATTTGTATACTTAAAATATACCTAAAAGATATACAGCAGTAGGGTGGGCAATGCCTAGGCTGTTGACTCTGTGCCTTTTTAGGTGATAGAAATTCAGGCAAAATTTGTGTAGTCATTGCGTAGGCGAAGCCTACGCAATGACAGAAAATAGATTTTACACTCGCACAAAAATAGCATGAACCAAAAACGTGAAAATTCCATCAAAGTCAACAGCCTAGTAGTCTGTCAGGGTTGAAATGAGGGACTGTAGTGTGAGCGTCTCGCTCACGCGGGCTTTTCGGCCCGCACTACCAAAAACCCCTCAAAACAAAATTGACAAACCACTAGGCATTGCCTGCCCTACAAATGCTGTATATTTTGGAAAAAATTAAATAGGAATCCTCTATAGCAATCAGGATAATTGATGAATATGGCATCAAGTGCAGCAGAATTGGTAATTGGCAATTGTTACACATAAATATTACCCATTACCAAATTCTGCATTCAATTGTTGTGAGAAGACAAAGTTCCATTTATGGAGAAAATGATTTCTTCTAGGGTTCGGAGTAATTCCTGTTCATTGTATGGTTTAGAAAAGTAGGCTCTCGCACCCAGTTGAATTGCTAATTGCCGATGTTTAGCGCTACTGCGAGAGGTCAGCATAGCAACAGGAATATCTTGCATATCAACGTTTGATTTGACCCGACCTAAAAAGCCATAACCATCAAGACGAGGCATTTCAATATCACAAATCACTGCCTGGACTTGCAAGCCACTTTGAAGTTTATCCAAGGCATCTTGACCATCTTTAGCTTGTTCTACTTGGTATCCTCCTTTTTCTAAAGTGAGGGCTAAAAAGCGCCGAACATTAATCGAGTCATCGACAATTAAAATAGTACCTTTTTGGTTAGCTGGAGGTGTGGGTAATTTCTCATTATGAGAGACCAGGAACGCTGTTTTTAACCGTGCCGATGGTAATTGATTGCTTCTAGGGGTGCGTTGATTGGTGGCAATCCAATACAGTAACTCGTTGGTATTTACTAATGGTACTACCCGACCATCACCGAGAATTGTGCAGTTGTTAAAGCCTTCCGGCAGTGGTATATCACCTTCGATTTGGCGGATAGCTACTTCTTGCTCACCCCAACAACGGTCTACTTGTACTGCTACTGGTTGATTACCGCTTTTGACTATTAATACACTATTAGCATTAATTGCTGCTGGAGTTTCCAAATCTGGGTTATTGTAACGGGGCCCATTAAATTCTAAATAGCGACCAATGCGGATCAATGGCACCATAGTTCCTTGCCAATTGATCACTTCGCTACCAGCCATTGCAAAAACCTGCTCGTTTTGGAGTAAGAATATTTCGGAAATGACATCTGTGGGAAATGCCAAGAGCATTCGATTGGTTTCTACCAGTAGCACTCGTGCCACTGAAAGTGTAAATGGTACTGATAGAGTAAAAGTAGTGCCGACTCCTGGCTGGGTATCAACTTTGATTTCACCTCGCACAAGTTTAAGGTTGTTGCGTACCACATCCATTCCCACACCACGACCAGATAGTGCTGTCACTTGATCGGAGGTTGTAAATCCGGGTTCAAAAATTAGTGATAATAGTTCTTCATCACTAGCACCAGCCAAAAGGGAAGCATCTAACCCCATAGTTAAGGCGCGATCGCGTATTTTGTCCAGAGAAATCCCCCGACCATCATCACGCATGGTAATCAACGTGCGATTACTGCGGTGAGTGGCTTTAATTTCAATCACTCCCTGCTCTGGTTTGCCCAAGGTGCGGCGAGTGGCAGCATCTTCGATACCATGATCGAAAGCATTCCTCACTAGATGCATTAAAGGCTCATTCAAAGCTTCTAAAATGCTGCGTTCAATCAGGGTGTTGCCACCTTCAACTTTCAACTGGACATTTTTGCCATATTCTAGATTCAGGTCGCGCAAGGCTCTGGGGAAGCGATCGATCAAATCGGATAGGGGACGCATTCTGACTTGCGTCAGCTTTGTCTGCAACTGCTTTGATGTTTTGCTTAATTTCCTGGCAATTTGATCTGTATCATCGACACTGAGTTGAACGTCAGTTGTGACTTCCTGTACCTGAACAATAGTTTCCATCACTTCCTGCGATAGCAGGTTTAATTCGCTGTAGCGGTCCATTTCTAAGGCATCAAACCCATTTTCTATGCCTTGTGTCTGGTGGTTGCTAGTTTGCCAGTTATGTTCTGATGATATGCCTGATGACGCTGTGGCTTGAGTAGAAATTTTGTCGTATGCTGCCCGTAATTCCTGATTTTCTCGGTCGAGAACTTGGACACGCTGGCTCAGATTGCGAACTAGCTTGCGTAATCTCTCCATCTGCAAGTTGAGGCCGTTCCGCTGGATGATCAGTTCCCCAAACAAATCATTGATTTGCTCAAGTTGCTTACTGGGAACTCGGACTGTATTTTCCGGCGTTTCCCTTTCTTTACCAGCACCAACTGGTTCGCTTTTGCGCTCCACAAATCTGTAATCTGTGGGGGAAATTTCTGGATCTGCTGTAGTTAGTTCGGGGAACTCGACTTGTTCGTCGATGTCATCAGCAAATTCTGCTTCCAAGGATGCAAAACTAGCAGCGATGATTTTTTCATCCAGCCAACTTTCGTCACCTTCTGCTGATTCCAAGACATCCGCAGCGACTATTTCGGTTTCGATAGGGTGAGTTGCGGCTGTATCCGTGGCGAGAAACTCGGCGATGGTCGCTCCGCGTTCCCTGGAGGGGTTCTCGTAGAGTACCGCCGTTGGCATCGCCTCTGCTGTTGACAATACATCTGGAGCGCTAAATTCAATAGCTGTCGGTAGGCTATCCATTTGGTTAGTCAGCACCAAAGCTTGCGATCGCCTCCAGGCTTGCAAGGCTAACTGGGAAATTTCCGCAATTTGGTGGGGTGCAGCCGTTGTTAAGTGGTATGTCACTGACTCACAAAGCTGAGTAAAGGCGGCTAACTGGAGCATTTCCCCCAAACCACCCAATTCAGCTGCCATGATGGACACTTCTTCTTGCAAACAAGGCTGTTCGCTATCCAACAATACAGATTCTAGGCGCTGCAAACACCCTTCGACTTCTGTTTCAAACAGCAAGGGGATAATGTCTTGCCCATCTTCCGGGGAAAGCATGGTTGTGGCATCTTCTGGGCTGGGATCGCCCAAACGCTCATGCAGCTCATCAAATACTGGATAACAAAAGGTGGCTAACCACTCCTCTTCAATGACATTTCCTTCTGAAAGCAGTTCCACTATCTGGCGCAACCAGTCAACTCCAGATAGCAGTAAACTTTGTAACTGAGTATCAATTTCTAACGAGTTTTTCCGAGTTTTTAAGACTTTAAAAGAATCTTCCAGACGATGAGCTAAATCACTCAGCATCCGAAATCCCATCATCCCCGCGCCGCCTTTGATCGAATGAGCGGCCCGTAGTGCCCCGTTAATTTTATCCAAATCGATGCGATTACTGGCGTCGATTTCCAGCAATACTCCTTCTAGAGTATTGAGGTAATCTGTTGCTTCTTCCAGAAATTGCATCTGGATTTCCAGTTCTTTCTCCTGTGACATGGCTTTTATGTTTAGTCAATAGTCATTGGTCATTGGTAGTCCAGCGCAGTCTTCAAGATTTTTTTGATGAGCAGCTGGCTAGCTTCTCTTGGAGAGGCTACGCCAACGCAGTGTTAAAGAGGAATTAAACATCACCGGAAAGGTCATTGGTCATTGGTAACTAGCAAATAACATAGACGCCTTAGCGGCTTCCCGCAGGGTAGAACAAAAGACAAATGACAAATGACTTAACTGACCTTGAATGTACCGACAGTTTCCTGCAATTCTTGAGAAATATCAACAGTTTGTTGCAAAGATTCTGACACGAGGCGCGAAGAGTCGCTAGTCCGTTGGGAAAGAGCGGCGATCGCTTTCATCAATTCGCTGACAGATTCTGATGTTTCTACCTGAGATGCGGTAGCTGTGGAAATTGTCTGTACTAGGTAGTCAATTTGACGTGACACATCCAAAATCTGACTGAGACTTTGTTTCGCATCTTCGACAATGCGAGTGCCTTCTACTACCTGGCTAGTTCCTACCTCCATCGCCTGGACGACTTCACTAGTTTCTCTCTGGATATTTTCCACAATTTGTTCAATTTCTTTGGTGGCTGCGGCGCTGCGAGCTGCTAATTCTCCCACCTCTTCGGCGACGATCGCAAATCCTTGACCTTCGTCACCTGCACGTGCTGCTTCGATGCCAGCATTGATGGCTAGCAAGTTGGTTTGCATGGCGATTTGGTTAATCAAGGACACAACGCGGGAAATTTGTTGAGAAGATTCTCCCAACCGCTTGACTTTTTTGGCAGTTTCTCCTACTGTTTCTCGCAACAATAGGATGTTTTGCACTGTCAAATCCATTGCTTGTCCACTCTTAGTAGCGGTGTGGGCTGCATGATTGGCGATGACAGCAGCTTGCTGGGCGTTTTCCGCTACGGCTTTAATGGAATCAGTCATTTGATCAACCGCATCTAGGGTGCGGTTAATTTCCGCAGTTTGGGCGATCGCTTCTTCTGCTAACTGGCGGATAGCACCCTCGTTAGAACCAACCGCTGTGTTGACTTGGGTAGCAGCTTGTTTAACTTGAGTCACAATATCCCGCAGGCTTTCCACAATTGAGTTGAAGAAGTCAGCAACCGTACCAATTTCCCCAGCGGTGACATCCGCACGCACCGTCAAATCGCCTCTAGCTGCGCCTTCTACATCACTGAGTAGTTCTAGGAGTTGCATTTGCAGGGTTTCTTTTTGTCCCCGTTCTTCTTCCGAGTCTTGTTGGGCGAGTGCTTTGGCTTTTTCTAATTCTTCTAGTAACTGGGCTTGTTCTAAGGCATAGCTGATTTGAATTGCTGTTTGTTGCAACAAATCAATTTCCTGCTGTTGCCAGACGCGGGGACTTTCGCAATGATGGGCAATCAATAAGCCGTGGAGGTTGCTGTCGGTGATAATGGGTGCGATCAAATTGCCTTTGACAGCAAATTTCTCTAACATTTGGATGTAACAACTGTTGTTAACGAGGCTTGGCTCTTGATAAATATTAGCGATCGCCCTGACTCGTCCTTCTTTATAATTTTCTACATGGCGTTCCCGAAAACAAGGGTCATCGATTTTCACTCCGTGCATTTTTGGCCAAATACCAGCTATTGATTCAGCCACAACGATTCCCTGCCAAGTCTCTGGATTTAACTCATAAACGATTACTCTGTCTGTTTTCAGCGCTTGTCGCACTTCTCTGACTGCAGTTTTGTAAATATCTTCGGTTTTGAGATTTTTGCGAATCCGCAAGGTAATATCTGCAAGTAATTTTGCTCGTTCGGTGTCTTGTTCTTGTTCTTTGAGCAAGACTTGCAATTGGTCTGCCATTTGATTAATATTTACAGCCAAGTCGCCTAATTCATCTTCTGTTTGGATTTCCAGACGGGTGTTGAGTTGACCTTGACCGAGTTTGCTCACCGCCTCAGTGGCGCTCAAAATTGGCTCTGTGGCTCGTTTAGCTAACCAAGCGGCGATCGCTGCCACAATCAAAGCAGTGAGCGCAGTACCAATAGCGATCGTCCAGAATAGCTGTCTTTGCGGTGCGAGGATGATTGCCGTATCAGTGGCAATCACTACATCCCACTTTAAATCTGGCAACCCTTCTAGTTTTCTCGATGGGACATAACTAATTAGTTGGGGTTGCTTGTCAATTTGATCAATGGTGATGATACTATCTATTTTTTTTGCTGACTGGAGTTTGTCCAAACCAGGAAAGTCTTTTTGGGCATTTCTACCAACTTGATTCTTTTCTGTAGCCGCGAAAAATTTTCCCGATTTATCAATTAAATGATATTCGTGTGCGTTGGCTGAATAGTTTTTGAGTACATCCTCTAAGGATTTCACAGGCATCCTGGCTCTGACTACAGCGATCGTTTGTCCAGTAACGCTATCTTTAATCGGTGCAGCCGTATAAATACTCAGTATTCCTGTAGTTTTGGAGATTTCTGGTTGGGTGATAATCGCGCTATTTTTTTGCAGCGCAGTTTGAAAATAATCTCGATCTTTGAGATTAGATACATTTTCTTTGCTGGTAGTGACTAGTGGATTGCCGTTGATATCAACAATAGCAATGCTATCGTAGACCTTAGAAGTTTCCACAATCCGGTCTAGTACTGCTTGTTTTTCCTTAATAGGCGTAATTTTGTTAACTTCGGAATTAACCAAAAATGGCAGATTAGACAGTACTTGAATATCACCATACCGTTCAAACATGAAACGGTTGATTTGCTCTGTTAAGTTGACAGCTTCTGTTTCTTGAGCTTGCGTAACTTGTTGAGTGATCGAGCGACTAGCGAATTTATAAGCGATCGCACCGATTCCCAATGCTGGTAGTGTGCCGATAGCGATCGCTAAAACCGTGGCTTTCGTGCCTAAATGTAGCCGCCTCACATAAGCAACAGCCTGATTCAAGGGAGAATTATTAACAGTTTCATTAATAGACTCTAGTGGCAGTTGCACTACATTATCAGTAGCTTTTTCCGATGAGATTATTGACGCTCGATTCCGAGCATTACTGCTATTAGCCGTGTCAGTTTTATTAAACATAAAGTAATTCCCCTGAAATAGGTGAACAAGAACACTAAAAAGCCATTTTCTTAGTAGTACACCCTAATCACTGCGGAGAATGGAAGAATGGACAATCGCTTGTGCATCTAATACCAGCAATATTTCTTGCTGTTGCACAACACACCCACGTAAATACGGTACCAAACTAGATGCTACTTGTCCCACAGGAGAACGAATATCATCAGGCATGAACTTAGCTGTACCTTTTATTTCTTGCACAACTAAGCCCAAAAGCAGTGATTCCACCCGAATAACAATCACATTGTACTGCCGGAGTCTAGGGTCTAAGGATTCTAAATTGAGCATTCTTGGTAGATCAATCACCCAAATTATCCGACTCCGCCAATTCATTAATCCTAAGATACAAGCAGGTATATTTGGCATCGCTGTTATGGATTCAACAGGCACTATCACCGCTTCTTGTGTGTGCCTCATTGATAAAACAGCAGCAGTTTGTTGATTTAGCTGAAACCGGAGATAGCCATCTCCCAAGTTATGTTGGCTATGTTTGGCGGAGAGTGTAATTTTTGAACTATTCATGGATTCAAATTACTACTGATTTAATAGCACGTAAGAGTTGCTCACGTGTGTACGGTTTCGTCAAATAGGCATCAGCACCTTGTCTCATCCCCCACAAACGATCAATTTCTAGATTTTTGGAACTGCAAATCACAATCGGAACTTTCTCTGTAACTGGATTTCGCTTCAGGTAACGACACAACTCAAAGCCACTTACACCCGGCATAACTACATCCGTAACGATCGCATCTGGTTGTTCCAATAAAGCTTTTTCTAAAGCTTCTTTTGCACCAGTCGCTTGAATGACGTGATAACCACTTTCTTGCAGATAATGGCTCATTAACTCTAATTCACTGGGGGAATCTTCTACAATCAGAATTGTGCCGAGCAAAGTAGTATTCACTGCTAAATCTCCTGAACAATTAAATTCGTGCTACTAAATCTACTTACGATGCCACCACTGATTATTTCTAAAATTAACTGATATGCTTAAACACCATTTTTAATAAATCTGATTGCGTAAAAGGCTTGGTTAAATAGCCTGATGATCTAACTACTTTCGCCTTTGCTCTGTCGATAAATCCTGTTCTACCCGTCACCATAATAATCGGTGTGTTTTTAAAACTTGTGTGCCTCCGCAATAAAGAACATAGTTCATAGCCATCTAAATTTGGCATTTCCACATCTAATAAAATTAAGTCAGGTTTACTCCGTAGTATTTGCATCAAAGCTTTTACTGGATCATTAATCATCACCACAGAAAATGTATTCTCATCCAAAAAGTGGTTGATGGAATTCAAAACCGTTTGACTATCATCAATACACGCAACTGTGTACAATTTCTTATCAACAGTTTTTTGAGCAAATGTCTGGTTACGTTCATCAGCAACTTCAAAATTAGGTTGTCTTGGTAGTGGTAATTGTTGCCCAATTTTCATTGAAGATTGCGACTGAGCTTGTGGTAGCTTAGTTGTAGCCACAGATGCAGAACCTCCACTCGCGGGAACTGGCGACTGAACATTTTGCCGATTGCGTAACTGTTTCTGACACTGTTCAACCAGTAACCGCAAATCCAACCGGCCAAACTTTGCTAGTTCACCCAAAGAAATCTCAGAATTAAATTCATAGCTCCCTTCTTTTAAAGACAAAAAAGATTCCAGCACTTCTTTGGCTAATTCATCTATTAAATGCGCTGCTTGTGAAGGGGTGAGATATTCTTGATCTACTAACCAACAAATAGCTCGATAATCTGCATTGGCTACAGACTGATTTTCATTCTTCGTCTCAAACATCAACCGCATTTGTACACGAATGGTGTTGTTGAGAGTCGGAATTTGCTGACTCAGACGCCGTAAATGGCTGTCAAGTCGCTCAAATAGTTTATCTGAATAAGAGGCGTAAGTAAGTTTACCTTCTTCGAGATAGATAGACCAAGAAAACTTCCCCGCATATACACGTAGGTGTCCCGTAGCACGCCGACTGGTTAGTTGTGCCAACAGTGATAGTGGATGTAGTTTCTGAAACAACCTGTAGCTACCTAGAGGAGTTGTGTTCATTTTGCTTTTACTTCAGCTAAATTCAATACATGTAAACTAAATTTGTGCAGAAGCTGCTCTACAATACCAATCAGGTTATGAGGTATTGGTGCTTTGTAGCATAACATACTAAAAGATTTATTCAAGTTTGCAGTTAAACTCAACAGCGGCCTTACTTTCAGATTATAAAATCGTAGTCAATTCGTAGGTTGTTGTTAATTTGCTTACTTATACAGAGATTACCAGACATCTTTGGAGAATCAGCCAAAAAAATGTAAAGACTAGATAAAGGCACTTGTCTTTCAGTAATTTTTATGCGAAAGTCACAGCAATAATACTAGTAAACCTAAAATATTTAACTCTAATTTTTAAGTATTTGCACTTAAATGAAACCTGATTTTACAAAGTTACCTTAAAGTTTGATCTTTAGTAAGTATCCTTACTCATTAGCTATGTAAATTACTAATGATAAATTACATCAATGCCTAGTTAGTGTCACTATCTATGTAACTCCCAATCAAGCGATAATCTCTCAGATTTAATATTAATCCTGTCAGTTGTAATTAAATAGTTTTATTTTATACCTATAGTATTATTGGCTTGCCCAATTCCTGCTCCCAAACATGGGAGGGGGCTGGAGGAGAGGGCAAAACTCATACACTCAGCGGATTTAAGCCTAAGTTGACACCAATGGTCAAAATTACCATATCATCTTAACTCAACTGTATTAACCTATAAATCATCAGCAATACTCACTAAGTACTAATGCAAAATTAAATATACATTTGTCATTGCGTAGGCGAAGCCTTCCCGAAGGCTTTACGCTACATTTCATTTCGCTCGCAATAACATAAATAATTTTGCGTAACCACTTAAAAGCTTATTCTGGGGCTAAACCAAGCATTGTTAACCAGATTTATGCTTCCAAGATACATAAAGCTTTTACAGACAATCTCCCATATCTTGGAGGTAGCAGCTTTTCATAAGTGCGGATGAAAGGACTTGAACCTTCACTCCTTTCGGAACTAGAACCTAAATCTAGCGCGTCTGCCAATTTCGCCACATCCGCATCAGTTTATAACTATAACATAAAAAACTCAAAATTTGCAAAGCCAGGAAAATTAAAGAAAAAAGTAGAAAGAGATTTTCACTGCGCGTCTTGTTTCATTTATCTTCACATTACCGCCACACGAGGCAGACGATGCTTAAAACCACAGAGAATTTCCCAAGAGATCGTATTTAATTCCTTGGCCCAATCGTCAGCAGATATTTGTTCTTGGCCTTGTGCCCCAAGTAAGGTGACGACTTCCCCTTCCTGTAAATCAGGTATGGAACTCACATCCACCATTAGTTGATCCATTGTAATTGTCCCAATCTGCGGTAGGCGCTGACCGCGAATTAACACCTGCATTTTGTTGGAAAGATTGCGGGGGACACCGTCAGCATAGCCAATACCCACAACGGCAAGACGTAATTCCCGTGGGGCAATAAATTGGTGTCCATAGCTAACACCAGTACCTGAGGCAATTGTTTTGACTTGGGTAACTCGTGCCTTGAGTTGTAAAACTGGTTGGAGGCGAATAGTGTTTTGTAAATGAGTAGAAGGATAGAGTCCATAAACTGCTAAACCTACACGCACAATGTCGTAGTGTAATGCCGAGTCTGTGAGAGTGGCGGCTGAGTTGGCCAAATGCAAGCAAGGTAGTTCGATTCCCAGGGCTGTGATTTGGGCGATCGCCTCTTCAAATCGTTGATGCTGTTCTCTCATGACTGTAGTGTCAGGGCTATCTGCTGTTGCCAAGTGGGAATAAATACTTGCAACGGTAAGATGGGGCAAGCGTTTAACTAACTGCACAAACTCAGCCGCTTGTTCCCAGTTAGTTCCCAAGCGAGACATTCCTGTGTCCAGTTTGATATGTACAGGGATGGGGGAATTAAACTTGATTGTTTCTAGGGTGTTGGCAAATATCAAAGCTTGTTTGGGGCTGCATAGCGTCGGTTGGAGTTTCCAGTGAGCGATCGCCTGAATTTGCTCTGGTGTATGGGTTGCCCCTAAGATTAAAATCGGCGCTTTAATCCCTCCTTCTCGCAATTGAATTCCCTCTGGAACTGTCGCCACTCCTAACCAACTAGCGCCCGATTCCAGGGCTGTTTGGGCAACTGTCACCGCCCCATGTCCATAGGCATCAGCCTTCACTACTGCCATCAACTTGGTGCTAGGTGATAAAAACCCTGCCACCTGCTGTACATTTTGCGACAAGGCGGCTAAATCAATCTCCACCCAAGCACGTTGAGAGAACCAAGCGTAAGTATCGCATTCTTGATGAGAAGCAACACCAGAAATTTGTTTGCTACTTAACATTTTCACTCACTCCTATCACCACAACCTGGCTTCCAGATGATCTATTTATTCGCACTCCCAGAAGCTAAATCAGATTAATCTGGAAGTTTACCTTTCATCCGGGAATTGACACAAGTCCCTATATTTCATACCGAGAAATGATTAACACTTCAGCAGTAATTATGATTACGTTTACCCCATTGATTTCACTGAAAAATTCCTAGTTATAGCAGTGGTCAGGTAGATGAGGACATAAGCTGAGTATAAAATCTTTACACCAAGAAACTTTTAAGCCTATAGCAAGATTGCTTATTCCCAACGATAAATATTTATGCCTACCTACTTAATCATGGCAGAAGTATAATTTATTCTCATCTCCCAACCAGAGTACTTCTGTGTTAATATATGTAAAACTAATACCTTGAGCGCTTATCAATGGGTAAGGTTTTAGTCCTGAACGCCTCTTACGAACCACTCAATATCACGAGCTGGCGTCGCGCCGTGGTTTTGTTAATAAAAGGCAAGGCGGAACGTGTAGAACATAATGGCAGATACCTCTATTCGGACTTTCCGTTGCCGACGGTGATCCGACTACGGCATTATGTCCGCGTTCCTTACAAGGAAATTCCCCTCACTCGCCGAAATATATTGCATCGTGATAGCCACACTTGTCAATACTGCGGTTATACCGGCGATGAGTTGACACTAGATCATGTAATACCGCGATCGCGTGGTGGAGGCGACACTTGGGAGAACATTGTTACAGCCTGTGTGCGTTGCAATGTTAAGAAAGGTAGCCGTACCCCGCACGAAGCACACATGCCTTTGCGCCATCCTCCTCGCCAACCCTACAGCAGCCTCTATTTTGAAGTCAGCAAGCATCTTAAGAGTGGACTGCACCAAGAGTGGCAAAAATATGTTATAGGTCTTTAACAACATAAACTCCAGCCAAAGTGCCCCGAAATAGTAGCCATCTACAGTTATGCGCTGTAGTACTACTATTTAATCTTTGCTGTCCTTGAAAAAGCAGCTTCATCTGCGGTGAACACACTTCGCTATGACTGTCAGAGATAGCTTTTTTACCCTACTCAGTGCTGAATACTGATTAGGGTAAAAAAATGTAAAGCTCTACACCCATATTTCCTTAGTGTTACAGAGCAAGAGATTTATCAGTCAAATAAACCAAAAATCCTACTGGGTAAAATTCTCCAGCCCCTAGATTTATCTTTGGGGTCAATCCAAAAGCGTATGACTTAAGAAATTTTAATATAAATTCTCATCAAATAGTTTTAAGGTAACGTTTTAATGGCCTGTTTTAGCCGTTAGTAAATCAAAACTCCGGCAGTTGACCTTTTAAAGTAGAGAAATTTAGCATGAGTAGCAATTTAGCAAGCAAATTGCGTGTAGGTACTAAAAAAGCCCACACAATGGCAGAGAATGTCGGTTTTGTCAAATGCTTTTTAAAAGGGGTCGTGGAGAAAAACTCCTACCGGAAGCTAGTCGGCAACTTTTACTTCATCTACTCAGCAATGGAAGAGGAGATGGAAAAGCACCGTAATCACCCGATTGTTGCCAAAATTAACTTCCCAGAACTCAACCGCAAGCAGACGCTAGAGTCAGACCTAAATTTCTATTATGGTTTCAACTGGCGGGAACAAGTCCAATTATCTCGCGCCGGGGAAGCTTATGTGCAGCGCATCCGAGAAATCTCTGCAACAGCACCAGAACTGTTAATCGCACATTCGTATACGCGTTACCTGGGTGACTTATCTGGGGGACAGATTCTCAAAAATATTGCTGTCACAGCGATGAACCTTGGAGATGGACAAGGTACCGCTTTTTATGAATTTGCAGAGATTACCAACGAAAAAGAATTCAAAGCTAAATATCGTCAAGCTTTGGATGAATTACCCATCGACGAAGCTACAGCCGATCGCATAGTTGAAGAAGCTAACGCGGCTTTTGGCATGAACATGAAGATGTTCCAGGAATTGGAAGGCAATTTAATTAAAGCCATCGGTGTCATGCTTTACAACAGTTTGACACGTCGTCGCACACGCGGTAGCACTGAACTAGCGACTGCTGAATAAATTGTGCGATCGCCCTAAATTTTAATTAGGGGCAATATTTCTGTGATTACTTTATTGTCAGCAAAGCAACCACAGGGAAATTGCCCCTAAGTTTTGTCCATTGAGGATTCACTTCAAAGCGGAAGCTTGCCGTCCGCCTAAGCGCTGTTCTTGTGCAGTAGGTAGGATATTAACAGAAATAGTTGCATAACTGCCTTGTTGCTGGCCAATAATGATTAGGCGAATGAAATCACCTAAACCTTCTACCAATCGGGCGTTACGTAAAATACCAGAATCCACTGGCACAAATCCAATCTCCTCAGCCAGCTGCATGACTATTTTTTTTGCTGGTTCGTCATCCCCAGCGACAAAAACCGAAACTTGATAATCCTTGAGTGGTTCTGGTGCTAATTCAAAAACCTCCTGCGCCATTGTATTAAATGCTTTCACCACACGAGCATTTGGTATTACTTTTGCTAGCTTCTCAGCTAACGATTCGGCGATCATCGGATAAGCAAATTCAGCAGGGATCTCTTGGTTGTTGCAATCAATGATGATTTTGCTATTGAGAACTTCAGTGTTAGATAGCAATTCTTTTGGCATTACACCTCGTGCTGTCCACAAAATTACATCAGCAAACGCCGCCGCCTCATCATTTGTACCGCCTTGCGTTCCACTTGCGGCAAATTCAGCGACAGCCATGCCTTTTGCTGCATCACGGGAACCAAAATATACTTGATGTCCCTGTTGTGCCCAGAGAATACCTAAAGAACGCCCCATATTACCACTACCGATAATTCCGATTTTCATAACTTAAATACCTTCTTTGGTGAGACGATTATTTGGTAAGCTTATAGAAGTATGGTGAAAAAATGGCAAATATACTAACTAATAGATACTTACCTAAATAAATCTTAAGTCAAGACTGTTTTATTGAGATTTGAAGTTCCACAGGATTGGGAAATAGGGAAAAATTTTAATTTCCCATACCCAATACCCCATTCCCTATTAAATGAAAAATGGCTACAAAAATTCCTGTCACGGTGATTACAGGCTTCTTAGGAAGTGGCAAAACTAGTCTAATTCGCCATCTACTTCAAAATAACCAAGGACGACGCATTGCGGTTTTAGTGAACGAATTTGGCGAACTCGGTATTGATGGTGAATTATTGAAATCCTGTCAAATTTGTCCAGAAGATGGTGAAAGTAATATTTTTGAATTAACGAACGGCTGCTTATGTTGCACTGTGCAGGAAGAATTTTTCCCGATGATGCAACAGTTGCTGAAGCGGCGAGATAGCATCGACTGTATTTTAATTGAAACCTCTGGTTTAGCCTTACCTAAACCCTTGGTGAAGGCTTTTCGCTGGCAAGAAATTCGTGCCGGTGCGACAGTGGATGCAGTGATTACCGTCGTCGATTGTGCAGCCGTAGCCGCTGGGACATTTGCTAGCGATCCGGAAGCGATCGCTGCCCAGAGACAAGCAGATGATAGTCTAGAACATGAAACACCATTGCAAGAACTGTTTGAAGACCAACTTGCTTGTGCAGATTTGGTGGTGTTGAATAAAACTGACTTAGTCGATGCCGAGACAAAGGCGCGAGTTGAAGCGCTAGTTAAACAAGAATTGCCCAGAGTTGTGAAGATTGTCGAGAGCGATCGTGGTCAACTCGATGCATCTATTTTACTAGGATTTCAAGCCGCAGTTGAAGATAATTTAGATAGCCGTCCCAGTCATCATGACACTGAAGAAGACCACAACCACGACGAAGAGATTACCTCAACTCACCTGATTTTAGACCGGTCTTTTGACCCAGAAAAGCTGCAGAAACAATTACAAACATTGGTAAATCAACAAGAAATTTACCGGATTAAAGGCTTTGTAGCCGTACCAAATAAACCCATGCGTCTAGTCATGCAAGGCGTAGGAACACGATTTGATCAGTTTTACGATCGCCTTTGGCAACCAGAAGAAGCAAGACAAACCCGTTTAGTTTTTATTGGACGTGATTTGAAATCTGCAGAAATTGAATCGCAACTTGTAGCCTTATAATTTTTGGCAATGGGGACTGGGAGAATAATCCTTGACTTTTGACTCTTGACTCTTATGACTATCACTCAACTATTCAACGTTGCCAATCTGTTCGTTTTGCCTTTTTGGACATTAATGATTCTCCTGCCAAATTGGCAAGTAACACGCAGGATTATGGAATCGTATCTACCCTTTGTAGTTTTAGCTGGAGCTTATTTATATTTGTTTGTCAGCAGCATTACACCAGAAAACGCTCAAGCTTTATCTAATCCTCAATTAGCAGATATTGCCCGCTTTTTTACCGATGAAACAGCTGCTGCTACAGGTTGGATTCATTTTTTAGTAATGGATTTGTTCGTTGGTCGTTGGATATATTGGGAAGGACAGAAAACAGGTATTTGGACATTTCATTCCCTTGGAATGTGCTTATTTGCGGGCCCTTTAGGATTGCTTTCTCACATCGTTACTTACTGGATAACTAAAAGATTTTTCCCACGTTCTGAAGCTGAAGCGACATTAATAGTAGAAAAAGCTGCTTCATCAACTAGGACGTAGTTTTTAGTATTGTAGGGTGGGCATTGCCCACCAAAATCATGGTACTACTATGAAACTTGAGCTTTGCGATAGTTAGCGTCTAACCAGCAACGTGGTAGAATCTCGCCTGAAGGAAAAGTTAGATTTTCTTTTTTGAAAATATCAGGTTCTTGTTCTTCTTCACCTTCTTGGTCTTGTGCATGAACAATGTCATTATTGGGATCGATTAATTCTTGAATATCAAGAATTTTCACTAAATCCTGGGTATCTTTGGTTTGCAAAAACATAATAAATATACCTCCATTATTTAGACAGTAAAACATTAGACTCCCAAATCTTCTGAGAATTTGAAAATCTTTCTTAAAGTTAACTGTTGTGTGCTTACTCAGACAAAAATTAAATTTCGCGCTGATACTTTTCTAAAATATCTACTAAGTTAACTTGTCCTTGCAGTGGTAGTAAATCGATTAAAGGCAGTTCTTTTCTTCCGCCACCAATTTTGACTTTAATAGATTCTAGGACGGCGATTACACCGTCTTCACTTACAGTCTTAGAAGTAATTAAAGGATACAGTTGTTCGGCAACAACTGTATGCAACTTGGCATCAGATAAATGAAGATGCCACTTTGCAATATCTATGTAGACATTTTCGCCAATTTCAGCTGCTAGGGCTTCGAGTAGTTCTGTAGTGTTAGTCTTAGCCATAAAAATAACCCTATCTTCATAAAGAATGTAAACTCCCAGGCTATTTAATATTATCGCTCAATTAGCCAGACTGACCTACAGCCACAGGTTACAAATGCCCTAGCATCAGCAGTCCTTCTTCAGGTTGATTTTTGGGAGTAGTTGGCGATCGCACTAATATAAATCAGATGCACCAACAATACTCCGATCCAACCAGCTGTCACCCAAGGAAGCCATTCCCAGGTAGCTGCTTTGAGATTATGAACAAACCATAGTCCAGAATTAATCGTAGCGGCGATCGCCACATGTACGGCAAAATTCATGCGATCGTCTATTTTACGGTAAGCGGGGTCTTGGCGATCGGGTTTAGTAGGCCAACGAGGAGGCATAAATATTTGTTACAGGTTTTAATACACACTCATTATTTTAAAGTTTTTGGGTATGGGGTTGCTATAAAACCTAAAAAATAGGACATCAGCAAGAAGTTTATTTTGGCATAATCGAACTGAAGGTCCTCCATCCCCTTGTGGGTGGAGTTTTTTATTCATCTTTTTGATAGAGGGAGGCAATAAATCAACTGGTGAATATATAGATGACCTTTAGAGGTGGATGAAAATGACTAAGGCAAATCCAGTTGAAATCCAGAAACACTTGAAAGGTGTTGATTATCCTGCTGATAAACAACAATTGATTAAACATGCTAAAAAGCAAAAGGCTGATCAGGATGTACTCTCAATCTTAGAGCAATTGCCAGACGATGAAGAGTTCAACAGTCCCGCCGACCTTAACAAAGCCATAGGCGATATCGTCTAGGCTATGGTTCTGGCGGGGAATATTCACCAGATTTCCCGCCAGTTTTACTCAATAGGCGAATCTCTACAATTTGAATCGACTTTTCTAAGGCTTTGGCCATATCGTATAAGGTTAAGGCAGCAACAGAAACTGCAGTTAAAGCTTCCATTTCCACGCCAGTTTCAGCTTTGGTTTTGACGATCGCCTGAATTTGATAGCCTGGTAACTGCGGATCTGGTGTCACCGTCACCTCAATTTTTTGCAACGGCAATGGATGGCACAGAGGAATTAAGTTAGCTGTCTGTTTGGCTGCCATAATTCCCGCTAACCTGGCAGTCGCCAACACATCCCCTTTGGGAGCATTGCCGGCTTGAATCGTAGCAAAAGTTTCTGGCAACATCCGCACCTTGGCGGAGGCTACAGCTTGGCGAACTGTAGGGATTTTGTCAGATACATCCACCATCTGCGCTTGTCCTTGAGCATCCAGATGAGTTAAATCGGCTGCGGGAGAAGGCGATAAAAAATTTTCTTGCGTCATTTTGTGAGAATGTGATATTATAATTTTCTGGATAGGGGCGTGTAGCTCAGTGGACTAGAGCACGTGGCTACGGACCACGGTGTCGGGGGTTCGAATCCCTCCTCGCCCGTTGATTGGAAGCAGAGACGCGGTTTATCGCGTCTCTGCTTTTATAGTTTATTTAATGAGTAGACATCTTCACTACGGCCAAGAGCAAAACGCAGAGAATTAGATAAGTTTTTGCTGGACTGAGTCAGGAAGATCAGGAATGCCAGAAAAGTCAAAATAGCAGAGAAACCAAACATATTGCGGTAACCGATTTGTTCGGCAAGAGAACCGAAAACAGGCGCGGCGATCGCAATCCCCAGGTCAAATCCAGCTACACATATAGCAAAAACTTGTCCCCGTTCTTGAGGAAATGAGCGGTCTGCCATCATTGTAATCACCATAGAAATCAGCGTACCACCGCCACAGCCTTCAAGACACGCCGCGATTAAAAAAGCGATCGCACTGTTGGCTTGCCACAAAATTAGTAATGAAACAGTGTAAGCCACAATGCTGCAAGTAATAAA
The DNA here is from genome assembly GCF_000316575.1 of Calothrix sp. PCC 7507. Taxonomy (GTDB): domain Bacteria; phylum Cyanobacteriota; class Cyanobacteriia; order Cyanobacteriales; family Nostocaceae; genus Fortiea. The sequence goes on along the minus strand of NC_019682.1, from coordinate 4,132,795 downwards.
CAAACCACGACCTAAGCGATCGCTCGCCTTACCAGCAAACAGCCTCACACTAAAACTAGCAACTGCTGCACCCGTAAAAAACAACCCCACATTCAAATCTACCCCAGTTGATTTGATGAATAATCCCACAAAGGTATGCACAGTCCCCAGACCTAACCCCACCAGTAACATCACTACTGTAGGCACTCTCACCCGGTGACTGATCAAAAGATGCCAAAATTTGCTATTGCTACTTTCTGTTTCCCGGGGTTTTTGCAGCGGTGGATTGACGATTTGTAAAGTAGCCAACAGCGCCACAAAAGCCAATTCAGCAGCGACAAGAAATAAGAGTGGGTAGCCCACTGCTGCTTGTAAATATCCTCCCAAAGCAGGCCCAATCGCTAAACCAATCGGCGCTGTGAGACTCATGTAACCAATAATTTCGCCACGACTTTCCACAGGTGCTAAATCTGCCACCAATGCACTGTAGCCAGTGGTGAAAGCCGCCACACTAACGCCATGAAAGGCGCGTACCACAGTCAACATCGCCATTGATTTAAAAGCTAAGTAACCAAAAGGGGCGATCGCGGCGATAATAACACCAATTAATAAAAGAATTTTCCGACCACGCTGATCTGCAAGTCTTCCCAGCATGGGACGAAACATCAACAATCCGATCGCAAAACCACCCATCACAATCCCAATTTGTTGCGTACTTCCACCCACATCCTCCAAGTACAGCGGTAAGGTCGGTAACAAAGCAGCCATACTCGACCAGAACAACAAACCTGCTGTGAATAAAGTCAGCAGGTTACGCCGCAGATGGGCATCAAAACTATCAAAAGCTTTCAAGGTAGATACAATTAAATCAGTGAACAGTTAACAGTGAACAGTGATCACACTGATAACTGTTCACTGTTAACTATTGTTACGTTACTTAATATTTTTTGCTATTACCTCTCGCACACGATAGATGGGACGACCCTGAGATTCGTGGTAAGTACGCATTAGCAACTCAGCTAAAAGACCAAAGCAAAACAGCTGTACCCCAGTCACTAGCAGGAGAACTGCTAAAATTAGCAGCGGGCGATTACCGATGTCCTCATGCCAAGCCAATTTAACAAAAGTCAAGTAAATTCCAATCCCCACACCCACAACCATCGAAATTAAGCCCAATAGCCCAAAAACGTGCATTGGGCGGGTGAGGAACTTTTTCATAAACAAAATAGTTAACAAGTCCATCAATACCCGGAACGTCCGCGATATCCCATACTTACTGCGACCGAAACGCCGGGGGTGATGACGCACAGGCATTTCTGTAATTCTGGCCCCTTCAATATAGGCCAAAGCCGGTAAAAATCGGTGTAGTTCCCCATAGAGGTGCATATCTGCCACTAATTCGGCCCGATAAGCTTTCAAAGAACAGCCATAGTCGTGAATATCAACGCTAGTGGTACGGCGAATTAACCAGTTAGCAATTTTGGAAGGAAGTAAGCGATTTATCGCCCCATCTTGGCGTTTTTGCCGCCAACCACTCACCAAATCATAACCCTCATCCAGTTTGGCCAACAGCATGGGGATGTCAGCTGGGTCATTTTGCAAATCAGCATCTAAAGTGACGATCGCTTTCCCCAGTGCATAATTAAAACCAGCAGCCATCGCCGCTGTTTGACCATAATTGCGCCGCAGAATCACCGCTTTTAAATCGCTGCGTCTTTGGGCTTCTGCTTTGAGAAATTCCGCTGAACCATCTGTAGAACCGTCATCTATGCAGATGATTTCATAATTCAACTGACTAGCTGATAAAGTAGATGCGATCGCTTCTAGTAGCAACGGCAAACTCTCCACCTCATCCCGCACCGGCACCACCACCGAAACATCTGGGACAGCGGCTAAAATCGCCCCATTTTCCCCACTCACCCTTTCCGAAACCCACCCACTCCTCATAAGCAATTCAAAATTCAAAATGAAGAAACTTTTGATTTGTCTCTAACTCTTTCCCCCTGGGCCCTTTCGTGCATTGGCATTGTGCTTTCTCTGCCTGTAAGACTCTAACTCTTTCCCCCTGCGCCCTGCGCCCTGCCCCCTGCCTCCCCCCTTGGTTCGTAACTCTTCACAACTCTGCCCGCACCGCGCAGCTGCTGGTAATATGACCGACTAACCTCATCTCCCATTTCCGATAAAACATCAATGCCAATGCCATTTCGTCCCTGAGTCTTCCCAGAACTATGGATATAGTGATTATCTCCCAAATAAAGCCCCACATGAGTTGCTTTTTGGGGAGTGCCAAAAAACACCAAATCTCCTGGTGCTAATTCTGTCATGGCAATTGGTTGCGTGAAACCTTCCTGCTGATAAGCATCTCGCGGTAACCAAATCCCTACCGAGACAAAAGCCGTCTGCATTAACCCCGAACAGTCATAATTTGGCCCTACCGTACCACCCCAAAGGTAATAATTTGCTTGTTGCATCGCTTTGTGAGTAAAAGAAATTACCTCTGGCAGCAATTTTTTAATCTCAGATTCTGCCCATAACCGCGCCTGATAAGGTAAAGTAGCTGGTTGTAATAAATCTAAATTGGTAAGGGAAACCCATCCTGGATAATCATCTTCACACAAATACACCTCAACTGCTGCATCCTGATAATTTGATGTTATTCGTAAATGTCGTCCAGCTGAGGCTTGAGTTGCCAAACTCTGACATTCAGGAGAATTATATAAGTTCAAGTCAGCGAGACAATTGTATTCAACCGATTGGTGATTTTGGATTGTGGATTGATTTGTTACCATACTGCAAGGTTAATAGTTAAAAATGATTTTCTTTCGTAAAGACGAACAACTCGAAAATATCGGGTCAAACATTTTAGAGACAACTTGGGCAGCATTTCCTACCTTAGCTCGTAATCAAATTGCTCTGACTTGGATTGTCTACGATCCGCCTGTACTGGTAAATACTGGTGGTGCTTTAACTCCTGATGCTTTTTGGAACCACATTTACCGTGGTTTTACTTATCGTGGTGTGGAGAGAATTTACCCAGCGAGTGTCGTCAAGTTATTTTACTTGGTAGCGTTACATGAATGGCTAGAGAGAGGGATGACTCAAACCTCCAAGGAGTTGGAGCGAGCCATCCGCGATATGATTGTGGACTCTAGCAATGATGCTACCAGCTTGGTTGTGGATGTTCTCAGCGGCACTACATCCGGCCCAGAGCTACCTGTCGGGCCATTTGATACCTGGAAGTCTCAGCGTAGTATTGTTAACCGTTACTACCAGACTTTAGGGTGGGAGGAAATGGACACAATTAATGTTTGCCAAAAAACTTGGTGTGATGGCCCCTATGGACGGGAAAGGGCATTTTACGGCGAGACGCTGGATAATCGCAACATGCTGACGACTAATGCGATCGCCCGATTATTGCATAGTATTATCGGTGGCGTAGCAGTTTCTAGTGGGCGATCGCAGGCGATGATGGCTTTGCTCAAACGCAGTCTCAACCCCGAAGATTTACCCACTGATGTCGAAGAAGATCAGGTGACAGGTTTTTTAGGTGGTGGACTACCCCAAAATGCCCAAATTTGGTCAAAGGCGGGTTGGACAAGTCAAGTCCGCCATGATGCGGCGTATATTGAGATACCAGACAAGCCTCCCTACCTCCTCGTGGTATTTACTGAAGGTAAAGCCAACGCTAAAAGCAGGGCTATCTTACCCTTTGTCTCGAAACTATTTACAGAAGCGATCGCCAATCTGTAAAGGTGATTGGGTGATTTGCAACCCTGAGACATCCCACAAAGTCGGCGAGTTACCCAATTTCCCATCTGTAAGTAGTCAGCTTTGCCTTAGTAAAATGGGAGAAATAATTTTTGTCAACCGTTATAATGAGGATATATTATTGAAGTCTTTACTATTAAACACTAAGTATTTATGTCGAATTTAGGATGTGATACTCAGTTTTTTTAGTGTTAAATGTTAATTATGCCAAGATTTGTTGACTTAACATAGAAAAATCACTTATCTATGGTAAGGCAGTATTTTACTGAGGAGTGAATGTGAATACTATTTTTCTTCGTAAAGGTGTTTCTTTGTTGTCCACTTTAGCCGCTTTGGCAATCTTAGGTGACAGCTTATCTGCTGCTGCCCAAACTGTTGATACGCCAAGTCAGCCTAGTGTAAATGTAGTGTCACCATCTGATTCGACTTCATTGCAGCAGTTTTCTCAGACTGCTACACCAGAAAGCGCTAGTCGCATACTTACACCCATCCCAGGGACAGCAGCAACTGTATCTGCAGCACTTACTCCCAAAAACTCAGAACCAACTGTTCAACAACCTAATTCTCAACCATCTACTCCGAAAGTAGCACAGGCAGATATTGATCCAGGTAGAGCTACCCGTGGTGGCAAAAGCTATCTTGGACTAGGTGGAAATATTGGTTTGAGTGGTGGTGACTCATCTTTGAGTGATGGTAACTTTGCAGTTATCAGCAAAGTTGGACTGACTAACAACATCTCAGTACGACCATCAGCGATCATAGGCGACAGTACGGTCATTCTAGCGCCCCTCACCTACGACTTTTCCTTTCAGCAGGTAGCAGATCCCTTTAGTGAACCGTTACCAGTCGCACCTTATATCGGCGCAGGTGCAGCTTTTAAAATTGGTGATGACTCTGATGTTGCTGTGTTAGTAACTGGTGGTATTGATGTACCCCTCAATTCTCGGTTTACTGCCACAGCTGCTGTGAATGCTGCATTTTTCGGACAAACCGATGTCGGTTTATTGTTAGGCGTTGGTTACAACTTCGGTAGTTACTAGGGGACTGGGGACTGGGGACTAGGAATTAATCAAAAAAAATTTCCTGATTACCCAGTGCCCAATACTTCGACTGCGCTCAGTACAAGTGGCAATTCCCAATTCCCAATTCCCAATTCCCTAATATTTATTTCGGATTAACTTTGTCAATTACCTTGAGTTTGCCATCATCTCCCACTGTCCAAACATCGTAGACACCGATGACATCACCGTTAGCGTCAACATCTACGTTGCCACTAGCACCCTGATAGTTAATCTTTTTATCTGCTTTCAGTAATTTCAGCCCTTCACAAACATCGGTAACTTCGGTGGAGTCGGCACCTGCGCCATTGGCAACTTCACGGACTTTACCAGCTATGCCAACACCTGTGTTTTCCTTGGCAGCTTGTGCCGCTAAGACCAACAAGGCAGCAGCATCCCAAGCTTGTGGTACAAATTCTCCAGGTGAGCTATTTTTTTTCTCTTTCCACAGTTTCTTGAGAGCATCTAATGCTTTACCATCAGAACCAGGGACTGTGCCAATCACACCAGAAACAATGTATTTACCGTCATTGCCTTTGCCAACTTGAGCCGGAAATTCGTCTGATTTCATCCCATCTGTGAGCATTACCTGCACGCCTTTACTCACGCCTTGTTGATATGCGGATTTTAGTAGCAGGCTACCTGTTTCTACATAAAAAACGCCCAGGACGGCATCTGGTTTACCAGCAAAAGCGGCGGTGGCTTCAGTTTCAAAGGTGGTGGCTTTGGGATCGTAGCGGACAGGCTTGTCTTTGTTAACTACTGTTCCCCCCAATTTTTCAAACCCTTGGACAAATGCTTTTTCAAACCCCACTCCATAGTCGTTGTTAATCACAACTGTGGAAACTCGTTTGTAACCTCTTTTCTTGGCGAGTTCCGCTAAGGCTGGCCCTTGGTAGCTATCGGGGGGAACTGTACGTGCCCAAAAACCTTGAAAGTCACCTTTTTGAGCTTTTTCGGTGAATACTGGGCTGGTACTGCCAGGTGAAATCAGCATAACTTTATTTTGGGCAGCAATCGAAACAGCGGCTGTAGAAACACTACTAGCAAAAGAACCAACTACCCCGGCTACTTTATCTACAGTTGCCAGTTTGGTCATGCCAGCAGCGCCTGCTTTAGGGTCTGTTTGGTCGTCTATGGCAATCAGGCTAACAGGTTTGCCATTTACACCACCGCAAGCGTTGACTGTCTCGACTAGCAGGGGCACTGCGGTTGCCATCTGCTGTCCTATAGATGCTAAATCACCTGTTGTAGGTAGCAATGAACCAATTTTTAGTCCGTCAGTTGTGGTATTAGTGTTTGCTGCTGGGGCGGCGGTACTTCCAGTTGTAGCTGTGTTATTGGGGGTTGTGGCGTTTTCACAAGCACCTAAGAGGAAACCTGTTGCTATGGTAGCCACACTCAAGGCTAAAGCAGTACTAATTCTTTGCATAACTCACTTCCACTCCTCATGATATTCAGGAGCCTGAAAGCCTTACTCAATCCGGGTTTTCAGGTTAGTTTAATTTTCACAGGCTCCAAGTGATAAATAATATCACCATCTTGAGTAGATAGTTGTTTTTGTCCTTACATCAGTCCATCATAGTGAGTGAGTAGGATAGTATTTTGTTTGTTTTAAATGCTGAAAAACGGAGAGGGAGGGATTCGAACCCTCGGTACGGAGTTGCCTGCCGTACAACAGATTAGCAATCTGCCGCTTTCGACCACTCAGCCACCTCTCCACGGCCACGAATATGAATGATAGCAGATTTATTTAGGAGAGTCAAGGGTCAAAAGTCCAGAGTCTAGAGTACATAGAAAATATTTGAATTAATCTTGACCTTTGACTCTTGACTCCTGACTACTCTCTCATAGGACTTGCGATCGCATCCAAGCCAATGGCAAGGCGCGTAATTTTTTCCATTGGGGCACGTAGGCGCGCTGACTGAAAACATCATAGTTATTGCGTTCAATCACACCTAAAATCTGTCCATACAACATTGACGCTGTCCAGACTGGCCAACGGGCATCAGGTGCAAGATAAGTAATCCCCTGTTCTGCTTTTGTATAAAATTGGTGTGCCCGGTCGATTTGAAAGCGCATGAGCGATCGCCAGCGATCATCTACTACACCTTTGAAGAAGTCTTGTTCGGTGTAATTAAATCGTGCCAAGTCTTCTAGAGGAATGTAGATTCGCCCTCGTCTGGCATCTTCGCCAACATCCCGGAGGATATTGTTGAGTTGCATGGCAATTCCGAGGGCGATCGCTTCTTCGGTGGGAATATATGGTTGTTTGTGCTGGTGCCACGGAGCTGTGTTTGTGGTGGTATCCAAGCCCATCACTGCTGTTGACATTAAGCCGACAGTACCAGCGACGCGGTAACAGTAGAGGTATAACTCCTCAAAGGTTTCATAGCGACTGCGATATAAGTCCATCCGCTGACCGGCAATCATATCCCGAAAGGGCTGAATGTCTATCGGATAGCGTTGCAGGGTATCTAATAAAGCTACATCGAAATTTTCCAGTGGGTGTCCCGCGAAAATTGATTCCAGGTGCTGCTCCCATAGATCTAGGGTTTCTGGGGTGGTTAAAGCAGATGCAGGACCGTCTACCAATTCATCTGTACGGCGACACCAAGCATAGATGGCCCAAATAGCTCGGCGCTTTGCTGCACTCATCAGCAAAGTGCCGAGATAGAAAGTTTTGGCATACTTTTCTGTAATATGCCGACAAAGTTGATAAGACTCGTCCACAGAGACCAGCGTTTTCATGCGCGGGGGTGACTTAGGCAGTTGCAGCATTCGTTGCGGGCGATCGGGATAGCGTTTGTAAGTTGGAGGCATTTGCCACCGGGAGTGCTTCTCTTATCGCCTGCGCTGTCAGCTTACCAGAAAGTACGGCACCTTCCATACTGGCTAAGTAGCGTTGCATGGTGAAATCCCCTGTTAAGTAGAAGTTACTGATGGGTGTAACTTGTGAGGGACGGTGCTGTTGACGACCAGGAGTCGCTTTGTAAACTGAACGCGGCGTTTTCACCACATGATACTTCAGCAACTTTGCTGGATTGTCTACCCCAAAGTGGTTAGGGAAGAGTTTTTCTAACTCGGCAATTGTGGCAGCGACAATTTCCTCATCGGATTTGGCGATCCAATCTTTTGCGGGAGCTAGAACTAATTCCAGCATTGAGCGATCAGGGTTAGCGTATCCACGGCAGGTATTGCTCATATCAGCATAAACGCTGAGGAGGGGCGATCGCGAAAATAGTAAGTGGTCAATTTCTGTGAGTTTGCGATCGAACCATAGATGCAAGTTAATCACTGGTACGCCTTCCAAGCCTTCTAGCTTCTGGAAAAATTCCATTTGCTGCCAAGGTTTTGGTAGTATCACCTTCAGCGGATCAACTGGCATGGCTGATACATACAAATCAGCGGTGAACACTTCATCTTCTGCCCCATCCAATCCCCGCAGTAAAAATCCTTTGACTGTGCCATCGGGGTTGAGCAAAATTTCTTTTAAGGGGGCGTTGAGTCTGACTTCTCCACCGCCTGCGGTGATGTGATCTACTATTGGCTGACACAATCGCTCAGTTGGTGGACCATCAAGAAAGGCCATTGTCGAGCCTTTTTTCTCTTGGAGGAAGCGATTGAGGGCAGTTAACAGAATTGTGGCAGAAATTTCATCCGGGCCAATGAAGTTGAGTGATTTGCACATGGCAATGAAAACTTCGTCATTGACTCGTTCCGGAATGTTTTGTTTACGCAGCCACTCTGTCCAGGAGTATTTGTCCATTTCCTCAACGTATTTTTGCCCCTGAATCATTGCTGGAATCAGTCCTAGCCCAAATTTTATTTTTTCAGGCCAGGTGAGCATGTCGTTGTTTCGCAGAATTGCTATTACCCCATTTAAGGGGGCTGGCAAATCTGGGAAATCAAAGCGGCTGTAAGTTCCTGGATCATCGGGTTGATTGAAGATCATGCTGTGTTCTTTCCACTGCAAACGATCTTCAATATCTAGTTCTTTGAATAACTGCAACATATTGGGATAAGCCCCAAAAAAAATGTGCAGACCTGTTTCGTACCAGTCTCCATCAGAGTCTTGCCACGCTGCCACCTTGCCACCCAACACGTCTCGGCGTTCCAAGACAATGGGGGTGTGACCCGCGTCTGTGAGATATTTCGCGCAGGAAAGTCCTGCTAGACCCGCTCCCGCGATCGCTACTCGCATTTAACCCTACTGTTCTTCAATATTTCTTAATCGTTTAGTCGTTCTCATTATACGTTGCAATCTGTTACATTTAGCAGCCTTTGTGCGATCGCCTCCACAAAAACTTCTTGAAATCTACATATTGGCAAGCACCAGCATGATTTTTAATAAACTCTTTAGTTGGGCATTGGGCATAGGTTTTACTCACCATGTTTAATACCAACGCCCACACACTAACTCCAATGAAATGCCGCTAACTTTCGCTGTGGGATCAGCTTAACTTTATCTTTGAATGTCCTACCTTGGCAAACAAATTATTTGTGTTAATTAATACAGACTACAAACATATTTAAGTATTATCACAGTTGTGAATTAGTAAGCTTTTACATATTTTAAGTGGGAATTAAAGTAACCTATAAAAAAAATTAATTTAAAAGTTACTGATAGTTGAAAACAACATCTAAAAGTTTTATTTGCTTGTTTACTGGTAACAAGATATGATGATCCCCAGCCGAAATAATTGAACCTTTCGCATCTAAATTTACGAGGAATTTTTTTCTCTAGCAAAGAATATAATTCCCAATTGTCACGAGAAATAATCTTTAAACAAATCAGGGTTGCACTGTTCAGAAGTGCAGTTACTTGAGATTTAAACCGACCATGCTATTTTTTGGAATTTTTTGGATTACATCCTGGATTGGTTCTTTCTTGTCGTTGAGCGAAAACTTATCACCAAGTTTGACTTCAAAGATAGCTCCGACAGAAGTTACAAGCAATTTAGGTAAATTGGTAAGCAAGCATAGCCCACTAGATATGCTCTCTAAGCAGCCAGTAAATGTTTGGAGGACGACATTACTACCTACAAACTTTTTGAAAATGGATTGGGGAACTAAGGAATCACCAACAAACTTAGATAACCCACTCAAGCCTAAGAAGAAAGCAGTTAAAAGCAGTCAGAATCGACTTTGTCAGTCGAACATAGAAAATCTGGATGAACGGTCTATCTTAAAAAAGCCGCCCCGTTTAGCCTCTGCAGCTTTGATCAAAGCCAGCTTTCCTCATCGAGATTTTTTACCTAATAAAATCCTGCGATCGCTGCAAGATTTCTTTCGCTTTCACAATTCCCTAGAGCAAAGTTTCAATGCAGCTATCTTGCCAGTAGCAGTAGTCCACCGCAATCAAGAAACCTATGAAATCTGGGTAAATAACCGCCTTGTAGCGAATTTACCCAGCGAAATTCAAGCCAAGTCAATACAACAACGTTTGCTGCAACTACTGGCTTCGCCCAACCTAGATGCCAATCAATTACGACCGGCTTTAGTTGATGACATACCAGCCTTAATGGCAGGTAATCGCTTTTTATTTGGGATTGAAAAACAAATTTCTCGGCAGTTTAACCGGAGTGGCGACATATTAGCCATCGAGTGGATTAATAATCTGCGTAGTGCTTTAAAAGCACCAACCCTCACACTTCTAGAAGGGCAGCAACAAATGTATGGTTTGACCCCAACTGATGCCAAACTGTCTGGTTTAGCTTCTTGGTATGGTGGCTATTTTCACGGACGCATGACGGCGAATGGTGAGATATATAACCAAGATGAATTGACAGTTGCCCATAAATCCCTGCCTTTTAATACTTACTTGCAGGTGACGAACTTAAAAACAGGAAAAGCCGTGATTGTACGGGTGAACGATCGCGGCCCTTATATCCCACCCAGAAGTTTAGATCTATCACGAGAAGCCGCTCGTTGTATCAACAGTGAAGTAGCTGGGGTAGTACCATATCAAGCAGTGATATTGGACAGTAAAGCACCCAAAATGACTTTAAAACCGACAAACTTAGCAACTGGCAAACTCAAACCGACAAGAAAACTGGCATTAATCTCCGATTTTTAACAGTTATCAGTCAACAGTGAACAGTTAACAGTGAACAAACTGATAACTGTTCACTTACTTAGTTGCATCCTGAGCCACTAGCAATTACCATACCGTTGGGATAAAAAATTAAATGCTATGAGTTTACAGCCATAGGTAAAAGATTATGCCAGTATCGCAGGAGCTAAAACACTTTGGGAATCATTTGATTCTGGGTATTTCTGGCACTACTTTGAGTGATGAGGATAAATACGCACTCAGTGAACTGCAACCAGTAGGGGTGATTTTTTTTGCGAAAAACTTTTTGGATGGTGCCCCCTATGAGATTTGGTTACAAGCCTTTAAGGAGTTGATTGACCAGATCAGACAATACGCCGAACGGGATTCCATGTTCATTACCCTGGATCATGAGGGGGGTCGTGTTGTGCGGACACCGTTGCCAATTACGCGATTTCCTTATGCCTTTTTATTGCGATCGCACGCCCGCGAGGTAGCAAAAGCAACATCTGTCGAACTCAAATCTTTAGGCATCAATGTATCCTGGGCACCCATAGCCGATATTTATTCCCATCCGCAAAATCCGATTATTGGCGCCCGTGCTTTTGGTATCACTCCTGAGACTGCAGCCCAAGCTGCTGTTGAGTACTATCTCGGACTCCAGGAATCAGGAATTTTGGGAAGCGCCAAACACTTCCCAGGTCATGGAGACACAAGCAAGGACTCTCACATTGAGTTACCAATCCTTGATTTAACGATAGAAGACCTGCGAAATCGGGAACTGATACCGTTTAAAGCACTGATTGAGGCGCAAGTACCGTTAGTGATGACAGCCCACATCCTGTTTCCCAAAATAGACCCTGATGTACCAGCAACCCTATCTCAGGCTATTCTCAATGGCATCCTGCGCCAGGAACTGGGTTTTGATGGGGTGGTGGTGTCTGATGATTTGGATATGAAAGCTATTTCCGATATGTTTATCCAACCAGGGACTGTGGCGCGGTCAATTAATGCTGGTTGCGATTTATTTATCGTCTCGCGCAACATCAATTCATCATCGATTGAACGAACATATCAGATAGCTGCAAGTTTTGCCGATTCTCTGAGTAATGGGAGTCTTCAGGAGTCAGTAGTGGCTGCTGCGAGGGCGAGAATCGAGAAATTACTCGCGGTAACTCCGCAATATCTTGTTCATTATTTGGATAAAGATACTTTAAAACAACATGCCGAATTAGCGATCGCTTGTTCTTTCCAACAAGTCGGGGTGTGACTTAACTTAATCAACGCGGCTACTCACACTTTGCCAAAGCCTTTAAGTTTCTAAGCTTTCTTGTGATGAGTGCCAAAATCTAGCAATGCTAACCTGTTTTTTATCCTCTTCAACCTTGTAAACAATACGATATGGTCTGACGACCAGTTGACGAATATTGAAGTCATCAAACTCAGGCACTTTCTGACCTTGGAACGGGAACTGGCTCAATTCCCTAGTTTTTTCAAGAAGACGTTGCCCCAACTTCATTGCAGCTTCAGGATTATTCAAGGCAATGTACCTGACAATAGATTCTAAATCATGGACAGCCTTGGGAGATAGGATTACTTGGTAGTCCATGAATCAATCATCTTCTCAACCGCTGCAATCGATATACCTTTCCCTTGATCAATTTCTTCAAAACCTTCCCTGATGGCTGCGATAAACTCAATTTCTTGAACGATCTGATGAAAAGATACATCTGGAGGCAATCGCTTTACTAGCTCAATTACAGCTTCTTTATCACTCATAGCAGTTCAATGCTTTTATCCTATGAACAAGTAAATCTTATCTCATTGCCAAGAAATTTTACATTCCACCTCTCAAGAGCAAAACGAAAGCAGTTCCCCAATATCTTGTTCATCATTTAGATAAAGATATTTTAAAACAACATACCCAACAGGCGATCGCTCGTTCTTTCCAACAAGTCGGGGTGTGACTTAATTTAACTGATAACTGTTAAATCCCGTGACTTTTACCAATCACCCAATTACGCCGGAAAAACCGCGCCAAGGCTGACTCTTCCAACGATAAATAAATCGGGCGTCCGTGGGGACAGGTGCGGGGGTTGCGAGTGCGTTGCCATTGATCTAATAGTGTCTGCATTTCTGGCAGGTTCATAGGTGTACCATTACGAATGGCGCTGCGACAGGCGACTGCTACTTGGGCTGTTTGTAAGTCTCCACCCCAACTGAGTTCTAAAATTGCTTCGGCACAGTCTTCTCGCTGCTGTAACATTGCCGGTAAGGTGCGGACTGCCCAAAGTTGTTCGCCAAAGGGTTCTATGTCTAAACCAATGCGTTGCAGTTGGGAGACTTGGTTCTCTGTTAATTGATAGAGAATGATTGCGGGTTCAACAGGGATAATTTGCCAATCATCGCACAATTGCTCATACAAAACTCGTTCATGGGCGATGTGCTGTTCTACTAACCACATGCCCCCAGGATGTTCTACCACAATGTAGGTGTTGCTAACTTGAGCGATCGCTTTTAAAGAGTGCTGAGTCTCATCTTCATCAGAATTTTTGGGGTTAAAGTTATAACCACCTTTGGCTTCAGCGGCTTTGAGTAATTTACCGACTCGCGTTGTGTGAACAGCTTCCTTAATCGTGGCAGAATTGATGCGGAGTGCTTGATCAATGGCTTGGGTAACTTGTTCTTGCCAATAATTAACTTCGTTGAGATAAATTTCTGTTTTAGCGGGATTACGGTTCCAGTTGATTTGATCTGGGGAAATTGCCAGATGTAAGAAACAAACTGGATAGCGATCGCGTGGTAATGTTCTGTGAAATGCTGATAAAATCGCCTGCTCTAATTCTGGGCACTTGACTATCCGTCCGTTCATCGCTACCTTTACCCAATCTGGACGGTGGCGATGGCAACGATCAGGTAATCCTACCACCAAAGTCAGTGCTGAGTGCTGAGTGCTGAGTGCTGAGTTAGGGGGGTTAAGTAGTTCTAGTTTTACCTCTTGTAGGTCACTAGAGCGCACCTGGGGGAGGATTTGCGGTACTAGTTGTCCCATTGTCGCGGCGGGACAAATAGTGAAGTATTCTCGGTCATTTTGCCAAACTTGCCAGGTGACATGGGGATGACACAGCGCAATATGTTGGATTGTCGCTTGCACAGCTTTCATTTGCTGTGCTGCTGTAGGTAAACCCTGACGACGAGATAAGCAATTACCAAAAAGATTTGAGACTGTCACCACTGTACCAGGAGCGATCGCTGTTACTTCTACCTCGACAGCTTCTCCACCATCACCATAAACAACCCGCCAACCTAACTTCCCATTTGGTGGACGACTGAAAATCTCCAAATCTGCCAGAGTCGTCAAACTGTGCAACGCTTCACCACGAAACCCCAGACTGTGAATTTTCCACAAATCTGCACAATTGCGAATTTTACTGGTACTGTGGGCTGTGGCTGCTTGTTGCAAATCATCTAAGTTCATGCCACAACCATTATCTGCCACACGCACCCGCCACTGCTGCGGCCACAGAGACACCACAATTCTGGTTGCACCTGCGTCTAGGGAATTTTCCACTAATTCCCGCACTACAGCCGCTAGAGAGTCGATTACCTCTCCCGCTGTAATCAGATATACAACTTCTGTCGGTAGTGCTTGGATAATAGATGCCATAAATTATAGTTTATAGCTTCTGGGGAATTAGGGAGATGGGAAAGATGGGGAAGAAATAACTAATGAATCTTTCCCCAATGCCCAATTCCCTATAAATTCTTATTAATTGTAAAGAAATTTCAATTTAAATTAGAATCTTTGATAAATTGCTTGTGAGGTTATAAGCGGGAAAAGCTTATGAGTAGCAATTTAGCAGTTGATGTACACGATTTAAAGTCTCGTCTCGAATGGGGTCAACCGGCTTTTACAATTGTTGATGTGCGCGATCGCCCTTCCTACAATCACGGACGGATCTCTGGGGCTATCCAAATTCCTTTAGATGAGTTAGCGCAACGAGCCAAATCTGCTTTACATGCAGAACGCCATATCTATGTTTATGGTGCAGATGATCAACAAGCAGCCCATGCTGCCCAAACGCTGCAAGAGGCTGGGTTTGCTAAAGTCTCTGGAATTCCAGGTGGTCTTTCGGCTTGGAAATCCGTTGGTGGCGCTACAGAAGGTCTTGGCGCATAAAGTTGTTGATTGATTTGCTGATTAAACTTTTTGCGAAAATTCAAGATTGAGAGTTTTTCACCGCAGATGTAGACGAGTCAGCGTTGCTTCTCGTTTGCTGAAAGCATTCTTAGAGAAAAGGAGTGGTTTACCTCAGGGTAGGCTGCGAATAATTTGTGCGTCTGGGTGACAGGCGCGCAAAATTTCTTAATACAGTCAATCGCGGGAAAACCCACAAATAAACATATAAATTTAATTTATGCTGGGCGATCGCTTTTGAAATTTAAACTCTACACCAAGCCAGCTTGAAAAATCTGGGTTGGGGTGAGATTCAATTCCGGAAAAGTTTGGGAGACAATATAATCGCTATCTCGAAACTTACTTATCTGATATTCCCCATCAACCAAGTTACAGACAGAGATTGTCGGTTGTTTGGGATTGCCAATAAAATTACGTCCACCCAACGCTGCATAATCAACAATCCAGTATTCTGGGATACCCATCTCCTCATAATCCGCATATTTCAAGTGGTAATCGTCCCGCCAGTTGGTTGATACAACCTCAATTACCAAAGGTATTGATGCACCCAAACTCAGGGTAGATTGTTTTTTCCACAATGGTTCATTTACCAGATTTGCCCGATTTAGCACCAACACATCGGGAAAATACCCAGAATCTTTTTCAGGAGGTTTAACTATAGCTTGGCTGGGGATAAGGTAGGGGAGGTTTAATCGATCAAACTCTACCGTGAGTTTTCTGGCTGCAAAACCCTTTACTTCTTCGTGTTCCCCTACTGGTTGCGCCATTTCCACAATTTCCCCATTATGTAGTTCGTAGCGTACTCGTCGATTTTCGGGTAGCCAATCGACGAACTCCTCAAAGGTTAATAGCTTGGGTATGGCTTGAGTCATAGATGATAGAGAGTTATTGCTTGAGAAATATTATCCCTAATCTAGTTGATGCTGCCACATTTCAATAACCACAAGACGGAAAAATCCCATATCATATCCGAATATGGATGTTTTAAAGAAAATTTCCATACATTATGAAGTGTAGCCAAAAAGTATAAAACGTTGATTCATGGTAGGAAAAAGAATTGCTATAGCAGTTCTCGTTCGGATGCCACACAATCGAGGGCGGGAAAACCCATTGGTGTCAATTTAAGCTCAAACGCTTACCCGACAGGCATTTTACCCCACCCTTTAATCCCCTCCCCTTGGCAAGGGGCTACGGTGTACACACAAGTCTTGGGCGTTGCTGATTAATGGGATGATTTTTGTCTCACGCATAGACGCGGAGCGGCTTCCCGCAGGGTAGGCGCATTCGACGTTCGCGCAGCGTCTCGCAGAGAAGTCGTTCCCGAAGGGTAGACGCAAAGAATCAATATTCTGCTTTGTCCAAAAGTCTCAATTCATCCCGCATTTATGCAACGCCGCGATTATACCAATTCAAATAATGTTTGCAACACATACATTCTTCGTACGGGCACGGCACCCATAAACTATCGATTTTCCCGAAAGTCTATGGAAGCCGTGCCCCTACCCATCTGTTGCATTCTTTTTTAAATTGGTATTACTTCTCTACGAGACGCGAACGCTCCACTCGTAATGACAATTTAAGGGGTCTATAACGCTTGAAACCCTTTCAGATAGTACTTGTGTGTACACCGTAGCTTGGCAAGGGGAGGGGAGGTTTTGCATCAGCAAAGCCGGGGTGGGGTAATGCGAATAGTGATGATCAGTGAGTGAATTGAAGATCACCTCTTTACAAGGGTTTCACGTTAAGTTGACACCAATGGGGAAAACCCCGCCCCTACAGACTTTACGATTGAAAACTGTACCTCACTGATCTGAAAACCGCTATATTGTTATTCGACGTTTGCTTCTATCCTTCTAAATCAGAGTTTGAAGTCAATCCGAAGTCATAGCCTGCTAACGAACCTAAAATAAACGCTCACGAATTGGCTGCCCAGAGAATGGAGACATCGCTGTATTGCCTGAACATTGCATCAGCACTCACAAGCGTCATGCCTCCTGACTGAGTCTGTGCAATCAGCATTCTGTCAAACGGATCTCGGTGATGCAAGGGTAATGCAGCCGCTTGTAAAGCATGAGTTGCCGTAATTTCTAGCGATCGCGCTCCCAATTGCACCATACGGCTAGAAATGTAGCTATCGATTGGTTCTGGCAGTGGCAACTTTCCGATCGCAACTTTGATGCCTATTTCCCAAACGCTAGCAACAGAGAACCACAATTCGTTAGCTTCATCGCTAATGTGGGCGATCGCCTCATCACTCAGCCGCTCCGGTTGGGCAAACCACCACAACCAGCACTGAGTATCCACCAAGAGCTTCACTCTTCACCACCCTCGAATGCTGCCAAAATCTCTTCGGGCATTGAAGCGTCAAAGTCTTCTGGCACCATGAAACGCCCTCGATCCAGCCCTAAACTAGCTCGCCGATTGGATGAGACATGAAACGGAATCAATTTTGCAACTGGGATGCCTCGGTTGGAAATAATAATTTCTTCTCCAAGTTCCACACGAGACAACAGGCGTGAGAGATTCGTTTTGCAGTAATGAATATTGACAGTTTCCATCAATTATTAAGACTAAGTCCATGAACTAAGTCTAACATAGCTCAATGGTAGTGTAAGACTAATCGCTGTGCGATCACACTCACAAAGAGGGGATGAAATGCCCCAAGCTTTGCATAACAAGAGCTTTAGGGATGTTCTAACCCCTCGTGATTTGATGACTACAACATGCTAATTAATCTCTCATCGCCAAAACTTTTGGAGATTCAGGTTTGAGTAAACCGCTCAATAAGGATGCGGGACGTTTACCATGTGGCCAAGCAAAAGCATGACGGAAGGCTGCATCCTGACAAGCTTGCAGTTGTTCAAAACTGATAATGTCGTAAGTCAGGAGATTTTCATACTCAAATGGTAGACGCACATTGTGTAAGCCGGCGTTATCAGTGCAAATGGCGATGTCTACCCCAGCATCAAAACAGCGGTCAAAAACTACTTTTAGTTGACGTATATCTTGTAAAGTGCCTGTTTTTATGTAGGTTGTAGGGCAAACTTCCAAACACTGTCCGCGTCTAGCTACATCTGGGAGTAACTCTGGATACAGTAAAGGGATTTGAATACCGTGACCAATCCGCATTAGATAAGGTAACAATTCTGGGAAACAACCGGCGGTGGTTTCGTAAAGATGCCCTGTGGTTTTTACACCTTGCGATCGCGCATAATCATATAGCTTAATCCATTCCTCCTGGCGATCGGCATAATGACTATCACCCCCGGCAACGTCTATAGCACAGACATACTGTGGGTTTTGGGCTGCTAAATTCACAATCGCCTGATTCACTTCATAGGGTAGGCGCGTGTGCATACACAGAATTTGGCTAGTAACAATTGGGTATTGTTCTAAGCGACTTGCTTGTCCCACAACCTCGACAATTTCTGCCATCTTGTCAATTCTCTCTGATTGACTTAGATGTTCAGGTGTCCGCAAATAGGGAGTGTAGCGCAGTTCCAGATAAGCCAAATTTTCAAATATATAAGCACCCCGTAGCAAGCGGTAGATAAAGTAGGGCAAAGTTTCTACAGTTTGCACACTTTCTACTAGGGTATGTAATTCTAGATACTCATCTAGGGTGTTACGTGGACGTGTATAAAATTCTTCAAATTCTGGATAGTCCGCAAAGGGGGAAATTAATTCAGATCCATGTCTCTCAAAATATCGCCACAAGACACGAGGTACAACCGAACCGCCCAGATGCCGATGCAATTCAGCATATAAAGCCATAGTGGTTTTTGTCGGGAAAAATTTCATTAATTGTAACAAAAACCCCAAGAAAAAAAATCTATACCTGTAGAAAGATTCTATAAAGCTATTGTTAATTCTGACTGTTAATCGCACCAATAGTTTGCAATAACTCTTGTGCTGTACAGGGTTTGGCTAAAAATGCTTTAACACCCATACCAGCGACTTCCGCAATATTTTGACTGGATAACAGTCCACTAATGGCAATAATTTTGACATGGGGATTGATTTTTTGTAACGTGCGAATGGCGATCGCTCCATCCATTGTGGGCATCATCATATCTAGCAACACTACACTAATCTTTTGCTGATACTGTGCATAAATTGCTACTGCTTCTACACCATTATTAGCAGTTAAAACTTGATAATTATATGTTTCTAAAGATGCTTTAGTAATTTCCCTAATTACGGCTTCATCATCTACCACTAAAATTAACTCCCCATCTCCTTTATGTGGTTCTATTTCTGGAGAAAGGGCAGGTGTGATGTTGTCAGATGAGACAGGCAAATATACCTTGAATTCAGTACCTTTATTTACTTCGCTATATACATTCAAAAAACCACCGTGGTTTTTAATAATACCTAAAGCGGTAGACAAACCTAATCCTGTGCCTTTGCCTATCTCTTTAGTGGTGAAAAATGGTTCAAAAATTCGCTCTTGGATTTCTGGTGGCATTCCTGTGCCTGTATCAATCACTGAAATAGCGATATATGAACCCTCTTGAGCATCAAGATGCACTTGGGCATCGTGTTGATCAATTACCAGATTTTCTACTTCAATCTTCAAGCTACCACCATCAGGCATGGCATCACGAGCATTAACGACTAAATTCATCAGCACTTGATGCAATTGCGTGGTATTTCCAGAGATGTACCAGAGATTTTCTGCTAGTTCTGTCTGACAGGTGATGGATTTAGGGAATGTTTGCTTGACAATTTGCTCAATTTCTTGCACCAATTGTCTAACTTGGACAATTGTCCGTTTACCTTCCATTCCTCGGGCAAAAGACAACACTTGCTTGAGTAAATTAGCGCCGCGTCTGACATTCTTTTCTAAAGTTTGCAGCACTCGCTGACTCTGTTGATCGGGTAATTTCAGCTGCAATAGGTGAACTGACATTAACACGGGAGCAAGTACGTTGTTGAGGTCGTGAGCAATACCGCCAGCGAGAGTACCGATACTCTCTAAACGCTGCGATCGCAAAAGTTGAGCTTCTAGTTGTTTCTTTTGGGTAATTTCTGTGTTTACACTCAGGATGGATTTCGCTTGTCCATTCTCGTCTCGTACCAATGTCCAGCGGCTTTCGACGATGATTTCTCTACCATCTTTGTTCAATTGCTGTAACTCACCCCGCCACTCACCTTTGTTGACGACGGTAAATAAAGCATCATGTAGCTGTGGCTTAGTTGCATGATACAAAAGCCCGACAACATTCTTACCCAAAACTTCCTCCGCCTTCCAGCCATACAGACGTTCAGCACCTTGATTCCAGAATAAGATTTGGTTGTGGATATTACGCACCAGAATTGCATCAGTTGTCACATCTAGCAACGCTGCTTGTTCGCGGATTTTCTGTTCTGCAAACTTGCGCTTGGTGATATCTCGCGTCACCGCCAAATGTAGAAATGTACCATCAGATTCGTTAAGTAGTGGTACAGCATGAGTTTCCATCCAGAGACGAGTACCTCTAAATCCCACAATCTCGAACTCTAAAGTTCCTCTGTCACCTTGGCAAACAATTTCATGGAGCGCAAGATAATCTTTTCTATATTCTGGTGCGATCGCATCATACACAGATTTCCCAATTAAAGCATCAGCACTTTCTACTTCCATGATTGCCAGTCCAGAAGCATTAATTTCTAGGAGAGTACCATCCCTAGCAATCAATTTGATGCACTCTGGTTCCGCATCGATGATAGCGCGCAAACGATTTTCGCTTTGGCGCAAAGCTAATTCTGTCTGCTGCAGTCGGGTGATGTAACGCCATACCAAATCATACAATACCGCCAACAGCACCAAATCCACGAAAGCAGCTAGAGAAAATGAGGTAATTGACTTGTGAGAAATTACTTGCGATTGCTGAATGCGCTGCTGTAGTACATTTTTCTGGGCATCTATAAACTTGTGAATTAGCTGTTGAATATCGTTACTATAAGTCTGAGTGCGATGAGATAAAACTAACTGGCGCGCTACATCAAACCCTTGATTTTGATAGACAGCAACTTCTGCTTGTAGAGTGTTGAATCTGTTGGTGATTTTCTGCTCAAGTTCAGAAATTAACTCCTGCTTTTGCTGAGTTAATTTGCTGAGAATTTGTAGATTGCTATCAGTTTTTTGACGTGCCTCAAGATAGGTTTTAAAGTCTTCTGCATTTGCAAATAGTAAATAACTGCGTTGTGCAGTTTCAACATCTTTGATTGTCGCTAGGATATTTTCCAATTGAGTAATAATTTCCTGAGAGTCAGTCACCCATCGCTGGACATGAATCAGCTGCATAGTGTTGCCATAGGAAACTACAGCATTAATAACTAGCACTGCCAATGCCAGAATGAAAACTGCTCTCAGCTTGTGGATGATAGACAATTTCATCATGCGATCGCCCTTTATGCTGCCGATGTCACCAATCCGTTAAAATCAAAAATCAAGCACCAAACATCAGTCAAGAATCTTGGCAGCATGGGTAACATAGTAAAATCTATGGTGTTAAATCTTAAATGTAGAATAGCTTCACCATACTAGCAATACTTTACTAACCGCAATTACACAGTACCCTTGAGGCACAAGAGCCACTTAAAAGCTGCCTTTTATCTCCTCAAAGAATTTAGCAGCAATCTCAAGTTAAAAAAATGTCATTCTAGTTACATTTTACTAAAAAAATGCTGCTTTGACATCAATCACATCTCTTGTGCTGAACTGGTATCTGGCACATTTATGATTTACGAATATAGCACTTTCTTTGGATTGTTTTTATACATAAAATCGAAAATGGGCATAGCTAATTTTTAATATAGATTAATGTTGGCTAGTAATGTGGAACAAGTATGATACCAAAGTCAAATTTAAATCTTACTTTTTTCTAGTGACTGATAAGAAATGATCACATTTATCCTAACTACATAGTTATCATGTGGAAGAACAGGTATTGAAAATAAAAAAGGGTTACGGCGCTAGTTAATACTTACTGCTGAGAGCAAAATATTTTGGATGTTCTCAAGAAGAGTCGTCATACATCGCGGGAAGCCGCTTCTCTACGAGACGCTACGCGAACGCGTCTACATGAATTGCACCTACGGTAAAGTAAGGGTCTGGGCTATTGTTTGCGTAAGTCCTGAGAAATTTACCCAATAGGATTTTCGATTTATTCCACTGATAAATCTGGTTACTCTGTACTACTAAGGAAATATTGGTGATTTGTGAAGAATCATTAGTTATTTCTCCTTGTATCTCCCTGCTCCCGTTCCCAAAAATATGCTTGACATAATTCACGGAATATGTTGATAATTATTATTTGTGGAAACTTTACCTCTATAAAATAAACGCTTTGGCTAACGTCATTGTCATAGGTGCCCAGTGGGGCGATGAAGGAAAAGGTAAAATAACTGACTTACTCAGCCGCTCCGCAGATGTAGTGGTACGTTACCAAGGGGGTGTCAATGCTGGACACACTATTGTAGTGAAGGGTCAGACCTTTAAACTGCACTTAATCCCCTCTGGTATTTTGTATCCAGATACCGAGTGTATTATTGGCTGTGGGACAGTCATTGATCCACAGGTTTTGATAAAAGAACTCGATCAATTAGAAAAACTAAATATTTCTACTGCCAATCTGCTAATTTCTGAGACAGCCCACGTCACGATGCCCTACCATCGATTAATTGACCAGGCATCGGAAGAGCGACGGGGAAGTCATAAAATCGGTACAACAGGTAGAGGTATTGGTCCAACCTACGCTGACAAATCAGAGCGTATAGGCATCAGAGTTTTAGACTTGATGGAACCCCAGGGGTTACGTGACCAGCTAGAGTGGACGATTAATTATAAAAATCCCATTCTAGAAAAGCTTTATAACTTGCCGCCGCTCGACCCAGAAGTGGTAATTAATGAGTATCTGGGATATGCAGAACGGTTGCGTCCTTTCGTTGTAGATAGCTCATTGAAAATATATGATGCAATTCTGCGGCGACGGAATATTTTGTTTGAGGGCGCACAAGGTACACTCCTTGACCTAGATCATGGGACTTATCCCTACGTTACCTCCTCTAACCCAGTAGCGGGTGGGGCTTGCGTTGGTACAGGGCTAGGACCGACAATGATAGACCGAGTGATTGGAGTGTCGAAAGCGTATACAACGCGAGTAGGAGAAGGGCCATTTCCCACCGAATTGGACGGAAAAGTGGGAGAATTGTTATGCGATCGCGGCGCTGAATTTGGCACAACCACCGGCAGAAAGCGTCGCTGCGGCTGGTTTGACGCTGTGATTGGTCGCTATGCCGTCCGGATTAATGGTATGGACTGTTTAGCCATCACTAAACTGGATGTCCTTGATGAACTAGAGGAAATCAATGTTTGTATCGCCTATGACATAGATGGCGATCGCTGCGACCACTTCCCCACCAGTTCCCGGAAATTTGCCCGGTGTCGCCCTATTTACAAAACCTTACCAGGATGGCAGGTATCAACCAGTGACTGCCGCACCCTAGAAGACTTGCCCCAGCAAGCATTGGACTATTTAAAATTCTTAGCAGAATTAATGGAAGTCCCGATTGCGATCGTCTCCCTAGGAGCTAGCCGCGATCAAACCATCATCGTCGAAGACCCCATCCACGGACCCAAACGCGCTTTATTGCAAGCTGACGGCACCCCCGTTACTTTACTAAGCGCCTAAATCAGTGAACAGTGAACAGTGAACAGTAAACCTGATAACTGATAACTGATAACTGACACTTCGACTACGCTCAGTACAAGTAACTGATACTTCGACTACGCTCAGTACAAGTAACTGATAACTGTTGATCCTTGACAAATAACAACTCTTATGTCTATCACAGTCGAATCTCAAAAACGACCAGAAGGTAGCAAGCCGAAAGCCTTGCGCCGTTCTGGACTAATACCCGCCAATTTGTACGGTCATAAAGGTGCTGAATCAATTTCTTTAGTAGTTGATGCCAAAACTGTTGAGCGCCTGCTCAAACAAGCCGCTCCCAACAAGACAGAGATTGTACTTAGCATTCCTGAGCTTGAGTGGACTGGTACAACCGTGCTGCGAGAAGTTCAGATCCATCCAGCAAAAGGTACAACTTACCACCTAAGTTTTTTCGCCACCGCTAAAGGCTAAGTTTAGGTGCATATATTGTCCTTCTTGCCACTTCTTTCTTTGTAATAATTACTGATGATGCCAGGGATAAAACCCTGGTTTTTTGTTAAGCTAACAGCGGATGAAGAGGCAGGGAGCAGGGAGCAGGGGGAGAAATAAATAAATGTTGACTCCTGACTCTTGACTCTTGACTCTTGACTCTTGACTCTTGACCAATGACAAATGACAAATGACCAGTGACAAATGACCAATGACAAATATTCCAGCGTTAATTCAACACATGTTACAGCCTGGATTTTATCCCCATGCAGTAACAGAACCAATTCAATTGATTCAAACCCACGTCTCTTATGTATTGTTAACTGGAGATTATGCTTATAAGCTAAAAAAACCCGTAAATTTCGGGTTTTTGGACTTTTCTACGTTGGAAAAACGGCAGCATTTTTGTCACGAAGAGTTGCGGTTGAATCAACGAGGAGCAGGCGAATTGTATTTGGAAGTTCTACCTGTGACACTGGAGGGAGAGGAATACCATCTGGGGGGAGCAGGAGAACCTGTCGAATATGCGCTGAAGATGCGCCAGTTTCCTCAAGAAGCACTGTTTAGCTCCTTATTTGCAGATGGTAAGTTAAGTGAGGCAGACCTAGAAGAATTGGGACGGGTAGTGGCTCAATACCATGCCAAAACCGAGACTAATGATTATATTCGGAGTTTTGGTGAAGTCCCTCAAGTTAAGGCTGCTCATGACGAGAATTACGAGCAAACTGAGAAATACATCGGTGGCCCGCAAACACAGATACAATTTGATGAGACTAAGGCATATACCGAGCGGTTTTTTGTAGAAAGACAAGAGCTATTTCAAAGTAGAATCCAAAATAATTACATTCGTGAGTGTCATGGGGATTTACACCTCAGAAATATTGCTCTTTGGCAAGATAAAATTCTACTGTTCGATTGCATTGAGTTCAACGAGCCATTTCGCTTTGTCGATGTCATGTATGACATTGCTTATGCTGTGATGAATTTGGAAGGACAGCAACGAAAGGATTTGAGTAATGCGTATTTAAATGCTTATGTAGAGCAGACTGGTGATTGGGAAGGGTTACAGGTACTACCTATATATTTAATCCGTCAGTCCTATGTACGGGCTAAGGTAACTTCATTTTTGTTAGATGATCCTGGTGTACCACTGGCGGAGAAAGAGGAGGCAAGCAAAACAGCCGCTGCATACTATCAGCTGGCTTGGGAATATACTAAACCCAAGCAAGGGCAACTAACTTTGATGTCAGGGTTGTCGGGTTCTGGGAAGAGTACAACAGCGCGATATTTAGCACGTCAACTAGGAGCAATTCACATTCGCTCAGATGCAGTGCGGAAACATTTGGCGGGAATTCCCCTGTTAGAACGTGGAGGGGATGATGTGTATACGCCCGAAATGACTGAGAAAACTTATGCACGGTTGTTGGAATTGGGAACTATACTAGCTAATCAAGGTTTTTCAGTAATTTTGGATGCCAAGTATGACCGACAACAATTGCGACAAGAAGCAATATCCGCCGCCGAAAAGTATCAAATTCCTCTCAAAATTATCCACTGCACAGCACCACTAGAAGTTTTGCAGGAACGTCTGGTTAATCGCACTGGTGATATTGCTGATGCTACCGCTGATTTATTAGCGTCCCAACTTCAGCAAGCAGAACCTTTTACAGATGCAGAAAAACCTTACGTAAAAATTTTGGATACAACTCAACCGCTAAATCAGTTATCAGTGAACAGTGAACAGTAATCAATGAACTAAGTAGGTCGGCGTAAATAATTATCATTGGAATAAGGCAGGAGACAGTGTTTCGACTGCGCTCAACAACCAGCCAGAATACAGGAGAGAATAGGGTTTAGGCTTCTTTACATAGTTTGATTTTATTGTGCCGAGTTACTTAACTGATAACTGATACTTCGACTACGCTACCTCGGCTCCGCTCGGCACAAGTCAGTACAAGTAACTGATAACTGATAACTGATACTTCGACTACGCTCAGTACAAGTAACTGATAACTGTAATAGCCCTGTTTAACTCATGGCCAAAAATAATAACTTTCTCAATTTTCCTGCAGAATTCATTTCTCAACTGATATTTGCGGCGTTTTTGATACTCATCTTAACGCTGACAGGGACTTCATTAAGCTTCAGCATTTTCTTGGGTATCATCGGCGGTTTAACTTTAGGTTGGATCACCACTGCTAGCAAAAACAACCCCAAACCCCAATCTATTGCTTCCTCGGAAGGTATCGATGCGGCGCTGAAATATTGGTTATTTTTCTTGCTTGGCTTTTCGTTGTTGGGATATCCAGCACCCATAAGTATTTTGCTGGGAGGAATAGCTGCTTTAGGCGGGGGTTGGATTATTGCTTGGTGGGGAAGCAAGGAAGAAACGAGAACTCAGCTACCAGCAGAAACTACAGAGGATGTTGCAGCTGAACAGCCTAGCGAAAGAAGTACTAGACAGCAAAAAAGAAGAGTTACCCGTCGGTTTCGTCGCACTGCTGCTGGGGGTATCAATTTTAAGTTTTGGGAAAGGTAATGGGGATTGGGGATTGGGGACTGAGTGAGGAAGTGAGAAATCACAAATGCCCAATACTTCTCTTCGAGAGGCTACGCCTAGAGTGTTAACTCTGTGCCTTTTTAGAAGGTAAAAATTCATGCAGAATATGTGTTGTCATTGCGAGGAACGAAGCAATCGCGGGGATTGTTTCGCTCCGCTCACAATGACACCAGAGAGATTTTCCACTCTCACGAAAATAGCATGAACTGAAAATCACCAAATTTCATCAAAGTCAACAGCCTAGTGGTTTGTCAATTTTGTTTTGAGGGGTTTTTGGTAGTGCGGGACGAAAAGCCCGCGTGAGCGAGACGCTCACACTACAGTCCCTCATTTCAACCCTGACAGACTACTAGGCTACGCCCTAAGCGGAGCTATGCCGCAGGCTTTACGACTGCACTCATTACAAGTGCCCAATGCCCTATTCCCCATTCCCCATTATGTTTTTGTATCTTTCTAAGTTACTGCCGTTGTTCTTTTATCCCCTAGGATTAGCTTGTATAAGTTTGGTAGTGGCGTTGGTGATGTTGTGGAAAAGACCGCACATTGCAGCAGGTGCGATCGCCTTTGCACTAATTTTATTACTTTTGTGTAGTAACGGCTGGGTTTCTCACTGGTTGGTGCGATCGCTAGAATGGCAAAATATCCCACTCACTCCCATACCTAATGCAGAAGCTATTGTAGTTTTGGGTGGTGCAACTAAATCGGCTTTTCCACCACGTCCTGGTGTTGATTTGAGTGAAACAGGCGATCGCGTTATCTATGCAGCTCAACTATATCGCCAACAAAAAGCGCCGCTCATCATTCTCAGTGGTGGACGCATTAATTGGCGCGGTGGTGGTGCTTCAGAATCGGCGGATATGGCAGATATTCTCACATCTCTTGGCATACCACCACAGGCCATTGTCCAAGAGCCAGATTCTCTCAATACTTATCAAAATGCCGTGAATGTACGGAACATTCTCCAGTCTCGGAATATTCGGCAAGTATTATTAATTACTTCAGCGATACACATGCCGCGATCGCTCAAAATTTTTCAGCGTCAAGGCATTGAAGCCATTGCTGCACCTACTGATTTTCTCATTAGTGAAAACGAAGTACAAGAACTCAGCAGTTCTCCCAAAGCTGCAATCCTAAATTTATTACCTGACACCGATAATTTGCACCAGTTTACTAACGCCTTAAAAGAATATATCGGTCTTTTTGTTTACAGCTTGCGTGGCTGGCTATAATTTCAACAGTTATCAGTTACTTGTACTGACTTGTGCCGAGCGGAGCCGAGGTAGCGTAGTCGAAGTATCAGTTATCAGTTATCAGTTACTTGTACTGACTTGTGCCGAGCGGAGCCGAGGTAGCGTAGTCGTAAAGCCTGCGGCACAGCTCCGCTTAGGGCGTAGCCGACGCACCAGAAGTATCAGTGAACAGTTATCAGTTTTCAACGTCTCAAGACGTAGCAGTCGTCACTCACTGACATTATGTCTAAAAATCTGCCTTATATTATTCCTGCAACTCCACCCGAAATTGATGAAACCTTTGGCGCTCATCAAACAACCCGCCAGTTTTATCAAGAAGTTCAGACGCGGTCAGAATTTGACCTTTATTGTCAGTGGTATCGTACAACAGCAAAACAAAATCGCCAACAGCTCGAAAAAATGCGCGGCGAGCTGAATATATTACAGTGGTTTCGCCGCTCCACAAGAATTTAAATGATTTCTAACTCGTTTTCACGTAAATGGGCTTTAAATTTTTTACTAAACTTGACTACAATCGGCAAATTAGCACTCACAGGTCTACCTTGCCATTGAGTTGCAAAAGTTTCAACTTCGCCTTCAGAGCCTTTAAGGTCAAAAGGCTGACTGCGATGCTCAGGATGATGGTAGACTATCACCGAATTTATAATACGGACGCGATCGCCAACTTTCATAACACCATTTACACCTAGCTTTTCTTTGTCTACAAGTATCTCCACAGCCATCCCTCTCTGAACCTGCTTTTTTGAAAAAAAGACTGCTCGAAATAGTCAAGCTGCACATTTAAATTAATACCAACGGCTGCTGAACGCCTCTGCATAGGCTATACAAGCAAAGCCTGCCAATGCAGGCTCTGACAGCAATGAGTCAGCCACACCAAAGTCGCCTAGTACTTTGACTTTACAGTTGACTTGTCATCTCTCGCAGTTAAACAAACTTTCCCAAGGAGTTTGTCATTACAAGGAATTTTCCAGAACGTTCCGGAAATGTCCCATATCACGAAAAAGCCCACTTGACTGCGATTATGTGCTTTAACAATAACTTTCATTCTACAACAAATAGACCTTCTATTATAACTCTTGGAGATGGGGGAGATGAGGAGTAAAATTCCTAATCCCCCTGCCCCGAATCTCTGGGCACTGAGCGTACCCCTGCGGGGAAGCAAGCTACGCGTAGCGTCTCGCAGAGAAGTCGAAGTGCAATCCCCAGCCCCCTACTTAACTGGTGGGCACAACTGTTGTACTTTGTCAGGAAGTTGCCCACACATCTGCTGGAATCCTTGTGGATAAAGTCGCCACCAAGCGAATAATCCTAAACCTGCACCACCCAAAAGCAAGATCAATAATCCCCCAATTAGGGATAATCGCTTACCGCGACTGGATTTTTTGACTCCGCTGGTGGCTGTTTCTGCTGTGATATCCAAATCCAGTAGGACTTGTGAACTATCTGCCAAAGAAAATTCTTCTGGTTCTGACTCGAGAATCTCCACTGGTAATTGCAAGTGAGTCATTGATACTAAATATTCTCTAGAAACGCTGCAATGAGTCATCACTAGCGATGTATTATCGTGCCCGTTTTTTTGATTCGCCAGGTTAATCCAGTTACGCACAGCATCCTCTAGAGCCAGTTTACCTGTTAACACTGGTACTGCGTAATCTTGCCAGGATTGCTCTACCCAGTTATTGTCACTTAAACCATCAGAACACAGTAGCAATATGCCATCTTCTTCTACAATAAATCGCTTAATTGAAAGCCGCAGGGCTTCAGCATCTTTTGTCCCTAATGCTTGAGTTAGGGCTGTTGCATCTGGTCTTTTGAGTGCTTGACGATACAAACTCCGAGCAAAGCGGACTTCGCGCATCGCTACATCATCATCGACTGTAAGTCTTTGGCAATAGTGGCGCGTAATCCAATAAGCACGACTGTCACCAACATTGGCTATATAGAGTTCATGAGCATTTTCTAACTGTTTTTCAGAGTTGCTTTCCACCCGTTGCGGTACTTGCAATGCCATAACGAGGGTTGTCGCCATGCGTTCTCTACCTTGGCGTTTCTGTTCATCATTACGAGCAGAAATTACATTATTCACTACTCGCAAGCTAGCCTCTAGCTGTTCTTCCAACAAGTTTGGTGGTACTAGTTCAGTTTGTTCGGCTACTTCTGCTAATAAGGCACGGATTTGTAACTTTAAGGATTGTACAGCTAATTGACTAGCAACCTCGCCGCCTTGGTGTCCGCCAATTCCATCACAAACAATTGACAAACGGGGTATTAATGGGTCATCTAAATTACCGGATGAGCCAGTAGGATAGCATGTATCTTCGTTTTGTGTCAGTTCTGGGCCTGTATCTGTAGCTCCTGCTACCTCCAGGTTTAATGGCAATTCTGCAGCAGCAGATAACAATAGGGCATTAAGTTGATTACTAATTTCCTCAAAATCCACCTCTGCACTGCACATCTGCTCGACTATATTTTGTAACTCTGGAGCTACGGATATTTTGGCAGACACTACCCAAGACTGCCAAGACTGCCCCAAATCCTGCAAATTAGGCTGTAGGGTTTCTGGTGTGGGGTGAAGTTCCAACAAACGCACACACCAACCTTGGACTCGCAGATTGTCCAGGATGAGTAGACTGTTGGCGACTCCCAAGTCTGATAAGGGAGACCACAGTTGCAGAATTTGCCAGAGCCAGTAAACTTGACGTACTGCAGATGCTTGCATCCAGGCATCCGCAAGTATTGGGTAAATACGTCCAGTCTGATCTATGGGGACGTTTTCTAGCAATAAAATATCACTTGTGCTGCCCTCTAAGCGAGTTAAGCCATAGGGTTGAGGAATGTGTAACTGTTTTTGATATAGCTTGAGATACGGAATAACTTCATCTGGCAGTTCTTCAGGAACATCTGGCACTAATCCTGGTTGTGTATCTAGCCAGATTTTTTCCGTAATTACCTCATATCTATTGGCAATATTTGTTTCTGGTGGAATTTTAGCAGCTAAAGAGCCAGTAGCCCAAAGATAACGTTGGACTAAGGGGGTTTGACAATTTGCACAGACACGATTCCCCAACCGGTTAATTGGCTGAGTGCAGTCTGGATTTATGCAATAAATTTTTTGTTGAGTAGATATCATATTGGGGACTGGGGACTGGGGACTGGGGACTGGGGATGGGGCATTATTTCATACTTCATCCTTCCAGAGATTTGAAGGCTAGAATAAACTGGGTTGGTGTACCTCTGGCTACACCTTGTTACTGACGTTAATCAAAATTGATGCTAAAAATAGCATGTTTTGCTTTCTGTAAACAGTCAGCCCCTAAATGTATTTAATTTTGTAGAAATGTATTTGAGTGAATTTAATTTCTAGGATGGCGCTATGCCAAGTTATACCTTAATCTGGCTCCTGGCGGGATCGGCTCTGTGTTTAACGGAACTGTTTTTACCATCAGCTTTTGTGACTTTCTTGATGGGAATGAGCGCTTTTGTGGTGGCGCTACTGTCACGGGTAGGTTTAGTAAGTCTATGGCTACAGGTTGTGGTTTGGCTATTGCTTTCCACTTTGCTAGTCGCGGGTTCCCGGCGATTTGTACAGCGACGACGACGTAGCTCAAAAATTCAAGATGCAACGATCGCTGAAACTTTAACAGAGATTCTACCAGGAAGAACAGGGCGGGTACTCTATGAGGGTAATTCTTGGCAGGCAAGATGTGATGATGAGAATCTGAGTGTCGCACCTGATCAAAGAGTTTATGTAGTTCGCAGAGAAGGCACTACTCTAATTGTGATGCCGGAAAACCTTTTAAATTCGTAGGTTTTAACAGTGAACAGTCAACAGGCAACTGATACTTCTGGTGCGTCGGCTACGCCCTAAGCGGAGCTATGCCGCAGGCTTTACGACTACGCTACCTCGGCTCCGCTCGGCACAAGTCAGTACAAGTAACTGATAACTGATAACTGATAACTGATAACTGATTCAGGAGACTTGATATGGAACCACTACTGTTTTTAATATCTTTGGCTTTGGGCGGTTCGGCTTTGGCTACTTCGGTGCGAGTAATTAATCAAGGCGATGAGGCTTTGGTGGAAAGATTGGGTAGCTATAATAAGAAACTGGAACCAGGACTGAACTTTATTACTCCTGTCGTCGATAAGGTTGTTTATAAACAAACTATCCGGGAAAAAGTTTTAGATATTCCCCCACAACAATGTATTACTCGTGATAACGTTTCGATTACTGTGGATGCGGTGGTTTATTGGCGGATTGTTGATTTGGAGAAGGCTTATTATAAGGTGGAAAATCTCCAGTCGGCGATGGTGAATTTGGTGTTGACTCAAATTCGCTCGGAAATGGGACAGTTGGAGTTAGATCAGACGTTTACCGCTCGTTCTCAAATTAATGAACTGCTGTTGCGGGATTTGGATATTGCTACTGATCCTTGGGGTGTAAAAGTGACGCGGGTGGAACTGCGAGATTTGATTCCCTCAAAGGCGGTGCAGGAATCGATGGAGTTACAAATGTCCGCAGAACGACGCAAGCGGGCATCAATTTTGACTTCTGAAGGCGATCGCGAGTCGGCTGTGAATAGTGCTAGAGGTAAGGCTGATGCTCAAATTTTAGACGCAGAAGCCCGTCAAAAATCAATAGTTTTGCAGGCTGAGGCTGAACAAAAAGCAACCGTTCTCCGCGCCCAGGCTGAACGTCAGCAACAGGTTTTGAGGGCGCAAGCGATCGCCGAATCAGCAGAAATCATTGCTCAAAAAATTAAAACAAACGCCGACGCTCACAAAGCGATCGAAGTTCTGTTTGCTTTAGGTTACTTAGATATGGGTGCGGCAATTGGTAAGAGTGATAGCAGCAAGGTGATGTTTATGGACCCGCGCACTATTCCGGCTACTTTAGAAGGAATAAAATCCATTATCGGTGATACTCAGCAGCTACCAGGGTTGAATAATAATCGCGTTTAGTAACTAACTTACATGAAAGGCAATAAGCAATAGCTTTTTCCCTATTGCCTATTGCCTTCTTTTATGTAGTACAAATCGTCAGGAATAAAGGCTTTCAGACGCAATGAATCGCGTCTCTACATGAGGGTTTTGTGGCTCAACTGAACTGTATTGGAGTATACAAGTCTCTTCATTTTATACTTCATACTTCAGCCTTTTTGTACTATGCGCTTTGAGCGTTATCATCTGCTGTTACTTCTGTCACAGCTTTGAGACGAGTAGCTGTGCTTTTGCGGATGCGATCGCTTTTTCGCACACCACCCGCCATCTCATATTCGCTGCTGTCTTTGCCGTATTTCCACGCCACTCCTAGCAGGATTCTTTCAGAAAGAGCGCCCAAATTTTTTTCCATCTCTTCAATTTCGTTTCTCGTTGTATCAATCACCGCTAGCGTGGTGTTGTAATCGATGATTTTGTTGCGTAGCCTTTCAATTTGTTGTGTCAGGTTTTGGATATTGCAAGCATCCCCAAAATCGATGTTGGGATCAATCGCTTTCAGTCCGGCGGTTCTCAATACAGCTTTTTCTAGAACGCGGGATGTACGAAGTTTTTGACGTGGCATTTAAACACTCCTGTATAACATTCTTCTAGAGCTAGTTTGTCTCAATCAAGCTGTATTTTGGCTCAGGGAAATTAACAAAAGATTGTATTTTGATAATGATGTTTTTGGGCGATCGCTTTAAATTGTTGTAAATTTTTCGTATTTATACTGAGGAGGTGAGGGGCAGGAGGCAGGGAGCAGGGAGCAGTATATTGTTAATGAATGTAACAAAAATTATGCCGTTCTGTGAGACAGGCGCGACGTTCTGTGAGACAGGCGCGACGTTCTGTGAGACAGGCGTGAGGTTCTGTGAGACAGGCGTGAGGTTCTGTGAGACAGGCGCGACGTTCTGTGAGACAGGCGCGACGTTCTGTGAGACAGGCGCGACGTTCTGTGAGACAGGCGCGACGTTCTGTGAAACAGGCATAGTGATTTAATTACGGAACTTAGCTGAAAAGCGGTGTGTTAATTAAGTAAGTGGTTCTGCACTTTACACAAGATACAATAAGATTACTATTACAATCAAAACGTATTGTTTATGGACTGGTAACAATATATTCATTCTGATCCTAAAATGATGCTTTTTCACCCTGACGGACTGTTAACTTGTCGTAAAAATTATTGAAATTGGTATAACAGAGGAAGTAATCAAAAATATCGCTTTGCACAGCGTAGACAATTTTATATCTGCCACAGAAGTAGTTGACATATAACAAGTTGCAGTTTCACCAAGCAAAACTTAAATACTTATAATTATGGTTAAGATCAATACTGATATTATCTACAGATATAGGATTCCTATTTGATTTTTGAAATAATACGTAGGGTGGGCAATGCTCACCCTACAGATACTTATAATTATGAGTAATATCAATACCGATAGTATCTACAGATAGATTTATGCCCAGTAAAAACATTATTTTTGATTAGAACTATAATATCAGCATGAATATATAGGACTACTATTTGATTTTTGAAATATACGTAGGGTGGGCAATGCCCACCAAAACCCGGATATGGTGGGCATTGCCCACCCTACAGATACGGAGATTTTTTCAGAAATCAAATAAGATTGCTATAGTGATCCAATTTGATTTTTGCAAAATTCTAAGTATAGGAGTTGTTAGGTAGATTAGGCGATAAACGGATCATAAAATACCTACAATAACCAACTTTTAAGTCTATTGCCTACTATAGCTAGATTCTGAAGACGATTCGACATTTGAACTATAAGAGGTAATGCCCATGTGTGCCCGCGCACTGCTGTTAATAAATCGCCACGCTCGACAAGGACAAAAGCGTCTCTTGGAAGCGATGCATTATTTAGAGAAACTTGATTTGGATTTAATCGAGGAATCTGTCAACAATCCCGATCACCTTGCTGAAACTATCTTGAATTACCAACATCAAGTTGATTTGGTGATCATTGGTGGTGGAGATGGTACCCTCAATGCCGCAGTAGATGCTTTAGTAGATACCCAGCTGCCTTTAGGGATATTACCTTTAGGAACCGCCAACGATTTAGCAAGAACGTTAGGAATTCCCAACTCCCTACCCGAAGCCTGCAAAATTATTGCCCAAGGCGAACAGCGACGCATTGATTTAGGATGGGTGAACGGCAAGCACTTTTTCAACGTTGCCAGTATGGGACTGAGTGTGAAAATTACCCAGCGACTCACCAAAGAAGTCAAGCGTCGTTGGGGAATATTTGCGTATATCGCCACCGCATTGCAAGTGATTTTGGAAGCTAGACCTTTTGGTGTAGAAATTCGGTTCAATGGCGAATCGGTTCGCGCACATACGGTACAAATTGCCGTAGGCAATGGTCGGTATTATGGCGGTGGCATGGCAGTGGCTCCTGATGCCACAATAGATGACCAGAGGCTGGATCTCTACAGTTTGGAAATCGAGCATTGGTGGCAAATTATACCTTTGCTACCAGGGATGCAACATGGGCGACATATACATTCACAGAGAGTTCGCAACCTTCATGGGAAAGAATTTGAGGTGTATACCCGTAAACCTCGTCCTATCAATACTGATGGTGAAATCACAACCTATACCCCCGCCAAGTTCCGTGTTGTTCCTAAAGCTGTAGCTGTTTTAGTACCGCCATCTGCAAATTCCTAAACGAGGAATGTGATATTTACAACCAGCAATACATAAAAAATAGACAAAGGTAAGTTAAGCTATTTCTACGCCCATAGAAACTTGATTTTTTAGGGAATTTTTGGCAATCCTATTGTATGTATATTCATGCTGATCTACTTAAACCTAGCTGGGTATTGTGGGAAATCGCATTCACTCAAGACAAATGCATTTAAGATTTTCTCAAGATATTAAGTCATTATTGCAACGCCTAGCTGAACAGCCATTAACTCTAGGAGATATTCTGGCAGAAACCTCTGAACGGGGTTTTAGCTTGGTTATAGCATTATTAGTTTTACCATTTTTGTTTCCCATGCCACCTGGATTTACTGGGCCTTTTGGTGGTGCTTGTTTACTATTATCATTGCAGATGGTTTTGGGAAGGCGATCGCCTTGGCTACCAAAAAAAATTGCCAATTACAAATTTCCTCGTCGTTTTGCCAACATCCTTTTACAAAATCTCCGCCGAGTCACCAGAATTGTCGAAAAAATCGCCCGTCCCCGCTTGGCAAAAATCGCAGAAAATTCTTGGACTTGGCGATTAAATGGTCTTTGTATCTCTTGGTTAACACTATTACTGATTTCACCAATTCCGCTAACTAATCCCATCCCCACCGTAGGTATTTTACTATTAGCCGTAGCTACGATCGAATCTGATGGTTTATTGATGTGTATTAGTTACGTCATCACTGTATTGATTACATTCCTATTTGGGTTTATTGGTTATGCACTGTGGTTAGCTCCTAGTTTGTTACCATCTATATTTAAATAATAAAAGCCCTCAACCATAGGCTGAAGGCTGAAATTTAATTAAAGTGCATCTACCACTTATTTATCCCTATCAATTTTCATCCCATCCGGAAAATCAGTTATCAGTTATCAGTCAACCGTCATCAGACATTAAATTAACAACGCTGCAACTGCGTTAATAACACAACAATTTCATCAATTGCTTGTCGCACAACTGATGCAGGCTGTTCGTTTTGATTCACCATAATACTGAAAACTAAAGGCTCATAATTCAGTCCATTTACATATCCAGAGAGGGAAACAGCACCTGTTAAAGTGCCTGTTTTAGCTTGCACAATACCCTCAGCAGAAGTACCTTGAAAACGGTCTTTGAGGGTACCATTTTTACCAGCAACGGGTAAAGATGCACGATACACCGATGCAACTGGTGTTTTCGCTATGCCTCGCAAAGTTTGTACTAAAGCTTCTGGAGCTACCAAATTACGGCGTGATAATCCCGAACCATCTACCAAAACATAATTTGCCGGATCGACTCCCAATTTAGTTAAACTTGCTTTGAGAACTTCTAACCCAATATCATCTGTATTCTTGTTTTTTACTTTGGGTTGATTAACAGCTAATGCTCTCAATAAGGCCTCAGCATAAAGATTATTGCTATTGGCATTTGTCTCTGCTAATAATTTAGATAACAGAGGTGATTCTACAAATGCTATTTCCTGTTGATTATTATTACCAGTTCCGACAAAGGTTTGTCCTAAAATAATTTTTTCGGTTGCCAAAATGGTACGGAAGCGGCGCAAAAAGTAATAATTAGGATCAACTACAGGTAAAGTTACTAAATACGGTTCAGTATTCGCCGCTAAGTTTCCTTTAATTTGCAATACTGTTCCTGATAAGTCGCGGCTAACACCGATGTAGCTTGGTTGGTTTTTCTCAATTGTTATTGATTGATTAACTATCCGCCACTGTTTTGCTTCGTTGATATCAGTCCAGGAAATTTGTAGAGGTTTGCCGACAGCTTGCGGTGACAGCTTTAAACTAAAAGCATTTTCATTCAGAATAAAGCTGCTAATTGGTGCGCCATAGTCTGACTGTACATCTTCCCATTCCCAAGTAGGGTTAACAATCTCCCCTTGAATATAACTATCATCGGCAATTAGCTGTTTAATTTGGGTAATGCCTTTCTGTTGCAACTGCTTTGCTAATGTTCGCAACTGAGTATCACTTAAGCTAGGATCTCCCCTACCAACAACACGCAAAATACCTTGAGCATCTTGATAAATAGATGTGCGAATGCGAAAATTTGCCCCCAGATGTTGTAAGGCGGCGGCTGTTGTCAGCAGCTTGGCATTAGAAGCGGGAGTAAAGTATTTTTGAGCATCCCGACTATAAAGACTTTGCCTACTTGTGAGGGTTTCTACTAAAATTCCCCAACGCGCCCGACTGAGGAGGGGACGATTAATGACAGCATCTACAGATGCTCTAAGTTGAGTGGGGCAAATTGACTTTGTAGTTTTTGGTGCAACTGGTGTTGGTGTTTGTGCTGAAGATACTTGTTGGGTAACACCAATATGGATGCCGAGGAACAATAGCATCAAAGCAATACTAATTTTTTTGGTCATCAAATATTTCTGAAAACTACTTGATGATGATATAGCGCTTTTGACTGCGATTAAATATAAGAAAACCCCTGAGGGCGGGAAAACCCCGCCCCTACAAGTTTGCGATGGATTTTTGTAAAGGCTGGGGCGTGAAAACCCCGCTCCTACAAATGTATCTGTCGCATTCTTTTTGTAAATTGATATTACTCTTCGTCCTCGCCTTCGTCCTCATCCTCGTCTTCGTCTTCTCCAAAGACTTCGTCTATGAGTGTTTGTGCGCGCTTGTCGGAAATCTTTAAGGCTTCTTGAAGTTCAGAAATATAATCCTGTTCACTTTCAGGTACTTCACCGTCAATGCCTACGACCAAGATAGCAGTGACGTATGCAGCTTCTCGATATTCTTTATCTGGTAAGGATGCGATCGCTTGACTCAAAACCTCATCAGCATCCTCTTCCTCTAACAAGCTACAGACTTTATCTGTCAATTCTTGGTAGTCATCCTCGGAGAAATCTTCAAACTGGGAAATCCCTCCTAGCATCTCACTCAAAGCGTATTCTTCTGCTCTAGTGATCTCTCCGTCACCAGCTGCGGAAAAGATGCCAATGACTGCGATCGCTACTTCTGGCTCTAGTGCTACTGAATTTCTGCTGCTGCTGCTGCGAAACTGACGTTTAGGCATAATTATCCTTTAAAAGTTCGTAATGGTTGAGGAAGCAATTCTTTGTTGTTTATAGCGCCTGTTGATTGAGTGGCATACATTTTGGCAAAACAAACAGACTGCAGCCTTTTGTCTTAAACCAAAAATTTTGTATTTCATTCAAGAAAGAAATGCTATACACAGCTTCCTGAGATTTATGATTCCCAAAAGAATGTAGAAACACACAATTTGGGTTGAACTTCATTTCATCTACTGCTGACTCCTCAGTGGAAACCCATAAATCAAGTCCGCAGTGGGCTTTGTGGCAAGGAATTCTGTAAAGTAAAGATAAGTAAAGAAAGTGTATGAGACTAAATGACGACTCTAAGTTTAGAGGAAATCTCTGTTCAGCTAGAAAGTCCTAACTTACGCGATCGCATGGTAGCCTTGGCTAATCTGCGTGATGTTGCGCCTGAAGATGCAGTCCCTTTGATTAAAAAGGTTTTGGATGACGAATCTCTCCAGCTGCGATCAATGGCTATATTTGCTTTGGGAATTAAACCCACACCAGAATGTTATTCAATTTTGGTAAAAATTCTGGAAAATGACCCAGATTATGGTATACGTGCTGATGCTGCCGGTGCTTTGGGATATTTGGGTGATGCTAGAGCCTTTGAGGTGCTGTCACGAGCGTTTTATGAAGATACCGATTGGTTAGTCCGCTTTAGTGTGGCAGTAGCTTTGGGTAATATTAAAGACCCTCGGGCCCGTGCCATTCTGATTCAAGCACTGGATAGCAACGAACCCATACTACACCAAGCAGCGATCGCTGCCTTGGGAGAAATTCAAGATATTGAGTCTGTAGATAGTATCCTCCGCTTTGCCCAATCAGATGATTGGTTAGTACGGCAGCGTCTGGCAGAAGCATTAGGCAATCTCCCCACTCGCAAAAGTGTCTCGGCTTTAAAATATCTAGAAAAAGACAATCATCCTAATGTCGCCCAATCAGCGACGATTTCTCTGCAAAGGCTCCAAGAAATCGATAATCCAAATGAAGATTAACGCCTCTTCCTAGCTTTTAATAATAAGTAGGATCTTCAAAATTTTGATGCAGGATAATTTTATTCATGAATATTGAAGAATTTTTTCAATTGAGTGCTGGTAAATGGTTTTCTCATCGTACTAGTCACCATTTAGCTTTTAAGCAATCTGAAGATGGCAAATCAGAACTCATTATTGAGACACTGCCAGCAGACCATCCAGAAGTAATCAAACTTTGTCAACAGTATGAAGTTGTGCCTAGCAATACATGTTCTGGGGCCAGAGTTACCTGGAACGGCACAATGGAATGGGATGAAGAAAAACACAGTGGCTCTACTGTGTTAGTTTCCGTACCTGATGCAGATAATCCCGATGAAGGTAAGTTACTACGGGAAATGGGTTATGCCGAAAAAGCCCCAGTTGCCGGACGCTATAAAATTGATCAAGATGGCGCTTTGACCCTCACTACAGAGTATGAAACTATGTGGTCTGAGGAGCGTCTATGGTTTGCTAGTCCTAATTTGCGAATGCGGGTTAGTGTCCTCAAACGCTTCGGCGGCTTTAGCATGGCTTCCTTCACTTCTGAGATTCGCTTGGGTGGTAGTCCAGCAGATGCAAAACCGTCTGAGGCCACTAATTCCGTATCAAGTTAGTTTATTTATTAGTGAACAGTTAACTGTTAACTGTTCACTGTTAACTGATTTAAATCTGCAACCAGTTGGCGATCGCCTGCGGTAGTGGCAGTACAATTATCAGCAACAAAGCCATCATCAACAATCCTAGAACGTCACGTTTGTTATCCAATTCCGTGACATCATTCAGCGCCGGTTCATCAATCAACGGGATGAATAATAAGATCATTGCCCACAAGAAAAATTCTGCCTGGATTAGGGAAAGCAATAACAGCAACAAGCGCGCAATTTGCCCAATCACCATAGCAGTTCGTTGCCCAAACATTGCATGGACAATGTGACCCCCATCAAGTTGTCCTACTGGCATTAAATTTAATGCTGTCACAATTAGTCCCAGAAACCCTGCTACAGCGACAGGATGTAGGTCAATAGCAGATTTTGGCGTTAATGCGCCTCCTAGTGCTAGTTTTGAGAGCAGCGCTAATAAAATTGAATATTTTGGATTCAGCGCTTCGGGATTCAACAAGCCTGTTTTCTCGTTTAGGGGAACTATATCAGAATGAGCCAAGCCCCAAATTATTACAGGCAAGGTAGCGATAAAGCCTGCAATTGGACCCATGATACTCACATCAAATAAAGCTTTGCGATTGGGAATAGGACTACGCATTTGAATAAATGCACCAAAGGTTCCCAAGAAAAAAGGCATAGGGATAAAGTAAGGCAAGGTTGAGCGAATTTTGTAGAACCTAGCTGTTAAATAGTGACCTAGTTCATGAATACCCAAAATCGTCATTAGCCCTAATGCATAGGGCAATCCTGGCAGCAAGACAGCGGGATTAGATAAAATAGTTTGTGCTAAAGAGGGAAGTTTCCATATAGGCGGGAGAGTAGCAACAGCATTTTGCGCTCCCACCAAGGTAGTAGTGATCAAAGTAGCTACTAACAATAGCAGGGCTAATCCTGGACGAGTTAGCTGTTCTGGATTGCTTGTATTTGCTTGTTTAGCTGCTTGAGTATTGGGA
This sequence comes from Calothrix sp. PCC 7507, assembly GCF_000316575.1. Classification (GTDB taxonomy): domain Bacteria; phylum Cyanobacteriota; class Cyanobacteriia; order Cyanobacteriales; family Nostocaceae; genus Fortiea. The sequence continues at coordinate 4,091,407 of NC_019682.1, read as the reverse complement.
ACAAGCACAAAAAAAGGCTTATTATTGTTACCTTCTTGAAAGATTAGCAAGAAGCGATCGCCAAATTGGGCTTCGATATTTGCCTTAATTTGTTGGTACGCATTATTTGCCGTAGTCCTCAGCTGACCCCTACAAATCACAGCTTGGGGTCTATACTCAATGTTTTGGATGTAGTATACAGACCAAGGAAAACAATTTCGCAGTTGGGTTTCTTCCGTTGGCTCAATGGGATGCACTGGTACTGGTTCTGCGGTAGGATGGTTGGCTGATGGTGATTCTGGGGCTGGTAGTTCAGTCTGAAACTCCTTTGATGAGTAACGACCCAACCGAAACAACAACCAGAATAACGGGGGACAGATGACTATCAACCATAACATTAATAGTATCAATGGTCGTGACGGAGGTTGTTTCTCTCCATATATTGCTACCCACACCGTCCATACCAGTGCTGGTGTCATTAAAACCAGCCACAACAGCCAGACTGGTGTGCGGGTGTTATGAGCGACAATGCGCTGCACCATTAAATAAGTAACTAATCCCAGTACCAGGAGAAACCAAAATGTCATGTGCTTCAGTAATTTTGAAAAAACGCCCCGCCCATAGTGCCAACACCACAGCAGCTACTACAAGCTAGACCATAAACTCTAATTTTCCCTATGGTTAACAGTGATTGTTAAGTCTCAAGCCGAAAGTCCTGAGATGTTAAATTCTGTCACCATATTGTCTACAACTCCCCAATTTTGTTTTTTTGTTATGTGCCCCTTACCTGAAGTGCCAAGTCCTACAGCTAAACCACCACGGGCTGTACTCAACAATATTTTTGCCTTTCCACCAAATCGGGACACATTAGGAGGAACATCTTACTTTATTGTAGGAAACGAAGGCAATATCCTCATAGATTGCCCTGCTCTATACCAAACGAATCTGGATTTTTTGCGATCGCATGGTGGCGTGCGTTGGTTATTTCTTACTCATCGCGGTGCTATTGGCAAAACCCCAGAAATCCAACAAACCCTAAGCTGCGAGGTTCTGATTCAAGAGCAAGAAGCTTATTTATTACCCGGATTAAATGTAACTACTTTCGGTCAAGCGATCGCGCTTAACTCAACAGTACAACTGATTTGGACACCAGGTCATTCTCCCGGATCATCTTGTCTGTACCATAGTGACTTCGGGGGAGTGCTATTTTCTGGCCGCCACTTAATTCCTAATCAGCAAGGTGAACCGGTACCATTACGCACAGCCAAAACTTTTCACTGGTCACGACAAATTAAAAGTCTTCGATCCCTCTTAACTAATTTTACACCAGAAACGCTCCATTACATTTGTCCTGGTGCTAACACGGGTTTCCTCCGAGGCAAACGTTTGATAGATCAAGCCTACCAACGTCTCGCCTCCCTAGATTTACATACTTTGATACAGACGCAGTCTCTTTTGTGAGCAGGATTAGGATGAGGGAGATGAGGGAGAAATAATTAATAACTCTTAACCTTTGCCTATTGCCTAATCCCCAATCCCCAAATCACTCTGCTTCTGCCACTACTGATTTTTTTGTTAACAGTTCTATCGCCGCTTGATATTGTTGATCGGCTTCTGTGGCAATTTGTTCGCGAGTAATTGCCTCTTGGGTAATCACTTTGTCTGGTTTAATACCCAGTTTGTTAATGTCTCGATGCTTAGGGGTTTCGTACTTCGCAATTGTGACTGCTAAACCAGAACCATCAGATAATTCAAATAAAGATTGAATTAAGCCTTTACCAAAGGTAGTTTCACCTACTAACTGAGCGCGGCCGTTATCTTGCAGCGCCCCAGCGAGAATCTCACTAGCACTAGCAGTTCCTTTATTCACCAAAATCACTAGAGGATCTGTAGTCAATGGCGGGCCAGATGCTTCAAAACTGCCCTGAATGCCTTGCCGATTCACAGTGTAAACTACAGTACCAGAGTCTAACCACAAGCGAGCAGTTTCGATTCCGGCTTGCAATAGCCCACCAGGATTATTTCGCAAATCCAAAATATAAGCAGCAGCACCTTGTTTTTCTAGACTAGAAATGGCGTGTGCCAATTCCGTTGAGGCGTTGGCATTAAATTGATTGAGGCGGACATAGCCAATGGGCTGATTTTGTGGCGAACGACGCAATTCTGCTACTACAGGATTCAGCGCAATGCGATCGCGTGTCACCCTGATTTCTGTTTGAGCCTCGCCATCGCGCTCAATCAACAGTGTCACCAGACTGCCAATTGGCCCACGCATTCTGGTCGCTGCTTCATCTAGAGTCAGATTCTCTGTGGAAATCCCTTCAATTTTAATAATGCGATCGCGTGGTCTAATTCCGGCTTTCTCGGCTGGCGAACCCGCTATTGGTGAGATAACTTCCAACTTACCTGTCTCAGAATTGAGGGCAATTTGCAAACCCACCCCCATCAACTCTCCAGAGGTATTCACCTGTAAACTGCGGTACTGTTCCGGATCTAAAAAGCGCGTAAACGGGTCATCCAAGCTTTTGAGCATCTTCTGAATTGCTCCATAAGCTGCCTGATGATTGTTGAGTGGTGCTGAGAGCGCCTTTTGCCGAGCCATCGCCCAGTTTTGATGATTAAATGTCTCATCTAGATAAGTACGATTGACAATTCGCCATACTTCTGATATTAGCTTTTGTTCCTCTGACAACGCAGTTGCCGATGGGATGAGTATCCCCAACGCCAACCAAAATGCCATTAGCAGTGAAAAACCCAGACGAAAAACCTGTTTGTGCATGAAGAAGCCCATTGTGAATTCCACCTCAACCCAAATTGCCTAGAACTGCCCAGTTGCTTTGTTTTTGATGAAATCTATCTCTCGATTATGTTACTTTTTTTATAGAAGTGGTGCATTGCTCTATCAAGTTGTTAAGTCAGCTGATTCCATTGCATCCCACTCAACAAACGATAAGATCTACTTTGTGTCCACCTTTTTGAGTGTTGGGTTGCAAAGAGAACGCAATACATTAAATGTTTACAGAGTGTTAAGTTTATTAAACTTCTTCTCACTCTGAGAGCTAACAAGCAAAACAACAAACGCCTCTTTGCTAAAATCCCAAAATTGCAAATTGGGATATTGATTAACCGCAACCGATTTTTAGGAACTTGAGATTGTATGGCCAACGTTTACGACTGGTTTGAGGAACGCTTGGAGCTTCAGGCGCTTGCTGATGATGTTACTAGCAAGTACGTCCCTCCCCACGTCAACATCTTCTACTGCCTGGGTGGTATCACCCTAGTTTGCTTTCTCATCCAGTTTGCCACTGGATTTGCCATGACGTTCTACTACCGGCCAACAGTTGCCGAAGCTTACACTTCGGTGCAATACATCATGACTGATGTGAGCTTCGGCTGGCTAATTCGCTCCATCCACCGCTGGTCTGCCAGCATGATGGTGTTGATGATGATTTTGCACGTTTTCCGGGTTTACCTAACAGGTGGCTTTAAAAAGCCCCGCGAATTGACCTGGGTCAGCGGTGTGATTCTGGCTGTAATCACCGTTTCCTTTGGCGTGACTGGCTATTCTTTACCTTGGGACCAAGTTGGTTACTGGGCTGTGAAAATCGTCAGCGGTGTACCAGAAGCAATTCCTGTAGTTGGCGTTTTGATATCTGACCTGCTGCGCGGTGGTTCCAGTGTTGGTCAAGCAACCCTAACTCGCTACTACAGCGCCCACACATTTGTACTGCCTTGGTTGATTGCGGTTTTCATGCTATTTCACTTCTTGATGATTCGCAAACAAGGCATTTCGGGTCCTTTGTAATCTCACCTGAAGCCCGAAAAGGCAACAGCGGCATTCCCAAGATAGAGTTGTTTGTTTTAAACTTATGGAAATTGAGAAATCAATAATACATAAGCAACAAAACAACAAAAACTTCTATCTGAATCTAAAAGCTGTAGAGACCCTCCAAACAGCTAGCTGCCCGACAGATTTTTCAAGTGGGGCTAGCCATAGGACAGACTCCACTAATAGCTGATAGCTTTCACAAATGCCTTAACTCAACTTAAGCAGGAGCGCACCATTAAAAATGGCAACACTGAAAAAACCTGATCTTAGCGATCCTTCGTTAAGAGCCAAACTCGCCAAAGGCATGGGTCACAACTACTATGGCGAACCCGCATGGCCTAATGACCTACTCTACGTATTTCCCATCGTAATTATGGGTTCATTCGCTTGTATTGTGGCGCTAGCTGTGCTAGACCCCGCTTTAACAGGCGAACCAGCAAATCCTTTCGCCACACCACTGGAAATTCTGCCAGAGTGGTACTTGTATCCAGTGTTCCAGATTTTGCGATCGCTCCCAAACAAACTCCTAGGAGTATTAGCAATGGCTTCAGTACCATTGGGGCTGATCCTTGTACCTTTTCTGGAAAACGTCAATAAGTTCCAAAACCCCTTCCGTCGTCCAGTTGCCACTACAGTGTTCTTATTTGGCACTCTTGTGACTCTGTGGCTAGGTATTGGCGCTGCCCTACCATTAGATAAATCTCTGACCTTGGGACTGTTCTAAATTAGTCTCGATCAAGCACTTGACGCCTGTGAGTTTTAACGGCACGTGCTGAAGTTATGAGCAGTGTCAGGCGCTGCTCATATTTCTTATGCATGTGCTGTTGAAAAAAATCAACAGGCGTCAATTTTAGTAATATTAATGTTGTATCTGGGATATTTAGTTTTTGGATATAAAAACTATTCCAAACTCTAAAATCACTAAAAGGCAGCAAATACGCACATTTTTCATTTACCTATCACTTACTTATTATTGAAGTCAACCAAGGTCAATGCTTAGCATAGTGCAGCAAGACCATCTGACGGTGAAGAGCGAACTGAAGCTCCTAAACCAAGTTCAACAATGGTTTGAACAATTTTGTCTACAACATTTGTCTCAACTTGGCTGGTCAGAAACCCAACTTTATCGGCTCAACTTAGCATTGGCAGAGGGCTTTACTAATGCTGTTCGTCACGCTCACCATACTTTACCTCCAGAAACAAACATAGACATTGAGGTTTGTTTGTGGATTGACAGATTGGAAGTGAAAATTTGGGATTATGGGAAACCTTTTAATCCCGACGCGATCGCCGAACCAGAACCAGGTACTCTTCAAATAGGGGGGTATGGATGGTTTCTCCTCAGGCGCTTGGCTGACCATGTTGTCTACGAACGTGGTGCAGATGGTAGAAACTGTTTACTCATCGTCAAATATGCCTCAGAAGGGTGACATTCAGCAGAAGCATTTCCTCTAGGAGAGTCTCACAGCAGAATTCAGAAGTAAAACAGGCTTTGAGATCATGGCTCTCTACTTCAGCAACTTGAAATCCGCTATCTGTTTTAAAACAATAAAATTATTTAATCTATATTTTAAGAATCTCATCAGATTTTTGTATAAAAAAGTCTACTTGATCGAGTAGAAACAGCATTCGAGTTCCAGTTAGTCATTTGTTAAAATCTGACAGCAATGTTGCAAGGTTTTAAGTTTTCTACTGCGTCCATAAAAAGACGTGCTTTTTATTTTATGTAATCAAAATTATTACTCATTCAGGATCTGATTACTCCAGGCAAATTTTTTGCTTTTTAACTTGGCAAATGTAAACAGACAAAAATGCTAACTAATAAAGTCACAGAAAATCTAAATTCAGATAATAAATTTTATAAAAAAACCAGCCATGTCTTTGTGTTTTTAGAAGTTTTTGTACACGAAGGTGGTATTCAATCCTATGTAAAGGATATTTTTCGGGCATATGGGGGATTGAATACAGACTATCAAGCAAAAGTTTTTGTATTAAGAGATAGTCCAGATAACGCAAACCCTTTAAAGTCTGAAAATCTCAAATTTTATAGCTTTAAAACTCAATCTCCTCAGATGGGGAGAATCAAAATGGTAGCGGCGTTGCTCAAGTGTCTGTTGCAAGAACGCCCTCAACACGTTTTTTGCGGTCATATTAAACTAGCAGTATTGATCCAAAGCCTTTGTCAACCATTAGGAATTCCTTATACAGTTCTGACTTACGGTAAAGAAGTTTGGGAACCGCTTAAGAGTAAAGAACGTAACGCGCTCATCTGGGCATCCAAGATTTGGACAATTAGTCGCTATAGTCGCGATCGCGCTTGTGCTGCCAATGGTCTAGACCCTAACATGGTCAAAATGCTTCCCTGTACCATCGATGGAGATAAATTCACTCCTGGGACTAAGCAACAAGAATTAGTCGAAAAGTATAATTTAACCGATGCCAAGGTATTGATGACTGTAGCGCGGCTATGGTCAGGTGATATTTATAAAGGTGTAGATGTCACCATTCGCGCATTACCACAAATAGCTCAAGTATTTCCTGAAGTAAAATATTTGGTGATTGGTCGCGGTGATGATCAACCACGATTAGCCCAGCTAGCAAAAGATTTAGATATCAGCGATCGCGTTGTTTTTGCCGGTTTCGTGCCTACAGAACAACTAATAGCACATTACCGCCTCGCTGATGCCTACATTATGCCTTCCCAAGAAGGCTTTGGCATCGTCTATCTAGAAGCAATGGCTTGTGGAGTTCCTGTACTATCTGGTGATGATGATGGATCAGCTGACCCCCTGCAAGATGGTAAACTGGGGTGGCGAGTACCACATCGCGATCCAAATGCTGTGGCAGCTGCTTGTATAGAAATTCTCACAGGCAATGACCAGCGTTGTGATGGTCAATGGCTGCGAGAACAAGCGATCGCACTTTTTGGTATAGATGCCTTTCAACAACAGCTGCAAGACCTGCTTTAGTCACTAATCATTAGTTATGTGTCTAGAGCAATATACATTGGCTTGTGACCATTGACGGTTCGACTACCCTTTGCTACGCAACGCTAACGCATAGCTTGCTTCCCCAGAAGGATAAGGCCGGCTCAGGGCATCGCGCTCACCGTTAACCCTTGGCTAAACTCGCTATCCTAGAAGGAGAGAGCCATACGTCATTTAAAAAATGAGCCTTAAATCTTTTCAATTGAATCTTGTCAACCTCCGCCCTTGGCTCACACTGCTAGCAGTTGTCTGGTTGCTAGCATCACTAGGCTTGGGCTGGTTGGTTAACTCTTTACTGATTATCGTTGGATTGCTCCTATTAGCACCTGTTATTGCTTTTTTTGGGTTTCGCTGGTGGCTGCAAAGCAACTTGGTTGCCGACCAGTGTCCTGTCTGTAAACACGAATTTACAGGCTTAAATAACAGCCAGTTACAGTGTCCTAACTGTGGAGAGCAACTGTTAGTACAAAATAGTCATTTTCGTCGCTTCACACCAGACGGCACAATTGACATCACAGCAATCGAAGTACCATCTCAATCATTGGAAGATTAAGTCGTTTATCAGTTCAGTAAATTAAAATTTCCAAAATAAAATCGGGACTGAGAATAAATCCCAGTCCCATAAAAAAGCGGGCTAACCGCTATTTATATGGTTAACCCGTTCGGCTTTGGGAACGCGCAGAGAAATTGTTATTGCAATACCAATCTCACATTGGCGTTTTGCAGACCGCGCTGTTTTACTTCAGCCAATGTCTTGTTAACAGCATACTTTTGGTTGATTGAGTTGATCAACTCAGTTTGGTTGTGTTTCTTAGCAACACCCCACAAGTCAGCGATTAGGTCGAAAGAACCATCACTGTTGCGAGACCAACCGAGGTCATATTCGCCTTCCAAAACGGCAACGATATCAGAACGGACGCGCTGACCGTTATAACCACGAACATCAGCTTCAGTCTTTACGCTGATACCGAGGTCGGCCAAGGAAGCCTTGAGGATTTCGGCATCGGTGATCTTGGTGCGCAGAGTGCTAAAATGAGACATTTGGGTTTCCTCCAATGAGAAGATTGAGAAAAACGACAACGGTTTGTTTTCGGGGAAGCCGCGCTTAGGTGGAGGCGGCTGTTTTTGTCAAAACTGCTAGCAGAAACTGCTAGCCTTTGCCCCTGGGTTAGCAGGGGAAAGCTTCTAAAACTCCATTCGCTGATATTCAGCAACGGAGGATGCTGCAGGGCGGGCGCGCTGTCTGGCCCAGTCTCTTAAAGCTGTGACCTGTTCTTGCATCGTGCGAGACAGCGGCAAAGTTGACTTCAGTGCAGCAATAATATCTAGTTGTGTGAACTCCCGATCTTGGGCAAAGGCTTCATACATTGCCGCCACGATCGCTTGTTCAATTTCTGCTCCAGAAAAGCCATCTGACATCTTAGCTAGTTGCTCCAGGTCAAATCGAGCAATGTCTTCGCGGCGTTTCGTGAGGTGAATATTGTATATATCTTGCCGTTCTTCCGGAGTTGGCAGATCAACAAAGAAAATTTCATCAAACCGTCCTTTCCGCAAGAACTCTCCCGGTAAGCGTTCGACTCTGTTAGCTGTTGCCATTACGAACACTGGAGATTTCTTTTCTTGCATCCAGGTCAGGAAAGAACCGAAGATTCGACTAGAAGTACCGCCATCTGAATCACCAGAACCGGCACTACCAGCAAAGGATTTATCCAACTCATCAATAAATAGAATTGTTGGTGAAATGGATTCTGCCGTCTTTAGGGCATTACGCAGATTTGCCTCACTTCGGCCCACCATTGAGCCGTCGTAGACTCTCCCCATATCTAAGCGCAAGATTGGCAAGCCCCACAGGCGGGAGGTAGTTTTGGCAATCAGCGACTTACCACAACCGGGAACTCCTAGAATTAACATTCCCTTTGGTTGGGGCAAACCATACTCCCTCGCTCTTTCTGTAAAAGCATTGGAGCGTTGTTTGAGCCATTTTTTCAGCTCCTCCAATCCGCCGACAGCATCAATAGTTTCATCTTCTTCTATGTATTCTAGAATACCATTGCGCCGAATCAGCTGTTTCTTCTCAGATAAAACTATATCTACTTCATCTTCCGTTAGACGACCTGTAGTTACCTGCGCCTTGCGATAGACTTTCTCAGCTTCATCTTTCGTTAAACCTAAAGCTGCTCTGAGAAGCTTTTCTCGCGCCTCGGTTGTGAGTCGTCGCCCACGATTTTGATCCAAGTGGTGAGTCAAAACTTTGTTTAACTCAGCCATATCTGGCAACGTAAAATCGAGAACAACAACTTCTTTTTCCAGTTCAATAGGCACTTGTTGCACAGGTGACATCAAAATGATGTTTTTCTGCATACCTTTGAAGCTGGCGATCGCATCCCGTAACGATCTCGTTGTCGCAGGTGCATCAATAAATGGATGTAAATCTTTAAGAATAAATATACCGGGTTCTTTCTGCCGGATGATCCACTCAATTGCCGCCTCTGGAGAAACGGTATTGTGCTGAGTTACATTCCGGGGTTGGCCATACTCCACGATGCCGTGTGTTACTGTCCAAACAAATATTCGGCGTTGGGGCTTTAACAATTGGGCGATGGTGGAGATTGCTTGCTCTGCCCGCTCTTCCTCGGAGGTCACAAGGTAGATTAAAGGGTATTGAGCTTGAATTAGGATATTGAGCTCTTCTTTCATACATCGACCTACTTGAGACCTTAGTACACTACAGACATTGTTTGTTGGTAACAACAACCGAATCATGAATTGTTCAATTCATAATTTATACCTAACAAGGAACTAGCTCTTCCTCTCCCTTAGGATGGGCTTCGTCTTCATCCATCTCATCAAGAGAAAGATGATCTTGATTTATCATTCCTGGTTGATTACCTAAGCCGACCAATTTCCCGTCACGTAACACCAATGAACTTTCACAATTAGGACAGGAATAAACTCTATGCGTCCTTCCATGAACAGAAGCTTCCAGTTCCTCAACCAATTCTGAATTAGCTAAGTAGAAAAATAAAGCCCGTTCGGCAAGCTCTGACATGGGTTCGGAATCAACTGCTGATCGAATCTTCAGTCTTTTGTGTAGTTCCGGCGATAAATACAAAGTAACCTTTTGCTTAGTTTGCGGTTGCATATAACTTTTCGATGGCCTTACCCGGGTATGTATATTACGTTATCGACTCCATTCTGACTTGTCAAGACGGTAAAACGTTTTGACGGCAATATTGTTACATTCCTTTACAATAAGCTGGGTTTGATTAGTTCGTCAACCCAAAATTGCTCAGATAGGGATTGGGAGATGGGGAAGACATGGTGGACAAGGGAGAAATAACTAATGACACTTTGACTCTTGACTCTTGACAAATGACAAATGAGTTTAATGATGTTGCTATGGTTAAAACTTGTAGTTTAGGGCGAATAATTTATATCAGCGCCCTGTTAATTATGCTTTGGGGGTGTGCGGCGTCTGGTTTCAACACCTCTGGTGTCACGTGGAAGACTTACAATAATTCCCGCTATAGCTTTGAGTTTCCATATCCTAGCAACTGGGCTTCTTTACCAGCCCCAGATAATGATGATGGAATCACTTTTGTGTCACCGCAAAAAAACTCAGTGCAAATCCGATCCTGGGCGGGTAATCGACTACCGGAGTCATTAACCAAAAATCGGGATGTCAAAACTACGATTGATCCTAATTTTCGGACTGTTCAAGGAGTCTCTGGAGTGCTAGTTGTGGATGTAGATCCGCAAGTCAGTTTGATGACACTAACACTAACTCAGGGTCAAATTAAATACTACTGGCAGGGGCGAAGTCAGACTCAGGAATTTCCAGATTACTACAATTTGTTTTACTACATTGCCCAGCAGTACAGAATTCCTAAGTAGTTGAAGCTACGACAGTGTACACACAGGCCAAAGCTCACCGAAAAACACGACGGAGGGCTGGGAAATCCAGCCCCTACGGGCTTTGCGATTTAAAACTGTACCTCACTGATCTGAAAACTGCTATATCTATGGGGTTACTCAGTATTCAAGACTCCTGAACCTGTCCTTCAACTCAATACTCAGCACTCTTTATCAGTCTCTCCCTTTTGATAGTTGAGAGGCGAAAGAATGCTGCATAGATTTAGCTATCAGCGAGTAAAAACTTGTTAAAGATGAAAGTCCTGGTTATTGGTGGTGATGGGTATTGTGGTTGGGCAACTGCACTTTACCTTTCTAATAGAGGTTATGAAGTGGGGATTCTAGACAGTTTGGTGCGGCGGCATTGGGATAATGAACTGAGTATTGAAACTCTAACCCCGATCGCCCCAATTCAACAACGCCTTCAGCGTTGGTATGATGTGACTGGTAAGTCCATCGACCTCTTCATTGGGGATGTGACGAATTACGAGTTTCTCAAGCAATCCCTGCAACAGTTTCAGCCAAATGCCCTAGTACATTTTGGTGAACAGCGTTCAGCACCTTTTTCGATGATCGATCGCGAACACGCAGTTCTCACCCAAGTCAATAACATAGTCGGCACTTTAAACTTGCTATATGCGATGCGGAAAGATTTCCCAAATTGTCATTTGGTGAAGTTGGGAACAATGGGTGAATACGGCACACCTAACATCGACATTGAAGAAGGTTATATCAATATTGAACATAATGGCAGAAAAGATATATTGCCTTATCCCAAGCAGCCTGGTTCAATGTATCACTTAAGCAAAGTCCATGATAGCCACAATATTCACTTTGCTTGCCGAGTTTGGGGATTGCGGGCTACAGACTTAAATCAAGGTGTAGTTTATGGCGTTTTCACAACAGAAACAGGGCTAGACGAATTGTTGATTAACCGTCTTGATTATGACGGGGTGTTTGGCACTGCACTAAACCGCTTTTGCATTCAAGCCGCTATCGGACATCCCCTCACAGTTTACGGGAAAGGTGGACAAACACGGGGATTTTTGGATATTCGGGATACAGTGCGCTGTATTGAACTTGCGATCGCCCATCCTGCTGAACCGGGAGATTTTCGCGTCTTTAATCAATTTACCGAACAATTCAGCGTCGGTGATTTAGCAATGATGGTAAAGAAAGCTGGAAATGCAATGGGAATGAATGTGGAAATCAATCACCTGGATAATCCCAGGATTGAGAAAGAAGAACATTACTTCCACGCGAAAAACACCAAATTGCTTGATTTAGGTTTACAACCCCACTATCTTTCTGATTCTTTACTCGATTCTCTGTTAAATTTTGCCATCAAGTATCAGAAACGAATTAATCAAAAGCAAATTTTCCCCAAAGTCTCTTGGCATAGAAATTGAGGAGACAGGAGTTAGGAGGTAGGAGTTAGGAGTCAGGAGTTAGGAGGTAGGAGTTAGGAGTTAGGAGTTAGGAGGTAGGAGTTAGGAGTCAGGAGTTAGGAGTTATTTCTCCCTCATCTTCCTCATTCCCAATGCCCAATGCCCAATGCCCAATGCCCAATGCCCCATATTTATGAGAATTGCCCTATTCACTGAAACCTTTTTGCCGAAGATTGACGGCATTACAACTCGTCTGCGTTATACGATTGAGCATTTACAGCGCAATGGAAACCAAATTTTAGTAATTGCCCCAGATGGTGGTATCAGCGAATACAAAGGAGCTAAAGTTTATGGCGTGTCTGGTTTTCCTCTACCACTATATCCAGAGTTAAAAATTGCTTTACCTCGTCCAGCGATCGCTTCTGTGCTGAAAGAATTTCAACCCGATATTATTCATGTCGTCAATCCAGCAGTGTTGGGATTATCTGGTATATTTTATAGCAAGAGGTTAAATATCCCTCTGGTGGCATCTTACCATACCCATTTACCCCAGTATCTCCAACACTATGGCTTGCAGTCCCTAGAAGGGCTGCTGTGGGAATTGCTCAAAAATGCTCATAATCAAGCAGCTTTGAATCTTTGTACCTCCACAGCAATGATCAAGGAATTAACAGCACATGGCATTAAAAGGCTGTACTTGTGGCAAAAAGGCGTAGATACAGAATTATTTCACCCACAAATGGCTAGTGTGTCTATGCGATCGCATCTGTCACAGAATCATCCAGAAAGTCCCTTGCTACTTTATGTGGGGAGGCTTTCTGCGGAAAAAGAAATTGAGGGCATCAAAGCAATTTTAGAGGCTATTCCCGAAGCAAGATTAGCATTGGTGGGAGATGGGCCCCACCGACAAATACTCAAAAAACACTTTCATGGCACAAACACCAATTTTGTCGGCTATCTCACAGGAAATGAGTTAGCTTCTGCCTTTGCTAGCGCTGATGCTTTTATCTTTCCTTCCCGTACAGAGACATTAGGACTAGTGCTATTGGAAGCAATGGCTGCTGGTTGTCCAGTCGTGGCAGCTCGTTCGGGAGGAATTCCTGATATTGTTACAAATGGGGTTAATGGATATCTGTTCGAGGCAAAAGTTGATCTTCAAGAGGCGATCGCAGCTACTATTAATCTCTTACAAAACAAACAAAAAAGTAATATTATCCGTCAAAATGCGCGTCGAGAAGCAGAAAAATGGGGATGGGAAACTGCCGTATATCAGCTACAAAATTACTATCAAAAGGCAATTTTTGCTCAAAATAATATATGGAAAAAAATCTAACATCTCGCATTTAAAATTATCATGACACTTCCCAACCCTGGTAGCGTCCTGGCTACGTTAACTGAACTCACTCAAGTTAATCGTACCCACGCCCTACTACGTCGTGTGAAAGACCTTTCTGTTAACGAATTTGTCTGTTTACTGGATTTTATTACTGCTGAATTCCAACAATTTTTGAGAGCGATTGAGCTAATTAATAATGAAGCTCTAGAGACTATGTTGGAGAAAGTTCTAGAGGCGATCACACTTAAAATAGGTCAAATTCTCAAAGCAGAACACACAGCAATTTTTTTAGTAGATTATGATAAAAATCAACTGTGGTCAAAAGTTCCCCAAGATAACACACAAAGATTTTTAGAAATTCGCACTCCAATCACAGTAGGAATTCCGGGTCATGTCGCTAGTACAGGTCAATATCTCAATATAGCTGAAACTGCTACTCACCCTTTATTTAGCCCAGAATTAGAAAAACAAATGGGCTATAAAATTCGCAATATTTTATGTATGCCAGTTGTGAGTAGTAAAAACCAGACTGTAGCGGTAGTACAACTAGCAAATAAATCTGGAAATATTCCCTTTAATCATGATGACGAGGAACGGTTCCGGGACTTTGCGGCTTCTATTGGGATTATATTAGAAAGCTGTCAATCTTTTTATGTAGCAGCTCGTAATCAGCGGGGTGCAACTGCACTTTTGCGGGCGACTCAAACACTAGGGCAAAGTTTAGATTTAGAAGCAACTTTGCAGATAGTCATGGAACAAGCCCGGATTTTAATGCAAGCAGACCGCAGTACGCTATTTTTATATCGTAAAGAGATGGGGGAACTCTGGACGAAGGTAGCAGCGGCTGCGGATGGGACAAATATGATGGAAATTCGCATTCCTTCTAACCGTGGCATTGCTGGCTATGTAGCCTCGACAGGCGAAGCTGTGAATATCCCTGATGCTTATAAAGACCCTCGTTTTGATCCAAGTACAGATAGAAAAACTGGATATGTAACTCGGAATATTCTGTGTTTGCCGGTGTTTAATTCTGCTAATGAATTGATTGGAGTCACACAGTTAATTAATAAGAAGCAAGGGAGTTTTACTGCTTCTGATGAAGAATTTATGCGGGCTTTTAATATTCAAGCAGGAATTGCTCTAGAAAATGCTCGTTTATTTGAAAATGTCCTCCTAGAAAAACAGTATCAAAAAGATATTCTTCAGAGTTTATCAGATGCTGTGATTTCTACAGATATGGCAGGTCGAATTGTTACTATTAATGATGCAGCACTGCAATTACTGGGTTGTCCTTTGGGGGAAGCTAACACTAAAAGTAGTAAGCTTCTTTGGGAGCAAAATTTGATTGGCCGACTGGTTTGGGAGGTGATACCAATTGAAAACCTGCAAATGCGCCTGGAAGATAGTTTAAAGATTGGTGCTAGACATTATGTCCCAGAGCAAAGTTTAACGGTGGGTTTATATCAAGTGGTGAGTAATGAGTGGCGATCGCTCAACGAAACTCAAGACTCAGCACTCACCATTCACCATGCAATTTTAGTAGTGCGCGATCGCACTAATCCAGATTTTTTCATTCCCTGGAACCAACCATTAACCCCCAAGTCGGCATTTTTACCCGCTAGCAAAGTCCAAAAATTAGAACGCAGCCTGAATCTCACCGTTAATCCCCTCACTAACCCCGAAGGTGGAGTGCGGGGTGGCTTGGTGGTGTTGGAAGATATTAGTCAGGAAAAGCGGATGAAAACTACCATGTATCGCTACCTGACACCCCATGTCGCCGAGCAAGTCATGGCCTTAGGGGAAGATGCTTTAATGGTGGGTGAGCGCAAAGATGTGACTATCCTATTTTCGGATATTCGGGGTTACACAACCCTGACAGAAAATCTCGGTGCGGCTGAGGTGGTATCGCTGCTTAATCAGTATTTTGAGACAATGGTTGAGGCAGTTTTTAACTATGAAGGCACCCTAGATAAGTTTATTGGTGACGCCTTAATGGCGGTGTTTGGTGCCCCCCTACCATTGACAGAAAATCATGCTTGGCGGGCAGTACAATCAGCATTAGATATGCGGCAAAGACTGGCGGAATTTAACCAAAGGCGGATTATCCAAGCACAGCCACAAATCCGATTCGGGATTGGGATTAGTTCTGGGGAAGTGGTTTCGGGTAATATTGGTTCCCATAAACGGATGGACTATACCGTGATTGGGGATGGGGTGAATTTGAGTTCGCGCTTAGAAGGCGTGACTAAAGAGTATGGTTGTGATATAATTCTAAGCGAATTTACTTATCAGTTGTGCAGCGATCGCATTTGGGTACGCCAATTAGATAAAATTCGGGTTAAAGGTAAGCATCAGGCAGTAAATATCTACGAACTAATTAGCGATCGCCATACACCCTTAGACGCAGATACGCAAGAGTTTTTGTTTTATTATCAGACTGGGCGTAGTGCTTATTTATCACGTAAGTTTACACAAGCGATCGCTTGTTTTGAAGCTGCCAAGCAAATTAGACCCACAGACCAAGCTGTGGATATTCACCTAGAACGCGCTGCTAATTACCAAAAAACACCACCCCCAGATTCCTGGGATGGCATTTGGACAATGATTGCGAAGTAATCAATGCTCAACATCCCACATTTTACCTTTGGGCTATTGAGTAATTTTTCAATCTTCAGCTTTATCCTGGTCGTTGTTGAAGGGATCTTCGCCAATTCTCAGTTGCTTTTTCGTTTGTTTTAAATGTTTCCAGAGAGCCTTTATTTGCTCGTAAGCTTCATCAGGCGGTAGTTTTCCCCCTGTTTCTAAGTTACAGATGTAACTTACTTTTTGGGCAAATTCCTGTAGATTCGCATTAAAAACCAAGTTTTCTGGCTTGACTTGACCATAGTAGCGACCACGAGGATAGAGAAAATCATCTTTGTTCACCATTTTTTTCTCCAATTATTCAACTTCCCTCCTGTCTATAGACTTGAAGCTGAACCACCAGTAACTTTCATCCTTTTGTTACCGCAGGAGCAATGAAATAAATCTGTCTCCTACAATAATTTGGGCGAATTTGTTTAGTCCTGGCTTTCACAAAACAGCATAAAGCGCGAAATCCCAGAACAGCACGTATTACAAACAAATTTTCTGCCAAAGTGGCAAAAAGACGGTAGTTAAACTGTCTCTTAGTCGCCGATTCGCTTTATCTTATTCCACCATTTTATAAAATGCGGACTGTAGTTAGCTTTAAACTGGAACTCTAGCCACAACGTGTGTAAATATACTCTTTTACATCCAGCTAAAAATTTGCTGCAAGAGAAGGCAATTTTAATTACGCTGTAAAAAGATATCATTTTGAACGGATTCTATCATGTAGCCGAGGTAATTGTCCTTAGCCAGGTTTTAGTTGTGAGTTTTTGCCACTGACTCTAGTTTGTTGGCTAATGATTAATAACTAAAGATAAAATAGTCTAGCCTACAAAGACAAAAGCTGCTGATCAACTATAAATTCTACCCCTTGCCATGTCTGTTCATTCTAAGCTATACGAAGGCAAAGCGAAAATTCTCTACGCAACGGACGATCCTGAAGTCTTGTTGGCTGATTTTAAAGATGATGCCACTGCTTTTAATGCCCAGAAGCGCGGCAGTATTGTAGGAAAAGGAAGCATAAATTGTACCATTTCCAGCCAATTATTTCAACAGCTAGAAGCCAATGGTATCAAAACTCACTTTATTGATAGCCCAGCCCCCAATCAAATGCGGGTTGCAGCGTTAAAAATTTTGCCATTGGAAGTAGTTGTGAGAAATATTGCCGCCGGGAGTTTGTGTCAACAAACAGGGTTGCAATTAGGTACAGTTCTGAAACAACCTCTGGTAGAGTTTTATTACAAAAACGATCAACTGGGAGATCCACTGTTGACAAGCGATCGCCTCTACTTAATGGAACTAGCAACTCCGGAACAAGTTGAGACAATTACCCATCTAGCATTGCAAATCAACGAGTTTCTCTGTCACTTTTGGCAACGGTGTGGGATTACCCTAGTAGACTTCAAACTAGAATTTGGCTTGGACTCACAACAGCAAGTCCTCCTAGCCGATGAAATTAGCCCCGATACCTGTCGTTTGTGGGACACAGCAGAAGAAGACTCTAATCGCCGGGTACTGGACAAAGACAGATTCCGTCGTGATTTGGGAAACATAGAGAATGCCTACCAGGAGGTTTTACAAAGAGTGCTAAAAGCAGTAGAAAGTAATCCTTGATGCTAAAAGCCCCCAGATTTATCTGTGGAATTAATCGCAAATCCTGTTGGGTAAAATTCCCCAGCCTTTAAATTGGTATATGGGATCAATCTAAAATCCAAAATCCAAAATCTAAAATCCAAAATCTAAAATTGTTTGACGGTGTGTGTGTGGAAGTGAAGAGGAATATAAATAAAATGCGTTTATCACCCCTATTGGTGGCAGCAGTAGCAGTAGCAGCTCCGTTAAGTAGTTCGCTGAGTGCAAATGCTCAAACCACGAACAGTTCAAATCAGACAGCAGAAGTTTTCCCATCGGCAACAAATCAGCCACCAGAAAAGGAAATTAGTCAAAATAAGTTGATAGAGCAGCTAAAATCTGCCTCTAAATCAACAGAGGTTAAGTCACTGACAGGTTTACATTCCCCAGCGATCGCAGAATTTTCAACACAGTCAGCAGTGGCGACACCCAAAATCGTCATCCCCACCGCAACGACACCAAAAATTGCCCAAACTCCTGCGGGAACCCCAAAACCAACCCCCCAACCAACCCCTGCACCCGCAGTTCCGCCAGCAGGTACTCAAAAACCAACACCTACCCCCCAACCAACCCCCAGCGTTACGCCACCAGTAGGATCACCTGTATTCCCAGCGACGCCCGGAACAACTCCCGGAACAACTCCCGGAACAACTCCAGAAACAAGTGAACCACGCGTACTGGTATCAGAGGTATTAGTCAAATCAGAGACAGGACAACTCTCTCCAGAACTAGAAGACCAAGTTTACAAAGCAATTAAAACTCAACCTGGAAGAACAACCACCCGTTCCCAACTGCAAGAAGATATCAACGCTATCTTTGGTACAGGCTTCTTCTCCAATGTCCAAGCCTCACCAGAAGATACCCCTTTGGGAGTGCGGGTGAGTTTTGTTGTTCAGCCCAACCCCGTCTTAACCAAGGTACAAATCGAAGCCAATCCTGGTACAGGTGTCGCCTCGGTACTCCCTGCGAAAACGGCAGATGAAGTCTTTAGCTCCCAGTATGGTAGTATTCTCAACCTGCGTAACCTACAAGAAGGTGTCAAGCAGTTAACCAAGCGATACCAAGACCAAGGTTATGTACTGGCTAACGTGATTGGCTCACCGAAAGTATCAGAAAATGGAGTTGTCACCCTACAGGTAGCCGAAGGGGTAGTAGAAGACATTAAAGTCCGGTTCCGCAACAAAGAAGGACAAGAGACAGACGAAAAGGGACAACCAATTCGGGGACGGACAAAAGATTACATCATTACACGGGAAGTAGAGTTAAAAAAAGGACAAGTATTCAACCGCAATATCGTCCAAAAAGACCTACAGCGGGTGTTTGGACTGGGTTTGTTTGAAGACGTGAATGTCTCCCTTGATCCTGGTAGTGACCCCAGCAAGGTGAATGTAGTGGTGAATGTGGCTGAACGCAATAGTGGTTCCATTGCGGCTGGTGCAGGGATTAGTTCTGCCAGTGGATTATTTGGTACCGTCAGTTATCAGCAGCAAAACCTGGGTGGTAGAAACCAGAAATTAGGGGCAGAGTTACAAGTAGGGGAGCGGGAACTGCTATTTGATCTCCGCTTTACAGATCCTTGGATTGGTGGAGATCCAAATCGGACTTCCTACACAGCGAATTTATTCCGCCGCCGCTCCATTTCGTTGATTTTTGATGGCAAAGATAAAAATATTGAGACTTTTGGGGATGAAACATCCACAGGAGGCGATCGCCCCCGGATCGTCCGTTTAGGCGGTGGTATCACCTTTACCCGTCCCCTTTCAGGTAATCCCTATCAAAACTCTGAATGGACGGCTTCAGCTGGCTTGCAATATCAACGAGTTTCTGCCCGTGATGCTGATGGCAATGCTAGAACCCAAGGAACAGTCTACCAAGATGGTAAGCCCACAGAACTAGTTCCCTTGACCCAATCGGGTACAGGTGACGACGATTTGGTGCTATTGCAATTAGGGGCGCAGCGCGATCGCCGTAACAACCCCCTGCAACCCACCAGTGGCTCTTATCTCCGTTTCGGAGTCGATCAATCCGTACCTGTAGGCTCAGGTAGCATTTTCCTTACAAGATTACGGGGTAGCTACAGTCAATATATCCCCATCAAGCTAATTAGCCTCAGCAAAGGGGCACAAACCCTGGCTTTTAATTTGCAAGGCGGAACAGTCTTAGGTGACTTACCCCCCTACGAAGCATTTACCCTAGGTGGTAGTAACTCCGTCCGTGGTTACGAAGAAGGAACATTAAGCAGTGGACGTAGTTACGTACAAGCATCTGTTGAGTATCGCTTCCCAGTTTTCTCAGTAGTCAGCGGCGCACTATTTTTTGACTATGGCAGTGATCTCGGAACCAGTACTAGAGCGGCTGAAGTACTCAACAAAAACGGCAGTGGCTACGGCTATGGTCTTGGCGTGCGCGTACAATCACCACTAGGGCCAATTCGCATTGACTACGGTATCAACGACGATGGTGACAGCCGTATCAACTTTGGCATTGGTGAAAGGTTTTAAGTTGGGCATTGGGCATTGGGCATTGGGCATTAAGTATTTCTCCCCATTCCCCATTCCCCATTCCCCATAACTTGCTAATTTTTACTTTTACCTTAATACTGTTCAAATAAAGAAATTAGTGCCTTTGATCATGGCAGTCCTAGGATTTTGCCCGATCTAAACATAGACAATACCAACCGAAGCATCTTGACTTTTTGCCTATGCAACAACACACTTTAGCCGCGGAAATTACCCAAACCGGAGTAGGACTGCATAGTGGTGTTAGTACCAACGTGCGGATTTTGCCAGCCGAGGCGGGAAGTGGGCGCTATTTTGTGCGGGTAGATTTACCAGATTTACCAATCATTCCCGCCCAAGTTGCAGCGGTGAGTCAAACGGTGCTATCCACTCAGTTGGGAAAAGATCTGGCGTGTATTCGCACAGTAGAGCATTTATTGGCAGCCCTTGCAGGAATGGGTGTAGATAACGCCCGAATTGAAATTGATGGGCCAGAAGTGCCACTTTTGGATGGTTCAGCAAGACTGTGGACAGAAAGTATCACTCAAGTGGGTTTAGTCTCACAAGCACTTTCAGGCGCTGAATCACCATTGGTGATCAAAGAACCAATTTGGGTTTATCAGGGTGATGCTTTTGTCGGTGCTATCCCCGCCGCAGAAACTCGCTTTAGCTACGGGATTGACTTTGAATTGGCTGCTATTAGTAATCAATGGCACAGTTGGTCACAAGCTGGTAATTTAGAAAATGCCTCTGCTAGCTTTGCTACAGAAATTGCCCCCGCCCGTACCTTTGGTTTGCTGCATCAAATAGAACATTTACAACGTTCTGGTTTAATCAAAGGTGGCAGCTTAGATAATGCACTCATTTGTGGGAATGATGGTTGGATAAATCCGCCATTGAGATTTCCAAATGAGCCAGTACGTCATAAAATCTTGGATTTAGTAGGAGATTTGAGTTTAGTGGGAAATTTTCCCATAGCTCATTTTTTGGCGTACAAAGCCAGCCATAATTTACACATTCAGCTAGCGCAGAAAATTTTAGATTTGAGATTTTAGATAGCATCCAAAATCCGCAATTCTAGTAAGTTTCAACGCCCAACTACTCAATTTTAAGAGTCAAAACCAACAAAAGTGCCAATGTCAATCCTCACCGAAGCCAATAGCACCGATGCAATTGCACCTGCATCTACAGAAAACCAGGCTGTTCTAGAAAATACAACCGCGCCAGAAGTGAAAACTACTTTCACATCTGAAGAAATTCAGAAACTACTCCCCCACCGCTACCCTTTTTTACTGGTAGACCGGATTATTGACTACGTACCAGGGAAAAAAGCGGTAGGGGTAAAAAACGTCACCGTTAACGAACCCCAATTCCAAGGACACTTCCCAGGACGTCCATTGATGCCAGGAGTTCTCATTGTTGAAGCAATGGCACAGGTTGGGGGTATTGTGCTGACCCAATTACCAGCGCTTGAAGGGGGACTGTTCGTTTTTGCTGGTATCGATAAAGTCCGGTTCCGCCGTCAAGTAGTACCAGGGGATCAACTGATCCTCACCGTGGAACTGTTGTGGGTCAAGCAACGTCGTTTCGGTAAGATGCAAGCTAGTGCCAAAGTTGACGGTCAGGTCGCTGCTGAAGGTGAACTAATGTTCTCTTTGATAAGTTAACTGCTAATGTAAAAATTTGCTTTTGTGGTTTGGGCACAGCCGTGAAGTGCCCTTCACTGAATCCCGTTAAGGATAGCAGTAAAATAAACAAGCCATAATAGCACTTTATATTTTTTTAAGTCTCGACACCTTCTGTATCGAGACGCTACGCTAACACACTGAACTTGCTTTGCCCCACACACACTTTTGGTCACTTAACGCACAGCACTCAAGTCAGTTCTGGAGATTCACCCTTGAAGACGCTTATTCATCCAACTGCTGTAGTCCATCCTAACTCGGAACTCCATCCTACAGTGCAAGTCGGTGCCTATGCTGTGATTGGAGAGCATGTCAAAGTCGGTCCTGAAACTATAATTGGCGCTCATGTGGTGCTAGAAGGACCGTGTGAAATTGGGGCGCGAAATCAGTTTTTTCCAGGTGCAGCTATCGGCATGGAACCCCAGGATCTCAAGTTTGTGGGTGAACCCACTTGGGTCAAAATTGGGGACAATAATCTGATTCGGGAATACGTCACGATTAACCGTGCCACTGGTGCGGGAGAAGCCACAGTAATTGGCAATGGCAACCTACTGATGGCTTATGTCCATGTGGCTCATAATTGCATAATTGAAGACCATGTGGTAATTCCTAACTCGGTGGCGCTGGCAGGTCATGTCCACATCGAATCACGCGCCAGACTGGGCGGGGTTTTGGGAGTTCATCAGTTTGTGCATATTGGTAGACATGCAATGGTAGGCGGGATGGCTCGCATTGACCGGGATGTCCCACCATACATGCTGGTGGAAGGAAATCCGGCGCGGGTGCGGACTCTCAATCTTGTAGGTCTAAAACGTTCTGGGATGAGTGCAGGTAACTTGCAAATCCTGAAAAAAGCCTTCCGGATTCTCTATCGCTCTAACTTACCCTTTACAGATGCTTTGGAACAGTTAGAAATGCTGGGAGATACTGAAGAACTACAAAACTTGCGGCGTTTTCTGTTACTTTCTAAGATGCCGGGTAGACGTGGTTTAATTCCCGGTAAGAGTAAACCAGGCGTTAGTGATGAGTCTTAATTTCAGTAGGTGGGGGTGGTCAGGAGTCAGGAGTCAGGAGTTATTTCTTCCGTGTTTCCCAATTCCCCATTCTCAATTCCCCATTCCCAATTCCCCATTCTCAATTCCCCATTCCCTCTTAAGTAAATGCGGATATTTATCAGCACTGGCGAAGTTTCTGGCGATTTACAAGGGTCGCTATTAATAGCATCGCTGAAGCGTCACGCTGTTGTCGCAGGGTGGGAATTAGAGATTACAGCCCTTGGTGGTGAAAAAATGGCAGCAGCAGGGGCAACCTTAGTGGGCAATACTACTGCTATTAGCTCTATGGGTATTCTAGAATCCCTACCCTATATTTTGCCAACTATTCAGGTGCAACGACAAGCGATCGCCCACCTGAAACAAAATCCACCTGATTTAGTGATTCTCATTGACTATATGGGGCCAAATCTCGGCATTGGCACTCACATGCAAGAGCATCTGCCAGAGGTTCCTGTAGTCTATTACATCGCTCCCCAAGAGTGGGTGTGGTCAGTCAGCTTGCGTAACACTGACCGAATTGTGAAATTTACAGACCATCTGTTAGCCATTTTTCCTGAAGAAGCCCGTTATTATCGCCAGCAAGGGGCTAAAGTTACTTGGGTGGGGCATCCGCTCGTTGACCGGATGCAAAATGCCCCCAGTCGCCACACAGCCCGCGCTAATTTGGGTATTCCAGAAGAACAGATAGCGATCGCTCTTTTGCCCGCTTCTCGTCGCCAAGAATTAAAATATCTTTTACCTATAATTTTTCAAGCTGCACAAACTATTCAGCAGAAATTACCAGCAGCCCATTTTTGGATACCTCTGTCTTTAGAAGAATACAGGCAGATGATTGTAGCAGCAATTGAGCGCTATGGTTTACAGGCTACAGTTGTCTCTGGTCAACAAAAGGAAGTTTTCGCGGCTGCTGATTTCGCCATCACCAAATCTGGTACTGTCAACCTGGAACTAGCACTGTTAAATGTGCCACAAGTGGTTGTTTATCGCCTGAGTCCAGTTACAGCTTGGATTGCCCGTAAAATTCTTAAAGGTTCCATACCCTTTGCATCGCCTACCAATTTGGTGGTGATGAAGCCAATTGTGCCAGAATTTTTACAAGAGCAAGCAACACCGGAGAATATCACCCAGGCGGCGATGGAATTGTTACTCAATCCTGAGCGGAGACAGCAAACCTTGGCAGATTATCAAGAAATGCGGCAGTGTTTGGGAGAATTAGGAGTATGCGATCGCGCTGCTCAAGAAATTTTGCAAATGCTAGGGGGGAATGGGGACTAGGGACTGGGGACTGGGAATTTCATGAAAAGTACTGAGTTGAAAGTGCTGAGTGCCGAGTAAATAATTGTCCTAATACCCGATCACCAATCCCTAATCCCCAATCCCTTGAGAGGTGTCATGGCTTATGAGATGAGAAAACAACGGCCAATTGCAGTAGACTTGTTCGCCGGGGCAGGTGGTATGACCCTTGGCTTTGAACAAGCTGGCTTTGATGTTCTCGCCTCTGTGGAAATTGACCCCATCCATTGTGCTGTTCATGAGTTTAACTTTCCCTTCTGGTCAGTGTTATGTAAAAGCGTGGTGGAGACAACAGGGGAAGAAATTAGACAAAGGTCAGAAATAGGCGATCGGGAAATTGATGTGGTAATTTGTGGTTCACCATGTCAAGGATTTTCCCTCATGGGTAAACGGGTTTTTGATGACCCTCGTAATTCTTTAGTTTTCCATTTTCATCGCTTGGTTTTGGAACTGCAACCCAAATATTTTGTAATGGAAAATGTCCGGGGAATCACACTAGGCGAGCATAAAAAAATCCTGCAAACATTAATTAATGAGTTTCAAGCTAAAGGCTATACAGTAGAAGAAAACTACCAAGTTTTAAATGCGGCTCACTACGGCGTACCCCAAGCACGAGAAAGATTATTTCTCCTAGGAGCTAGGGAAGACGTAGAGTTACCAAAATACCCACAACCAATTACTAAACCAGCAAAGCCTCATAAATCTAAAATAAAATTATCTAATTTACCAACTAGTCCTACGGTATGGGATGCAATTAAAGATATCCCAGAAGTAGAACAATATGCAGATTTAATCAAGAAAGATTGGGTAGTTGCGGAGTATGGAAAACCTAGCAATTATGCTCTGAGACTACGCGGTCTTTCTAAATTAAAAAATGATTATTCATACCAACGTGAATTTGATTCTCGAATTCTCACTTCTAGTCTGCGAACCAAACATTCAATTGCAACTATTGAGCGTTTTGCTGCTACCATTCAAGGAGAACGAGAACCAATCAGCCGTTTCCATAAATTACATCCTGATGGTGTTTGCAATACACTCAGAGCCGGAACAGATAAATATAAAGGTTCTTTTACTTCTCCTCGACCAATTCATCCATTTACACCCCGATGTATCACCGTCAGAGAAGCAGCGCGACTACATTCTTACCCCGATTGGTTTAGATTTCATGTCACCAAATGGCATGGATTTCGGCAAGTGGGAAATTCTGTACCACCACTGTTAGCAAAAGCTGTGGCGATGGAGATTATTCGCAGTTTGAATGTGGTGCCTTGTAAGCCAAATTGTCAGCAAAAACTGGGTGAGGAGAGGCTGCTTCAACTTCATCTAGTGCAAGCTGCACAATATTATCAATAGATTTAGGGTGAAGATATCTGAGAAAGTAAAACTACTGTTAAACTAGGAAAGGCTTGAAAGTAGAACATTAAGTCAGCAGTGCTGTTACTGCATGGATAGCATCAGGTATTTTGATATTAACATTGGCTGCGCGGTCGTGGCTACGTTGACGGGCTATTACCATTGCCGCCTTGTCTTAATAAATACTCCCAAATACGATCAATATTCTGTTGGCTAGTCCTCAGCGCTTGCTGATGTAGACGGGCAATATCAGCGAGATTAGCTACTGTTCTTTCTAGTCGTGCAAGCGATTGACTATTAGCGCGAGTTTCACGTCTAACTCCATCCTGAATGGTACGGATAAGGTCTATTTCATCCCCCAATTGCTCTAGGCGATTATCGATATCATCAAGCCTTGCGGTTATATCTTCTGGTTGGGAATTAGTCACTATTCTTAACCCGTGTTTAGTTGCTTTTCAGCGATCGCCTTTCTTAGTTCTAGTTTAGCTTTGAGGGGCGATCGCCCTCACATATTTTCCATAAACTCTTCTGGCGTGACTTTTGCTTGCTTCAAAACACCGCTGAGTGTGCCAATTTTTAACTCGCGATAAA
Organism: Calothrix sp. PCC 7507; assembly: GCF_000316575.1. Taxonomy (GTDB): domain Bacteria; phylum Cyanobacteriota; class Cyanobacteriia; order Cyanobacteriales; family Nostocaceae; genus Fortiea. The sequence continues at coordinate 4,065,238 of NC_019682.1, read as the reverse complement.
AACTACTGTTTCTTTTCTGTGCTTGCCAAACTATATAAATCCTAAATGATTTGTGAAAAATCTTAATTTTAGGGTGGGAATTGCCTACTAAAACCCGGATGTGGTGGGCATTGCCCACCCTACAGATAATAGTAATTTTGGTGCTGAGACTTGAGCAAAAGGTTGCGAAATTTTAAAAATTAATGAGAACGATAGATACACTGTTACTAATCAAGATTTCGGAAAACTAACCTTTTAATTCACAGCTTAAAAATGAAAATCCCGCAACATCATGCTTGGCCCAATACCGTAGAGGAAGCTATAGCTATCCAAGAACAGTTACGCACTGAAGTAATTACAGAAGATCAACTGCAAGCACCCATCCAATACGTTGCGGGAGTGGATATGGGTTTTGAAGCGGATGGTACTATTAGCCGTGCAGCAGTAGCAGTGTTGAGTTTTCCTGATTTACAGGTGCTGGAAACGACTGTAGCATACCGTCCTACCAGCTTTCCCTACATTCCTGGGTTCCTTTCTTTTCGAGAAATTCCAGCTGTACTTGATGCTCTAGAGAAGGTGCAAATCATACCAGACATCATTCTGTGTGATGGTCAGGGAATTGCCCATCCCCGCAGATTGGGTATAGCCAGCCATTTGGGTGTAATACTTGATATAACTACGATTGGTGTGGCAAAATCCTTGTTGATTGGCAAGCATCAAGAGTTAGCAGAAACAAAAGGTAGTTGGCAACCACTGATACATCAAGGGGAAACGATTGGAGCAGTTTTACGGACACGTGCGGGAGTAAAACCTGTATATGTCTCCAGTGGACATCGGATTAGTTTATCTACCGCCATTGACTATGTGTTACGCTGCACGCCGAAATATCGGTTGCCGGAAACTACACGCATCGCAGATAAGATAGCATCTGCAAGATAAAGCTAAATATCTCTGTATAGTTTTCTTTGAAGTTTTTTCTAAATACTTGCTTGCTCCTGCCCAATCATGTTAGGAATCGCACAGATAGGAGTTGAAGTAGCTAAACAAGAGTTACTAAGTTAGAACAATGAACGCACTAACTTTGCAGTGGCATGATGCAGGTCAAGATAAAACTCAGAAGATTTACGAACAACCAGTTCGGATCGGACGAGATCCATCCCAGTGCGACATTGTTGTGAGCAATGGTACGGTATCTGGTCTACACGTAGCAATATTTTTTCACTCCCAGCAACAAAAATTTTATATTAGAAACCTGCGCGAACCAAATCCACCCCTAGTAGATGGACAACAGCTATTTCATGGGGAAATGCCTTTAAAAGAAGGCAGTGTGATTTATTTAGGACAAATGGAATTCAAGGTGACAAATATTGTAATTGACAGCTTCCCTGCCACAATTTTAGCCCCACCACAACCGCCTGCACATCAGCACCAACGACCAAAAACCCCTTTATATCAGTCGCCACAAGTGCAGCAACATCATCCCATATATCCACCTACGCCCCCTCCATTACCAGTAGGGGCTTATGGCTTAGAGTGTTCCAAATGTCATAAAGTTTCTCCCCTGGAAAAACTGAACGAGGGCTGTCATTGGTGTGGAACATCTTTGGCGGCGGCGGTGAGTGTGTTGGTGACACCAGGTAATTAGATGGGATTGGGTACTGGGTACTGGGTACTGGGTACTGGGGATTGAGGGACATGAGGGACATGAGGGAGACAAATAACTCTTAACTCTTAACTCTTGACTCTTGACTCTTGACCTTTGACTCTTGACTTTTGACTCTTGACTCTTGACTCTTGACAAATGACAAATGACTAACCTACAAATTCAATTGAGTTGGGATGAACCAGCTACGGGAGAACGGCGGGAACCGAGGTTAAATGTACCCATTGCCTTTGGTCGAGAATTCGCTCGGTTACCTGAAGAAATCAGGGGTGAGCGGGTGTCGCGGATGTTGCTGAATAGTAACGAGGTTTCGCGCTACCATGCCCTGATTGACTGGGAACAAAACCAACTGGTGGTAATTGATCAAGGTGCTGTAAACGGTGTATTTGTCAATGGTCAGCGCCAGATGCATAGTGTTTTAGCTAGCGGCGATACGGTGCAAATTGGCCCATATGTGATGATGGTGACGTTTGTTACTAATGCACCTACACGAGCAGTCACTAGTCCCCCTTCCAGGATTCAGTTTAATCCTAATACCAATCTCCCTGACCCCAGTTTGCGCCCTGCTCGACCTGTGACCCCTCTGGGTAGTAACTTCCCTCCCCCGGCATTTCAGGCGGAAAATGTGGTTGTGCAAGCGCTTTATGCCACAGGTTTACCTGTAGATGAGTATGATTATCTGGCGATTGGGGCAGGACTAGGTAGCTTTGTTTGGGCTGATTTGCTGCGAATTAGTGGTGTACGGGCTGATAAAATTTTGGCGTTGGGATTGGAAGAGCAGCCCTATGCCCGTTACAAGCGCCTCTGTTTAAGTTCGCAAATTCCCTTATATGAAAGACTGCGGTCTAATTCCGACTCTTGTCCTGATAATATTTGGGGTTGGCCTAGCTATGCCTTAAGAGAAGCTTGGCATGATTTTAGTAAAGGTCAGTTAAACACAGCTTTTAAGTATTTATGGCAGGTATTTGGAGAGCCAACATATGCAGAAACTTATACCCCCAGAGCCGGTAATGTTTTTGATTCCATAGACAGAGAAGCAAAGCGGATTGGCTGGAATCAAATTTATCGTTATGGGCGAGTTAGGGCAATTCGCAAGACTGGAGATGGTAGGTATTGTGTAGCTTATTCTCGTGGACCGGGAAATTATGCTTTTGTTGTCGCACGTTATTTGCACTTAGCAACAGGCTACCCAGCCATTCAATTTTTGCCAGATTTGCAAGCTTATAGAGAAAAATATCAAGATTTTAAGTCTGTAGTCAATGCTTATGAAGCCCATGATCATGTTTATGAGCAGCTAGAGCGACAGGGTGGTACTGTGTTAATTCGAGGGCGGGGAATTGTGGCTTCGCGGGTGGTGCAGCGAATTTATGAAGCGAGAAAGAAAAATCGCAATATTACAGTCTTACATTTGATGCGATCGCCTAAACCCCACGGCAACAAATTTCAAAAGGCGAAACGCACAGTCAAAAATCATTACGAATTTCAACCTTTTAATTGGCCTAAAGCTTGTTGGGGCGGCGAACTGCGGGTAATGTTAGAGAAGGCTAGTCCTGATGAACGCAAAAGCTTACTAGCCGACTGGGGTGGTACTACCACTGCTGACCGCTATGATTGGCAGCTGATTACTGAGCAAGGTATCAGTGAAGGCTGGTATCAAATCACCTTTGGTGAGGTGCTGGGCGTAGAGCAGGATAGCCAAAACCGCACTATTACCCAAATCCAAGAAAAAGGCTTTGGGAAAATGACACTCTCTGCTGACTTTATTATTGATGCCACAGGCTTGGATGCCAAGGTGGAAGCTAGTCCGTTATTAGATGATTTGGTGAAACATTACAGATTGCCCTTAAATCATCTGGGAAGATTGGTTGTAGCCAACAATTTTGAGTTAGTAGAAATGCGTAGTGGTAAAGGTCAAGTTTATGCAGCTGGGGCAATTACCCTTGGTGGCCCTTATGCAGCGGTTGATAGCTTCCTGGGCTTACAATATGCTGCCTTGGTTGCTGTTGATGGACTCGCTGCTGCCCATGCGCCTGGGTTACATCGTTTAAATGTCCTGAGTTCTTTCGGTCAATGGTGGAAGTGGGTGTTAAATCAGTCACCTTCCTAGGCGAATATAGAGGTTCTCCGTCGAGTGCAATACACTTTTGATTGGGTGATCTGAATTCTGACTCCTTTGGGGAAGGGTGTATTTTATTCGTCCGAGAATTGCTATAGCAAAAAAATTATAGGCGATCGCCTACTATCCATTTATGACACCTGATAATTCTCATAACCCCTTCCTCAAGCTCAAGGTTCGCAATTTGTGTTTCCGGGGTTTAGTGCTATCAATTGGTCTGGGTATTGGGTTAGGGGTAATACAAGGCATCACTGGACTGAAATTTAATAGTCAAGTTATAACAATAATTCTCTACATCTTGATTTTTGGATTACTTTGTGCATGGGAACTAGCAGACTTCAAACGCTTTGGGATCAAGCTTCAATATGTAGTGGGTAGCGTACCGAAAAATCAGAAGTGGTTGCCATTGGTTGGCTTAGTAATTTTAATGATTCTGTTTTCACTCAGTGCCTACCTGGTGTCATTTTACTTACTCTCATTAGCTGCACCGTCCTTTGTCGAGGGAGTTATGCGTCAGGTTGCTAGTAGTCCATCTCCACGGAATACTGCACCACCTTTCTATAATCTGCTGACAGCGATCGCATTTATAGTAGTCGCCCCCATCACCGAAGAATTCCTCTTCCGGGGAATTATTTTACAGCGTTGGGCGAGCAAGTGGGGGATGCCATCTGCCTTGATAGCTTCTGGGGTGTTGTTCGGAATTCTCCATGCCAACTTCGTAGGATTGTCCTTATTTGGCATCGTCATGGGGGTGTTATACATCAAAACTCGCACGCTACTTGTGCCGATGGCTTGCCATGCCTTCAATAATTCCCTAGCCGTAGCAGCAAGTCTTTTGAGTACTGGGACTAAAACTACATCAGCCGTGAATGGCATAGAACAATTACGTTCTAGTTGGTGGGTAGGTGTTGTACTCATGCTGATTTCACTGCCTTTGTTAGTTCGCTTTCTGTATCGGAATTGGCCCCGTAAAAATGGTCTACTTCCCTACTCACTCAACGCCAACCAGGCGCAAGGGTGAGAAAGTCAGTGTTAAATAAAAATCAGCATTAATGGTATAGAAATGTATAGAATCTTGTAAAGATATAAAATATATTTTTTCAATGCACACATTTCTGGCCCCTTCCTCAATGCAGCTGTCTGTAGCACCGAATCAATGTCAGCCTTTGAAGATCATCGCACTGGGGGATAGCTTAGTTTATGGCTTTGGCGATCCCGATCGCGGCGGCTGGGTCGAACAACTGCGGCGCTGGTGGATGTTACCCGATAGTGCCGGTCATATTCTTTATAATTTGGGAGTGCGGGGCGATCGCACGCAGCAAGTAGCACAACGACTAGAAGTAGAATTTCGCCATCGGGGTGAATTGCGAAATCGTGTCCCCGACTTGATTATTTTGTCAGTAGGGGTGAATGATTCAGCCTGCTTAACTCGTCCTCATGGCAGAAATTACACGGATTTCGCTGTATTTGAAACGCAAATCGCTGCTTTGCTAGAACAAGCACAACAACTCTGCCCCGTGTTCTTCGTCGGTATGGTTCCAGTTGATGAAGCCAAGATGCCATTTCTCGATTGCTTCTACTACAACCATACCGAACAGCACCGCTACAAAGAAGCGACACGACTGGCTTGCAACAAAAGAAATATTCCCTATCTAGATATTTTCGACCAATGGATGGCACGCGGTGAAACGTGGAGGTGTAAACGCTTAAGTGATGATGGACTGCACCCCAACACCCTAGGCTATCAAGCTTTATTAGAAGCCGTCATCAATTGGGATGCATTGGCGACATATCATGCTAGATTTGATTTTCATTTGCGATCGTCCTAGTATTTGACCACACTAATTGTGATAGGTGAAGGTGGTTAGATCCCCGACTTCTTAAAGAAGTCGGGGATCTAGCAGCAGAGCGAAATTAATGTGGTGAAGTACTAGCAATCTCACCGACTTTGCAGTATCTTTTTATTTCCTATTTTTGCGAAAAGCACCAAAATCTTGTTGTATTTTTTAAGATGAGTCCTAGCGCTCTCATTGGTCATTTGTCAAGAGTTCAAAATCTCCTCATCTCACCCAGTCCCTAGTCCCCCACTTTATGACTCCAACTTTATTTGGTCGCTGGCAAACTCGATTATTACTATTAGCAACTGTAGGTGTTTTCGTATCATTGCCTTTTGCCACAGGTGTTATTGGTGCCAATCCTGACTCAGTTTATTTTTGGATACTCGGCTATGTCGCCATTTTAGGCTTAGGTTGGGATGTGCTTTATAACTATCTGCAAAAATTTCGCTGGGATCGAGATTGGCCAGCCGCTTTTCAACTTCTTGCTGGTATTTGGGAATTTTCATTTGTCTTTTGTGGGGTAAAAATTTTTGGTTTCTTACCTATACCCCAGCCTAAAGAACTACTCCCGCCAGTCGTTTTTCTACTGCACTATAGCGTTGTGTGGTTAGCAGTTTTTGTTGTTTCCCAAAGCTTGATGCGGATTATATTTCCCCGTTGGCGTTTTCGGGGCGGAGAATGGCTCTAATCCCAATTCAAAATTCAAAAATTCACATATCATCTCTGGAATTGGTAGTTGTGCTGGCGTAGCAATAATGAGAACCAAAATTGCTAATTGCGAGTATGATAATAATTCTTTAATCTAAAGACGCGAAACTTCATGTCTGATAACTGATAACTGATAACTGATAACTGATAACTGTTGACTCTCCCCATTTATTGTCAGGGAAATTAAATGTCAAATTTTGAACTGGTTATTAAGCTATTTCTGCAAATCACAGTCATTTTAATAACTTGTCGCATCGTCACGATTTTGGGACGGCGTTATCTGGGACAAACTGGTGTTGTTTGCGAAATGATTGCAGGCGTTATGCTGGGGCCCTCACTATTGGGCTTGATAGCACCAGAGTTGCAACAATGGCTATTTCCTAAGCTTCCTATCTTAATTGCGGGAGGAGGCAAAATTCCCAACCCATCGATGTCGATTTTATATGCTATTAGCCAAATTGGGTTGGCAATTTATATGTTTTTGATTGGTTTGGAGTTTAACACTAAACTCTTAAAGCACCATATTAGAAGTGCAGGATTGCTATCTGCTGCGGGGATCATTACTCCATTCATTTTGGGAGCGATCGCATCTTTTGGACTCTATAATTATGGTAGCTTTTTCCAGGCGAAGGTAACGCCTTGGGCTGCAGCTTTATATCTAGGCGCTTCCATGACGATTACCGCCTTTCCTATGTTAGCTCGGATTATCTACGAGCGCGGTCTGACTCAAAGCCGCTTGGGTACATTAGCATTGGGTGCAGCCTGTATGGATGATGCTGTTGCTTGGTGTTTGCTGGCAATTGTCCTGGCTAGTGTCAAAAATTCTCTGAACATTGCTACCTTAGCGATCGGTGGCGGGATTATCTATGTAATATTTGCAATTTTTGTTGCCAAACCTCTACTAAAAGTTTTCACGCGCCTGACTAAACGTGATGGAGGTGTGAGCGTACAAACTCTGACTTTATTGTTGATAACTTTGATGTTTTGTGCGTGGTTTACCGATTTTACAGGTATCTATGCAATATTTGGGGCTTTTGTGCTGGGCGCAGTCATGCCGCGGGGAGAATTTGCTGAACAAATTCGTCAACACACCGAGTTTTTTACCACTTCGTTTTTACTGCCATTTTTCTTTGTATTCTCTGGACTCAACACTCAAATTGGTCTAGTAAACACACCTACTTTGTGGGGAATTACAATTTTAATTGTGGCGATCGCTATTCTTGGTAAAGGTGTTGCTTGTATGTTAGCAGCAAGATTAGGCGGGGAAAGTTGGCGAGAATCGGCGACTATTGGCGCGCTGATGAATGCCCGTGGTTTGATGGAGTTGATTATCCTCAATATTGGTCTTGAGCAAGGTATAATCACCCCAACTTTGTTTACTATTATGGTAATCATGGCAATTGTCACAACACTGATGGCATCGCCACTTGTGGCTTATTTGTTGCCCGGTACAAGTTATGCCAAGTCCGCTGCTTAGGGAATACTAAAAAATCACTCAATGCCCAACCTGAGTTATGGATTTTTAACAGTGCCATAATACTTAGCTGTTGCTGTTGAGAGCGTTAATATCCTAATTTTCTGTAGTTTATCTCAGAAATCTAAAACAATTCATTATTGGCGACTCACCGTGTGTCGTAACAACAATTAACATCACCAGCGAATTAACATTGGGTTTAGTGAAAAAGGTTGACATTTTCCAGTGATCTAAAGAATCATCTTAGGGAAACGGGATAGTAACTTTTGAGGAAACTATGCACACAGTTATTCTCGTTCTGGTAGAGGTGCTGATTGTTATTGGACTATCACGGCTAGTAGGACTGGCATTTAAATCGATCAAGCAACCATTAGTAATTGGTGAGATTGTCGCCGGGATTATGCTTGGCCCTTCTTTGTTTGGTTTAATTGCACCATCAGTAGCAGCTAATTTGTTTCCACCTGAAACAATTCCTTTCTTGAATGTGTTGTCTCAGGTGGGACTAATATTTTTCATGTTTTTGATTGGGTTAGAGTTAAATCCCAAATATCTTAGTGGTCAGTTAGAAACTGCCATTTTAACCTCTCATGTGAGTATTTTGGTACCGTTTTCTTTAGGAACGGTGCTAGCAGTGCTGCTTTATCCTCTGGTTTCTAATGGTAGTGTTTCTTTTACTGCCTTTGCCCTATTTTTGGGCGCAGCGATGTCAATTACTGCTTTTCCAGTATTAGCCAGAATTATTACTGAGAACAACTTACAAGGGACGCGCCTGGGGACACTAGCCCTAACTTGTGCAGCAGTGGATGATGTGACGGCTTGGTGCGTATTGGCAGTAGCGATCGCTGTCGCTAGAGGTGGTAGCATTGTCAGTGCCTTCCCCACGATCATTGCTAGTGTAGTTTACATCGGTTTCATGCTGACGGTCGGTCGTTGGTTCCTGCAACGTCTAGCCGCCCATTACGAACGCACTGGACGCCTTAGTCAATTATTAGTGGCGTTGATTTATATGGGCGTGGTAGCTTCCGCCCTCATCACCGAAATAATTGGTATTCACCTCATTTTTGGGGCATTTTTACTGGGCGCAGCTATGCCCAAAAATGAAGACTTAGTCAGAGAATTAGCCGAAAAAACCGAAGATTTTGTCTTAGTATTTCTGCTTCCAGTGTTTTTTGCCTTCAGTGGTTTACGGACGCAAATTGGCTTACTCAACCGTCCCGATTTATGGGCTTTGTGTGCCTTAGTCTTAGCAGTAGCGATCGCCGGCAAGTATATTGGCACTTATGTAGCAGCTCGCGTCAGTGGCATTAATAACCGGGAAGCCTCAGCCCTCGGTTGGTTAATGAATACTCGTGGTTTAACTGAACTGATAGTACTGAATATTGGTTTGGAATTGGGCGTTATTTCGCCCTTATTGTTTACCATGCTGGTAATTATGGCTTTGGTAACAACATTTATGACCTCCCCACTACTAGAGTGGACATATCCAAAAAGGCTGATCAGATTAGATGTGTTGGAACCAGAGTCAGACGCAGAAACCGAACGAGAAACGACTGCAGGTAGAGAATATAAAATTTTATTGCCAGTAGCTAATCCCAGTACACAAAAAGGATTATTACAATTAGCAGTAGCATTTGCCCAGCCCAACCCAGGTGTCACACTCAACCACCCACAATCTGCTACAGTCCATCCTCTCAGCCTGATTGAATTTGAAGAAGACTATGCTTTTGAGAGTACCCCAGTTGAAGCTAACCGATTAATTGCCCAGCGCCGCCAACAACTAGAAGACTTAATTAATACTCTCGAACCGCCAACAGCCCGCGCTTGTGTGCATCCCATTGTTCGCATATCTAGCAATGTCGCTAGAGAGACTGCACAGATCGCTAAAATCGAGCAACCTGATTTAATTTTATTGGGATGGCATCGCCCAGCTTTTAGTAGCAATCGCTTAGGTGGTAGAGTTGGTCAAATTCTCTCAACAGCACCTGTGGATGTCGCAGTATTCATTGATCGCGGTGGGGAAAGGTTAGAAAGCTTGTTGGTTCCCTACTCTGCCAATATTCATGATGATTTAGCACTGATCCTGGCTTTGAGACTGTTGATTAATCGAGATACTTGCATGTTGCAGATTTTACAAGTCGTCTCTGAAAGTGAGGTGAAGGACGAACTAAGTTACGAGCTACATACAATCATGGGGCAATTGCCTACTAGTGTAAGCGATCGCATTGACATCAAAATGATTGAATCCCCAGAACCAATTCAAGCCGTAGTCACAGCCTCAGAAGGTGTTGACTTAACTATTGCTGGTACCAGTCGCGCTTGGGGTATTGAGCGTCAAACTCTGGGACGATACACAGATCAATTAGCCATCCAATGCCGTTCCTCACTCCTGATTACCCGTCGCTACAGTCAAGTCACCTCCCATCTCGCCTCTGTGCTTCCTGAGGCTAGCAATCAAGCATCAACAGTCAGGAAGTGAAACTATGAGTCATTTTAACTACAAATCCCTAACTTTTTATGGTGTAGCCATAGCTTCAGTTCTACTGCTATTTAAGACTGTCACCGTCTACGGAGAAAATAATCTCAAGACTGCGCCGACAATTAGCGATCGCTATCTCCTAAAACTGACTGAAAATTTGCCAAACTGTGAGCAACCAGAGGACTTGACATTAAATATTCAGCAATCAGGTATTTACGTCAACGCCTCTTTACTACCAGCTAATAACAACACCACAATTGCCGCCACTAATCAAAATAAGCATTCTTTATCCGGTCTATTGAGCAATCAACAATTGAATTTATCTGGAAAAATTGACAGATCCAACTTTTGTAAAACTACTCCTTCTCAAAAATCTTCCGTCTACTCGGCCACCATGCAAATGCAATTAAAAGATAAAAGTAGTGTCACAGGTCAACTAACCATAAATAGCATCCCACAAACTCTAGGATTTACCGCCATAGCGCAGACAGCTAAAGAAGAATCACAGAAATCAAAAAGTCATTGAAATAATGAATCAAGAATTAAAACCCAGGTCATTTTCCCAAATCTGCAAGCGGTTGTTTGGCATCAGCTTGTTGAGTTTATATGCAGCGATAGCCCTAGAACCTGGCATCAGTACTGCTAAACCATCGCTCAATAAATCACCAATTCAGAATCGCCCAACTTCACAACTGCCAACTGTTAAAAATGTGGTTGCGCCAGTAGCTAGACTAGACAATTGGCGCTTTTATCCAGAAGCCATACAACTGGAATTTACCATCTCAGCAGGTATAACTCCCCGTCACTTCTATCTCGCCCAACCTCCTCGTATTGTCGTAGATTTACCTGATACTAAGTTAGGCTATGTTCCCACCCAACAAAATTATTCAGGAGCAATCCAAAGAATTCGCGTTTCCCAATTAAATTCAGGCATAACCCGCATTGTCATGGATTTGGCACCAGGGAATTTTTCCGAACCAAACCAGATAAAACTGCAACTAGTTTCCAAACAAAACCCCACTCGCTGGGTGTTACGTCCTTTAATTCGTGGTTATACTAACTCTCTACAACCCGGAAACTACCCACAAACACCGAGTAACTTACCACCAAGTCCCTACAATCAACCACAAACACCCAGTATTAACCCACCACCAAGTCCCTATAATTACCCGCAAACGCCGAGTAACTTACCACCAAGTTCCTATAACTATCCACAGCCACCCAATAGCCAATCTCCAACGACTCAACAGCCCTTTGTTACCGTCCCTCCCCTCACACCGAACAGCTCCTCTCAACCATCTAGTTCTATTCTTCCCCCACCGAATTTCCCCAATCAACCCGGTAATTTTAACAACCCTCAGCCTATAGCTAGTCCTAATTTGTCAGTTCCCGTAGTACCCAACTATCCCTCCAATGTTCCTAACACAAGAGTCATTGAGTTCGGTCAACCGCTTCCTCGCACGAGATGAATGGGGAATGGGGAATTGGCAAGAGTGATTAATTATTTCTCCCTCATCTCCCAAATTTAGAATCTATCCGTTTCTTGAGACGGCGCTACTGCACCAGGTTGAGACAAGAAGAAGTTTTGACCAGCCTCATTCTGGTAAATACATCTAATATCAGGTTTGTCACTGTCCAAGTTACCTGTAAAACCAAAAGTGTTCAGGCGATTCTTACATTCTCTTACCTGGTCAGATGTTACAAGCTTTTTCTGCTCCAAAAGCGCCCAGTTATTTTGACGGATAACGCATCCAGGACGCATACTTGGTTGAGCAACATAAACATTAAAAGGGTTGAGAGTCACGAAAAGTCTAGCGTCCATCACCATAGCGCTAGCTCCATACTGCACGCAAATCTCAGGGTTTGGTGCTTTGGTATCGATAAATTCACGGGAAGCCACATTTGATGGAGACAAGGTGGTTGTTGAGCTAAAAGCAATGCCAATGCCAATTCCCAAGATAAATACCCCACCCAAAATGGCGATGGTGGTAAAATTAAACATTGGGGATTTAAACATAGAGGGTTTGGAACTATTAGCCGATCTACCAGTGGATGTACGTCTCATTGTTGCTTGATCACCTTCACGCCTAGGATCGCAGGGAGTTTTCTAAACTGCTCTCCCTCTTTAAGTATGCCGATTATTGACTATAATTGCCTGCACCTTTCTGGTCAATATTCTTGTTAAACGACAAAACTAGCAAATTAGCTAGATGTTTATCGATAATTTCAACCTTATCAGTTGTGCGATCGCCAATATTTAACCAGTATCTATCGAGAATTTTATTGAATCTACTTTGCTTGTCAGTTTTTCGGCCGATTCTAGATACTCCTCTTTGCACTTCGGTAGCTTATGTTAATCCGTCCTGCAACCCCAGACGACATACCCGCGGTTTTACCAATGGTAGCCAAAATTTGTGCTTTGCATGAATCTTGGGATTCTGCCAAGTATGGTTTTATTCCTCACCCAGAGCAGCGTTATGAGAAATGGCTGGGACGATTAGCCAATGACGATCGCAGTGTGTTTCTCGTAGCTGAAGATAACGGACAATTGGTGGCATTTGTGGCGGCGACGGTTCAAGCAGAAATACCAATTTACCTATTACAGGAATTTGCGGTGATTCACGATCTTTGGGTTGAATCAGCATATCGTCAACAGGGAATTGCGCGACAGATGGTGATGTTGACTATCGAACGGTTTCAGCAAATGGGTGTCAAGCAAATTCGCCTAGACACGGTAGCGCCTAACGAAGCAGCGCGACGATTATTTGCATCCTGTGGTTTTCGCGTCAGCATTATAGAAATGCTGATGGAACTTGAGTAGAACAGAGAGCGATCGCCTAATCTCAACAGCAGAATATTAACCGTGATTATGCTGACCTAGAATTTTATTAAGTATAAAAAATTACTATTTAACTACAACAAATTTTAGTACAGCCACGGCAGTCAAAATTTTGTTAATAAGTAGAGAATTTTAATTAAGCTGTTAACAGTCAACGACCATAAAGACTGTTTATACAATTTAGACGCGAAATCCTTTTTATTGATTATGAATAACACAGAAATTCTCGACCAACTAAAGCAAGCGTCAGACGGCTTGTTGTTCCAGAGCGAATCAGAATACCCATTTGAAGTTTTACTCTGGGAGCATCCCGACAACATCCCTTTAACTCCAACTAAAGTTTTGGAACAAACAGGACATTCAGCCGGCACACCCGTTAAAGCTGTGGCGGTAGATGATTTCTTTAAGGTGGCTGTCACAGGGGAAGATTGGCATGGTGAAGAAGAGAGACAAACTGTTAACAGATTTCAAACTCTTGTTCAGACCCTTAAAGAAAATCTCAGTGATTTACAGGTATATCGTCTTGGTGAAACAGAGCAAGATGTCTACGTTATTGGTCAAACTCCATCAGGGGATAGTGCTGGACTGGCAACCAAAGCCGTAGAAACCTGATCATCTTACTCTTGATCGACCTTCCCTTCAATTACTGCTTGAATTTCCTCGGGTACATTTGAAAGCAAGTCATACCCAGTTAAAGTTTCTACCTCATCTACAGATTTTCTAAAAGTTTTCCAATTCTGGGATTTGATGCCTTGAGAGTTAGGAACTACGACGGAAATCACACGAGTACTGTTGCTAATACCCTTGATTCCTAAATCAGGTTGATCCAAGACTACAACAACTTTCCAAGTAGAAGCAGGAACAGTAACTTTACCATTAGCCAAAGTAGTCATAGCTCCGTTTTCACCAGTTCCACCTACGCCAGCGCCCCCAGCAATGATATAAAGTTCCTTGCCTTGTTTGATCAAATTCCTGGAGTAGGTTTCCAGTTGCACCCACGGTCCCCGATTGTTATCCGGAGACTGGGGAACAATATTGTCCATCAAAAAGGTTGAGGAATTATCAGCGATGTTTGCTCCCCGATCTTCCGAAGAGATCATATGACCACGGTCAAATCCGCTACCTGTGTAGTCTTTGGGCGTGACTTTATAGACACCTTTAGGAAGTTCACGATCGGGGCGGAAATCGTTTTGCCGTGGGGCATCTCCTAACCAAGATTGTGAAAGGTTCCAGCTGACCCAATTGGCAATTCCCTTGCTATTGTTGTACGAAAGTGCATACTGAGGCTTAGTGATTAAGTAATTGTCCAGATCGGCGGTGTTTTCAGATGCATTGCTGGGATTCCCCAACAGCAGGTGAACGCTGGTTGAGAGTTTGGTAGGTATTAACTCAGTTACAGTTGACGATGGGGATTGGGCTACTGTTGTGTATCCCAGAAATATCACTAGTAGTAGGGCTATTGCCACAGTCCAAAAGCGAGCGATTAAAGGCATAAATGTAAGTAAACTTGAGACTTTTTTGGAAACTTAATTACTAAATCACTATTTATGAGGATATTTCCGAAATTTTACCTAATGAGTAATAAATAGAAAAGAAAGAGAAGTTCTCAGCAGAGGCTTGCTCCACTTAGAACTTCTCCTTGAAAAAGAGGAAAAGGGGCAGGGAGCAAGGGGGATAGTAAAGATGGGGATTCGACCCCAACTGTAGCAAGATCCCCTATGGGGTACGAGAACCACTTAGCAGAAGTTAGGGAATCAGACTCATGTTCCGCTCCGCTCCACGGCAGGAGGCAGGGGGAAATGACCCCTGCTCCTTTTCCCCCTGCCTCTTGTTGAAAAAGGCTGGGTAAATGTGATAATTACCGATATTGATAGCAGGGGTTAGGTCGATTAGGACAGAAATCAAGCATAAAATCCTTACACCAGAGGATTTTAAAGCCTACTGCCTGCTATATCGGTGTTTATCCGTGGTTCCTTGTTGTTTGATCGGGATTTTTGTCAGCAGTTGGTTGCTATTCGCCGCTGACTATTGATCAATTACAAAAAATTAACCAGCCAAAAGTGTTTTTTCCAGAGGTGTCCAACGGAAGTTGCGATCGCCTCCTCTTTCAATTACTACTTTCACACGTGGTTCTAAACTGGGCAAAGCCGCTAAATACTCTATTTCCTGATTGGAAAGAATATGTCCCTCAATAATCCACAAAACTAGACCCTTGGACTTTGGTGGTAGCTGTTCTAGGTTATAGGTAAGAATGGGTGGTAGATAGTATACAGCACCCACTGCTGCACCGCTACCAGTGCTTTTTTTACCCAGATGAGGCGGTCTGACTCCATGAACTCCTGTGAGATAGGCAGCCACGTCACCCAGTCCTCTGGCGGTAATGTGGAGAGAGATATAGCCAGCTGCACGCAGTCGGCGTCGATAGCGACCCTCATAACCTCCCTCCAGAGGTACGTAAACGCCAAGAGAGCCAACTTTTTCTAGTTCGCGAATGAAAGTGTTGCCAGTGGTAATTAGTGCCATAGATTTCCGTTCTATCTCACTTAGATATCTCTATTATTGACTGTGAAGCGATAGATCAAATCAGATAACTAACTTATAAGTTAGATTGACCTGACTCTATCTTGCCTGGTGAGCGTAGTTGCAAGGGTTAAGGGAAAAAACTTCTTCTCTCATCCTCCCACTCCGCCAACATGGAAAAATTAAATGTCTCACAGATTATAACTGTGGTGTTGGCTACCACAGTTACTTCTAATTTTTTGTGAGCTTAAGCACAGTCATTAATTTTGGCAGTTACAAGTTACTGTCAAATAACAAATGATGGTAATTAGCTAAGGCGATTTTCTCCAATAGAAATTACCATGTGATTGTGAGTAGGGTCAAACGGTTGTTTGCTCCCCAATTGTTAGGATTATTTTTAGAAATTACCTAAACAGCACCACTGTTTCTGTTAAAGAGAATAGCTATGGTTTTGAAAATCAGCTTGAAATCGTACAGTAAACTCCAGTTTTTTTGATACTGCAAATCCAGACGAATCACATCCTCAAAACTACGTACTGTAGAACGTCCATTTACTTGCCATTCTCCAGTCATGCCGGGTTTAACATCCAAACGTTGCCACTCCGGAACTTCATATCGTTCTACTTCATCGGGTGTAGGTGGTCTGGTGCCAACTAAACTCATATCGCCTTTAAGGACGTTCCAAAATTGTGGCAGTTCATCTAAACTAGTTCGACGTAAAAAGCGCCCTACCCGCGTAATTCTGGGATCATTTTCATTTTTGAAGAAAGCACCTTGTACTTGGTTTTTGACTTGCGATTTTTTAGCTTCTGCATCCACGCACATGGAGCGGAATTTCCAAATATAAAACCGTTTTCCCATCCAGCCACAACGAGTTTGTCTAAAGAAAATGGGACCAGGATCATTGATTTCAATAGCAACAGCAATGGGAATAAATAAAATTCCTGTAATTACTAAACCTACTACTGCCCCAACAATATCTATCAACCGTTTCATCCAAGATGCCACAGAAGGATGAGTCGTGGGCAGCTGCTCTATTTTACGGGAAGTCACTCCCGGCGTTTCTATGGTGTTACTATGTTTTTCTGGTGATGAACTACCGATAGATTCAATGGGAAAAACTTGGTGCAATCCTGTGAGGTTTAGCACTGCCATTACCGGAGGGGTAACATTCCGCAGTATAAATCCAATCTCTTTTTCTCGGGCAGTTTTAAAATTACTGACAAGGGCACCTAAACCACTACTATCCATAAAAGTAGTTTGGTGAAAATCAATAATGATTTGTGTAGGATGTGAATTGGCCTGTGTTAACTTTTGGCAAGTTTCCTTGAAGGCTACAGCCTCTAGCACACTCAACCGCGTTGGTACTTGCACTATTGCCGTGTCGTTTAGGAAATTAACGGGAAAATTGGCCTCTGTGGGTTGGCTAGTCATGAAGCTCTGCACTTTCGTTGCCATGTATAATATAGTCTGTCAAAAAATTATTTTGTCCTAGAAAAATACCTAACCCAATCTTAAATCAGTAGGAATAAGGAATAATCGCTGTGACTTGGGATGAAATTTAGAGATTACCAGCGAAGATTCACAATAGAACAAGAAGCCGAAAAATGTACCTGCCTTTGTGACGACGCGGCGATATCGCGTTGCTATCATCCCATGACTGCTAAAACTACTGTTAAACCCACCGCACGCCTGATTGAGGTCTTTTCTGCTATTCAAGGAGAAGGACTGAATGTCGGGACACGTCAGCTTTTTATTCGCTTTGCTTTTTGTGACTTACGCTGTCATTTTTGTGATAGCGCCCATACTTGGAATGCACCCACTACCTGTAGAATAGAGCGAACCCCTGGATTAAGAGATTTTGAAATTCACTCAAATCCCATCCCACTACCCATTTTAATAGAATGGATTGAACGACAAAATTTACCCTGTCTACACGATAGCATTAGCTTGACAGGGGGCGAACCACTTCTTCATGCTCCGTTCTTAGCATTATTTCTCCCACTCGTGCGATCGCTGACTGGTTTACCTATATATCTGGAGACTGGTGGTCATCGTCCAGAACAGCTGGCAATGATTCTGCCCTACCTAGATTGTGTGGGTATGGATTTAAAGCTACCTAGTGTTAGTGGTGAAAGTCATTGGCCAGAACACGCAAAATTTCTCCAACTATGCTACGACGCGCCTTTAGACGTTTTCGTCAAGATAATTGTTTCTGATCAAACAGACCCAGATGAGTTGGAACGTTCAGCTTTGTTAGTGGCTGATGTTAGTCCCAACATCCCAGTATTTTTACAACCTGTCACGCCTTTGTTGGCATCTGAACAGTTCACCAAATCGCCTGTACTTGCCCCTTCTCCAGAACAGGTCTTAGTGTGGCAGGCTTTGATGAAACGATTTGTGGCACATGTCCGTGTTGTACCTCAGACTCACAAAATGTTGAATCAGTTGTGAGTTGTGAGGAGCCACTGCGTTGGACGGGTTCCCCGGCTTGTAGCCAGTGGCGTTGCTGAGTTTAATTTACTCGTTACTCAGAACTCACTACTCAGCACTGATTAAAGTCCGCCGTCATCTATGGGTTTAGATTTAGCTTTTGCCTTATTAGCACTGCGTTTGAGGGCAGAGAGTCGGGCATCGTATCTAGACCGTTGCCGCTTGCTAGGAGTGCTATCAATTAGGGTCTTTAAGGCGCTACCAAGACTCTTATAGGCGTTGGGGAGGCTGTAACCAAAGCGAGTTGCTAAAGCGATCGCTTTTTCGTCAGCATCAAGTAATTCTTTAACTTGCTTTTCCCCATTATTCTTTTGATACAGTCGCCAGCCTGATACGCCACATAATGCCAAGGCTAATACCAGCAGTAATGCATCCTGTACCCATAACTCACCAACAGCACCACCTAAACCAATGGCTAATGCTGCCATTTCCCATCCATCTTTGGGAATCGTGTCATTTTGAACGCGAGCGACTTCGTGCCAGAATAGCAAATTACGCTGATCCATCGCGAGGGCATCCCATTTCACCAGGTCTATTTGGATTTCTACCTGGTCTTTACCAATTTCTTCGCAGCGGATCAGGGGTGGATTAACCTCAGTTGTGCCTTCAACCGTGACCCAGCTCTGCAACTCTGGCGGTAGTAAGCCTTTTAACCGCCGGAGTTCACTCATTTCCGCTTTGGCAGAGGAGGTTGCATAGGATGTCATAAAAATCCAGCCCTAGAAAACTTCAGTATATAGTGAGGGTATCACTTTGGAGTATAGCGATTTCCGTGATCATCCGCTTCACTCGTTAGGAAAACTTCCCCGTTTTTTCCTAGCTTCCATAGCTTTTTCGAGAATATCTAGTAATCCAGGCGCTTCTTCCTGAATACTGAGTAATAGTCTTTCCCCTAGTTCGAGATTTCCTGGATCTTGTCCTGTTTCCATTACCTCTTTCAGGCGAGGCATGGCTATACTATCAACAATTTGAATTAACCCACTCAGACAACGGTTAAATTGTCTTTCTGTAAGAATCGAGTCTTCTAAAGGAAACTCAATAATGGCACGAATTTCACCATCGGATGGGTCATATTCCCATTGCAGCATTTTGGTTTCCCAAGAAATGGCTAGCATTGTCTGGAGAATTACTCCCTTATGCGGATGCTCTTGTACCCCCGCCAGGACTTGAGGCGCAAATACCCGAAAAAATTTTCCCTCCTCATCCAGTTGGACAACTATCAGGAAATCCTCTAGGTGATCAGCTTCTACACCTGTGATAATCCGATCTTCTTCATCATCAAAACGGTAGTCCCAACCAAGATTGTCTAAATATTTGGCAATCTGTTTCAGATTAGCTCCCATAAAAGCCTCATAAGGAACGGTGGAGCAGCTGTTACCAGACCTAGTTTAACCTGCTAGTGGCAGATGCTTAGGTTGGTGTAGCTACTTCTGATCTCTGAGAAATATGCAAGTAAGCTTCTATTCATTAAACTTGAGCCTAATCTGGTGGTGGATTTATCTAGATTTCATCAATTTAGCTAAAAATCACCAAAACTAAGGCTCAAACCCTTTCTCCTATTGCAAGAGTGCCTTTTCCCAACGATAAATATTGACATCGACCTACTTAATTGTGCTGTCCTTGGGTGGTCTTGTAGACGGAACAAATCGTTTTTCAAGTTAACCATCATAGCGTTTTAGGTAGAACCAGGAAACCCAGATAGGGAAATTAAAACCTTGCTAGTGAAATTGTTGACCACTTTTGTGCAAGCGTCCCATACGACTTAAAACAGTCTAATTTTCAGTAGTTATAAAAACATTATCAATAATAATATATGGACTCTTTACTACAGAATGGTTATTAGGAAAAATAATAATAGTTGCTGTATACTTTTCAGAAACCTAGCAATGTTCAACAAAATAAATAAATTAGGAATCGCAACAGTAACAGGTTTAACTCTAGGGATTATTTCACTTTCTGGCTTATTATCAAAACCAGCCTACGCTGGTTGCTATAAGCAAAGTTTGGGTTTTCCAGGTTCTTGGACATGGGTATGTCCACCTAATATTCCATCCGGTTCATCAGGTGGATCATCTTGTTTGGCCGTAGTGACTAAACCCGAAATCTACACGATATCTAATCAAACAGATATCAGTATTAATTATTCATTAAATGGCAAATCATATACAGTTAGCCCTCGTACCAGATTAGAGCATTCTGTAGGAGGGGGAAGTAATAGTTGTAATACTAGCAGCAAAGTAGCAACCATTAGTTTTGACTCTAGCCGTTTTAGACAAGAAACTCAGGTATTAAGGGAAGGAGACTCTAGTCGCAACATGTATATATTTTTAAGTACATCTAGTGGGTTAACTCTCAAGAAGGTTAGATTCTGATATAGCAATCATAGATGATTCATGAAAAAATACCATAATCATGAATCTCAGCAAAGTGAAATATTTGAGAGTGTTGGCACTTGATTAGACTGTGCTGTTGTAACTGCTTGTAGTAAGGACTAAAATCCTTACTACAAACTTGTCAAATTCTACACTTTGTGTAAATATGCTTGGCGGAAATTGCTAAGAAATTGTATGCTATAGCAACAATCTTGTTTGATTTCTGAGGTCGACAACTGCCGTTTTTCTTATGTGTAGCAATACTTCTTTTTCTTGCTAGCTTTTTTTTAATAGAAGATTCATAGTTGATTTTTCAAATACATGTAGGCTGGTTCGTGCCCACCTGAGCAGGGTATGGACTGATAACTGATAATTGCTGTTAAATCGCTATTTTTTAGACACAAATTAAATTATAGATGTCCAAAAAGTTTTATATTACAAACATCTACTTGCTTCCACAAAAAGATTGTAGTCATAAACACATTTTTGATAGTGAATTAACGACCTTATTTATGCATAAATCAGTTTTATTTCTGGCGATCGCACCCTTACTCTTTACCATCACCGCTTGTAGCAGCGAGTCAGGAAACACAGCCAATACAGCCAACACTCCCGGTAGTACCGCTGTAGCACCAGTGAATCGCAATCTCTGGAATAGCGTCAAAAGCCGTGGAAAGGTAATCTGCGGCGTCAGTGGCGAAGTACCAGGGTTCAGCTTTGTGGGAACAGACGGTAAGTACAGCGGTATAGATGTAGATGTATGTCGCGCCGTAGCTGTGGCTCTATTTGATAAACCAGATGCGGTGGAATTTCGTAATCTCAGCGCCAAAGAACGGTTTACAGCCTTGCAAACTGGGGAAGTAGACATTCTCAGTCGTAACACTACTTGGACACTGAGTCGTGCAACCTCAGTTGGTTTGGACTTTGCACCCGTAGTCTTTTACGACGGTCAAGCCATCATGGTTCGCAAAAGTAGCGGGATTAAGTCCCTCACCGACCTCAAAGGTAAAGCCATCTGCGTGCAAACCGGTACCACGACTGAACAAAACCTCGCCGACCAAATGCGGAAACGGAGCATCACCTACAAACCCGTTGTTTTTGAAGACGTTAACGTTACCTTTGCCACATATTCTGAAGGACGTTGCGACGGAATTACAGCTGATCGTTCGGCGTTAGTTTCCCGACGTACCAAGCTACCCAAACCAGAAGATAACGTAATTCTCGATGAAGTTATTTCTTCAGAACCACTTGCACCAGCTGTTGCGAAAGGAGATCCTAAGTGGGGCGATATTGTCAAATGGGTGGTTTATACCCTAGTTAAAGCGGAAGAATTGGGTATTAATTCTCAAAATATCGCTCAATTCGCCACCAGCAATGACCCAGATATCAAGCGCTTTTTGGGAACAGAAGGTAATCTTGGTGAAGGATTGGGCTTAACAAACGATTTCGCCGCTAGGATCATCAAGAACGTCGGTAACTACAGCGAAATTTACGATCGCAACCTCGGCCCCAAAACACCACTCAATCTAGCTCGTGGTCAAAATCAACTCTGGTCAAAAGGCGGATTACTCTACTCTCCCCCATTTCGATGAGAAGACAA
Organism: Calothrix sp. PCC 7507; assembly: GCF_000316575.1. GTDB lineage: Bacteria > Cyanobacteriota > Cyanobacteriia > Cyanobacteriales > Nostocaceae > Fortiea. The sequence goes on along the minus strand of NC_019682.1, from coordinate 4,043,160 downwards.
GAGAGATAAAAGAAATAAAGGAGAAATAATTAATGTCCTTTGACCCTTAACCCTTGACCCTTGACTTTTGACTCTTTACAAATGACCAATGACAAATGACAAACCACCTTTATGGCGTGACAGTCGCTTTTTGCGAATTGTGGGGCAATTCATCTCCATAGTTTTAGCAGTAGTTGTAGTCACAATCCTCTGGGGAAACCTGAGCCGCAATTTGCAGCAATTAGGTATTCAATTCGGCTTTGGTTTTCTGCAACAGCAAGCCTCCTTTGACATTGGTGAAACCCTTGTTACCTACAAACCAACTGATACCTACAGTCGCGCCTTATGGGTGGGATTAATTAACTCCTTGCGGGTAGCAGTTGCAGGAATTTTCCTGACGACAATTGTCGGAGTAACTGTGGGAATTTCCCGGCTATCTGATAACTGGTTAGTGCGGAATATAGCCCAAGTCTATGTAGAAATTTTCCGCAATACACCCTTATTATTGCAGTTGCTGTTTTGGTACTTTGCTGTTTTCCTAGGCTTTCCGAAGGCAGACAATAAAACTTCCTTATGGGGGCTAGTTTACTTCAGTCAAAATGGTGTAGAACTTCCTTGGGTTACCCTGTCTTCAGAGTTTTCAGCTTTGCTTTTAGGGTTGACTTTTTACACAGCTGCATTCATTGCGGAAATTGTCCGAGGTGGGATTCAATCAGTAGCGAAAGGACAATGGGAAGCAGCGCGATCGCTAGGATTAAAACCAGGGTTAGTCATGCGGTTAGTGATTCTCCCCCAAGCCTTGCGGGTAATCATTCCCCCTTTAACCAGCCAGTATTTAAATTTGATGAAAAATTCCAGTTTGGCGATCGCCATCGGCTATCCCGATGTTTATTTTGTCGCCTCCACCACCTTTAACCAAACCGGTAGAGCCGTAGAAGTCATGTTACTGATTATGCTCACCTATCTCGTCTTAAGTTTAACTATCTCCATAGTGATGAATTTGTTCAATCGCGCCGTCCAAATTCAAGAAAGATAACTGAACAAATGACACCACAATTAAATTGGCTCAGGAAAAATCTATTTAGTACTTGGTACAACAGCTTATTAACTGTTGTTTGTTTAATATTCCTGTTTTGGGTAATCTGGGGAATTTCAACTTGGGCTATATTCTCCGCACAATGGGCAGTTATTCAACTTAATTTACCGTTATTTTTAGTGGGAAGATTTCCCCAATCTCTGTACTGGCGAGTTTGGATAGTGCTGGCGATCGCTGCAACTCTAGCTGCTGTAACTTGGGGTATATTTGCTGCCGAACAACAGTTTACAAGAACTCAGTTGCTCATTTCGGCTCTAATTACTGGTGTTTTACTAGTGATTTTACCAATAGATTTGATATCCCACATCTTGTTGTTATCAATTGCGATCCTGGGATCATCAGGCTTTTGGATTGGGAGAATATTTACTAAGGTGATAACTCCTTGGCTTTCTTTAGTATGGTTATTATCCTTCCCCATTATCTTATGGTTAGTTGGTGGTGGATTAGGCCTGCAATCTGTGCCTACAAATTTATGGAATGGTTTGCTGTTGACCTTATTGATGGCAACAATCAGTATTATACTTTCATTTCCTATTGGAGTTTTATTAGCTTTAGGGCGTACTAGTGATTTACCAGTGGTACGTTGGTTTTCCATTCTCTACATTGAAATTATTAGGGGAGTACCACTAATTGGCATTTTATTTCTCGCTCAGGTAATGCTACCGTTGGTTTTGTCAGCAGATGTGCGTTTAGATCGGGTGCTGAGAGCGATCGCCGGATTAGTATTATTTAGTGCCGCTTACATGGCAGAAAACGTGCGCGGCGGACTCCAATCAATCCCACGCGGACAAGTCGAAGCCGCAAAAGCATTAGGATTGAATACACCCTTCGTAGTTATATTAATTATCCTGCCTCAAGCATTACGTGCAGTGATTCCAGCGATTGTAGGGCAGTTTATCGGCTTATTTAAAGACACCTCACTCTTATCTTTAGTCGGATTAGTAGAACTCACAGGAATTGCCCGTTCTATCCTAGCCCAGCCACAATTTATCGGTCGTTATGCAGAAGTGTATCTATTTATTGGCTTGATTTATTGGGTATTTTGTTACTCAATTTCCTTAGCTTCTCGGCGGCTAGAAAGACAGTTAAGTCACTAAGATAAAACGCTGATTCATTGCACAATCAATCATTTTTCTTTGTTGACTGTCAGGACTTACGCAAGCAAAATTTGTCATTGTGATCGGAACGTAGTGTAGGGAAGCAATCTCAGAGTTTTAGGTGATAACGTCGCTATCGCTCATAATGACGCAATTACGTGAATTTTGCGTAAGTCCTCACTATAGGAATCCGGCTTGATTTTTGAAAAGATATGTAGGGTGCGTTAGCGACAGCGTAACGCACCAAATCCTTGATGATGGTGCGTTAGGATGAAATCCGTAACGCACCCTACGATACCTAATTTTGTTCAAAAATCAAATAGTAGTCCTATATCAACAATTAAGGGCGGAGACGCTGTACCTGCTGCGATCACCCCTTCGTGTTTTCGCTTAAATTAACAAGACTTGAGCGATCGCCTTATACCATTTCACGAAATGCCTGATACAAATCATTAGTCTCTAATTTTCTCCCCCTGCCCGCCTATTTGTATCAATCTTAAAGTGAAACGGTATCAGACACTGTGCTAAATCTCAAGGCAGTCAGTATTTTATTATACGTTGTATAATGGGGACATTATTTTCTCTCTGCACCGTAGAATCTGTCACTATTGGTGATGGATATTTGGGGAATATGACTGAATACCGTTTTTTATTAGGTCATAAATTAAATATTTATTAGTAAGTGAAAAAGTTGTATGAAACTAATTAAGAAGTTTTTAGCATTGTGTTTCCTGCTATTTGGCATTCCCTTTTCTGCTGTGATGATTCTGGAAATCCTCAATCCCAAAACTGCTTCTCAAGACAAAAAAGATGCTGTAGCTGCTTTAACTATTCTGACTATTCCATCGACAATGATAGGAGGCTATTTGAGTTGGTCTTTAGTACAGCAGAATCGAAAGGAAAAAGCATTGCTGCTTCAATCAGAGCAAAAGCGTCTTCAGTTATTGTTCTTAGAATTAATTGAGCAAAATGCTGGAACGATAACGGTATTGCAATTGGCAAAAAATGCTGAAATATCTACTCAATCATCTAAACAATATTTAGATGATAAAGCCAAAGAACTCAATGCTTCTTTTGAAGTGAATGAGGATGGAAATATTTTGTACCGATTCTCTTCGTAATATCGATAGCAATTACAACATTTTAGGTCACATTCTATCAAGGGATGGCCTACCCACCAGCCGTTGGCATCGCATTATTAACAGTATCATCCAGTCATATCAACTATTATAACGCTACTTGGCGCGCCATTTTGAGGTTTAATGCTTGATCAACCGAGGTGATGGGATTTAGCGATCGCATTTCTGTAGTAATTCCCCAACACGTCGAGTTACTTGACGAATCCTTGGTATTGTTGAAAATAAAATTCCGAGGTGCAAATCAATGATGACAGAACAAAATCCGATAATCATCGCCGAAGACGTTCAAAAATGGTACGGGAAATTTCATGCCCTCCGAGGGGTAAGCTTGACAGTAAGTCGCGGGGAAGTAGTAGTTTTAATGGGACCTTCAGGTTCAGGCAAATCAACCTTTATCCGCACATTTAATGCTTTAGAAGAATACCAAAAGGGCAGAATTACCATTGACGGTATTACCCTAAGCCACGACTTGCGAAATATTGAAACTATTCGTCGAGAAGTGGGTATGGTATTTCAACAGTTCAATTTATTTCCTCACCTAACAGTGTTGCAAAATATTACCTTAGCGCCCATCTGGGTACGTCGATTGACGAAAACCAAAGCCGAAGAATTAGCTATGCAACTGCTAGAAAGAGTCGGAATTTTAGAACAGGCGCAGAAATACCCAGGACAGTTATCCGGTGGACAGCAACAAAGAGTAGCGATCGCTCGTGCTTTAGCCATGCAACCCAAAATTATGCTGTTTGACGAACCCACCTCAGCCTTAGATCCAGAAATGGTGAGAGAAGTTTTGGATGTGATGCGGAGTCTCGCCAGCGATGGAATGACAATGGTAGTCGTTACCCACGAAGTCGGATTCGCTCGTGAAGTTGCCGACAGAGTAATTCTGATGGATAGCGGTTCCCTCGTCGAGTCAGCCACCCCTCACACCTTTTTCACTAATCCCCGAGAAGAACGGACGCGCAAATTTTTGGCTCAAATTCTCTAACCCTGATATTACTTTCCAGAAAGCGAGTATTGCTAACAGATTGAGTGTCAGCACGTTTAGTATCTATACGGGTTTGAGAAGTTTCCTTGTCTATACTTAGTGTAATAGCTGACGCTAAATTCAAGGTAATTGTACTAAGTGCATAGGGACAATATTAAGAGAAACTGCTGTAATCTAGCAACGAGAAACTATTGTAGTATTTGTGAACGACTCCCAACTTTGATGCTACGCATACAGAGCGGGCTTCGCGCTTCGTTGGGGAGCTATTGCCAGAAACCTCAGCGCGCAGACACGGGCGTACCCACCGCTTTTAGTTAATAATTTTAGGATATAGAACTAAACCTCGTCCATCTTGAAACCTGGAGTAGTGCGGACAGCCCGCTACTTTTAAAATTATGGTTCTCAAAATAGATGTGGTTTAGTATTTGATTTTTGAAATACTTGTAGGGTGGGCAATGCCCACCAAAACCCGGATGTGGTGGGCATTGCCTAGGGTGTTGATTTTGATGGAATTTTCACGTTTTTGGTTCATACTATTTTTGTGCGGGTGTAAAATCTCTTTCCTGTCATTGCGAGCGGAGCAATCGCGGGGATTGCTTCGCTCCGCTCGCAATGACTACACAAATTTTGCCTGAATTTTTATCACCTAACAAGGCACAGAGTCAACACCCTAGGCAATGCCCAACGCCACTCCTCTCAACGCGGGAAACCCGCGCACAAGGGTGGCTCCCCTACAGATACTTAATTTTTTTCAATAATCAAATCGGATTCCTATATCTAAATTATTTGGGAAAATTTTTGAGAGCAATAGGTGAGCCGTAATACCTGCATTTAAAAAATCAAATATTACTCTTTAATCAATCATAAGAATAGCCTAAACAAACAATATTCGTGTTTATACTTACGTGTAACTTTATCATCAATCATTTAGATAATGATTAAGCAGTAACATTTTTATTCAGTATTAATTAAGTAGTTGATGTTAAATTTTACTCAATCTTTAATAAAAAGCCCTGACATCAAGAGCGTCTAAAGAGAGAATGAGTTTTAGACACTTTAAAAGTGACATACACTCTTAACGAGAAATTTAGAAATCTCCTCAAGAGCAATTTTTTATTAACCAATAAACCAGTAACCTCCGAGTAGTTTATTATGCGGATTTTAATTTACTCCTACAACTACTATCCAGAACCAATCGGTATAGCCCCGCTGATGACTGAATTAGCGGAGGGACTGGTCAAGCGTGGGCATCAAGTGCGCGTAGTCACCGCTATGCCTAACTACCCTGAGCGTCAAATTTACGAGGGCTATCGGGGTAAATGGTATCTCACTGAATATAAAAATGGCGTTCAGATTCAACGTAGTTATGTTTGGACTCGCCCACAACCCAACTTATTAGATCGGGTATTGTTAGATGCTAGTTTTGTTGTCACCAGTTTTGTGCCCGCCTTGATGGGTTGGCGTCCAGATGTCATTCTCTCAACATCACCATCACTACCTGTTTGTTTACCAGCTGCCCTCTTAGGTTTGTTACGTGCTTGTCCTGTGGTGTTAAATCTTCAAGATATTCTACCAGAAGCAGCTATCCATGTTGGACTACTGAAAAATAAATGGCTCATCAAAGTGTTTACAGCATTAGAAAAATTTGCCTATTGTTCCGCTACTAAAATTAGCGTCATCGCTGATGGATTTGTGGACAATTTGCAAAAGAAAGGCGTAGCATCTGAGAAAATTGTCCAAATTCCTAACTGGGTTGATGTAAATTTTATTCGCCCATTGTCAAAAGAAAATAATCCTTTCCGAGCAGCACATAACCTCAAGGACAAATTTGTAGTCCTATATTCCGGTAATATCGCTTTGACGCAAGGTTTAGAAACCGTTATTAAAACAGCTGCTATGTTGCGCCACATACCAGAAGTAGCCTTTGTCATTGTTGGTGAGGCTAAAGGTTTGCAGCGATTACAACAAGAGTGTCTAGACCACGGTGCAGATAACGTTTTGTTATTGCCATTTCAACCCCGAGAACAGTTACCACAAATGCTAGCAGCTGCGGATGTTGGCTTGGTGGTGCAAAAGAAAAATGTTGTATCCTTCAATATGCCATCAAAAATCCAAGTGTTACTTGCTAGTGGACGGGCTTTGGTTGCATCTGTACCCCACAATGGCACAGCAGCAAGAGCTATCAGACAGAGTGGGGGCGGATTTGTCGTTCCTCCAGAAGATCCCCAAGCTTTAGCTAATGCAATTTTAGACTTGTATCAACACCCAGATAAAGTCAAAAATTTAGGTTATAAAAGTCGCCAATTTGCTGTTGAGCAATATGCTTTCGAGCAAGCCTTAAATAATTATGAGATGTTATGTTACTCTCTGACGGCCAATGTCTCAGCTATTAACTCAACAAGAGTATCAGAGCAGGAAGTTTGATTAACTCATGTTGTACATTTTTGATACAGTCGAAAACCACAAATTAGTGGTATCTCTGAAAGTAAGCTTTTACGCATTTAAGTTACATATTTACTTGTAAAGGTTGTCACTAGTCATTGGTCATTGGTATTTCAAAGAACAAATGACCAATGAGAACTTTAGTTCACCATACTGCTGGCAAAAACCCCAAAGTCGCCCAAATCATGAATGACGGGATTTAGTGCGGCGTAAAATTTCACTTCAAGCATTTTTGCCAAAAAATTTGAAGATTCTACTTTAAGAAATACTAAGAAGCGATCGCTATTCATACTTTAGACAGGCTCGGTATGAGTTTGATCGGCGGTATTCTGCTCAGAAACATACCTCAGCTTTGGGTGTCACAGCGTAACTACAGACCTTAAAGCTACTAAATTCTCCCAGAAGTTGTACTGTTAAGATAGGCTCATATCCGCAAATTACCAACTTTCCGACTCCGATATAGGTTTAAGATATATGTGGGTCGTTTAGTTGATTAGCTATCGGCGCACGAAATTTGCGAAATTCTTGCTCTAAGCCATTAGTTGATTCATCTGGGTAAAATATCCCTCCTGCCAACAATTGGTTTTTGCTTGAATGGCATAGTCGACGACAAGGAAAAACGTGATATTAGCCGGACATTAGGCAAACATGATGATTCAGCAAATGTGTCTGCTCTTATGCTTGTCCAATATCCAAATACCACGCCCAAATCCCTGAACCAAGTGAAATGACTTCTGCTGCATATCAAAATCTAAATAGCCGATGGTATGACCAAGCCGCATAAACACCTGTTTTTTTGTTAGTATTCAAAAAAACAATTTGCACAGATGCAGTTCAATTTTTGGTTTTCAGTGATTGTAAAAAGTTGTAACAAAAAGGATAAAGTACCTGAGGTTTAATGTCTGATTATTTCCAAGGAAATCTCCCATTACAATCTGTCTCTGCAACTAAGAGTGCGGTCAGAAGTCCACAGGGCGAAAGCGAGCAGGTGAGTGGAGAATTGGCTATAACTATCGCCGAAGCCGCATCAGACCGCAAAGCAGGAGATATTTTGTTGCTCAGAGTAACAGAGGTATCTTACCTAGCCGATTACTTTGTCATGATGACTGGCTATTCTAGGGCACAAGTTAGAGCGATCGCCGAAGCAATTGAAGCTAAAGTAGAAACTGAGTGGCAAAGACGCCCCTTGCGGACAGCAGGTAAGTCAGAGGGAAGTTGGGTACTGCAAGATTATGGCGATGTAATCGTTCACATCATGATGCCCAAGGAGCGGGAGTTTTATAATTTAGAGGCGTTCTGGTCTCATGCAGAGCGTCTGGAACTTCCAAAACCCGATGAGGGTGGGGGTAAGCCTACATGATTAAGTCCTCAGTTTCCAATTGTCCAGTGCCGACTGAGCAACAACCGCTAAATGAATATGAAGAGTTAAAAATATCCTGGCTGTTTCGTGATTGCACTTCAAATCGGCGTAGTTACATCACAAGAATAGCCTGGATTTGGGGCTTATCTTGGCTCGTGGCAGGGCCAGTGGCGGCCGCAAGTTTCCCCCCACATAAATATATTGGCCAATTTATCCTCTGTAGTGCAGCCGGAGCGAGTATCGGGGTAGTACTGGTACTAGTAAGGCTTTATTTGGGCTGGTTTTATGTGGGCGATCGCCTCTCCAGCCCAACCGTATTTTATGAGGAGTCGGGGTGGTATGATGGCCAAACTTGGACAAAGCCAAAAGAATTACTCAACCGCGATCGCCTAATCGTCTCCTACGAAATCAAACCCATTCTCCGGCGGTTGCAATTTACCTTTGCTGGCTTGGCGGGAATGTTTATTATTGGTACTATAGTTTGGCATCTGATTTAAATTAGTCATTGGTCATTGGTCATTGGTTATTAATAAAAAAACAAATGACAAAGGACAGGTGACAAATGACAAATGATAAAAAAATGATAAATTTGCACCCATGACAATGGGAAAACGAACTCAAGCTCCAGCACTAGAAGTCAGGTTGCTGCGAGAAGGAATCATAGAATCAAAGCATATAGTCCACGCTGTTGTATGCGATGAAAGGGGAAGGGTTTTGTCAGTTGCCGGTAACGCTGAAACTGCTACATTTGTGCGTTCAGCGCTAAAACCGTTTCAGGCACTCGCTGTCACCACTACAGGCACACTCGAACGCTACAATTTAAGCGATCGCGACTTAGCAATCATCACTAGTTCCCACAAAGGAACAGTAGAGCAGGTAAGGCAAGCATTTAATATTCTTTGGCGAGCTGACCTCGACCCAACTACACTCCAATGCCCAATTCCTGAAGGCAAACAGAGTCCTCTAGAATACAATTGCTCTGGTAAACATGCGGGGATGTTAGCCGTTTGTCAACAACGTCATTGGCCATTGACTAACTACTTAGAACGCAAACACCCAGTACAGCAATTGATTTTGGGTAAAGTAGCAGAGTTACTGCGAATGCCGGCAGAGGAATTTATTAGTGCCCATGACGACTGCGGCGCACCGACCTATCTCATGCAACTCGGTCAAATGGCCTCTTTGTATGCCTTGCTAGCTTCTAGCAACAGTTTAGATATGGAGCGCATTGTCCGGGCGATGACTCATCACCCAGCGCTGGTCGCAGGAGATGGCGAATTTGATACAGAAATAATGCGCCTCTCCCCAGGAGAACTGCTGAGTAAAGCCGGCGCGGAAGGAGTGCAGTGCATTGCCAGACTCGGTGAAGGCATGGGATTAGCAATTAAAGTTATGGATGGGGCAAAGCGGGCAAAATATGCCGTTGCTATTCACCTACTCCAACAGATGGGCTGGATTAGCCCCAGCGTTGCCGAAAGCCTGTCAGAAAAGTTCATGATCTTGGGTAAATACAAGCGTTTAGAAGTTGTTGGAGAATTATCGCTTTTATAGTTGCCAAATTTTTGACTTTAGGTTATATTAAGGGAGTCAAGAAGCGACGCGGGATAGAGCAGCCTGGTAGCTCGTCGGGCTCATAACCCGAAGGTCAGTGGTTCAAATCCACTTCCCGCCACCACATAAAAAATAAGACCCTGTAAAACTTAAATTTTGCGGGGTCTTATTCTATCATGGTTACAATACCTTCGCCAAATTTAAAAAAGCCTTGATTCGTAGCTTGGGGAGCCACTTACGTGGGCTGGTTCCCGACTTGAGTGAAGTGGCGTTTGAAGCATGAAACCCAACAAATGCGTTGGGTTTTGCTCCGCTCAACCCAACCTACAGAAAAATGGCGAAGGTATTGGGTTAGGAACGATTTTGTCTAATCAATGGATACAAAGCTCAAAAGCTCAGTGTCTTTAGGCCTGAGTTGCTTACATCTCCCAGGTCTAGGTTTTAAGCAACTTCTTTAGGTGACATTTTAATTTCTATTTTTTGATTTAAAGCGGCTGCAATCCGAGCCAACATAGACAAAGAATGTCCCTCATAGTCAGCATCTTCCAATCGAGCAATGACTGACTGGGTAGTACCGACTTTTGCGGCTAGTTGTTGTTGGGTTAGTCCCTCTTGTTTGCGTGCATCGTAGATGATTTGAGATACTTGAGCATTTATTGATGATTCTCTAACCATCTCTTGTAATTCTGGATCTGACTTCATCATTCTTTGAATGATTTTTAGTGCATCATTAGTTTTCTTCATCTGTTTCCTCCTCTGATTCGATATAAGTATGAACTTCTGAATTGAGTATGAATAAATTTTTGTATGTTAATGCTAAATCAATTTCTCGCTCTGGAACTTGGTTATCCTCTTTAATGATGGCATGAGCTAAAATCACTACGTTTTGCCCATGAAAAAAATATAGAATTCTATACTGTACTCTGATGTGCTTGGCTCTTAGTTCATAAATACCATCACGCAGAAAATCTGCAGCGGGTCGTCTTAATTCAAAACCATACTCAGCTAATTGCTCAATTCTGGCGATGCAGTTCGCATATCCCTTACGATCTTGTTTGAGTAATTTGTTTAGCCACTTTAAGACTGGAACTTCTCCTCGATCATCCTGAAAGAAAATAACCCGTGTTTCTGGCATTATCTGGGTAATGGTTACACATACTGGTGATTTTATCGCATTTTTGCGATTTTTAGGAGTGGGCAGCACAGCCAAGCTTATCGCCAAGCTTGGGAATTAATATTACAAGCCGTAAGTAAAGAAAATTGTCTTCCTGTGCCTGTCCAATTCGCAGAACCAGAGTTTTGATCTATTCTGGAGTAGAAACCTTCCAAAAAGCTCGGAGAATCATGGTTGTGAAGTTGCAGCGACCAATTTTAGTGGGAGGATTGGGACTATCCTTTTCCCTGTGGATGTTACAAAGCTGGCACGATTCAATAGTGCAGGTGAGTGAGTTTGGTTTATTTAGTGCCTTAGCAGTTGGTGGTGGTTTATGGTTATTCCGGCAAAATCGCCCTAAAGGTAGTTTAGAGCAGCTAGATGGTATAGTCTTAGATCGGAAAACAGTGGAAAGTGCGATCGCTCAAGCTGAAACCATAATTAACCAACTGGCACAAGAAGCAGAAAACCATCCAGCTTTAGGTACACTGCGGGAGCAAGTTGCCCAGTTACTCTTGGAGTTAGATAGAGAAGAACTTAAACTAGCTGTTACAGGCGGGAAATCGGTGGGTAAAACCACTTTGATTCAGGTGCTAAAGCAGGATATTCAGCAAAAAGTCAGTTTCCAAGAAACACCACCTTTGTTTAGTGAAGCAGGGGAAAAATCAGATGCAGCGGTTTTAGCAGAAGTCCAAAAATCTGATTTTGTCTTGTTTTTAACCAACGGCGATTTAACGGATTCAGAATTTCAAACCTTACAGCAGCTAAAAGCAGTAAATCAGCAAGTAATGCTGGTTTTCAATAAACAAGATCAGTATGTATCAGATGAACGTGCTAGCATCTTGCTGTCATTGACACAGCGGATACAGGGAAATGTAGTTGCAACTGCAGCGTCTCCTATTCCCACCAAAGTCCGGAAACACGAAGTTGATGGTTCTGTACAAGAGTGGATGGAACAACTAGCGCCAGATATCCAGCAGTTGACGCAGCAGTTGAGTAAGGTTTTGGCACAGCAATCAGCAAAGCTGGTGTGGGTAAGTACCATGCGGAAAGCTAAGTTGCTGAAAGCTGAAGCGAAAAACTGGTTGAATAAAACAAGATGCGATCGCGCTACCCCAATTATTGAACAATATCAGTGGATAGCTGCCGCTGCTGCCTTTGCTAACCCAGTACCAGCACTAGATATCTTGGCGACTGCGGCGATTAATGGCCAAATGGTAATGGATTTAGGTAATATCTATCAGCAAAAATTTTCCCTAGAACAGGCGCAAACTGTAGCTGGAACAATGGGAAGTTTGATGTTGAAACTGGGTTTAGTGGAACTTTCTACAAAAGCTGTTAGCACTGTCTTGAAGAGTAACGCCGTCACCTTTGTCGCTGGTGGCGCAGTGCAAGGAGTGAGTGCAGCCTATCTCACTAGAGTAGCAGGGTTAAGTTTAGTTGAATATTTCCAACAACAGGAAATAGCTGTCGATTCTGGTAATAGTTTGAATTTAGATAAATTGCGACAAACTTTGCAAAATGTCTTTCAAAAAAATCAGCAGATGGCTTTTCTGCAAGGCTTTGTTAAGCAAAGTGTGAAGCGTTTATTACCAGAAGCGCAGCCAGTTGAAGTTGTGGCATAATCTCACGCAAAGGCGCAAAGTTTTTATTATGCGTCTTTGCGTCAAGCTGTTGTGTACGTTGACAATGTTGTATATAAATTAATATAACGGCTTTCAACTTATAAATTAGCGGTTAAAAAATATCTAAATTACTGTCAGAGTATCCAGCAGTTACAAACTCAGGAGTAATAGCAGCTTGCTTATCAATAAGTTCTAGCAACGCTTTGTTGCAGCGTGCCGTAAGTTCTGGATACTTGTGTGCTATCCATTCAAGTTCTGTTACACCACAAGAATCGCTAATATCAAATCCGATCTCAATCAATTCTTCAGTTTGCTGCAACACTAGATTGAAAATGCCCTCAAAATCTATAAATTGTTCATACATAGTCACAATCCTTTTTATTGTTCGTTAGATAATAGGATTCCTGATTTTTGCAATAATACGTAAGGTGGGCATTGCCCAACAAAAGCTAGACAAGGTAGGTATTACCAACCATACACCTACTGAAATTTGTTCAAAAATTAAGCCTGATTGCTATATAAAAGCATAGTAGTCATTGATTACTAAACAACACTAATTGTATCTTTGGCAAGACTTTAATATAATGTCACTCTACGACAGCTTGTTATGGCAATAATGAGGTACATTTACATCCCTACAAAGTTCACCGAATTTCTATAGCAGAAGCGTTAGCTATGCAATCTTTGCCTGCGAATTTTGTGTTGCCAGAAAATATGTCACTTACTAATATGTTTAAAACTATTGGTAATGGTGTGCCATATTTGGCATCAAAGGCGTTAGCTCAGAATATTCTTGACTTTTTAGCCACTGGGAAAGGGAAATTCTGTGGAGCCTCGTCAAGTGACAGATGTCTAATGTCAACTCGAATACCTACAGAAATCTGAGGATAGATGTAAAGCCGACAATAGAGTAAGTCAGCAGGCTGTCTTCAGGGTAAATTCGTAAATAAATATGGTTTAATTTATAAAAAATGTCTTAATTTTTTATAAACTTTAATAAACAATTACTAAAAATCACAATGGCAGCAGACTATCCGGACATTGATATTGCGCCATTTATCGATCACTCCCTGCTAACGGCAACAGCTACCCCAGAGCAGGTTGAGCAATGGTGTGAAGAAGCATACAGATTTAATTTTGCGGCGGTTTGTATTCATCCTTCCTACGTGCGCCTGGCAGTAGAATTCCTTCACGACAAGCAACCTAAAGTCTGTACGGTGATTGGCTTCCCCACAGGGGCGACAACTTCAGCAGTTAAGCTCTATGAGGCTCAGGAAGCGGCGGAAAATGGAGCGACTGAGTTGGATGTCGTGATCAACTTGGGCTGGTTAAAAGCTGGCAAAACCGAAGAAGTTCACAGGGAGATTGCCGAAATTTGCGAAGCGACTGGGCAAACTGTCAAGGTAATCTTAGAAACTAACCTGCTGACAGACGCGGAAAAAAAGCTGGCGGCTGAGTTGTCTATGGAAGCAGGCGCAGCATTCTTAAAAACTAGTACAGGCTGGAATGGTGGTGCGACAGTGGCGGATGTGCGGCTTTTGAAGGAAGTAGCACGAGAAAGAGTGGGAATTAAAGCATCAGGTGGTATTCAGACCGTAAGCCAAGCTCTAGACTTAATATTGGCGGGTGCTACTAGATTAGGCACTTCTCGCGGTATCGATTTGATCCGTCAGCGCGATAACCTGGAAAAGGGTGAATAGTCAAAAGTCAAGAGTCCAGAGTCAAAAGTCCAGAGTCAAAAAAAAATGACCATCGACCCTTGATCCTCGACCCTTGATCTTCGACCCTTGACCCTTGACCCTTGACTTTTGACTAATGAGTAGAACTTATAAAGCGACGGGAATTAACCTGAAAACTCAGGCACTAGGAGAATCGGATAGAATAGTGACAATTTTGACACGGGAGTTCGGTTTGATTCGAGCAGTCGCCCCTGGGGCACGTAAGCACAACTCTAGCCTGGGTGGTAGGAGTGGGATGTTTGTGGTGAATGAACTACTGATTGCCAATGGGCGATCGCTCGATAAAATTACACAAGCACAAACGCTAAAAACTTATCCAGGTCTTACTAAAGATTTAGGAAAACTAGCTGCTAGCCAGTATCTAGCAGAAATAGTTCTGTGTCAGGCTTTGAGTGAACAACCCCAAGAAGAACTTTATGAGTTACTCAATGAACATCTCGAACAGTTGGAGTTATTGCCAAGAACAGATGTATCTGGTATCTTCGCCAATCTGGCTCATGGGATGTTTGAACTTTTAACTTTGGCAGGATTGACACCCCAAGTACAACTTTGTTGTCTAACTCAGCGACACCTAATTCCCAATTTTACAGAACCTAACTGGCAAGTAGGATTTAGCATCCCGGCTGGTGGAATCGTTTGTTTAGAGGCTTGGGAAAATTTGCGCCGAGAGAGACAGAGGGAAAGCCAGATAAATTCTGCCATCCCCCAATCCCCCCCACGCCATAGTTACCAAACAGTTATCCATCAGCAAGAAATACCTGTGATTTCTACTCGCCTGAATGCTATGGAATTTTCTATACTGCAGCATCTATCGCAACCAGAGATAATGCCCATTAATGCAGCCAAAGATGATGGCTGGTTATCTGTTGAGCAGATTTTGCGCCAGTATACTCAGTATCATTTAGGTCGCCCTATTCGCTCCGCTACTTTGATAGATTCCTATTTTTCTGCCAACTATGATGCAACCGTCTGATTTGGATTCAAAAATCCTATCTTTGCCACTAAGTTACCCCAAAAAACAGAATAGGGCATCAGCTCCTACAATATCTAATCGGTTGTGTGCTGTTCCTAAGTCTACAGCCAGTCAAATCACTGGGGAAGAAATGTCACCAAAAGACGTTTCTCAAAATGATCAAAATTTGACATCAGAACTGCCAAAAGCTGATGTCAAAGAGCAATCTGAGAACCAAGTACTTACTACTGAGACAAATGGCAAAGGTGGTTCTACAGGAAACGGTGTGCCAGCAGCCACTACTCCAGGAAAAGAGCCACCAGATTTAAAAAAGTCTGATTTAGATAGTAAGGCAACATCGACTAATGTACAACAAGGATTTTTGCCTGTATTAAAAAACCCTAATTTTCTAGCTCTTTGGGGTGGGCAAGTTTTCTGCCAACTGGCTGATAAAGTTTATTTGGTGTTGATGATTGGTTTGATTAACACTCAGTTTCAAAGTGGCAATCAAAGCATTAGTGGTTGGGTCTCAGCCTTGATGATGGCTTTTACGATTCCAGCGGTGCTATTTGGTTCAGTGGCTGGTGTGTTTGTGGATCGCTGGCCGAAAAAAACGGTGCTGGTAGCAACGAATGTTTGGCGAGGAATTCTGGTTTTAGCTATTCCTTTTTTACTGTGGTTAACCCATGATTGGCAGCCATTGGGGATGTTACCAGTAGGTTTTTGGATTATCCTGGGTGTGACTTTTTTAGTGTCTACACTCACACAGTTTTTTGCCCCAGCAGAACAAGCTGCAATTCCTTTAGTGGTGAAAGAACAGGATTTACTCTCGGCTAACTCTCTGTATACGACAACGATGATGGCATCGGTAATTGTGGGGTTTGCTGTCGGAGAACCCCTATTAGCATTTGCTGGCCAACTGTGGGTGCAACTTGGTGGGAGTGGTGGATTAGGTAAAGAACTGGTTGTGGGTGGCAGTTATGCGATCGCTGGTTTAATCTTATTACTCCTAGTGACCAACGAAAAACCCCACGACCCCGCCACAGAATTTCCCCACGTTTTCACCGATTTGCGGGATGGTCTGCGCTACCTCAAAGCTAATTATCGCGTCCGTAATGCGTTAGTACAACTGATCATCTTATTTTCTGTCTTTGCAGCATTAACTGTTCTAGCCGTTCGCATGGCAGAAATAATTCCCAACTTGAAGGCTTCCCAATTTGGCTTTTTACTAGCAGCTGGTGGCGTTGGCATTGCTGGCGGGGCGACAATTCTCGGTCAATTTGGTCAACGCTTCTCCTATACAGGATTGAGTCTGTGCGGCTGTTTAGGTATGGCAGCTTCTTTGATTGGTTTATCAATCTTCACAAAACAGTTATTAATTGTCCTACTGTTGATAGCACTCTTGGGTGTTTTTGGTGCTTTAATCGGTATCCCCATGCAAACAGCAATCCAGACAGAAACACCGCCAGAAATGCGGGGCAAAGTCTTTGGTCTGCAAAATAATGTGATTAATATTGCTCTGTCCTTACCCTTGGCATTAGCTGGGGTTGCAGAAACTTTCTTGGGACTACAGGTAGTTTTTTTGGGATTAGCAGCGATCGTCTTCTTCGGAGGTATATTGACTTGGTATAACTCTCATCAGTAAAAGATTTCTCCGCTCGCAGGAGTTGTTAATCATTACTTTGGGATCGTCACTCATTTACTGAAAGTTTTTGTTTTCGTGCTAAACTAAGACAATCATTAATTTACCATGTACTTGCTGGAAGCCAATTTGAATATTAACTAAAGTGAGTTGTGATGGATGTAGAGACATTAACAACTTATAAGTGGTAACGAATCAAACCTAAATGACTGGTTAAAAAGCTTAAAGTTTTACTTTTTGACCAATTATAATTGGATTTTATGGTGTAAAAAAGCCAGTGAGTACAACAGGGTAAAATGACGAATAACGAAGGACACAAAGCTGATATATCAAACCTGTTGTTCTTACAGCTAATAAAGAATGCGTATAGCCTGGATTGGAAAAAAATCACCATTTTGTGGCAATGTCACATACAGTCGAGAAATCACAAATGCCTTGCTAGACCGGGGACATGAAGTTAGTTTTCTCCACTTTGCCCAAGAAGAATCTCAGCCTGACAACTGGCCGAATTTCCAAGAAGTTTCTCTACCGTTTATTTATAAGTCCCAGGTTTACACAATTCCCACATTTAAAGCGACTAAGGTACTAACTGACTCGCTGCGGGAAATTAAACCAGATATAGTCCATGCTTCGCTGACTTTATCCCCGTTAGATTTTGTTCTCCCAGAAATTTGTGAGCAGCTAAATTTACCCCTGATTGCCACTTTCCACACACCATTTGCGGGCAAAGGGGCAAAATTAATATCTGGAACACAGTTTTTAGCTTATCAACTATACGCGCCGTTTTTGGGTAACTACGATCGCGTCATTGTCTTTTCCCAAATTCAGCGAGACTTATTAGCGCGTTTGGGTGTACCAGAGAAAAATGTAGCTGTAATTCCCAATGGAGTGGATATTACTAGATATTCTCCTGGGTCTTCTGACGTTAAAACAGAATTTAAAGCCGAACGCTTGTTTGTCTACCAAGGTCGGATCGCACCAGAGAAAAACGTTGAAGCTCTCCTACGCGCCTGGAAGCAGTCAGAAATGGGGCTTGATAGCAAGCTATTGATTGTTGGCGATGGACCGTTAAAACCCTCTCTACAGCCGTTTTATGGTGAAGAATCTGGCATAATTTGGTTGGGATTTATTGCTGATGAAGCCCGACGCATCGACATTTTGCGGGGAGCAGATGTATTTATTTTGCCTTCAGTGGTAGAAGGATTGTCTCTATCTCTGTTAGAAGCAATGTCATCTGGACTAGCTTGTTTAGCCACAGATGTAGGTGCGGATGGCGAGGTTTTAGAAAAAGGAGCTGGTGTAATTCTCAGCACAAAAACTGTGCGATCGCAACTAAAAACTCTTTTACCACTATTCCAAGACCATCCAGAGTTGACAACTGTGCTGGGACAGAAAGCTAGGAAGCGTGTATTAGAACGCTATGACCTCAGTAAGAATATTACTATGTTAGAAAAACTTTACACTGAAGTTTTGAATCAGAAACCCATACAGATCAGTCGCGGCGCTTAGAAACGAAACTGATCTTAACATTAGCAGCGCCATTCTCTCAAGCTACTGGGGGTTTTTGTGTGTAAAGTTTTTGGTGGCGTGGGTGCGATCGCTCTTTTCCATTCAAATTCCCCAATTAATACTAAAACCCACATTAGTCCCAGATTCTGCTGTTACTGTTCCCAAGCCACTCTGTCCGATGGCATTACCTGCAAAAATGTCAATTCCCCATCTGGAACTTGGTAAAAAACGCAAGCCAGTACTCCAAACATCTCTTGTACCATCAGTAAAAATAGGCGTATATTCTGCAATAAATTGCAGCTGATTTCCTAGAGCTTGGTTAATACCAATTCCTATCCCAGTGCGGGAAACTTTACCAAAAAATGCTCCCTTGGGATTAATGGATATGGAAGTTTGGGGACTGAGTTGATAAGCGATCGGCAATTCTGCATATATAGTTCCATTGAGAGCATTACCTTGAAAAGCCGCCTCACTGATTCCTGCAAGTTTAAAACTTAGTGAAAGCAGATCACCTCGTGCTTGATCTAAGAACCTCAGTTTTACTGCGCCCCCAATTTTTACCCCAGGGCCAGATATTTCTGCACCAGAAAGGCGATCGCTTCCGCCAAATTGGTCAACATTAATTTCTAACTGTGCGTCATTTGTCAAGCCATAAGCTAGGGCAAAACTCGAACTCCCATTTGTACCTAGCCCGCCTCTGGCTTGGAATTTACCTGTTGGGAGGGTGTGAGGACTCGCAAGTGTGAACCCATCAAATAAGAGTGTGCTATCGCGCCTTGAGAGTTCTGTTTGTGGGCGATTGCCAAAATTAGCTGCATACCCTTGTCCAAAATCAATCACATGCTTAAAGCGAATTCCTAGTAACAAATCATCGCCATCAGGAATAAATGCCAGTAAACCCGTGGTTGGTGTTGTCCCAAAACTATTAGTAGCATAAACTTCAGCCGCCATTCTGGGATTAAATGCGTAATCTACTCCCACAGCCCACAATAGCTTGCGATAAATAGAGCGGTCTTTAGAGCTAAAGGTATTGCCACCAGGCCCCAAAGGAGCTTGAATATTAGCAAACAAATTCACTCTTTCTGAAGGTTGCCAGCTAAATCCCGTACCAATATTGAAAAAACTGCCAAAAAAATCTGCTCCCTTTACTGTTTCTGGAAATAACACTACTCCAGGAGTGAAATGCAGTTGCAGATTTGGAGAAGCTTTGTAAGTGATAGGGAATTGTAAAGCACCAACTGGGGTGACAGTATTTAACCTCGTGTTTGAAGTGTTGGTGAAAGCCCCCGGACTTGCAGATATGTTCATTAACTGAGCCGTACCCACAACACCAACAGCCCAAAGATTTTGATTAATTAAACGATATTTTAACTTTGCGCCATAAGTTGTACTTGTAAAATCTCCGCATTGTTCCCTAACCGGGCATTTCACATAATCGTCATAAATATCACCTGTGAAACCTAGCTGCAAATCATCTGTGACTCCCCAGTCGATATCAATGTTATAAGTTTGTAATCCTGTCCCTGAGACAGAATCATCAAGTGGCAAAACTTGCAGAAAACCCGCTTCTACTTGAACTGCGCCCTTTCGTAGCTGGTTGGCTGTTTCCAAGTTATGCAATTTGGTAGGTGGTTCTTGCAACGGAGACAAAGGGATTTCTGTCTGCAAATCTTTGGCTTGAGTACTAACAGACGATGCTAAAGGTAAAACCTCAGGTTGTAGTTCCAGGGGTTCTTCAGTGTTCATTTCTGGAGAAGAGACTACGGGTAATTCTTGAGGACTATTAGGTAAAGCCCCAAACTGTGGTTGCAGGGATTCTTCTGTCGTATTTTCCGGAGAAGAAACTACAGGCATACCATCAGATGCATAACTTAAACTCGGAAACAGGACAGAAAGCAAAGCACAGGAAATGATTTTGACTGCGTGCATGTTGATTTTGGGGCGATCGCTCGAATTACACATCAACTATCGTATAAAAACATACGATTGTGATGCGAGCCTATCATAGCCCCATTTTCGTGTTTATGTATATTCTAATATTATAAGTTCAGTTAATGTACTGAATTGGCATTTGGCATTTGCTCCCTGCCCCTAATGACCAACCTCAGCCGCTTGATTAATTTGGCACTGGCCACATAAACCGAAAAACTCTAGAGTGTGGTAAAAAATCTTAAACTTATGGGTGCCTTGTAACTGATCTTCCAAGTCATGGACGGGACATTGATTAATGGGAATTGAGACACCGCATTGCAGACAAGTCAGATGGTGTTTATCTTGCTGGGCTAGGCTATAGAGGGCTTCACCATTCGCCAGAGTCCGAACCTGCACCAACCCTTCCAGTTTTAAGGCTTCCAAGGAACGATAAACTGTTGCTAATCCCATGCTTTGATTGCGGTTACGTAGTTCTACGTAAATATCTTGAGCAGAAATTCCTTGCTTGATGGTTTTCAGCAAGTTCAAAATCCGCTCTTGACTGCGGGTGCGTATGGCTCTCATAGACAATTATTTAAATTTGCCACTGTAGTGGAAGCCGTTATATTGGCTAACTGATAAATTAACTCTAACCGCTTCATAATCTTATTTTCACTCAGTTGGAGCAGAAAGTTATAGTATAGCGATCGCAGTATTCAGCGGAAACCTGTGCAAACGAAGTATTTAGCTAAAATTTTTGTGACGCTTCGTCCTTCAGTCCTAGACCCTGCTGGTGTGGCTGTACAATCTGGCCTCAAGCAACTAGGATACGACAACGTCGAGCAGGTGCGGATTGGTAAGTATATAGAACTCACCATCACCTCCTCTGATGAAAGTAAGGCACGTCAAAATCTCAATGACATCTGTGACCAAATGTTAGCAAATCCAGTGATTGAAAATTATCGCTTTGATTTGATCGAAGTCGAAACACAGACTGGTGTGTTTTAGGGACTGGGGACTGGGGACTGGGGAGGAAGACAATAACCTTGACTCTTAACCCTTGACTCCTGACCCTCCGAATTTTAGATTTTAAATTTTGGATTTTGGATTGTTTTTGGTTCAAGCCCCGCCCCTTGTGGAGCCACTGCGGTCTTGGGGGTTTCCCCCATGAGCAAGTGGCGTGGCGGAATCAATCTAAAATCGTTGACCCTGAGCGAAGCCGAAGGGTCAATTTAAAATCCCCAAGCTGCATCCCTTTATGGGTGCAGTCAATCTAAAATCTAAAACTTGTACTGAGCTTGCCGAAGTATCCAAAATCCAAAATCGGATTGACTCTTGACTCCTGACCCTTGACAAATGACAAATAACAAATGACAAAATTCGGCGTTGTTGTTTTTCCGGGTTCTAATTGCGATCGCGATGTTGCTTATGTGACTAGAGACTTACTCTCACAACCAACTCGCATGGTTTGGCATCAAGAAACGGATATTGATGATTTGGATGTAATTGTCATCCCTGGTGGCTTTAGTTACGGGGATTATTTGCGCTGTGGTGCGATCGCTCGATTTTCGCCAGTCATGCAACAGGTGATTGAACATGCCCAAAAAGGTAAGTTTGTCATCGGTATTTGCAACGGCTTCCAAGTATTAACGGAAGCCGGACTATTACCAGGAGCATTAGCGAGAAATCAGGATTTGCATTTTATCTGCGATCGCCTCCCCCTAAAAGTCGAGCGTACCAATCTTTCCTGGACGCAGGCTTACACATCTGGCGAAATTATCACCTTACCCATCGCCCACGGGGAAGGTCGATTTTATGCTGATCAAGCGACTCTGGCAGAAATTGAAGACCAAGGGCAAGTTGTATTCCGTTATCAGGGCGAAAACCCCAACGGTTCACTAAACAACATTGCCGGGATTTGTAACCGCCAGGGCAACGTTTTAGGCATGATGCCCCACCCTGAGAGAGCCTCTGATCCAGTACTAGGCAAGAGCGATGGCTTACGGCTATTTCAAGGATTATTGCAAAGAGTGGAAGCGATCGCTTAATGACTGGGTAAAAGGGAATAGGGGAGTAGGAAAATAACTCCTGACCCCCTAACTCCTAACTCCTGACTTCTGACTTCTGACTTCTGACTTCTGACTTCTAAGCCAATGCCCAAAAAACAAAAATTCCCCTACCTAGTCGGTTCCAAATGGACAGCCCAGCAAAAAGTGGATGGTTGGCGACACTTCCAAGTTGTCAACCGGAAAAATCAAGGTAAGTGGGTTTATGCCGAAATGGTAGCAGCTTGTGACCCCCAAGTCCGCTTCTGGCTCAACGCCAAATTATTACAAGACGGCTTCCAGTGGGAAGCTGGCTGGCAAACATTGCAAGAAATCGAGCAGATTACAGGAGATAAATCATGTGGCGGACAATCTAAGATTTAAAATTGCCAATTTATGCATACTAGTACTTTTACGGATTGTCGTATTAATTATTTCTACAAACTTTTTAAATTTAATCAGTAAAATTAATGTGAAAGGCTTTTTCAGAATACATTAACCAAGTTGGCTAAACAAAGTATTAAGTATGAAATTACCCCAACGATTCCCGGATGCGGCACGAAATGCGGGGCTGTATTTTCTCCGAAACGCTGGAAAGCTAACGCAGCGGCAAGTAGGGAAGAAGCTCTGTAGCAATTCTCACTTCATCCTTCATACTTAATACTTCATACTTCAGCTTTCAGTTGGCGGTTGATTCACTTGCGGAGGCAAGCATGGATTTTTTGTCAGATACCGTTGTGTTATCACGGATGCAGTTTGCGCTGACGGCCATTTTCCACATGCTGTGGCCTGTCCTCACCACGGGGATGGGTATTTACTTAGTCATCGTGGAAGGGCTGTGGCTAAAAACACGTAATCCAGACTACTATCATCATGCCCGCTTCTGGTCTAAACTCTACGTCCTTAACTTCGGGATTGGTGTGGCATCAGGATTGCCAATGGAATTTCAATTTGGCACAAATTGGGCACCTTTCTCGGAAGCCGTGGGTGATTTTTTTGGCAGCATTCTCGGTTTTGAAGGCGCAATGGCCTTCATGCTAGAAGCCGGATTTCTGGGCATTATGTTGTTTGGCTGGGGGCGAGTTCACCCAGTGATTCACTACTTAGCCACCATCATGGTTGCCTTTGGTGCAAACTTGTCTACCTTCTGGATTTTGGTTGCTAATTCCTGGCTACAAACCCCATCGGGTGGGGAAATGGTGAATGGTAAATTCATCGTCAGCGATTATTTCCAAGCAATTCTCAATCCCTTCATGGTGAAAAGCGTGTTGCACATGTTTTTTGCTACCCTGGAAACCTCTTTGTTTGTGATTGGTGGCATCAGCGCTTGGTATATTCTCAAAGAACGCCATCAAGCCTTTTTTGCCAAATCACTGAAAATCGTCTTAGCTGCAGCGATCGCAGTTGCACCACTGCAAGTCTACATCGGACATTTAAGCGCCGAGCAAGTTTATCATTACCAGCCCACCAAACTAGCAGCAATGGAAGCGAAGTGGGAAACATCCCCCGCTGGACAGCCTGCAGATTGGACTTTGCTTGCCTTACCCGATGAAAAAGCCCAAAAAAACACCTGGGAACTCTCAATTCCCAACGGGTTGGGATACATTTTAGAGTTCAAAAAGAATCTTTCTGAACCAGTTCAGGGACTCAAGGAATGGAAACCAGCGGATCGCCCCCATATGGTGGGCTTAATTTACTACTCCTTCCGCATCATGAGTGGGATTGGTTTCTTCTTAGTCGGCTTAATGCTGTGGAGCGCCTTGCAGTGGCTATTAGGTAAACTATCTCCAGAAAAAATTACTCAACAAAAATGGTTGATGCGCGCCTGGATTTTTGCTGCGCCCTTAGGCTACATCGCCGTAGAATCAGGTTGGATTGTGCGCTGTGTAGGACGGCAACCCTGGGCGTTGTATGGGCAAATCCGCACGGCTGATGGCGCATCCCATATCCCTGCTAGTAATGTCTTGACATCTTTGACAATCTTTGCAGTGGTCTACAGCATTTTGTTATTCTCGACTCTGTATTTCGGTAGCCGGATTATCAACAAAGGCCCTAACTTACAGCTACCCGTACCAGGATTGGACAACCAACCCGCAATCGATCCCACCCCAACAGAATTTGTCCCCGATCAACGTCCAGTGGAAACTTAAATCAGTGAACAGTGAACAGTGAACAGTTATCAGTGAACAACAAAACAACCCTGATAACCGATAACTGATAACTGATAACTGATACCTGATACCTGATACCTGATAAAACAATGGCAGCATTATTGCACTTCCTTCCCGAAGTTTGGTTTGTCATTCTGGCGCTGTTCCTGTTTCTTTACGTCATGTTAGACGGGTTTGATTTGGGTGTTGGCATCCTGTCCCTAACCAGTTCTGACGAAGAACGGCGCAGCATTTTAATGACTAGTCTCGGCAACGTTTGGGATGCTAACGAAACCTGGCTGGTATTGATGGGTGGGGCGCTGTTTGGCGCTTTCCCTCTGGCTTATGGCACCATTTTGAGCGCCCTGTATATCCCAATTTTCATTATGATTTTTGGGTTGATTTTTCGGGCGGTGGCCTTTGAGTTTCGGGAACATTCCGATCGCAAGTTTTTTTGGAACTTCGCCTTTGGTGCCGGCAGTTTCCTCGCCGCCTTGGGACAGGGTTTCGCCCTCGGCAGCGTCATTGAAGGCATTACAGTAGATGAGGCGGGGCATTTTATTGGTTCTACCTGGGATTGGTTAGACTGGCGATCGCTTTTAGTCGCCCTCACCCTGATTCAAGGTTACGTCCTCATTGGTTCCACATACCTAATTTTGAAAACTGACGGGCCACTGCAAAAAACCCATTTTCGCACTGCTAAAATTGCCGCCGTGACAACTCTCATTGGTGCAATTTTAATCACCATCGCCACCCCCGTATTTTACGAAACAGCCCGCACACGCCTATTCAGTCCGCCCCTAGTTTATATCTTTGCGGTAATTCCTGTGCTGGGTGTGCTTCTCGTCTGGCTACTGCTGCAAAGCCTCAACCGTGAAGAAGAACGAACTCCCATCATCTGGACAATTTTGATTTTTCTCCTCACCTTTATCGGCTTGGGGCTGATTGTCTTTCCCTATATCATTCCCACCCAAATCACCATCTATCAAGCAGCCGCTTCCCCCAGCGCCTTAGTGTTCATGATCATTTTCGTCGGTTTCTTAATCCCGATCATGTTGTTCTACAACATCTACCAATATGTCGTCTTCCGGGGCAAGGTAGCGGGTAGCGCCTATGGTGAATAGAAACCACCCTGCCATGTGAGATTGTCTGTAGGGGCAAACGGTTGTTCATTGGTGTCAACTTAAGCTCAAACGCTTACTCCATATATGTTTTACCCCACCCCTCAATCCCCTCCCCTTAGCAAGGCTACGGTGTACACACAAGTCGGAAAATCTCACCTGCATTCGTTTTCGTTCGGTAGGGTGCGTTATGGACTAAAGTCCTAACGCACCGCAAATCTCGGATGGTGCGTTAGCCTCCGGCATAACACAACGCCAGTTCCCTCAAGTCGGGAAACCCGCCCACGTGACTGGCTCCCCTACTTTTAAAGGTTTTGGGGTGATTCAATCACTTGTGTGTACACGGTAGCCTTAGCAAGGGGAGGGGAGGTTTTGCATCAGCAAAGCCGGGGTGGGGTGACGCGGATTGTGATGATAAGTGAGTGAATTCAAGATCAAGTCTTCACAAGGGTTTCACGTTAAGTTGACGCAGGTGACGGTTGTTTGCCCTCCCAACTTATTCCAAAAATTAATAATTAATTACAAAGTAAAGAGCATTTGCTGACAAACAACAGTCATAGCATCTTGGCGTTTGACTGGAAACCTGCAATTTAGGCGATATTGAAGACTGTAAATTTATTCATCCGTATGGCTGCTAATCTCTATATCAATCCGTTACCATACTTTTTTTCACCTAAAATCTAATTATCTATTAATCTCCCATTCCCATCAAAAGCATTGATGTAAATCTATTTCAGCTTTTTGTCTTTTGTAACCTTTTTATATAAAAAAACTTTAAAATTACCAAAAAATGATTTTTATAGTTATTTAATAGCAAAAAAGTCTATTAGATTTATCAAGTAACTAATTAAACTATAATTCAATCGATATCACCGTTTTACAGATTAGAAGCCCCTTTATTTTCCATCTGATTTGGACAATAATGACATTCAACAGACCTAACGCACCGCCATGTCAGCCTAGGTGAAGGGCCAAGGTTTTACCCAAGAGTTTGACAAAAAACTATAAGAGGCAAACAACAGTGAAACTAGCAGTTTACGGAAAAGGTGGAATCGGTAAATCCACAACTAGCTGTAACATCTCCGTCGCCCTAGCCAAACGCGGCAAAAAAGTGTTGCAAATCGGCTGCGACCCCAAACACGACAGCACCTTCACCCTCACCGGGTTTTTGATTCCGACCATTATCGACACCCTCCAAGAAAAGGACTACCACTACGAAGATGTCTGGCCGGAGGACGTAATTTATAAAGGCTACGGTGGTGTCGATTGCGTCGAAGCAGGCGGCCCACCTGCTGGTGCCGGATGCGGTGGTTACGTAGTCGGCGAAACAGTAAAATTACTGAAGGAACTCAACGCCTTTGATGAGTATGATGTGATTTTGTTTGACGTTCTCGGTGACGTGGTTTGTGGAGGTTTTGCAGCACCACTAAACTATGCAGACTACTGCTTGATTGTGACTGACAATGGCTTTGATGCTTTGTTTGCAGCCAATCGCATCGCCGCTTCAGTCCGAGAGAAATCACGCACTCACCCATTGCGTCTAGCTGGTTTAATTGGTAACCGCACCTCCAAGCGCGACTTGATTGAGAAATATATAGAAGCTGTACCAATGCCAGTTCTAGAAGTCCTGCCATTGATAGAAGACATTCGCGTTTCCCGTGTTAAGGGTAAAACCTTGTTTGAAATGGCAGAGTCTGACCCATCTTTAAACTACGTTTGCGACTATTACCTGAATATCGCAGACCAAATTTTAGCGCGTCCAGAGGGTGTTGTGCCCAACGATTCCCCTGACCGTGAATTATTCTCTTTATTGTCCGATTTTTATCTAAATCCGAGTAAACCCCAGGTACGAAATCCGGAAGAGGAACTAGACTTGATGATTGTATAAATCATCTATTTCTCAGGATGAGGGGAAAATAACATGGCCTTCTTTCATAGCTTTACAGATTCAATCAGGCAGAAATGGTTGCAATTTTTCCAGGCGAATCGTGACTGGATTACGTTGCACATGGAAGTGGAATCAGTCTACACCCCCGATGGAGGGAAGCGGCCATCTTCTTACCTCATCCTGGGCGTAGTCAACGCGCTAGAACCAAAGCTAGCGCAATTAATGTTACCTTTTTCCAGACTGAATCCAGACGCTGATACCTTAATTGAAGTGCTGGATTTGCACTTTGACCCAGATATTGCTCTCGGTAATCGCTTTATTCCCAAAGCCATATTAGACAATGACCAGGATGATTCATCACCTGCCATTGATGAGAACTCCCAAGCAGAGTCCTTAACAAATTCTCATACTAATGGATTTGCGGCTCTGGCAGAATTAGCGATCGCACCAGATACTGCTGATCAAACACTGTCAGTGAGTGAGTCACCAGAAACCCAAAATGGACTAGGTGATATTTCCTTATCCAATGGACACCACTCCTTAGAAGAGTCTCCACAGGAACCTAGCTTAGATGCAGACGGATTTGGTGAGGTTTCCTTCGAGGCCCCAACCATATCTGAACCAAAGCAGGATGACCAGATCCTTGATGATCTGAATTCACCTGATGAAAACGCTTTTAGCGACGTGTTGTCTGATGTCTGGGGTGATGAAACAGCACTGCAAAAAAGTGAAGAAAATAACGACTTTTTAGGGGAAGAACTGCCAGCAGGCGTTTTTGATGAATCGGAAATTGCCCGTCTCTTCCCCAACAGTTAATTATTGCCGTTCCTATGAAATATAGGAATAGCTGGCTGAAATCAGTAAACAGTGGACAGTTAACAGTTAACAGTCAACAAACTGATAACTGTTAACTGAATAACTGATAACTGTTAAATATCAAGGGGAGAAAAACCAAAATGACTGTTGCTCAACAACCAGAAGCTTTAAACTTTGAGTGTGAAACTGGGAATTACCACACCTTTTGCCCAATTAGCTGCGTGGCGTGGTTATACCAAAAAATTGAAGATAGCTTCTTTTTGGTGATTGGCACCAAGACTTGTGGCTATTTCCTCCAAAATGCGATGGGGGTGATGATTTTCGCTGAACCCCGTTATGCAATGGCAGAGTTGGAAGAAGGGGATATTTCGGCGCAGCTGAACGATTACGAAGAGTTAAAGCGGTTATGTTTGCAAATTAAACGCGATCGCAACCCCAGTGTAATTGTGTGGATTGGCACTTGCACCACTGAAATTATCAAAACCGATTTAGAAGGTTTGGCACCCAAGCTAGAATCCGAAATTGGCATTCCCATCGTCGTTGCTCGTGCCAACGGACTCGACTACGCTTTTACCCAAGGAGAGGACACTGTGTTAGCCGCTATGGCTAATCGTTGCCCTGATAAGTCTCCCGTATCAGAAACAGATAAAAACGAGCATAACGCCATTCAGAAGCTGCTCAATTTTGGTAAGAAAAAAGAAGATGTTGCCCAAGATGAATCTGAGTATGTGGATCACCCACCATTGGTTCTCTTCGGCTCCCTTCCTGATCCTGTAGTCACCCAGTTAACCCTAGAACTGAAAAAACAAGGCATCAAAGTTTCCGGCTGGCTACCTGCAAAGCGCTTCACAGAACTACCAGTCTTGGAAGAAGGGTATTATGTCGCTGGTGTCAACCCCTTCCTCAGCCGCACCGCTACCACCTTAATGCGTCGCCGCAAATGTAAACTCATTGGCGCACCCTTCCCCATTGGCCCCGATGGTACCCGCGCTTGGATTGAGAAAATCTGCTCGGTGTTTGGGATTACTCCCAAAGGTTTGGATGAACGGGAAGCGCAAATCTGGGAAAACGTGGAAGAATATGTAAAACTGATTCGCGGTAAATCTGTATTCTTCATGGGTGATAACTTGTTGGAAATCTCCCAAGCACGGTTTTTGGTGCGCTGCGGAATGACAGTTCAGGAAATTGGCATTCCCTACATGGATAAGCGCTATCAAGCTGCTGAGTTAGCACTGCTGGAGAAAACTTGTCAGGAGATGAATTCACCCCTACCGACAATTGTTGAGAAGCCAGATAATTACAATCAACTGCAGCGGATTTATGAGTTGAAACCAGATTTGGTAATTACTGGTATGGCTCATGCTAATCCCTTAGAAGCACGGGGTATTAATACTAAGTGGTCTGTGGAGTTTACTTTTGCTCAAATTCACGGCTTTGGTAATGCGCGTGACTTATTAGAGTTGGTAACTCGTCCATTACGTCGAAATAATAATTTGAAAGATTTGGGTTGGGATAAGTTGGTGAGAGAAGAAGCGAAGATTTAAGATTTCCGTTTCGATTGAGCAACACCAATTAAGGCGAACCCAAAAAGTTCGCCTTTTTTTCTCACGCAGAGGAGTAAAAAATCGAATATAAAAATGCTAATATTGGCATATTATTCTGAGTATTTTACTGCTTAACGTCATGGAAATTACACAATTGTCTCCTCAAGGACAAGTAATTATTCCCCAATCTTTGCGGGAAGCTCATCAATGGCAAATAGGACAAGAATTTATTGTTATTGATATGGGTGATGGAATTCTTTTAAAGCCTAAGAAACCTTTTGTAGCAACTCAATTAGATGATGTGGCAGGTTGTTTAAAATATCAGGGAAAACCCCAAACTATTGAAGATATGAATGATGCAATTCGCCAAGGTGTAGAGGAATCATGGCATGATTGCGGTTGATACAAATATAATTATCAGATTTTTAACTCAAGATGATGAATCACAGTTTCAAAAGAGTAAAGAAATCTTTCAAAATCAAGATATTTTTATTTCAGATACAGTAATTCTTGAGACTGAATGGGTTTTAAGGTTTGCATACAAGTTTAAACCGAGTGAGATATGTAAAGCTTTAAGGAACTTGTTTGGTTTACCTAATATTTACCTGACTAATTCTAGCTTAGTGCTTCAAGTTATCCAATGGCACGAAAATGGCTTAGATTTTGCTGATGCTTTTCATCTAGCTCAAAGCCAGCATTGTTATGAGTTTTATACATTTGATGAAAAGTTTGTCAAAAGAGCCAAGGGACTAACACAGTGTGAAGTTCAAAAGCCTGTTACTTAAGTGGAATAACTCAAGATGTTCGACAAATTTTTAAGATAGAAATACTGAATAATTTGTAAATCATCGGCTACGTCGGAATAATAATTTGAAAGATTTGGGTTGGGATAAGTTGGTGAGGGAAGAAGCGAAGATTTAAGATTTCCGTTTCGATTGAGCAACACCATATGATTAAGGCGAACCCAAAAAATTCGCCTTTTTTTCTCACGCAGAGGCGCAGAGACGCAAAGGAAGAGAGAGTAAAATAACACTACTTTAGCCTTGAGACGCCAGTAGTGGCGTGGCAAGCCTAAATTTGTGCATTATATTGGGATGGAATTAAACGCGGATGAACGCGGATGAACGCGGATAGGACTTATATTAATGCAACATTTTAGCCTAGACACGCCAGTAGGGTGCGTTAGCGACAGCGTAACGCACCTTGGTTTTTTTCACGAACTATGAACGCGAGTGTGTCTTGCAGAGAAGAATGCAATTAACTAGGTAATTGTAAGTTTAAAGGTTGAGATGGGATGATGTAAATTAGTTCTGAATCGTCTGGTTTAATTTCTGTAGACGGACTTAATTTAAGCCATTCATGAAAGCTGATTCCTAATTTTGATATTGCTTGTATCTCTGTCTGATAAGATTCAAAGCGGCGATTGGTTTCAATCATAGATTCCATTACTTCAAATACTTGTGGAAGACGTTTGTCAGCCTCTAATTTCAAATCATCCTGACTGGGTCCAAACCAACCACCTTGAACCTCAACACGAGTTAAAATTGCTGCTGGTATTGAATCTAACCATTTTTGAGGTTCTTTAGCTATTTTAAACAGATTCTTACGCTGAAGCTCAAACACAGCATTTTCGTCTATAGCGGGGTCAATCCATTGATAAATTCGGGTCAATCTCCGCAAATCAATTATACCTGTGAATTCAGGTTGCAAGTATGCTGCTGGGTTAGAAGTAAGCAGAAGATCAACATATTTCTGAATACGAGAACGGATAACTTTAGCCCCTTCTTGGAAACGACGAAGCGCTGTATCATGTTCTTCTAATTCTAAATAACAACGTGCTTCAGCTAGGTAAGCTAAAGATAAAGTCAGCAGATACTCATCAGCGATTTGGCTTTTCTGCTCAATTTCAATATCAGCAAATTCAGTATAAATATGCTCTGCTTCTAAGAATCGGTTAATAGCTTGCAGGGCGCTACTTCTCCGATTCTCAACTTTGTTCATCGTAAAGGCATTAATTGCTAATTCGATTGCGGCGCGAAAATTAGCATAGAAACTCAGATCAATTTTGCGGTTGACTTTATTCAATAATTCTTCTGCTTGTTTGAGGCGCTGTTCTAGTTCATTAAGGCGCTGTGATATGACAGCAAAGCCCATAACTGAAACACCGAGATTGAGTATGCTAGTAGCAGTAGTTAACTGTAAAATTCCTTGAGTTAGTTGCAGATTTTCCCCAATTTCTTCTAACTGATTTTCAATCCCACCTAAACGCCCATTAACATCGGCGAATCCTTTTCCGGAAATAGCCGCATTAGCAACTGTTCCAATCAGATTTACTCCAGAGACAGCAATGTTACCTAAACTTGATTGTTCAATACCACCTAAGCGTCCACTGACATCAGCTAATCCTTGCCTTGTAGAAGCAGTATTTGCCCCAGAAGCAACGAGATTTGCACCGGAGAAAACAAGGTTAAGTAAATTGTTAGAGGAAGAGCTTGATGCTGAAACCAGTGAATTACTTGGTGTGTCTCTTAACCAGGTAACAATATGTTTACTGCCTACTTCTCGAATTACACCCCCAACCCTTTCAAAAGTTCCATCTTGCAGTCCTTTGAGAATCCAACTAGCAAGTGTAAAGGTTACTGTCAATGGTATAGTCATAATCTTTTATTAATTCCTAAAATATCCACACTTGACTCAGTATTCCCCGATTTACATGTTGTCTAACAATTCAGCTAATGCGAGTTCTTGTCTGTCTAATCAAAAAGCGATGCTTACGGCGGACTTAGCCTACGCTCTTTTTTACTAACTGCCAATATCCCAAAATTAGATAGAGTTAGAATAGGGTGTATCTTCCTCGATATCTTAAATTAAAGATAGGAGTAAATAAGAATTATGCTCAGTGGAATTAAACAAAAGGCTATTATAGGTAAAAATGGCAAGATTGAACTGTCTAAAACAGAATTAACAGAAGGAATAGTTGTAGAAGTAATCGTGCTGGTTGAACAACCAATAGAAGAAGATGAAACTACTTATCTTTTTAAATCAGAACTTAATAAGAAACATATGCTTAAGGCTTTGGAGAATGTAGATAAAGGAAACTTAATTTATGTCCATATCTGTTAGCAAATGATTAAAATTGCCACTTTTTATATCATATAAATCTATGAGTACCAAACCTTCGCCAGAAGAAAATCGGCAGATGCTTAAGTGGCTGAACCGTAATCGCCAAATGTTGTTAGATTCATACCGAAATCAATATATTGCTTATAATGCAAATGGTTTAATAGCTCATAGTGATAATTTACGTGAAGTTTTAGCGTTAGGAAATGCTTCAAAGCAAGCTTTTGCAATTTATTTGGTTCCTCATCACACAGCTTCTGTTCAAATTTTACCAATTCGCTTTCGTTCAGTTGCTCGCCATGATAGGCAGCCAAATTATTGAGCAAATTGTTTTTACATGGCGAGAAGATTCTACTATATAGCGATCGCTTTTTTCATAAACCACAGAGGATGTAGAGAGAAGAAGGCGATCGCTCTTTTTTTACAAAGTTAATTAACTAACAGCAAAATCCGTATATTTCCTTACAGAGGGTAATTGAAAACCTAAAACAATGTCCTCTTTTGGGACACCTAATTCAACCAATTCATTAGCAATTCCTACCTCTGTTCCATCTTGCTGAATCCAGATTTTATCTTCAATAATATCTAGATGGAGAACCGGCCCATAGATGCGGTTTTGGTTACGCCAACCTACATAAACTAATTGATAATGATCTTGTTCTGTATCAAAAATTGTCTGTGCTTGAACGCGATTATCCCAAACAGTACTGGCGTGTTGTTGCAGCAAATTTTTAATATATTGTCGATATTCATCTAGCTTTGCCACTGTGAAATTGCCTCCTGCTCAATATTATAAATTAGCAAATAGAGTTGATTACTTTTAATTACAGATTGAATAAATGGGAGTATAGAAACTCATTATAAACAGTGCTAGGAACTGCTAAATATAAAATGCGATTGGCTTCTTGTTCTTGTAACGCACTTCGATAAATGATAAGACGTATATCGACAAATGCTCCTCACTCTGCGCTACGCCTGCATCCGCGTGGAGAGTTTAAAGATGATCCAGTTACACTGGAAGTCTGCAGTTACTCAGTGTTTGCGGGTTGGCATTCTCCAGAGGATTGAACAAACCGCAGAGGAGAGAGCGATCGCTCTTTCGCAGATACAATCATAAGTAAAAGGCAAGCAGGTAGCAAATGACTGAAATTGTCACCCTTCAACTCCCTGAAACGCTGGCACAAAAAGCAAAGGAAATCGCTGTAGCTATTGCTTGAGTCCTCAGCGTTTAGTAATGGCACGTTTGGAAATTGAACACATTATTCCCATATCTAAAAATGGTAGTAATGATGAATCAAACTTGTGGCTAGCTTGTCCACTTTGTAATGGCTACAAATGTGATAAAACTACAGGGGTGGATGCAGAAACAGGTGAGACGGTAAAGCTATTTAACCCTCGTACTCAAGTTTGGTCTGAGCATTTTTACTGGAGTGATGATGGAGTACGCATCGTTGGTAAAACAGCTACTGGTAGAGCTACTGTTGCCGCTTTACATTTGAGTGAGGATGCAGATGCTCTGGAAGTTCGCAGTTATTGGGTACTTGCGGGTTGGCATCTTCCAGAAGATTAAACAAACTGCCAAGATGCCGATGTAGAAAAAAGAGCGATCGCATCTCACACTCATTCGCTCCAGCATCCAGATATTTTTCATCTAAACCCACTAGACAAAATCAAATAAATAATTTATATTATTAGATTGTGACCAAGCGTGTACATTAGGCTGCCATTCTATTCAAAGCTAAGAATTTGAGTCCACAGTAGATTCAACTAGCAAAGATGACAATAGATTGGTAAACTAGGAAAGCTTTCAGGTCAATCAGGAGCTAATGGCTGAAAAACTCAGGCCAATCTTTAAGCTCCAGACTAAGTTCACTCCTATAGTTTCTAGGAACAAGGCAAAACCTTGAGCTATAGTTTAAGGTGTTGAGTGAGGTAGAAAACTGAGCCGCAATGTTGGTTTATGGCATTGCATCAGCCTCAGCCAATGGATACTGAGTGGCAAAAACCGCTTAAGTCCAACTACAACACGGCAGTCGCTGTATTGGCGTAGGAAACTCGCCTAAAGCATTGCCGCCAGAAAGTGCCTAAGCAAATGCTTGGACGAAAGCATTGCTGCACGAAGTGCAAAGCTCTCAAGCCTTGCCTTAATTCCAGAAGTTATTACTTCCCATCGGGAAGACGCTTATGGCTGTTCTGGTGACCCAGTGAGTGAAAGTAGACGGATTCACCAAGCAGTGAAGACATGGCTGTTTATGTCCCGGAGAATTGAGAACGGCGTGAGCAATTCTCAATATCGGAGACTCGTCCCATCTCAACCGCAGTCTAAAAAGCCTGTCTTTTAGAGTCCGATTCCAAGGTTAGCAACTAGATTAAGGAGAACCAGTAACTGTGTCTGTAGGTATTCTCGGCACCAAACTGGGCATGACCCAAATTTTTGACGAAGCAGGAAGAGCGATTCCTGTCACCGTCATTCAGGCAGGTCCATGCACCGTTACCCAAGTTAAAACGAAACAGACCGACGGTTACGCCGCCATTCAAGTCGGCTTCGGCGCAGTTAAGCCAAAGGCTTTGAACAGACCACTGCTAGGACATCTAGCAAAATCGTCTGCTCCGGCCTTACGTCACTTGAGTGAGTATCACACAGATGCTGTCGGCGATTATGCTTTAGGTCAAGAGATTAAAGCGGATATTTTTAGTGCGGGTCAGATTGTAGATGTAATCGGTACAAGTATCGGTCGCGGTTTTGCCGGCAACCAAAAGCGCAACAACTTTGGTCGCGGTCCCATGTCACATGGTTCCAAAAACCACAGAGCGCCTGGTTCCATCGGCGCTGGTACAACACCAGGTCGTGTTTATCCAGGTAAGCGGATGGCAGGTCGTTTAGGCGGCAAGCGCATTACAATTCGCAAGTTGACTGTAGTCAGAGTAGATGCGGAACGTAACTTATTACTGATTAAGGGAGCAATTCCTGGGAAGCCAGGTGCTTTAGTGAGCATCGTGCCTGCAAATATCGTAGGTAGACAAAAATAGTTGTTGGCTGTCAGCGTCAGCAGCAAAACTCAGGATAACTGACAACTGATAGTAGTGAGTGCTGAGTACTGAGGAGCCAGCCGAGTAGGAGGGTTCCCACGTCAGTCCGCACAAACTCCTCCAACCCCATAAGCAGTCAGATCAACTTGAGCAAGCTTTCTGTTGGAGTTCCCCTCGTTGTAGCAAGTGGCGTCGGACTGGCGTTGCTGAATACGTATAAATAGTCATAAGTCATTAGCAACTGACAACTGACAACCGACAAAGGACAAAAAGATGGCCGAGAGTGTAGTTAAAAATTGGCAAGGAGAGCAAGTCGGAGAAACAACCTTCGAGTTGCGTGTTGCTAAAGAAGAAACAGCAGCACATATTGTGCATCGAGCCTTGGTCAGACAATTAACCAATGCTCGTCAAGGAACAGCTAGTACAAAAACTCGTTCCGAAGTTAGAGGTGGTGGCCGCAAACCCTGGCGGCAGAAAGGTACGGGTAGGGCGCGTGCTGGATCTATTCGTTCACCATTGTGGCGTGGTGGTGGTGTGATCTTCGGGCCAAAACCCAGAGAGTTCAACCTGAAATTGAACCGCAAAGAACGGCGTTTAGCCCTGAGAACAGCATTAGTCAGCCGCATTGATGATTTGATTGTGGTGGAAGAATTTAGCGAACAGCTATCTCGCCCCAAGACCAAAGAATTAGTCGCAGCACTAGCTCGTTGGGGTGCAGCACCAGAAAATAAAACACTGTTAATTTTGAACGAGATTGCGGACAACGTTTATTTTTCAGCTCGCAATATCGAAAATTTGAAACTAATTCCAGCCAACCAGCTAAACGTTTACGATTTGCTGCACGCTGACAAAATTGTACTGACGGCATCAGCCTTAGAAAAAATTCAGGAGGTCTACAGTGCCTAAGTTTGACCCCCGTAACCTTCCTGACTTAGTGCGTCGCCCAATTGTTACAGAAAAGGCGACTATCCTGATGGAGCAGAATAAATACACTTTTGAAGTCGTTCCTAAGGCTACAAAACCAGAAATCAGGGCAGCAATTGAAGACTTGTTTCAAGTCAAGGTTGTCAAAGTCAATACTGCCTTACCACCACGCAAAAAGCGTCGAGTTGGTAAATTTGTAGGTTACAAACCCCAATATAAGCGAGCTATTGTCACCATCGCACCTGGGGACGTAGAGAAGATTAGACAAGTTCTATTCCCAGAGGTCTAGGAATTTTAGATTTTAGATTTTAGATTTTAGATTGAGAGTTTTCTGAATAAGTACCAAAGATGGTGGCAATTAGTTAAACACTCATTAAATCCAAAATTCAAAATCCAAAATTAAGTAAATTCAAAATCCAAAATCCAAAATCCAAAATCGTTTATGGGTACTCGTTCTTATCGCCCTTATACCCCTAGTACTCGGCAAGTCACAATTTCCGACTTTGCGGAAATTACCAAAACCGAGCCAGAAAAATCCCTAACTGAATACGTACATCGCCCCAAAGGTAGAAATAACCTGGGACGGATTACTAGCCGTCGTCGGGGTGGTGGTCACAAGCAGCTTTATCGGATCATCGATTTCAAAAGAGACAAGCGGGGTATTCCCGCCACAGTCGCAGCAATTGAATACGATCCCAATCGCAATGCACGGATTGCGCTGCTGTTTTATCAAGATGGTGAAAAGAGATATATTCTTCACCCTAATGGAATTAAAGTTGGAGCCACAGTGATTGCTGGCCCAGAATCTCCATTTGAAATTGGTAACGCTTTACCTCTGGCTAATATTCCCTTGGGAACCAGCGTTCACAATGTGGAGTTGAAGGCCGGAAAAGGTGGTCAAATTGTCCGTGCTGCCGGTGCTACTGCCCAAGTAGTGGCTAAAGAAGGTAATTACGTAACACTCAAGTTGCCTTCAGGAGAAGTCCGCTTG
This sequence comes from Calothrix sp. PCC 7507, assembly GCF_000316575.1. Taxonomy (GTDB): domain Bacteria; phylum Cyanobacteriota; class Cyanobacteriia; order Cyanobacteriales; family Nostocaceae; genus Fortiea. Next base: position 4,005,348 of record NC_019682.1, on the reverse strand, counting down.
ATTCGGCGCGAATGCTACGCCACTATCGGACAAGTAGGCAACACCGACGCGAGAAACCTGAGTGCAGGTAAAGCTGGACGCAATCGCTGGAAGGGTCGCCGTCCTAAGGTCAGAGGTAGTGTGATGAACCCTGTAGACCACCCACATGGAGGTGGTGAAGGTAGAGCGCCTATCGGTAGACCGGGTCCTGTGACACCTTGGGGTAAACCTACTTTGGGTGCGAAGACACGTAAGCCAAAGAAAGCCAGCAGCAAACTGATTGTGCGTCGTCGCCGCAAATCGTCTAAACGCGGCCGTGGTGGTCGTGAGTCATAGAATTTTAGATTTGAGATTTTGGATTTTAGATTGGGGTTTACTTAATTAGCACTCAGAAATTTTAGAGTTTTATTAAGATACCTAATCATCCAAAATCCGAAATTCTAAATCCAAAATCCAAAATCCAAAATCCAAAATTGCACTATGGGTCGTTCTCTAAAAAAAGGTCCTTTCGTTGCGGATCATTTACTCACCAAGATTGAGAGGCTGAACGCTAAAAACGAAAAACAAGTTATTAAAACTTGGTCGAGAGCCTCGACTATTTTGCCCCTGATGGTCGGTCACACGATCGCTGTTCACAACGGACGCCAACATGTGCCGGTTTTTGTCAGTGAGCAAATGGTGGGACACAAGTTGGGTGAATTTGCTCCCACACGTACCTACAGGGGACATGGGAAAAGTGACAAAAAATCTGGCAGATAGTCAAGAGTCCAGAGTCAAAAGTCCAAAGTAATTACTCTTGACTCTTGACCATTGACAAAAGGAAAAAAATATGGCTACTGATACAACTGAAGTCAAAGCGATCGCTCGTTTTATTCGCATTTCTCCCTATAAAGTCCGTCGTGTACTCGATCAAATTCGGGGGCGATCGTACCGAGAAGCGCTGATCATCCTAGAATTCATGCCTTATAGAGCCTGCGATCCTATATTAAAGGTTCTCAGAAGCGCCGCCGCTAATGCCGAGCATAACGCCGGATTAGACCGAGCTGAATTGATCATTACTCAGGCATACGCCGATCAAGGTCCAGTACTGAAGCGCTTCCAGCCCAGAGCCCAAGGACGAGCTTACCAAATTCGCAAGCCAACGTGTCATATCACCGTGGCTGTTGGGGCCGCGGCTGAATAAGCACGCTTACACAAAAAAATTGCGTTAAAGTAAGAAATTTTTAGAGGAAGCATTTGTGGGACAGAAGATTCATCCAGTTGGCTTTCGCCTGGGTATTACACACGAGCATCAATCCCGTTGGTTTGCCGTTCCTGAACGCTATCCAGAACTTCTACAAGAAGACTACAAACTCCGCCAATACATAGAAAAAAAGCTGGGTAGACTGGCTCAAAACAATGCCGGGATTTCTGAAGTACGGATTGAGCGCAAAGCCGACCAAATCGACTTAGAAGTCCGCACAGCTAGACCAGGCGTAGTAGTAGGTCGCGGTGGACAAGGTATCGAATCACTGCGTACCGGACTCCAAGACCTTTTGGGTAGCAATCGCCAAATTCGCATCAACGTTGTGGAAGTGCAACGAGTTGATGCTGATGCCTACTTAATTGCCGAATATATCGCTCAACAACTAGAGCGCCGCGTTTCTTTCCGACGCGTAGTTAGGCAAGCTATTCAGCGTGCCCAACGTGCCGGTGTGCAAGGAATTAAAGTCCAAGTCAGCGGACGGCTCAACGGAGCAGAAATTGCCCGGACAGAGTGGACTCGTGAGGGTAGAGTACCTCTACATACCTTACGGGCTGACATTGACTACTCCTACTGCACCGCGAAAACGGTTTACGGCATTTTGGGTATCAAAGTGTGGGTGTTCAAGGGAGAAATAATCCCCGGACAGGAAGAGACTACACTACCACCAGCACCACGTGATCGCGAACGAGGCGATCGTGATCGCGAACCCCGTCGCCGTCAACAACAACGCCGTCGCCAGCAATTTGAAGACCGCTCAAATGAAGGATAAAAAAGGGACTGGGGACTGGGGAATGGAGCATTGGGCATAGAGAATTAACAATGCCCAATGCCCAATGCCCAACGCCCAACGCCCAATACCCAATACCTAGTACCTAGTCATGTTAAGTCCTAGAAGAACTAAATTCCGCAAACAACAGCGCGGACGGATGGAGGGTCTAGCCTCCCGTGGTAGCACTCTCAATTTCGGCGATTTTGCCCTGCAAGCCCAAGAGCCTGCTTGGATTACCTCCCGGCAAATCGAGGCTTCCCGTCGAGCCATGACCCGTTATATTCGCCGGGGTGGACAGATTTGGATTCGGATTTTCCCTGATAAACCTGTCACCATGCGTCCTGCAGAAACCCGGATGGGTTCCGGAAAAGGTTCACCAGAATTTTGGGTGGCTGTAGTCAAGCCAGGGCGAATTTTGTTTGAAATCGCTGGCGTGACTGAAGAAATTGCCCGTGAAGCCATGCGCTTGGCTTCATTTAAACTGCCAATTAAAACCAAATTTATTGTGCGCCCTCAAGTAGAGGAGCAGGAGTAGGTCATGCCTCTTCCCAAGATTTCGGAAGCTAGAGAATTAAGCGACGATAAGCTATCTGATGAAATTATTGCTGTAAAAAGACAACTATTTCAGTTGCGCTTGCAAAAGGCCACCAGACAGCTAGACAAGCCCCACCAGTTCAGACACGCCCGCCACCGCCTAGCCCAATTGCTGACGGTAGAGGGAGAACGCCAACGGGCAGCAAGTCAATCAGCTCAAGAAGAAAAGTAGGAGATTATGGCAATCAAAGAACGAGTTGGCTTGGTAGTGAGTGACAAAATGCAAAAAACGGTGGTAGTCGCCATCGAAAACCGCGCTCCTCACCCCAAGTACGGCAAGATTGTAGTCAAAACCCAGCGCTACAAAGTCCACGATGAAGAAAATAAGAGCAAAGTGGGCGATCGCGTTCGTATTCAGGAAACCAGACCCTTGAGCAAAACCAAGCGCTGGCAAATCACAGAAATCCTCAACACCAAAGCTACAAGTTAATAGTTGTTATCAAATTAACAACTCCACAAGGGAGATAAATTGTGATTCAACCCCAAACCTACCTCAATGTCGCCGATAATAGTGGTGCCCGCAAACTAATGTGCATCCGCGTATTAGGTGCTGGTAATCGCCGTTACGGCGGTGTGGGCGATAAAATTATCGCCGTTGTCAAAGATGCCCAACCCAACATGGCTGTCAAAAAGTCTGACGTGGTAGAGGCAGTAATTGTCCGCACTCGCAAAAGTATTAATCGAGACAGTGGCATGAGTATTCGTTTCGACGATAACGCCGCCGTGATCATTAACAAAGATGGCAACCCCAGAGGTACACGCGTCTTTGGCCCAGTAGCACGGGAACTGCGCGATAAAAACTTCACCAAAATCGTTTCTCTGGCTCCGGAGGTGCTGTAATGCCCAGCCAAAAGGAAAAACCTAAATTCTACAAACTGCACGTCAAAACTGGCGACACTGTACAAGTAATTGCTGGCAAAGATAAAGGCAAAGTTGGTGAAGTGATTCAGGCACTACCCCAACTCGGTAAAGTCCTTGTCAAAGGTGTGAATATTAAAACTAAGCACGTAAAGCCCCAGCAAGAAGGCGAATCAGGGCGGATTGTCACCCAAGAATTCCCTATTCATAGCTCTAACGTGATGCTCTATTCCACTAAGCAAAACGTCGCCAGCCGTGTGTCTTATACCTTCACAGCCGAAGGTAAGAAAGTACGAAAACTCAAGAAAACTGGCGAGATTTTGGATAAATAGTTATCTGCCAAGAGGCGATTTTTTAGATGAGATTTTAATTCAATCTAAAATCTAAAATCTAAAATCTAAAATTCAATTTTCCCTGACCAAGACCAGGGATAATCAGGAAAAAACTATGGCGACAACAAGACTCAAAAGCTTATACCAAGAGACAATCGTCCCTAAGCTGACAAATCAGTTTCAATATACCAACGTTCATCAAGTACCGAAGTTGGTTAAGGTGACTATCAACAGGGGTTTGGGCGAAGCGGCTCAAAATGCGAAAGCTCTGGAAGCTTCCATCAACGAAATTGCGCTGATTACTGGACAAAAACCAGTAGTGACACGAGCAAAAAAGGCGATCGCTGGCTTCAAAATTCGTCAAGGTATGCCGGTTGGCATCATGGTAACCCTGAGAGGTGAACGGATGTATGCCTTTTATGACCGCCTTGTTAGCCTGTCACTGCCCAGAATTCGAGACTTTCGCGGCGTTAGTCCCAAAAGCTTTGATGGACGTGGCAACTACACCCTGGGTGTCAGAGAACAGCTAATTTTTCCAGAAGTCGAATACGACAGCATCGATCAAATCCGTGGTCTGGATATTTCCATCATCACCACAGCAAAAAACGACGAAGAGGGGCGCGCCTTACTTAAAGAATTAGGAATGCCTTTTCGCGATCAATAAAGTTCATCTATAGAGGGAACGATGGCGGCTAACGACACAATTGCAGATATGCTGACGCGCATCCGCAATGCCAATTTGGCGAGGCATCAAACTACACTCGTGCCAGCGACAAAAATGACACGTAGTATTGCCAAAGTGCTGCGGGATGAAGGCTTTGTTGCTGAGTTTGAAGAAGTAGAAGAAGGGGTGAAGAAAAATCTGGTGATTGCCCTGAAATACAAGGGTAAGAACCGTCAGCCTCTAATTACCGCCTTAAAGCGAGTAAGCAAACCAGGTTTGCGTGTTTACTCCAACAAAAAAGAATTACCAAGAGTATTAGGTGGCATCGGTATTGCCATCATCTCTACATCCAGTGGCATCATGACCGATCGCGAAGCGCGACGGCAGAACTTGGGTGGTGAAGTACTTTGTTACGTCTGGTAGTCATTAGTCATTTAGTCATTTGTCATTAGTGAAAGACAAAGGACAAAAAACAAAGGACACAAAATCATGTCTCGTATTGGTAAACGTCCAATTCCTATTCCCGCTAAAGTCCAAGTGGCGATCGATGGCACAAAGGTTGTGGTGAAAGGCCCGAAAGGTGAACTTTCTCGTAGCCTACCGGTAAATGTCATAGTTTCCCAAGAAGGGGAAATATTACATGTAACACGTAGAGATGAAACTCGCACCTCTAGGCAACTGCACGGTTTAAGCCGGACTTTAGTTGCCAACATGGTTGAGGGCGTTTCTCAAGGTTTCCAGCGCCGTCTAGAAATTCAAGGTGTTGGTTATCGGGCACAGCTTCAAGGTCGTAACCTAGTTTTAAACATGGGTTACAGCCATCAGGTGCAAATTGTGCCACCAGAAGGAATTCAATTTGCAGTTGAAGGAACCACTAACGTCATAGTCAGTGGCTATGACAAAGAAATTGTCGGCAATACAGCCGCAAAAATTCGCGCCGTTCGACCACCAGAACCTTACAAAGGTAAAGGTATTCGCTATACCGGTGAAGTGGTCAGACGTAAAGCTGGTAAGACTGGTAAGGGTGGTAAGAAGTAAAAATGAAACTTACTCGTAGAGAATCAAAACAGCGTCGCCATCGTCGCGTTCGTGGTAAGGTTAACGGTTCCTCGGAACGTCCACGGTTAGCCATATTTCGCTCGAATGAGCACATTTATGCTCAGGTAATTGATGATACTGAGCAAAATACTCTAGTAGCAGCTTCGACTGTAGAACCAGAGTTGAAATCTAGCTTGGCTTCCGGCGCTAACTGTGAAGCATCAGCGCAAGTTGGTAAATTAATTGCAGTGCGAGCGCTAGAAAAAGGTATTACAAAAGTAGTTTTTGATCGCGGTGGTAATCTTTATCACGGACGCATCAAAGCTCTAGCCGATGCAGCACGCGAGGCTGGTTTAGATTTCTAAATTGTCAGTGGTCAATAGTCTATAGTCAGTAGCAACTGACAACTGACAACTGACAACTGACGACTGACAACTGACATTGAGAGAGCATTAATTATGGCAACTGGTCGTCGTAAAGCTAACCGCGCAAAGAAAGAAGAAACCAACTGGCAAGAGCGAGTTATTCAGATCCGACGAGTGAGCAAGGTCGTCAAAGGAGGTAAAAAACTTAGCTTCCGAGCGATCGTCGTCGTCGGTAACGAACGCGGTCAAGTTGGTGTAGGAGTAGGCAAAGCCTCAGATGTTATCGGTGCCGTGAAAAAAGGTGTAGCCGATGGGAAAAAACATCTGATTGATATTCCCATCACCAAATCTAACTCCATTCCCCACCCCATTGATGGTACAGGTGGTGGAGCTAAGGTGATGATGCGCCCAGCAGCACCAGGTACTGGTGTAATTGCTGGTGGCGCTGTCCGGACTGTACTGGAGTTGGCTGGAGTTCGCAACGTCCTAGCCAAGCAACTAGGCTCCAACAATCCACTCAATAATGCTAGAGCCGCAGTCAACGCCCTCTCTACACTACGGACTTTGTCCGAAGTGGCTGAAGATCGGGGCGTACCTATTGAAAATCTCTACATTATTTAGTAGGGAAATCCAGAGTATTTGTGTAAAAAATCACTATTTACATCATGAGACTCAACGATGCCAAGCCCCAAAAAGGCTCAAAGAAACGCCGTAAGCGCGTAGGTAGAGGTATTTCAGCTGGTCAAGGTGCAAGTGCTGGTCTAGGTATGCGGGGTCAAAAATCTCGCTCTGGTAGTGGTACTCGACCTGGTTTTGAAGGTGGTCAACAGCCGTTATACCGCCGCTTACCTAAGTTGAAAGGCTTTCCGATTGTGAATCGGAAGATTTACACTACGATTAATGTAGAGAAGCTGTCCTCACTCCCTGCCAACACAGAAGTAACTTTGGATTCCTTAAAAGTTGCAGGTATCATTACTGCTGTCAAGGGACCACTGAAAGTTTTGGGTAATGGGGAATTGACTATTCCCCTCACAGTGAAAGCGGCTGCTTTTACAACCCAAGCTCGTAGCAAAATAGAAGCAGCTGGTGGGAGTTGGGAAGTTTCATAAAGGATGGAGCATGAAGGATGAAGGATAGAGAAAAATTTATACTACCCTTCTGTTAGCCGCCCTATGGGCGTCTACATACTTTATACTTCAAACTTTATACTTCATACTTCATACTTTCAAAGGTAGCACCTATGATCAGTCGCGACAAAGCCCCCACGGCTCAAGAAACTTTTATGCAGATGGCCCAAGCAGCTGGGTTAAGAGGTAGGCTGCTGGTTACCGTTGGTATTCTAATTTTGGTTCGTCTGGGCATATTTTTGCCAGTACCGGGAATTAATCGAGACCGTTTCCACGAAGCTATCTCAGGGAATAACTCCATATTTGGTTTATTGGATATTTTTTCTGGGCGGGGACTTTCGACTTTGGGAGTCTTTGCTTTGGGGATTCTGCCCTTCATTAATGCCTCTATTATCATCCAGTTGCTCACCGCAGCACTGCCATCTTTAGAAAATTTACAGAAAAATGAGGGTGAAGCGGGACGGCGGAAAATTTCGCAAATTACTCGCTATGTCACCGTCGGTTGGGCAATTATTCAAAGTACGGCTTTTTCGGCTTTATTCTTGCAACAATTTGCTTTAGAGCCAGGCCCCATATTTGTAGCTGAAACGGCGATCGCTCTGACTGCTGGTTCCATGTTCGTGATGTGGGCATCAGAACTAGTTACAGAACGAGGTATTGGTAATGGCGCATCTTTGTTGATTTTTGTCAACATTGTTGCCTCACTACCTAAATCTCTGGGTGATACCATCGACTTGGTGCAAGTTGGCGGACGGGAAATAGTGGGTCGCGTGATTGTACTGGTATTAGTATTCCTGTTTACAATTGTTGGTATTGTCTTTGTTCAGGAAGGCATTCGCCGCATCCCCATTATTTCAGCTCGTCGCCAAGTTGGCCGGCGGGTTCTGGCTGAACAACGCAGCTACTTACCTCTGCGGCTGAATGCTGGCGGCGTTATGCCCATCATTTTTGCTGCTGCCATCCTCAGTTTGCCACTACTGATTGCTAACTTCACTAAAAATCCGGAATTGGCAAACATCGTTAACAATTATTTGAGTCCCGGTGGCTCTCAAGCTTGGGCTTATGCCTTGGTGTACCTGATTTCTATTGTTTTCTTTAGTTACTTCTACTCTTCATTGATTGTCAACCCTGTAGATGTGGCACAGAACTTAAAGAAAATGGGTTCTAGTATTCCAGGAATTCGTCCAGGTAAGGCGACAAGTGAATATATCGAGCGGGTGATTAATCGACTGACTTTCTTAGGTGCTATCTTTTTGGGCTTTGTCGCTATTATCCCCACCGCTGTCGAAAGTGCTTTGGGTGTCCCAACCTTTAAGGGATTAGGAGCAACTTCTTTGTTGATTCTAGTTGGTGTGGCGATTGAGACAGCTAAACAAGTCCAAACCTATGTGATCTCTCAGCGCTACGAAGGAATGGTGAAACAATAGTGACGCGATTAATCTTCTTGGGACCGCCAGGGGCTGGTAAGGGAACTCAAGCTCAAGCTTTAGCTGAATTCTTGCATGTTCCTCACATTTCTACCGGGGAAATATTTAGACAAGCTATCAAAGAGCAAACTCCTTTAGGAACCATAGCTCAAAGTTATCTTGATAGAGGTGAGTTAGTTCCTGACGAGTTAACACAAAACTTGGTCAAGGAACGTCTCTCTCAACCAGATGCTCAATCTGGTTGGATTTTAGATGGCTTTCCCCGCAATGTGTCACAAGCAGCTTTTTTGGATGAATTGTTGGTGACAATTAATCAGAATGATGAAAGGGTAGTTAATCTGGATGCGCCAGATGAAATTGTCGTCGCCCGTCTACTGGAACGCGGTAGAAAAGATGATAGCGAAGAAGTGATTCGTCGTCGCTTAGAAGTTTACCGTGACGAGACGGCACCCTTGATTGATTATTATGGCGATCGCCAAAAGCTGCTCACTGTCAACGGCAATCAATCCCCAGAAGAAGTCACTACCGAATTACAGAAAGTAATCGCTTGAGGTATAAGGAGGATGAGGAGGATAAGAGGAAATAGTGATTATTCATTGCTTCCTCATCTTCCCCACTCTCGTCAAGATAAACGCAAAATTTCGCTAAGATATATTAATAAACTGTTGATATTTTTCGTGAAATGTGTTCTCTTGCAGGTGAAGGTACTGCAACAGAATAGGAGATTGTTGAGTTGAGGAAAAAACAAATTGTCTAAGCAAGATTTGATTGAAATGGAAGGCACAGTTACGGAGTCATTGCCCAACGCGATGTTTCGCGTTGATTTAGACAATGGCTTTAACGTACTGGCACACATTTCTGGCAAAATTCGCCGTAATTACATCAAGATTTTACCTGGCGATCGCGTCAAAGTGGAGTTAACCCCCTACGACTTGACAAAGGGTAGAATTACCTACCGACTACGCAAGAAGTAAGTATTATGTAGAAAATCCTACCATAAAATCACCATGTTAGGTAGTGCCTAGTGATCTAACTGACTATTTTCCTAAAAAATGCTATAATGTCCTATTTGGAGTCAAACTAATAAAGGCATGAAAGTCAGAGCCTCAGTCAAAAAAATCTGTGAAAAGTGTAACGTGATCAAACGTCGTGGTCGCGTCATGGTGATTTGTGTTAATCCCAAGCACAAGCAACGTCAAGGATAACGCTCTGAGCATCAGAGTAGTTCCACTGGGACATAAAAACACCAGTAACAAATCGAAATGCGATTAATCGCGTTTTTTCAACAGCAATTGCGAAAACAAGAGGGAGAGATTCATTGTGGCACGGATTGCCGGAGTAGACCTGCCACGCGATAAACGCGTTGAGATAGGTCTAACATACATTTACGGAATTGGTTTATCTAGGTCGCAAGAGATTTTAGCGGCCACAGGTGTCAACCCAGACACTCGTGTTAAAGAATTAAGTGATGCTGACGTCACCGCCCTGCGAGGAGAAATCGAGAGCAACTATCAAGTTGAAGGAGATTTGCGGCGGTGGGAGGCGATGAACATTAAGCGCCTCGTTGACATTGGCACTTACAGGGGACGCCGTCATCGTATGGGACTACCAGTAAGAGGACAAAGAACCCGTACAAATGCCAGAACCCGTCGTGGAAGAAGGCAGACAGTGGCTGGGAAGAAGAAAGCACCAGGCAAATAATATTTCAACGCTTGCTCTTGTTAGCAAGCCTTACCTTAAATTAACTAGACAAATATGGCGCGACAACCAACAAAAAAATCCGGGAGCAAAAAGCAGAAACGGAACGTACCCAACGGGATGGCTTACATCCAGTCTACTTTCAACAATAGCATTGTCACCATTACCGATCAAAACGGCGATGTCATATCCTGGGCTAGTGCAGGTTCTAGCGGTTTTAAGGGAGCAAAAAAGGGAACTCCCTTTGCAGCACAAACCGCCGCAGAAAGCGCCGCTCGCCGAGCCATCGATCAAGGAATGCGCCAAATTGAGGTCATGGTCAGTGGTCCAGGAGCAGGTAGAGAAACTGCTATCCGCGCCCTCCAAGGAGCAGGCCTGGAAATTACACTGATTCGGGATATTACCCCAATTCCTCACAATGGTTGCCGTCCACCCAAGCGCCGCCGAGTTTAGAAATAACCTGTGATTGCTGCTTGAACATCTAGTTTACGGCGATCGCAGGATGAAGATTGATCAACTTTAGCCAGCTTGGGCGGCAAAAAATCGACAGCTCCTCCCATTGAGAGAGCTACTCAACTTCAGAAAACCCAAAATATCATTAGCGCCCATGAGCTTAATAGGGGAATCAAACTCTACCAACATTGGATGTTAAAAGTTTGATCTACCTGAAACTAGCTCAGGGTTAGGAAGTAAATTCGGGAGGCAATTGATTTGCCTGTTAGCAGCACCTTAAGGAAAGGGAGGCAACTCCGTGGCGCAATTTCAAATTGAATGTGTAGAGTCAAGTACTGAAGAAAGTCGAAGCCATTATAGTAAATTTGTCCTCGAACCTCTAGAACGTGGACAAGGAACGACAGTTGGCAACGCATTGAGGCGAGTTTTACTGTCTAATCTAGAGGGTACAGCAGTTACAGCAGTTAGGATTGCGGGCGTTTCACACGAGTTTGCCACAGTTCCAGGCGTGCGAGAAGACGTACTGGAAATCCTCATGAAAATGAAGGAAGTCATCCTCAAAAGCTATTCCTCTCAACCCCAGATTGGTCGCTTGCTCGTTAACGGTCCGACAACAGTCACTGCGGCACATTTTGATTTACCCAGTGAAGTAGAAGTCATCGACCCGACCCAGTATGTAGCCACTCTAGCGGAGGGGGGCAAACTGGAAATGGAATTTCGGATCGAAAAAGGTAAAGGTTATCGCACTGTAGAACGGGGACGAGAGGAAGCCACATCTTTGGACTTTCTGCAAATCGACTCAGTGTTTATGCCAGTCAGAAAAGTTAACTATAGCGTCGAAGAAGCCCGTGGTGAAGGTTCCATCACTAAAGATCGACTGCTATTAGAAGTTTGGACAAATGGTAGTGTCTCCCCCCAAGAAGCACTATCATCGGCTGCGGGAATTCTCGTAGATTTATTCAACCCGTTGAAAGATATCTCACTGGAACCAACGGATACCGGCTCAGATATTCCAGACGATCCCACCGCCCAAATTCCCATCGAAGAGTTACAGCTTTCTGTACGGGCATATAACTGTCTCAAACGAGCGCAAGTTAACTCTGTAGCCGACTTATTGGATTACACCCAAGAAGACCTGTTAGAAATTAAAAACTTTGGTCAGAAGTCAGCAGAAGAGGTTGTTGAAGCTTTACAGCGACGCCTAGGTATCACCCTACCCCAAGAAAGAGGCTCCAAGCACACCTAAGCCCAAACCGTTCATAATTCATAGTGGATTGTTATGCGTCACCGTTGTCGGGTCAAAAAACTCAGTAAACCAGCAGACCAGCGCCGCGCCCTGCTACGCGCGCTGACCACCGAACTGGTGCGTCATGGTAGAATCACCACCACTTTAATCCGAGCTAAGGTTCTGCGAAGCGAAGTGGACAAAATGATCACCTTAGCCAAAAACGGCTCCTTAGCATCACGCCGAGAAGCTCTTGGCTATATTTACGATAAATCACTAGTTCATGCTCTATTTGAGCAAGCACCAACTCGGTATGCTAATCGCCAAGGTGGTTACACCCGCATCCTGCATACCGTACCTCGTCGGGGTGATAATGCTGAAATGGCAATAATTGAACTAGTTTAAGTCAAGAGTCAAGAGGAGACGCTGCGGTCTTCTCCCGCAGAGAGAGGCTAAAAGTCAAAGATTTTACTTTGAACACCGTAAATCCTCTAAACAAATGACAAACGACATGTATGTTAGATAGCCACCAGCCTACAGAAACTCACAGAGTAGCTCTGGTAATTCAATACCAGGGCACTCATTTTCATGGCTGGCAAAGGCAAAACCAACAGCGTACAGTCCAAGAAGAAGTAGAAACAGCGATCGCCCAAGTTCTTGGGTATCATGTAACACTACATGGGGCAGGGCGAACCGATGCCGGGGTTCACGCCGCAGCTCAAGTAGCCCATTTTGAAGCCACAGGTTTGATCCCGCCACACAAATGGGCAACTATTCTTAATAGCTATCTGCCCCAAGATATATTAATAAGAGCTTCAGCAAGTGTAGAGAGCCGCTGGCACGCTCGCTTTAGTGCAGCCTATCGACGGTATCGTTACACACTGTTCACTGAAGACAGACCGAACTTGTTCGTGTCGCCCTTCAGTTGGCATTATTATTATGCAACCCTGGACGAATCGCTAATCCAGGCCGCCCTAAAACCTCTGCTGGGAAAGCATGATTTAGCAGCTTTCCATCGCGCCGGGTCAAAGCGATCGCATTCCTGGGTAGAAGTGCAAGCAGCAGAGTGTATTCGCAGTGGGCCATTTATCCATATTGAAATTCAGGCAGATGGATTTTTGTATGGCATGGTGCGGCTCTTGGTAGGCATGTTGGTACAAGTAGGTTCTGGGCAACGTCCCCTGACAAACTTTATCCAACTCTGGCAAGAAAAGCGCCGGGAAGAAGTCAAATATGCCGCACCTCCCCAAGGCTTATGCCTATTGCGAGTCGGCTATCCAGACTTTCCCTTTCCTCAAGAGATTTGGTACGACACCCTGCCAAAGTTAATTATTAGTCAAGAGTCATTAGTAACAACAAATGACTCTTGACAAAGGACAAAGGACAAATGACAAATGACTAAAACCTACCTTCCTCCTCAAAAATCCCTCCAACACGAGTGGTACATAGTAGATGCCACCGACCAACGCCTCGGTCGTCTCGCCAGCGAAATCGCTCAGGTGTTACGAGGCAAAAACAAACCCGAATTCACTCCCCACATGGATACAGGCGATTTTGTCATTGTGATTAATGCCGAAAAAGTCGCAGTTACAGGCAAAAAACGCACTCAAAAGCTCTACCGTCGCCATTCAGGTCGTCCTGGGGGGATGAAAACAGAAACCTTTGCCAAGCTGCAACAGCGCCTACCAGAAAGGATTGTCGAACACGCTATCAAAGGTATGCTACCCAAAAATAGCTTGGGTAAGCACTTATTTACCAAGCTGAAAGTCTATGCTGGGCCTACTCACCCCCACGAAGCACAGCAACCCAAAGAACTGAAAATTAGTACAATTCCAGGAGCAGAAAACTAATGGTAGTAGCAGAAGCTAACAGCGGTCGCGCCGTATATTGGGGCACTGGCCGTCGTAAGTCCTCAGTCGCACGGGTCCGTCTGGTTCCAGGCGAAGGTAAGCTGACCGTGAATGGCAAGGACGGAGTATTGTATTTCCAATTCAACGCCAACTATTTAGGCGTGATTAAAGCTCCTTTAGAAACGTTGGGACTGGAAAACGAATACGACATTTTGGTTAAAGCTGAAGGTGGTGGTTTGACCGGACAAGCTGATTCTATTCGCCTGGGAGTTGCCCGCGCCTTGTGTCAACTAGACCCAGATAATCGCTCACCGTTAAAAACAGAAGGCTACTTGACTCGCGATCCCAGAGCAAAAGAGCGGAAAAAATACGGTTTGCACAAAGCCCGCAAAGCACCTCAGTACTCCAAACGATAGGTATCGGGTATTGGGTATTGGGGAATTCAATTTTGAATTTAGCTTCAATCTAAAATCCAAAATCTAAAATCTAAAATCCTCAGTTCCTAGTATCTGACCTCGTCTAAAAGTTATAATTTTTAATAGATTCACCACAAAAGGAACAATGGCAAAATCTGATCTTCATCCCAAGTGGTATCCAGATGCTAAAGTTTACTGCAACGGTCAAGTTGTAATGACTGTAGGCTCTACCAAGCCAGAACTGCATGTAGATGTTTGGTCTGGAAACCACCCCTTCTACACTGGTACTCAGAAAATTATTGACACCGAAGGTCGCGTAGAACGCTTCCTCCGCAAATACGGTATGTCTAGCACTCAAGCAGCTGACGATACAAACAAAAAGTAGCGAGTTGGCTCTGCTGTTAACGACGACCCTGCATCTGCTGGGTCGTTTGTCATTTTAATCAGTTAACAGTTATCAGTCCAGGACTTACGCACAACACAACGACAGTAGGGGTAATACCCTGCGGGAAGCCGCTCTGCGTCTACATGAATTACCCCTACGTAAAAATCAGGTTTTCGGTCACATTTTGCGTAAGTCCTACAGTCGTAAAAGCGCCCAAAAGATAAACCCCGAAGTCACTTTAGGGGCAGTTGGTGTCGTATCTTGCCAAACGATGAAGCTGTTAACTGATACTTCGACTTCGCTCAGTATAGGTAACTGATAACTGTTACTGCTTGAGCCAACTTGTTATTTTTAAGGAGCGTTGTTGTCATGGCTGAAACATACCTACTAGAAAAACTCAAATCTGTTGAACAAACTTTTAATGAATTAACCCGTCGTCTTGGTGACCCAGATACCGCTAGCAATCCTGATGAGTATCAAAAAATTGCCAAGTCTCGTTCTTCATTGGAAGAGGTAGTTAATACCTACGATACTTGGAAAACTGCCCAGGAAGAATTATCAGGGGCACGTCAGGTACTCAAAGAAGCCAATAGCGATCCGGAGTTGCAAGAAATGGCAGCCCTGGAAGTAGATGAACTGGTACAAAAACTTAACTATCTAGAGGATAGGTTGAAGGTTTTACTGTTACCCAGCGATCCCAATGATGATAAAAACATCATGTTAGAAATTCGTGCTGGTACTGGTGGTGATGAAGCTAGTATCTGGGTAGGAGATTTACTGCGAATGTACTCCCGCTATGCCGATGTCCAGGGCTGGCGAGTAAAATCTGTCAGTGCATCTGAAGGTGAAATGGGCGGATTTAAAGAAGTAATTCTAGAAATTCAGGGTGATAGCGTTTACAGCAAACTGAAGTTTGAAGCCGGAGTCCATCGTGTACAGCGTGTACCAGCAACAGAAGCTGGGGGACGGGTTCACACCTCCACCGCAACTGTAGCAATTATGCCTGAGGTGGATGAGGTGGAAATCCACATCGACCCCAAGGATATTGAAATGAGTACGGCGCGTTCTGGTGGTGCTGGTGGACAAAACGTCAACAAGGTGGAAACAGCCGCTGACTTATTCCACAAACCGACTGGTATCCGGATTTTTTGTACAGAAGAGCGTAGCCAGTTGCAGAACAAAGAACGGGCGATGCAAATCTTGCGGGCGAAGTTGTATGAGATGAAGTTACGTGAACAACAGGAAGCTGTAACTTCAATGAGGCGATCGCAAGTCGGGACAGGATCGCGATCGGAAAAAATTCGCACTTATAATTATAAAGATAACCGCGCCACTGATCACCGTCTAGGACAGAACTATTCCTTGAATCCTGTCTTAGAAGGCGATTTGGAGACGCTGATCCAATCTTGTATATCTCAAGACCAGCAGGAACGTTTGGCAGAGTTAGCTGCTTCTGGTGTTACCAACTAATCTGGGTTTTTAAATAACAGATAAAACCGCTTGTGGTATTGTTGTATCTAACACACATAAGCGGTTTTCTAATGCCACTTGAAGTATCTCTTCCACGTTATAGGAGTAGTGATAACACGCAAATTCGTACTGCATAATGTAATTTAATTTGATCAATTCCTTCAGTGTGTGGCAGCCATCAACTAACTTTTCTACTTCCTTTTGCCAACGTGCAAAAATTCGGTAACTGAAAAAGCTACTGCACACATTACCTTTGTGATCCCAGAAGGAAATACAAACCTGATGCTTGAGGCAGTTAATTTTTTTGATTTGCTTAACACCGTAACCTTGGCCTTGCAGTGCTTCTTTAGCCTCTGTGTCGGAAATGTGCCACTGTTCTGGTTTAATCTTATTAGTGGCTATCAAGTTTTTACCTTGACGACGATATTGCTTGCCTTTGCGTAGCTTGCGAAACATGATGCACTCTTTCTCTATGATTTGATTGCAAGCTTACTCTTAAGAATTTTCACGATAAAATAAATTAGTCTAATGATGCTTTCTAGAGATGCACTTGCAGGTAGAGTTGCAATTTGCAATTCTACATTTAGAATACCATTAGCAAGCTAACTTGTAAATGCCTAAATTAAAAATTTATCGGCAACAAAGTAGACCAGTAAGTTGAGTGGAAAAATACTACACCAGTGGATTTAGAGGCGAGAAAGAAACTTATTGAAGTTGTGAAAATGGCTCGTGGTTCTATGAGTCAAAGGGGTTTTGGTAAGCTGCTGGGCGTTTCCGCGACTGCAGTACAACTGTGGGAAAAGGGAGAATCAATTCCAGATACACAGAACTTGGCTAACATCGCCGCCAGAGCGGGTTATACAATGGAGGAACTGCTTAACTACCTTGGTTTGAAACCAATGTCAGAATCATCGGATGTTAACCAGATAGTCAAGTATATCAAGTCTATGCCATTGAGTGAAGTAGCAATTATTGGTAGAGCTGCGATGGATAGATTAGCTACTGCGGCTGAAGCGTCAGTAGATGAAGCAAAAGCAATTTGAATATTGGTTCGGTATGATTAGCAGCTAAAAACCGCAAGATTATCCTTGCACCGAAAGTAAGATTTGCAGACGATGTGTGGCAGTAAAATGCTAACTGGCTACTCTTACCACAATGCACAAGGACATTGAAAAATGATCAAAAAGTTTTCTAAATGCATATTTTTAGCGTTTTTTATTTTATTTTTTTCCACGCCGACTTGTGCTGAGTCTCCACCATCCAAAAATGTATATAAAAAAAAAGATGATAAATCTTCCCTACTTGAGTCTATGCCAAAAAGGCGTCTGCACGGTTTGCTAATTACCGGTGGATGCTGTCACAATTATAATTTTCAAACTGCGGCAATTCTAGAGGCGGTAAAGAAATTTACGGCAGATGACTGGAAAATTATCGATGAAGGAGGGAATGGCACGAAAGCGCAGATCCCTCTTTATAACAACCCTGACTGGGCAAAGGGATACGATATCATTGTTCACAATGAATGTTTTGCGGACACATCTGATCCAGATTACATTCAAAAAATTACCAGGGTACATGCATCAGGTACACCAGCGGTGGTGATTCACTGTGCTATGCATACCTATCGTGCAGCGGAAATTGATGACTGGCGTCAGTTTCTGGGAGTCAGCAGTTACAAACACGAGAATCTGGACCGATACTCAATATCGAAAGTTTTGCCAAACCATCCGATTATGATAGCAGTTCCTGATAACTGGGTTGTTAACAGCGATGAACTGTATGTGATTGAGAAAATCTGGCCAAAAACAAAAGTGCTAGCTACGGCTATTAACAATACGAATAGTTCTGCCTATCCTGTCGCCTGGATTAGCACCTATGGAAAAGCGCGTGTTTTCGGAACCACTTTGGGACATTCTGAGGACACATTTAGAGATCCTGTTTATCTTGATATGTTAGCAAGAGGTATTCTGTGGGCAGCTGGCTTTATTCCTGATCCTCGTGAGAAATTGCCAAAGTAGTAATTTAACTAATAACATTTTGAGTATTTTAACTGATTGACAAAAGTGGCTTTATCTTAATCTATTATGGATGGATATGGACAAACCTTTTCTATATGACCAAGACTTCTATGGATGGACACAGCAACAGGCTCAAGCTTTAGAGCAGAGGCTAGTTCAGCAACTAGACTGGCTACATCTGCAAGAGGAAATTCAAGCTTTGGGGAGACAGGAGTATAGGGAATTGGTAAGTCGCTTGAGTGTATTACTCGGACACCTCTTGAAGTGGGAGTATCAACCAGAACAACGCTCTCGCAGTTGGTTTTTAACAATTCGAGAACAACGCCGCACTATCCTGAGACATCTAAGACAGAATCCTAGTTTAAAGTCTCGCATCGCAGAAGCTTTGTTAGATGGCTTTGAGGCGGGAGTCGATTTAGCGCTACGAGAAACTAATTTACCATTAAGAACTTTTCCAGAGAATAGCCCTTATTTATTTGAGGATGCGATCGCAGAAAATTTTCTCTGTGATACTAGTCAAGACTGGGAAGGTTAATTTCTGGTATTTTTCTTGATGAATTTATCATATGGGAATAGACAAAGCTTTTCAACGCTTTCCCTGGCTCAAAGATTCATTAGATTTCTGTGCTTATTGGTGTCAGTTTGCTAACAATCATATTAATGATCAAGCTAGATTTGGCTGATCAGAGATATATCTACATGTGTAGCTAAAAAGCTTATATAGCGGGTTTAAAGGGGCGAGATAGTACGTCAACACAATCCCACATTTAAAATAGTGTAACCCCTGGCGGGTGATGAAAAAGGGCTTTAAAATGGTGAAGGCTTAAATTTTCTCAGGGTGCAGATATGTCGCTACATAATGAAATCTTGGATTGGGAATGTTCATCAAAGACTCCCTACATACCAATTTACCATAAAGGCGATTTGGTCGGTTTTTTTAAACAGGAATATGCCAGCGAAGTTATTAAGTTTTTAAATGAGGAAGCAGTTTTAACCAAAGCACTGAAAATAGCTTGCACTGATTTAATTAGAAAAACTGGCGGTGATACCAGTCAAGTCAAGCAGATGATGAAAAAATATATCAAAATCAGTGAGCGCCCAAAGTATGGAACTAGAGCGATCGCTCTTTTATTGGGTGAGAGACAAAAGGAGCTAGACTTGAATAGTCAAGAATTTACTAAATTCTGCGATACCTTCAAAATATCTCCTACGGAACTGAATAATATTTACGCTGGCGAAGTAGTTGATGATATTTTATTAGCGCCACTCTCACGCATATTAGGGATATCAAAAGAACATTTGCTGCAAGTCAGAGATGGTTCAGAAGAGGAAACAGAAAGTATGAGCAAAAATTGAAATTTTAAAATCTTAGTCAAAAATCGTGAAAACCGACAGTATTTTCTATCGAATATTTCAAGAATTTCCTAACATCTAATAGAAACTATCTTGTTTTACAAGTTTCCCATAATGAGTAGGGAGGATATGGAGCAAATGTTTGGCTTAAGCGAATTAAAGCAAACCAGATTTTATCAGGAAGCCTTTCAGGAAGGCATTGAACAAGGCATTGAACAGGGTGAACTTAAAGGTAAACTAAAAGCAGTACCAGCAATGCTGGCAGTTGGGTTGACTGTAGAACAAGTAGCAGAGGCGTTAGATTTAAGTGTCGAAGCAGTCAGACAAATAACACAAAGTCAGCCTTGAGAAAGATGCGGTAAGTTTTATGGGTGAATGAGGCCAAATTTGGTTTGCGCCTCTCCAGATTTTTTTATGACGATTTTTCAGTTAAATTTTGTTAAGATTAACACGGTGATAGTACATCCTCTCCAACCATCCATTCCCTACCTCAGAGAAACTTGATGCTGCGACTTGAACATATCAGTAAAATTTATCCCACAGGCGAAGTTCTCAAAGATATCAACTGGGAAGTCAAACCAGGCGATCGCATTGGCTTAGTCGGTGTCAACGGTGCGGGAAAATCCACCCAACTGAAAATCATCTCCGGAGAGATGGAACCCACCGCTGGCGAAATCATTCGTCCTGCTAGCCTACATATAGCTTACCTCAACCAAGAGTTTGAAGTAGACCCTAGTCGGACTGTCAGAGAAGAATTTTGGACAGTATTTAAGGAAGCTAACCAAGTACAGTTGTCTCTGGCGCAGGTAACGCAAGAGATGGAAACCGCTACCCCGGAAGAACTGGATCACCTGATCAACAAGTTGGATCGTTTACAGCGCCAGTTTGAAGCATTGGATGGCTATGGCTTAGAGGCACGCATTGGCAAAATTTTACCAGAGATGGGATTTGAACCAGAAGATGGCGATCGCCTAGTGAGCGCTTTCTCTGGTGGTTGGCAAATGCGGATGAGTTTGGGTAAAATCCTGCTGCAAAAACCTGATTTATTGCTGCTGGATGAACCGACAAACCATCTAGACTTAGAAACCATTGAGTGGCTGGAAAATTACCTCAAAGGGCTAATTACCCCAATGGTGATAGTTTCCCATGACCGAGAGTTTCTTGACCGCCTCTGCACTCAAATTGTGGAAACTGAACGTGGTGTTTCCGCTACCTACCTGGGTAATTACTCAGCCTACCTCCAACAAAAAGCTGAAAATCAATCAGCACAACTGAGTGCTTACGAACGCCAGAAAAAAGAACTCGATAAGCAGCAAACCTTTGTGGACAGATTCCGCGCCAGTGCTACCCGCAGTACCCAAGCGAAAAGCCGCGAAAAGCAACTAGAAAAAGTTGAGCGCATTGAAGCACCAATCGCTGGCGTCAGAACCCTGCAATTCCGCTTTCCTCCCGCACCCCGCAGTGGCCGAGAGGTAGTGCAAATCAAGGATTTAACTCATGTCTATGGTGACAAAATTCTCTTTTTAGCAGCGAATCTGCTGATTGAAAGAGGCGATCGCATTGCTTTCTTAGGCCCCAATGGCGCAGGGAAATCGACGCTGTTGCGGGTAATTATGGGTACGGAACCACCCACAGAAGGTAGCGTCACCCTGGGTGAACATAACGTTATCCCTGGATATTTTGAGCAAAATCAGGCGGAAGCTTTGGACTTGAACAAAACCGTCATGGAAACGATCCATGATGAAGTCCCTGATTGGAAAAACGAAGAAGTCCGCACGCTTCTGGGTAGCTTTTTATTCACTGGTGACACAGTATTTAAACAGGTAAACGCATTAAGTGGGGGGGAAAAAGCGCGTTTAGCCTTAGCAAAAATGCTCTTACGTCCAGCAAACTTACTAATTTTGGATGAACCGACAAACCACCTAGATATTCCAGCTAAAGAAATGTTGGAACAAGCCATCCAGAACTATGATGGCACGGCAATTGTAGTTTCCCACGACCGTTATTTTATATCTCAGGTAGCTAACAAAATCGTGGAAATTCGTGATGGTGAATTCCGCGTTTATCTGGGGAATTATCACTACTATCTAGAGAAAATCGCTGAAGAAAAAGAACAAGCAAAATTAGAGGCGATCGCTGCGGAAAAAGCAGCAAAGAAAGCTGCTAAAACTGCTAAAACTTCCGCAAAACGCAAATGAAGTATAGTATTTATCGACAAGCGTGAGGTACATCGGTAAGGGCATGGCAGTGCCATGCCCCTACACAGCGTGATATATTTTTGTACTTCATTTGAATGGGAAGCGCTATAGCATTTGTTCTCTACTACTTATTTACTCAAAAAATCCTAAATCATCCTTAAGAAACTACTAGATCCCCGACTTCTTGAAAGAAGTCGGGGATCTATGGCTTTTATTTCTCACAAGTATTTATGGCCAGATTATGCCCACCTAATTATCACAAAAAATATGCAACAATTCCTAAAGTTAAAAAAAATCTAAGAAAAATTTAAATCATTCACAAAAGAAGTTAATAAGCAGAAATTCACTTGCGGCGGTGATTAGCAATGGTATCATTCGGGTATTACAAAAAGTAAAGGGCAATTTTACTATGACCAAGGCACCTGTTGCTCCTGTGGTGCTAGTCATTTTAGACGGATGGGGCTACTGCGAGGAGAAGCGAGGAAATGCTATTGTCGCCGCTAAAACTCCAGTCATGGATAGCTTATGGACAGCTTATCCGCACACCCTCATTCGCACATCAGGAAAAGCCGTAGGGTTGCCAGAGGGTCAAATGGGCAACTCAGAAGTTGGTCATTTGAACATTGGCGCTGGGCGAGTCGTACCACAAGAATTAGTACGCATCTCCGATGCCGTTGAAGACGGTTCTATCCTCAGCAACCCAGCACTTGTCAAGATTTGCCAAGAAGTTCGCTCTAGCAATGGCAAGCTACACCTAGTAGGGCTTTGTTCTGAAGGTGGGGTACATTCTCACATCAGCCATCTATTCGGACTACTCGACTTAGCCAAGCAAGAGCGAATTGCAGAAGTTTGTATCCACGCAATTACTGATGGACGTGATACCACTCCCACAGATGGTGTAAAAGTAATTGGGTTGTTGCAAGACTACTTAGACCGCATCGGCATTGGGCGGATAGCCACCCTTAGTGGTCGTTACTACGCGATGGATCGCGATCACCGCTGGGATCGGGTCAAACGCGCTTACGACGTGATGACGCAAGATGGAGCAGGTGATGGACGCAAGGCTGTAGAAGTCTTGCAAACCTCTTACTCTGAAGGGGTGACAGATGAATTCATCGCTCCATTACGCCTTGCTCCTGGTGCAATAGAACCAGGGGATGGCGTAATATTTTTCAACTTCCGCCCCGATCGCGCTAGACAACTAACCCAAGCTTTTGTCAGTCCCAAGTTCACAGGCTTTGAAAGACAGCAAATCAAGCCGCTATCGTTTGCTACCTTCACGCAATACGATTCAGACTTACCAGTGGCCGTGGCCTTTGCACCTCAGAACCTCAGTAATATTCTGGGAGAAGTCATAGCCAATCGGGGTCTAAATCAGTTTCGTACTGCCGAAACAGAAAAATACGCCCATGTCACCTACTTCTTTAATGGTGGATTAGAGGAGCCTTTCCCAGGGGAAGACCGAGAATTGGTCAGCAGTCCAATGGTGGCGACTTATGACAAAGCCCCAGCAATGTCAGCAGAAGCCGTAACCGATGTAGCGATCGCTGCTGTGGAAAAGCGCATCTACTCCCTAGTGGTGATTAACTATGCTAACCCAGACATGGTAGGGCATACTGGTCAAATAGCAGCGACGATCGCCGGAGTGGAAAAGGTCGATAGCTGTTTAGGTCGCCTACTCAGCAGCATTACCAAAGTCGGCGGGACAACGATTATTACTGCTGACCACGGCAACGCCGAGTATATGCTAGATGAGACAGATAATCCCTGGACAGCCCATACCACTAACCCCGTTCCTTTCATCTTGGTGGAAGGAGAAGGAGTAAAAATCCCTGGACATGGTACAGATGTCGAACTGCGAAACGATGGCAAGTTAGCCGACATTGCTCCCACAATTCTGGAGATTTTACAACTACCCCAGCCGTCAGAAATGACAGGGCGATCGCTCGTGAAAGCAGCAGAATATGATGTGCAACGCACTCGTACTCCTGTGCAAGCCAGTATGTAAAATGGGAGACAGTTACCTGTTAACTGTTAACAGTTAACTGTCTCCTCTGTGTTGAAATTTATTATCTATTTATTTAGATCCCTACCATGACAGCTTCTAACATTGTGCAAGGCATTTGGGCGTTTTCCGCCGCTGGTTTGATTATTTTGGTTTTGCTACATAGCCCCAAAGGTGACGGGATTGGTGCTATTGGTGGACAAGCCCAATTATTTAGTAGCACCAAAAGTGCAGAAAATACCTTGAACCGAGTTACTTGGGCATTGACAGTAATTTTTCTCGGTTTAACGGTGGTTTTAAGCGCCGGCTGGTTGCCTAAATAAGGATAGGGAAATGGGCAAAACCACCCAACACCCAACCCTAATACATTCAATTTCACGGCGCTTACTCACAGCCCTTGCCTTATTTATTGGCACAGGGCTGCTTGTCATTTTAACTAATCCTCCCCTCCTCTCCCTCCCCCCATCTCTCCCAACACCCCATCCCCTACCCCCGACACTCGCGCAGTGGGAAGATAACACCAACAGTGGAGATTATTTTGCTCAAATTACACCTACTCAAGTTGGTTATTTAGTTTGGTCACAGTTCCCAGTGCGAGTTTATGTAGAACCGCCAAAAGCAGTTAGCGATGAGCAGCAGCAAGTATGGCTTGCAGGTGTTTTACAGGCTATACAAGAGTGGAATACATATTTACCTTTATTGGTAGTCGAACAACCAGAAATTGCTGATATCAAGGTTGTGCGACAAGCGCCACCGTTGCAAATTTCTCCTGGCGATAAAATTCCCAGGGCGCGTTCTGCTCAAACTAGCTATGAGTTATATGGCAACAACAATGTTTTATCTCACCGCTTCACTATCTTGTTGAGTCCTAGTCAAACAGGTGAGTATGTGCAAGCAGCTACACGTCACGAACTCGGTCATGCTTTAGGAATTTGGGGTCATAGTCCGCTACAAACCGATGCTCTTTATTTTTCCCAAGTGCGTCAACCGCCTGCAATTTCCCTGAGAGATGTAAATACTTTGAAACGGGTTTATGAACAGCCAACTAGTTTGGGGTGGTCTTTAGTGGATAGTGAAAAAGCAGGGGGTGGAAAAATTAGGGACAAATTATTTGTATCAGGCATTTTGTGAAATAGTATAACAGATCCCTGCCCCTTGCCTCTATTTCAAAGTCGTGGATCGACGGGTTCGCTTTCCAGTGCCAGAATGCCGAAAACACATTCATGGACGCGGCGCAGAGGGCTATGGGCGACAAAGCGCTCCAATGCTTCAACACCCAAGGCAAACTCGCGCATCGCCAAAGAACACTTGTGAGATAAGCCCCGTTGGCGCAGACGTTGCAGATTCTCTGGGGCTGAATATTCAGCGCCATAGATAATCCGCAGATATTCTTGTCCGCGACATTTCACTACAGGCTGGACAATGCCGCGACTACCTTGAACGATAAAGTCCATCGGCTTGACAACCATACCTTCACCCCCGATCACTATTGGCGGTAAGCACTGACATACTGATGTGCCATATCTGCACGCTGTTGGTAATGACTGAGTTGGGTGCTGATATCTACGCCGCGATCGCTTGCTTGTTGTAAACTGCTAACAGCATCATTAAGAGCAACGCATGATGACACTCCCACAGGAGCATACTGTTGTCGCAGTAGTCCCTGTGCTTTGGCTAGAGTAACAAATGAGGGTTATTCAAAAGTTTGGCAATAAACTTGCTGTACTCATCCTTCATTGGCAAGTCCAAATCTCGCCTGACGCGTCGCCGTAGTGCTGGGACAGTTTCACCGCTGATTGGGTTGAATCCCTGCTTTTGGTATTCTTCCCAATACAGCCCCACACCTCGTTTTTGCCAATTGGGCAGATGATTAAAATTAATCCCATGCTGGAATAATAATTCGTTTTTATCGGCAACAGATAACCCTTTCATCATGCTGGTTGCTTCAGTTACACTTTTGCCATCTCGACGCAGACACCAGTAACAATGAGCATTGAGAGCATTTCTGTGGGCATCCTCACTGCGCCAACGAAAATAATTTACGACTTCTTCTATATTAGGAAGCTGCGAAATGCGACAGTCAAAGCAGCCAATAGCACCTAATAGTAAAGAAAATTTGGCGCTGGCTTCACCTGCTAAAACTGAATTGAGTTTTCTTAATTTGCGGTTGAAAGTGTTTTCTTGTTGAGCAAACAGTAGAGAGATTTCATCACTTTGGGTATAACCATAAGTGATATCTAACCCGCAGTTTAACAAATGTTCGACAGTTGCCAGCATCAAATCTCGAAAGCGAATATCGTAGGGAGCCTCAAATTGATGCACTTCTTTTGTCAGGCGAGTAAAGCTGCGTCCATCTAATCTTGCAACTATGTAAAGTCCAGGTAGCACACAATAATCGTGTGCTGTCTCAAACACCCGCATTTTGCTATCAAGTTCATCAAATTTCACGGTTCCATTCCTCAACAACAAATGAATTATTTAAGTCATTTTTCACCGAATAAAGTGTATCAAACTCTTCGTTCCAACTCGGTAATTCCAGCTTTTTATACGTTGCTAACAGTCCAACCAAAGGTACAATTTCTTCAGGAGGTCTTTGGCTATTTCGTTGCTTGCAGTCTTCTAGTTGAGACTGAAAGTAGTAACCCACAATGCGGAAACCTTTCACTTTCGCTGGAGTAATATAGCGTTTTCTTTCTTCCACCGTTGGGTTAGTATTGTCCACAACAAAACGCTGTTTAGTTTCTAAACAAGTTTGCAGAAAAATTTGCTCTCGATGACGAGTTTTGAGCATATCAAGGTTAATGCGGATGTGAGTATTAAAGAAGCGATCGCGATAAAAGGTAGATTTACCTGCTCCCTGGATTCCTACAAAAATAATTGCTTCCATAATCGATGATGATATTAGGAGTTACGGCGAAACACCGCCATTTGTGTGGGTGAACCAACTTCTGGATCTTCCGTTCCTATCAGTTGAAATTCCACTGTACTAATTCTGGTAAGTCTTTGCAGCGCCCTCCTAAGGCCGTGCTAAACACCTGAGCGATCGCTACACTCAAATAGAACCGTGTCATAACTCAACCAGTGCGGCAATTGCAGCTACTAGTTTTGAGGGATCGGCTGGTTTAGTGATATGAAGTTGAAATCCAGCTGTTAAAACCTGTTTTTGTGTAGTTTCTGCGGCGTAAGCAGTTAGGGCGATCGCGGGAATCTGTCCACCTTGATTAGCAGGCATTGCTCGTAATTTTTGGATCAAAGTGTAGCCATCAACTTCTGGCATACCCAGATCGCTCAACAGCAGGTCTGGTTTTGACTGTGCTATGATATGGAGTGCAATGCTTGCGGATGCTGCACTTCTCACGATCGCTCCCTCTTGTTCCAATAAGAAGACAAGAAACTCGCGGGTATCAGCATCATCATCCACAACTAATAACTGTACCCCTTCTAGTGGAGCATGGAGCATAGATAATGAATAGGAATCTTCAGATATATTCCGATCTTCAATTTGGACTTCCCGATTCTCTTGAACCACCGGTAGGCAAACTGTAAATGTCGCGCCTTGCCCCTCGCCAGGGCTTTGTGCCCAAACTCTACCACCATGCAACTCGACAAGTTGGCGCACGATCGCCAAACCAAGTCCTAAGCCGCCAGAACTTCGGCTGGTACTACTATCTGCCTGACGGAAATACTCGAATACGTGTGGCAGAAAATCAGGATTAATACCTTTACCCGTATCACAGACTCTCAGTTCTATCTGAGAATCAATCTGTTCTAAGTAGACTTCGACTTTTCCACCAGACGGTGTGAATTTAATGGCGTTAGAGAGTAAATTCCAAACAACTTGTTGAAGACGACTACTATCACCCTTAACTTGTCCAATGTCTATATTTAGATCAAGATTAATTTGAATAGACTTTGCTTCTGCTGCTAATTGCACTGTCTCTAAGGCAGCTTCAATAGTAAAAGCCAGATCAACGGCTTCTAAATTCAGTGCTAGCTTACCCCGGAGAATGCGGGAGATATCCAACAAGTCTTCAATCAACTGAGCCTGTAGTACAGCATTTCGTTCGATTGTCTCCAGGGCACGCACAGTAGTAGCTTCGTTTAATGAGCGCTTTTTCAGTAGCTTTGTCCAACCCAAAATTGGATTAAGCGGAGAACGAAGTTCGTGAGAAACAATTGCCAGAAATTCATCTTTGATGCGGTTTGCTACCTCAGCTGCTTGTTGCGCTTTCTGGCGTTCTTCTGCTACTGCTAGTGCTTGATCTCGTAAGTTTTTATATTCCTGAACTCGAAAAGTTAAATCTGTGAAATCTTCAATTGAGAACAGGGCATAAAACTTATTTTCGTCTAATGCAGACACAGCAGTTACAGTTGTCTGCTGAATGCGATATTTATTTTCAGATATTGGTATAGGAATAACATATTTATGCAGTTGAGAAGAAAATATTGCGGGAGGACCCCCTTGAAAAATTTGATCCAATCGACTAGTATAACGAGGCTGATTCAAATGAGGAAAATATTCATGAATAGAATTTCCTAAAATTTGATTTCGGGAAATTTTTGTCCATTCCTCTAAGCAGCAGTTCCAAAATAAAACAATGTAATCTGACTGTAGAACAAAAGATCCTAAAGGCATCTTATCTAAAAGGCTAAATTTTTCATTAGCTTGTTCTATAATATTCATTGTTTTAACATAATGTCTCAATATTTTTATACAGCAACATTAGGATATTTTCTTGATTACATGACTGCAATTTCATCATTAATTGCATTGAGCAGCGCATCAAATGTACCTACGTGAAAGATTAAAATAATATCCCCAATAATTTCTAACTTTTCAATTATGAATCGAGCTTGTGCTAGCAAGATTTTAGAATCGCTTTCATATGTAGATACTAATAAGTTTTCAATTGTATCTTCTAAGTAAACAGGTAATGTATAGTTCACATGCTGCTTAAGCACATTACTAAGTGAACCCATTACCCCATTGATGACAATGTTACCAATTTCGCTCAGAGTGCCAATTTTCACCGCATCTAGATCAGCCGATCCTGGCTCTTCACCTGTAAGCACTGCAACTAGTGATGATGCACTGTCTGTAGGAAAAA
Organism: Calothrix sp. PCC 7507; assembly: GCF_000316575.1. GTDB lineage: Bacteria > Cyanobacteriota > Cyanobacteriia > Cyanobacteriales > Nostocaceae > Fortiea. Next base: position 3,976,770 of record NC_019682.1, on the reverse strand, counting down.
TCAAGCCCGCAGCACCAGAAAAAGAACCTGTAAAGCCTAGCCTTACAGATGCCAAGCTGTCATCATGGAATCGTGTTGCTAATTCCTGATAAGTCTCAGCAGCAGTTAATACTTTCACAAATGGAATTTTGAGGCCAATGTGACAGTCTACCATCTCATTCAGCAGACTTGCGGCTCGACCAACTCCAATATTAATCAATTCTTGTAGTGCATCTAGTTGTTCTGCTGTTACATTCATCAAAACTCATTCCTTAGTATTAATAACTTGCTGCACTGCTTTTCGCAATTCATTTTCTTTCGGTGGTTTATTAATAAAGTTGATCGCCCCAAGACTATAACTTTGATTGCGCGCCCCTTCTTGGATATCGGCTGAGATGATAATTGTGGGAACTTTTAATTTTTCATCTTGTAGAGCTTGCAGAAATTCAAACCCATTAATGTCTGGCATGAGTAGATCCGCTAATACGCAATTGGGCTGGCGCTGGTGAACTAATTCTAATCCCTCACGCCCATTAGTTGCTTCTATAATTTCGTAACCATCAACTTGCAGAAACTTTCGGATCATTCTACGAGAAAAGGCTGCATCATCAATAATCAAAACCAATGTCATTATCTCTACCTCTTCGTGTTTTAGCTCAATGATTGTTGATTTATTTCAGTTAACTGATTTCATTAATGAAATGACATTTTTACCATCAAAAAATAATTTAAATCTAGTTCATCAATTAAAAAATATTTAATTAGGAATCCTATAATTCTTTTGCTGAACACTTAATGGTATACCATATCACAAAAAAGTTTAAGTATTTGAAATTTCATCTAAGTCAAGCCTAGCTTTAGGAAGCCAATGCAAAATTGTCGTGTGGTGAATATCTTTCACCCGCTCGATTTATCGTAGATTTATAACTTTAAAATGCATCCATCTTGAGACATAATTGCTTGACATCTTTGGAGTAGCACTAAGGTTTCTAAGATTCGATAAACTGACGACCACATTGTTTACATTTGTAACATTGTCTGACTTGAGCAAAACCATTATTGAAAGTTTGACTTGAATAGTAACGAAGACATTGCATATTTATTACTTTACCATTAAAATAACATTACGTTTCAAGAATGAAAAATCTAAACATTAAATTAAAGCAGTATATTGCTGAGATTGACAATTAAATTAGCATGAACACAAAGGATATAGATGTTTAACCGATAAGGAAATGGAGTTAACAGAAATTGACGATGATATAGAAGCATTCCTCATTGAGAGCTATGAAAATCTAAATCAAATTGAACAAGATATTATTTCTATAGAGAAAACATCAGAACAAGCAGAAGCCCTAGTTCGCATTTATCGCTCACTCCACACAATTAAAGGAAACTGCGGCTTTTTACCGTTTCGCAAATTGGAATCAGTTGCTCATGCTGGGGAAAATTTGCTCTCGTCTTTACGCACTGGCCAGCTAGAAATTACCCCCACGATCATCAATGGGTTACTGCAAATACTTGACAGCATTCGGCAGATTCTGTCCCAAATTGAAGCAACGAGGCATGAGGGCGATCGCGATTATTCAGCACTGATTACGACTTTAGCTCAATTGCAGTCAACTGAGCATCAGCAAGGGTTACAAGTAAATCCAGATAGTACGCCTCTCAATCACGAATTCCCGGAAGTCTCAACCCTGACAGCATCAGAATCTTCTCAGATCCGAGTCAATGTTAACCTGCTAGATCAGGTGATGAACCTGGTGGGTGAACTCGTTTTAACCCGTAATCAGGTGATCGGATTTAGTACAAAGTTTAAGGATAGTAGCTTTGCTACTACTTGCCAACACCTGAGTCTTCTGACATCTCAGTTGCAGGAAGAGATCATGAAAACTCGGCTGCAATCAATTAGTACCATTTGGCAAAAGTTTCCTCGCGTCACCCGCGATTTAGCGATCGCCTCTGGTAAACAAGTCAAGGTTGACATGGAGGGGATAGATACTGAACTGGATAAAAGCATTATTGAAGCGATTAAAGACCCCTTAACTCACTTAGTACGCAACTGTATAGATCATGGCATTGAGTTCCCAGCCGAGCGGACTGCTTGTGGAAAGTCATCTGTGGGACGGCTATTTTTAAGAGCCTATCATGAAAGCGGCAAAGTCAATATTGAAATTGGTGATGATGGTCGTGGGATCGATGTAGAAAAACTTAAAAAACGATCGCAGCAACTGGGTTTAGTCAGTGCTGTCGAAGCTGCGTCCATGAGTGAATCGGAGGCGATAAACTTAATTTTCTTACCCGGCTTATCTTCTTCAGAACAGGTGACAAAGCTTTCTGGGCGTGGAGTCGGGATGGATATTGTCAAGACTAATATTGATAAAATTAACGGCACGATTGAAATTCATAGCCAGCCAGGACAAGGAACGACATTCAAAATTAAGATTCCCCTGACCTTGGCGATTATTCCCGCATTAATTGTCAGCAGTGGTGGCGATCGCTATGCCATTCCCCAAGCAAGTATACAAGAATTAGTACGCCTAGAAGCACAGGCAGTTAATCAAATTGAGATGTTTTACGATGTTCCTGTGTATCGCTTGCGGGACACTCTTGTACCATTAGTTTATTTAAATCAAGTATTACAAATATCTAATAATGTTCCCAAATTGGAACTATTCAGTCTGGTAATTTTGCAAGTTGATAACTATCAATTTGGATTGGTTGTAGACACCATTGAAGACATCCAAGACATTATGCTTAAACCTCTAGGAAAACAGCTAAAGGCGCTATCTTTATTTGCTGGAGCAACTATTTTAGGGGATGGCACTGTGACATTAATTATTGATGTTATTGGTTTAGCAAACAGTTCTGGTGTAACCGCAAAACAAAAGCAGCAGTTATTGATTGAAAACAGCAGAAAAGACCAAGACCAAGTTAGCGATCGCCAAACCATATTATTGTTTGAGGGGCCAGGAGGCGATCGTATGGGCATTCCCCTGGCCATTGCCTTTCGGCTCGAAGAGATTCTTTGTTCTGCGGTAGAGAAAGTAGGGAATCACTATGTCGTGCAGTCTTACGGGAAAATTTTGCCGCTAATTGACTTGCATCAAGTATTTTCCCATGAGCATCACCTCGATGAGCAAAGTAGGGCAACTGTTGCAGAGACACTCCAGATAGTGATTGTCTCCCCCTCCGCAGAACTCAGCGTGGCGCTAGTGGTTGAGCGGATTCTTGACATTGTAGAAGAACCACTGATAATTACAGGTGTCTCTAGTAGACCGGGTGTGCTTTTGTGCGCTGTATTTCAGGGTAAAATTACAGAAATCCTTGATATTGAGGCTGTAATTCGCATTGCTAACCCTCATTTGCTGCAATTGATTGCTGATGGCTGAACAACAAATTTGTACATTTTTTCTTAAAGGAGTTTATTTTGGTATTGATGTGCGACACGTTCAAGAAGTGATTCGCCCACAAACAATAACTCGTATACCTTTAGCCCCACCAGATATCTGTGGATTAATTAATTTACGTGGACAAATTATTACTGTAATCGATTTGCAACGCCGATTAGAGATGAGCGAACCGCAGACCCAATCAAATATAAAACTTGTAGATGAAGCCCAGGGATTTAATATTATTGTAAGTTTTGAGGATGAAGTAGTCAGTCTGCTCGTCGATAATGTTGGTGATGTCTTAGAGTTTCCAGAGAATACATTTCAACTCCCACCTACAACCTTAAAAGGTAAAATGCGTTTGATGCTAGCAGGAGCTTACCCTCTCCCAGATGGATTTCTGCTAGTTTTAGATGCCGAAAAAATTCTAGATATAAATCACGTTACCCACTAATTGAGGAGCGCTTTGTAATGACTACGAATAGGGCTGCAAAAACAGCCAACTCTAAATCTTCTTCAGAGGATAGTGTATCTTCGTCGGCTGATAATGGTGTCACAAAAGAGCAACTGCAAGCGTTACTATTAGCACTGAAATCTGTAAAAAATGGTGATTTTAGCGTCCGTTTAGCTGCCGAGAATAATGAACTAGGTGAAATTGTTTTAGTTTTTAATGAATTGGTAAGTTTGAACCAAAACTTTGCCCAAGAAGTCTCTCGTTTGACAACCGAAATTGGTACAGAAGGGAAGCTTGGCTCTCAAGTTGTTGTCAAAGGAGCAGAGGGAAGTTGGCAAGGATTACTTGATAATTTTAACCAAATGTCTACAAATTTAAGAGAGCAATTACAAAGTATTAATGAAGTAACTCTTGTAGTTGCTCAAGGAAATTTATCCAAACAAATTGAAGAACGCAATGCTGGAGATTTTAAACAGCTTACAGATAATGCTAATCAAATGATTAGCAGCTTGAGGTCTTCAATCAGACAGATGGCAGAGGTGGCAACTGCCGTTGCGTCTTCATCAGAAGAATTGACCGCAGTTAGCACAGAAATGACTCAAAACGCCGAACAAACTGCTGAACAGGCAACCTCTGCATCTAGCTCCGCCGAACAGGTGAGCCAAAATAGCAGTACAATTTTGACGGCGGTAGAGCAGATGAATGCCAGCATTCAAGAAATTGCTAAGACCATCATTGAAGGGGCAAAAGTCACAACTCAAGCCGTTAAAACTGCTGACAGCACCAATGAAACAATTAATAAACTTGGTCAAAGCAGCATTGAAATTGGCAAAGTAATTAAAGTGATTACGGCGATCGCTGGACAAACAAACTTACTGGCGCTCAATGCGACAATTGAGGCCGCAAGAGCCGGAGATGCTGGCAGAGGATTTGCTGTAGTCGCAAATGAGGTGAAAGAATTAGCCAAACAAACAGCAAATGCGACTGAAGATATTAGCCAGCGCATTGAAGCAATTCAGACAGATACAAAAGCTGCGGTTCAAGCCATCACTCAGATTACTGAGATTATCAATCAAATCAACGACTTTCAAAGTACGATCGCTAGTGCTATTGAAGAACAAACAGCAACGACAAATGAAATTAGCCGCAATGTTGCTGAAGCAGCCAAAGGGACATCTGATATTGCCAAAAATATCGCAGTTGTGGCATTGAATACTCAAAGTACGACGATTGGAACTAGTAATACGTTAGAAGCAGCTACAGAATTATCGCGTATGGCAGTAGATTTGCAGAAAGTCGTTAGCCAGTTTATATATTAGTTTTTTTGCTGTCCCTTGATTTATTAAGAGGATATCTCACGCAGAGGCGCAGAGGCGCAAAGGAAGAAAGAAATTTAGTTTTTTCACTGTCCCTTGATTTATTAAGAGGATATCTCACGCAGAGGCGCAGAGGCGCAAAGGAAGAAAGAAATACAGATATCAGCGCGTGGTCTAAATACACGAAAACTGCTGTAATCCACATTCCTTGGGAGGATCTACAACGATTTTGGTTTTGTACACCACCCTAGGTTCCCCATTCCCCATTCCCAATTCCCAATTCCCAATTCCCAATTCCCCATTCCCCATTCCCCAATGCCCAAAATCCGAATACTAGTTGTTGATGACGCGGTAGTAGTTCGGAGTCGCATCAGTAAGATTTTGTCTATCGATCCAGAACTAGAAGTGGTAGGAGTCGCTGCTAACGGTCGCATCGCCCTTGCTAAAATTCCCCAGGTTAATCCTGATGTTGTGATTCTGGATATTGAAATGCCAGAAATGGATGGTTTACAAACTCTGTCTGCGATTCGACAAATTTATCCGCACCTACCAGTGATTATGTTCAGTACCTCTACACGGACTGGAGCGATCGCCACCCTCGAAGCTCTCTCTTTAGGGGCATCAGATTATGCCACAAAACCTAGTAATTTAGGAAGTGTAGAGGACATAAATCAACATATTCAAGCGGATTTAATTCCCAAAATTAAAGTATTTGGTGCAGGAACTACTCCATTGACGACACCAAGCACGGTTGATCATCCAGTTGTTTTTCCTGTTTACACCAATACAAAGCGGGTAGAGGTTGTAGCAATTGGGGTTTCTACTGGGGGACCTAATGCCCTAACTGTATTGCTTAGAGAACTTCCAGCCGATTTATCAGTTCCCATTTTGATTGTCCAACACATGCCCCCCATGTTTACGAAACTATTAGCTGAACAATTAGCTTCTAAATGTCAAATCCCAGTCAATGAAGCCGTTCCCGGAGTAGTATTAGAACCTGGACAAGCTTGGATTGCACCGGGAGATTTTCATTTGGTTGTGGAACGCGACAAAGGTGTAGTTCGACTGGCGACTCATCAAGCACCGAGCGAAAATTCCTGTCGTCCTTCAGTAGATGTACTCTTCCGCTCGGTAGCAGAAGTTTATGGTGCTGGGGCGATCGCAGTTATCCTCACAGGGATGGGGCAAGATGGGTTACATGGCTGTCAGTGCATCCGCGAGGCGGGTGGACAAGTGCTAGCCCAAGACAAAGCTAGTAGCGTGGTGTGGGGAATGCCTAGAGTTGTGGTTAATGCTGGACTTGCTAATCAAATTGTCACCCTTGACCAAATGGCAAGTGAAATTATGCGGCGAATTCGTGACCAGAAAATTCCTCTTTCAGGTCTGTAATGCAACAGACTAACAGTGTCAGCGCCAATGATTTTGAGTATCTTCGTCAATTAGTTCATGAGCATTCAGCAGTTGTGTTGTCTGCTAATAAAAGCTATCTTGCGGAGCTACATTTACAGCCAATTGCCGAATCAGCAGGATTCACTTTAATTGCTGAACTGGTAGCATATCTAAAGGCTCAACCCTTTAACAATCTTCATGCCCAGACAATCGAGGCGTTAGTCACTAATGAAACCTCATTCTTTCGAGATCATCACCCTTTTGAAGCACTCAGACAATACATACTACCAGAGTTAATCAAAAAACGGGCTATTGAGCGATCGCTCAATATTTGGTGTGCTGCTTGCTCTAATGGGCAAGAACCCTACAGCATCGCTATGCTAATTCGTGAACATTTTCCCTTACTTACCAATTGGTCTATCAGGTTAATTGCTAGCGATTTTTCTACCAAGGTTTTAACGCGTGCCGAAAAAGGGCATTATAACCAACTTGAAATTAACCGTGGACTATCTAAAAATCTGCGTGACAAATACTTTCATCGGCTAGATAGTGACTGGCAAATCAAGGACGAAATTCGCCAGATGACAGAGTTTCGTCAGATCAACCTGATGGAATCTTGGTCATCACTTCCCGAAATCGACGTGATCTTTTTACGCAATGTTTTAATCTACTACGATATAGCGACCAAGAAAGCCTTACTGAGAAAGGTAAAACAGCAATTAAAAACAGATGGCTACCTGTTTCTCGGTACCGCTGAGACGACTATCAACCTGGATGCCTCATTCAAGCAGGTTTCATTTAACAAAGGTATCTGCTATCAATTGCACTAGTAGAAGAAGGCTGTTCGCGTAGCGTCTCCGTCAGGAGAAGTATGAAGTATGAAAGCAAGAGGTATATACTGTATGCTTTTTGTCGCTCCCTCAAGGTAGCTTTATTTCCGCCGTGCTGTACTAGTAATCTGTCAAGAAAGAATTGACGAATAAATTTGTTGTAGAGACAGCGATTTATCGCGTCTCTCTAACCTAAAGACGCGATGAATCAGACGCGATGAATCGCGTCTCTACAGCATTTTTTGTAGGGTGGGCAATGCCCACCGGCTTAAGGGTGTTAGGTAAACACCCACAGCTAATATACTAGTGAGAATTTTCTGCATCAATAGAGCGGTGTAAATAATTAAAGGTTTAATTAAAGGTTTGTAGTGAGGACTTTAGTCCTCAAATTGCATCGGGCTGCAACACAATTGCATCAGGCTGCAACACAATTGCATCGGGCTGCAACACAATTGCATCGGGCTGCAACACAATTGCATCGGGCTGCAACACAATTGCATCGGGCTGCAACACAATTGCATCGGTCTGCAATTCAGTAGATTTTTTGCGCTCCTTAATTATTGACACTCTCTTTCTCTGAAGCCACTGAGATTCTGCGGACAGAGTAAAACTCTCGCTACGGCCGTCAAACGCCGCCTAAACACTTCATATCAACTACCGACACTACCGATGTTGTAATCGCGTTTACTTTTATTTTTACGTTAGTCCGCACCAGGCGACTTTGCCTGTATAGCCGCGAATTCTATTCGCCAGGGCTTAAGTTGACACGTATGGTGGGCATTGCCCACCATTGGCTGAAACCTTTATATTTACCTATGAGGGAACGTTACTAGCCGACATCATCGTGGGCAAATCTGTTAAAGAGAAAGTCTAGGGCATGGTTACGCAGTTTATAATATTGTGGATCTTCCATGATGCGGGCGCGATCGCGTGGACGACCAAACGGAATTTCCATGACTTCGCCTATCTTGGCATGGGGGCCATTGGTCATCATCACCAATTTATCTGCTAAAAACAGCGCTTCATCGATATCGTGGGTAATCATCAACACTGTGCAGCGATTATCACCCCAAATTTTTAGCAATTCTTCTTGCAATTCTTCTTTGGTAATCGCATCTAGCGCCCCAAAAGGTTCATCTAAAATCAGGACTTTAGGACGAATGGCTAAAGCACGGGCGATGGAAACCCGTTGTCTCATCCCTCCAGACATTTGGGGTGGTTTTTTTTCCATCGCGTCACCCAGTCCCACCATTGTCAGATTTTCCCGCACGATCGCTCTTTTTTCTGCTTCTGGTTTATTGGGGTAAACTGCATTCACAGCTAGGTAAATATTTTCAAAAGCTGTCCGCCAAGGTAACAAAGCGTAGTTTTGGAAGACAACCATTCTATCTGGGCCTGGTTGGGTGATGGGTTGTCCTTCTAGCAACACTTGTCCGGAGGTGGGAAAGTTAAAACCAGACACCATATTTAGCAGAGTGGATTTACCACAGCCAGAGTGACCGATTACACAAATAAACTCGCCCTGATTAACGTTTAAGTTGACACCATCAAGGACGGTGAAGGGGCCTTTTTTTGTGGGGTAGACTTTGGAAACATCTTTAATTTCTAGGAAAGGCTGGCGGTTGCTGGTTGTTTTTGCTAATGGTTTTGCTAGTGAGTCTCTGGTGACGTTATTAATGGTCAAGTTACGGTTTTGCATGGCGATTGGGGAGTTATAACTAGGGACTGGTTGTACTGGTTTTACTAGGGGCTAGGGAACTTGTACTGAGCGAAGTTGAAGTATGGGGAATGACATCAAGGGTTTCAGTAATTTAGAACGTCCTAACCATCTTGGCGATCGCTATAAAAAGCTGAATGTTAAAGTTCCGAAACTGATAAACGGAGTAAAAAGTTAAGGTTTAAACGCAGAGGGGCGCTGAGTAGGGTGGGCAATGCCCACCATTGCCAATACGGTTCAGCGTAGAAAATTGGTCTTTCAGACGCGTAGACGCACGGAGTGCGGTGAGCCAGTCCGGTGGACGGGAACGCCTGCATAAAGGAGCCAGTCCGGTGGACGGGTTTCCCGGCATAAAGCACGTGGCGTGAACTGGAGTAAAGCCTTCTCTACGAGAGGCTGCGCCAACGGCATAGCTTCGCTTAGAGCGCTAGCGATAGCGACGCAGGAGCGTCACCCGTAGGGCTTCTCGTAGAGTAGAATCGCGTCTCTACATGAGTATTGCCCACCATTGCTGGAAAACTTTATATTTACCGCTCTTTTATTACTCTCGTCAGATTAAATTTGAAACCCTATTTTGGCGTTAGTCCGCGCAGGCGGACTTTGTTTGTGTAGCCGCGATTTCTAATCGCTTGGATTATTCTCTCTCCAGAGTCATAGAAGAGCGTTACGTTGGTGGGCAATGCCCACCCTACTTTAATTTTGAATTTTGAATTTTGAATTGATTCATGCTGCTGTTTTTCTTGGTGCATCAAGGATGACTTCGGCGATGGAAAAGTCACGTTTAATTTCTAAGCTATTGAGATAAGCTATGGGATCATCGCCATTAAAAGGTATGCCATCGAATAGCTGAATCGGTTGGCGAGTGTAGCTAATATCTAAACCTAATTCGCGGGCGGCGGTGCTGAATACACGCACTCGGCAGACTCTTTCTACAACTTCCACCCAGTTTCGAGGTAAGGGAGTGTCACCCCAACGGGCTAATTGACTCATAATCCAAATTTGTTCAGTTCGACTGGGACGGTTAATGGCAGAGCCGGAATAAAACTGGAGATGGGCGTACTGTCGTAAAGGATGGTCTAAGCTACAAGTAGCAATATCTGGGTCTTCGAGTTGGATGTACTCTAAATCAGTACTGACATAATCTCGGTTTGCCAAAATCTGCCTCACTTCTTCAACATTTTCAGGATTGGCACAGTATTTGCAAGCTTCTAATAAAGCCTTGGTTAAAGCAATGTGGGTGTTAGGATAAGCTTCTGCCCAATCTTCCCGCACACCGAGAACTTTACCGGGGTGTCCTAACCAAACTTCTAAGTCACTAGCAATGGTAAAACCAGCACCTTCTACGGCGGCGCGGTAGTTCCAAGGTTCGCCCACACAGTAACCATCAATGCTTCCGCCTTGTAAATCAACTACCATCTGGGCTGGGGGAATAGTCTTCATATCCACGTCGGAATCGGGATCAATTCCACCAGCGGCTAACCAGTAACGCAGCAGCAAGTTATGCATGGATGCGGGATGGACTACTCCCATTGTGTGGCGTTGGTTGCGGGTGCGGAGTAGGTAGTTTTTGAAGTCTGATAAGGTTTGCACGCCTTCATCATAAAAGCGTTTCGCCAAGGTGATGGCGTTACCGTTGCGAGTTATGGTGAGGGCGGTAACTACTGGGACGGGTTGATTTTTATGTCCTCCCAAAGTCAACCACATGGGCATTCCTGAAGGCATTTGGGCAGCATCTAAGTAGCCACCTGTCATGCCATCTTCGATACCCCGCCAGCTGCTTTCTCGCACGAGGTTAACTTCGTCCAAACCGTGTTTGGTGAAGAAGCCTTTTTCTTTGGCGATCGCTAGGGGGGCGCAGGCGGTGAGGGGTAAGAAGCCAATTTCTAAGTTGACTTTTTCCAATCCATGACGGCTAACAGCCGCTGTTTTTCTGGCGCGAATTTTCTTGATGCGTTTTTGCTGATTCAGGAAGTAAATCATCTCACTCCGCAAGCTGTAGTAGCTGGGATGTTCTACTACTTCCATGCGTTTGCGGGGTCTGGGAATATCTACTTCCAGGATGTCGCCAATTTTGGATTCTGGGCCATTGGTCAACATGACTATTCTGTCAGATAACAGCACTGCTTCATCTACGTCATGAGTCACCATCACGGCGGTAACTTGATTTTCTTCGCAGATTTGCATGAGTTGTTCTTGCAAATTACCCCGTGTCAAGGCATCTAAAGCACCGAAGGGTTCGTCTAATAATAGTAACTTGGGACGGATAGCTAAAGCGCGGGCGATCGCTACTCGTTGTTTTTGTCCACCAGACAACATCCCCGGTTGTTTATCTGCATGGGGACGCAAACCCACCATATCGATATGTTTATCAATAATGGCTTTGCGTTCCTCATCGGGTAAACCTCTCATCACTGAGTCTACCGCCAAGGCAATATTTTCTCTAACTGTCCGCCAAGGTAAGAGGGAATAATTTTGAAATACCACCATCCTATCTGGCCCGGGTTTGGTAATTCTTTGTCCTTCCAAGGTGACAAGACCTTCAGTTGGTAAATCCAAACCTGCAATCATATTTAAGAGAGTGGATTTACCGCAACCAGAGTGACCAATTAAAGAAACGAATTCACCTTTTTTAATTTCGAGGTCAATTCTCTTGAGGGCAATATATTGACCACCACCAGTTAACTCGAAAACCTTGTCAATTTGATCAACACCAACAAATATAGACATAGTAGTAAAGGATGAAGTATGAAGTATGAAGTATGAAGTATGAAGTGGGAACTGGGGAATTGGGAATGGGGAATTGGGAATTGGACAATTAATTCTTTTCTAGTCCCTCCTAGTCCCTAGCCCCTAATCCCTAGCCCCTAATCCCTACTTCTGTTCTGCAGGTAAAATCTTGTTTTGCAACCAAGCCATGAGTTTATCTAGCACTAAACCAACAAGTCCGATGTAGACTAGAGCTAAAATCACTTCGCTGACATTGTTATTTTGATAGGCGTTCCAAATAAAGAAGCCGATACCGACAATCCCAGACATGACGATTTCTGCGGCGATAATTGCTAACCAAGCTAAACCAATGGCAATTCTTAAGCCTGTAAAAATGTAGGGTAAAGCTGCAGGAATCAGAATATTCAGGAAGTAATCTTTCTTGCTAAGTTGCAGAACTTTGGCGACGTTGTTGTAATCTTGGGGAATTTGGGTGACACCCACTGCAGTGTTAATTAAGATCGGCCAAATTGCGGTGATGAAAATTACGAATAAAGCTGCAGGTTCGTTTTGTCGCAAGGCGGCTAAGGAAATTGGCACCCAAGCCAGAGGCGGTACTGTCCGCAGGAGTTGGAAGATGGGGTCTAAGGCTTTCGACATGGTTTTATTCACGCCAATTAAAATGCCCAAACCAATACCAACGATCGCCGCTAATGTATAACTAATAGCCACCCGTTGCAGACTGCCCCAAATCTGCCAAAATAAGCCTTTATCAGTGCCACCTTTGTCATAGAAAGGATAGAGAATCAAAATCCAGGTATCTTGGATGACTTTGACTGGCCCTGGTAATGTCGCATTGGGTGTCAGAGAAAATAATTGCCAGATGATGAGAAAGATGATGAGAGCGATCGCTGGCGGGATAAAATCAGGAAATTGCTTTTGCAGACTGGCTATCAAGTTAAAACTACCGTTAAGCCTGGGGCTAGCAGGGCGTCTTTGTACAGTTGTCATTGACTGGATTCTCCTTAAAATTTATGATTTTCAGAAAAGTTTTGGGCGATTAGAAATCGCTAGGAATGGTATTAAACCTCGTCGATTTTGAAACCTGGAGTAGTGCGGGCAGCGTTCGACTGAGCGCTCACGCCGAAGTCTTGCCCGCTACTACCATACGGGAGCAAGATGCTCCCACTTCGCATGAAAAATTATGGTTCTCAAAATAGATGTGGTTTAATTGAGATTTTTTAAACAACCTCTAACGGCTATTAGTGTCGATTATTGGTCTTTCAAGACGCGTAGACGCACGAAGTGCGGCTTCTCGTAGAGTAAAATCGCGTCTCTACACAGCGACTTTTTTAATTTTGAGACTCTTGAGATATTCTTCTGGTTTTTCAGGATCAAATTTCACACCATCAAAAAACTCTTCTACACCACGGGATGAACTTGTAGGAATATCAGCCGCTGCAATTCCTAATTCTTTTGCGGCTTCTTTCCAAATATCTTCGCGGTTAACTTTATTCACCAATTCTTTAGCTTTAGCGCCATTATTGTCCACATAATCTTTGGGTAAGAATCCCCAGCGGACGTTTTCCACAATGAACCACAAATCATGACTCTTATAGGGATAAGAAACATTACCCTTTGCATCTTTCCAATAGAGAGCCGCCATTGATTTATCATCAATTTTGCGCCCATCACCCATGTCATATTTACCTTGATATGGATCTGCAAGGATGTCAGGTGAATTCAGATTAAAATAATTTCTTCCCGCCAAAATCTGTGCTGCTTCTTTGCGGTTGTCAAAGTTATCTAACCATTGCTGTGCTTCGATAACTGCTTTGAGTAGGGCTTTTGTAGCTTTGGGATTTTTGTCAACCCAATCGGCTCTAATGGCGAGGTATTCTTCAGGGTGATTCTTCCAAATCTCTGCGGTGAGGGCGGCGAGGAAGCCGATTTTGTCTTTGACAATGCGATAAGGCCAAGGATCGCCAGTACTAAAGGCATCCATTGTACCTGTTTTCATGTTGGCAACGGTTTGAGCCGCTGGCACTGTCAACAATTTCACTTCGGAATCGGGATCGATTCCCCCTGCTGCTAACCAGTAGCGAATCCATAAATCTTGGTTGACGTGGGGGAATGTAAAGGCGGCGGTGAAGGGTGTTGAGGATTTGAGTTGGCTAAATAGAGACTTAGCGCTAGCCAATTGTAGACCAATACCTTTGCCTTGGTGTTTGCTGGCGATCGCTATTCCATTTCCATGTGTCACCAATTGCGCCAACACATACATGGGAATTTTTTGATTCCCTTTAGTAATCAAACCTTCTGTAATTAAATGGGGCATTGGCATTTGCCATTGTCCACCATCAATTCCACCCCCAGCAGAGCCAATTTCTACGTTGTCTCGTGCTGCACCCCATGAAGCTTGTTTTGCAAGTTCTACATCAGCCATCCCATACTTTGCAAATAAGCCTTTTTCTTTGGCAATAATTAGGGGAGCCGATTCGATAATGGGAATATATCCCAACTTAATTTTCGTAGTTTCTGGTGCTTGTGCGGGATTAATATTAGCTACCTGTTGAGCTGTTGGCTTTGCTTGAGAGTTCCCTCCAGTAAGGTTATCAGGTGGATTTCCCAAACAACCCTTCAGAAATACAGCACCCGCAGACGCTCCGGCTGTTAAGATGAATTTGCGGCGAGAAAATCGATTAAAAAACTCTGTCATAACATCTCCTTAAATGTGAATTTATTTTTTTTAGACATGGAAATTACGGCAAGAAATATTAGGTTTTCTTGTCTGAATCTATGGTTAGTTTCACCTATGCTTGTCCAGCGAATTTCAGCCCTTCCCTTACAGAAAAGGCAATTTCAACTATCTTGTTAAAACTTAGGTGACTGGTATTAATGACTGTAATCTGATGTGATGCCAAACCATCATTTATCTGATTGAAATTAGTTTACAGGCTTTGAAGCCAAAATGGTTAACTCTCAACCCTAAAGTCTTAAATAAATATTAGATTGGAACTATAAGTAAAAGTTTATCTATTTTTGTAAAATAAGGGAGGAGACTCTAATATATAATCTTCCCTCTATGAAGATGATTATAATATCAACATCATTGTGGCTCTTAATGCCGAATCTTTTTAATTGAAGTGCGTAACTATAGATAATTGCTGATACAAACTATTAGATTTAAGTCAGTTGTTACAAATAAAATGAAAGGCAATTTTCGCAGGGGGAACTCCGCCTCAGGTAAAAAATCAAGCGCGTAACGCACCATCCCAAGTCTGTGGTACGTTACGCTCCGCTAACACACGCTACTGGCGTGACAAGGCTAAAATGTTGCATTAGACGTAGGTTGGGTGAAGCGGAGCGCAACCCAACAAAGCCTTGATAATGTTGGAACCTACACTTAATGCACTATTTTAGCTGTGTCAGTCCACTACAAGGCTACTGAGATTTTTTCAAAGACAATTTACGATTCCTATGTAAGAGTACTCCAAGTAAAAAAATGCCCAGTTGTCATTGCGATCGCGATCGCAATGACGGGTTTTGGATCATTTATTTTGTGGAACACTCTAATGCAAAATGGTAGCGATCGCCTACCATTAATCATGGATATTGAACTCAGCACTCATGCAACTCAGGTGTTCCTGATCAACATTTACTTGCACTGTAAGATTTAATCGGATAATCTTAGCAGTTGGAATTGTTTTCCCCAGGAAACAAATGCACAAATTTATACTAAGCTTGCTTTCGACTCCCCTACTTCTTGGCTCCATCCTCTCTATGGGAGTGATGATTAATCAAGCCCAAGCAATAGAGCCAGAAAACACAACCGCCGACCGTTTATCGTGCATACGTAATAAACATAAAGTCGGTTTAGTATGTGCTAGAGCTTCTGTTTTGGCTCAAATCCCTAACTATCAGCCGGAAGCAGAGCCGTCTAAAGACGATGCTCCCATGCTGGAGTTCAACGACGAAGAAAGCGATATGGCAATCAATTTATTTGGCTGCGATTGTCCTGCTTGCATCAATTCTTTACGGGCGATGCGTGGTGCGACACCTTTAGTGTATTAAAAAAATACAGTATCATCCAAACAGTCAGGGCGCAAATATGTTGCGCCCTGACTGCGTTTTGTCTTTCAAAAACAACCATTATCTATCAGAATTAGTAACTACCAGCCCATGTCACCCAGGTATGGGATAAACCAACGTGCAAAATTTTGCCGCTCATCTCTTGTTCAGTGATGGTGGCTGCAGTTAAATCTGCACCACTGAGTTCCGCCTCATTAAGGTTGCTGCAAATCAAATTTGTTTGTCTGAGATTAGCGCCACTTAAATTAGCACCACTCATTTCCGCCTCACTGAGGTTTGCGCCAAACAGGTTGGCTAAAACTAAATTTGCACTCCGCAAATCGGCGCGACTGAGGTTTGTTCCTTCTAGATTGGCTCTAGTTAAGTCTGAGCCAATAAAGTTTACTTCACTCAAGTTGGCACCATTTAAATTGGCTCCACTGAGGTCTGCATTAGTCAAGTTTGCCCGAGTTAGGTTACATCCACTCAAGTTAGCACTACTCAAGTCGGCACCACTCAAGTCGGTTTCAGCAAAATTTGCTCCTCTTAAGTCAGCGCTACGTAAGTTTGCTTGATGCAGAATGGCTGCGTTAAAATTCCTTTCTCCTGTTGCATATTGACTCAGGAGTTTCTTACTGTCCATATTGTCACCTCGTAAGGTTTACAGATAAGCCAGTCTAGTGATTTGTTAATTTTGTTTTGAGGGGTTTTTGGTAGTGCGGGCCGAAAAGCCCGCGTGAGCGAGACGCTCACACTACAGTCCCTCATTTCAACCCTGACAGACTACTAGTTATGAGTTCCACACTACCTAAACGACACCACACTCAAGACACTTAGTTAAGTTGCCAGCAACTGGAATTCTTAGAGAAACTTTTGATTTTATTTTGCTATATTTTTTAGTGTTTTTAACGGTTACTTAATCTAAATATATGTGGATTGTTGATTGTTAATTGTTAACTGATTCAATCTGTTACTATAGATCTCCGACTTCTTCTAGACACCCGAAGGGTGGCTTCCCGTTCGCGCAGCGTCTCCCAGGAGAAGGGTAGAAGTCGGGGATCTTGTTAGCTATGAAACTTATAGCGCTTCCCATTCAAATGAAGTACAAAAATATATCACGCTGTGTAGGGGCATGGCACTGCCATGCCCTTACCGATGTATCTCACGCTTGTTGAGAAATGCTATAAGAATGATCCAACTTAAGATTTGATATCATGACTTAACATTTCATTTAGCGATCGCTCTACCAATTTACTGACTAATTGATTACCTGATAAATTCATGTGAATGTGGTCTTGGTATAAAGCTTGCGGGTTTTTGGTAGAGTTAAATATCGGCAGGATGTCTATATAAGTAATTTGTTGTGTTTTCGTAAAATCTAGCAAGCGTTGGCGGGCTGTAATTTCGTAATCACGGGGGCCTGGTTTACCAATTTCTCGGAGTAAGGGAGTCATCACTAACAGGAATTGGCTGTTGGTTTGATGAGTTAGGGCTTGGATTTTGCTGATTGCTGCTAGATTAATGCCGACGCGATCGCCTGGTTCATTTTGCACTGCTGTCAGTTCGGGAATCGGCTTTTGCTTGAGGAGATAGCGTTGCACAACTTCCACCAATGCTAGGGGAGGTTTACTATCTGGATAGTTGCGATCGCGTCCTACAGGTAAAGATGTGGGTGGAGTAGCAAACAAGTCATCTGTATTAATTAATAGCACTACTACCTGAGCATTAAAATTGCCAAACCGTTCTAGGTAAGCTAATTCATTTCTGGGTCCCCAAGAATTAGCCGATGCATTTAATACTTCTACTTCAGAGTAATTACTAGTATTAGCTGCAGTTAAAGACTGTGCCATTAAATTAGAAATCGTATTAGCCTGATCCGTCCACCAGCCACCATTAGCGATCGAATCGCCTAAAATTAGCACTCGCAGGGTAGAGGGTGCGGGGGTTTTTTGGATTGGGCCACTCCGCATAGAATATTCATTAATCTCAATGCGATTCCCAAACCGCCGAGTCCGCTGGTTAGGAGCTAACAAATAACCAATTTGCTCATCGCTGATGTAGATTAGGGGATTCCCGAAGCCAAAGAGCGATCGCAATCCCACCTCAACCGCCACCAACAATCCCACAACCACCGCCAAAATGATGATCAGCACTATTTTCACCTGCAAACACGCTCCCAGATAACTGGCGAAAATTAATTCGTCAGGAAATAAAGTATTAAATTATACTATATTCTCTGAAGTAGGAAATGGGGTATTAGGCACTGAGTAAGGTAAGATTTTCTACCTAAAGTAGTATTTATAACAACTTATAAAAAAGGCAATAGGCAATATTCCCAATTCCCCCTGCTTCACACATAGTTGCCAAGCTTAAACAAAATAATAATGGTAATTTAACTTTATTTTTGAACAGAAAGACTACAATCGAGACGGACAAATTAACTCCGTAAAAAAGGAAGATTACAAAATTATGTCCGATTTAAATCGCGGAATTATGAAATTTAAGGGTGCTGATTCCCCTAAAGTAGTTACTATCTCTACCGTATTGCTATTGGGGTCGATCGCTGGTTTAATCATTTGGGCGCTACAGGCTGCCTATGCGCT
Organism: Calothrix sp. PCC 7507; assembly: GCF_000316575.1. Classification (GTDB taxonomy): domain Bacteria; phylum Cyanobacteriota; class Cyanobacteriia; order Cyanobacteriales; family Nostocaceae; genus Fortiea. Next base: position 3,958,313 of record NC_019682.1, on the reverse strand, counting down.
AAACTAAGAATTATTAGCTTAGTAATTGGCTGCTTAGAAGGACACTGGCAAAAACGGCTCCCGTTGCAGCCAAGTGTCCATCGCTTAACTAGTAAAAGCGCCCTTAAAACCATCAATAAAACTTCCAAAAGATTTTAGATTTGCGATTTGAGATGCAACATGCAAAATAAATCTAAAATCCAAAATCCACAATGATTGAACTTTGGGGTGCTTTAGTTATTTTGATTGGTTGCCCCCTTTTGGGCACGCTACCGCTAATTGCCTGGATTACTTACGCCCTGAAGGGAAAGCAATTAGCACGACTGGGAACGGGAAACATCAGTGTATCAGCCGCTTTTTATCACGGCGGCAAACTCGTAGGCATTCTGGCAGTTTTGTCAGAAGCTTTTAAGGGAATCGCGGCCGTGCTGATTGCCCGCGCTTTCTTTAAGGAAGGATCAACATGGGAATTAGTGGCTCTGATTGCCTTAGTCATTGGTAGATACTGGATAGGCAGAGGGGCCGGGACAACAAACGCCGTTTGGGGATTGTTAGTACACGATCCACTGGTGGCAGGGTTTGTATTGTTTTTGACATCTATCAGCTTTACAGTTCTGCGCTCCAGAAAATTAATCAAATACGGCGTGTTGATTATATTTCCGTTATTTGTGGCACTTTTACACGCCGACGATTTCCCCAGAATCGTCGCCGCTGTTGCCCTGGCTGGCTTATTGGGCTGGATTTATACCAAAATCCCCGATGATCTGAGCCTGCCTACTCAAGAGGCAGAAGCAGGATCGCAGGGGATGTTAGAGTTTTTGCGGGGCGATCAAGCAATTTTCTCGCTAGATGATGAATTAGATGCGGCGATCGTCGGACAAAAGGCAGCGACATTATCTGAAGTTAAGCGATGGGGTTATTCAGTGCCGAAGGGATGGATACTTGCGCCTGTTAATAATCCAGAAGCAGTACTGAAATTTTTTCAGCCATCGGAATTATCGCCGCTTGTGGTGCGTTCTTCGGCGATTGGGGAAGACTCAGAACAAGCTTCTGCGGCGGGACAGTATGAGACGGTGTTGGATGTGACTAGCCATGAGAGGTTACAAGCAGCGATCGCTCAAGTTTATAATTCCTATAATCAGCCCTCGGCTGTGCAATATCGCCGCGATCGCAGTTCTCCAGAAGCAAATATGGCAGTGCTGATTCAGCAGCAAGTCCAGAGTGTGTATTCTGGTGTAGCTTTTAGTCGCGATCCGATTACTCAACAAGGTGAGGCGATCGTGATTGAAGCTTTACCGGGTAGCGCTACTCAAGTTGTTTCCGGGAGAGTCACACCAGAACAATATCGGGCATTTGTCATCGAAACTGAAAATTTTTCCTCTATTCAATTAGAGGGTGCAGGACAAGTACCACCAGCATTAATTAAACAAGTTGCATACTTAGCCCGCAGCCTAGAAAAACGTTATCACGGCATTCCTCAAGATATAGAGTGGAGTTACGACGGACAAAATCTCTGGGTATTGCAAGCTAGACCGATCACTACCCTATTGCCTATCTGGACACGCAAAATAGCCGCCGAAGTCATCCCTGGCGTGATTCACCCCTTAACTTGGTCAATTAATCGCCCCTTAACTTGTGGCGTGTGGGGAGATATTTTTACTATAGTATTGGGCGATCGCTCTCTTGGCTTAGATTTTACAGCAACCGCCACACTTCACTATTCCAGGGCATACTTCAATGCATCTCTCCTAGGTGAGATATTCCTCCGCATGGGTTTACCGCCGGAAAGTCTAGAGTTTTTGACTAGAGGCGCAAAATTAAGTAAGCCACCTTTGAATTCCACCTTAGAGAATCTACCCGGATTAATGCGGTTGCTGAAGCGAGAACTACGCCTGGAAGAAGAATTTAAGCGGGATTATCACAGATGGTTTGTGCCTGGGTTGTCGCAGTTGACTATAGAATCAGTCGATCAACTAGAACCAGTCCAACTATTGGCAAGAGTTGACTCGATCCTCGATTTACTGCATCGTGGGACTTATTACAGCATTTTTGCACCCCTAAGTGTTGCCCTGCGACAAGCAATTTTTCGGGTGAAAGATGGGAAATTAGATAATAGTGTGACACCAGAGGTGGCAGTATTGCGATCGCTGAGTGATTTAGCCGCAGATGCCAAGGACATATTACCTGATTTCGAGCCAGAGAATGTGTTTGAGCAGTTGGCGCAAACTCCAGAAGGACAGAAAATTATCTCCGACTTTGACGAATTGCTGGAAGATTACGGCTATCTAAGTGAAGTCGGAACTGATATTGCCGTTCCTACTTGGAAGGAAGACCCCCAGTATATCAAACGGTTGTTTGTGCAGTTAATGCAAGGAAACGATCGCCCAAGAGGAGGTATAGATCCCATAAATCAGGTATTTTCAGCTCAACGAAAACGGGGATTTGTGCAAAGACGCATAGATATTAAAGGTCGAGTCACTGAAGTTTATTCGCGACTCCTAGCTGAATTGCGTTGGAGTTTTGTCGCCCTAGAGAAAATCTGGTTAAACTCCGGTTTACTGCAGGAACCTGGGGATATCTTTTTTCTGGAGTTGGAGGAAGTGGGTAGTCTAGTTGCGGGTAATCCTGAGTTAAGCAATCAGTTGCAGGAATTAGTGCAATTTAGGCGATCGCAATTCGTCCAAGATGGTGAAATCAACCAAATTCCCCTATTAGTTTACGGCAATACACCCCCTCACCCCCTAGCACCCTCTGCCCTCTACTCTGACCAAATTTTGCAAGGCATACCAGCCAGCCACGGTCAAGCTGAGGGAAGGATCAAGGTGTTGCGAAATTTACAAAACATCCCTGACATTGACCGGAACACAATTCTCGTAGTACCTTACACAGATTCCGGCTGGGCACCGCTTTTAGTCAGGGCGGGAGGATTGATTGCTGAAGCCGGAGGACGACTTTCTCATGGGGCGATCGTGGCTCGTGAGTATGGAATTCCTGCAGTGATGGATGTGCGTGGTGCTACATGGCTGCTGCAAGATGGTCAACGAGTCAGAATTGATGGTTCTAGGGGGATTGTGGAACTATCTAATGATTTAAGACCCGAATAATCATGACTGCAAATTTAGGGAATATTTTTATTATTTGTGCTAGTGTTGCTCAAGTCAAATTTGAAATATAGGTTTTTTAGACATAATTCAAGTAATTGTGTCTTTTTATTTGTTGATTAAAATTGCTGAATTAAAAGGGGAAACAGAATTTATTCCTAATCTCCCGTAGGGGCGGGGTTTCCCCGCCCCTTGTATCTTAAATAGAAGATCCCAAGGAACCGAGTAAATAGCTTTCACTGTGATGTAGAGCAAAGACTTGACTTGAGAATGCAGTTCAAAAAACTTAAATGTTGTCTGTACTAGTTTAACGACACAATTCTTTTTGGAGGACTGGTAATACCAGGTCAAGCTGCCCCGCCCCTGAGACCATACAAAAGTCTGTAACGTAGATTGGCAACCTGTATCGGTGAAATCGAATTGAATTGTAGAGACTGGACAGTATCTTAGACCCCAAATATTGGGAAAGTCTGCATTCACAAGGATAGTAGATGCAATTCATCAGTTCTTCTATTGTAGAAATTAACTGTGGAGGAAATGTCTCATGTCAAAAATAGTTCTCGGTATCGATATCAGTAAAAAAGATTTTCATGTGACTTTGATACTGGAGAACCAAACCACAAAATCCAAAGTCTTTAAAAACAATCCAGAAGGTTTTCTTGTCCTGAAAAATTGGCTCTCCAAACAAGGAGCGACTCAAGTTCATGGCTGCATGGAAGCGACAAGCACCTATGGCGAAGCATTGGCAGAGTTTTTAGTGGAGAATGGTCACAAAGTCAGTGTGGTCAATCCATCCCGCATTAAAGGATTTGCCAAGAGCGAACTACTTCGTACTAAGACGGACAAAGTAGATGCCGCAGTGATTGCGCGTTTTTGTCTGGCGATTGCCCCGGAAATTTGGACTCCTTTACCAGTTGAGGTGAAAGAGCTTCAAGCGCTCCTTCGTCGTTTAGAATCGCTTACGGACATGTACCAACAGGAACATAATCGGTTAGAAACTGCTACACCAACTGTTGCGGCTTTGATTGAGTCTCATTTAGAGCAGTTAAAACAGCTGATTGTGGAGGTGAAACAACTGATTCACGACCACTTTGAGTGCCATCCTGATTTGAAGGCCAAGCGCGACCTTTTAACCTCAATCCCTGGTATTGGCGAGCAGACTGCGGCTGTGCTGTTAACCGAAATGGGTTGTATTGAACAATACCGTAATGCTCGCCAGTTAGCTGCTCATGCTGGCTTAACTCCCCAAGAACGTTCTAGTGGTTCTTCGGTACAAGCTAAGTCTCACTTATCGCGAATTGGCAATGCCCGACTCCGAAAGGCACTTTATATGCCTGCTGTCGCTGCTATGCGCCATAATCCTTTGCTGAAATTATTTGCACAGCGATTACTTGACCGTGGCAAGGTCAAAATGCAAGTCCTTGGTGCTGTTATGCGTAAGCTCTTGCATTTTGCTTTTGCGATTTTAAAATCCCAAAAGCCTTTTGACCCTGATTATCTCGCTCATGCCTCTTGACGAATCAAGACAGTATCTACAGAGTTTACCCGTCCTCTCGATTGTATTGCTCATCAATATTTTTATTAATTGGTATTAATAGTTTCTAAATTAATCCCAATTAAAATATTGTTTGCGACACATGGATTATCTCGAAGAATAAGGGCAGGGAAACCCCACCCCTACGATTTATCTGTCGCATTATTTTGGCAAATTGGTATAACCTAATTTAATCTAATACCAATTCTGTATGAAGATGCACATAATAATACCCCCCTGTAGTCCCCCCTTGGCAAGGGGGGACGGCGATAGCCGGGGGGTGAATTATATGCAGCTTCACAAAAAAACGGTATAAAAATCATTGTCGATATTGTTAACGAGAAATATAGATGATATAAATAAAGTCCGCTTGCGCGGACATAGGTTAGGCTTTCTGTCACTTTTATTGGCTACAATCATGTATGTATCATGATGCTTTTATTGTTGACTTAAAAACTAAATAAATCAAGCCCATTAAAGTAATTATCTGGACATAATTACTTTAATTATATCTGTTTGTTTAGACACATAAATCTTTAAAAGATAGCACGGAAAACCGGTTTAATTTAAAAAATTAAGTATCCATAGGGTGAATAATACAGGCAGAATGCGGGTTTTAGATTGAGAAATCTATATATTAAACAACTAGAAACTGCTATGGTTATGACAATTATTTTTGGACAAAACTAAGATATTTTTGTCTTGTGGATTTGAGATGTTCATACACTTTTAAATTAAAAATATAAAGGTGGTCAGGTATTACAACCCCAGGAATTTTCAAGCCTGGGGTTTTATTTTGTGTCCAAGCCCTACGGGCACTCTTTGAAACAAAAGAACCTGTCGCAGTAATTGGATTTCTTGCCCCTAATTTTAATTACAGTTATTTTCCTATTGCCTATTGCCTGTTAATTAAGTGTATTGGCGTGGTGTGTAAACAGCGGTGCTACCATCACTACGCTTGATAGCCCTAGTTTTGCTTGAACCAACAAGAATTACTGTCCGCATATCGGCGACATCTGGTGCTAGCTGGTGAAGGGCGATCGCTTTCACATTCTGTCCAGGTCTACCGAGATTTCGTGCTAGCACCACTGGAGTATCAGGGGTTCTGTAATGTAACAAAATATCTCTAGCTGCCGTGAGTTGCCAAGTACGTTCTTTAGATACAGGATTGTAGAAAGCGATCGCAAAATCAGCTTCAGCCGCCGCCGCAATTCGTTTTTCAATAATTGACCAAGGTTTCAAAATATCCGAGAGGGAAATGGCGCAAAAATCATGCCCCAGAGGTGCCCCAACTGCCGCAGCAGCTGCTTGCATAGCAGAAATACCCGGTGCAACCTGAATTTCGACACTATCCCATTCTGGTTGATTGTGGCGATCGAGTACCTCGAAAACAGCCGCCGCCATTGCATAGATACCAGGATCACCAGAAGACACGACTGCTACATATCGTCCTGTTGCAGCTAAATCCAGCGCCATCTTTGCCCGTGCTAATTCTTCTCGGTTGTCTGACTCATGTCGTTGCTTACCATCACCAAGGGAACCCACCAAATCTAAGTAAGTTTTGTAACCTACTAAATCAGTTACCGACTTGAGAATAGCTTGCACCTCTGGTGACATCCACTGCAAACCACCAGGGCCTGTGCCGATAATTGCTAATCGCCCGCGTGGTTGACCTGTGGTGTTAGTGTCAATTGGTTGGGAGGCGATCGCTATTTGGGAAGACAAAGAAGAGACACCTGTGGCAGCGATCGCCGCAGCTTGAGCGGGGCTATAGCCTTGTGATAGATAAGTTTCTAGTTGATTTGAGGTGAAAAACCGTGCAGGCACTTCCAAAGCGCTAGCAACAGCGTGTATGGCTGGATTGCTAGCAGCGGTGATTGGGGCAAATATCCCGGCTACAGATGCGGGTGCTAGTTCAGCATCTACCAATAGCTGTTGTATTAACGCTACAGTTTCATTGCCACTCATACCAATTGCCACAGTTGCTGGATGGTAAACAAGGCAATTGGCTGCAGGAGTCACCAATCGTTCAGTAATGCGGATGGTTAAATCTCCATTCGGGTCAATCGGTAGTTGACTATTACTCAACCAAGATGCTGTCCCTTCTAGTTTCACTTTTGCCCCAGCTAGCAAATCGGAGATAAATTTCTTGGCATCTTCTGGGTTGGCTAAATGGTAGCCAGGGGGAGGAGACAACAGCGCTGTGCGAAAACGAATATCGCCTGTGGTTGTAATCGCTGCTGGTACATCCAATACCTCGGCAATGCGGCGTGCTAAATCGTTCACCCCCATAAGTCCACCTAAAAGGGGAACAACAGCGCTACCATCTTCAGCTATAGCTAGCACTGGCGGTTCCTGGCGTTTATCTGAGATTAAGGGGGCTAGGGTTCTGATCAAAATACCTGCGGCACAAATACCAATCAGCGGTTTGCCCTCAGCAAATAACTCCCGTAACGTTTCACCAAAATCTGTGAAGCTGACATCAATCCCAGATGTGCGTCCTGCCAAACCGTAGATAGCCCCCCCTGGAAAGATGGTGATGATTTGGCGGGCAACTGCTACACTATTTTGACTTAGCACCACAATGACGGGTGAGACTGCTGGGGCATTAGGCATAGAGATTTGGTTAATTTTGGCGTTGGTGATTGCGGTATGAATTAACTAAATATAAGGGATAGAACGGTACTTCAAGTAATGAAGCAATAATCTTCCTCGCGCTGTCGCAGCTTATTATTACTATTGTTAATGTTGTTTAATATTTTCAGTATTTAAGTGACTTCCGGAAAATAACTTATCCAAATTTACTCAGATAATATTTTTCTTTCTCCCCCTACTCCCTGCTCCTATTCGGCTACGCTCACGGCAAGCCTGCCCCCTGCCTACAAAGCGATAGGATATTTTTTTAGTTGGAAGTCCCTAAGTGAATGTTACCGAATTAGTCAATATTTCAATTATTCTCCTGCTCGTTGCCACTGGTGTAGCCCTACTATCTCGTCGGTTACGAGTTCCTTATGTCACGGGTTTAGTTTTGGCTGGTCTGCCAATTACTGAGTTATTGTCTCGTCGCATTGGTTTAGATCCATCCCTAGTTTTGAATCTTTTCCTGCCAATTCTGATCTTTGAAGCTGGCATCAATACAGATGTCAGCCGCTTACGCAGCACTTTTAAACCAATTGCCCTCTTGGCTGGGCCAGGAGCTGTGCTTTCCAGTGCTATTATTGCCGTTCTGTTGAAATTTGGGCTAGGACTAACTTGGATACCTGCTCTATTTGTAGCAGTAATTCTGGCCAACACTGATACAGTCTCAATGATTGCTGTCTTTAAAGAGATATCCGTACCCTCTCGGCTTTCCACCATAGTTGAAGGCGAAACCCTATTCAACGATGCCGCTGCCCTAGTTTCGTTCAACTTAATTTTGCAGGTATATTCGACAGGTTCAATCACATTATTAGAGGGAATCCAACAACTGTTATTTATTGCTCTAGGCGGCGGCATCGTAGGGTTAGTCTTAGGTTATTTGAGCATACCTATATTTTCCCGTTTAGATGATCCTCTTAGCAGTCTCTTACTGACTGTGGCAGTTGCACTAGGAACTTTTCAAGTTGGACAATTTATAGGTGTCTCTGGTGCTGTGGCTGTGGTTGTTGCCGGGTTAATTTTTGGAAATTTAGGGCTTTCTAGTAATACTTCCGCTTCTAATCGCATCACCTTATTGAGTTTCTGGGAATATGCCAGTTTTAGTGTTAACACGTTTATTTTTTTGCTAATCGGTGTACAAATAAACCCAGTCATGCTGTGGAAGACTTTGCCTGCAATTCTACTAACAGTTTTCGCTTATCAAGTAGGGCGCATTCTTTCAATCTATCCACTTATGGCAGTGGTTCGCTGGATTGATCGCCCAATTCCACTATCTTGGCAACATCTACTTTTTTTAGGCAATATCAAAGGTTCGCTCTCGATGGCTCTGGCGTTAAGCTTACCAAACACACTGCCAGGGCGAGAATATCTCATTACTTTAGTCTTCGGTAGTGTGCTGGTATCATTAGTGGGTCAGGGTTTAAGCTTACCTTGGCTGGTAAAACGCTTAAAATTATCTAAATTTTCAGAGGTTCAGCAGCAGGTTGAAAAACTGCAAGCCCAGTTAATGACAGGTAAAGCAGCCCAAGATGAATTAGACGCTCTCTTAAAAAGCGGGGTTTTGCCAAAAGCTGTGTATGAAGAAATGCGTTCAACTTACCAAGTGCAAATAGCTGCTGCTGAAAAAACATTACGTGAATTTTATAATCGCCGTACAGGTGAGTTTGATGGTAAAAGTGGAGCGCTGAGTAAACTCGATACCATCCGCCGCCGTTTACTACTGGCAGAAAAAGGGGCGCTCAATGAGGCAATGCGTAAACGAATTCTTTCAGAAGAAATTGTGCGAGAGCGGATACAATCTATTGATGAAAAGTTGCTGCAACTAGACGATGATTAATCTTGTTCAAGAACTTGATTTTAAATTAGAGTTATTTTGATTTTTGATAACTCTACCTGGACTGATAAAAGAAATTCCTTGCTGAAAATCGGTCCCAATCATCACTGCTTCAACTATTGGTTCCGAGATTTCTGTTGCAGCTACCCACTCGACAATAAAGTTTGCACCTAAACCTCCACTAGTGTCATCTCTAGTGATAAAAAAATCAGTAGAAGCTAAAGCATCAAGTTGAATAGGATTATTCAAATAATGTTTAATTAATTTGCCATTTGAGTCATAGTAGCGCACAGAAGTAATAATGATTGAATTGTTTAAATCTGTATTGCGAATACTCAGTGTAGCCGCTAAATAAAAAACTTCTTGTCGATTGTGATGATTGATTTCGGAATAAACAGGAACATAAATAGTTTGTCCCCTGACTATCTTGAAATTTTTATCGAGAGTTACCGTCTTTGGGGATAAGATTTCTTGTTTATTATTGTTCTGGGACTGTGGTGAACTCTTTAATGATTGGCAAGATGTCAACAAAATCAAAGCAACTACTAAATAAAAACGTGAGTACAACTTCATCAAAACTAGTTACAGCCTTCGATAAAATCAATAATTTGATGTAAAGACCCTGGCTTTGTCGCGATTAATACAGTTGAGCCTGATTCTAACACTGTACTACCATTAGGAATTGTTAAATCTTCGTGGGGATGGGCTTGATAACCAATAATGAGAGAGCCAGTTGGAAAGCGAGAATCCTGGGCAATTTCCGCCAGGCTACGACCAACTACAGAACAATTTTTGGCTATGGAAAGTTTCAACACCTCAATCTGTCCTTGCTCGAAGTGCATCATTGATTCTACTTGTGGATACTCAATGGCATTTACCATTGTTGAAACTGCTAAATCTACAGTGCTAATTACATGGTTGGCTCCAGCTAAGTTGAGGGGTTCAGCAAAATCAGAATGGCTCATTCGAGCCAGAATATGCGGTACACCATAGTGTTTGGCAAGAGTTACCATTGCTAAGTTCAAAGCGTCACTTCTGAGAACGGCTGCTAGGGCATCAGCTTTCCGAATCCCAGCTTCTAACAATACTTCTGTACTAACTGCGCTACCTTCAAAAGCCATCGCTCCCACTTGTTCACGAGCATAGCGGCAAGCCGTAGGGTCAACATCAATGACGGCTACAGTATGCCCTAGTTCTACCAATTTTTGAGCCAATGACAGCCCCACTAAGCCTGCTCCACCAATTAGCACGTACATGGCTGCTCCTGATACTCAAAGACTTCCTGTTTCACTTTAATTAACATTAGCAAGGTGGTGAGCCAAATCCCTGAAATATTTCTTATGGGTACTTTTTGGTTTTGCGATCGCTTATGCCCTATCAAGTGGTTTGGGAATTTTACAGATTATCCCCATGCTGATGTATTGACTGCAAAATTTGTTTGTTCCTTGAGGAATTATTCTGCTGTGTCTAATGACAACAGCCATCATTGTTGAGTCTTGTCGCTAAGAAGCTTGGGAGTCCTAGTATCCAAAAACTTTAGCTGCTGGTACAAACAGCTAATTCGCGGTAAATTCACACCTAACGCTTGGGCTTTCCGTAATGGGTTGCCAAAAATGGCTTCTACCTCTAAAGGACGGTGTTCGTCATAATCAATTTTCATGCTGGTGCGGTAAGGCTTCATCTTGTCGGTGTAATCGAGCATTTTTTGGATGAAGCTATCTGGAATAATGCGATCGCAACTTTTAGCCCCCGCCGCCACTTCAGACATCAACTGCTCAACTAACTGGCGAGTATGAAAATTCGCCATTAATTCATCTGTCTGAGCGTTGAGAATCACAGACAACCCATTGTAAGGGATATTCCATACCAGTTTTTTCCATCGCGCTAACAGTAAATCTTCTGCTGATTCCATTGAAATACCAGCACTTTCAAAATCATGGGCAATTTGCTGCATTCTGTCTGTAATGCCAGCAAGAGCATAGTCAGGAATATATTCACCTAAGATAATTCGTCCATAGTCGAGATGGCGGATATGTCCTGGCCCTACTTTATTGGCACACAAAAAGCACAACCCACCAATCACACTAACGTTGTTGACAATTTGAGCGACTTCCGCTTCTACACTCAGTCCATTTTGCAATACCAACACCGCCCCATGATCCTTCACAACAGGCGGTAACATCTGCGGTAGTAAATGATTTTGTGTTGTTTTCAGTGCAACTACTACCACATCACATTGTGGCATCTGGGCGACATCACGGTAAGCATTCACTTGGGGAAGGCTGAAATCACCGTCTTTTGACTCGACGATTAAACCAGACTTTTTGACATGTTCGTAATCACTGTTGAGCAAAAAGTGGACATCTAAACCAGCTTTTTGCAGTCTGGCACCATAAAATCCGCCTAATGCACCAGTTCCGATAATGGCGTATCTACGCTCGGACATTTGCTCTACAAAGGAATTTTTCTATGATTATCATAAGGCTATCCAATTTGATTTTGTTTAATAAAAATTAAAACTGCTTTACTATACTTTAAAATTTTAGACAGATATGAGGTGAAGTATATGGCTGATATTGTTGATATTGCAGCTTCTGCTGACGCTTTTAAAACTCTAGTGATAGCTGTGCAAGCTGCTGGTTTAGTAGAAACATTAAAAAGTCCTGGGCCGTTTACTGTCTTTGCGCCAAATGATGATGCTTTTGCTAAGTTACCTCCAGGAACCATCCAAACTCTAGTACAGAATATTCCTCAGTTAACGAGGATTTTAAAATATCATGTTGTGCCAGGAAGATTGCTACAAGAGGATTTAGCAAAACTGGGTACTGTAGTTTCTGTTGAAGGTTCACCCATTAAAATTGATTGCTCTGATGGTTTTGAAGTCAAAAATGCCACAGTTTTAGCCGCTGATATCGAAGCTGATAATGGCGTAATTCATGTAATTGATACAGTAATTTTAATGGGCTAATTCAGCTAGGGTGGGCAATGCCCACTTTCATACAATTAGCAGTTTTAAAGTTTAGTTAATCACTTTAAATTATGTTACATATTTATTTTTTTTCACTCATTGTGTATGCTAAGGTTGTTTCTGTTATTTGAAAATATATTAACTTTGATATAATAGGCGAACATTATCCCAACACATTGATGCTCGATTTCAACACCTTAACTGAGTTCTCCCGCGCCAACTGCGTGGGTATTTGTGCATTCCTTGTGCCAGCAAATTTACTCACCACATTGTTAACAATCATTTTGACTGCAAAACAGCGCCCAGCGCGTCAAATTTGGCAGGCTGCAGGGATTGCCAGTACTTTTGCTTTTGTGATGGTAATGCACGTATATACCTGGTTTATGATTGGTGTGGTGATGGCACCTACCTACATCCTGCTATCACTAGCAATTACCTGTTGGCTGGCTAATTTGACAGCAATTTGGTGGCAAAGACGTTACACTCACACTCTGAGTCTTTCCAAGAATACCTGATATTTAAGAGCGGTCTAGACCGCTCTTAGAGTTTCCATCTCAAAATCTTTGTAAGTTGAAAAACTTCCAGACAGAAATTTCTTAATTATGTCTAAATAAATTAATAAAACTTACTGATTCCCTGGAGACAGCTAATACCATTTTGGATTTTAGATTTTGGATTTTGGATTGTGAAACATCCATTGGATAAGTGTTTCAGTTTTCCATCTGTCGCAAACATTATTTGAATTGGTATAACCTAGCATGTCCGAGGTTAAAATAAAATTCTATAATTTTTCTGCTTTTACAGCGGTTCTCGGTCGAATGCAAAACTTCGGCTGCGCTCAGTGACACACAATCGAGGGTGGGGAAACCCCGCCCCTACGATCTATGGGTTTTTAGACTATATAAAAACCGAATGTTGATGAGGAAATAAAAAGACTTAAATTCTGTATTTATGTCTATACAGTTGTTCTTAAAGACTTGATATTTCTGGTTGATTCTTTAACAATAAACACAGCATCTAACAACTTGTAGGCGCTCTTGGTGACAACTTAACCTTATCCAATGTCCACCGTCCGCGAAAGCGGACTTTTTTTGTTTATATGTAATTCCAATAGGTTTGCGAGTTGGTATTTAGCCAGAAAATTCGGCCCGAAACTGATTGACAACGCGATCGAGTCCCACTGAATGGGCGGCTTTGAAAAGTAAGCGATCGCCTGCTTGCACAAATGTTTTTAATCTGGTGACTAACTCTGCATGAGTTGCAAAACACTCAGAGGGGATACCTTCGGCACTTTTAGCGATCGCTTCTGCATCCTGTCCATCTACTAAAATCAACAAGCCGTCTAATTGCAAATTGCGGACTGTTTCTCCGACTCGCTGATGCAACTGCGGCGATCGCTCTCCTAATTCCTTCATTGCACCCAAAACGGCAATCTTACGCTTTCCGGGGGTGTCTGCCAACAACTGCAATGCTGCTAACATCGCCTCTGGTGCAGCATTATAAGTCTCATCTAAAATTACCACATCATTAGATAATACAAACCGCTGCGATCGGCCTGTGGGCATATTTACCGTCACCCCAGCTTGTAGGGATGACCAATCAATTCCGACTACTCTGGCTACTGCTAAAGTTGCCAAGAAATTAACTGCATTATGACGCCCAGGAAGAGGAAGGGGTAGCCTAATTCCCGCTACTTCGACAGTTTCGTTATCAACTAGTCGCCCTTGGATATCGCCGCCAGATAAGCCATAGGTGATAACTTCCCCTGCCCAAACTTTCATCGCTGTAGACATGAGTAGGGGATTGTCATGGTTGAGAATAGCGATACTATCTTTGGGCATTTCGGCTAATAACTCACATTTTGCCTCAGCGATCGCTTCTTCGGAACCGAGTAACTCAATATGCGCTGTCCCGACATTAGTAATCAAGCCAATTGTCGGCTGGGTTATTTGCGTCAGTTCAGCAATTTGTCCCCTACCCCGCATCGCCATTTCAATTACTGCATAGTCATGTTCTGTATCGAGTTCTAGGAGGGTTTTCGGAACACCAATTTCGTTATTGTAATTCCCATAAGTCTTATGAACTCTGCCCTTGGTTGCCAAAACTGCAGCAATTAATTCCTTCGTTGTGGTTTTACCTACAGAACCCGTCACACCAATTACTGGAATATGAAAGCGATCGCGCCACCATCTACCAATTTTCTGATATGCTTCTAGGGTGTTGTTGACTTGCAACGTCGGCAATCCAGGGTTTTCGTAAGCACAATCAACAATTGCTGCTAATGCACCCTGAGCGATCGCTCTCGCTACAAATTCATGCCCATCAAAATTTTCACCCCGTAAAGCCACAAACACCTCACCCGGCTTGATAATGCGGCTATCGGTTTGTAAACCACTGCTGATTTTTGCTAAAGCAACCTCAGATAGGTTTGTAGGCTTGGCTAAAAGAACTTCAACCAGTTGGGTTAGGGTAGCAGAACAAGGCATAAAAAAATGTTGTTTCAAAAAATAGGTTGCTGAAAATCTCAGGGCAAAAAGCTAAGAGGCTGTTTGAAAAGTTTTGGGCGAATATAATTCGCTACTACACAGGCTTAGTCCACCTCCGTGGACTAATGAAAAAGTCAGATTTTTAACCCGCGCAGGCGGGTTTTGTCTGTGTAGCCAAGCCAGTGCGTTGCTTTGGTTCCCAAAGTTGTAGCAACTGGCGTACTACTTCTAGTCGCTAGGGCTGGTATTGGTTTAGACTGTTCAAACAACCTCTCAGATTACACCTGTTGTATAAATCGATATTTTTTTAATTTAACCACAGATAAACGTAAATAAACACAGATAACCATTGACATTTATCTGCATTTTTAGTCTCAATTGCGCTTTTGCCAAAAGTCTATGGAACTCCTATTCGATTTTTGAAAAACATGTACATATAGCAGTTTTCAGATTAGTGAGTTACAGCTTCAAATCGCCAACCCCGTCCTTGATTGTCTCGATGGTATTGCATCCGGACGAGAACCACTATAAAAACAAACAACTAACAAATTACACACCTTCGCGTAATCGAGAATGAATTTGATGAAATAGGGGATATGTGAAACAGCAAGCTTTCCGAAAACAGGCGATCGCCAAGCTTTGTCCCACCAAAAAACTTGTTGTGAAGTAATACCTATTTTGTATGAAGATGCACATAATAATACCCCCCTGTAGTCCCCCCTTGGTAAGGGGGGACGGCGATAGCCGGGGGGTGAATTATATGCAGCTTCACAAAGAAACGGTATAACTTTAGGTGGTAAGAGTGAAACATGGCACACATACCCCAACAAATAATCTCAGAACGAATCGATGAAGTTGTTCTGCTGCTAGAGGTGATGAAAAAAAGGGGGCGCTCGCCAAACTTCCCAAAAAGGCTTGCATCTTAACATGTTAGCAATTGTTTTTTGGGCTTAACCGAAAAGTATTGGGAGGCAGAAAGTAAAAGTATGATTCTTTCTGGGATTCGCGCTTTTTAAATATCCTCACCTATACTTCTATAGGAATCCGGTTTGATTATTGAAAAAATTCCGTACACTTTAATCTTAAGTGTAGGGTGGGCAATGCCCAACGCCACTCCTCTCAACGCGGGAAACCCGCGCACGAGGGTGGCTCCCCTACATGTATTTCAGAAATCAAATATGAGTCCTATACTGCCATTTTTGTTCAAAAGCGCACTGTTGTGCGCCTTTACGAACAATCTCTCTATATGGGAAGAGAAATTATAAACTCTGTCCCCTCGCCCAGAACAGAATTAACTGAGATTTTACCGCCGTGTTTTTCTTCGACAATTTGACGGGCGATCGCTAATCCTAAACCTGTACCTTTACCTACTGATTTAGTAGTAAATAAATGCTCAAATATTTTTTCTTGGACTTCTTCACTCATCCCTTTGCCGTTATCAGCAATTGATATTTTCACATATATATTATCTACGATTGATGTTGTAATTGTGATGCGGTTAGGATGAGTTTGAATCTCTGCAAAACTCTTCCCAATATTTTTCTCTTCTAGCGCATCAATAGCATTAGCAATAATATTCATAAATACCTGATTCAATTGTCCAGGAAAACAATGGACTAAAGGTAAATCACCATAATTAGTCATAACTTCAATGGCTGGGTGTTGTTGATTTGCTTTCAGGCGATGTTTGAGAATTAAAATTGTGCTATCAATGCCTTCATGGAGATTAAATTGTACTTTGTAGTCTTTGTCAGCGCGCGAAAATGTCCGCAAGCTAGTGCTGATATTTTTCAACCTGTCGCACGCCATGACCATTGCATCGATTGTTTTAGGTAAGTCCTCTAACAAAAAATCTAAGTCAATTTCCTCCGCATGGTCTTGAATTTCATTACTAGGATTTTCTAAGTTTTCTTGATAGAGTTTCAAATGTTCTGTGATATCGGCAAAATTGGGTTTAGTTTGTTGAAGCGTAGCAGAAATAAAGCCTAATGGATTATTCATTTCATGGGCGACACCTGCAACTAAATTACCCAACGCAGACATTTTTTCACTTTGGACTATATGCAATTGGGCATGTTGCAAATCAGTGAGTGCTTGCTCTAACTTTTGGGCATATTCCTGGGAAGATTCATAAAGTCGGGCATTTTCTAGAGAAATAGCAGCTTGAGCGCAAATGAGATTGAGTATTTCAATGCGATCGCTTGTGAATGCCCCTGTGGTTAAACTATTTTCTAGATATAAAATACCCATCAACTTGCCTTGATGTAAAATTGGGCTGCACAAGATACTTTTAGGCTGCTGACGAACAATATACGGGTCGTTTCCTAAGATGGGATCTGCTATTGCATCCACTAAAATAGCAGTCTGTTGGTTGTGCTTGACTTTGTAAATCAGCTTGTGGGGAATGTCTTGGCTATCTTCAAAAGGAATGCGCTGCAAAACGACTGGCTGCATCCCTTCAGTAATCGACCCTTTAATGAGCAAATTTCCATCTCGCAACAGCATTAAAACGCATTTATCCGCCCCCGAATTTTCGATGACGATTCTCAGCAATGATGAGAGAAGTTTTTCGAGTTCAATTTCACCGGAGAGAGTTTGAGAAGCTTTGAGGATAGCCGTTAAATCTAGGGTATCGGAGACACTGCTCTTAGAACTGAGGGAACTGGTGGATGAGACACTCCTTAAAGTAAGGATGGTTTCGTCAGTGGAGAGAGGAGAATGGGTTTGCTGTAATATGAGAGCCAGTAATTGGGGATAGCAAGTTTCTAAGTCGGCTACTTTGGCTTTTGCTCCCCAACGAGCATAAGCATAGTAGGCTTCAATCATATACTCCTGAGCAATGCGTTGTTTGCCCCAATCAAGATAGAATTTTGCCGCTAGTTCGTTAGCAAGGGCTTCTTCTTGTACGTAATCGTTGATTTTAGCTCCACATATTGCCTTGTCGTAGAGGTCACTGGCGGCGATTTTTTGTCCTGACACTCGACATTTTTCTGCTTCTACTAAATCAAACTTATGTTGGTGATTCATCGGTGCGTAGTGCGCCCAGTTTTTTAGCTGAGTTTGATTTTCCTCTACCCGTTGCAATACCTCTGATGGATGTTGTAATTGCAAATTCAAACTGGCTAAAGCAATCAAAGAATCGTAGAAATAAAATGCCGGCTCATATACTAGTCCCTGAGCAGCAATTAAATGGTTTCTGCACTCAACAGCATGATTTTGCGCTTGTTCAGTTTCTCCAAACAAAAAGCAGAGTATGAGTTTATATGAATGGAACACATACAACTCACTCAAATCATTATCAGACATGATCTGTGGCAGAACTTCCGTTTCTTGTACAACTTCCCCAGACAAAATACAAGGATGTTCCCCATAACCAAGCAAATTTAGTGCAGACTGCCAAGAAAGCCGACAGTGATTAGCTAGTCCCACTTGATTGAGTTGCATCAACCCATTGTAGTAAGCACGAGCATTCTGTTCTAAGGTAGCAAGAGGTTGATTACACCAAAAAGAAGCATTACAAAAGGTACGGGCATGATATCCTGCAAACTTTGTGCTGCCAACTTCTAAACCAATTACATAACTTTCTTGCAACAGAGGGAGGATATCTTTGATGTGAGATTTGCGATGCAGGATAAAAGCTCCCAAGACTAAAAGTACTTCTGGTTTAATAGCTTTAGCATCAAATTTGGCAATAAGTTTTAGTGATAATTGAGCAAATTCTGTCGCTGTATCTACATCTTGTAAAAAATTGCAGAGAATGAAGCCATAGTTAGCATAAGCAAATGCAGAAACAATTGTATTCCCATACTGAATCGATAATTTGACTGACAACGCAATCAGTAATGGACACAAAATAGAACCGGAGTTGTAAGCTGGCGGGATGAGAGCATTGGCAATTTGGATAATTGCCAAGACTTCCCGATCTGCCATTACAGGTAAATCAAATAAATTGGCAATTTCCCTATCTCCAATTAGTTCGTTAATTTCTTGAATTGCCTGCTGAATATCTACTGGGGTTGGTGATTCGGCAAACTTGACACCAAACTGTTGTAGGAGTTTCTGTCCAATGTCAAGGGCTTTGGCTGGTTCATTCTGAAAAACATAAGATTGAATTTTAATACAATAAATATTGACCTTTTCTAACAAAGATTTGGCTTGTGTAATTACGCTATCAATCAATCGCTCCATTAATTCAAATTCGCCGCATAAAGAAGCGATTTCCGATGCTAATTCATGGAATGTCAAGCTCATATCATATTGCCGTTGCCAAGATTGTTCTCCTAATAAACATAATCCTGTTGAGGCATATTCTCTCGCAGCTTGATAGGCGGTAGAGTTTTTAGCTTTGCGACAAGCAATTAAATTAAGTTCTGCTAATTCATCTCGTTGATTTTGTTGGCTAATTAACGTAGTTCCGTAATTTAATTGATTGACAAGTTCAAAAATTCTCTCTTCTCTTGTATCTGGAGACATCTGTTGCAGCAGCAGTTGTCCGATTTGGTAGTGAGTTATCTGTTTTTGGTCATGGGGAATTAGGGAATAGGCAGCTTGTTGCACGCGATCGTGTAAAAATTTGTATGTAACGGTTATTTGTTTTTGGTCATCTTTCTGTAGTTCGCTATTTTTTAATGAAGAATCCTGATAAAGTTTATAAACCTCATTGGTTGGTAAAATCAGTCCTTCTTGTAAGGCTTTCCACAAAGCAGCAGCAGTGTCAATGACTGATTGCTTACAAACAATAGCCAAAGTATCTAAATCGAATTGATTACCAATACAAGCTGCTAACCGCAATATTTCTTGAGTTGATGATGGTAGTTTTTGCAGTTGCAAACTCATAAATACCACAACATCATCTGTGACTGCTTGAGTCGTTACCTGTGCAATATCAAATTGCCAACAGCCTAATTTAAAATCAAATTCAATAAATCCATCTTGATGTAATGCTTTAAAAAACTGGATAGTAAAAAAGGGATTACCTTGGGTTTTTTGATAAATTAATAAAGATAGATCCCATGCCAAAGTTTCACTACATTTGAGGGTGTCAGCAACTAATTTATTTACTTGTGCTTGATTGAGGGGTGCTAAGGTAATTGTATTAATTGTTGCTTGTTTTTTTTGGATTTCACTCAAAGTCAATATCAATGGATGTCCAAGATGGACTTCGTGATCACGATATGCACCAATGAGCAGAAAATGACCTGTATCAGCCATTAATAGCTGCATTAATTTTAGTGATGCTGAATCTGCCCATTGCAAATCATCTAAAAATATTACTAAGGGATGTTCTGCACTGGTAAATACTTGCGTAAATTTTTGAAATAATAGGTTAAATCGATTTTCGGCTGCATTTCCTGATAATTCAATTGCTGGTGGTTGTTTACCAATAATTTCTTCTAGTTCAGGAATAACATCAATAATAACTTGTCCATTTTCGCCGACAGCTTCTAATATGTTATTTTTCCATTTTTCTATTTGAGCGTCACTTTCTGTCAATAGTTGTGCCATTAAATCACGAAACGCTTGTACAAAGGCAGAAAAGGGAATATTGCGATTAAATTGGTCATATTTACCTTTGATAAAATAGCCGCGTTGTCTGACACTTGGTTTATGAATTTCATTGACGACTGCTGTTTTCCCAATTCCAGAAAAACCAGCAACAAGCATCATTTCGGTTGCACCAAGGCTAACTCTATCAAATGCTTCTAGTAGAGTGGAAATATCCGCTTCTCTGCCATAAAGTTTATCAGGAATAATGAAGCGATCGCACACATCCCGACTAGCAATTTTAAAGCTGTCAATCTTCCCAGTTTCTCTTAGTTGAGTTAAACAATTCCTTAAATCATATTTCAATCCCAAGGCACTTTGATATCTATCTTCGGCATTTTTCGCCATCAATTTGCTGACAATTTCGGCAATTACCGATGGAATTTGGGGATTAATTTCTGTGATTAATAGTGCTGTTTTTGCTAGATGACAATGTAATAATTCCATCGCATCATGAGATGGGAAGGGTAACTCACCTGTGAGTAATTCGTAGAAAGTTACACCTAAAGAATAAAAATCTGTGCGATAATCAATCCCGCGATTCATTCTCCCTGTTTGTTCAGGAGAAATATAAGCAAGTGTTCCTTCTAATACGTTGGGATTAACTAGGGTTTGGGTTTCTCGCGGTAATAACGATGCAATACTAAAGTCAATTAATTTAATTTGTTTGGTTTTGGGATTTATTAAGATATTGCTGGGTTTGATATCTTTATGAATAATGCGCTCATGATAGAGTAAATCTAAGATGTTGCACAGAGCGATCGCTATCACTAAAAACTCTTCTAGAGATTGTTGGGTTTCTCTAGTTCCCCACTCCTTCAGAGAAATCCCCCCAAAGTCTTCCATAACTAGTGCATAACCATTTTGGCAAGGTTCTAGACTGTAGTTTTGGACTATCAGGGGGGAGTTGAGATTTTTGGCAATTGTGTACTGGTTGCGAAACAACAAAAGTTCGTTAAAGCTGGGATAAGGATTTTTCAGTAATTTAACGACTACTGGTTGTTGATCAACTTTTCGATAACCTCGATAAACTTGGGTTCGGGAGCCATTATAGAGTTCTTCGCTGATGCTATATCCGGGAATATTCTCAAAAAGAGTGCCAATCATATCCCTAAATCTTTAAAATGTTTGGATTTAGTATTCCCAAATGATTAACTGAATTCTCTATGTAATTATAAAAACTTATACCCCTATCTTGTATTTTGCACCAAACGTAGATATCCGTCTTAACCGCTTCAAGAGAATAGCTAAACGATCATAGGTAAAGTCTGTTTCTCTAATGTTGATTCCGCAAACTTGCTCTATGGTGTAGCGTCGTTGTTCTACCCATTCCCTGACCCTGACTTGACGATGGTCTCCTTGTGAGATGAGATGATGTATGGTACCCAAATGCACGCCACCCATCACCAATCAAGTCCTTCTTGTTTTCAATGAAGTGGTAAATATTGGTTGAGGATTTCCGGCAGTCCCATTTTTTTCATCACTCTAGCAGCAGAACAACTTCATCGATTCGTTCTGAGATTATTTGTTGGGGTATGTGTGCCATGTTTCACTCTTACCACGGGTATTGTTTAACTATTTTGGTTCCCGTATTTTAACTCCTGAATTCTGATGACGATTTAGTTTTAGCTTCAAGAATTTCTGGCGATAAATTAGGAAAATCCCTACTAGTAATGAACTAATAATAGTCGAAGGTTCTGGTACAGCTTCTAGTGGTGCAGATGGTGGAACACCAGGTGGAACATCAGCATCGTTAATTCTTGCATAAATATCTGCGGAAATTTCTTCTCCTTCCAAAGCGCTGATTCTGGTTTGACTGTCTTGACTAAAGCCTCCTAACTCCAATGTGTAATTGTTCCCAGCTAGAGTAAAATTAGGATTGGCAAAGTAAGTAGCCAATTTAACATAATCTGCATTGCTAGGATCTTTTAGATCAGGGTTATTATTAGGTGTATTTTCTAGGGAAAATAAGACTGGAAAAACTTTGCTGAAGGCAACTTGACCATCAAAGCGGACATCAAGATTCAAGGTGACATTGTCCACCCCTGTGAAGGCGGAGATTGTCCCATTCTGGTATTTTAAATTACCTATCTGAAACCAAGAACCGATGTTTGCTAAAAAGGGATTGCCCGTAAAGACAAGTTGATTGTTAGGTGTTCCCGTTGTAGGCTCACCCCAGGTGAACGTGTTAGTACCTACACCTGTATATATCAGATTTACATCACTATTACTATTGTCTAGAGTGGGGTTTACCCATGTAGCACTAGATTCGCCCGAAACAGTAGCAGCTTGAGCTTGAGTAGAAAAACCAAGTGCTGCGGTGGTCATAATCGAACAACTAGATAGAGTAGTAGCAAAAACTAAACTTATTCTCATAGTTAGGCTCTAACTCCTATCCAGGAGTTTTTAAAATTGACACTTCACTCACCCTAGAAAATATACAGATAATCTGCCAGGAGATGACAGTAATATTTATCAAATCTTTAATATAGGAATAGAATCTTATTGAATACTTCATATAACTTGTAGGGGCGCGGTTCTCGCGCCCGCGGCTCGCGCCTCCTGTAAAGACAAAAGCGTGGGATTCTAAGAGCAACTAGTTAGAGCAGCACCACATTGATCTTCTTTTGCTAGCCAACCCTGAACACCTTTATATTCCACCTTAGCCCAGCCTCCCTGACAGCCTAATAATTTGACTCTCTCACTAGGAGGAACTCGTCCTATTTTGCGACTTTGTTGATTGGTATTGGTGTAAATATTTACGCCATTAGTACCGTACCCACGCGAAGATATACCTAACATGGGCAAGAAAACCCATCCAGTATTTTTAAACCCAGCACTAGCATTAGTAATTTTTGCCCATTGTCTTGAAACTGCAATCACGTTGAGTGTTTCATTCGCTGGTATTGCGCCTATGATGCTGTTCTTATTACTTCCACCACTCCGCACATTCACACCTTTGGAACTTTTATCGATAACGTAGGCAAAAATATTGCACTTTTCTGGACTCTGGGATTTAGCTAAGACAACTTGATTAGCTAAACCAGTATTGACCATGATGCTAGTACAGGTAATAGCTAATCCTATAATTAACTTTGGCGTTTGATTTTTCACTTTTTTGTCCTGATTTCTGGAGATTTTTGGCGTCAACACTAGGCTTTTCTCTGTTTAGCTCATATCGTACTAGAAAAAGTTGGCATCGAATATGGAGTAAAATATTAGATAACAAATACAATTTATGTAATAATTTTTAATAAAATTAATCTTAACTACACCCTCTCTTGTGGATGCCAAACAAGGATAGCTCTTAAATGTAAGATATGAGTATGCTGACTCAATATAGCAAACGTCAAATTTCGCGATATTTAGGTAATATGAATATCGAAATCCAGCCGATCTCAGAAAGAATAGGTCTAAAAATTACTAGTGTGGATAATGCGAATATTTTAAAATTAGACTTGGAATCAATTATCAATCTGTTTAAATCTTATGGCGTCTTGCTTTTTAGAGGATTTGCCACAAATACTGAAATTTTCAAGGAATTTAGCAATTTATTAAGTACTGATTTTATCGATTACGCTGGGGGAGCCTTCGCTAGAAGAGTGATTAATGGAGACAAGACTCTATTAAGCGTCAACGATTATCAATTTGAAATTAAGTTGCATGGAGAAATGTACTATCAGAAGACTATCCCCCTGATGGTGTGGTTTTTCTGCGCTCATCCAGCATCCGAAGCTGGCGAAACAACAGTATGTGATGGCAGACAGTTTTTTAATGAAGTTAGTAGTTCTACTAAAAAGTTATTCAGCCAAAAAAAGCTAAAGTTCACTATTAGTATGTCTAAGGAAGATTGGCAGAGAAAATACCAAACTGAGGACTTGAGTAAACTAGAAGAGATATGTAGAAACAACTATACACATTTGAAAGTAAATGCCGATAAATCTATTATTATTGAGTATATTTGCCCTGCAATCATCCCTAGCAGTTGCGGAAAATATCAGGTATTTATTAATAGCCTCTTACCAACAAAACAATTAAATCCAAAAATTTTGAATTTTGATGATGATTCAGAAATTCCTGATGATGTGATTGCGGAACTTAATGAAGTTGCTGAGAGAATAACGACGAATATTGTGTGGCAGAAGGGCGATATTTTAATGATTGATAATACGAGGGTTCTTCATGGTAGAAGAGCCTTTGCTGATGAGAAAAGAGATATTTATATCAGGCTATGTGCCCCAGCTTTTTCAGCTTGACTTGGACGACGCAAATAAAGCTATCTAGTGGGGATCATGATTGGTCATTTGTCCTGATTGGTGCGGCGACTGTGTATGCACAAGTTGACTCTGAGCATATTTGCAGTCCAATAGACTAGATGCATATATTAAAGTTTTTGTCAATAAAATCAGGAAAATGAAAAAATCCCATACTAGACTCTTGATTTTAGAGTATGCACTAAACTAGTTATTTGTAGTGTAGTGTCATAGAACCCTGTTGGTTAACTATTTTATGGTTACCAAACTTTCAGCAGATGTTTATGGGATGGCCACAGCACCAACTGTAGCACCTGAACGGTCTAATCAAGTTACCCGCAAGCCTTATCCCAATTACAAAGTGATTGTTTTGAATGATGATTTTAATACATTTCAGCATGTGGCTGATTGTTTGATGAAGTATATTCCTGCAATGACAAGCGATCGCGCTTGGGATTTGACTAACCAGATACATTATGAAGGACAAGCGATCGTCTGGGTTGGTCCCCAAGAACCTGCGGAATTATATCATCAGCAATTGCGCCGGGCTGGTTTGACAATGGCTCCTCTGGAGGCAGCTTAAATTGTCATGGGCAAACCTACGGATGGTAGACTAGTCTGGAATCATTCAACCCACATCTCTGGCCTCATCCCAATTTTAGAACGTCTGTGTCAGCAGTATGGTATTCAAACTGTGACACCGGGAGTAATTGGAAGGGTTAGAGGTCATTGTCCTAAAATGCAACTGCGTGTATCTGTGCCCATTCGTGGGGGTTATAAAGTCATTGCCCGACAAGGTAAGACGGTGCAGGAGGTGTTTATCTTGACGACTTTGGATCAAGATCAACTGCTAGATGCGATCGCCATTGCCATGAAACTTTAATCTCTTCAAGAGTCAATATTTACTTGTTACTAGTTTATAGTTGATTGACTATGCACTGTTGACTCTTGATTACTCTTCTATTTGGCGTGCTGCGAATCTGTGTAGCGGTAAACTCAGAATACAAGAGAAAGTTAAAAAATATGACAGTGCAGTAGTTATTCTTAAAGTCATTTGTAGTGTTTCCCAGTGAGGCAAAGCTATCTTATCAAGGCCAAAAGCGATACAATAAACTAGCCAGTAAGAAAAGCTCATTCTAAATAGAATCCGCTCTGTTTCTTCCACATCATCTTTTTGCTGTTCGCCACCCCATAGTAATACCAGTCCAGCAATACAAGCTACAAAAGAAACAGCAACTACAAACCCATGACAAAAGAAATTTACCGGAGGCATTTGCTTTTATCCCAATTTTTTTCAATTGAAATTCAGTCTAAAGGAATATTCCTGTAGCTCACACAAAATATTTACAAACTGCAATAGATTAATCGAAAATATGTAAATAATTGCAACAAAAATATTAGTTCTACTAAGTTGAAAGTGCGGAAAGTACTTAGGGAACACCAATTTTTATAGATATAGGGTTTTAGCTTTGTTTACTTTTCCTCACATAATTTGGTTTTATTGTGCCAACTTACTTAAACAAGCATTACTGTTGCTTGAATTCACGTCAAGATATTAATTTGGCATTTTGGCACATTTGATCGTGATCTGGTTGCTATTGTGAAGTTCGCGAATGTCTTTGTGCGACAATATCGACTTGCAGAATCCCTCGGCTCGCTACCGGGGGTCTTTTTTTTGAAGAGGAGGGACGCATTTTGGCGCATTCTCAAGAGGAGGAGCGGCGTTTGTCATCGCTCGCCAACACCAGCATCAGTCTTTCAGGTACAGGTTAAGGAAAACCCAACCCTATGAAAAATGCGTTAGGTACTTCCAGAAAATAAATTATCTAATTTA
The DNA here is from genome assembly GCF_000316575.1 of Calothrix sp. PCC 7507. Classification (GTDB taxonomy): domain Bacteria; phylum Cyanobacteriota; class Cyanobacteriia; order Cyanobacteriales; family Nostocaceae; genus Fortiea. The sequence continues at coordinate 3,932,143 of NC_019682.1, read as the reverse complement.
CTCAGATAATATTTTTCTTTCTCCCCTTGCCTCCTGCCCCCCTGCCTACACAGCGATAGGATATTTTTTTAGTTGGAAGTCCCTGATTGCAACTGGTGCAAGATGTCAGTTGAAATGGGTTAAAGATAGCGTTAGTTTGCTGGGAGACTTGGGTAACATAAACTATCAAAAAAACTTATTTTGTAAAAATTGATGTTATCAACTGAGTTATCAGCATCTGCTACGCTTTTGAAGCATCGCCATATCGGAGCGATCGCAGCTCTAGTCCTAATTAGCTTACTGATTTCATTGAGTGGTTCGCCGATTCATCATACCATTGCTAATTCGTGGGAAGGTTTCCTTTGGGGAATGGCAGATCCAGTCATGAACTTGGATTGTCTAGTGAGTGTTATTACTATTGGTTTGTTCTCTGCTAATATTTGTCGCGGAGCTTTCATTGCTGCATCATTTGTCTTTGCAGCCGTTTTCGGCACAATTATTCATCTATTGCAACTAAATTTAGCAGGTGCAGAAATTGCGATCGCAATTTCTGTCATCGCCTTTGGCATGATGTTGGTAATCTCAAAGCAACTGAACTGGGTTCTACTGGCATTTTTAGGGGCGACGACTGGTTTCTTTCACGGTTCTGCTCATGGTGAACTTATCATCGGGGCTGAAATAGTGCCTCTGGTTACTTATGTGCTGGGTGCTACTTTGACACAGTCTGTCTTGGTAATGAGTGCGAGAGAAATTAACCCCATCTTACTGAGCAAAATTCATTTTGCTGGTTTAGCTTTTTGTGCTTTAGGCATTGTGTTTTTGCACAACTCCATAGCGTGAGCTACTTAGTATCTTTATTTACTTTTGTTAAAAGCTAAATAAGTGATCATAAGTAAATATCTCCGCTTGTGATCACTACTAATATTCTGAAGTTAGTTTTATTTACTACACTTTCCTGAGAAGTACTCAGTTAGTTAGAGATATATTTGTACAATAAAATTTGAATTTTTAATTGCTTATGTTGCTCTCTCAAAATTAGGGTGGTAGAGAAATGATGTCAACAGGAGTCGAAGTTAAAATTAGTCGATTAGAATCTATTGTTGAGCAAATTGGAGAGGCGGTACTCTCTACTACGGAGACCATTGAAAGTCTTGCAGACAGACTGGAGACTTTGAGTGTACAAGTTGAAGAACAAGGAAAACAGGTACAGCAGCAAGGCTATCAAATCTTCGCATTGTGTGATGCTGTCCAAACTCTGGCTGAATCTCAGGATAATTCATTACAAAAACTCACTCAACTGACAGAAACTCTAGATAAGCTGATGTCAATGCTCCAAGGCTCAGAAGAGGAAGAATAGCAGGCAATAGGCAATAAGTGTAGGTGTTAAACTTTTAACTTGGTGACAGCGATATTACCAGAAAAACAGACATCCACATCACTACCGGGAGTGCGATCGCGCTTACTATATTCCCCTACATAATAAAAGTTATCGCCCTCAATCCGGTAGTTGACGGGTAAAGGTTTGGTGCAGGGTTGACACAACACCACATGAGGATTAGGTTCTCCTGGTAATAGGTGCGGTAGATTAACATTCCAGAAGCTTCCTGCTTCTAAGGGATGATTGAGTAAATCCGCTAAAACTCCAGCAGTCAATTTGGCAGCTAAATCCCAATCAAAATTCTGCTTGGCTTTGCGATAGTGGGAAATGGCAATTCCAGGAATACCATGCATTGCGGCTTCTCGCACAGCCGCAACAGTACCGGAAATATAAGCATCCACTCCTAGATTTCCCCCAGCGTTGATTCCCGACAAGACAAACTTGACATCTTGGCATATTTGTGTAATTGCAATGCGAACACAGTCGGCGGGAGTGCCTGCGATCGCATATTCAGTATCCGAACGCCGTTGCAGATTGATGGGACTAGTAGTAGTAACTTGATGCCCACAGCCAGACTGATGATCCCTAGGTGCAGCAATAATCACATTTTTGCCGTTGACAGCTTTCAATAGCGCTTGAATACCAGGAGCATCGATACCGTCGTCGTTGGTTAGTATGAAGGTCATAAGCAATTTAAAATTCAAAATAACGGGATGATCTTGACAGTGGTTGTGTAGTATTTTTGGTGCAAGTCTGTATTAAGATCAATCTAATGAAACAGCTCCTCAACCAAGTATTTTGTCTTAAAAAACACCTTATCAGGCTAATTTTGCCGTTGGTGACGATTTTGCTAGCCTCTTCGCTGATTGTCACACCTGCCTTAGCTACGGGTGTCCATCAAATACCCAACCTCACGGCTGGTGATGGTACTTGGGTTATCGATCAAAGTGAAGTGATCAGCCGTTTAAATGAAGGTAAGATTAGCAGTGACTTCGAGAATTTAGCGAAGCAGACTGGGAACGAAGTTAGAATCGTTACCATTCATCGCCTTGACTATGGAGAAACACCAGAGAGTTTTACCAAAGCGCTATTTGAAAAATGGTTTCCCACCAAAGAAGCACAAGCTAATCAAATCTTACTAGTGATTGACACGGTTACAAATGGCACGGCGATTATTACTGGTGATCAAGTCAAATCCTTGCTGTCAGATAAAATCGCTCAGAGTGTGGCTTCGGAAACAGTTTTAGTACCCTTGCGTAACGGTAATAAATATAATCAGGCATTTTTAGATGCAAGCGATCGCTTAATTGCCGTCCTCTCTGGCAAACCCGATCCAGGCCCACCTAAAATTGTCGAAAAAGTGCAGGTAGAAGGAACTTTCAAGAAAGCAAATGAAGCCGAACAGAGTAATGCGATCGCTTGGGTGATAGGACTAATAATTGCCGCCACAGTCATCCCTATGGCAACTTACTACATCTACCAAGTCAATCAACCATCGAATAATGGGTAATGGCGACTGGGGACTGGGGACTGGGTAATAATTAACAGCTTTCCTATTGCCTAACTTCGTTCAATCTTGGACGTACTCTTGCCCTGTAACTAAAGCCACCTCAGCCCGGACAAATTCTCGACCCAAATAAGCTGCATGGTCTAAGAGGGTCACTGGACAGGGCTGAGTTTCTTCAAAAATCTTCACACACAGTTCTTTTGCCGTCCTCCCACTAAATACAGTCGTCTGAGTACGTTCTACCTTTCCTTTAGCAGGAATTACCTTTCCTGTTTCGGGATCGACAGCTAAACCACGTTCATCAATAACATTTGTAAAATGCTTGGCATAAATTAATCGTGCTTCTCGATCCAGGTAAATGATGAAATATCCACTGGGATCAAGGTCAATATGACGGTGAGAAAGCTGTTCATCAATTGCTGCCAAGTCTTTAACTATCAAATCCATACTCATTCTTAAAATCGAATATCTTCGGAGTTTTTACACTCTATTTCCAGTGTAATTCCTCCTTTGCAGTCTTCCTGCACATTCTTTGTAAGTTGGCAGTTTTATTTATCTAAATGTCTCGGTTACTAAAAGGTAACTCCTCATTAATCGCAGCAATTTCTTTCTGCTCGAGTTGATTTACTTCATTAATATAAGGAAGTAAAATTTGTTCTAGACGGCTATTATAAAAGCGGTGCAGACTGTGATTAGGGGTAGCAGGAAAACCGCGACGTTTTTTGTGTCGTCCACCAGCACCAGGATCGAAAATTTGGATATTGTGAGCGATCGCCCATTCAATCGGTGCATAATAACAAGCATCAAAGTGTAAGCAATCTATCTCTTGAAAACTCCCCCAATAACGTCCATACAGTCTGTCACCCTTATATAAACAAAAGGACATGCCCACAGGATGGCGATCGTCTTGCTCGCTGTATGCAGCGACAAACAAAACTCGATGGCGATAATGGGTGTATAGCTGCTCAAAAAACCGCTTTGTGAGGTATTTGCTTCCCCACCAGCCAAACTTATCGCAGGTATCTGCATAGAACTCGTACATTAAAGAAAACATAGACTGAGGAATTTCATCACCAGTCAGCGGTTGTAGTCGTAAACCCGCCTTCTCTACAGCCTTACGTTCCCGTTTGATATTGCGACGCTGATTAGCATTAAACAGTTTCAAGTAGTCGTCAAAATTCTTAAATCCACTATTTTCCCAGATGTAGCTGTGGTGCAACCAAGTAGTAAAACCTTGCCGTTCCAACACAGGCTGCCATTGCGGATCAACATACAGAAAATGACATCCCGAAATGCGATTTTTGACACAAAAAGAGTCAATTTCATGCACCATCAAGGCTGTGATTTCCTCCTCATCTTCCCCAGCCGCAATTAAGAATCTATAGCCTTCAGCAGGAGTAAACGGCGTCATTCCCAGTAGTTTTGGATAATAATCTACGCCAATGCGATCAGCTAAATTTGCCCATTGGTGATCGAACACAAACTCCCCAGCACTATGTCCTTTAAGATAGAGTGGGGCAGCAGCAATTAAGGTTCTATCTCGCCACAATGTCAAATGATTTGGTAACCAACCAGTTTTAGCAGTAGCGCTGTGAGAAACTTCAAGATTGTTCAGCCACTCCCACTCTAAAAAAGGGGTTTTAAGTTCCATAGCCAAAGCATCCCAGGCTTCTTGGGGTATTTCAGCAATTTTGTTGATCCAAAGGCTGGAGTAACGGGGCTTTACTTGTTTTACCATCTGGGGATTGGGGACTGGGGATTGGGGATTGGGCAATTCAATTTTGGATTTTGGATTTGCAATTTTGGATTCGACTTCAATCTAAAATCTAAAATCTAAAATCTAAAATCTAAAATTCCTAGGGCTTGGGGACTGGGGACTGGGGATTGGGGATTGGGGACTGGGGATTAGGAGAATAACCTTGCCTATTTGCCTATTCCCCATTGCCTATTACCTATTGCCTAATCCCCACTCCCTAATTTAAGGTAATCTAACTTCATGATCGTTGCAGCCGATAGTGCAGAAAGACTTCTTGTTCAACTGTCTGAACTTCTAGAAGTTGCAGCCTAGGAGCCAGTTCAGGTAAAAATCCTGTGCCTTCAACTGGTGTGGGTGCTATGGCACCGCCTAAAATCAGCGGACAGACAGTCAGCCAAAATTCATCTATTAAATCTAATTCCAACATTGAAGCTACTAGCTCACCACCACCTAATACCACTAAGCGTGTTATACCTAGAGTTGTCAGGTGTTGCAAAGCGGCGAGAGTATCAACTTGACCCGTTGGTGTTTCAAAAACTAAAATCTGCTCAAACTCTGGAGGATACTCCTGTGCTCTGTTTCCTAGAGTAGGAGTACGCGCTTGTAAGCCTCCTTGCCAAAAAAGCTCCCCTACGGTTGTCGTCAGCAACCAGCGTCTGATTGGCTGCTTAAAAAAATGAATTTCCGGATCGAGTTTTGCAGAGTGTGTAATGACTATATGAACTGGTTGGGTAGGTTTGCCCTCCTGAGTTCGCTGTTGCAGTAGTTTGGGATGTGATACCGTTAGTGATGTACCGTAGGCACGGAGAGTTCCGGCACCAAAGATAACGGCATCAGAGGCAGCAATTTGTTTTTCCAGGTGTGCTTTATCAGCCCTTGAGCCAAACCGCGCAGGCTCGCGCCTAGCGTCTGCTATCTTGCCATCTACGCTCATTGCCAAAACTACCGTGGTATGAGGACGATATTGCACCATTGATTTAGTTTAATAATTTTGATATTTTCCTTGCTAGTGTGTTGATTTTAAAAAAAATTCATCCCTGCAAGCTACTGTTCACTAATTTCACAACTGTGTTTATATGCAACACCAGTCTCTCTCAGATATACCTATTAATAGTTTTGGTATACTGTGCTTCTTTTTGCAGCATATATGTTTGATATCTTTAAGAGTTGCGAATAAAGTACTAATAATTTAATAAAATGTCTCATTTAGCTGGTCTAGTTGCATATCTTTCCTGTTGTGGGTTGCAGATGCGAAGTGAGACACTCGATGGCTAGAAACCGTCAATCGTCCTTTAGGCGTATTTTATTAACTAGAATATTGCTGCTGTTCGTTCCAGTTTTATTCATTGGGGAGATTGTCGCCCTGAATAAAGCACGTTCTAGCCTGCTGGAGACAGCTCGCCAAAATTTAACAGAAAGCTCTGCGATCAAAGCCGAGAAGATTCAAGATGCGATCGCTACTCTCAAAACCAGCTTACTACTTGTTAGTCAAACTAAGTTGATCCAGTCTGGTTCAGCAACTGAGGCGCAAGAGCTGTTCACTCAGTTAGAGCAAGAACTGCCAACCCATATTGAGTGTATTCAACTAACGAATCTGCAAACAGGTGAAATCACTGCTAGTAGCTGTGGCGACAAAGTAATTGGCGACTTGAGCTTGCCTTTGCCTAGTCAAGGAGTGCAAATCACACCAGTTTTGCCGCCAAAAGCCGGAACGACTGGTCAAAGAGATCCGCAAAATCAACTACAGTTGCTCTTATCTGTCCCAGTCTACAATGGCGTCGGGAAATTGCTTTATGCTTTGAGTCTGCGGTCAGCATTGCACCAACAGACTGATACTCAGCCGGGATCGATTACAGGCTCTTTGGCAGTAATTGCCGAAGATGGCACAATCTTAGCTCATCCCCTATCAGACAGAGTAGGGAATAATATCCAACAGTACCCTCATGCTGACCGACTCCAAAGCATTATTAATCATGCGATCGTTGGGCAAAAATATACTATAGATTTTTCGTTGCAACAGGGACAGGACTTAATAGCTGGTTATACAGCTATTGCCGAGCCAATGACAAAACAGCCACAGCAAAAATGGGTTGTCTTTGCTGTGACAAGCGTCAATAATGCCCTCTTTGGTTTAGAAGAAATCAAACTCATTTTGATTGTTTTGACAGTTGGTTTAATCGGTGCAAGTTTGTTGGCATCGTTGTATCTAGCTCCTTATCTGGCAAAGCCGGTAGAAGAATTACGAGATTATGCTCTGAATATTTATAGCCACCACGCCGTACAACCAGTTCCGCACAACTTCAAAATCCGAGAATTTAATCAACTGGCACAAGCACTAGACCAAATGGTTGAAAGACTCAAAGCTTGGGCAGAAGAATTAGAAATAGCTTGGAAAGAAGCAAAAACTGCTAATCAGGTCAAAAGTCAGTTTTTAGCTACGACTTCTCATGAGTTGAGAAACCCACTAAATGTTATTATTAATTGTGTTCGCTTAGTCCATGATGGCTTGTGTGATAACCGCGAAGAAGAAATGGAATTCCTCAAGCGAGCCGATGAAACAGCGATTCATTTATTAGGTATTATCAACGACTTACTTGACATTTCTAAAATTGAAGCAGGTAAGCTCTCAGTTGTTACAGAGCCGCTTAACCTCCGACAAATACTTTTGGAAGTGGTGAACATTCAATCAGTAAATGTGCAACAGAGAGGCTTGCAGTTGAAAATTGAGTTAGGCAGTGAGCCAATTCCAGTGAAAGCAGATGGTGCCAAACTCAAACAAGTGCTGATTAATATTATTGGCAACGCTACAAAATTCACTGACGAGGGAAGTATTACAGTTGCTTGTGAGATTCAATACAGTAGTGAGCAATCCCAGGTAATTGTCAAAATCACAGATACAGGCGTAGGCATTGATCCCGCCCAACAGCACAAACTGTTTCGTCCGTTTGTGATGGTTGATGGTGCAACCACACGTAAGTTCGAGGGTACAGGACTGGGGCTGGCAATTTCACGTAACTTAATTGAACTCATGGGAGGTAGCATTACACTCATGAGTGCAGGTACTGGTCAAGGTACAACAGTAACGATTAGTTTGCCGTTGATTGACATCTCGCTGTTATCTCACCCAGGACAAGAGGAAAATTTATCGGATATTGGTGTTTCTTCTGCTGATGAAGGAGCAAGAGGATTGAACAGCTACCCAGTTTTGCGAGAAGAACCACTACTCGACTCTAATGAATTAGATGGAGAAAAGCATGAACTGTCACTACTGCCAGAAACTCGTGAAGTCAGTCTGATGGCACAACAAGGTGTTCTGCCAAGCTTGCCGACAGGAGAAGTTTATGCTAACGGTGACAGGTGAATTGGTCAGTTATCAGTTACTTGTACTGAGCGTAGTCGAAGTATCAGTTATCAGTTATCAAATTCACTGTTTACTGATAACTGTTCACTGTTCACTGTAGCCTGCGGCAAGCCGCTACGCGTCTACACTGATATCAACTGGTTGGCCGCCTTGATTTAGAGATAATGTTAGTGCAGTGAGAATTTGCACTAACTCTGTGCCTACCCAGCCAGATGAAACTACTGGGGGAGTATTTTGGAGAATACAGGTAATAAAGCGATCGCATACTCGTTGTAATGGTTCGCCTTTGGCAATTTCTAATACCTCTTGCTTTTGATTCACAGGTAGAAATTGATTTCCCTGGCGTTCAAACTCACCGGAGATTAGAGTCAAAGGCGACAAGGATAACATTTCATCAAAAATCAAGCTCCCACGGCTACCCACTACCGCCAGCCGGCGCTGTTTATCGGTATTGAGCCAGCACAGGTGAATATAAGCTTGAAAGCCATCTGGATATGTCAGCGTTACCCAGACTAGATCAGCTAGCCCCTGAAGAGGAGGGGATGAGGAGGAATTATAGTTTTTCCCCTGCTCCACTCCTCCCTGTAGCCACACCCTACCCGTTGCTTGGGCTTTCACAGGCATCTGACCCAGCCAATGGTTAAAGATAGCAATATCGTGAATGGCTAAGTCCCAGAGGGCATCAACATCCTGACGGACAGGGCCTAAATGGGTGCGGGTAGCGTAGCCATAGCGCAAATCACCTAATTTCCCCTCCTGTACGACGGACTGCCCTTGCTCAACGGCTGGGTGAAATAGATAGGTATGGTCAACCATCAGTATTAGCTGCTGTTGTGCTGCTAATTGGCAGAGTTCCTGGCATTCTAGCGGGTCTAGAGTTAAGGGTTTTTCTGCTAAAACATGGTATCCCCACTGCAGAGCATCCTTAATTAAGCCATAGTGGGTGGTAGCAGGAGTAGCAACTGCCACGCCTGTCAGCCCTGGCACTTCCTTGATAGCTTGCCACTCAGTTGCTAGTAGTACATCTTCATCTAAGTGAAATAGCCGTTTCACCCCCGCCAATCTTTCTGGATGAGGGTCTATCACCGCCGCTACACTCACTTGGGGATGCTCTAAAAAATTCCTCAGTAAATGCACTCCCCAGCGCCCAACACCGATTACAGCAATTTTAATTTTAGTCATTAGTTATTTGTCATTAGTCAGTTGTCACTTGTAAAAAAAATTACAATTGACGATTAACTCATGATTATCAACTAACGATGAGGGCTTTGAGTTCAGAGTTATTCCTGAGATGGGATTGCTAAAAATGCTACTTTAGCTGCTGCTTGCTCGGCAGCTTTGATGGAGCGTCCTTTGCCTTGACCTAGTTGTTTGTCGTGCAACCATACTTCAGCCACAAAACGCTCTTGATTGCGGTGTGGTTGTGTAATTTCCACAACCCGATATTCTGGTAAAACTTTGAAGTGTGCCTGAGTCCATTCTTGGAGAGCGGCTTTGTAATTCAGTCTAGCTGGATCGAGGCGAATTTCTGCGGCTAGTTGTTTGAAGTGGGGGTCTAGCCAAGGACGGATGAGTTCTAGATTGTTAGTGCTGAGATAAAGCGCACCCAGAACAGCTTCAAAGGCATCTGCCAACCGTGATTCTTGACCAACTTTATCAGCAGTAGCACTACCAGCGACTAATAAATAGAGTTCCCAACCATATTCTCTAGCTAATTGAGCCAGAATGCGATCGCTCACCAACACCGAACGAATTGCCGCAAAATCCCCCACTGGACATTCGGGATAATGTTCCCACAACACAACAGCTGCTACTAAGCGCACCACTGCATCACCAACAAACTCCAGTTGTTCATAATTTGCTGACTCAGACACCGTCGGATGAGTTAGAGCCAAATCCAGCAGTTGCCATTGGATCGGTGCTTCTTTCGGCAGACCTAATTTTTTTACTAAACTTTCGAGCTGCCGCTGACGGCGTGGATAAGCAAGAGACATGAAATTGAGCGGGGGGTATGGGGGTATGAGGAAAGTAGGAGACGGTGGGATTGGGAGCCATTGCTCTCCCCTCCTATTGAAAATCACTTTTTATTCATCAAGTATAAAGTTTTATTTTGATTGACTTGGCAATATGTTCAACACAATTCCCAAAAGTAATTTTTAATTGCCACTCTCTTCATGTTAAGATACTGACCCTACGGCTTGGTTAACCAGCAAATTTCCCGCCTTAAATATGGTTCAGTATACTCTCGCTCAAAGTCCAGAAATTATCCTCACTGTTTCTGGTAAAGATTCAGCCAAAGCCCGCGAAAAAGCAATGGATCAGTTGATAGAACTGATGGATGCAGGTAAGCTGCCAACAGAACTGGAAGAGGGGTTTGGACCTCAACAATTGATTGAAGTCAAAGAACCAAACATTGAGACAGCTAGTGGAGAGGATGCCATTACGCAAGCTGTCCAGATTCTCAGTAACTTGGCTACACTCAAGTTAAAAGTTCAAGAATCACGCACTGAAGCATTAGAAATTCGCAAGGCAGTTGATGTTCTATTCTCAGATCAGTCAGTGACTGAGGAAGAAATTACTCGCCTCAAGGAAGGTTTTAAAGTTCTCAAAAATTTTGCTCAAGCTAATTTGCGTTATCAAGAAGCACGCGCTAGAGCAGAACAGGCTCGGCAAGTTTTGGATCAGGCTTTGAAGTCGTCTGATAAGTAACGGAACGCAAATAAAGCTAATTGGTGGCATTTGTCAAGAGTCAAGAGTTATTTGTCTCCCTCACCTCTCCCTGCTCCCTGCCCCCTACATTAGGAGCTAACACTAAGCGTATTGAGGCGTAGAGTCTTTAGATTTATTGGCAATCATCCCTAATATAGGAGTGCCAGATATCTGAATCTCTTCTAATACTTGTTGTAGTGCTGTCCTTTTGAGCTTCCCTAGTCCAGCTACTAGGATAATGCCATGAGTATTTGTCGCTAGTAGATAGGCATCTGCGAACCCTAGTAAAGGTGGGGTGTCATAAATCACTAAATCGAAAGCCGCCTGCATGGCGTTCATTAAATCCCGCATTTTGTGAGATACAAGCAATCTGACTGAGTCTGGGGGAATTGGTCCTGCACTCATCAAAAACAAGTTTTCTTCTAGGGGCGATCGCTCAATCACATGATTCCAGTCTAAATCCTGTAAAATCACATCAGTTAAGCCCTGCATATTCATTGCTCCCAGTCCTTTATGTAGACTAGGGGCACGTAGGTTAGCATCCACAAGTAAAACTCGCTGTCCCATTGCTGCTGCAGCCTGTGCTAGCTGTACGGCCACTGTAGACTTTCCATCACCCTGTCCCGCTGAACTGATTACTAAAGAATGAATTGGCGCATCTGCACCCAAAAGCAGAATATTTGTATAGAGAGAACGAAAGACCTCAAAAAATGATGTTTCACAAGGTTGTTTTTCTCCTGACAATATATGCTGCTTTGTTGCGGCTTCTAGTTGTTTGCTTAAGGGAACTATCCCTAATAATGGTAATTTAGTAGCATCTTTAAGTTCTCTAGTAGAGTAAAAGACATTGCTGAGTTTATCCACAGCAAAAGCTGCTGATACACCCAAAATCAAGCCTAAAATGCTTCCTACCACTAGCATTAGCACAGCATTATTAGAAACATTATCAGGCTGATTTATTGTAGTAAGTTTTGGATCTAGCAACAGCCAAGGTTGCTGCTTTTGAGATTTCTCAATTTGCAAAGCTTGCTGTTTAGCTGTAAATTGAGTTAGGGCATCGCTAGCAACTTGTAATTCCCGTTGAATATTATCGTGGTTACGAGTAATATTAGCCAAATTCCTGACATCAGCATTCAGATTTTTGATTTTTTCATTCAGGGAGCGATCGCGTGCTGATAGTTCCCAAATACGGCTTTGTAAATTTTTTTGTACCCGTACTTCTTCTTGTGTCAGTAAGGGCATTAAAACATCTTTTTTCTGTTTTAAAGTCACCATTAATGGATTATTATCTGTTAGTATGGCTGACTGTTGTTTAAGAGCCATATCTGTTGTTTGGATGTAATCTAGTATCTTTTGATAGCGCGTATTTTCACTCAACAAAGAATTACCTGCTCTCTCTCCAGGCTTTTGAGCTAACTCTCTTTGCAAATCTTGATACCTTGCTACCAATTGTTCTAATTGTACCCGATTTTCTATTTGCTGCTGTTTTAATAAAGTAGCCTGATTAGCCAATTCTTGAGATTTTTGTGTCGGGTTAATCAAGTTGTTATCTAGCCGCAAATCTCGTAATTTGTTTTGCCAGAATTTAACTTGCTGCTCTAGTGGCTGTCTTTGTCTAATTACGAAGTCTATTGCCTGGTCAACATCTAACTGACGTTCTTCTAGACTATAATTCAAATAGGCTTCAGCAAGTAACTTTGATACATCTCTGACTTGCTTTTGGTCAGGATTGGTATATTTTACATCTAAAATATTGGACATTTTAGACGTAATAGTTAATTCTTTAATCAGTGATTCATAGGTCAGAGACGGGTACTGATTTTTGAGATTTTCTAGAACAGGAGACAAAACTTTAGGGCTTTGTAACACTGTAATTGTTGTCTCAAACGTCTTTGCTGCTGTTGATTTATCTGGTGTCTCTTCTTGAGTATTTATAGTTTGAGGAAGATTCGCTATAGCCTTATTCTCACCAGTCACAGGCTTAGTTAAAATCTGGAATGTTCCTTGATACACTGAGGCATCTATTTCAGCTTTTAATACTGCTCCTGTTGCTACTAAAAATGTTATACCAGCAACTAATAAGCATCGGCGACGTAAAATTGTTGCAATTTGACCAAGATTTAATTCATCATCAACATCATGGCTTATTTGGGAAATATTAATTGCCGACAATGCGTAAGGATTTTTATCTGATTTCAGCATAGCATTTGTCAATTAAACTAATTGTATACCTGACAGAGGTGAATGCTTTGAACGCTCCTACCTATGAGTGTATTGTTATGCAACCTATATCCAGGACAGCTGTATTTAAACAGGAGTATCTCATTTTTGTAAATCACCCCCAGGCTAGAAGCCACTATCCTCTATAAACGTTATCGATTGTGTATCCGCTACACCCACATAACAGATCAGTTTCTTTCATCAGCACCTCAAGGAGGATTACAATTTAGGTATCAGGAATTTCCCTGAAGATTTTGAGTATACTTTTATATTTAACTAAGTAAATAGACTTAATTGATCCGATAGATCCTCGACTTCTTGAAGAAGTTGGAGATCTATCGGATTCCTATACAACATTTCAGCTTTGTCACACTACTACTGGACTGACACGACTAAAATGATGCGATAGGCTTGGATGTAATTAAACGCAGATGCACGCAGATAAACGCGGATAGAATTTCTTTTATTGCACTATTTTAGCTGAAACAGTCCACTACAAATACTATGATTTTTTCAGAAATCAAATATGATTTCTATATGTCTTATATTTACAATTATATAGTCAGCAAATTTCTTTGCTGATTTGATCATTTTCTAGTGAGCTGAGAACTTTTAAATATAAATTTTCTACTCTCTTAGTCTGAGCATCACCAATTGAGGCATAGTTAGATAAGCCAGGTGAGGCATTTACTTCGATGATTGTATAGTTAACCATCGGCAATGCTATGTCGCTGGTAATTATATCTACACCTGCTAATCTTAGTCCCATATCTTTAGTGATATGAATGGCTAGTTTTTGAAAATCTGGATGAATACTTTCGGTTACATCTATCCCCTCTCCTCCGCTTGATAAATTTGCATTATCAAGAAGATAGACAATAGCATCTTTTGGTATAACGCTATCAAAAGTTAGTTTCTGCCTTTGGAGTTTTCTTTTGATGCGGAAATCCTCAAAATCTATTACTTTTTTTCTACCTGTTTTGAGAAAGTCCTCTTGTTTTTGCTGTAAAAGCTCTAAGATAGTGGATTTTGCATTTCCCACTATAAATAAAGGGAGCCTTTGATAGGCTACAATAACTTCTCCATCTAATACTACAACTCTATAGTCATTACCATTATGAAATCGCTCGACGATGAAGCCTGATGTTTTTCTTAATATTTTTTTAGCTACTTGATAATATTCTCGCTTGTTATAAATCTTGGCAACTAAGATTCCTTGACTAAGATTTAGCGGTTTGACAATTACAGGAAACCCAAGCTCTCTAGCATAATCCCATCCATTATCAATATTTCTCAGCGTTGGTATTCTTTCACATAATTTTTTGCTAAAAAATGTTTTTCCTTCAGGAACTTTATATCCAAAATGTTTGAGGAAGAAACTAGAACAACCCTTATCTTTGGCTATTTCTCCTGAGCCAAAGCCATTAATATTTAACTGATTGGCACGAAAAACAGTTTTATTCCCATTCTTAAAAATGATGTGTCCAACTGATTTATACTCTGGATCTAGAATAACTAATGCTCCTATTTCTTCTGCAACTTTTTGAATAATTGATGTTACAAATGGTACGTTCATTTTGAGGAAAAATTATATTTTTAAACTTTAATTTTTTAAACTATTGATTTATGAGACGATATCGACTCATTAACTACTCAGATATACTCTAAATTTTGTGCTTTGAGACAGATTGTACAGGTGGAATATTTGCTATGGGACTAGTATTTGATTTTTGAAATATACTTAGCCCACCAAAACCCGGAATATGGTGGGCATTGCCCACCCTACACACTATTTTTTGTCACTGTTGTCATAATCTTGTGGTTTTATCGGTACAAACCTGGAAAATAGACACAATATATTATTTAAGTTCTGAGTGATAGATTGTCAATCCTGTACATAATCCAATACGCTTGGTGTTAAGAAGAATTGTAGGTTGGGTGGAACGTAAACGCCGGAGGCAGCTTCCCACAGGGTAGTGAAACCCAACATCTTTCGAGGTAAGGTTGGGTTAAGTAACGAAGCCCAACCTAGGTATCTGAAAGGTTTTTGGCATAATCTGCAGTCATTTAGGGTTTATTGGGTGATTCAACAGAGCAACTTAGCTAGCTCGAACATTGAACACTAAGTGTTGACAATCAGAAAATAATGTATTAACAAGGGTGCATCAAGGTTAAAGAAGCGTTAGTGCATCCCCGAGAAGAGACTTGCTAACGCCCTTCACTCAACTCCCGATGGATACCCTACTTCATGCCACAAAATACCGAATACAAAAGTTCCACCTCTGTAACTCAAGCGATTTCTGAAGACCAGCCAATCCGCGTCAACGCCTACAAAAAGCGTCTTAATGCTTGGGCGATCGCTCGTTTAATTCCTGACATGGAACGGGTAATTGTTGCTCGATTCCGCAGTCGTTCTGATGCAGATGGATATTTGCGTCACCTCCGTCAGGAGATCCCTAACTCTTCTTTCGAGGTTGTTGTTGATTACCAACAAGATGAATCTTTGGTTTAAAATTTTGTGATCAACATCTACACACTTGCAGTCAAATTAAGAGTGTAATTATCAACCAATATGAAACACTCGCAAGATAATAGTTTTTGATGAAAGTTGAAAAAACCCCTGTTTTGCAGGGGTTTTAATCTAAGAAGGGAGCAGGGAGATAATAACCTTGACTCTTGACTCTTGACTCCTGACTAAATTTAAAAATCTACCCCACGTTTGAGTTCTACGCCTTGATTGGCATAGTGCTTGTGACAGTAAACTTCGGAGTGAACGCTGGCTAAGTCAAAGTAAGCAGGTTGATGCTGACAGCGACCAGTAATGATGATTTCTGTGTCGCGGGGTTTGCGGAGTAAGGCTTGTACAATCGGTTCAATGGGAAGTAATTCTAAGTCAACGGTGGGATTGAGTTCATCGAGAATGATGGTTTTATACAATCCACAGGCGATCGCTGTTTTGGCAATTTCCCAACCCCGTTCTGCTTCCACATAGTCTAATTCTTGGCGAGAATTTCGCCACACAATCGCATCTCGACCGCAGCGTTGATGATCCACCACTTCAGGATAGGACTGTTGTAAGGCGGCGATCGCTGCATCTTCTGTATAACCACTACCACCTTTGAGCCACTGCATGATTAACACACGGGTAGAACCCGGATGATTAATTCCCCTACCTATGGCTTTGAGAGCCTTCCCCAAGGCGCTGGTAGACTTGCCTTTACCAGCACCCGTATAAATTTCAATTCCCTCAATAAATAGTGCTTTTGCTGTCGGATGGTGTTGGGGTTTCATTTCTGAGTGCAAGTCAGCAATATCGAGCAACTTTTGTGGTGCAGCACGTCCAGTAGCTATAATTTCTAGTTCCTGGGGTTTGGATTTTAGCGTCTGCACCACTTCATCGACTGGGAGCAAATCTAAATCTAGAACGGGGTTAATTTCGTCCAAGACGACAACTGAATACAGTCCGCTAGCGATCGCTCCTTTGGCTACATCCCAACCCCGTGATGCTTCAGCGCGGTCAAAGGTAGTAATTTCTTCCGGGCCAAAAAACTCTGCTCTCCCAGTCCGCACTTGGTCAATTAAGTGAGGGAACCCGCGCTGCAAAGCAGCGATCGCTCCATCTTCGTCGTAATCACGTTCTGGTCCCTTAAGAAACCGCAGTAATAAAACGCGGTTAGAATCACTTGGTGTATTTATCCCTAAGCCAATCGAGCGTAAAACGACTCCTAAAGCCGCTTGGGATTTGCCTTTCCCTGCGCCATCGTAGACGTGAATTTGACCAGTGAGCCGTTCAGGACGCACTTGCGCCGTGCGAATACCGATACCGTTCCTTGTCATTTCTCGAAAAGCTATAACGTTGAAGTCTTTAATCTTACCTAACGTCTTGCACTATGGGATAGATAAGCCTTGATATCACCTACGTATAATAGCCAGCTTAATGTATTAATAAGACAAATGGGAAAATACTGGCACACCAACGTAGTAAATGGCGAGAACAATGAGATAATTGCCCCCATTAACCTCACTATCGCGGTTATACTCTCTAAAGTTAATCCTTCCTACTGACCTTTTATGTTTGAAAATTGGACACCTCCCAGTATTTTCCCCATCGGTGCAATTTTGTTTCACTTTTTATTTTTACTAATAGCCGTACCAATAGAAGCCTATGTTTTTAACACTCGGCTGAAATTTGACAAGAAAAGTAGTACTTTTTATGCTCTTTCTGTCAATCTCTTTTCTAGTGTGATTGGTTGGATAGGATTTTTTATCCTAGAACCAATGTTACCAATACCATTAAAATCAGAATTAATTAATTATGTCTTCTTTAATAATTTTAAATCACCTACTACCCAAACGTTAATTATCTTAACTGCTTTTATCATTTTCTTTGCGACTTTTATCATGAAATTCTTACTTCTCAGAATTTCCTTGCTTTCATTAAGTGACAAAATCGTCACAAAAGAAGAACCAGAGTCTTTCTCTGTGCAACGTAAATCGCGTCGCCTTGGCAAGCTCAAATTTCAAAACACAAATTTAGTAACTACCACATTAATAGCAAATTCCTTGAGCTACAGTGCTATTACTATTATTTTGTTAATTAGGCTTAGGTAGAATTATTTTCACTGTACAAGCTATAAGTTAAATTATTGTTTACTCAAAATTTAGAGGTGAAAATATGGGAGCATTATTGAAAGATTTATTGTTTATATTCAAGTTTGTTGAAGATATCTACGGGGGAATTAAGAAGCTAGTAGTTCCAACCAAAGCATATTCCTGGCAAACCTTCATTTATTTAAGTATTTTTTCTTGGGGACTTTCGTATTTTGCCGGTACTCCTATTAAGGAAATAATTGCACTTTGTGGTTGGTTATTTTTAATTGCCGGTACAGCTTGGTACACTACTGACGATCCTGTGAGAGTTCCCGGTACTTTTATGCCAGTAGGCGCATTAATAACGGGGTTTTTAGTCAGTGTTTTTGCTTTTGGCAATGAGCGCGTGGGAATTACATCAGGAACTATTGTTCTTTGGCCGACAATTGCAGCACTAATTACTGCAATACCCAGTTTTTTTGAAGGGACTGGTACTGATGCTAAAGCTCAAATTCCTAAACCGGAAGAACGCCAAAAACTGATAATATTATTTGCCAGTTGTATGCTGTTAAGTTGCTGGATTCAGTTTTACTTTGTCATGGATAACTGGTTAAAAGAATATCCTAGCTTAATGTCAGATAATTTTAAGCGCAGTACTTTTGTTGTGAGAACAGAAGCACCAGCAAAAATTACTAACAATGGAGTTTATATTTTAAACAAACTACAACCATTAGTAGAACAACAAATAGATAAACAACCTTGGGCAAAAGCAGAAAAATGGCTACAAAAGGCTAATCCTAATCTTGCAGTCCTCACTCAGGAAGTCATGCTTGACAAGCGCCTGAAAGAATTTGATGAGAAGGAATTATGGCGTATTGAACCACGAATATCCAATCCTAATGTTAGTAAAAAAGATGAGTATTTACTAGATATACTCAGTATTTGGACTGGTCCCAGTTCCAACTCACGTGGTTATTACTTGAAGAAGTCTTGTCAAATTCGGCCAATTGCAAATTATGCAAAGACTAAGAAA
This sequence comes from Calothrix sp. PCC 7507, assembly GCF_000316575.1. Taxonomy (GTDB): domain Bacteria; phylum Cyanobacteriota; class Cyanobacteriia; order Cyanobacteriales; family Nostocaceae; genus Fortiea. The sequence goes on along the minus strand of NC_019682.1, from coordinate 3,913,610 downwards.
CCAGAAGACACAGTAATCGTTGCAGAAATTGAGTGCGGCCGCGTGAGTAAACCTATTGCTGGTTCACCTCCACCATCGCGGTAAGAGGAGTGGGGTAGCGGGGAAATAATTCTTGAACAAATGACAAATGACAAATATAATGAGTTTCGATAGAATTTTTGTAATTGCAAAAAATGTATTTCAGGAAGTGATACGCGATCGCATCCTCTATATTATCGGCTTCTATGCACTCATTCTTGCAGCCGCTATTCGCTTACTTCCTGAATTTGCAGCTACTACCGAAGGCAAAATATTTTTAGACTTTGGGATAGTAGCAATGAGTATCATCGGCTTGATTGTTGCTATTTTTGTGGGTACAGGAATGGTTAACAAAGAAATAGAAAAACGTACTATTTTGGTGTTAGTTGCTAAACCAATTAGCCGCAGCGAATTTATTACTGGTAAATATTTGGGGTTATCAGCAGTACTAGCTTTATTAATCACTATAATGACAGTGATTTATTTAGCATTTTTACAATTTGGTAATATTTCCCATCCCACAGCAAGTATTTTAATTGCTGCTATATTCATATTTTTACAGCTTACTTTAATCACTGCTGTAGCGATTACCTTTGGTGTATTCACTAGTTCCCTATTGGCAATAACTTTAACATGTGCCGTATATTTAATGGGGAATATAACTCAAGATTTATTACAATTTGGTCGTCTGAGTCGCAACCCTGCTATTGAACGCTTCACTCAAGGTGTGTATCTCATTTTGCCAGATTTATCTCGATTGGATCTGAAAAATGATGCTGTTTATGGTCTGCAAGCGCTTCCTGATGCGACTACGCTAATTACTAATGCTGGCTATGGCTTGTTGTATAGTGCCATGCTATTAGCGATCGCTATGCTCATTTTCTCACAACGGGAATTTTAATTGGTCGGGAGTTAGGAGTTGGGAGTCAGAATTCAGTACCCAGTCCCCAATAAATAATAGGTAATTGGTAATTAAGACAATTTAATTCCCTATTACCTATCATTTATAGCTGATTTCAAGTTGCTAAAGTACACAACCTAGGTTTCAAAGCTTGTTCTATTCCTGAATTCTGCTGTATTAACATTGAATTAATTAAGAATCTAAAATTGGTGAGCTGAACAAAGCTTAGGAAATAAATACTATTTCCGGGTATTGAATTGTACCATCAGGCATGATTGTATTCCGCAGGTTGGCGTAAATCAGGTTTGTGTCCCAAAGTTGCGCTTCAGTCAAGTTGGCTGCTGTTAAGTTTACCCATGTCATATCTGCGCCAGTTAAGTTAGCGTGGGTTAAATTTGCTTCAACTAGTATTGCGCCACATAAGTTTGCGCCTGTGAGATTGGCTCTCTCTAAGTTAGCTTCAATTAGAGATGCTTCCACTAATTTGGCTGCGCTCAAATCTGCTTCACTCAAATTAGCTGCACATAAAGAGGCTCCCCAAAGATTACTACCATTAAATTGCGATCGTCTTAAAAAAGCTCCACATAAATTTGCTTGCGTTAAATCAGCATTAGTCAAATTAGCTTCATACAAATTGACCTCTTTAAGGTTAGCACCAGTGAGAATTGAGCCACATAGATTTGCACTACGCAAATCTGCTCCCATCAAATTCACACCACTTAAATCAACTGCTCTGAGGTCGATTCCGCTTAAATCACATCCACTAAAATCCCGGTGCTGAAAATGTTTATCTGTAAGTTGACTTAATATGAGGTCTTGTTTATCTGCATAATTTCTCATGGCGTTTACCTCAAAGTGTAAATTATGGCAACAGTTGATTGCGAGAGTTACTGTATATTGAGAGTACACCCCAAAAGTAGATAAGCTAGACGGTAAATCAGAAATATCTGGAGGAAAAATCAGTCTTGAACGAAAAACTCGCTCTTTTAGTGGTTTTTTAAACAAAAAATTCTGACATAGGTCATGAAAGATTGATAATTTCAACCCATTTCATACTTAAGAGTCAGCGACTAAATACAAGGGTATCATCGTCTATTAAGACGTGACATTGTCATTGGTAAGATTATTGAGATTGCTAGAGATGTTACATAGAAAGTCTCTTCAGTTAACAGTTATCAGTACAAGAGCCGTTGGAAGTTGCTGTTCGATGTCTACGACAACGTTTTTAACTTTGGTCAGCAGCAGAAACAGAGCTAGCCTGTTTTGCACTCGCCAGAAGCAAAGGTAAGCGGTTGATTAAAATCATCAACACCAAAAAACCACTTATGCCGATTATTTGTATTTTTGAGGACTACCCAGAATGACACCTGTTGCAGCACAAGTTTCAATCACCGCAATCATTCCCATGCTGACAGCTATCGGTGATAGGCAATAGGAACAGTTCAAAGAATTGGAAGCAGATTTTGTATCCCAGCATGGGGTAGAGGTTTGGCAAGAGGTTTTTAATTTCCGCCTCAAGCCAGTATTAGATAAAGACTCTGACCGATGGCTACTTATCCAGTGGTGTAGTGAGGGGATTATCTCAGTCAAAAATGCGGCATAGACAAAAAAAAGCTCATTTGTTACTAAACTAACTAGGATTTACGCATTGACAGTAAATCCTAAATATGAATGGTGAGTTTGAAAGCTTCAGTTATTTAATTAAGTGCTTCTTGGTAAATTATTTCTTGAAACTGAATCATATCTTTTTGTGGATCGGCGAGGCCAACTTTGACTAACAATTGTTCGCCTAAATTAACATCCCTTCTAAAAGACATTGGCAATTGCAAACCCAAATCTTCTAACAAAATTAGTGCCAAATTGCTGTCTTCTCTGAGCCACATTAAAACGGTCACTTGCCAAACTTGCTCTGGCTGACGACGTAAATATTCTAAAGCCCAATATCTGTTAGTTTGCCGTTCTACCATTGTCACCTCTTGGGTTGTACTGGTGACTGTCATCATCACTTCTTTGAGTTGTTCGGCTGAAAAAGGTAAAACTTCACCGCGTAAATGAGCTTTTAGCTGGAAGTGGGTGAGCAAGTCGCTATAGCGACGAATGGGAGAAGTCGCCTGGGTGTAAGTATTCAAACCCAAACCTGCATGACGCACAGGAGTGATGCTCATCTCACTTTTCGGCATACAACGACGCATAGCACAGGCGCGGACAAATCCTGCTGGTAGTTGGAGTAATTCCTCTTCTGGGGGTAATTCTGGCTGTGGCTGACCGCGAAAAGGGAGGGGAATGTTATGAGTTTGACCGTAGCGTGCGGCTACTTCGCCGGCTAAAATCATCATTTCTGCTACTAGTTGCCGTGATGAGGAGTCATCTAAAATATCAATGCTGATCTCGTCGCCTTTGACTTTGATCATGGCTTCCGGCATATTAATGCTGATGGCACCTTGATCGTAGCGCCAATTGCGGCGTCGTTTAGCCCAAAGTGCGATCGCCGCAATTTCTGGTTCTGCTTCTACCCCTAATTCCAGCATCTCATCCACATCTTCATAGGTGAGGCGATAGGTTGGTTTGATGAAGCTGGGATAAATGTTAAATTCTGCTACTGCTCCGGTTTGATCTAAAACCACACCAAAGCTCAAGGCGCAACAAACCCGCCCTTGTACTAAACTCATCGGACCAGTGGCTAATACTTCCGGGAACATGGGGATCATTCCCGTTGGTAGATAAACTGTACTACCCCGCTTTCTGGCTTCTAAATCTAAATCGTCTTCTGGCGCTAGCAAGCGAGTAGGGTCAGCTATATGCACCCACAGATGCTCCCGTCCATCTGGGAGTGATTCCCAACTTAGACCGTCGTCTATCTCGGTCGTGCTTTCATCATCAATTGTGTACACCTTCAGGTGCGTTAAATCCAAACGGGTTCCATCTTGGTCGGATGGTGGGAAATCCAAACGCTGTTGCGCCACTTCTAATACCTTGCTAGGAAACTGAACCGGAATTGACGAACGCCGCAGGAATAAGTTTTCATTGCTACTCCACCAGCCTAAGTCTACCAAAAGCTGAAAGGCTCCTTGGGGGGTAGCGGAACGTCCCAGCATGGTCATGGTTTCTAATACTGTTGCTGGGGGGGGATAAGCTCTAGACAAAGAGTCATAATTTACCCCTGTCCGCACGATATCCGCCATCAAGGCTGCGTATTTTTCTAGTCCTTCTAGACGCTGGCGATCGTGACGTTGCCATTCTACTGCAACGCCAGTGAGTGCCTGCTCTACACGCGACAAAAATTCCTGTTGTCCCCTAGCCTTTTGGGCTTCTACTTCTAACTGATGCTTGCGTTCTGCTACCTGAGCTGCGGTGCGAGTTTCATAAGCATCTCCTTTTTGCTTGAAATAGAGTTTGTCGTCTGATAACAAGCAGTGTGCGGCGTAACAATGAGGCGCTGCTGATTCCGAAAACAGCAGATTTGCCATTTGGGACGGGGTGATTGTTTCCCCATCTTCAACGAGTAATTCCCAAGCTACTTCTAAGCTTGATGGATCTAAATATGGCTTGACCTGCTCAAGAAAGTGGTCAATTTCAGTTGGCTTGTAAGTTTGTCCGTTAACTGTATATGTGATTTGTCTAGGCGCGAGGCTATGGGATTGGCCGCGTTCGTCTACCACAAACCAACGGGTCTTGCCGTCTGGACGGTCTACTACCCCCAAACGGCGATCGCCTTGAACCCTAAATTCAACTAGCGTACCCTTGTCCACAACTCTCGCACTTTATTAATTTTAGATTTTGGATTTTGGATTTTGGATTTAATAGCTGGTATCAAATCCCGAATCCAACTATTTTCAATGCAGCAGCCTATTTTGCACTTTACTTAATTTCAGATTTGAGATTCTGGACTCAGAAAAATCAAGCTAAATTTCCATTTAAACGCAGCTTCTTGCGATCATCCAAAATCTGTCTTTGAAAGTTCTGAGCGCCGGAAGCCGGCGCTCAGACTTTCCGCAAAATCCCAAATCCAAAATTGTTTTAGCCTTCTGCATTAATAAATGGCAACAAAGCCACAATTCGAGAACGTTTAATTGCTAATGTCAAGTCTCGCTGTTGCTGGGATGTCAGCCCAGTAATCCGACGTGGCAATATTTTGCCCCGCTCGGTGATAAACTTACGCAACAAATCAACATCTTTATAATCGATTGGTTCTCCTGGTTTAATCGGAGATAAACGCCGACGGTAATAACTCATCTTTACTTAATTTCCTTGTGGACTGTGTGTGTATTGCAGTGGGTACAGAACTTTTTCAGTTCTAAGCGGTTGGTGGTGTTGCGTCGATTTTTCGTACTTGTATATCGTGAAACACCAGCAGAACGCTTGTTGGAGTTGGTGCGACACTCGGTACATTCCAGTGTCACTATTATACGGGCGCCTTTGCTCTTAGCCATAATCTTACAAACCGTAAAGCCTGAAGAGAATTAACATTTATCAGTTATCAGTTATCAGTTATCAGTTATCAGTCTGTTTACTGTTCACTGTTGGCTGTTCACTGTTCGCTGATTTCACACAAATGACTATCTTCTCACATTGCGCCGCATATTTTCAACTAATTGCTTAATTTTTATATCGAGCGCATAGCCACGACGCGACGAAACTATGATAGTACCACCATAGCGATCATGCAAAGCCTGATGCATCAGCTGATCATACCAGGCTGTACCACAGTCAACAGCCAGAGGAAGTATTAGCAGTATAGCAGTGGGATTGAATCTAATGTTACCTAGAGCAATTGACACTAAAAGCGCGCCTACACCGATGATCGCCTCTCGCTTTAGTAGCGCTTGTAAGGCGGGAATTTTGCCAGTTACTTCCCCAGATTCTACTTCTAACACCTTCATATCAAATGCCCAACGCCCTAAACTCTGCCCTTGATTGTTGTAGACGACTATCACTCGTAAAAGTAACCAGGCGATCGCAAACACAAAAATTTGGATAAATTGAATCCCAGAATCACCGCCTCCCATGAGGGAACTGACTAACCAGACACCAAGGAAATCCAGCCCTAATGCCATACCTCGCCGCCCAATCTCAGCTTTGGGATAGTGTTTTTGGGGAATGCGTTCGATAGTCATACAAAATTAGGTGTTTTTCTTGAGGGGTGGGAGAATTAATTATCGTCGCTATCTTTAATCTTAAAGCTATAGCTAAAATCCTTAAATACCAGAAAACAACTCTATTCTGGGGATCTAAACAGTAGGCGATCGCTATGTTATCAGTCGGTGATACAGAAAAAATTATCTTAAATTTGGTGCAGCCGCTGGATTATACAGAAGTTGTCGATTTATTAGCTGCAACGGGACGCGTTCTCGCCTCCTCTGTTACTAGTAACCTGGACTTTCCCCATTGGGATAATTCGGCTATGGATGGCTATGCAGTGCGTTATGAAGATGTGAAACACAGTAGCGCCGAAAACCCAAGTGTTTTAGAAATTGTGGAGGAAATTCCCGCAGGATATCAGCCCCAATTTACGATTCAATCAGGACAAGCAGCACGGATTTTTACAGGTGCGGTGATGCCCAAGGGTGCAGATACTGTTGTGATGCAGGAAAAAACTCACTCGGAAGAAAACCGCATTTTTATTCTGGCTGCACCAAAACCTCAAGAATTCGTCAGACACAAGGCTGCTTTCTACCAAGCTGGGGCACAATTACTACCAGCAGGAATTGTTTTAAATGCCCCAGAAATCGCTGTTTTAGCTGCTTTGCAGTGTAGTCAGCTAAGTGTTTACCGTCGTCCACGCGTGGCAATTCTTTCTACGGGTGATGAGTTGGTAACGCCAGATCAAGTGTTAGAAGCAGGACAAATTGTCGATTCTAATCAGTATGCTTTGGCAGCTTTGGTGAAACAAAGTGGAGCGGAACCATTACTGTTAGGGATTGTGCGGGATAATCCAGTAGCTTTGGCAGAAACTATTGCCCACGCCATAGCTAGCGCTGATATAGTGATTTCTTCTGGTGGGGTTTCCGTAGGGGACTATGACTATGTGGACAAGATTTTAGAGTCACTAGGTGCAAAAATTCATGCCCGGGCTGTGGCGATGAGGCCAGGTAAACCGCTGACTGTTGCTAGCTTTCCCAATCATGATTTGGGAGATGGGGAGAAAACTCAGCATTCAGGGCTGTATTTTGGTTTACCGGGGAATCCTGCTGCTGTGTTGGTGACTTTTTGGCGATTTGTGCAGCCAGCAATTAAAAAACTTTCAGGACTGGCTGAGAGCGGGGAAGTAAAATTTATAAAAGTGCGATCGCATGACGAATTGCGATCGGATGGTAAACGAGAGATTTATGTTTGGGGTAAATTACAGCTAATTGATGGAGTTTATGAGTTTCACAAAGCTGGTGGTAGTCACAGTTCCGGCAATTTGATTAATCTAGCTCAAACTAATGCTCTAGCTGTTCTACCTGTGGGTAAAACATTGGTTTCCCCTACACAAGAAGTAGAAGTTTTGCAGGTTGGTAATTAGCTGGACAAAAATATTTAAATTAAACCTTCAAGCAACGCCCAAAATTCAAAGCTTTTACTGAGCGAAGCGAACGTATTCAAAATTTATTGAATGATAAGATAAAACATATCTGGAGGTAAGATGATGACCCAAGCCTTGCCTAAATTACTCACCTTCAATGAATTTATCGAGTGGTATCCCAACGATAGTAAATACTATGAATTGCACAAGGGAGTAATTGTTGAAATGCCACCCCCAACTGGAGCGCATGAAAAAGTTGTAGGATTTATAGCCCGGAAGCTAACTATCGAGTTTGATCGGCTGAACCTTCCCTACACTATACCCAAAACCGCATTAGTCAAAACTCCCTCTGCCGAATCCGCTTATTCACCTGATGTGTTGCTGCTAAATCTTGATAATCTCGACAATGAACCGCTGTTTCAAAAACAGTCAACAGTAAGCCAAGCAGCATCAGTACCAATAGTTATTGAAGTTGTTTCAACTAACTGGCGAGATGATTACTACAATAAATTTAGGGATTATGAGGAAATGGGCATTCCTGAATATTGGATTGCTGATTATGCTGCATTGGGTGCAAGAAAGTTTATCGGCAATCCCAAACAATCCACTATTTTTGTATGCGAATTAGTTGATGGTGAATATCAAATGACACCTTTTCAAGGCAACACCGCGATTTCATCACCTACATTTCCCCAATTAAATTTAACCGCACAACAGATTTTTGATGCTGCTAAGTAGACGTAAATTCGTGATACCTGTCACCAAGCTAGCGCTAGTCCATCAGCACGAGATTCTGTCGCAGCAATGAACACTTGATTTTGCTTAGAAATAATTTGACTCCTACCAAAAAATGCGTCTGGCGTTTGGTGTATATTATGACCACGCTGAATTAGTCCCTGTGCTATTTCCTGGGCGACAGTTTGCTCTAAAAATACCGTAGAATCTGAGACAAATTGCCACCTGGGAGCATCTATTGCGGCTTGGGGATTTAAGCCATAATCAGCTAAATTTACCACTACTTGTAGATGTCCTTGTGGTTGCATTGCGCCTCCCATGACACCAAAGGGCCCGATCGCCTGATTACCTTTGGTTAAAAAGCCAGGGATAATTGTATGCATGGAGCGTTTACTTGGGGCAAATTGGTTAGGATGTCCTGATTCTAGGCTAAATCCGTATCCCCGATTTTGTAGGGCAATGCCAGTTCCAGCAGGGAGAATGCCACTACCAAAACCTGTAAAATTAGATTGAATGAAAGATACCATCAAGTCGCCATCGGCGGCGGCGAGGTAGACTGTTCCGCCTTTGGGTAATCCTGGTTCAGCTAGAGCGATCGCCTGTTCTGTAATTAAAGCACGACGTTCTGCCGCGTAGTTTAATGAAAGTAGGTGTTCTACAGGTATTTGTAAAAAGCGATCGTCGGCAATGTGCTTGTGCAAATCAGCAAAGGCAAGTTTTAACGCCTCAATTTGTAAATGGTAGCTTTCTGTGGATTCGCGCTGATAACGAGATAATTCAAAACCCGAGAGGATATTTAAGGCAATTAATGTGGCAATTCCTTGAGTGTTGGGCGGAATTTCCCAAACTGTCAAATCTCGGTAATTCGTTGATATCGGTTGCACCCATTCAGCTTTATGGGCTGCTAAATCTTCTTTGGTTAAATATCCGCCAGTATCAGCAGCAAAGTCTGCGATGCGTTGAGCAATGTTACCCCGGTAAAAACTTTCACCACCACTAGCCGCAATTTCTCGTAAAGTTTGGGCATGGGCGAGAGAATGCCAAATCTCTCCGGCTACTGGCGCTTTGTGATTGGGGAAAAATACTTGTTTAAAAGGCTCAAATTCTTTACCAGTCAGGGAAAGATAATTTTTTTCTAACCGCTGCCAACCAAGCGCAATCTGTGGCGATACCGGAAATCCTTCCTCAGCATAGCGAATTGCGGGGGCAAATAACTTTTCAAAGGGTAAACGTCCCCAACGTTCCCAGAGACTGCGCCATGCAGAGACTGCACCTGGTACGGTGACGGCACGCCAATCATATTTCGGTACGGCATTGAGTCCGGTAAACTGTTCTAGGGTGAGTTTTTGCGGACTTTTCCCAGAGGCATTTAAACCATGTAACTTCCCATCCCATACGAGGGCAAAGGCATCAGCGCCAATACCGTTAGAAATAGGCTCAACTACAGTTAAGGCGATCGCTGTGGCTATAGCAGCATCAACAGCGCTACCACCAGCCCATAACATTTCCATACCAGCGATCGCTGCTAGTGGTTGACTTGCAGCCACAGAGCCACGATTACCCATAATTACTCTTCGAGTACTAGGGTAGGGATAGTTAGTGAGATTTCCCAAAGTCATACCATTTTGGATTTTAGATTTTAGATTTTAGATTTTAGATTGACCCCACGACTGAAATCGGGGGAGTGTCAATTGATTTTAGATTTTAAATTTATTCTCGCGTTTAAATTCGCTTGCTCTGAGACTTTTTTAAATTTTGGATTGAAGATTCAAAATCCAAAATCCAAAATTTAAAATCTAAAATTCGTTGAGTGGACTACTTCGGCTGAATTGGTGTGAGTGATACACCTTGGTAATAATGTCCTAAAATTTGTAGGTGGTTTGCTCCTCGCTGGGCAAGATTATACGCTCCCCACTGACTCATACCCAAACCATGACCGTATCCCAGCCCTTGGAGTACAAAGCTACCATTTGCTCCTTTATTAACGCTGAAACGGGTACTTTTAAGTCGGAGTGCAGTCCGTACATCCTCTCCTTGTAATACTTTTGTACCCTGATCGCCGATAATTTTCAAAGCTTTAACACTGCGAAAAGGTGAGAATGCTTCTGCAACTACATCCCTCACATTACCCACACCAGAAATCCTGGAACTAATTTCAGCAGGTGAGAATGTTTTCACCCAATTACACTCACTGATATTTTGATCGTAGTCCTGAACAGCACGCAGGTAAGGCTCTTTGCTGCCCCAAACATCTTCGACATTTTCGGTGTGTCCCCCAGAGCAAGCGTGGAAAACCGAGAGAATAATCTTGTTGTTGTAAGTTAATACTTGCCCTGCTGTAGTATCTACTGCGGTGTAAGTATTCGGCGATTCACTAATAACGCCTTTGTAAATTTGCCAGCGATCTGGGCTAGCGCCTAAGTCATAAACAGGATTACGATTGCGCTGTTTTTCCCGCTCGTAAAGGGCAAAGGTACGAGCGGCGATCGCTTGAGCTTTCAGGGCTTCTTGGGGCCAGCTGGAGTCCATTTCGCCACCAATGACGCTGTAGAGATATTCTTCCAGATCAACCCAGTTAACGACAGTTAAGCCTTTTTCTGTGGGCAGAACTAAAGTTCTACCGCGATACCAGCGATCGCCAATATAAACGAATCCCTTGCCTGTCGGCTCAATCCAAAATAAACCAGATTGCCATTTATCCAAAGCTACTCCACCAGGGACGGCTTGGGCATAAAAAGAACTCATCGCTGGTAACTGTCCAAGACTCCGACCAGTGCTATCTTTAACTGTGGCAGTCGTAGAACTACCAACCTTTGCCTGATTGACATTCCGCTCGATTGCCACGCGGAGAATTACAGATGCTTGCGCTGGAGCAACCAAAACAAACCATAAGAGGATACCTATCCACCAATGACGTCCTTTCATCTGGGAAAATAAAGAGCCTAATAACAGTTGGAATTTCATGCTGCTCGTCTAATCACATTAGTATCTATTTGACGCTTGGTTATATAGTAGTTTCCCATAGATAGCGCCGGAACTCACTTAGTTAACCAGGGAACTATTAACAGGCAACAGGGGGTATATAGAAGTAGGGGTTCCGCTAGAGAACTCCAAATGGGAAAATATGTTCCCTGTCACCTGCTTGAATGAGACAGATTTTTCCACACTAGGGTTTCCCACCTCTTTACCGATTAACTAAGATCGAGTTTCCCGTCGCTTTCAATGAATCTTTTTCAAGACTACTTTAATGCCGTATGCTGGACGGAGCGTAATTGAAGCTTGGGGAACAATTGGGTGATCTGGAACAAGAATTAACTCAAACTTCTGGGCTATAGTTGCTAATAATAAAACAGCTTCCATCAGTGCAAAACTTTTACCAATACAAATGCGAGGACCATCGCCAAACGGAAAGTAAACTCCTCTGGGCAGATTTTTCTCTAAATCATTAGCCCAACGCTCTGGTCTAAATACCTCTGAATCTTCAAAATGACGAGGATGACGATGCATTACCCACTGGCTCATCATTAACATACAGCCAGATGGCACTTCATAACCACCAATTTCGCAGTCTTGAGTAGCTTCACGTGCCATCATAAAGACGGGAGGAAAAATCCGCATAGCCTCCTTAATCACCATCTCAGTGTAGGGTAATTTGGGTATGTCTGCGATACTGGGCGATCGCTCTCCTAAAACTTGTTGTAATTCTGCTAACAATTTGCTGCGGACATCAGGATAGCGAGATAACAGCACCCATACCCCCGTCAGAGTATTGGATGTAGTTTCATGACCTGCTAGCATAAGAGTTGCTATTTCATCGCGTAACTGGCGATCGCTCATTTGGCTACCATCGGCTTCGTCGCGAGCCTCCATTAACATTGAGAGTAAATCGCCGGGATTTTCACCACTAGCACGCCGTTGATTAATCATCTGGTAGATAGTTCTATCCATCTGCTGGATAGCATTTTTATAGCGGATATTCTCAGGTATGGGGAACCATTCTAAAAAGATAAAATTTTGTTTGCGCTTACTTTCAAACCAATCCATCGCTACATCTAACGCATGGGCAACATCTTGAGCTTCTCCATTGCTGAGATCGCGGTTAAATATTGTCTGCATCACAATATTCAAAGTCAGACGCATCATATCTTGGTGAACATCACGGGTTTCTCCATCTTGCCAATTCTCAAGCATTTGTTCAGTGTAAGTAACCATGACATCACCATAAGATGCTATGCGTTTTTGGTGAAATACAGGCTGTAATAAACGACGTTGGTGCAGCCAGGATTCTCCTTCGCTACTTAACAGCCCCTCCCCCAATAAGCTTTTAAGGGCACGTAAGCCCCGACTTTTGATAAATAAATTTCGCTCTTTCAGTACTTGCTCAATATAGTCAGGCTTGGTTAATAAACAGGCTGGTTTCAATCCCAAATACATCGGCACAATCTCACCATATTCACGACCACACCTGGTTAAAAATTCCAGAGGTTCACGTCCAAAATCAAGTAAACTACCCACAACAGAATTTCTTTCAGGTCCGGGTAATTCAAATATACTTTGAGTCATATTGATTTCTCCAAATTTTCCTAAACTAGGTCAGAATTTGCTTTTTATGGCTCAAACTGTTCACTTTACTTGTGTTGGGTTCATTCTGCTGCATCGGCATTAATATTTATTTTGCTAATCAAATATTGAAAAGCCTTTTCTCTTCAGGCTTCTATCAAAAGGAAGAAATGTGCGAAGCTATATCAATGGTCAGGTAGATGAGTATAAAATATTGACACCAAGCTTTATTGCCTGTCACCTGCTATGGTTTTTATCAGTAGAATATAGTTATTTGTAGATGTAAAACTTGTTAAATAAAAGAATGCTGGAGAACGTGGTTAATGTGAGCGATCGCTCGGTGGAAGAGATACGCGTAGGTGGTAGTGAATTAGATTATTTTGACTGCCAAGAGGCATGGTATCCAGTTTATTATCTCGATGATTTGGAGCAATCGCAGCCGACGCCTTTCACATTACTGGGCAGAGATATTGTCATCTGGTGGGACAAGCAAGCCAAATTGTGGCGAGCATTTGATGATCAATGTCCCCATCGCCTTGCACCCCTCTCCGAAGGCAGAATTAATCAAGATGGGCTGTTGGAATGTCCTTACCACGGCTGGGCTTTCTCCGGATCTGGTAGTTGCGATCGCATTCCCCAACAAGTTGTAAATGGTATTGCTGAGACTTCCCAGCGAGCATGTGTAGCGTCATTACCGACAGCCGAACGCCAAGGTTTATTGTTTGTCTACCCTGGAAACCCCGAAAATGCTACTAAAACCCAGATTCCCATTGTTGCTCCACTAGAGGAATCACCGACAGAATGGGTTTGTTTAAATACCTTTCGAGATTTACCTTATGATGCGCTGACTTTGCTAGAAAATGTTCTGGATTCCAGCCATTTGCCCTTTACACATCACCGTTCTGTAGGAAATAGAGCCAACGCCGCTCCAGTAGAATTAGAAGTGATTTCCTCCAATAAACAAGGGTTCACAGGCATCTGGGAGGAAGGTCCACGTAGGGGTAAACTGGGAAGGCAAGAAACAAAGTTCATTGCCCCTGGTTTGATGTGGCATGACTTGACATCTAAGCAATTTGGCAGAACATTGACTGTAGTCTATGCTACACCTATCCGCAAAGGTGAATGTCGCCTCTTTGCCCGTTTCCCCTTCAAGTTTCCCAATAAACTTCCTGGCTTATTGATGAAGTTGACGCCGCGTTGGTATAACCACATCGGACAGAATGGCATTCTGGAAGATGACCAAATTTTCTTGCATTATCAAGAGCGTTATTTAGAAGCTAAGGGCGGTAGCACTAACTTTACTAAGGCTTTCTATCTACCAACCAAAGCAGACTCTTTCGTCTTTGAGTTACGTCAATGGGTGAATCAGTATCAGGTAAATCCCTTTCCTGGGGAAACTTTACCGCCAAAGTTGACAAAAGAGCAGTTACTAGACCGTTATCACTCCCATACAAAGAAATGTGCTAGCTGTCGGGGAGCGTTAAGCAGGATTCAGCAACTTAAATTTTGGTGTGCAGTAATTGGTGCGATCGCCTGCATAACTTTACCATCCCTGACATTCTACCTTGACAACATATTATTTGCAGTTACACCCCTCATCTTTGTTGCAGCCTGGTTAGGACTGAATAACTTAGAACAGAAATTTTATGTTGGTAGAGCCACGCCACCCCGTAACCTACCAGAGAAAACTCAGAATTAAGATTTTGCATTTTTGGTTCTTCAGTATTGAGATTAGGGCTTTCTTACTAACAAGATGTGCTTACCCTATAGCGTTTCCCATTCAAATGAAGTACAAAAATATATCACGCTGTGTAGGGGCATGGCACTGACCATTGGTGTCAACTTAAACCCAGGCGAATAGAATTCGCGGCTATACAGGCAAAGTCCGCGGAGGCGGACTATCGAAAAATCAAGGTTTTGAAACCCACGGAGGCGGTCACTGAGCTTGTCGAAGTGTGGGTTTTGTCTGTGTAGACGAGCCAGGTGCTAACAGCGGGTTTCCCGACTTGTAACGCTAAAGCGGAACCCGCAGGATAGCAACTGGCGTGCGGTTTCTAACCGCCGATTTAACATTAAGTTGACACGCATGGGCACTGCCGTGCCCCTACAGCTTGCGATATAATTTTATACCGCATCCGAATGGGAACCGTTATAATAGCCCAGGCACTGCTATCATGTAAGTACGTTAAGTATATACACAATGAGTAACTCTTACAACATTCGCAGCACCAAAATTGGCAACAGCGCCGGATTTCGTCTACCTGCGGAGTTTTACCGCCAACATCCCCAGTTTGCTAATGCTTCGGGTTGGATATTCGTATTGTCCCCCGACACTGCGATTGTCAAAATTATTCCCGAATCGGTTGAAGACGAGGATGAGGAAGATTCCCTAATGATGCGGCTGTTTCTCGATTTCGCCATGACAGAAGCATTGAAAAATAATACCCTGCAACCTTACACAACCGAAATGTCTGAGGCTGCACATAAATTAATTGAGGGTGTAGAAATAGAAGACGAGTCGCTCTCAGATGGCTAAGTTTATCAGTAATGGTTGGGAGATTTATTTTCACCCGCAACTATTTGAAATTCAGTATCAAGAATTATTTGACTGTATTTCTGATTTACGGAAAAAGTTACCGGAAAGCGAGTTTAAAACCCATGCAACGGTAAAGTTATTTGCTGCGATTACTGTTGCGATTGAAACCAAAATTCCCTCCGATCCTTTCGCCAGCCACTTTGCTTTAATGGGAGCATTAAAACGCTACGAACGGGTTAAGAAAATGGGTTTACTCGCAAGATATCGCCTATTTTTTCGAGCATTTGATACCCCAGAGTTAAAAGCGATTGTGATTTTGTGGTTGGGATTTCCCCGGAAAGAGGGAGCGAAGAACGATTGTTATCAAGTGTTTACCAAGATGGTGGCACAGGGAATATTTCCAGATAGTTTGGATGAATTAATTGCAGAACCGGAAACAAAGCAGGACGAACCGGAGTAAAAAAATTCTTCCACATCAAACCAGATTCAAATATGCTTCTAGGGTCTATTGAATCTACAGACTGTCACCTTTTCTTTCTTTTTCAGCAAGCCCTAATTAAAATTAGAAGTACACAGCTGGCACTGACACAACGCAGGTTTCCGTGAAATACTAATTCTGCGGATGTCTTATAGCTTAGGGCTGATGAAACACCTAAAATCTCGTTCTCAAGACTTGCGGAGTTTATTTGAGAACAATATCACAATTGAATATGTGGCGGAACCTCTTAAAGCTGTGCCAGCGGAAGCAGATGTGATAGAGGTGTTGTCTTGGATGCAAGCACAAGACTTTGACGTTGTCGGTGTTGAGTCGGAAAATACTATCAGTGGCTATTTAGATAGCTCCAGTTTAATTAAAGCTGAATCCCGTAAGTGTAGCGACTATCAGCGAGTCTTTCATCCCAAAGAACTCATCGCCATTTCTACTCCACTGATGAAGTTGCTACCTATTTTGCAACAAACACCGCGATTATTTGTTCTAGATTGTAATCAAGTAACGGGAATTGTTACTTGTGGTGACTTACAAAAAGCACCTGCACGGATGCTACTGTTTGGCTTGGTGACATTACTAGAAATGAATTTGCTGCGGTTGGTGCGGATTTACTATCCCCAAGATACTTGGCAAAAAGTCCTTAAACCTGAGCGGTTGGAAGTCACTCAACGTTTATGGCGTGAGAGTCAAGAAAGAAATGAAGCTATGGATTTGTTAGATTACCTGCAATTCTGTGATAAGCGTGAGTTAGTTTTAAATCAGCCAGAACTGCTGTTGCAATTGGGACTGAAGTCAAAGCGATTTGGTGAACGTTTCTTGAAGTCTGCTGAACAGCTGCGAAATCGCTTGGCTCACGCTCAAAATTTAGTTAGTGGTTCTTCATGGACAGAGTTAATTTCTTTAGCAGAGGCTATGGAAGCACTGTTAATCCGCTGTGAGGAAGTGGATTGAGTAGGATTTAGGCAGAGAAGGTAAGATTTTTTTTAACGCGGAGGAACGCGGAGGTAAGCGCAGAGGTTTTTTGAGTTGGTGAGGAATTAACGTGGCTTGTTGAGGGAATCACTCAACTGCGTTCCTGTGTATGTGGGCAACCAGCCTTCTGCTGTTGTAAAGTAGCGTACGCCTTTAAAGTACAATGACGCAGAGGGGCTGCACCAATGCTCAACGCCTGGGGGAATCAAGAGATAGTCTTGTGCTTGAACTAACAGTTGTATTTGAGTACCATCGGCTCGGACAAAACCGAAGATAATTTCTCCTGCTAAGACGTAGAGGGGTTCAGCCGCAGTGTGAGTGTGATAACGGCTATAGGTAGCGATCGCTGTATGGAGATTGGGTGAACCAGGATGTATACTTAGCAAGTCATACCAAAGGTAGCCGTTTTCTTGCTGGAGAAATTCAAAAACGCTATTGTGAAGTTCCAGAATGTAGCGCTTCTCGGAATCTGTCAAAATGTCCTGTTCTAGGATATCGGTGAAGAGTAGCGATGTGCCTGGATCGTAGTGTTTGAAGTAAATACCGAGAGTGTCGAGTTCTCGAACTATCTCACCTAAGTCAGTTGTGATTGTGCCGTCGTTAAGTAATAGGGTAGCCATCACAGAAAAGCTGATTAACTGTTAAAACGAGTATACTCAACTTTGAGTTAAATAGCCACTATTGCCGATGGACAAACCGGAGATTTGATAACTGTTGACGGATGACTGTTGACGGTCAACGATTATAAAGAGTGTCTATATAATTTTGAGGAGTAAATTTATTATGTCTCGTTTAATAGCGATGCCTACGGCGGTAAACTACGCCTTGGCGATATTTTTTACCCTGACTAGTAGTGTAATATTTCCTGCTACTGCTTGGGCTACCTCTTCTAGTTTGGGAGTTGATAACGGTCATCTGAGTGCTTGTCCAGCTTCAGACAACTGTGTTGTCAGTCAAGATGCTGATGCTAAACATACCATTGACCCGATTCCCTATCATGTAGACCGCGATAAAGCACGAGAAATTTTGCTAAAAGTTCTTACCGTTGTTCCCCGTACAGAGGTGATAGAACAAACAGATAATTATATCCATGCTCTTGCTAAAAGCCGAATTTTTAAATTTGTTGATGATGTGGAGTTTTATTTACCCCCCAATGAATCAGTAATTCAGATGCGATCGGCCTCAAGAGTAGGAGAGTCGGATCTTGGTGTCAACCGTAGGCGTTTGGAGCAAATTCGTCTAGCTTTGCGCGATTTAAAAGTTTGATTTTGGCAGTGTAACGGAAATTAATCTGTAGAGTGATGTTAATTGGTGTCGTTAGACTCTAAGCTAGTACAGGTGAACTGTTCTAAGTATGGAATGTCTGACTTAATTCTGTTTTGGCATCGCCGCGATTTACGCATTTCTGATAATACAGGACTGACTGCGGCAAGACGGCAAAGTCCAAAAGTAGTAGGTGTGTTTTGCCTTGATCCGCATATTCTGGAACGGGATGATGTCGCCCCGGTAAGGGTGACATATATGATTGGCTGCTTGCAGGCACTACAGCAGCGATATGCTGAAGCTGGCAGCCAATTGTTAATACTCCATGCTGATCCTGTGGTAGCAATCCCTGCTTTGGCTGAGGCTTTGAATGCCAAAGCTGTTTTTTGGAATTGGGATGTAGAACCATATTCTCAAGAACGCGATCGCACTGTAATCGATGCTCTCAAAGAACAGGGTATTGCATTTTTACAGCAAAACTGGGATCAAATCCTCAACGCACCAGATGAGATTCGCACAGGCGGGAACAGTCCCTACACGGTTTACACCCCCTTCTGGAAGAATTGGAGTAGCAAACCAAAGGCGCAACCAGCCCAAACTCTGCAAAATGCTGAGGGTTTGACGGCAGATGAACAAGAAATTGCCAAAAAAGTAGGCGCGCAACCATTACCAACAGCAAAAGATTTAGGCTTTATCTGGGATGGAGAATTAATTATTGCCCCTGGAGAAGCTGCAGCGCGATCGCTACTGGAAGAATTTTGCGCGTCTAGCATTAACGAATATCAAGAACAGCGCAACTTTCCCGCAATCGAAGGCACATCAAAACTCAGTGCAGCTTTAAAATTTGGGGCGATCGGCATTCGCACTGTTTGGCAAGCCACCTTAGAAGCACTAGAAAATAGCCGCAGCGACGAAGCTAAAGCAGGTATCCGCACCTGGCAACAAGAACTAGCTTGGCGAGAATTTTACCAACACGCCATGTATAATTTTCCAGAATTGGCTGATGGTGCTTACCGCGAGACATTCAAAAACTTCCCTTGGGAAAACAACACAGAAAAATTCCAGGCTTGGTGTGAGGGGAATACTGGCTATCCAATTGTGGATGCAGCCATGCGCCAGATGAACGAAAGCGGCTGGATGCATAACCGTTGTCGGATGATTGTTGCTAGTTTCCTCACCAAAGATTTGTTGATTAATCCCCAATGGGGAGAGAAATATTTTATGCAGCAGTTAATTGATGGTGATTTATCTGCGA
This sequence comes from Calothrix sp. PCC 7507, assembly GCF_000316575.1. Classification (GTDB taxonomy): domain Bacteria; phylum Cyanobacteriota; class Cyanobacteriia; order Cyanobacteriales; family Nostocaceae; genus Fortiea. Next base: position 3,894,375 of record NC_019682.1, on the reverse strand, counting down.
ATAATGGCGGTTGGCAATGGAGTGCTTCTAGTGGGATGGACCCTAAACCCCTGCGGATTTTCAATCCCGCCAGTCAAGCGCAAAAATTTGATGCTGAGGGTGAATATATCAGACAATGGGTGCAGGAATTGCGATCGCTCGATACAGAATATTTAGTAACTGGGAAAATTCCCCCCTTGGAGCGTCATGCTGTTGACTATCCCCAGCCAATTGTAGATCATAAACAACAGCAGCAAGAATTTAAAAACCGTTACCAGCAGCAAAAAGCATATTTATGATCAGTTAACAGTTAACAGTTAACAGTTAACAGTTCACTAATTCTGCGGGGGTAGTGGTGTTCAGATCCCCGACTTCTTATAGACACCCGTAGGATGGCGCAGGGTAGAAGTCTGGGATCTCGCAGCCCAACAAACTGCACCCAGGTTAGCGCGGTTGATGGCACATACCTACTATATTTTCGACTAACTGTGGTCTGTGAGTATACTTATTCAGAAGGCAGAGGGAACTCGGCTAAGGGCAACTATTGTTCAGGAGGGGTTTAGGCTGTGGACGCTTTATACCTGGCAGAATGCGAGGTATAAATCTGGTTTTTTGAGTGGGCAATGGACTCACAAGTGAAGTTTTTATTTCCATCCTTGCCTTCTGCCTTTATTTGTAACTACAGGTAGGAGAGTTTTTAATGGAGACTACCCTGTTCTTCATCTCGGCAATAGCTAGCTGGAAAATATGGCGTAAATGGTATTTGTCTATCCTATCAGTCACACAACTGGCTTCTTCTTATAAGTCTCGCTTTGTTCTACTGCTAACTCCTGTTATCTGTGTAGGAATTCTGCTGGGGATTTTGCAGGTTCTAGCATCAGAGGATGTCCGCAATAATATTGTGTACCTGATTTTCTACCTAGTGATGGGAACTGCTTGGTTGGGAATAGCTGTGGAAGCTTTTCTATTTTGTGGCTTAAGTGTTCGTGATGATGCTATAGAAAGCCAGAACATAGCTGTTTCCTATAGTATTAGCGGTGCATTGATTGGTGTTACCCTCTGCTTTGCTGGTGGAAATATTGGAGATGGGCCAGGTTGGGAAACTGTTGTTTATTCAGCAATGCTGTCTACAGGTGCATGGTTTTTGTTATGGCTGGTTCTAGAATTTTTCACCCAGATTTCTGAGGCGATCGCTATTGATAGAGACAGCGCATCTGGTTTGCGTCTGGCTGGTTTTTTAGTAGCGTCTGGCGCAATTTTGGGTTGGGCTGTGGTCGGAAACTGGGAATCTGCGGATGCAACTATGGTTGATTTTATCAAGCATGGGTGGTCTGTGATTATTTTAGCGATCGCCGCCATCATGGTCGAGAAAGTTTGTCAGCCAACGGCAAAGCGGCCATTGCTACCCATTACCACCCACGGCTTAATTCCTTTTCTCTCTTATATAGGCAGTGGCATTGTCTGTATTTTAGTTTGGGGAGGAGGAATATGAAGCCACCCTGGCAAGCAGATATCCCAATAGAAGCCACGGTATTTGAGGAAGTAAGGCTACAGACCATTTTTGACTGTTGTAAATGGGACCCTCAAGTTGAAGATGTTGCAACTCTAGCCGACTTTCCCCTGGTGTTGAACTGGGAAACATGGCTGGAGTTGGCCCAACTAGCTGAAAAATTAGCTGCGGAAACCCTCGCTGCTGAACAAGAAATTTTACTCCAACCGCATCTGCAAAAACACCTAAATATACCCCCAGCGATTCAGAAATTATGGCAGCATCCATCTATCCAGACATCGCCCAAAGCAGTGCGGGTGATTCGGTTTGATTTTCACTTCACTACTGAGGGCTGGCGGATTTCTGAGGCCAATTCAGATGTTCCCAGTGGTTACATTGAAGCTTCTGGTTTTACTAACTTAGTAGCACAACATTATTCACAAACCACCCCCTTGGGCAACCCCGCCCTAGCCCTAGCCACCGCCATTCGGGAATCTGTTGGTGAAGGTGCAAAAGTGGCTCTAGCCCATGCCACCGCTTATACTGATGACCGTCAGGTGATGACTTATCTGGCGCAGCATTTCCAGGAAGTAGGCTTGCAAACTTATCTAATTAGTCCTACCCAACTCCAGTGGCAGTCAGAGTATCCGTTATTACTTAACCACCAATCCCCAACACTAATTGATTTCCTGTATCGATTTTTTCCTGTGGAGTGGTTGCCCAATCTGCCCAAAGCCTCTGGTTGGCAGCGCCTGTTTAGTTCGGTGCAAATCCCCCAGTGCAACCCAACCTCTGCCTTCATTACCCAGAGTAAGCGATTTCCCCTAGTGTGGGATGCCCTGAAAACACCGCTACCGACTTGGCGTTCCCTATTGCCAGAAACTCGTGATCCCCGACAAGTCCGCGACCTCAAGGACGAAGCATGGGTACTCAAACCCGCGCTAGGTCGCATCGGAGAGAACATCGGTATTTTGGGAGTAACTGAGAAAAAGGATTGGCTAAAGATTCAACAAAGCGCCAAGCAACATCCAGAAAAATGGGTAGCACAGCGGCGCTTTGAATTGATACCTTTGTTGACTGCAGAGGGCTATTTCTATCCTTGCATTGGAGTCTACACAATTAATGGTCGTGCGGCTGGGGCTTATGGTCGCTTGGGTAGCAGACCGCTAATCGACGCAACTGCCCAGGATGTGGCTATCCTCACTAAAAAAACAGTAGGAGAATAATGCAACCAAAAGAATTTTTTGCTATTTGGGCACCGAAGGAAGTAGTTTGGTCGCGTTGGGCTAAACCAGTAGTCTTTAGCCAATTGACTCAGAATCGTCTTGCTGCTGTCGTTCCCAAAAATGAGTTCGGCATGAATGTTGATAGAATTCCCACAGGCGATCGCCGCACATTTGTGTTGGTAAATTTACCAGGAGTAGAGTCAGTGGAATTAGGTGTTGCTTTAGGTAAACGGGGCTATCGACCCATACCTTTATATAACTGCTGTGAAGGGACTAATGCGATCGTGCCAATGGCAGCGATTATAGATAGCCTGGTGAGTGCAACGCCGATATTGCAACAATTGCAGCTTCCTTTACTTGCTCCCCCAGCGTTTTTGATTGATGCCAACCGAATGCGGGATACTGCAAAACCTTCTCCAGGAGATTTTGACAATCGCTGCTTAATATTTCCTGAAGATTTTCCGTCTGCCAAGTTTCTTTTATCTCAAGGTATTCAGCGAGTGCTGCTGCTACAAAGAAACGAGACACCAGAGTCAGACCTCGCCCACGTCCTATTGCGCTGGCAACAACAGGGAATTCAATTACTCAGGCAGAATCCTTTGGTATCTGGTCAACCCATACCTTTGGTCGTCAGTCCCCCTCCCCGGTTCAGAAATTTCTGGTATCGTGCCTTAACGTTGCTGTTTCTCAGACGCAACAGTGCAGGTGGTTTCGGTTCGGTGATTCCTGATGAATCTAGTACTGGCGGGGGATGAAGTGTGCTGACTGAGTGTAGATTATTGGTCTTTCAGACACCTAGACCCACTTCGTGCGGCTTCTCGTAGAGTAGAATCGCGTCTCTACATCAGGGTTTTGTGGCTCAACGGAACCGTATTGCATTATATTCTTCCTTCCCCGCCCCCTGCCTCTTTTCACCGGACACGATATGATCAATTCTCTCTGGCATCGGCTGTTTGTGAGCGCAGTTGCAGTTGAAAAAGTGACTTTCGGCGGTCGAGTGGTGTTGCTAGGTTTCGGTACTGTGGGTCAAGGACTGTTATCTTTGCTTCTGCGTCACTTTGAAATGCCGATCGCACAGGTGACTGTTGTCGATGCACAGAGACACCAGGCGCAATTTGCCCCCTTTGCGAGGTTGGGTATCCGTTACCTTCAGCACCGCCTAACTCCCGATAATCTGACCTCTACTCTCCAGGAACTCTTATCGCCTGGAGACTTGCTGATTAATCTCACAGTAGGGGTGGATTGCATGACAATGATTGACTGGTGTCAAATTCACAATATTCTCTATGTGGATTCCAGTATTGAACCGTGGGCAGACCAATTTGAAGATAGAAGAATTCCTCTTTGGAAGCGTACCCATTACTTTTTTCACCAGACACTGCGACATCTGGCTAAAACTTGTGCTTCTGGGGGAGCTACGGCAATTGTCTGCCACGGGGCAAATCCCGGCTTGGTGAGCCACTTTGTCAAAGCCGCTTTGCTAGATATTGCCAGCGTTATGGGATTACCGCAAATCTGGCCGACTGACCAGACAAGTTGGGCAACTATGGCACGGACTTGTGGTGTCAAAGTTATCCAAATTTCCGAGCGAGATACACAAATTTCCTCCCGCCCCAAACAGCTGGAGGAGTTCGTCAATACCTGGAGCATCTGGGGTTTTCTCGCCGAGGCTTACTACCCAGCAGAAATTGGGTGGGGTACTCATGAAAAACACTTGCCAGAAAACGCAGCCTGCTTCGAGTTTGGGTCTGGTAATGCTATATATTTACAGCGTCCCGGTGGTGCAACTTATATTCGCTCTTGGCTACCTCTGGGTGGTGCGATCGAAGGGTTGCTGCTCTCCCACAGTGAGACGATGACAATTAGTGACTATTTTAGCCTTTGGCAAGACGGGGAACTGCTCTATCGACCCACAGTAAATTTTGCTTATTATCCGACTAATGATGCGATCGCTAGTTTGCGAGAAGTGATGATGGGAGGTGGGCAACCTCCCGAAAAACTACGCATCTTAAATCAAGATATTGTTACTGGTAGAGACGAATTGGGAGTTTTGTTGCTTGGTCATCCTCGTAATGGTTGGTGGTATGGTTCCCAACTCAGTATCCAAGAGGCTCGCCAGATTCTTCCCGGACATAATGCCACTACTGTACAGGTGTGTGCTGGAGTAATCGCTGCGGCTGTTTGGGCTGTCCGCCATCCCCAAGCGGGATTTCGAGAGCCAGAACAACTACCCCATAACGAAATTTTACAAATTGCCCGTCCCTATCTTGGTCGGATGGTCAGTGTACCTACTAACTGGACTCCCTTGCAAAGTCGATCTCTAGCAACAAGCCGCTATTTTCCTGAACCCTGGCTAGATTGGCATGACCCGTGGCAATTTGATAATTTTTTAGTACGCTGAATTCTCATTCCACTTTTTCCTCACGACGTGGAATCGCATCTGGAACTTGCCCCATACCTGTTCCCTATTGCCTGGCAGTGGGAAATATAGCTGTATAACAGAATTCTCGAAGACAGGCACTTTTATGACGCAACGGCAAGCAGACACAAAAATCCCCCAGCCTAATCTTCAAATTTGCACTCATTCTAGTCTCGCTCTAGTTGTCAGCATTCTTTTGTCAGCGCCAGTTCTAGCTTCTCCTAGCCAACACACACTGCAAACGGCACAATTGCCACAGACAACTTCATCGAATGCAAATCAAGCTGCTGCTGAAAAAGCTCATCTACAGGGGGTAGAACTTTATGAACAAGGAACAGCAGAATCGATAGCACAAGCATTAGAGAAATGGCAAGAGGCGTTGAAGCTTTGGCGGTTAGCGGGTGACAAAGCCGGAGAAGCAATTACACTCACTTACATGGGCTTACTCAATAACGTTTCGGGAAATAAGCAGCAAGCACTAGCACTCTACAATCAAGCACTTCCTCTCTGGCGGATAGTCGCTGATAAAGAAGGGGAAGCCACTACCCTCAGCAATATTGGCAAAGTCTACTCCGATTTGGGAGATAAGCAGCAAGCGTTGGCGTTCTATAACCAAGCACTTCCCCTCAGACGGGCGGCGGGTGACAAAACAGGCGAAGCCCTCACCCTCAACAATATTGGCGGCGTTTACTCCGAATCAGGAGATAAGCAGCAAGCACTAGCACTCTACAACCAAGCACTCGCCCTCAGACGGTTAGCTGGTGATAAAGCGGGAGAAGCTAATTCCCTCAACAACATTGGCGGTATCCATGACGAATTGGGAGATAAGCAGAAAGCACTTGAGTTTTATCACCAAGCACTCCCTCTCAGGCGGGCGGTAGGCGATAAAGCTGGCGTTGCTACTACCCTCAACAACATCGGCAAAGTCCACGACGATTTAGGAGACAAGCAGAAAGCACTTGAGTTTTATCACCAAGCCCTTTCTCTGAGACGTGAGGCGGGTAACAAAGCGGGTGTTGCTGTTGTTCTCAACAACATTGGTAGAGTCTATGACGAATTGGGAGATAAACAGAAAGCACTTGAGTTTTATAACCAAGCATTACCCCTCAGACAGGCAGTGGGTAACAAGACAGGGGAAGCCGCTACCCTGAATAACATCGGTAAAATCTACAACGATTTAGCAGATACAAAGAAGGCATTAGAGTTTTACAACCAAGCACTCTCTCTGACACGGGTGGTAGGCAACAAAGCCAATGAAGCTGTCACACTCTCGAACTTAGGCGCAGTCTACAGCGATTTAGGAGACAAGCAGAAGGCACTTGAGTTTTATAACCAAGCGCTGCCTTTGAGACAGGCAGTGGGCGACAAAGCAGGAGAAGCCACTTCTATCAATAACATTGGCAGTATCTATGAAGATTTGGGAGACAAGCAGAAGGCATTGACACTATATAATCAAGCCTTACCCTTGTGGCGGATGGTAGGCAACAAAGCGGGAGAAGCGGCTACACTCTCCAATATTGCGAAGTTGGAAGGTAATTTGGGCAATCTTAAACAAGCCATAACTCAAATTGAAGCGGCGATCGCCATTATCGAAGATTTACGTACCAAAGTTGCTAGCCCAGAACTGCGTACCTCTTACTTTGCCTCACAGCAAAATGTATATAAATATTACATCGAGCTATTAATGCAGTTGCACAAACAGCAACCATCGTCAGGATACGATGCCCAAGCACTGCAAGTCAGCGAACGTTCTCGCGCCCGCAGTCTTTTGGAACTGCTGACAGAGTCCCATGCAGATATTCGCCAAGGTGTGGAACCAAAGTTGCTGGCAGAGGAACGCACCATACAGCAAAAATTAGATGCTTTAGAAAAACGCCGCATAGAATTCAACGGCAAATACTCTGAAGCACAAATGCAAGCTTTAGAATCAGAAACTGAAGCCCTCCTCGAAAAATATCAAGAAGTTCAGACACAAATTCGTGCGACTAGTCCCCGTTATGCAGCACTAACTCAGCCAAAGCCTCTCACATTAGCAGAAATTCAGCAGCAGGTGCTTGATGAAAACACCATGCTTTTACAATACTCCCTAGGAGAAAAGCGCAGCTATCTGTGGGCAGTTACCAAGACTAGTATTAGCAGCTATGAACTACCCAAACGTGCCGACATTGAAACTGTCGCCCAGCAATTTTACTTAAAGTTAAAAGACCCACGGTATAGGATAAATACAAAAGGAACAGCTATTACAAATGCAGCGATCGCCAAGTTAAGTGAAATATTACTACAACCTGTGGCAACGCAATTAGGGAATAAGCGTCTACTTGTTGTTAGTGATGGTGCTTTGCAGTATGTGCCGTTTGCCGCTTTGTTAAGTCCTCCCAACAAAGAAGACAAAGATTTAGTACCCCTCTTGGTAAAACACGAAATTGTCAGCCTACCCTCGGCTACTACATTAGCTGTGTTGCGAAAAGAACTCAAAGGACGCAAAACTGCTCCCAAGAAGCTGGCAGTCTTAGCTGATCCTATTTTTAGCTACGACGATGAGCGACTGAAAAAAATTATTGCCCGCAGATCCTCCCCGTCAACAAATAAAGGCGATGTCAATAGTATTGCTTTGGCTAGAGCCGCTAGAGATACTAGTGTCTCTTTTGACCGCTTGCCATTTACCAGAGAAGAAGCCCAAGGAATTTTGGCATTGGTGCCTAAAAGTATGCAGTTGAGGGCTTTTGACTTTGCTGCTAGTCGCGCTTTTATCACTAGCACAGAACTCCAGCAATTTCAAATTGTGCATTTTGCTACTCACGGTATCCTGAATAGTACTCATCCAGAATTATCCGGGATCGTGCTGTCGCTGTTTGATCATCAAGGACAGCCACAAAATGGCTTTTTACGACTCCACGATGTTTTTAACCTCAACCTACCAGCAGAATTGGTGGTCTTGAGTGCCTGTGAAACCGGGTTAGGTGAAGAAGTCAAGGGAGAAGGGTTAGTAGGCTTGACAAGAGGCTTTATGTATGCTGGGAGTCCACGAGTCTTAGTGAGTTTGTGGAGTGTTTCGGATGAAGGGACATCAGCATTAATGCAGAAATTTTATCACAAGATGCTGAAAGAAGGTTTACCAGCCGCCGCTGCCCTGCGATCTGCACAGATCGAGATGTGGCAAAATCAAAGCTTCGCTGCACCATTCTACTGGGCAGCTTTCACTTTGCAAGGTGAATGGAAGTGATGGGGAATGGGAAATTGACTCTTGACCCAGAAAATACTGAAAAATTGTGAGAAAAGGTAAAAGGTAAAAGGATGAACTTCGCATGTTTCCTTCTTCCTTTTACCTTTTTATGTACCTGATGCTTATTTAATGTTAGCCTTTGTGTCCCTCACTGCAGCAAAGAAAAATATTACTGTGAGAGGAATACTCACTGCGAGGATAATTGCAGTTGTTTGCACACCCAAATCTGGTTGTCCGTAGCTGAGTTCAAAAATCGAACCAACGGCGGCGATCGCACTTATGCAAGAACAAACCAGAAATAAACCACTTTTTGGAGTTATATACACCTATTAAATACCTTATGCTAATGGTTTCACCGCTTGATACGAGAAGCCATTTTTAGATAGCTCCTGGGCCAAAGTCAAGGAGTTATCCACGCGATCTACGAAAACCACGCCGTTGAGGTGATCCATTTCGTGCTGAATACAACGTCCTAGTAAATCATTAGCCTGTAATGTCCGAGGCCTTCCAGACTCATCTTTATAAGCTACTTCCACAACTTGGGGACGCTTGACATCTAAGTAAACTCCGGGAATGCTCAAACATCCTTCTTGAGCAACGCAGACTTCACGGCTAACTTGTTTAATGGTGGGATTAATCAACACCAGTGGGGGATTTGCTGGATTATCTGGTTCCAGATCAATCACAATTAGTTGTTTATGAACTCCTACTTGGGGTGCAGCCAAACCAATACCATCTTTGCTGTACATGGTTTGCAGCATTTCACGCACTAATTGACGGATTTCATCGTCCACTTTTGTGATGCGCTTTGCAGCTTGACGAAGAACGCGATCGCCTAGATAGTGAAGCTCCAAAGGAGGATTTTTTAACTTTGTTTTCTCTACAGCAATTTCGGAGGGCATGATTCTCTGTGGCTAGATGGTGAAATAGTTCTATTACTTTAATTCTATCAATCTCCTGAGTGGTCATTTATCATCGGTCAGTTGTCATTTGTCTATGGTAATTTTTGCATGTCAGTCTTTGAACGTCTGTACTGTCGAGTATAAAGAGTGATGTGTCTCATCTGGGGTAATGTGTGCTGAAATTTCTCACGAAACTTGACTATTTGCTCAAAGAAACTTTCCTCGGTTTGCTGCGGGGAGGTTGGATGAACTGGGCTGCCGTGAGTACTGTCACGGTGTTATTATTTTTATTCGGTATGAGTTTGCAAACTTCCTGGCAAGTAGAAAAACTCCTCAATCAATTCGGTAGCCAGTTGGAGGTATCAGTTTATCTCGATGCGGGGACACGAGCGGAAAGTATTGAACCACTGATAAAAAACATGCCGGAAGTGGTATCAATGCAAACAATTACCAAAGAGGAAGCTTGGACTAAATTAGTTAAGGAACTAAGAATTTCTGATATTGCAGGTGCTACTCAGCAGTTAGGAGAGAATCCTTTGGTAGATGAACTGAAGGTGAAAGCACGTAATTCTCAAGTTGTACCTAATTTAGCAACGCAGTTGGCAAAGTTGCAGGGAGTTGATATGGTGCAGTATGTAGATGAAGCCGTCAAACGCATCGCCCAGTTACATCAAGGCTTGAATTGGGTGACTTTGACTATTACGATAATTTTGACCATAACTGCGATCGCTGTCACTAGCACCACCATCCGCCTCATTGTGATGGCGCGCCGCCAGGAAATTGAAATTATGCAACTTGTAGGTGCAACTTCTGCTTGGATTTACTTACCATTTATTTTGCAAGGTATCGCTTTTGGCTTGATTGGTGGGGCGATCGCCTGGAGTTTTATCTCTGTTATTCAACAGTTTCTCAACAAATTGCTAGCCAATCAACCAGAGTTTATCCAATTCATTACCAACGGCTTACAACTCACCACCGCACAAGTTTTATTATTACCCCTCATTCTCTTAAGTTTTGGCGCAGCTGTAGGATTAATGGGGAGCTTATTTGCTGTCCGACGCTTCGCTAGATAAGGGAATGGGGAATGGGGCAGGGGGCAGGGGGCAGGGAGCAGGGAGAGTGGGGGAAGAACTAGTAGTCTGTCAGGGTTGAAATGAGGGACTGTAGTGTGAGCGTCTCGCTCACGCGGGCTTTTCGGCCCGCACTACCAAAAACCCCTCAAAACAAAATTGACAAACCACTAGGGTTTTGACTCTTGACTCTTGACTCTTGACTCTTGACAAATGACCAATAACAAATGACCAATGACAAAATCACAATGGGAACGTTTATTTAAAAATCTTGGTGAATGGCAAGGTTCATTCACTCGTTTTTCAGCCCAAGGTACACTCATAGGAGACGTTGCAAGTGTTGTTTCCTTTGAAGGGTTGAATAATAACCAAACAATGCGCCAGATTGTCCGCCGAGAAGGACAAGAAGATTTGGTTCTAGAATACAGTTCTGTAAATAGAGGTACTCTATTTTTTGAAAATGGGGCTTTTTCTTATGGTTCTATCCAGCTTGCACCATTTACCGAATTTGGTGCAGAATTGGGATTGATTCATGAAAATCGCCGTTTGCGTCTGGTGCAATTGTTTGATAAAAACGGTCAACTAAACCAAATCACACTGATTCGAGAACATTTAGCTGGTACTGAGCCAGCAGAAAATCCACCCTTGCAGATTAATGACTTGTTGGGAGAGTGGCAAGGTGAAGCAGTTACAATATATCCTGATTGGCGATCGCCTGATACTTACTCTACAATCCTAAAATTACAACTGGATGAGGCTGGGCGATTAATTCAAAGTTTAAGTTTTGGCGATCGCACAATTACCTCAACTGGTATTATCAACGGTTCGACTATCCTCTTTGACCAAAATCCGCAAAACAAAGTGCAAGTCTTATTATTACCTAATGGTGCTTCTGCAACTTCGCCATTGCAGGTACAGTTACGTCAACCCTTATTTCTAGAAGTCGGTTGGTTAATCCAGCCAAATCTGCGCCAGCGGATGATACGCAGTTATAACGACAAAGGCGAATGGACAAACCTGACTTTAGTCACAGAAAAAAGGGTGTGTTGACATACCTCACCGACCTAAAGGTGCGGTGATTCCTTAACGCTTCATCGAGATGTGCTACCGAGGTAGTCTTATCGTCTCTCCACGTTCGTTTTAAGTCTCCCGATGCCCCGTGGCGACTACTGGTATCTTACCGCAAAGCTGTCCTCAAAGGCGATGCACTGAGCGTAGCCGAAGTGACGGGGTTTTAGACCCAATTTTTCGATAAATGCACAGCGATCGCAAAAGGTTTCAATTTACTAATACCTTCGCCAAATTGAAAAATGAATTCCAAGGCTAATAGGCAAAGTTTACTAAAGTAAACTGGGGATATAGCGCTTCCCATTCAGATGAATTACAGAATTATATCACGCTGTGTAGGGGCACGGCAGTGCCCATTGGTGTCAACTTAACGTGAAATGGGCGGTTAGAAACCGCACGCCAGTTGCTTCTCCCAAGGGGAGACGCTACGCGAACAAGTCGGCAGAGCCGCCCAACGCACTGGCTCGTCTACACAAACAAAACCCACCTCCGTGGGTTTCAAACCCCTAATTTTCCGTCAGTCCGAGAAGGCGGACTTTGTCTGTGTAGCCGCGAATTCCATTCGCAGGGGCTTAAGTTGACACGTATGGGCAGTGCCGTGCCCTTACCGATGTCCCTCACGCTTGTTGAGAAACGCTATAAATGATAATTTTTAGTTAGCTTTAGCTTACTTTTGCTATTAGACTCAGAATTCATTCTGAGGCGGGATATGGGTTTCACGTTAAGTTGACACCAATGGATTTCCCCGCCCTCGATTGTATTGGCTAGGCGATCGCAGTTAAATTAACCTTAACAATAATATCGTTGAAATCGCGATCGCCACCATTAGCTACATCCTCAAAGCCAAAAGTGTTATTACCCAACAAACGAATATGATCCGACTGATCAGAATTAGCACCCAAAAACGGGAAATAAATCGCCGGATCATTATTAGGATTGCTATCTAAAAGCGCATCAGGAGAGCCATTGACAATAATAAATGGCGCAAAAATAGCACCAGGTTGAAAAACACCACTGTAACTAGCAGCACCTTGGTTACTCACAGACAAATCAATCCCTGCAACCCGCTTACTCAAAGCAGCTTGAATATAGCCAGCCTGTCCCGTGAGAACATCAGCTTTCCCATCACCGTTAGTGTCAATCCCCCCATTTTCATCAGCCACCTGATAGAAACCAACAAAATTATTAAAAGCCGCTTCCCTGTGGACAGAAAAATTAGCTGTGACAGATTGTTTAGCCTCCCGCAAATCAATCACCTCTCCCTGTGATTTGCCTTGGAGATTCGTACCCAAAGTGAGAGATTTAGTTGTCTGCTTAATTTTCACCACCAAATTGCTAAAATCTGTCGCACTGTCACCAGAACCATCTCTCCAAGACAGCGAGAAACCATCATCACCTAAATCTGTAATCTTTTGTGTAGAGACACTAGAAAACAGTAACTCTGTGAGCGAAGTAGCACCAGTTTTCACAGCATCAAAAGTACTATTCTTCACCAAGATAAATCTAAATTTCTCCTCAGAATTTAATTCCAACAAACTACTAAAATTATTGCTATCTAACCCATTGGGAGCATTAACAATTACCGAGAAAATTACTCGAGAACGTTCTAAAGCTGCTTTGGCATAACCTTCAGCACCAGGAGCAATACCGTTGATTGTGCCTTTATCATCATCAACAGTAAATAAACCCAATTCATTCAGCAAATTAGAACTGCATCCGGTGAGGGTGATTTCCAGTTTAGTTTTGACATTCTTCTCCTGACTTTTGATGTTGAAGACATCATCACTCGGATTTGTTAAACGGCTGGGTATATTATCATTATTATTGATAAAAAACAGTTCGGTGCCATTTTCTCCGTTAGTTGCAGAAAAGTAAAGCTTACCGTTGATGTAGGTCAAACCCGAGGGATTAGAACTAGCACTACCGGGATTGATATCCAAGACTCGTACTGTTCCAGCGGCTGTGCCATCACTCTTCCACAACTCATTGTCATTCGTGCCGTCATCGGCGCTGAAGTAGAGGGTGCCGTTGACATTTGTCAGGGAGCCAGGATCGGAGCTACCAGCGCCTGTAAAAATATCTTTGACTAAGACAGTACCAGCTGCTGTACCATCACTTTTCCACAACTCATTGCCATTTGTGTCGTCTGTGGCTCGGAAGTAGAGGGTGCCGTTGATATTTGTCAGGCTGCCAGGGTCGGAGCTACTATCACCTGTAAAAATATCTTTGACTAAGACAGTACCAACGGCTGTGCCATCACTCTTCCACAATTCATAGCCATTCGTGCTGTCATAGGCTGTGAAGTAGAGGGTGTTGTTGACATTTGTCAGGTTGCCAGGGTCGGAGCCATTAGCGCCTATATTAATATCTTTGACTAAGACAGTGCCAGCGGCTGTGCCATCACTCTTCCACAACTCTTTGCCATTCGTGCCGTCTGTGGCGCTGAAGTAGAGGGTGCCGTTGACATTTGTCAGGTCCCTAGGGTTGGAGCCTCCAGCGCCATTAATATCTTTGACTAAGACTGTGCCAGCGGCTGTGCCATCACTCTTCCACAACTCATCGCCATTCGTGCCGTCTGTGGCGCTGAAGTAGAGGGTGCCGTTGATATTTGTCAGGCTGCCAGGGTCGGAGCCATTAGCGCCTATATTAATATCTTTGACTAAGACGGTGCCAGCAGTTGTGCCATCACTTTTCCACAACTCTGTGCCATTTGTGCCGTCTGTGGCTACAAAGTAGAGGGTGTCGTTGATATTTGTCAGGATGTTAGGATCGGAGGAGCTATTAATACCTGTAAAAATATCTTTGACTAAGACAGTGCCAGCGGCTGTGCCATCACTCTTCCACAACTCTCTGCCATTCGTGCCATCTGTGGCTACAAAGTAGAGGGTGCCGTTGATATTGGTTAAATTATAAGGGTTGGAGCTATTAATACCTGTAAAAATATCTTTGACTAAGACAGTGCCAGCGGCTGTGCCATCACTCTTCCACAACTCTTTGCCATTCGTGCCGTCTGTGGCTGTAAAGTAGAGGGTGTTGTTGACATTTGTCAGGTCGTCAGGGTTGGAGCCATTAGCGCCTGTAACAATATCTTTGACGAGCGTGAGCATGGTAGTTGTCATGATTGTTCAGTATTTCCCTGTTGATGATCGTTATTTTTCGTTGGACAACATTACTTATACTCAAGCAGCCCAAAGCCACCAATTCCTCAGTAAAATTACCGTGGCAATTAGTTGAACTAGTTATAAAGGTTTGTAGTTAGCACTAAAGTCCTGAGATTCTTTCAGGGCTGAAATGCTTACCACAAAATCATCTGCTGACTTAAGTTTTTATGTATGTATAGTTAATCATTAACCGCCTAACATTCTAGGCGACGTTTATAAGTAGTGTCAAAAGTTACCTTTTCGCCATGCTCCTACAATCCACTGCTCAAGGAAGGGGCAGGGGGAAATAACCATAGGTGTCAACTTAAGCTCAAACACTCACCCGATATATGTTTTACCCCCCTTAATCCCACGCCAGATGCTGAAGAGCGGGTTCCGCTTTAGCGGTACAAGTCTGCAGAGCCGCCCAACGAAAACATCAGCACTGCCCACCTCATATCTTGCACTCTTGCACTGGAAGTCGCGGCTACACAGGCAAAACCCGCCTATCGCGCTTGCGCTGCGCGAAGCGCACCACGCGGATTAAAAACCTTGATTTGCCGTTAGTCCGCGCAGGCGGACTTTGTTTGTATAGCCGCGATTTCTAATCGCTAGGGCTAGGTGCAAGATGTGAGCCACCCTACAAAAAAATGCATTGTTGAAACTGGTGCAATATCTCAGTTAACCAAAAATACACCGTACGGAACATCCTAAATCTTTTCGACAAGCTGATAATCTTACTAGTGCCCACCTGTGTCAACTTAACGCGAAACCCATGTCCCGCCTCAGAATGAATTCTGAGTCTCATAGCAAAAGTCATCTCAAGATGACTAAAAATTCTCACTTCATCCCCAGTTTACTTGAGTAAACGTTGCCTATCAGCCCTTCGACTCCGCTCAGGGCGGGTGTGTCAGCGAACAA
This sequence comes from Calothrix sp. PCC 7507, assembly GCF_000316575.1. GTDB lineage: Bacteria > Cyanobacteriota > Cyanobacteriia > Cyanobacteriales > Nostocaceae > Fortiea. The sequence continues at coordinate 3,878,938 of NC_019682.1, read as the reverse complement.
ATAAGCCATCTGTAGCTTAAGTTGACACCGATGACTAGTGCCGTGCCCCTACGATGGGTGGTTTATTTGATTGAATTAATGCAACGTTTTAGCCTTGCCACGCCAGTAGGGTGTGTTAAGCCGGAGGCTAACGCACCATCCTTTATTTTCGTTGCGTTACGACGTTCCGTCTAACGCACCCCACCAGAATAAAGCCAATGTGGGTGAGATTTTCCGACTTGTGTATACACCGTAGCCTTTCTAAGGGGAGGGTTAGGGTGGGGGAATTCGAGGACTGGTAGTGATTCGATAACTTGTGTGTACACCGTAGCCTTGATAGGGGAAGGGTTGGGGAGGGTAATTTTATACCTTACTGGAGCAGGAAACGCTATATGTAAATTTTTGATAAAGCATGTATTCTTTTTTCTGACGCATTAAGTTAACACAGTAGTGGTTTCTATACGTAGAAAGCTCAGTACTCATTCACCGTGGAATTACAATTGCGAGGGTGAAACATGTTTTCACGTAGTACACTTAGTAATCAAAGAACATTAAAAAATTCGTATGGAACAGCATCAAGTATTTCGGGTCAATAGTCCTCAAGTTGTTTGTGAAATGATCGATGAAGAAGTGGTCATTGTCCATCTAGAAAAAGGTTACTACTACAGCCTATTGAAAACAGGTGCAGAGGTTTGGAGTAGAATTGAGCGTCGGATTGACTCACACAGCATAATTCAGGAAATAACGCAAGCGTATGACGGTAGTGCCGAGGAAATTGCTACCGCTATTGATGAGTTTTTAGAAAATTTGCAGCGCGAGGAACTCATTATCGCTGACTCAACGATGGAATCTGCAACCACAGATAACAACAAAATTGTTGAAATTACTAACAAGCGACGCTTTGAGAAACCCTTGTTGGAGAAGTTCACTGACATGGAAGATTTACTTCTACTCGATCCGATTCATGAAGTCGATGTGGAAGCAGGATGGCCCAACGCCAAAACAGCCTAAGTCACGATGAGCGATCGCATTCCCCTTGTTAGTAGCTATAAACTGACTCAAGCCCAGCAACTATTGCTCCAAGCGGCACTTTTACAAGGACAAGCGGCATTAACTGCATGGGAGCAATGGCAGTCTTTGGTCGATATCGAAGTCTTAGATGCCGAGTCCCATGTGTTACTGCCGCAACTTTACCAAAATTTATTGGCTCATGGTGTCGAAGATCCTCATATGGCAAGGCTTAAGGGTATCTATCGGCGCACTTGGTATGCCAATCAACTGCGGCTCAAACAACTCAAAACACTGTTATCCCATTTAAAGAATGCGGGAATTGAGGCGATTGTGCTTGGCGATGCTGCCCTCTGCTGTTGTCAAGACGAAACTTATCGTCCGATCTCTAACTTTCATCTCCTGGTTCGTTCCACTGAGTTAGAGGGGGCAATTCAACAGTTAATTTGTCTAAATTGGCAAGTTTCTAATGCTTTAACACATCAATTCATCCACTTACAGGATGATCCGGAAAACTTGCTTTATTTACAGGAGCATCTTTTCTGGGGAATTCCTCAAGACTATATTGATGAACAGGTTTGGCAGTATGCGATTCCCCGTGAGAGCAACGCGGCTGGCTGGACGCTTAGTCCGACTGATCAGCTTTTAGATGGGTGTGCCAGGACATTTTTTAAAAGTCGATCGCGTCCCATTTATGGCATAGCTGATGCGCTAACGCTGATTCAGAAGTCGGGCAACCTCGACTGGATACGACTCATCACCCAAGCACAGCGTTATCAAATGATTTTGCCAGTGCGGAATATGCTGATCCTGTTGCAGCAGGTGTTGCAGCTTTCCGTACCAAGTTGGGTGTTGCCTGCGCTCTATCAAATGCCGATCGCTCAGACGGAATGGTTAAACTATCAGGTGTTGGCTGGCGAACGGCGATCTTTTGTGCGATCGACACTGACTCCTCCGTTGAGCTATTTGGAGAATCGGCTACAGAGGCTCAGACATCGCCTCTTTCCAGGCAAACAGATTTTGATACCGAAAAAATCAGCATTTGAATTAAGTGACTAATCTCGCCTTACCTTCACAGTCCCACCCCAATTTGTCGATTGCTGAAGCAGATCGCCTTGCCTTCTTTCACCTCGTTTATGAGGGCTTTCAAAGAGCAGCACAGATTACAAGTGCAATCGATTATTTCTATAGAATTGGGGGCTACACCCTTTGTCTGCGCTTTGCCGGTTTGGGTTTGATTCCCCAGATTACGCCCGCCTTGTCCCATTTGGCGACAGAACCAACGGCAAACCCTGACTTGACCATTTGCCTTTGGGATAACGCCTCCACTGGTACGCGATTACCACTCCTGATTGACAGCCTGCTGGAACTGATTCGGCTGCACTGCTGGGATTATCTCGGACCCCGTAAGGAAATTAAAGCTTACGATGGCGATCGCATTCGCACAAATTTTCATATTGGTCCGAATATTTTGAGTGTGCTGGATCGTCAGCAGAATCTCGCCTGTTACTGGATTGAAGATGCCCAAGATATTCCTTACTGGGAAAAAGGTTCGCCACTGCAAACCATTTTGAATTGGTGGACAAGCGATCGTCAGCATCAATATGTTCATGCGGGAGCAGTCGGAACACCTGCTGGCGGAGTTTTACTGGCAGGGAAAGGGGGATCAGGCAAATCGTCCACCGCATTGGCTTGCATTGATAGTCCACTCGTCTATGCCAGCGATGATTATTGTTTAGTTTCCACCGATCCAAAGCCTTATGTTTACAGTCTTTACAACACTGCAAAACTGAAAGGACAGGCGGATTTAGAGCGATTTCCAAACTTAGCTCCCTTGGTGAATAATCTTGATCGCTTAGGGCTAGAAAAAGCCATGTTGTTTCTGCATCAGCATCATCCTGAAAAGATTGTGCGTGGCTTTCCCATTAAAGCAGTGCTAATTCCTCAAGTGACTGGGAAACCAGATACTCATTTGCGTCCAACAACTGCAGGTGCAGCATTAAGGGCGCTCGCACCCAGCACAATATTTCAATTGGCGGGCAGTGGACAATCGGCTTTTCAGTTAATGTCGAGTTTAGTTAAACAGGTTCCCTGTTATGCACTGGAACTTGGTACAGATATGGCTCAAATTCCCGATGTAATTTTGAGGCTGCTTTCGCAAATTTGAACTTTTTAAGGAGCCAATCAAAATGGGATACCTGTATCGAAAAATGATTGATGGGCTAACTCGATTTGCTCCAGCAATACTCCCAGCGAAAAGGCAATATTACAATGAAACGAATAATGACCGCTGGATTGCTGAATATATCTTTCCCGGTAAACGAGGTGGATACTTTTTAGAAGTCGGAGCAGCCAATGGTAAAGAAGCCAGTAGTTGTTATGTTCTGGAAAAAGAATTTGAGTGGACAGGAATTTGTGTCGAACCTCATGATGCTTTCTTTGAACAACTCGTTGTTAATCGCCCGAATAGTATTTGTGAACCAGTTTGCCTTTCTAACAAGCCTGGAACAGTCATCTTTATAGAAGGCAGTGACGATACTGTGAGTCCCTATTTGAGTGGAATTAAATCTAACCTAGAACAAGTGAAGCACCAGGGAAATGTGGCTCTTGCGTCCCTTTTATGGTGATTGAGGATTGATTGTAACAAAACCCATGTGGGGCAAGGATTATAAAGAGTCATGGCACTGTTTTGAATGAAATGCTTACAGAGCAAGGTTTTCAAGGGTTTTGAACCGTGTTCTCCATAAAAATAACCGAAGAGCCGGAAATGTTGTGGTTCAGAAAGGTAGAGAAGTTGAGAAAGAGGCAATAACTCTAGAGGCACTTCTAAAAAAATATCATGCCCCCAAGGTGATCGACTATGCTGCTTTTGATATTGAAGGTAGTGAGTTAGATGTTTTAGAAGTTTTTCCCTTTGATGACTATCAATTTCTGGCATTGACTTTGGAATGTGATGGCTCCATCCGTCTACCTATTTCTCAGTTACTAAAATCTAACGGGTATCAACAGGTTAACAATCCATTTAATCGGGATAAGCCCTGGGAAATGTATTGGATACATAAGAGTGTTCGCTAGTTCGATTCTAAAATTTGACATTCCTCGATGTAAGCCCACTAATTGGAAAAAATATTAGGTTCAGCCTTTATCTAGATTTCCATGTTTAAAATGCGATATCTCTATCAAAAAATAATTGATGATTTAACTCACTTTGCCTCTGAAATGCTCCCTGCTCATGTGCAAATGACATCCACATCTGGAGCTAATCAGCATTCCTATAGACCAGAAATCGATGGTATCAGAGCGTTTGCGGTGATTGCAGTCATCATCAACCACTTCAACAAAGATCTTCTGCCTAGCGGATATTTAGGCGTAGACATCTTTTTTGTGATCTCTGGATTTGTCATCACTTCTTCGTTAGCAGGTCGTTCCAGCAAGAATTTTTTCGACTTTTTGGTGGGTTTCTATGCCAGACGTATGAAACGCTTGGTTCCAGCATTGGTGATGTTTGTAGTTATTACCAGTATTTTGATCTGCCTCTTTAATCCCAGTCCAGGTCTTTCGATAATGACTGCGATCGCAGCTCTATTTGGCTGCTCTAATCTCTATCTGCTAAATCAGTCTACAAATTATTTTGCTGACTCCACACAACTAAATGTTTTCACACACACTTGGTCTTTGGGAGTAGAAGAACAGTTCTACTTTCTGTTTCCACTTCTGGTCTGGTTCACTGGTTTTGGTCGTCAGGCTAGCAAAGGGGCAAGAAATCTGTTCTGGGTGACAGGGGTACTATCAATTGCTTCTTTGATTGCTTTTGTCCATATTTACCGAATAAACCAACCTGCTGCTTACTTTTTGATGCCCACTCGTTTTTGGGAGATGGGTGCTGGTTGCTTGCTGTTTCTCGGTCTGAAGCATCCCAGTGGTTTGCGGGTTCGTTTGCAGAGCATCCCACCCTTAGTAGTAACTGCTGGCATTGTTGCAGTTTTGTTTATCCCGCTCCAATTTGCCGCTAAAGCAACCATTGCTGTTGTACTTTTCACCTCAGTTTTAATTGCTTGCCTTCACACTGGAACTGCTGGATATTCACTATTTACCCATCCGCAAGTTGTTTACATCGGTCTGATTTCATACTCACTTTATCTCTGGCATTGGGGCGTTCTCTCACTTAGTCGCTGGACTATTGGCATTCACTGGTGGTCTGTCCCATTTCAGGTCGCCTTGATGCTATTGCTGGCAGTATTTTCTTATCGGTATGTGGAGATACCGCTGCGTCGTTCTGACTGGTCTGTGCTGCGTTGGCGGACGATTGGTTATGGGATAAGTGCCTGTGTAATTGCTTCAGTACTCCTGCTGCTACTATCTAACTCGTTGAGTGACCGAATCTTCTTAGGTAGTAGGCATTCTGTTGAAACTGAGAATTTGACTGTCCAAGGCATTAAACTTTATGATTGTTCATTTTTCCAGGGTAAAGGAATGTCTGTCTCTACTACTGACATTGCAAAATCGAGATGTTCTTTCCCTAAGGGTGAGCGTGTTAGTGGGCAGCAGCGTATTTGGTATTTGGGAAATAGTCATGCTCTGCATCTGTCGGGGTTAATTGGCAAAATGCAGTCAAGAGGAGATTATCAGCAAACAGTTATAGCCACGGCGCAAATGACTTTTCCAACATTGCCATTAGAAGTATATGATTGGCTACCAAAGAATGATTGGAAGCAAAAGGATCTGCTTAACCAAGAGAAGACGATCAAATATGTCCTGGCAAATGTGAAGTCGGGAGATATTATTGTTCTGGGAAATGATTTGGGGAATTTATTCGGTTGGTATCCTGGTAAGTGGGAAACTGAAAGGCAAAGAAATCTTCAGTTCCTACCCGGGTGGATTAAAAATCTTGACACATTCATAAAGACCGCTGATGCCAGAGGTGCAAGTGTGATTGCATTCCTGCCAATGCCAAGATTTCAGAGTATGCCAAAGGACTTCACTACTGAAAATTGCTACAAACAATGGTTTAGACCATTTCTAACTAATGACTGCTATCTTTTTGCGGATCGGATAAAACTTAGACAAGGGCTAACCGAGGTAACTGATTCACTGAAAACACTGTCCAAGTCAAACAGCAACTTTTATCTTTTTGACCCATTTGACCGATTGTGCCCCAAAGACCTCAAAAACTGTTCGACTGTCTTATCAGATAGGGTCATTTTTCGAGATTCTCATCACATCAATAATTATGGAGGGGAACTCCTATTTGATGACTTCTATGCTTTACTTTTGCACTATAAATTGCTGAAGACCCCATAATGTTTAAAGGGCAATTATATAGCGGTTCTCGTTCGGATGCCATACAATCGAGGGCGGGAAAACCCCGCCCCTACAGGCTTTGCGATTGAAAACTGTACCTCACTGATCTGAAAACCGCTATAATCCGACTAACATAATATTTTTTAATGATTTCGTGGAATTTTTAACAATGAGAAACTTACCTTTAGTAACTGTAGTTATCCCTGCCTATAATTATGCAAAGTATTTAGCAGAAACACTAGATAGCGTATTTGCTCAAACCTATCGTCCGATCGAAGTCATCGTTGTGGATGATGGCTCAACTGACCACACTGCTGAGATTGTTCGGGCTTATCCAGATGTGCGCTATTTTTATCAAGAAAATCAAGGCGTATCCGCAGCTCGCAATGTAGCGATCGCTGCCGCACAAGGAGAATTTATTGCATTCTTAGATGGGGATGACATTTGGAAGCCCAATAAGCTCAATATCCAAATTACCTATATGCTCGATAATCCTAATGTTGGCATTACTGGCACAAAAGCTCTGAATTTCTTAGAGTCAGGCACTGAGGTTCCGGCTTGGTTTAAACCTGAGCGTGACCTTGGAGAGCCGACAGTCATCATTCCTAGTACGGTGGTTGTTTGCAAATCTGTGTTCACTCAAATTGGGGATTTCTCATCTACTTATCGTGCCAGTGAAGATACAGAATGGCTATGCCGAGCCAAAGATGCTCAAATATCCATTTTCACGATTCCTGAAATTCTTACCTTAAGACGGTTTCATGGCTCTAATCTATCTTGGGAAATGAACTCAACGCTTAAATGTCGCATGGTCAAAATTCTCAAGGAATCGATCGCTCGTCAAAGGATCTCTGAAAATTCCCCTAAAAGTTTTATTTCATAGGGCTTTGAAGAGAATTTATAAAAATCCTCTGATGTCACCTCTAAATTTTTAGCTTAGTTTTGAGGCGATTATTATGTCAGACTTGATTTTCTTGGCGAGATTCATTTGTGAGTAAGTCTTCGGCATTATCCTGAGGTTCGTACCCCAATAATGCTTGAGCATTGCTGATATCCCAATAGCGACGAGTGTTGCCAGAAATTGCGTAAAATATCTGGAAGCCAAGATTTTCATGCTCTAGCGATCGCTTTACCAATTGAGCCAAATCTCTGGGACTGCACCACATAAAAAGCTTGCGATCGTTTAGTCCATAGAGCTTAGTGTTGGCTGTGAATGCACCAATGCGAAGACACACAATCGACATACCATAGCGATCAACAAAGAAATGCCCCAACGCTTCGCAAAATGCTTTGCCAGAGGCATAAAGAGAGTCTGGGCGCACATGTTCAGGCGTAATCTGAGACTCTTGCATGACTTCTCGCCAGCCTGACACATGAATCGTACTGGCATAAATAATCTGCTTTACCCCCGCTTGGCGAGCCGCTTCAAACACGTTGTAAGTGCCCCCGATACCACTAGTGTAAACGTCTTGCCAAGGTTGATCGCACTCTCGATTTGCAGCCAAATGTATCACGGCATCTACGCCATGCATTGCCTTCAGAACTGCCTTAAAATTCATGATATCGGCAACTCGGACATCTTTGGCATCACGAACTCGGACGCAATCGAGACAGCGAAAGTGATAGTGATCACCTAGATGTTGACGTAAAGAAGTCCCAATCTCTCCGGCTGCACCTGTTAACAAGACAATTTTCTGATTGGGATTGGGATGAAACCGAAAGAAATGATGCATTTTAGCACCCCTGAATCGAAGAAGATTGGTTAGCTCTTTGCCGATCAAGTTTAGCTTTGAGAATATGTATACGTTTGTTGGCGTTGTGGCGCTCTGTGATGCCATTATTTGTTTCATGCAAGCGCCGATGATAAACTACATCCGTGAGCGTAACTTGCTGAAGTTGATTTTCGATTGCAGATATGTACCAGCTAATATCAATACCAACTTTTAGCTTTGTGTCAAACAATCCAATCCGCATGAAAGCCGATCGCTTGATGAGCATGGCGACGGAAATATGGGCAGCAAGTGGTTGTTCTGGGCAAAGAATGCGCCTTCTAAATTCCTCATTTACCTCTGGACTATAAAACTGTTGAGCATAGCCAAATACAGCCTCCAGGTTTGGATCAGACTCAAAAGCCGCCATCTGTTTAGCAAGCTTGTCTGTAACCCAAATGTCGTCAGAATCAAGAAAGGCCAGAAATTCACCAGTTGCTAAACCAATTCCTGTATTTCTGGCTGCACCTATACCCCCATTGATTTGGTAATGATAGATCACTGGATAACTTTGGGCAACTTCGGCAGTGCGATCGCTCGATCCATCATCGACTACAATTAGTTCGATCGCCGGATAGGTTTGAGCCAGAACACTTTCGATCGCTTCGGCAAGATAGCGATCGCGGTTATAAACAGGAATAATAACGCTAATTAGTGGAAGATTAGAAGTCATTGGTCAGCAGTGGGTTGATAGCATTTATTGATGGCACTTGAAAGCGATTTTTATTTCAAACTCCTATCTTTGCCAGTTCAAGCTGTTTAATTGTTTGCTCTGGTCTTTGCAGCTTATAAAGCTTATTAAAGAATATATTCTCCCACTCCAAGGAAAAATCTTTGTTAATTTCTTCTTGGTCGTAAATGCTCTGAATCAATTTAATGAAAGTGAGACGGTGCTCCTGAATTTTTTCTATCACTTGAAAGCGAATAATCTCAGGAGAGATATTGCGTCGAATTAATTCATCTACACCCTCTTTAACCGCATCTGGATTGTCTTCAACGATTAATGTATATTCTTCATCAAAAAATACATCTCTACCACCTTTACTCTTAGTCGAGACAACTGGCAATCCACTCAGTAGATATTGGATACTAGCATACATTGCACCCTCAACACTGGATAGGCACAGACCTACTCTGCAAGCATTTAAACACTGATTTACTATCTCTGGAGACAATAATGCACTCATACCGTCTTTTGCTAGAGCGTGATTAAAGTAATGAGCATCGGGAAATAAAGACCTTACTTCATAATAATAAGCTTCTGCAGGATCGAAAGTATAAATAAAAGCGACGCTATCAATTTTCTGTGCTAACAAGTGCCGTTTATATGGCCAGATTCTGGCATCATAAACTGCATCAAATTCTTTAGACATATCATTAATTGGCTTAAATATTCTTTCATCAATTAAACAGTTTTGATTGCAAAATACTGCATTTAAGCTATATTCATCAAAAACTTGCTGCTGTTGTAATGTATTACAAATATGGATGAATTTATGTTTGGGATATTGCCTAATATGTTGATTTTCCATTTCTCTGACTTTTGCAACTTCATGGGGACTTTCCATATCCCACCACCAATTCTTTAAAAAGTAGACAGTTCGATCTTGAAAATAGTTGAATATTGGCTCCAATGATGCATGACAAAATTCTTCTGACAAGGAATATGTCATATAAAAAATAAGCGGTTCGGTTGAAATAAGTGAATAGGGTGCCCTCATTTGATGATACTTTTGAATATGTTGCTTGTGAAGCGTGGGGTGCTTTGCATAAAGTTTTGCCAGCTTAAAAATCTCCATTTATTGTCTCCTCAATGTCAAGATAAGTTTGATTAAGTACTGGTTACAGGAGTTGGTAAACCTCGCTGTTACAAAAGCTATCTAGAAAATATTTTGCTGATAGCTTCTGTCGAGTTTCACAAGATTTGAGATACTCATGTGTTTCTAAAATTAGTGAGGTATCCAACGCTTTTTCTGCAGCTTCTTCTAAAGTATTAAAGTACATAGGATAGTCTTCTCCCAGATACTCTTTCACCGCAGGCAAAGGATTAACTAACAGGGGAGTCGCACGGGCAATACATTCGATAATGGCATTATTGGCGCTGGAGTCATACAAATCCACAAAACCAATATTTTTTGATAATAGATCATCATATTGATCATCAGGAATATGTTGGATAACGGTTGTATTAGCTAAATACAATTCATCAACTTGGATTTTATAAATTTCTGCCTCTCTTTGCATAAGTTGGTCAAATACTACTTCTCCATATTCAAATAGAAATCCTAGTCTCACTTTTTGATAGTTCAGAGGATTATCCTGAGCTAGAGGTAATTGATAAATCGAGTGCAACTTACGCAGCCACCAACCAATCTGTACTACCTTTTTTTGAGGATTGGCAAGGAACTGGTCAAAATCAAACTGTTTGTCAGGAATCTCGGTTGGGTGGGTTAGTACAGAAACTGGTTTGCCTGTTTGTTCTCTCAGCCAATGGGCAAAATGCTCAGATAATGCAAACAATCCGACGCAATGAGGTAAGCTAGCTTGCCAAATTGCCTTTTCAAATAGCTTTTGGGGTGAGTTTTGATCATTAAACCAAATCGGTATGGAATGGGGATTATGCAGAAATCCGACCCAAGGTTTTTGATAGGGAATGATTCCCTTTTCTTCGGAATTTGCCAAACTTTGGAAGACCCCATCTGCCTGCATTTTTGCTAAGATTTGCGCCGATCGCTTACCGACACGATTGTGCTGAAAGAGAAACTGATTCTCTAAACAGCCATCAAACAAAATGCCTTGAGGATTGTGCAAAGAACTAAGTGCTTGAATTGCAAAGTTCCAGCCACTACGATGATATCCAAAAACTTTTTGGCTACCGAGATTTATTTTGCCAGTTGATAGCGCATTTGATTTTTCGTTTCCAAAGGAAACCTTTTCAGATTTGATTGATGGGGCAGGATGCTGTTTCGGCAAGCCCAAGCATTGATAGTAAAACGAAAGATTAGTTGCTTCAAAATCAAGTGCGAGTGCCTGCTCATAGTACTCTAGCGCCTCATCGCGCCGACGTTGTTTTAGCATCAAATTCCCTAATTGCTGATAGGCTGGCATATAGTCAGGTCGCAATCGCAAGGTCTCTTGATAGCGTATAAATGCATCCTCAAAGTTGCCCCTAATTTGCCAAGCATTAGCCAACTTGAATTGAGTTAGAGCTGAGTCGATATCTAAGTTTGATAACTGATCCATGATGATTTTTCTAGGTTTTAAAAGGATAAATGCACAAGTCTAAATTAATACCAGCCTTGGCGATTAGAAATCGTGCGCCAGTTGCTACAACGGGGAGCCAGCCGCGTGGGCGGGTTTCCCGACTTGAGCGGACTGGCATCAAGTGGTGTGGGAACCCCCGCAAAGCACTGGCTTGGCTACACAGACAAAACCCACCTCCGTGGGTTAGAAACCCCTGATTTTGTGTGAGTCTGCGGAGGCAGACTTTGCCTGTGTAGTAGCGAATTATATTCGCCCAAAACTTTTAAAACATCCTCTAAGCTTTGTTTGGCATGAGGAATGATTTACGGAAAGGTGAATACTTGATTAGCACTCGGATGGGACGAATTATATAGTAGAGAAAATATAATCCTCTCGGTAGGGGCAAGAATTCACGATCGCGTTCACTAGGTGACAGCATAAGTCTGAAAATCAATTCCAGATAGTGTGTGGTGATAAATAGCCCATGCCATGATTTATCGAGAGTTTTGAGTTGATCAGTGTATTCCCACCAGACTTGGAGTCCATAGCTTTTCTGTAAGGGATTGCTCTCCAAAAGACGCTCGTCAGTTGGCTGACTTCTAACAAGCATCTCTACCATGAACTGGGGTAAGGGAACATGTAGAAGTTTATGAGTCACACTGAGTCCTATGAGGAATAATCGCTGACTGTGTAACTCAGAAGACAGTTCCAGGGCTGATTGCCAATTCAAATCAGGATAAGCTCGAATGATTTGTCCTACATCGCATATCTGCTTAAACGATCGCTTCCAAGGTTCTTTAGCAAGATTCATGCATTGAATTACTAAGGTTGTTTCTGGAGAAAAGATTTTAATTGGCTGACCCATCAGATCGATCAGATATAGATTTTCCCAGAGGCGCTCAAACTGATCGCTCTTCCCAACTCGTCTGGGCGGAATCCCCCAGTGCAAATCGATACTTCTTTCGGGGTTGCTGTGTAGTAAAGAGGGTTGAAATCGCTGATTGAACATCGTCGCTTCAGGGGTACTGTGAGACAAAGAGACTTGAAAATGGTGATTGAATGCCACAATTTCGTTCGCTTCTGAGCCGCTAGATTGATAGCCCTGGGCGACCAAAACGGCTTTCGCCTGCCAAAAGTCCTCCTGCTTCACTAAGATATCTAGATCATTAAATTGGCGTAGCGTCACATTGCCATAAACAGATGCTGCGAGAATCGGTCCTTTAAAAGCGATCGCCTCAATTCCAGCTTTCTCCAGCTGCGCCAGAATCTTCAGTAATTCCTTGGTTTGAGAAACATTGTGCAGTCCATTCATGCGGTTGTAGGTTTGCAATTGCACCATCACCCCTGGAGGTATCAGATCCTCCTCAATCGCTTTGAGGCTCTGATACAACACCGGCAGAACGCCATTTTTGTTCGCAGTTTCCAGTAGAGTAGTCCAGTTGATATCTGGCACCAATAGACAACTCACTTCGCTCTTCGTTGTTGTACCTAAATACAACCGTACACAGGCAAGCAGAACCGTAAATTCAGGAGTTAGGGTCGTCATTGATAATTTCTCGCTTGAATTTCAAACAAATGGGCATAGATGCCTTGTAGTGCCATCAACTGCTCGTGGGTGCCACTTTCCACAATCTCGCCTTGATCCATGACATAAATCCGATCCGCCATTTTGACGGTGGAAAGGCGATGGGTAATGAGGAGTGCAGAGCGTGAGCGCATCAGATCGCGAAACTGCTGAAATACCTCAGCCTCAGCTTTGGCATCCATTGCACTCGTCGGCTCATCCAGCACCACCAACTGGGCATCCCGCAGGAACGCACGAGCCAAAGCAATTTTCTGCCATTGTCCTCCACTCAGTTCTTCCCCACCTTTAAACCATTTCCCTAGCAGGGTACCGTATCCTTGCGGTAAACTCTGGATCACTGCATCTGCACCTGACTTTTGAGCTGCTTGAGTAATTCGTTCAGAAGTTGGAGGCAGGTCAATATTACCAAACCAGATATTGTCCTCTGCCGTAACCTGATAGCGAGTATAGTCCTGAAAAATTACACTAATTTGGCGATGCAAATCCTGCACCGAAAAGTGCCGCAGATCGATACCATCGATCGTAATACTACCTTCGGTCACGTCATAAAGACGGCAGAGTAGTTTGACCAATGTGGTTTTACCAGATCCGTTTTCGCCAACTAGGGCGATAATTTCTCCTGGCGCAATAGTGAGATTAACCTGCTTAATTGCTTGGCGTGAGGAGTTTTGGTATTGAAAGCTCACATCCTGAAATACAATACCCTGTCGCATTGGACGGGGCACTAATTTAGGATGTATAGGCTCACTTATAGTAGGCTTTAAGGCTAGAAACTCAAATAAATCAGCAAGAAACAAGTTATTTTCATGTACTTGCCCTAGTCCAGAAGTTAGGCTTCCGAGTGCGCCCTGAGCTCGCTGAAAGGCTTGGCTATACAGCACCAAATCGCCTAGTTGAAATTTACCATAAATTGTTTGATGAATAATAAAGCTATAGGTAACTAATATCGCAATTCCCGCAAATCCCTGTGTCATCAATCGGGAGATGGCTTGGCGAGTAGTAATTGCCAGTTTCTCTTTAAACAGTTGCTGCCTGAGGCGATAAAACCGATCAATCAACAAATCACCTAAATTAAATAATCGAATTTCCTTGGCAGGGTGATCTCCTAGTAATAAATGCCCAAGATAGTTGGCTTGGCGTTCTATCTCAGTTTGACGGCGACGCCACTTGTAAAGGACTTTGGATTGGCTAAAGCGAACGAACATGGTGGGAAGGGAGGCGACCAATAAAACGCCGAGCAGTCCCCAGTGTAGAGAGATGATCAGCCCGGCGATCGCCAATAGGGAAATTACACTTTGCCCTACAGATGTCAAGCTATTTAGCATTTGGGTCGGTCGGTAAGGGGCTTCCCACTTAGCCCGTTCCAAAATGTCCTGATGTTGGGGATTTTCGTAAGACTCTAAATCAATTTCGATCGCTTTTTTATACAGCGTCACTTGCAGGTGATCTGTAACCCTTTGCGATAGGGTTGTTGATGCTAGCTCAGAAATTACAGCATTGATATTGATCAACAACATCACTATTCCTGCATTGCATAACAGGAATAGAATATGACTAAATATCTGCGTTTTATCGCCAATATTCAAACTAATGGCAATGTTATCGACAATGAGTTTAATAATATAAAGTAACGCCAGAGGTAATATACTCTGAATCGTGGTTAAAGTAACATGAATTACAGTCCAGCCAGAAGCACTTTGCCAAACTAATACAATTGCACGCTTGATCTGTAGCATTGAAATACCGAACGGTTAGACTATTCCTCAGAGAGAGCAAAGTTGAGGATCTCAAGATATTTTTTCTCATTTAGTTATTCGCGGCAATCTGTCGGTTAACCGGATAATTAGTCAAAATTTATACTAAAACATGATTTTCTTAAAATCATGAATAAAAGTCAGATTAACGTAATGCCGATGAATCTAGCTGAATTTTAACGGCAGATGCATCATTGATCAATGAAAGCTGTGTATCTTTTTTTTGTCAATACCTGTTAACCTTAGCGATCGCGCCCGGCGAAACTTTTAATCACCGCCACAAGTTCTGCAGGTTCGAGGGGTTTAGCTATGTGTGTCTGAAATCCCGCTTCTAGCGCCCGAATTCGGTCTTCTGTTCTAGCGTAGGCTGTGAGGGCGATCGCTGGAGTTTGACCGCCTTGTTCTCTACTCAAGCCTCTCACGCGCCGAATTAGGGAGTAACCATCTTCATCTGGCATCCCAATATCACTAAGTAGCACATCTGGCTGCAACTGTTCCAGTCTCTCTAAGGCTTCAGCCACAGAAGCAACAGCTGTGACTCTGGCTCCATATTGCTCTAACAGGGTAATTAGTAACTCTCGCGTATCTGCTTCATCGTCTACTACCAAAATGTTGAAGCCTTCTATAGAAGGAGCATCATCTAATGGGACTTCCTGGCTAGCTGTGGGATGAACTCGATCTGGCGTATCAAGGGGGCGATGGACAATCATCAGCGGGAGATTCACGATAAAGGTTGTTCCTTGTCCTTCTCCGGGGCTTTCTGCATGAATTGTACCCCCATGCCGGTATGTTCAACAGCATCGGCAGACTTTCTGTAGTTGAGCAGATTCAGATAAGCATCTATACCGACAACCACCAAAACAACGAGCGCTAAACCAAATCCTGCTGTCACCCTATTTTTAATTAACCACTGGAATACCATTGCGGGGGGACTTCCTTGTGCTACTCTTTGAGATTATCCAACATAATGACACCAAAGCTTTGAACTTCGCTTGCTGCTGAAGCGGTAGGAGCAGCCAAGCTAAATTTTTTAAGGATTTAGTATTTTTTTAAATAAAGCATTGACATTTCATCACTTTTACTAGCCACTATTTTTTAGATAAAGCGATCGCCTCTTAGGCGCGGGGATTTCAATCCAATAACCAACCAAATATAGTTTCCACACTCAGATGTAGTTCACTGGCGAAATCAGGAACCGGAAGTTTTAACCCTGGTTGATCAAATACCTGTATTTGCTGCTTTGGCAGATAAACAAATACAGTTTGCTCATCTGGATCAAGCAGCCAAAATATCTCAGTCCCATGATTGAGACAATGCAAAATATTTTTGGTGACTTTCGTCTGACTCTGATCTGGGGACAAAATCTCAATTGTCCAATCAGGCGCTACCGGAAAAATATTGGCAACCTCACCATTTTCATCACGGGGAATTTTAGCCCAAGAAAATACAGATACATCTGGAACTATTGATCTTCCAGCAAAGGTACAACGTAGTTCTGAAAATGCTCGCGCAATTTTTCGCGGCTTAAAAATCACGTTGACAGTAGTAGAAAATTCAGTCTGAATACTGCTGTGCTTACCCTGTGGCATTGGTTTTTGAATGACGAAGCCATCAATATACTCACTAGCAGGTTTGGTTTCTGGTAGCTTCAGAAATTCCTCTAAAGTTGAATATTTAGATGGGGACTGTACCATTGAGACTGCCTCACAAAAGCGAGCTTGATGGGCTTTGCACTAATTTTAAAATATCGGCGTATTTAACTACAGAACGTTCCTATTGACCCGTAGATAGTAACTTCTCAGACTCAACAAATAACATTAATACGACTGCGATCGCCACAATCACCAACTAGGTCTAATTACCTCATACCAATTCTGTATGAAGATGCACATAATAATACCCCCCTGTAGTCCCCCCTTGGCAAGGGGGGACGGCGATAGCCGGGGGGTGAATTATATGCAGCTTCACAAAAAAACGGTATCAGGGGATAAACAACCGACCAACTCCCATATAGTTCTCAATATCTAGGATAATCTCGATGAGACGCTCAACACAACGCTCTCGATAGTCGAACTCATCAAGACGATCAAGATCCCCAATTGTCACTACCGGAAACCCATCTGCTGTATTCTCCTCGCGGATGACTTGCTCTAACGAATCCTCACCTTTCATATTGCGATTGGCTGTGAGGATCATCATCTGGTTAGCTTGAGCATAACCCCAGACAACGCGATCATTACTATCCATCGACAAGCCAGCCTCTCTGAAGGTGACAAAACGGACAGTTATCAATTCCAGCCAACCGTTTTTTGCTAAGACACCCAGGAAAACTAAAGCATACCCATCAAGGTTGTAGTCAACCAGAAAAGTCATGGCGTTTTTGAAGTGCGTTTGGCTTTTTGCTCCTCAAGCTTTGTCCAGAGAGCATCTTGACTAGGTTTGTGCGGCTTAGTAGCGGTTCGAGTAAAATGTTCGCGGTTGCGTTCTTCCCAATACTGGCGAATTTCCTCTCTGGTTTGGAGAACTTCTTGATACTCAGCTTCTACCTGAGTGCGATTCGCTTCTAGAAAATACAATGCAGCATCCATTTGCTCATCCATGAGGTTAAATTTATCGCGGATTAACTTAGGGGGATACTGAGCCTTCAAAAAATCCATTACGTCATAGAGGGTAATGCGTGTTCCTGAAATCGTGAGTCCACGTTCTGTGCGAATGATAGTGGCTTGTTCATTAGATGCCAAAGTCATAGCCGCAGCCTCTGGTAAACTAACTTCATGTTATCGTGTTGACAATCAAACTGTTGTCATACTTTGCTTTGTTATAGCGTTAATTATTTCTGGAGAAAATGCCTTTGCATAATACTCATCTACGGCAGCATTAACATTACGAAATTTGATAAATTTTGGCATTAAACTATTTTTCTCTTTCGTGCTAATACTCCTACTGAGTAGTAAGTAAATAATGACTTTCCAAATGTCCACATAATCAGATAGAGCAAGATGATCTTTGTTCTTCATTTGGACAAACTTATGATAATCAGTTTCTCTGATATAGTTCAGCGTAGATAAAGTTTCTTTATAATCATTATTTGACAAATAAACTGCACATGCAGTCTTGCCAGTTCCCTTCTCTCCTATGAGAAAGAATGTGTTCCTACCGCAAAGCTTATCGAGTTCTTCTGTTCTAAAAAAAACCTTGTTGAAAAAACTTTTGTTTTCGTTTCTTTTATAATTTTCAGCATCATTAAAGCCAAAATCTAAGTCATGAATTTTTAGCATAAGACTTGTTATTTATGAGTAATCGGATGATATTATAGCTCTGGATCAATTGATACACTGTTCTCTCAATGTTTTTCCGGGATATTGAAATAAAACTGGCAATTTTAAAATCATTTACTTGTAAGTAAGCAAGGCTGTATAACTAGTTATTATACATAGTATTTACGCATGTACACGCAATTTAGAATGATATCTAAAGCAAAATTATTTTTTCTGTATATGCTTCATAAATTAGTTTTACTTTACACCAAATAACACTGACGTTGTAATGCTTTATTAAGTAAAACTTGATACTCTTCATCCCCAACCCGGTAAGCGCCAAATCTTTCCAAATGAGGGTTCATCATTTGAGCGTCAAACATCACAAATTGCTTCTCGCGCAATCTTTCCACCAACTTCACCATCGCCACCTTTGAGCCTTCGGGAATGTTGTAAAACATCGATTCCCCAATGAAAGCGCCACCAATGACAATCCCTAAAATTCCCCCAGCGAGTTCGTCACCTTGCCAAGTT
This sequence comes from Calothrix sp. PCC 7507, assembly GCF_000316575.1. Lineage (GTDB taxonomy): Bacteria > Cyanobacteriota > Cyanobacteriia > Cyanobacteriales > Nostocaceae > Fortiea. The sequence continues at coordinate 3,860,508 of NC_019682.1, read as the reverse complement.
TCAAAACTATGAGCATAGCCTTGCTGGTAGAGTAGCCAATAAATCTCTTGTAGTTCCGGTGAAATCCAAGTAGTATCCCGGTTAGCACACCCAGCCACCACAGCAGGAAAATTACGATTAATTGCTACCATAAACCGCTCTTGATTCAAGACTCGCCGCAACGATGTAGGATAGCGAAATCGTTCATCGAGAGGAATCAAAGTGCGATCGCGGCTACCATACCATGCCAGTCCTTGACTGTCATCAGCCATGAGAAAATAGCCTTGTGCATAACCTTGAATAATCGCACCGATATCATATTGCATGGTCTAAGCTCACAATCAAACAAAACCTGCACAGAAAAACCTCCGCGTTCCTTTGCGTTTCCCTCCTCATTCCTCTGCGTTTAAAAAAATGACTGAACCAATTCCACCCATCACCTTACCACCGTCTGACAATCCCTACCTCGAAGGTGAATGGTTGCAAGAGTGTTTATTACGGTGGCTAGATACGGAATTTATTCCCGAAGCAATTAATCACAACATAGCTCAAAGAGCAGCACAAATTTTTATGCGTCAAAGGATGGAAGGAGAAAATGACCTCGGTTCTCTGGTGATTGCCATTGTCACAGAAATGCAGGCCTATGATTTTTCCAAAAGCTTTTATGGAGAGTTTGCGATCGCCAACGCTGTCAGCGATCTACTCTTAGAAAGTCTGGGCATAGATCGCTGTTGCGGTCAATAATTTTGTCAGTTATCAGTTATCAGTTATCAGCCTGTTTACTGATGACTGTTCACTGATGACTGTTCACTGACTACCAGCTGGACTTAACTACCCCAGGTAACAAACCTTCATGTGCCCATTCCCGGAGGACGTTCCGAGATAGCCCAAAGTCACGATAAACACCTCTGGGACGACCAGTCACCCAGCAGCGGTTACGGCGGCGATTAGGCGCGCTATTGCGGGGTAGTTGCTGAATTTTGCGGTGAATTTCTAGCTTCTCCAGAGGAGATTCAGCGTTATGGAAGTCTATTTGCAAAGCTTCCCGCTTGTCAGCATACTTTTCTACCAATCTGGCGCGTTTTTTCTCGCGCTCAATCATGCTCTTTTTTGCCATACACTCTCTAATCTATTTAAAGACAGCATTTTCTATTCTACAGTTAAGATAGCTGTTTGGCCTCTCAAAGCTGCTAGTATATTCTACCCTGCTACCATCGGCTCCTTCGCAGATGGACAGAGTTCGGCTAGTTCACAAGCAATACAGACTGGAGAACGGGCTTTACAAACCGCCCGTCCATGATAAATCAGCCGAATTGACCAATTTTCCCAATCTGGTTGCGGTAATAACCCCATTAAATCCTTTTCAATGCGGATAGGGTCTGGATGCTTAGTTAACCCCAATCGTTGACTCAGCCGCTTGACGTGGGTATCAACAGTCACCCCAGCATTAATCCCATAAGCGTGAGCCAAAACCACATTTGCTGTCTTCCGTGCCACACCTGGAAGCTTTAACAACTGTTCCATTTGATTAGGAACAACAGAGTCAAACTCGGTGACAATCATCCTACAGGCGGCTTGGATATTCTTGGCCTTATTCCGATAAAATCCTGTAGAACGCACCAAGTTTTCCAACTCTGTTAAATCAGCATTCCCCAAACTCGCTGCATCGGGAAATCGACTAAATAATGCTGGTGTAACTTTATTCACCCGCTCATCTGTACACTGAGCCGAGAGAATAGTTGCTACCAGCAGTTGCACTGGTGTTGAGTAGGTTAAAGAGCAAGTTGCATCTGGATACAAACGCTGCAAGCGGGACAGAATCTCTAACGCCCGCTGCTTCTGAGATAGTGATTTGCGCTTTGTCTTCACTGGAAGAATTTTTGTAACCACGGTAACTGGGTGGTTTCTTTAACAATCAGGAAAAGTCCCAATCCTAAGAGTAGCACTAAACCAGTTTGCATCACACTTTCTTGAACGCGGGTAGGTAAGGGCTTACCACGTATACCTTCAATCAAAAGGAAAGCTAGTTGTCCACCATCCAAAGCTGGTAGAGGCAAAATATTTATGACCGCCAGGTTAATGCTAATCAGCGCTGCAAAGAAAAACAAACTACCTGTATCGTTTTGAGCGATACTAGCACCAATTTCGACAATTTTAATCGGGCCAGCTACTTGGTTAGCCGTTTCGCCAAAGTTAGTGATTAATTGTCCAAAGCCTTTAAATGTGAGTAAAACAATCCGCTGAAATTCTATAGCGCCAGCACTCAAAGCTTCTACCGGATTAGTCAGGCGATGTCGTTCAACTTTGCCGTTGGGAGAAAGTCCAATACCAATAGTACCGCCATTAGACTTTGCTTCTGGAACTACGTTCACAGACAACTTTTGGTCGCCACGCACAATGTCTAATTGAATTGACTTCCCAGGATTGTTTTTAATAATGTCCCGAAAAGCTTCTATTTCTTGGAGTGAAGTACCAAATTGCCTTTGATTGGCTGCTATAATCACATCTTTTGGTTGAATACCAGCGTCAGCGGCTACAGAACTGACCTCTGGTGCTAGCTGTTGGATGAATACACCAGGTTGGGTAGCTTGTCCTACACCGACAACGCTAACTTGACCCACCAGCAGCAAATAGGCAAATACTAAATTTGCAATCACACCGGCACTGATGACGATCGCCCGATCTAAAATTGGTCGGTTACGCAGTAGATTCGGGTCATTGGGTGGAATATCGCTATCTGGTTCATCATCAGGAAAGCCGACAAAGCCGCCTAAAGGAAAGGCGCGGATAGCATATTCGGTCTGTGGCCCTTGGTACTTCCAAATCACTGGGCCAAAACCCAGAGAAAATCGATTAACATAAATTCCTTGAGAACGTGCTGCAATGAAATGTCCTAGTTCGTGTACCAAGATCAAAACAGCCAAAACTGCGATCGCTGCTAAAATTGACATAGAGCAATTTAGTGAAGATATTTCCGATATATCTCCTTATTGTAGTAGTTGGGCAAGGGGCTTTAAACTCAAGCCATACTACAATATCGACGATGCATGGGTTAAGCATCGCCATCTCACTAACGCACTACTCTAATTTCAATTCCCACATTCAGGCTACCCCACAACCGATCAGTTGTAATCACAGGCTGGTTAAGATAAATACCTAATGCCAGACAAGCGCGATCTTCAAATGAAAGCCCCATAGATTTAGTAGCTGGACGCATCATTCCAGCCTTCAAGGCTTGTTCTTCATTAAAAAGAATAACCTCAAGATTTAGATTGAAGAGAATTTGCCTAATATCTTCTTCAGGTATTCCTGCTTCTACTAACTTTGCTATGACCTCCGATAAGTTGACAGCACTGATTGCCGCATTGCCAATAACCTGTGAAATTGCTTCGCTACCACTTTCTTGATTGAGCAAAGCTAAAACAGCGGAAGCATCTACAACAACTTCACTCACTGAAACTCTCCAATCTTCTTTCCTGAATCAACTCTTGGGAAAGTTCTCTACTAGCAGGAATATATTGTCTGAAAAGAGCCTGAGCATTTTGGACAGAAGTTTGGACACAATTATCAATTGGTCGATCCTCTATCACAAGAACAGCATTATATTCGCCCACAGGCATATCTACAGGGAAATTGACTAACAATTTGCCATCATTGGTTATGGTGACAATTATTTCTAATGTCTTCATAGTTAAAATATTTAATTAGTCAGCTTAATAATTATATAAAAAAGACAATTTTACCCATCACCTATGGTTCGAGAAGTGCTTTAACTAAGCTAGAAGAGATGCGATCGCACTTAGTTTGCGAGCTGTTACAAAGAACATTGTGATATCATTCCAATAGCCTTCTTGGGTTGAAGCTTTATTTACCTCTGTAAAGTATTCCTGCTTACACCGCTCTAACTGCTCCTCTGACCATTTTGCATCCTGAAGCCCAAATGCACTCTTGGCATTGCCAGTCCAGGCAACTTCCGCATCTTGCAAATAGAAACCAAATTGCTCAGTGGTAATTTCGATTTCTTCAAACCCAATCATTCCCAGGATTTGACAACACCTGTCAGGGGTTCCAAGTAACTCATTGGGATTCGGGATAGTAACGCCATACTTTTGTACCACTGCTCGAAACAAAACAGACGCCGTTGGGGAAGTTTCTGCAAGACAGGAAAATGCAAAAACTCCTCCTGGTTTCAAAGCATTGTGCCATCGACGAAGTGATATCGGAATATCTGTCAAGTAGGCGATCGCTGATGAGCATAAAATAGCATCAAATTGGCTTCCTTGGAATTCTTGCTCATCTGCATCCGCTTTCTCAAACATGATATTAGTGAGTCCCAAAACTGCAACTTTCTTTTGAGCTTGCTGCAACATTCCCTCAGCAAAGTCAGTTCCCAAAACACGACCTGTAGAACCAACAATTTGAGCGGCAGCAATCCCCGCTAGACCTGTTCCAGTAGCGATATCTAAAACTTGGTGACCTGGTTGTAACTTTGCCAAATATACTAATCGAGTTGCAGCTCGTCTATGAAACTCATTCTCGTAGTTTGGGCGATTATTGAAATCATGAAGAATCTGCTGCTTGTAAGCACTTAACGATGAATAAGTCATGTCGAGCCATTGATTTAGGTTCTTACGAGGTGAAGACCACCATGATTTATAGTCATGTTTTTAATCATGGTGGTGGAGGTATTCGCAGTCCACTAGATTTGTAAGTTATTTAACTATGCCAAATTTGATGGCTTTACCATGCTTTTCTTCCGAATTACAACACTTCTCTTCCTAAAAATGGTTGCAATACTTCCGGTATCAAAATCGTCCCATCAGGCTGCTGATAATTCTCCAAAATCGCCGCCATTGTCCTTCCCACCGCCAAACCAGAACCGTTGAGGGTATGGACAAACTGTGTCCCCTTCTTCCCCGCTTCCTTAAACCGAATATCCGCCCGTCGCGCTTGGAAATCAAAACAATTAGAACAGCTAGAAATTTCTCGATATTTGCCGGAAGAAGGTAGCCAAACCTCTAAATCATAAGTTTTAGTTGCGCCAAAACCTAAATCAGCCGTACAGAGATTAATCACACGGTAAGGTAATTTTAAAGCCTGTAAAATTGCTTCGGCATTCCCTACCAATTTTTCTAATTCATCAAAAGAATTGCTGGGATGAACAACTTTCACCAATTCCACTTTATTGAATTGATGCAGACGAATTAAACCCCGCATATCCCGCCCATAACTTCCCGCTTCTCGACGAAAACAGGGAGTATAAGCACAGTGGTAAATTGGTAAATCTTCCGCAGCCAGAATTTCCCCCCGATAAAGGTTGGTAACGGGAACCTCTGCTGTGGGAATCAACCACAAATCGTCATCAGCACACTTAAAACTTTCTTCCGCGAACTTCGGTAATTGACCGGTTCCTGTTAAAGAATCAGTATTCACTAACAAAGGTGGACTAACTTCTACATAGCCAGCCTCAGTTTGGGTTTTCAGCATAAAGTTAATTAATGCTCTCTCCAAAGCAGCACCAGCACCGATGAGGGTAACAAAGCGACTTTGGGCAACTTTAACAGCCCGCTCAAAATTGAGAATACCCAATTTCTCGCCAATTTCCCAGTGGGGTACAATATTCGGGTTTTGGGGAAGGTATTCATCACCCCAACGACGCACCTCTACGTTGTCTTCTTCACTCCTACCAATAGGTGTGGATTCGCTAGGTAAATTGGGTAATGCTAGCACAAGTTGCTCAATTTCAACTTTAAGGGCTTTTTCTTGCGGTTCTAGTTCGCTTAATTGGGCTTTGATGGCGTTACCTTCATCCCGCAAAACTTGAATTTCTGGCGATTGAGCGTCCGTACCAGATTTAATCTTCTGCCCGACTATTTTACCAATTTCATTACTCCGGGCTTGCAGTTGACTGCGCCTCGCCTCTATTTCCCGTTGTTGCCGATCTAATTGTAATATCGGTTCAATGTCATACTTACCACTACGACCATTCAACCGTTCTTGAATTGATTGGGGATTTTCCCGTATTTGCTTAATATCCAGCACAGATTTTGATGATTGTTTTTCGCTTAGTATATTTCTTGGAAAGGGAACAGGAAAATTCCCGTAATTAAACTAAAGCAGGTTCGATCAACCTCTACCTAATGAGGGCTTTTACAACCTTAGGGTTTTGATCAAAACATCAGCATATAACAATTTTGGCTTGCCATAACATGAATTGCCTATATAAAAACTATGCCCTGTCAATATTACAAGAGCTAGAGAATAATAAATTTTTTAATGTTTCTCGGAAATGAAAGCTTGATTTTACCATTATTTGCTTTGATCATTCCCAGAGGCTGATTTTCCAGACTCTTGAGAACTTGCTGGTGAGGGTAACCAGTAAGCAATTACGCCTGAGAGCGCACTCCAGTACACTGCTTGATTGCTGTCGTTACCACGAAAGAAAATTAGGGAACTACACAGCACGATCATCACAGTACTAAAGAAAACTTGTATACCAAATTTCCATATATCTAAATTCTGATTTTTCATGTTCTGAAGACCCCAAACTATCTATGTTTAAGTACTTGAGCCAGGTTTAGCATAACTACGTACCAGTAAATAAGTGGAAATAACTGGTATTGTACTTCACAAATTAATTTGAGGCTTCCGGAAAATTACCATCTACAGACTACCTACGAAGAGGTGAGATACTGCTCAAGAGTCATTAGTTATTTCCCTTTCCCTTGTCCCCTGCCCTACCCCCACTCCTCCCGCTAAGGACGAGTCACCCGATTAAGTAGCCAAAGCGAAGCAATCAGCCCGGCAAAGTGTGCTGAGATAGTATTGGTGTTTGCCTGTACCACAAGCATGTCTAAACCGCTGATAATCCGAGTAGGGTCAAATAATTGGGTAGTAACAGCTTGGGGAGATATAGACCGGGCTACCAGTGTACCCACGATCGCCTGTGCCCCCAAAAGTGTTAATAATATTCCTAATAAATCCACCATTATTCCCAACCGTAATACCTGCACTGTCTCACTCTTACGGGGGCGATTATTGGGGTTAGCAGATAACAGCTGGCTGCCAATTCTGGTATAACGGTAAGCCAAATAAATTCCCCCACCCAAAACAACCAGTCCACAAACTGCTAAAAACACACCAAAGCCTGTTCCGGCATTATTACTGGGACTGCCAGCCTTTTGACTAAAGATGGCAAAAAGGAGAACAATTATACCAGAAACCACGCCTAATACTAACTGAATCCAGAAGCTAATCCAACCGGTAAGGCGAAACATTTGGCCAATTGCCCGAAGAGTAGAAGATGATGATGGGGCATCGCGGTCTTGTGACATATTGATCACCAATTTACTAGGCGCTTGATAAGTTTACTATCACACTTACCAGATGGACTACGAGGATCTCAAGTCTGAAAGGTCAGTATTTCAAATTGATCTGGGTGTGTCTACAGTCATTAGGGCTTTTACCCAGATATCTTACTTACCCGACTATTTTAGGGTTAGCACTAGGATAATCACTGTAAAACAAAGTGTTTATTAATTTTTGCAGACAAAATCGCATTTTACCTGTAAAATTTCTTCGATGGCATTTTATGCTTAAGCAGTTCCAAGCAGCTCGGCATCACTTGACACCAAGACTGCGGCAAAGCCACTGTCTGATCGCTCCTCACCACACCGTCTAGAACTTGGGTAGGAATGTAATTTTTTACATTCCTAAAACTCGCACAATCGTCTCACGATTTTGAAAAGCGTGGGTTCCTATTTTAATGTTTACGCTTTGGAAGTCCTGCCTAAGTAGCCTTATATACTTACTCTTTCTTGAGTAGTCCTATATACTGACTACAAGGATTTTTAGATTCCACCCTAAGGTATTTTTTTTAGCCATTCACTAACCATGAAACTTGAGGATATATATCAATTTTTTGAGAATCCTCCGCCAACTTACCTCTGTCAGGAACTAGCAGTTTGTTACATCCTGTATGTTTTAGTACAAGGTGAATCCTACGGAACAGAGTTGATCCAGCAACTGGAGAATGAATATCCCACCTATCGGCTTTCGGATACTGTACTTTATAGTGCAATCAAGTTTCTTGAGGACGAAAAGGCAATTACTGGGTATTGGAAGAAACTCGAAGGGCGGGGACGCCCCAGGCGGATGTATCAAGTTTCTCCAGAATGGCAGGTTCCAGCACCGAATTTAGCCCAGCTTTGGCAAGATTACATAACTAGGAGGACAAATTAAATAATAATTAATAATGAATAAGTCCCCTCCGGTCAATTAGTTATGGATACTCCTATTCTGCCATCCACGTTACTGCTAACTTTGTTGTTATCAGTGGGACTGTTTTTCTTTATTCGTGCCTCGACTAAAGACCGCATAGAAAAAGCTCAACTGGTATCTGAGCAAGACGAAGCTTCTTTGATGCCTCAATTACAGGAGTATTTTCGCACAAGGTCTTACCGAGTGGCAGCGGTAGACCAAGAACAAAACCAGGTGACTTTTGAAGGATTGGTTAAACCAAGCTGGTTTTTAGCTGTGTTTTTAACACTGCTAGCAGCGCTTGGTCTTGTTTGTTTATCACTGGTTGTGTCGCTGCTTTTTCCTAGCTTTGGTGTGCTTTCTTTAGGGATAGTAGTACTAGCCCCTTTGAGTGGGATTTTTTATTGGAAAAAAGCTGGAAGACTTGAGAGAGTGTTACTCAAGCTGGAGACAAGCCCAAGCCAGCAACACCCCTCAAGCAAGATAACTGTAATTGCCCATCGAGATGAACTCAGTGAGTTACAGAGGGTATTACAGTTAAAGATGATTGAATAAATATTTGTTTTTTTGGTCATTTCACAACGTGAAATGCAGACTTCTGAACAAATTTTCCGGAAATAGCATTGGGGAGTTAGGAAAGAGAATTCATGCGATGGTAGTTTTTCCTACGACACAAGGTCATAGGGGAAAAATTATATCTCTTGACAAAGCGTCCTTAATAATCCACCGGATGAGCGTGCAACTTCACTCTTGCGCCTGGACACTTTCCACTCTATCCTGACTCCCTTCTGCATCATTGGACAAGAAATCAATCCACGCCAGCGAGCATGAGCTGATCTGAGTCAATTGTTCAATTACCTGGACTAGTTTTACTGGCAAATCAGCTACAAACTAAAAAAAACGTGAATTTTTTGCCTAGACTGAGTATCTTCGCCAGTTAAATATTGTCAGAAGCTACATTCAATGAGTAAGATAACCACTTGTAGTTCATCGACCAGCCAAAACTAGAGCTTCCTGACCCGCGGGCGCTTCTAACGTCCTTAGACTGGGAAACAAGAAATGGTTTTCTTCTACATACTGAGCACCAAACAGTCCCTTTTCTGCCCAGAAATAACGGTCTGTGGTGTGTTCATTCCGCTTTACAAGTAGCAGTGCAGGTGGCGCGATGCCTTCAGCTTGAATGAATTTTCTAGCTGCAGTCACAGGTTTTTCCTCGCCACTTTCGATGCTATATTGAGGCACATGCTCGAGAATGCGTCGTCCTTCTTGGCGACGACGACTTTTGCGCTTCCGTCTCCTTGCCAACCTATTTTCCTCCTCTTTCAAGCTGTAGATTGTAGTTATAGCTACAAAATCCGTCGTAATTATATAAGTTCTAGTTCAAAAAATCAAGTGTTTTTAACCATTTGATCGAAACAAAAATAATATTTTTGCAGGTAGATAAATAAGCAGTAGTGAAAGATATAATCCCCAGGTGAAACCATTACCAGGAAGATTTAGTTAAGCTTTATTAAATGAGCCGGGGAAAAAACATCTCCTTTCATCTTCCCTCAAATTATGTAATCTTGAACAATATTCTGGAAAATGTTAATGTCTGCCAGTTCTGATTTTGTTGCTCTATGCCGAGAGCAAATAGTACTGCTCACCCAAGGGCTGGGAGCATCGTTAAGTGCTGTGTACTTAACACAAGAATTGGTGGAAGCTCCGACAGGAGAGGCCAAACTAATTCCTGTGGTGATCTACCCAGAGACGGCAGTATTAAAGCCCGGAGAGGAGCTTAACGAGGCGACAGCACGCAAGCAACTTGATGTCAGGAAGATTTTGGTATTACCTCAGCATCAGGGGAAATTATTGGCTGCAGGGACAGAATCTTCAGACTCTTCTCAGAAATCTGAAACACAACAGGAATATTTGCTCAGTGGGAACCAAATTGTTTTACCTCTAATTCATGAGGGTGTGATGATGGGGTTACTAGTGACAGGTAGAGAAGACCGAGCATGGAACGAACAGGAACAAAGTCAAATTCAACGGATAGCGCAAACATTGGCGATCGCTTGTATTTTGGATCAGCGTCGCGCTTGGCTGCAACACCAGCTACATCAACAACAAATTCTCCAAGAACAGCAGCGAGATTTACTAGATAACCTATTACACCAATTTCGCAATCCGCTAACAGCATTGCGAACCTTTGGTAAGTTACTCTTAAAGCGGTTACGCACTGGCGATCCTAACCGGAATGTGGCCGATAATATAGTGCGGGAAAGCGATCGCCTCAAGGAATTATTGCTAAAGTTTGATCAAGTTATTGACTTGACAGAAGCAGATTTAGCAACTTTATCATTGCCACAAAACGAAGTATTTGTAGAAGCAACTTTCCCCAAAGAAACTAAACCAGCTTTATTATTGCCGGGAACAGGTGAGCAAGAAACGGAGTGTGCTTTAGCAGATTTATTAGCACCATTGTTGGTGTCAGCGAAAGCGATCGCCCAAGAGCGAAATCTGCAATTAAAAGCGAAGATCCCTCGGAGCTTACCACGAGTACGCGCCAATATCAAAGCATTACAAGAGGTATTGAGTAACATTATTGATAATGCCTTAAAATATACTCCCGCTGGCGGTAAGATTTTGATTCAGGTAGGGCGAGAAAAAGCTAATTTGCAGGGGATTGCCATCAGTGATACAGGTCCTGGGATTCCTCCAGAAGATTTAGAACATCTGGGAGAAAGGCATTATAGAGGTGTGCAAGCACAAACAGAAATTCCTGGCACAGGTTTAGGGTTGGCGATCGCTAAACAATTAATCGAGCAAATGCAGGGCGAAATTGAAGTTTTCAGCCCTGCAATCAACTCAAATATCACTTCACCCGATACCCCAGGAACTACATTTATTATTTGGCTACCGGAGGTTAACAGTTAACAGTTAACAGTTATCAGTTAACTATTTGAGTGAAACCAACAAGTTTTGATTGATTGTCATTTGTAGGTCAGTATCTGGGTCAATAGCGATTAAGTCAACGCTATTTTTACCAAAGAATAGACCGATCAACGCACCGATACCAGCGCCACCTAAGACTTCTTCTGTGGCGATCGCGCGATCGCCTGTGACTGCAGATACTGCCGCAGCCGCGCCCGCACCCAATATGGTATCTTTGATAATTGCCCCAGTACTAATACCCTTTTTGATGGTTTCGGTTTTGGTAATGACGTCAGAAGTGGCGTTAATTTGATACTCTTGACCTGTGGTCAAAACCAGTTTTTGAGCAACGAATTGAGAACCACCTTGAGCAGGTTTGAGTTGACCGACAACCTGACTACCAGCAGGAATCACTACGGCTCCTCCTTGTGTCACCACATTTTGGGATACTGTGAGTGTTAAAGGTGCAGTTTCCTCTTTAGTAACGAGAATTTTTTCAGCTTTGTCGTACTTCACAGGGATTGCAGTCCCTTGAGGAATGGTGACAGATACAGGTGCTATGAGACTAGGTTGTGTAGTAGCAACGATGTAGGGCGAATTAATTGCTGAGGCTTGATTAGAACTAACCAACGCTTGGTAGATAAAAGCTGCTACCTGGGCGCGGGTGGCGGTTGCAGTGGGATTAAGGAATTTGACATTGGGATAGTTCACCACGATTTGCTTCTCAGTCGCTGCTGCAATGGGGCTACGGGCGTAGTCGGCGATGTTAGAGGCATCATTGAAGTATTGCAGAGTGCTGTCGGTATTGCCGGTGGCACTGTATGATAGGCCGTTGGCAAGGGAAACTAAGACTTGTTGGCGGGGAATAGCTTGGTTAGGCTCAAAGCGATTACCTGGATATCCTGATAAGAAACCGATGGTGTAGGCTTGCTGAATGGCACTGGATGCCCAATAGTTGCTGGGCACATCCACAAAACTGATTCCTTGGCGCTGTGGTGCTTTTTGGAAAGCTTTGTTGACCATAGCCGCAAATTGAGCGCGTGTCACCGCTTCTTCTGGGCGGAAACTACCATCAGGAAATCCAGCAATTACGCCCCGCTGTGATAATTCTTGAATAAATTGTCCAGCCCAATAGTTAGATTGAACATCAGAAAAAGTAGTTTGAGCAAAGGATGGTGCAGCTGTAATAAAGGGTGCAACAGTCCCGACTGTGATGCTCAAAGCCATGAGTGCAGATGTTCCAGATTGCCAACGGTTTAATGCAAACATTGTTTTTATTACTCCAATAAAATTATTTTTTCTTCTCTTAAATAACTAGACAATTTCTCAAATTAAAGGTTCCTGATTTTTTTCTTTTTCTTGTGAGAAATTTTACTTGATAAATACGGTTAGCTATCATTTATCTGCATGAAAAATAGGCAATATTTTAATTAGCATATTACGTATTTATCCTGATAAAACTATAGTAATATGCTAGGATTTTTGAACGAATTTCAGTAACTATAGGGTAGGCATTTACCACCACGTCAGGGTATTGGTGGGCAGTGCCCACCCTACGACTAAAAGCTTAGATATAAGATAAGACGATTGTAGAGATAGGATAGTTGCGGAAAAATAGAGGATTTTTAGCTCTAAAAAATTAAGCGATCGCGTACTATATAAAAGTAGCGATCGCTCTTAGGGATGATTAAAGTCACAAATTAAATTGACTTAAGCCTAGTAGGGATTAATTACTAAGTTAGAGTTTAGTGTAATATCCAAATCCTGTTGAGGTCTGAGAACGTATACATCAACTTCTTTTTTCCGTAACAGGACACTTGCTAAAGCACCTGCAGCCGCACCACCAATAGGTTCCAAAACTTCAATTTTTTTGTTCCCTGTGAGTAGTGAAATTACTGTAGCAGCACCAGCACCAATCGCTGCATCTGTTAATATACTGCCAGTGTCAGCGCCCTTCGAGATTTTTTCAGTTTGGCTAATCGTCCGAGAAGTTGCATTGATTGGCTGACGCTTACCAGAAGCGAATACTAATTCTTGTGCTACAAACCGCACACCTTGTCTATCATTGCTATTGTTATTGTTGTCTGTGCGATAATTTCCGTATAGACTTACAGGTTCTAGCCTACCGACTACATCAGTCCCAGCGGGAATCAGTACATTTCTGTTGCTATCGGTAATGTCACTTTCTATCTTCAATGTTAGGGATACAGTTTCCCCAGGATTCACAACAACTTTCTCTTTTTCGTAGGTGACAGGAAAAACCACATTACGATTACCAGGAATGGTAATTACTCTAGACTGTCTGAGATTGTATTGCCCATTATTTGGGTATTGGCGATTATTGGGATATTGCCCGTTATTTGGGTATTGCCCGTTATTGGGATATTGCCCGTTATTTGGGTATTGCCCGTTATTTGGGTATTGAGCATTAGCAGGAGCGAAGGTAAATAGGGGTATGCTGGCACCTGTGGTAATCGCCATTGCCATAAATGCCGCAGTTCTCGATTTCCAGCGATTAAGGCGAGTCATAGGAGGGTTTCCATTGATGTCTGTAGATGTATTTAAGGACGCTGTTTCACTGAGATTGTTTCTGGCTGTTTGAAAACCTGTCTGTAGGGATATTCCGAAAGTTAAGATGCTGTGGCGACGCGGTACAGTGATGATTTTTCTCTTATCTTTTATACTACTGTTGTGTTGATCAATAGGTATAAAACACCTGTGCAATGCCAAAGGGAGTAAAATCATTCCTCAAGGTTATTCCCAAAATATTGGAGGGCAAACAACCGTTTGCCCCTACCGTTCATTCAAAATTACATAGTAATTTCTAGAATAGATATCTTCTTGATCGTCTCTGTTGACCTTGGCATCAGCTATTCTCTATCGGCTTTGTTCTCCTTCAACAGGGAGAAATACAACGAAAGCTCTTAGGGGGTTTGTTTTTTTCTACGAAAATAACAAAAATTCTTGAGTCACGATGAAAAACCTCATCAAGATAATGTTAATTTTTGTAAATTTGCAGTATCAAAGACTAGAAACATGAATTTTCCATAGCTAAACTAACAAAAAGTGCATCTGTACTGTTATTTGTAAAAAATAGATGTGGCGCTATAGCCTCAATGATCCCAGTACAACTTATCCTCAAAAACTTTCTCAGTTACCGTGATGCAACTTTAGATTTTCGCGGTCTGCATACGGCTTGTATTTGTGGTTCTAATGGTGCAGGTAAATCTTCCCTTCTGGAAGCAATCACCTGGGCAATTTGGGGTGAAAGCCGCGCTGCTGCTGAAGATGATGTGATTCATTCTGGCTCGAAGGAAGTGCGGGTTGATTTCACTTTTGAAAGTAACCAGCAAAAATATCGGGTGATTCGTACCCGAATTCGTAGCGGGGCTAGTGTCCTAGAATTTCAGATAGAAACACCCTCTGGCTTTCGCCCGCTGACAGGTAAAGGGGTGAGGGCAACACAGGATTTGATTGTAGAACATATTAAGCTGGATTATGATACGTTCATTAATTCTGCCTATCTGCGTCAAGGCCGTGCAGATGAATTCATGCTCAAGCGCCCCGCTGAACGGAAAGAGATTTTAGCGGAGTTATTGAAACTCAATCAGTATGATGAATTAGAGGAAAGAGCCAAAGAATCGTCACGTCAATTTAAAGCTAGGGCGGAGGAGTTAGAGCGTTCTTTAGAGGCGATTAAAACTCAACTGCAACAACGTGAAGTTACTCAAGCCCAAAGAGCAGAATTAGAAACTGAACTCAACCAGCTGCAACAGGTGCAAGCTTTTGATAATATTCAATTGCAAAGTTTGCAGGTTGTGCAGCACCAGCGCCAAAATTGGGAACAACAACTGGGGTTTGTGAGGCAACAATATCAAAATCTTAGCCAAGATGGCGATCGCCTGCAACAAGAACAGTCAGCGGTGAACACTCAGCTCTCAGATTTAGCAGAAATTTTAAATCGAGAAGCAGAAATTAAAGCTGGATACAACCAACACCAAAGTCTGCAATCTCAAGAAGAAGGTTTTGCAGCCAAATTTGCAGAATACACCCGCGCCGAGCAATCTCGCCAACAAAAGCAACAACAGCTAACCAAACACATTCACAACATTGAACGCCAACTGCAACAAGCTCAAGCTCAATTAGAAGCTTTGCTGCAACAAGAGCGAGAAATTCAACAAACACTCACCAAATCGGGTGACATCGAAGCTGGCTTGACACAATTGGCTACGGCGCGTCAACGTGTGGCTGATTTGGATGAGTTGCAAATGCGGGTGACTCCATTGTTGCAACAACGGGCAAGTTTACAAAGTCAACTTGATCGCACTTACGCTGGTTTAGTAGCCAGAATTGAACAACTGCAAGCTACAGAAACCCAACTACAGCGCCAGCAAGGACGACAACCGCAACTGCAACAAGCGGTGATGGATGTGGGAATCCAGATTGAGGAGTTGGAGAAAAAGCGGGTTTATCTGCAACGAGTCCAAGAAAAGGGACAGGAAAGACGACACTTTATTGAACGTCTGCAAGCTCATCAGCGAGACTATGAAAAACTCCTGGGAGAACTAGAGCAAAAACTGCAAATGCTCCAGAACCCGAATGCACTTTGTCCTTTGTGTGAGCGTCCTTTAGATGAGCATCACTGGAACCGAGTGGTGGATAAAACCGAAACTGAGTTACAGGATACTCAAGGGCAATTTTGGGTAGTCCGAGAACAGATGGCGGTGTCAGATAGAGAAATTCAGGTACTCAGGCAAGAATATCGGGAAATTTCCCAACAGTTAGCCGCTTATGATACTTTGCGGGAACAACGGGGACAGTTAGCAGCCCAATTGCAGGCTACCAGCGATGTTGATCAACAATTACAACAAATTGCTGCCGAAAAGCAACATTTAGAGCGATCGCTCAACGCCGGTAGTTACGCCCCTGATAAACAAGCCGAATTACAGCAATTAGACCAATATCTGCAACAATTAAATTATAATGAGCAAGACCATGCCCTAGCTCGGAGCGAAGTTGAGCGCTGGCGATGGGCAGAGATTAAACAAGGGCAAATTAAAGATGCTACCAAGCGCCAAGCGCAGCTAGCAGCCCGCAAACCAGAACTGCAAACCCATATTGCTCAATTAGAAGCCAGAATTCAGCAGGAACAAACTGATTCTGATGATGCCAAACAAATCATCGCCCTTGAGCGATACATTGTTGAAATTGGCTATAGTTCCGAGCAGCATAATCAAGTGCGCGTAGCTGTACGCCAAGCCCAATCTTGGCAGTTACGCTATCAACAGCTGCTTTCAGCCCAGCAACAATATCCCCAACTCCAGGCGAGATTGCAAGAGTTGTCAGCTGCGAGAACTGCTAGATTAACTGAACGGCAAATACTCGCGGCTCAAATCGAAGATATTAACCAACAGTTAGCAGCCACAGCCAACCCCATCAGCCAAATTCAAGCTTTAGAGCAGCAACTGCAAATCCGCAGACGGGAACTGGATGAAAAAATCGCTAAGTTGGGGCGCTTAGAACAGCTAGCTCACCAATTAGAAACCCTGCAAGCTCAGTATGAACAGCAGCAATTGCAACTGCAATCTTGTAAGCACCAACATCGGGTTTATCAGGAATTAACGCAGGCATTTGGTAAAAATGGTATCCAAGCACTGATGATTGAGAATGTGTTACCTCAACTAGAAGCTGAGACGAATCAACTACTTTCGCGGTTGAGTGCCAACCAGTTACATGTGCAATTTATTACACAAAAGGCTGGAAAAGCTGGGAAGTCAAGCAAGAAAAATGTCAAATTAATAGATACATTAGATATTTTAATTGCTGATGCTAGAGGGACGCGATCATATGAAACCTATTCTGGTGGGGAGGCGTTTAGAATTAACTTTGCGATTCGGTTAGCTTTGGCGAAACTATTGGCGCAGCGGGCGGGGGCGGCTTTGCAACTGCTGATTGTCGATGAAGGCTTTGGGACTCAGGATGCGGAAGGATGCGATCGCTTGATTGCCGCGATTAATGCGATCGCCTCAGATTTTGCCTGTATACTTACAGTCACCCACATGCCCCACCTCAAAGAAGCCTTTCAAGCCCGGATTGAAGTCCATAAGAGTCAACAAGGCTCACAGCTAAGTTTATCAATTTAATCTTGAGCGAGATCAATGCGATCGTGCAGAGATCCGCTCTTGACAAACCTTCATGAAAAAATATGACACTTGCGTAAGCCCTATCTTTAATTTCTATTCCTGAAAACGGTATCAATATTTACAAAATTAGATTTTGATGTTTTCCTGAATCTTAAATTATTATAAAGTTTGTAAAATTGGAAATACATCAGTCTAGTATAGGAAATTTAGTAAACACGAAGTTGCTAAAACCATAAATTTTACACAAGCCGACACAACTATGAAATTTACCAAGAATAATATAGTATTTAATGATTATCTAACTCATAATGCTGCCAAGAAAGTTTTCCACTTTGATTAACTATGAACCAGACTGTTTAAAAACATCACTCTTGATAATGATTACCGCTAAAATAACCTTGTATTTTGGATTAATTCGGAAAAATCAGAGGTTAAATAGCGATATTTTACTGTCTTTATTTAGATAATTGATAGGGGCTGAGACCCCACATTGACAAAGCATACACTATCTCACCGTATGTGTTGTCAGAGCATTTATATACTGGATATACTGTGTGAGCAGCCTCTATTAGATGAACACCCATAATTTAAAGATGATATCAACCATCACGTGATATAAATGTAAGGATAAATATCAAAAACTAAATTTCACATGTCGGAATAATATGCACTTATCGTATATAAAATCAAGTTCTTCAGCATGAGAATAAAAAATATTCTCAAAAAAATAGACACTACATACCATAGCAGAGACTACCATGATAGTTTTGATGGTTGGTTTATTCACCTGCTTAGGCACACAACTCATCGCTTTATATATCTCAAATCATCTCTTGCCAAAACTCAGAAATATACTACTGACTGAGTATAAAAATCTCTATCGTTTAAATAAAAAAGGAATGTCACCAGGTAGCGAGGGGCAAAAATATTCGCTAATCAACAATCGCCAAAAAGAAAAATTCACTAAGAAAGAAAATAACCAAGCAATTCAGCATTTAGAAGAGGTTGCGAAAAACTTTGGCAATCAATATTTAGAAGCCATTTTGCTATTGGAAAGCTCTTTGCTAAATGTTGATAACCACTTTAAATACTATACAGAAACGCTACAGATTCTAGGACAAATATGTAAAGTTAGTCGTGTTTATATATTTGAAAATTGCTGCTCAAATAATGGCGACTTACTGATGAGTATGAAAGCTGAGTGGTGTGCTGAAGGCATTCAACCACAAATTAACAATCACCCGTGGCAAAACCTCTCCTATACAAAATTTTATCCAGACTGGTTACAAGTATTAAACCGTGGCGACATCATTGCTAAAAATGTAGGGGAATTAAGCACATCCGAAAATAAGATTTTAGGACTACAGGGTATTGATGCGATTTTGCTTGTGCCAATAATTGCTAAAGGTAAATTTGTCGGTTTTATCGGCTTTGATGATTGTGTGCAGTCAAGAGTTTGGAAAGCAACAGAAATAGCATTTTTGCAAGCAGCCGCAGGTGTAATTTCTTTGGCTAACCAAAGTCTATTAGTAGACAATACTCTACAGCAAGTGATTGTAGAAAACAAAAATTTAACTTCCCAGTTAGAAAGTAGAGTCCAAGAACGCACCATTGAATTGCACAAAGAGATTGCAGAACGTCAGCGGATACAAATAGAATTAGAAAAATCTCTGTCTTTGCAGTGGGCAACATTAGAATCTACTGCTGATGGTATTTTAGTAGTGGATAATTTAGGTAATATTACAGGCTTTAATCAAAGGTTTCTCCAGATGTGGCGCATTCCTAAGTCGCTGATGTCTTCAAGGAATTATGGAGCAGCTCTCAGAGTAGCAATGAAAGAGCTAGAAAATCCTAGACATTGTCTTGCTACCATTAGGGAATTGCACCTTAACCCAGACACACAAATTTATGATGCGATCGCCTTTAAGGATGGCAGAATACTAGAGCGTTATTCCCAACCACAACTCCTCAGTGGCAAAATAGTTGGTAGAGTCTGGAGTTTTCGGGATGTCACCGCCCACAAATTAGCCGAAGCTACAATCCGTCATCAGGCTTTACACGACTTGTTGACGAATCTACCTAACCGAGTACTATTCAACGAACATCTTTCTGAGTCTTTAAAACAAGCACATCAAAATGGCGATAAATTAGCTGTCTGTTTTTTAGATTTAGATCGATTTAAAACAATCAACGATACACTAGGTCATGCTATTGGCGATCAACTGTTGCAAAGTGTTGCTCAACGATTGACAAAATGTCTGCGAACAGGAGATACTCTGGCTCGTTGGGGAGGGGATGAATTTACCCTACTTCTACTAGGAATCAACAATGCTGAAGATGTTGCCCAGATCCAAGAACATATTTTAGCAGCTTTTAAGCCAGTATTTGCTATTGAAAATCATCGCTTGCATGTTAGCGCTAGTATTGGCGTTTCTCTTTATCCTATGCATGGTAAAGATGCAGAAACCTTGATTAAAAATGCTGATGCAGCCTTATATAGTGTTAAGTCTCAAGGACGTAATCATTATCAGTTTTATCACTCAGCGATCACTTCGCAAGCTTCAGAACTGTTAATCTTAGAAAATAGCTTGCATTATGCTTTAGAGCGGCAAGAATTTGAAGTTTACTACCAACCACAAGTCAATATTAGCACAGGCAAAATTACTAAAATTGAAGCCTTGCTACGTTGGCATCACTGTGAATTAGGCTTAATTCCTCCAGAAAAATTTATTCCTCTAGCTGAAGAAACCGGACTAATTGTATCCATTGGTGAATGGGTGTTAAAAACTGCTTGCGCTCAAAATAAAGCTTGGCAAGATGCCTTGAATCTACCATCATTATCAGTAGCTGTTAACCTTTCCGCCAGACAATTTCAGCAATCTAACTTAGTTGATATGGTGACGCAGATATTATCAGAAACTCAATTAAATCACCAGTGTTTAGAGTTAGAGATTACTGAAACCGTTGCTATGAAAAATGTTAGTTTAACGCAAACAACTTTAAGAGAATTATCTAAGATGGGTGTTTCTATCTCCATAGATGATTTTGGTACTGGATATTGTTCTTTAAGTTATCTAAAAAATTTTCCTATCCACTGTTTAAAAATTGACAGGTCTTTTGTCCGTGATTTGAGAAATGACAATAATGATGCAGCTATCACAACAGCGATTATTGCATTAGCGCATGGACTGAATCTTGCGGTTGTGGCTGAAGGGGTGGAAACTAAAGAACAGCGTAATTTGTTACGCATTCTCGATTGCGAACTCATGCAAGGATATCTTTTTAGCCGCCCCTTATCGGTTGAAGATACGACAAAGCTATTACAAAAATCTAAGTCCCGCAGATTTAGTAATTCTTTTTTAGTGGCGTAATTAAATCAGTTACCAGTTATCAGTTACCCTGATATCAAGAGGGACAACCACTAAAAATATTCTACCCGTGCATCAAAACCGTAGGAACGCAACTTTTTGGAGAGATTTTCTGCTTCTTGGCGATCGCCAAACGCGCCAGCATTAATATAATTTCCTAAACCGGACTTCTCCACAACAAGATTAGGTATATATTGACGGACTTTATCCAAAGTATCAGCATTGCGAATCGGCACTACCACCACATAACGATTAGTATTAGGACGATTCTCTATAGGAGAAGTATTCAAACCTAAAGCTTGCCAAGTTTGCGAATCTACAATCCCCGTCGGATTGATTCGAGAATATTGCTGGAACGCATACACATATGATCTGGTATTTTCACCAAAATAGCCATCCGGATTAGCATTAAAGAAACCAATTTGCAGCAAACGCTCTTGCAATGCTTTCACATTCTCACCACTGTCACCGATGGTGAGATAATTTTTTTCTGGTCTATTTTGTGTATCTGTAGGGAGATAATTTGGCTCTGGTTGATTAGCATTTCTATTGACAGAGACTTGACGTAGTGCATCCAAAGCTTGTGCATTGGCCATCCCGTCAGCAGATAGTCGATAGTCTCGCTGAAATCTGATGAGAGCATCTTGAGTTAAAGAACCAAAATAGCCAGTGGCATTGGCTTTCAAGTAACCTAAATCCTGTAAATGCTGTTGTAACTCTCTGACTTGCTCAGTCGATAGACTAACTCCACTTGTCCTGTTCAGATTGGTTTGTCTAGTTGTAGCAGGCACAATAGTATTATTACGTAGCTGAGAAGATTGCTTGAATCTAGTTAATGCCCGTTCGGATCTAGCGATCGTCTGCCGAGACAAGGCCTGTTGAGTCTTAGGGCCAAAATAGCCTGTGACGGGGCCTTGAAAATAACCTAACCGCTGTAAACGCTGTTGCAGCTTGATGACTGCTGGACCTCTACTACCTAATTGCAAGCCACCACTGATATTATTACTTGAGGTTTTCTGAATATTGCGAGGAATTTTAGATTGACAAGCTTGTTGTAGCCTTTGTTGAGTACTATTACCCACAACCCCGTCAGCAGGTAATTTATTCGTCTGCTGGAAGCCGATGACAGCCTGCTGAGTCAAAGAACCAAACTTGCCGGTTATTGGGCCACGAAAAAAGCCTAACTTGTTTAAACACCGCTGGATGGTTGTAACTTCAGCTCCATTACTTCCTTTCTGAACTGCTAAAGCTTGCCCTGCTACGCTCAGAATTCCCATAGTCAGTGCTACAGATAAAAGACGCATTGCAGTAGCGGTAGAAAGCTTCTTCCAAGTCAAAAATGGAAAACTAACTCGGACAGGAACAATGTCGAGGCTTTCAGATGCCTCATAGACTGAGGCGAGATGAAGATAACCAATGGCTTCCATAATTTTTCTCAGTCTTTAAGTGCTAAAACTTTTCTGTTGGCTTATTTTCCTTACACAAAGCTTTACTAGGGCGAGGATTTATACCCAATTTTTCGGTAAGGTTGTAAAAATTTTGTTATTAGTATACTACCCAAACTAAGTTTTTCATGAATTTAAATTCAATTCTGTTTTATCGCTATTTTAAGCTTGGTGAAAGACATATCCTTGTAGTAGTACAACATTGTTGTGCCCTCACCCGCTGATCAAAACTATGCCTGTCTCACAGAACGGCATAATTTTTGTTACATTTATTAACAATATTTAAGTTACATATAGAATTAGTGTTTAATTTTTGAAACATACGTAGTAGTCTGTCCCAAAAGTTTTGAGAGGTTTGTGGTGTTCAGATCCCCGACTTCTTGAAGAAGTCGGGGATCTAGCAGCAGAGCAAAATTAATGGGACAGAACAGTAGTAACGCGACAAGCTTAATTTGCTGGGAGCAAAAAATGGAAATCCCATGATTGGAGAATAAGATAATTAATCAACTACTCAAGCCGCATTCGCCAAACGAATATTCAAATACTTCGCAAGGCTACATAAAAAATACGATTTACCTATTGGAATTATCTACTGATGAATATATGGATTTGATTTATCAAGCTACCCGTGAGGAGTTATTATCGCGCTTTCAAAGGTAATTGAACCAAGAATCCCTGTGGCTTTAGCGCAGGGAGTGTCAAAATTACACAGCTTATTGATCTGGTTTTTTCGGTTGTGGTGCTGCATCTTGTTCGTCGCTGCGTTCAGTATTTCCGGCTTTCACCCAACCTTCTTGTTCACCACTTTCTAGGCGAATCTTTTGCCAAGCTTTATCTGAGCTTTCTTCTAAGATGATCACTTTTTGCTTAAAACCAACCCCGCCGACACGCGCAGCTTCTTGTTGGGGTTCTGCTCGTAAACCTAAGCCTTGAGGCCAAGTAACCACGCCTCGATAGGCTCCTGGTGGTAATGGTTTTGGTGATTCTTGTGTTTTGGGCGATTCAGTTGGAGTGGGTTTCGCTGAAGATTCAGGCTTAGAAGTAGTTTTGGCTTTGGCCTCAGTTACTTTAGGAGATTTGGCGGGGTTATCGTTGCTAAAAACTGGTTTGGCTGGTTGTGTAGCAGTTCGATTTATGAAATAGAGTGCAGTTGCTAGTCCGCTACCGCCTAAAATAGCGATCGCTAAAAATATCCCCAGTATAAATTTCAGTACGCTAGAAAACATGGTTCAACCTCGCCACCGATAGTCATGAGTCAATAGTCAATAGTCAAGGGTCAAGTGTCAAGTGTGAACTACCTACACTTTAATTATTACAGCTGCGGTTGGCTGCCTTAACGGAGCTTACCAAAGCTATCGCTCAAAGGGCTGTGTTTCGAGGCTAGCCGCGCTCTCCCGGCTGCAGCCCATTCTTGTAGTTGCTGTATTTGCTCTACAGCAGTGCGTGCTAAAGGTATAATCTGACTGGCAGCTTCTAAAACATCGTCGTTATTAAAGTCTCGATTCTGACTAAATCCTATATGCATCGCTTCGATTAAGGTTTGCTCAATCTCTGCCCCAGAAAAATCGGGCGTTTCGTATGCTAACCTATCGATGTCATAACTTTTCAAGTTGTGGGGACGCAATCGGGATAAATGGACATTAAAAATTGCTTTTCTCTCGTCTTGGGTAGGTAAGCCAACAAAGAAAATTTCATCAAATCGCCCTTTACGCAGCATTTCTGGCGGTAGGGCTTGAATATCGTTAGCGGTGGCGACAACAAAAACCGGTGAGGTTTTTTCCGCTAACCAGTTAATAAATGCGCCAAACACCCGACTAGTGGTGCCTGCATCACCTTTGCTACCCAATCCGGAAAAGGCTTTATCTATTTCATCAATCCACAATACACAGGGAGCAAGGGCTTCAGCCACTTGAATCATTTGGCGAGTCCGAGACTCAGATTCTCCTACTAAACCACCAAATAATCGCCCTACATCTAGGCGTAGTAGTGGTAAGTGCCAATGATGAGCGATCGCTTTTGCTGTTAAAGATTTCCCAGTCCCCTGAATCCCCACCAACATTAAACCACGAGGGTGTGGTAATCCGTACTGACGCGCTCGTTCTGTAAACGCATTACCCCGGCGGATTAACCAATCTTTGAGGTTATCGAGTCCGCCAATATCAGAAATTTGCTCAGTGGCGGGATAAAAGTCTAGGATTTGGGTTTGACGGATGGTTTGGCGCTTTTCTGCCAAAACTAAATCTACGTCTTCTGGTTGCAATTCACCGTGGGTAGCGATCGCTCTGGCTAAAACCCGGCGAATTCTTTCCATTGAAAGGCCTTGACAAGAACGCACCAAGTCATCTAGAACTTTCCCAGATAAGGAATTACCAGTTGTCTGCAATAAGCGTTCTACCTCTGTTTTGATTTCTGGGGCTGCAGGTAAGGGGAACTCAACGACTGTGAGAACTTCCATTAAGTCGTCAGGAATAGCAATCCGCGGCGACAACAAAACTATATTTTTCGGCTGAGACTTGAGGAGTCGAGACAAGTTGCGGAGTTTACGGGCAATTGCCACATCATCTAAAAAGCGATGATAATCTCTTAAAATCAACACTGCAGAGGCTGAGGCTGGCAATTTTTCAATGAATTCCAACGCTTGTAGCGGGTTACGCCGCCCAAACCCCGCATCATTGGGATTACCTTGATACCCATCGACAAAATCCCAAGTATACACGGGACGATTACCCTCTTTAGCGGCTTCTTCCCGAATGGCTCCTTCTACCCGTTCCTCTTCATAGGTAGGGATATAAATCAAAGGGTAGCGGGCACGTACTAGTAGTTTAAACTCTTCACGGAAGTTCATAAAGTTTATGAATGATGCGATCGCATTATTTCAGATTAGGATAAAGTGGCGATCGTAATCCGTAACCCTTGATCTTCATGCCTTCGTCAAGGTGATGGCGATCGCATTACACACTTAACGAGGCCAAATTAGGACTTACGCATTGACAGGAAAAACTAAATATGCATTGTTTTAAAAACCACATATATCGTAGTAGCACAGCACTGCTGTGCCCTCCGCGTGAGTCTGTTTACGATTAAAGATTGAGCCCATCTCCTAAAGGCGGAGTTGTATTGATTATAAGTTAGAAGCAACCCTCTACTGCCATTTGTTTAAATAGCTGTTAAGTGGGCACAATTAAATCTAACGAAACCACATCTATTTTGAGAACCATAGTTTTAAAAGTAGTGGGAGCATCTTGCTCCCATATTGCAGTAGCTCAAATTTTTTCTCCTATTGCCTGTTCTCTATTGCCTAAAAAGAAATTTAGATAACAATTTCTTTGCTCGATAAAGAACTAATAAATACTAACTTATCAGGCCAGTTTTGCTTAAACTAGGATTTACCTGTCCATCAAGGTGTCGTCAAAAATCAGGTAAATTCATGGAGACTGTTTATATCGTCTTAATTATTGCCTTGGCAGTCATTGTAGTGGTATTTGTGTTACGCGATCGCCTGACTTCACTTGCTATCCGCATACCTAATACTCTGATGCGAGTAACTGCGACTAAAAAGCGAAATCAAAATCGCCGCAAAAATCAGCCACATTCAATTACAATCAGCAACAATAAGACTCACGGAATCACTAATATCGGCATTGAACATGACAGTACAGATATTAGTCACAATGATTTAACTGGTGAAACAAATATTGACGTTTTTACACCAAGACGGGCAACTAATAGCACTACATCTCCAACAGACAGAAAGCAGGCTAAAAATTCACCCAAACCTGGCTATTTTCCTGAAGCATCTGAGCAACCTTTAGAAGCTGAATTGATTACGGAAGAACAACCGGAACCAAAGCAATAGTAGTAAAAGGTTGTAGATACAGCTAATGAATAAAATGCTTCTTGCTAACCGTACCAAAGAAATAAATTACTTTCAAAAAATGGTTAGTTGGAACAGTCATACACAGATTTTGCTACTAGAATCTCCCCCAGGTTTTGGTAAGACAGATTTACTTCTCAAGTTTGCCGAAATCTGCCCAGAAGGTGTTTTAGCAGTTCATGTTAATCTCAAATCAGCGTGTGTGGGAATTCCCTACGTCTTTTGGCGAATCAAAAATACAATAGGCCCTAGCCATTTTCCCAGATTTAAAGCTGGTGTGCAAAATTATCTACGTCCTTATAATGTCAACATCGCTGATAATGATGTTCTGGGACAAATGGACATCCAAATTGCTCTTGGTAGCAATGAGCAGATTCAGAAGTACCATCTAATGGAATTACAAGAAATGTTTTTTCAAGACTTACAAAAAGTCAAGAAAACAGTTGTGATTTTATTTGATACATTCAATGACGCTAGCACAGATATTAGGAAGTGGCTCAGTGGTGCTTTTCTCGCCGCCGTCACTAATTGTGAAAATTTGCGGGTGGTGATTGCGGGACAATCTGTGCCAGAGAGTAACTCTGAATGGGTAAGAAATTGCCATAAATGCCATCTAGGAAGAATTGATGATGAGCAGGCGTGGTATGAATTAACTCAAGAGATGGATTTGAGTCTATCTCAGGAGATTGTTGCTAAATTCGTCGCTGCTCTTGAAGGAAACCCCAAAAAACTTAAAGAAGCCTTCGAGACATTAAGGAAATCAGTGAACAGTTATCAGTGAACAGTGAACAGACTGATACTTATCTCAAAGCAAGTCACACAGTACAAGTAACTGATAACTGATAACTGATAACTGTTAATCCTAGAAGCAAGGTGCAGACAATGACTCAGGATTTTCTCGCTCGCTTGACAGCAGCAAAAACCGATACAGAACGTAGCTATATTGTTACGGAAAACTTACTCAAAACATTACCACTCGATTTATTTACTGCAGTTTGGGCAGTAGCAATTCCCCACTGGTTTAATGCAGAAATTTTAGCGGCATTATGTCCACAATTCCAGGACGAAGCTACAGAACTTTACCAAGAACTACAAAAACTCTCGTTTGTGGAAGTATTTCCCGAACAAGGACACAATATCCACGCACTAACTCGAAAGTTGCTCTTAGAAGAATTATGGAATCATAAACGAGATGAATTTCTGATTTTTTCAGCCCGTGCTACTGAATATTTTTCTCAACAAACTACGCCAGAAAGCAACATTGAGTGGCTTTATCACCTAGTTGTGAGTGACACTGCTAATCAGGGCGATGAATTTTGCAGTTTGGCTCAATTATGGACTAATAATTTTCGTCGTGCCGAGATGGAATACTTAGTGAAGACGCTGCTAGAGCAAGTAGAGTCTAATCGCATCTCTACAGCAGCCAAAGCCAAAATTTATTACTGGGCAGGTAATACAAAATTTAGTGTTGCTCAAGCTCCCGAAGCTTGGGATGCTTATAAACAAGCATTGAAATGCTACCGCGAAATAGGCGTTAGTAAAGCTGCTCATTTGGAGGCTCGCTTAGGAGAGGCTAACACCCTCAAAGCCATTGGTGATGTCTTGCAGTTTCTCAATCGTCACCATGAAGCCTTGGAATATTATGAAGCAGCATTAGAGATTTATAACGAAATAGGCGATCGCCCTGGAGAAACAAATACCCTGAAAGCGATCAGCGATATTTTACAGTTCCTCTCCTTAGACGACGTAAAAACCTTAAAAGCTCTTGGCGATATTTTACAGTTTCTGAAACTGATCTACCAAAAAGCATTGGAACTCTATCGCGAAATTGCTAACCGTCTAGAAACAGCACACACCTTTATTAAAGTTCCTCACGAGCTATTACCTGAATACAGCGAGACCTACATTATGCCTCACCATCAAACCAAAGCCTCTTTAGTTTCGACAAAGTTTTTACCTGAAAACAGCAAAACTTACATCAATCATCCCAAATATGGAATGCTCCAAAGAATCTGTACAGTTGATGAAAACAAAGATATGTTCGCTTCACTTTATGCTAAAAGCTTATTTTTTTTAGTAACAGCTAAAGATACAGATATTAAATATGAGCCAATGGGAAGTAAGGAAGCTAAAACATTGCTAGAAAATTGCTTACTTACTCTAGATCAAAACCAGCGATCGCCAGAGTACGATCAGCTGCAAAGTGTTTTTCACCGCACCTTTTCATGAGATGCAGTTGAACTCCACCTACTATCCCGGAAGTTGCTTCTTCAACGCTTCCAGAGACGCCCAACGGTTATCAACCACCATCGTTGAACTATCAGCATCACTACTCAAAATACCTGGACAATTCAGCTTACACAACTGGCGCTGAGGCATTGCCAAGCACATTTGCTCATATAGCCATTCCGTAGGATAGAAATAGCCATCAGGTGGTAAGTTTTCTAGCAAATCTTCCACAGCTACCTCCCTCTCTAGAGGCAAGTCTTGTGACTGATTAGCTGTTTCATCCAACCAGATAATTTCTTTAGTATCAACCGCCAAACGTTGGTTATATTGCTGCAAGCAGCGGTTACAAGTACAGGTAATAATAGCTTCTGCTTGACCTGATACTTCTAGATAAGTACCTTGATGTTGGACACGGATAATACCGCGAACGGGTGTCAAGGTTTCCAGACTAGGTAGAAAATCCTTAACTTGAATTTCCTCTGTCCGCTCCGGTGCTTTGGCGAGCTGCGGAATATAAATTGCGTCCATTGTCAGTTATCAGTTATCAGTTATCAGTTATCAGTTACTTGTACTGACTTGTGCCGACTTGTACTGAGCGGAGCCGAAGTAGCGGAGCCGAGGTAGCGAAGTCGTAAAGCCTGCGGCATAGCTCCGCTTAGGGCGTAGCCGACGCACCAGAAGTATCAGTTATCAGTCTGTTCACTGTTCACTGTTCCCTAGTGGACGGACAACCAGATGACGATGTGGCTCTTTGCCACGGCTGAAGGTTTCCAAATCTCCAAATTCCTTCAAAAAAGTGTGGATTTGGCGTCGTTCCGCTGAACTGAGGGATTTAATTTCTACTTCTCTGCCCGTAGCTCGGACTTCTTCCGAGGCAGATGTGGCTAATGCCTGAATTTCTGCTTGTCTCTTTATGCGGTAGCCACCCAACTCAATGGTATAAGAGGCTTGCTCTTCCTGTGATTGGTTCAAATTCAAAACTGAATTAGTTAGATACTGAATGGCATCTAGAACTGAACCATCACTACCAATCAAAACCTGGATTTGTTTTGGAGTTAAGTTGGTTTCATCAATCGTCAACCAGTAGTTATCTGGTTCTTGGGAGTCACCTTCCTGGGGTTGGTTCTGTTCTAAGTTACCACTAACCTCAGTATTTACCCCAGTAAACAGCAGCAGTGTTTTCACCCACTGCTGCCCTCTTTGCATGGGACTATCGCTCATGTTCAACTTGTAGCCTTTTTCTTAGAACTTTTTGGTTCAAACGGCAACGTTTTTTGTTCTGCTACTGCTTCTTTTTCCTGAGTTTCTACAATTTTTTGTAGTTCCTCTGGTAAGGGTTCGCGGGAGAGAAGATAGGTTTGCACAGTCTGAAAGATATTACCAATCACCATATACATCAACACCCCAGCTGGCAGAGGGAAGAACAAAAACATCCCAGAGAAGATCACTGGAGTGATTTTGTTAACTGTATCCTGCTGTGGGTTGCCTCCGCTGGAATTTTGCCCGGAAAGCATTTGGCTGACATAAAGGCTGATACCGAAGAAGACGATCATCGCGACGATGTCCCAGTGGATTGTGCCATCCGGATCGATCGCCCCAACTCTACCTAAGGCGTCGATGAATAAAAATCCTTTATCTGCTGCCAATCCAGGAATTGTACCTTGAATTGTCACATCACCAGGCTGTAAGGCTTCTATGTTGCCATCAGCGTCAATCTTGATTCTGTCTTCGCCTTTGGTGATTTTCCATTCAGGGATCAATTTATTTTCTGGGTGTTCTGCTAAGAGCACCTGGAATGGTTTGCCTTCAAGAGTCTGATATTGGATCTTGGTTTTTTCACCCACCGCTAAATTATTGCCGCCAGGGAGAATAGCAGTAACGCGGCTGTGTTCCCCATCAGCTATGTAGATGTTTTGGGGAGCAGTGGCAAAAGCCTGTGGTTGAATGCGTTCAATTTGTTCAGCAGGAAGGACTTGCAGGTTAACAGAGTAGTTGACGCCAGCGAAAGGCGAACCCCGCAAAGTGGCAAATAATGCCAATAACACTGGCATCTGTAACAAGAGTGGCAAACAACCTGCTAACGGATTGCCAAATTCTTTTTGGACATTGACCATTTCCTCCTGCTGCTTTTGCGGATCGTCTTTATAACGCTCTTTGATTTCTGCCATCCGCTTTTGCATGACAGGTTGCACAACTCGCATTTTCCGCATGTTGCGAATTGAGCCTGCACTCAGAGGATAGAGCGCAAAGCGGACTATCAATGTCAAAGCAACGATCGCCAATCCATAGCTAGGCAAAATACCATAGAAAAAATCTATGATCGGCAGCATCACGTTGTTCGAGAGAAAACCGATACCAAAGTCCATTATTCTGAATTCAACCTGAGGTACTTTAAACTGAACTGAGTCTAATTTATCTAAATCGTCATTTGTCTGGAACTATCTTATGCTACGGATAGCCGCACATTAAAAGTGCTGAGTGCTGAGTGCTGAGTTTTGAGTAAGTAAACAGTCAGTGATAATGGATGCTGAACTGAGGAATAGTGTTTAACTCAGAACCCAGCGTGTCTAAGTGTAGGTAACTACTTCGCAGCCGCAACAAATTCGGGATTTTTAGCTGCGACTCTTTCACTGATGTAGTCATAGGTCTCCCGGAAATTAGGAACAGCCCGCATTTCTAGACGAGTACCATTTCTTAAGGTAAGCACCATATCGCCCCAAAAGCCAAGACCACGAGGAACTTTGACGATTTTCACAACTTCTGAGTAAATTACGTCAGTGCGATCGCGTCCTTGCCAACCCCCCATTACAGAAATCCGGCGATCTGTAATGCGGAAGCGTAGCCACAAAGCCCTGACAATTGCTCCTACTGCCAACGGTATTCCCACGACGGTTAGCCCAATCAGCAAGTTTAGAATCAAATCCCCAACGTGGGGGCCACCTTCATAATAAATTTCTTCACGAATGCCCATCGAGTACCTCAGCCTGTGCCAACAACTGCTCTAATTCTTGCAGAAATTGTTGGCTTACGCACTCTTGTTGTGCAGCTATTGGTTTGACAATAAACACTAACCGCCATCCTGGTAGCAGCCTGGGTAACAATTGATATAAAGCTGCTGCCATCCGCCGTTTAATTTTATTACGCACTACTGCACGCTTGCTGACTTTTGTGCTGATCGAAATCCCAATTTGCGTGCTGGGGAGATGTTCTGAATTGATTGGTTGTGTAGCCTTGGCAGTATCCAAAGAAGGTTTTCTCGTCAACGACGGTTTCAAGGCTCTTAATGTGAAATTAGAACTATGACGCCGAATTCCTTCTCGGAAAACTGCCTGAAAATCTCGCCGGGATTTTAGTCTATTTGTCTTAGGCAAAGCCACAGCTACTCTTTTAGCTTAATCTGCCCTAAACGCTCAGACGATGACGACCTTTTTTTCTTCTGGCGCTGATCACGTTTCTGCCGTCTGGTGTCCGCATCCTGGCACGAAAACCAGAGGTTCTTTTTCGCTTACGGTTAGTACCGCCTAAAGTCCTTTGCATACTAATCTCCTCTTAGGTGATTTTTATAAAAAGTCACAATCTGATATCATATCACTTTTAGGAGCTAAAAACGGAAATTCCACAATAAAGCATCAAGAGTTGACGGTGCGCGCGATGCCCTGAGCCTGTCGTAAAGCCTGCGGCATAGCTTCCCTGCAGAGGTACACTTAGAGCGCAGCCTCTCGAAGAGAAGGGTAGTCGAACCGTCAAGAATTAAGCTTAATCGCTCCCGACTCTCATCTCCCGACTCCTGAACTAAGAAACACTTATAATCCAGGTTCCCAGATAACGTAGTAATGGGACATCGCCAGGGGAAAGAATCTGACAGTTAAAATAGTAAACTCCACCGAAGGCTGGATTTTGTACATTAGATAACTCCAACTCTACTCTGCCACCTGCTGGCACTGGCTCTTGGGGAAAAATTTCAATCACACGACCTTCTTGATTCCACTTCACCTCAGACAAGGCAACTTTTTTGCCTTTGACTCTCACCTCAACATTTTTGGTGTCAAAAGTTCCGTTGTAATAGTCAGGGTAGGTAATGGCAAATTGGGCGACTGCCAGTTTCATTTTTTGGGCAGGAATTCTGAGAATATAACGATCAGTGCTGTTGGTTTGCCCACCAAAATCTAACCGGAAGGGTAGCTGATTTTCGCCTTTAACACCACTAAACAAAGTCAATCCAGGTAAGCTTTGCGCCCAGGATATGGTTTGGAACCCTGTCAGCAAGCAGCTAGTCAAGGCTAAGGTAGAAAGTAAACGTCGCATAATTAAACTCCTCTAGCAGATGGTCAGTCGGTGATGTAAATAACTGAAAGTTAGTATTCTTAACTAAACTTTACTACTGACTTCCTACAAATGGACGCTAAATGTCCACAAAAAGTGCCGTATTGGGCAGAAGACTGGGGACTGGGGAAGAAGTCACCAAGAGGAAAAGGGGCAGGGGGCAGGGAGCAAGGGAGAAGACTGGGACGGAGCTTGTACCATGTTCCGCTCCACGCAGTTCTTGAAAGGGCTTGTTCCCCCTGCCTCTTCCGGTCGCCCTACTTAGATTGTGTGTCTGAATGTGTATGAATGTGTAGGGATTGTAAGAGTTTTGTTATAAAAATTGATCCGAAGTAACAGCGATCGCTAGTTAACTTGGGATAGATTGATTAAAACCAGCCTAAATCAAAGCGGTAATTATTAAAATTTGATTGGGGAATCATCAAGCTTAACCAATCTGATGCATATTGCACTATGTGATGAAGGAATACAAAAAAAATTGAATCCCTAAAATAAGCTGAAGACAAAGATGCAAATTTGGGGAATTAACATAGGATTTGCAATATGTAAACCAATTTGCAAGTATCTGGAACTTAGACACCTGTAAGCGACAAAGTAACTCTTTGTGTGTAGAACTGAGAGTGGGAGAGGAAAAGTTAGCGCGTTGAATCTACTAGGAACAGTTATGGTTGATCGTCCCCGCTTATAAAGGGATGTAACGAGGGGAATCCCTGAATGGGAAGATTCCATAGTTAGCAGAGATTAGGTATTTATCTCTAGGAGATTTCATGAGAATAGCAGTTGCTAAAGAAATTGAAGTTTGTGAACGTCGTGTGGCATTAATTCCTGACATCGTTGCCCGGTTAGTAAAACAAGGTTTAGAAGTTTGGGTAGAAACAGGTGCGGGAGAGCGATCGTTCTTTAGTGATGCTGCCTATGAAGCAGCAGGAGCCAAAATTATCGCTGATACTGCTACATTGTGGAGTGGAGCAGATATTTTACTCAAAGTCAGCCCACCTCAAGAACGGGAAGATGGACGTTTAGAAATTGAGTTGCTAAAAGAAGGGGCTGTATTAATTAGCTTCCTCAATCCTCTGGGAAATCCTTTAGTAGCAGAGCAACTGAAAAACCGCAAAGTAACTGCCCTCAGCATGGAATTGATCCCCCGTTCCACCAGGGCGCAAAGCATGGATGCTTTGTCTTCTCAAGCGTCGCTAGCAGGTTATAAGGCAGTATTGATTGCTGCTGCGGCATTACCGAAATATTTCCCCATGCTGACAACAGCAGCAGGCACG
The DNA here is from genome assembly GCF_000316575.1 of Calothrix sp. PCC 7507. GTDB lineage: Bacteria > Cyanobacteriota > Cyanobacteriia > Cyanobacteriales > Nostocaceae > Fortiea. The sequence continues at coordinate 3,826,701 of NC_019682.1, read as the reverse complement.
ATCGCCCCCGCGAAAGTCTTTATCATGGGTGCAGGTGTGGCAGGATTGCAAGCGATCGCCACCGCTAGACGCCTAGGCGCAGTGGTAGAAGCCTTTGATATCCGTCCTGCTGTTAAAGAAGAAGTCCAAAGCTTAGGGGCGAAATTCGTCGAAGTTAAACTCGAAGAAGAAACCACCGCCGCAGGTGGTTACGCCAAAGAAATCTCCGAAGCTAGCAAACAACGCACCCAAGAAGTTGTCGCCGAACACGTCAAAAATGCCGACGTGGTAATTACCACCGCCCAAGTTCCCGGTAGAAAAGCACCACGCCTAGTCACCGAGGAAATGGTGGCTCAAATGAAACCTGGTTCAGTGATTGTAGATTTAGCCGCCGAACAGGGTGGTAACTGTGCCTGCACCGATCCCGGTAAAGATATTGTCTGGAACGGTGTGACAATTATCGGGCCGATCAATCTGCCATCATCGATGCCAGTCCACGCCAGTCAGTTATATGCCAAGAACGTCACATCCTTGATGCAACTACTGATTGATAAAGATAAAGCTTTGCAAGTGAACTTTAGTGACGATATCGTCGATGCGGCTACCATCACCCACGCCGGCGAAATTCGCAATCAACGCGTGCAAGAAGCCTTAGCCGCTTTGAACACTCAGCAACCAGCAGTTAATTAGGGACTGGGGGATTAGGGACTGGGGATTAGGGACTGGGGATTAGGCAATAAAGAATGGGTATTGGGGAGATAATTAATGACACCTTTGACTCTTGACTCTTGACTCCTGACTCTTGACTTTTGACTCCTGACTCTTGACTTTTGACTCCTGACTCCTGACTCCTGCCCCATTCCCCATACACAAAAGGAGTTTTTATTTCATGACAGAAGCATTACTTGCAGCTTTATTTGTATTTGTGCTGGCATCCTTTATCGGCTTTGAAGTCATCAACAAAGTGCCACCTACCCTGCACACGCCTTTGATGTCAGGCTCAAACGCGATTTCTGGAATTGCGGTGCTGGGGGCGATCGTAGCTGCTGGTGCTAGGGAGACAAATGTCTCAGTCATTCTTGGGTTGATTGCCGTGATATTGGCAACAGTCAACGTGGTTGGTGGTTTTCTAGTCACAGACAGAATGTTGCAAATGTTCAAGAAAAAGGAGATTAAGGCGTGAGCGATTTTTTACCAACTGGCATTCAGCTGACGTACTTAGTCGCTGCATCCTTATTCATTCTGGGGTTGAAAAAGCTGGGATCACCCGCGACAGCACGCAACGGTAATGTTGTCGCCGCAGTGGGGATGTTGCTGGCGATCGTGGCGACAATGCTAGATCAGCATGTGTTGAACTACGAGATGATATTGTTGGGCTTGGCAATTGGATCGGGGATCGGTGCGATCGCCGCTTACAAAGTCCAAATGACCGAAATGCCCCAAATGGTGGGTTTACTCAACGGTTTGGGCGGTGCGGCTTCGGCATTAGTCGCCGTGGCTGAATTCTGGCGGTTGTTGGATGCTGGCGCACCGGTACCCTTAGATGTCAACATCTCCATGTTGTTGGACGTATTAATCGGCGGTGTCACCTTCACAGGTAGCTTTCTCGCCTTTGCCAAATTGCAAGGTTTAATTAGCGGTTCCCCAATTACATTTCCTTTCCAGCAACCATTTAACCTTTTACTTTTAGGTGGTTACGTGGTGGGTAGTGCCTACTTAATCATCACCCCAGATAGCCTACCTATATTCTTAGCAGTCGTTGCTATTTCTTTAGTATTGGGTGTCATGTTCGTCATCCCCATTGGTGGCGGCGACATGCCCGTGGTAATTTCGCTGTTGAACTCCTTATCTGGTGTCGCCGCATCCGCCGCTGGTTTTGTGGTGATGAACAATATGTTAATCATCGCCGGGGCGTTGGTAGGAGCATCAGGGTTAATCCTCACCGAGATTATGTGTAAGGCAATGAACCGTTCACTCTTCAGTGTGCTGTTCAGTGCTTTTGGTACAGGTTCTACTTCTAGTGGTGCTGCTGGTGCTGGTGCGATCGATCAAACCGTCCGCAGCATTGATCCCGAAGAAGGCGCAATGATGTTAGGTTATGCCCGTTCTGTGGTGATTGTCCCTGGTTATGGCATGGCAGTTGCTCAAGCGCAACATAGCGTCCGCGAGTTGGCAGATCAACTAGAACGGATGGGCGTTGATGTTAAATATGCCATTCACCCTGTTGCTGGCAGAATGCCAGGGCACATGAATGTGTTACTAGCTGAGGCGAATGTCGCTTACACCCAGTTGTATGACATGGATGATATCAATCCCCAGTTTGAACAAGCCGATGTAGCTTTAGTAATTGGGGCAAATGATGTAGTCAATCCAGCGGCGCGTACTGATGTTAATAGCCCAATTTATGGGATGCCAATTCTAGAAGTTGATAAAGCGAAACAGACAATTGTGATTAAGCGCGGGATGAGTACAGGTTTTGCCGGTGTAGATAATGAATTGTTCTACAAGGATAAAACTACAATGCTCTTTGGTAGTGCGAAGGATATGGTGTCGAAGTTGGTTTCGGAAGTGAAGCAGCTTTAACGAACCGCGAAGGCGCAGAGAGCGCGGATTAAAGAAATCATTTAGAGAGTTAGCTTGCCTTGTGATTTAGAAATCACAAGGCAATTTTTTTATTTCCCTTTCTTTTTTATTAGTTTTTGTTAGCCATTAATAATACTAAAAATTACTTATAGCCAAGATATATTGACCAGAATAACTGTGTAGTAGATTGACAAAGCACTACAAGCATATCATCCTATTACTGCATGGCGTAAATAACCATACCATTTTATAAATTCATTTTGATAATCTAGAGTAGTGCGAGTATCTTGCTCGCAGACAAACGCGAGCAAGATGCTCGCACTACAATGGTATGCTCATTTCCGCCGACCTGTACTAGAGTGTTTAGAAGATAATCTGGATTAGTAACCACATTAAAAGTCTATGCTGACAGCACAACCTATTACTATTGATTTGTTTGCTGGGGCTGGCGGCTTTGGTTTGGGTTTTGAGATGGCAGGTTTCTCTGTTCCTCTATCTGTTAAAATCGATGCCTGGGCTTGCGATACCCTACGCCATAACCGTCCTAGTATGACAGTTATTCAACACGATCTACGTAATTTTAATACTGCAAGTAGCGTCAAGGATATTTGTCTGTTAAAGCCTGATATTGTTATTGGTGGACCTCCATGTCAAGGCTTTAGTATTGCTGGTCCAGCACAAAAAGATCCTAAAGACCCTAGAAATAGTTTATTCATTAACTTTGCTCAATGGATATCTTTTCTAGAACCCAAAGCTTTTGTAATGGAGAATGTTAAAGGGTTGCTTTCACGCAAAAATTTTGAAGGCATAAAAGTAATAGATATTATTAAAGAAACTTTTGAGAATCTCGGATATTTTGTAGAAGTATGGCTATTAAATACAGTAGACCATCAACTCGATGGTAGTCATAACGCTGCTTAATCCGAGCAACACCCGCCTGTTGTTGTTGGTTGAGTTCGGGTAATTCGTCAATCCACTCATAGAAAAAGCGATCGCTATCAGCTTGAGTTAAATTACAGAGAGTCTGTAAATCGTTTAAGCTTTTAATGGTATCAGTAGTTCCAACGCTGGAAACCATCTGCTCTTGTCTCATCGTTGCATTTAGTCTAGCATTAGCACATAACGCTTTCCTGTTACCCACAATCTGTCTACGCACTTCTAAAAATCACCAAGCGTTGGCGTAGCCTCTCGTAGAGAACCTTTAGCGCGGTTATCACCTCTTCTCTTCTTCCTTTGCGCCTCTGCGTGAGATAAAGACATGACGAGCAATCTGCTTCCGGCGATAAAATCAAGTGATCTCGGAAAAGACCGACTCTTTTTTGGTAGCATAAAAAGTCCGACTCCTTAAAAATTGATTGAAGTATGAGCAAAGGTACCCTGTTTGACAAAGTTTGGGACTTACATACCGTTGGTACACTTCCTTCAGGACTAACGCAACTATTTATTGGGCTACATCTAATTCATGAAGTCACCAGTCCCCAGGCCTTTGCCATGCTAAGAGAGCGGGGTCTAAAGGTGATGTTTCCAGAGCGGACTGTGGCGACAGTCGATCATATTGTGCCCACAGAAAATCAAGCACGTCCCTTTGTTGATACCTTGGCAGAGGAAATGATTGAGGCACTAGAGCAGAACTGTCAGGAAAATAACATCACCTTTTATAACATTGGTTCTGGCAGTCAGGGTATAGTCCACGTCATCGCCCCAGAATTGGGACTTACCCAGCCAGGACTAACTATAGCCTGTGGAGATAGCCACACTTCGAGTCATGGTGCATTTGGGGCGATCGCCTTTGGTATTGGTACAAGTCAAGTCCGGGATGTTCTCGCCTCCCAAACCCTCGCCCTTGCTAAACTAAAAGTCCGCAAAATTGAAGTAAATGGCAGCCTCAAACCCGGAGTCTACGCCAAAGATGTCATCCTCCATATCATCCGTACTCTTGGGGTCAAAGGCGGTGTAGGTTACGCCTACGAATTTGCAGGTACAACCTTTGAAAATATGAACATGGAAGAACGGATGACCGTTTGCAACATGGCCATAGAAGGTGGTGCTAGATGCGGTTACGTCAATCCCGACCAAGTCACCTACGACTATCTCAAGGGTAGAGACTTTGCCCCCAAGGACGCAGATTGGGAAAAAGCTGTGGCTTGGTGGGAATCTATCAAAAGCAATACTAACGCAGAATATGACGATATCGTCGTATTTGACGCTGCTGATATATCGCCCACTGTCACCTGGGGGATCACTCCTGGTCAAGGTATCGGTGTCAACCAATTTGTACCCAAACCAGAAGAACTACCCGAAGAAGACCGATTTATTGCCGAAGAAGCTTACCGATACATGGATGTACTCCCCGGTCAACCCATCAAAGGCACAAAAATCGATGTCTGCTTTATTGGTAGCTGCACCAACGGACGTATCAGTGACTTACGAGAAGCCGCGAAAATTGCCCAGGGTCGCCATGTAGCTGCAGGAGTCAAAGCCTTTGTAGTTCCGGGTTCCGAACGAGTCAAAAAAGCAGCAGAAGCCGAAGGACTGGATAAAATCTTCCAAACAGCTGGATTTGAATGGCGTGAACCTGGATGTTCCATGTGTCTAGCCATGAACCCCGACAAACTCCAAGGAAGACAAATCAGCGCCTCCTCCTCAAACCGCAACTTTAAAGGTAGACAGGGTTCATCCTCCGGTCGCACATTGTTGATGAGTCCGGCGATGGTTGCAACTGCAGCGATTAAAGGTGAAGTTTCTGACGTGCGTGAGTTGCTGTAATTTTGGGGATTGGGGACTGGGGACTGCGTAAGTTATTTCTCATCTCCCTCATCTCTTTTTCAACAGGCTGTCATTGAAATAATAGATAAAGTTTATGGTGAGTGAAGTTAAAACAGTTTCTGGACGTGGTGTACCCTTAGTGGGTAATGACATAGATACAGACCGGATCATCCCAGCTCGCTATTTGAAAGCTGTAACCTTTGACGGCTTGGGCGAAGGTGCATTCATTGATGACCGGAAAGCATTAAAAGGTGAACATCCCTTTGACCAATCCCAATACCAAGGGGCAAAAGTGTTGGTAGTCAATCGTAATTTTGGTTGTGGTTCATCACGAGAACATGCACCCCAAGCCTTAGCAAAATGGGGAATTCAAGCCCTGATTGGTGAAAGTTTCGCAGAAATCTTTTTTGGTAACTGCGTAGCGATGGGTATACCTTGCGTTACCGCTGATGTAACCAATATCAAAAAACTGCAGGAGTTAATAGCTGCTAATCCTCAAGTGGATGTGACAGTGAATCTCGAAACCTTGCAAGTGCAAATTGGTGACTTCACCACTCCGGTTGTGATTGGTGAAGGGACTAGAAGCACATTTATTTCTGGGACTTGGGATGCTTGCGGTCAGTTAGTAGCTAATGCTGACCAAGTTCGGTCAACAGCTGCGAAATTGCCTTATGTGGGTTGGGGAAATTTAGTAGCCATTTAGTTTCGCTCTTTCCCTGGTGGAACCAGGGGAAGAATAATTCTCACAACTTTCAAACAGAGCGATCGCCCTCACAAAAAATCTTAATGTTAAACATACCAGCCTAAGTAATTATCATTCATAGTTTCAAAAGACCAGAAAATTACCTAAAACTCCCTGAAAAACTGCTTAACAAATAAAAGTGCTATATTTTATAAAAACTAATATTTTTTTGTCAAGATAGTTTAGACTGAAAGAACGATTAACTTGTCAGGGTTTTTAAATGCAAGCTCCATTGACGAAGCAAATTATAGCGAAGATTCACCTGACAAAAGATTATCAACAAAGGCTACAACCGTAAGCTTCAAGCAATCCATGCTCACTCAGCATCAACTTTCTTGCCGCTCGAACACACTACTTCGTCACATCTGACGGGGGAAACTGTACTGGCATTGTAGCCAATGTCACCAGAAGATGCCAGTTTAGATAAGTTGCAGTAACTGAGAGTTACGCGCGTCAGAAAAGCGTTCTGTGAGAAGAATGCTCCAGGGCTACCTGCTAAGTAGCTCGTCTAAACTAGGCAGACAACAGCGAATATACAAATACTCAAACTTTTAGACCACTCTCGTTTTCTCTAATCCAAAGTGAGTTTTTTATGCCTCAAGGTCCTTTGCGTGAAGAACCCCGCAATCAGCGGGCTACTGTAATTCGTTCCAGTAATGAATTTATTCTCTTAGAATGGCTTAAGGCAAATGGTCGCTTAATAGCACGTGAACCTATAGAATCTGAGTATCTCAATCAAACAGAAGAAATCTCAGAAATGATCGATCTTGATGATCTTCCTTACGATAATGATGACGACGACAGTGATATAGAGTTAGAAGATTAGCAAATTTTTGTCATTGGTCATTTGTCATCTGTAGGGCAACTGAATACTGCGTCTGCGCTACCTCGACTCCGCTACTTCGGCTCCGCTCAGTACAAGTCGGCACAAGTTACGACAAGTAACTGATAACTGATAACTGATAACTGATAACTGACCATCAGGTAATTAACTTCTCCAAAGCCACTTTCAAGTCTTGCGTCAAATCACTTACAGCTTGCCTAGAATCCTGACGGCTAGCCTGATAAATTGACCAGCGCTCATTAATTGAAATTGGCTCACCGACAGTGATTTGTGCTTCTCTCCAACCCAACTGAGGACGTGCTGGTAGTATACCACCACCAACTCGGGACATCATATCAAATATCAGCAGTGTTGTTTCCGCGAACCTTTCAGCAGTTGGTTTTTCTTTGATATAGTTGACGGTGACAGCAACAAAAGTTTCTACCAGTCGCATATGCCGCATCCTTAAATCTGCTTCTTCTGCAACCCAATCTGCAAGGCCGCGTTTTAAGGGTGGTAAAGCATCAATATCAGCCACATCTTCCCGGTAAATGTAACTCCAGCCAGCTTCTTCTAAACGACGACAGCGGTCAATAAAACTTCCTTGTGATTGCAGACTAAAATATTGCTCCGCAACTTGTAAAGCTGTTTCCAGTAAGCGGTGGAGTCGGTCAATTATTTCCTGATTGGGAATATCTGGGAGATTTTGGTGATAGAAACGGCGATAAAACTCTTCCATCTCAGTCATCAGATGTTCAGCCAGTCGACACAAGCGTTGATGGTAAATTTCTTCTCGCCCGTCAATTAGAGAATTGCTAATTGACTGCACAGGTAAACCGCTATCAGCCTCTAATTTACTCATCAGCCAGTTTAGTTTTGCCCAAGGTGGCTGAACATAGCGATATTGAATAGCGATCGGCACAATGAAAACTGTCTCAGGGCGATTGGCTTTCAGTAAGTCTTCTACACACCAAAACCCCATTTGGGCGGTACCGGGTTCTAAGGGGCTAACAATGCCGCTGTGACCATTTGTACCGCCTTCGGGAGCGATCGCTATCGGCATTGTACTATTGACAAATAATTCCCGTGCTGTTTGGATAGCCTGTCTATCTAGTCGCTTACCTCGACGAACAGGAACGCCGCCGATGCGGGAGAAAAACCAACCAAGTGAGTTTCCCGCCCACAGGGTCATACCCCGGTCGTAGAGAAAGTGGGCGTGGGTTGGGTGTTGTAAGGGAATGCCTTGTTGACGTGCAACCCGTGGGACAACGCGGGAAAGCATGTATAACATACAAAGAGAGTCATCTACTTCTGGGTGGCGACATGCCAGCAACAAGCGAATTTTGCCAGATTGGAATTGTTGATATAGTTGGGCTAAGACCTCAGCATTCTTGGCTTCGATTCGCAAAATCCCTGCTGGTAGCCAAGGACGAGTCCGAACCCTGAGAAAGAAGGGCACTAGCCACCGGGTAATCTGGAGTACCAGGGGGTTAAAACGGAAGGGAATAAATTTTAGCGGTGGTTGAATAGATTGGATCGATTTAGGCAAGTTGCTCTCCAGATAATGTTGCGGGGCGATCGCATTCTTAAATCAGTAAACAGTTATCACAGTTATTTGAAAATCTTTATATTTTCCCTTTAAACTTTACTGTTTCTTGATAATAATTGTGTCACTCTCTTCTAGGATAGTAGAAGCACACTACTTGTGTCACTGTCAAGGCACTTTAGTGACTATGTAAATTCTCTGTGTACGTAATGATGATAACAGCAGCAGACTCCAAAAACTGGCTGCAAGGAAGCCGTTATAGTAATCGGGGAAGTGTTTATTTGTTTGCTCCGATGGTGAACTTCAATGTGATGGCTGAAGTTGGAGATACTCCCCCCTAATTCAGTGCCCTTGTATTTGCTTGGAAATTTGATGAAAAATTCAACAATTGCATCTTGGTGGCAGTGAGGAAATTTGGCTCCAACTGTGGAATAGCCTAAACAGATGTAATTGAAGTGAAATAAATACTTGGGTATTTGATGACTGAATATCTAAATCTTGGTAGCTTATAAAGTTGCTAACGAATCTGCATCTAAATTTAGGTGTTTGATGTTGTTGTAAAGCATTATGCTCCAGTATTAAGCAGTTCCGAACATCAAAAAGTATTTTCTTTAATTTCCAACTCGTACAAGTACTAAATAATACAGCATTACCCGGAAATTGGTAAATTTCTGTAACTACGGAATTTGCTTGTAAACAGATACAGCAGTTCTTGTATAGCTATTTCATCTAACAATTAAATAGTACCTGTATTTAATAGTTCCTAACCTTAGAGCTTACATTAGGTTTTTCAAACATTTGAAAAACTTGATATTAGCCATCTTATTTTTCAGTAATCTGCAATCTCAAAATGCAGATATGGAAATTATAAATGGTACATAGGAAGACTCAAATACAGGATATCTTTACTTAGGTATTTCACGATTCCACAAATCTCTAAGTTCACAATTTAGCTGGGAATAATAGAGCCATGAATAACTGGAAATATTTTTCAAAAATTAAGCGGTTTCAACAACTTTTGTTGACTACATTTTTGGGTGATGTTCCAACAATTTTTGGGGGCGTAAAGTTACGTAGTTTACTATATCGGACTATTTTTGCCCAGATAGGTAGCTCAGTTTATATTCAAGATGGCGTTGAGTTTATTAGTACTGATTCTATTGAAATTGGGAATGGGGTTTATATTTTCAAAGGTGTTCGTATCGATGGAAAAGGACACGAAAACAATAGAATCAATCTAGAAAATGGAGTTGTCATTGAGCGTAACGTTGTGATAGGGGCACTAAACAACACTTGTATCGATATCGATCAAGATACTTTTATTGGACCTAGCGTTTGTATTGCTGGCCCTGGAGATATCAAAATTGGCAAACACTGTTTAATTGCTGCTCACACTGGAATATACGCCAATAATCATAACTTTGCAGATCCGAAGGAGCTAATTAAAGACCAAGGTATTACTCGTAAGGGGATCGTAATTGAAGATGACTGTTGGCTAGGACATGGGGTGAAAGTATTAGATGGTGTAACCATTGGTAGAGGTAGTGTGATTGGTGCTGGGGCTGTTGTGACTAAAGACATTTCTCCATTTTCGGTAGCTGTGGGTATCCCTGCACGAGTAATTAAAAACCGTGATGGCAAGGAACTTATTCAGCTTAAATCTACAGAAATATGCTAAAAAAGATTTTAGGGGCAAAAGTAATAAACATGCTATGTCGTAATATTTTTACCCAGTTAGGTAGCACAGTTTATATTAAAAATGCCGTTGGATTTGTTCATGATACTTATGTTGAAATTTGGAATGCTTCGTACATTTGTTACGGTTTAAATATACAGGGGAGAGGGTATGAAAACAATCATATCTATTTACAGAATGGAGTTGTTATCGAGCGTAATGTTAGCATGAGTTTACTAGACAATACTTGTATTGAAATTGGTCAAGATACTTTTATTGGATCTGGCGTTTGTTTTTCTGGTCCTGGAAATATCAGCATTGGCAAACGTTGTTTAATTTCAGCCCAGTCAGGGATATATGCCAACAATTATAACTTTATAGATATGATAAAGTTCATGCGAGAACGAGGTATTAATTGTCAGGGAATTATCATTGAGGATGACTGTTGTTTAGGGTATGGAGTGAAAGTATTAGATGGTGTTACTATCGGTAGAAACAGCATTATTAGTGCTGGAGTTATTGTAACTCAGAATATCCCTCCTTTCTCTAGAGTAACTGCAGATAAAGGTTTACTTCTCAGGCTTTAGTTGATGAACTGTTTTCTGGCAAAAATAGGTGATTATGCCATTTTTTTAGTAGTCATATAGAACTACTATTTAATTTTTAAAACGCCTCATGACACCTCTACCTTTCTTCTCTCCTGCCCCTCTCCACACAAGTGATTTCAGGAATCAAATCTAGAATTTACATACTTAATTTAATACGGATAAATAATCAAACATGAAAATAGCAATAGCGTCTACAACTCATCAAACAAATTCTTTGGCTTTACAACGTGCTAGAGAACTCATAATCACCAATATATTTGGTGGTATACCCCGTCCATTAGGTACTTTATTGCGAAGATTGACATATAGATGGATTTTGGCTCGTATGGGCGAAGCACTATATGTTCAAGAAGGAGTAGAAATCCTGGGCGGTTATGCTATAGAAATCGGCAATGATGTCAAAATTCTTCGAGATGTGCGATTGACTTTTAATTGGCCAAAAAGTCGGCTGCGTTTGGGAAGTAATATTTGTATCGAGCGGGGTGTTGACATTAACGCATCTGGTGAGAACTGCTCAATCGAAATTGGAGATGAGTCTTTTTTGGGTCCCTATGTTTGTATTGCAGGTGCTGGTAATGTCAAAATTGGTCGTCGTTGCTTAATTGCTTCTCAGACAGGTATTTATGCGAATAATCACAGAGAGTATGGAATGAGTTATGAAGGAATTACTATTGAAGACAATTGTTGGCTAGGGACAGGAGTTAAGGTTTTAGACGGAGTTACCATTGGTAAATCTAGTGTTATTGGGGCTGGTGCAGTTGTGACAAAAGATATTCCTCCTAACTCTGTAGCGGTAGGTGTACCAGCCAAAGTCATTAGAACCACTACGGGAGTTACTCACTAGGCAAATAGCACTACAGTTGTGGCTTTGACTGGGAGTGTAATCACAAACTCAGTCCCTGCACCTAGGATTGAGTTGACTTCGATCATTCTACAATGTTTTTTTAATACAATTTGACGGGCGATCGCCAAACTTAATCTGATGCTTTTAGTGGTAAAAAGATGATCAAAAACTTGCTGTTTTACATTTATCTGATTTAGTTGTGTTTGAATATCTATGTTGAATTGCGATACGTAAGGGATAGAAGAAATTAAGGTAATGTATCGGGAACAGCAAATGTGTCAAAACTTTCCGTAAAGTTAAATCTTAGAACATCACACATTTTGTGCTGAAAATAAAATGAACACACCAGAAGATGCACGAAAATACGCACCTGCAACACAACGTAATTGTCAACCTATTCTAGAAGTGCTTCTAAAAGTCCTGCCTGAGAGTGGGACTATTTTGGAGATAGCAAGTGGGACTGGCGAACATGCAGTATTTTTTGCTCCACGCCTCAGCCCTCGTAAATGGTTGCCTTCTGATCCCAATCCCCAATTAAGAGCCAGCATTGCCACATGGGCGGAACATTTTCCTAGCGAGAATCTTTATCCACCAATAGAACTTGATGCAAGTTCGCCAACTTGGTCAGTAGAAGCGGCTCCCTTTGCTAATGACTTGAAGCGATCACCAATTACTGCGATCGCAAACATTAATATGATTCACATTGCGCCTTGGTCTGCCTGTTTGGGATTAATGGCGGGTGCGGGAAGAATTCTACCATCAGGTGGCATCCTTTATTTATATGGCCCATTTAAACAAGGTGGAGAAAATACAGCACCAAGTAATGCAGCTTTTGACGAGTCTTTAATCGCCCAAAATCCAGAGTGGGGTGTGCGTCATTTAGAAGAAGTTGTTGCAGTTGCTAACGCCCAACACCTAAGCTGGAAACAGACTTACCAAATGCCAGCGAATAATCTTTCAGTCATATTTGAGCGTGATGCCAAGCTAGAATAATGCTTGTAATGGAGGTTAGCGGACTCGAACCGCTGACATCCTGCTTGCAAAGCAGGCGCTCTACCAACTGAGCTAAACCCCCGTAAAATTAAAAAAGTAGGTAATTATTATCTGCTGTTGTGATTGTAACTGATATTGTTCGATTTATATAGGGATGAAGCTAAAAAATCTCCAAATTGTTGTAGCATTCTATAAATTTGTCAGTCTGCCAGATTTTGCTCAGATACAAGACCCCTTGCTGGCTTATTGTCAAGAGCAAGGCGTTAAGGGGACAATTCTCTTAGCAAAAGAAGGTATTAATGGTGCGATCGCCGGCTCACATCAAGCAGTTGAATCAGTACTCAATTTTCTCCGTGCCGATCCTCGTCTCACAGACCTAGAACACAAAGAATCTCCTGCTGACACCCCCCCGTTTGAGCGGATGAAGGTACGATTAAAGTCAGAAATTGTCACTTTGGGCTTACCTGAAGTTGACCCCAATGAGCAAGTTGGCACTTATGTCAATCCCCAGGAATGGAATGACCTGATTTCTGACCCAGAAGTGACTGTGATTGACACCCGCAACGATTATGAGGTGAATATTGGTAGTTTTCCCAGGGCACAAAATCCTCAAACGAACACATTCCGAGAATTTCCAGATTATGTTCGTCACAACCTCGACCCCACCAAACATAAAAAGGTGGCAATGTTTTGTACTGGTGGTATTCGCTGTGAAAAAGCTTCAGCCTTTATGCTTGCTCAGGGCTTTGCAGAAGTCTATCACCTCAAAGGCGGCATTCTCAAATATTTAGAAGAAGTTCCAGCAGCAGAAAGTTTATGGGAAGGAGAATGTTTTGTCTTTGATGAACGAGTCGCTGTTCGTCAAGGCTTAGAAGCAGGAAGTTGTGAACGATGTCTCAGTTGTGGACGACCAATTTCTGGAGAGGATAAAGTATCTCCCCAGTATGAGGAAGGCATTTCCTGTGCCTACTGTTTTGATAGCCTGACTGAAGAAAAAAGATTGCGTCAACAAGAAAAATGGCGACAGTTGCAATTAAAGGGTCAATAGTCATTGGTCATTGGTCATTGGTCATTTGTCATTGGTCATTTGTCCTTAGGGCATAGAGCCGAGATCCCTGCAAAAACGGAAACAGAGGCTGAAAAAGCTTGCTATATCTAGGTTTCAAAAATTTCAGGAGGAAGATGAAGAGCCGCCTCAAAAGGTTGCATAAGAGATAGCAAATACAGGACCTGACTGACCTTGGGTATCCGCATAGAGAGTATCGGGTTGAATATCGGAAAGATTTTTCAGTAACCCGTCTAAAATATACACAGCTTCCCATTTTGGGCAGCTTTATCATAAGACTTGACTGTATTAATTAGTAACTATGTACGTCAGCTGTGTCTGCTTGTAGCTTTCTCATGTTTGGTAAAACCAAAGAAGCAAAAAACTGAAACCTTAATATGACAGGCTTTTTCAGCCTCTATTTCCGCTTTTCCAGGGTTCTTGGCTCTATGCCACCTAGACATTAATTCGCAGTTTCGCCATGTTCCGCCAAAAGTGTCCTAGACTCTCCGTGCCGCCGAATAGTGTGGTGAAGATGGTCGAGTCGGCAAGCAAAATATCGCCGCCACGGTTATCATTCGGCGGTACCCAGATGCACGTATTGAATTCCCGATTTCCCTCCGCCGTGAACGGATGCGGTCGGGAAAGATCGATCAGCTGCGTTGCCAGAACATGAATGGACTTCGTGTCTTCTGTCGTCAGCGCGTAGTGGGGCAGATGCAGATGGAAGTTGAACGTGGTCACTCCATTCAGCAAACCTAGTTTGTCGAGATCCTTGTTGATGGTCAGGGGTGCGATCTGGTTGCTTCCTTGTACGACAGCAGGCCGGAGTCCAAACTGATTAAGTACGGGCACTTCGAGTTCTTTCATCAGCGATCGCGTGTACTGACCGAAGCGCTGCTGGCGCGGCACGAGTTCGTCGCCGTGATGCTTATACTCCATCTGGCGCTGCTGCATGTCGCTCGTGAAACCCACGTCATGGTGCGGCGCAAGGAGCAGGCACGTACCTTCCCGGTTAAGCCACACCCGGATCGCGTCGATTTCTCCCTTCTCGGCCTCTTGCTCGGATAGGAGATGATCCAGACCGAACACCATCAATGTATCCGTGTCTGCCAGAATTCTTTCATCAATCAGGAGTTTGTACCCTGCCTGGTCAATGCGTTGGTAAACGGCGACCGGCTGCCCAGTAATCTCGCCCACGATTTGCTGAAAATCGATGGTTGATCGGTGGAATAGCTCCAGAGTACCAGCGATGCCCTGCAAGAAATTCATCTTATCCCACTCAGATCCCTCAAAGTTCGGCCAGCCGACCCGACGGACTTCGGTCATCGTCGAAAACCGGTTATCCAATTCGGTCAGATCTCGGTTGGCTTCCCAAGGATAACTCCACGTCCAGTAAATGCTGAACCGACGTTTGTCCGGCGTGTACGGTCGCGGCACATGGTTCTGGTTGTACGTTCGCCCAACTCGATTGAGCTTGCTCATTTTCACCACCATTCCTTTTATTTGATCGGATTCTAAAATTACCTGCCACTGCTCAGTAACGCCAGGTACCGAAGCGCCTTCAGTCCAGGTAGAAAGAAGTAAGCCCCGCCCCGAACCGTGGTGAACGCCGGAATGCCCGTGATGGTTTTCCGGATTGGCCGCTTCGGGATCTTGAAGTCAAGGGTGCCGTCCTGCGTGCCGATAATCGGATCGCGCTCGTTGCCGAGTTCGTGGAAGTTCTTGTCATTCACCCACACGTTCTGCGCGAACTCGAACTGACGAATCAGGCTCGCGCAGATCACGAAGGCAGCAATGCCACGCTCTATCCCATCTTCCGGCGCATCTTCCGGGAGTGGTGGCCCGTAGGTCGCCCCACGACGGATCATCCGCCGCCGGTTCATGTTCGCCCCTGTATCACGAGGATTCAGGCGACGGATATGGGAGCCGAGGGGTACGGCATAGCCATGCGGGTCCATAGTTGCATAGTTAAAGTCGTTGTTGCGCTGCATATCCACGGCGAGTGCTGGATCGTCCTTGTCTGGTGACAGCACCAGCGGTGCGCCGCTGCGCCAACGACCCATCAATTTCGCCGCCACAAGTTCCTGCTCTTCCGGCGTCTGACCGTGCTGGCGCAGGAAGTCACGAAACTCGATGATATGCTCCTGTAGGCGTCGATAGGCCATGTAGCTACCGTTCCGGGAGAGGATCTCAGGTTGCGGTAGATTGGCAGGGGGACCATATTCGTCTGGGTAACCCAGGATGAACTCGCCCGCCTTCAGCGGCGCACCGGAACCAGGCGTCGGCTCTTCGCCCGATCCTTCGATGACTGGCTGCGAGAGGCGATCGCGGTAGCCGAAGTGGTCGTGTGCATAGTTGAAAGGCGGGGTTGCCTCCAGATCCAATGCCGAGATCACTTGCACGCCCTCGCACTGCTCGACAAGTCGCTGGTGCTCCGCCTTGCAGCGATCGCGCTCTGCGTTATCGCGAGCAAAGAGAATCACAATTGCATGGAGATCCGGACTAGCCACACCTCCCACCCAATTGTCAGGATGATTCGCGCCGATGTCGCCGAGGATCTCCGCGCGGGCCACCATACCCTGCTTGAACTCCTCAGGAAACGTAGCCAGCGATGCCTCATCCACACCCAGCGCCCGCAGGCCGTTCCAGGTGAAGGCCACGCTCACCCATCGGTTGTCCTGTTCGACCGAAGCACGAACCTCCGCAGACGACTGTACCTTTTCAAGAATGGCAGCCAGCCATGCTCGTCCACCAGCAGGGTTCCGGAACGATAGAAATTCATACCGTCCGGTGAGCGCAGGCACACGAGTCAACAGAATGTGCTGAATGTCGTCAAACTCAAGCATATCAAGTCCTCCTGATGGATTACTGCATCTGGTCAAGCATGTCGGAGAATGCCGCCTTGAGTTTGAGGGCTTTCTTGATTTCGTCGGAACTTACGTAGGGATACTCGCCGTATTCAAGGAAGCTTGGACATTGGTGCTCACGGACGAATTGGATGAACGCCGATGTGTTCGTCTTCCAGTCCTCGGGAAATCCCTCAAGATTCTCGAAAACAGTATTGAGTCCGTACTTTGAAAAGAGTGCAACGGCGTCCTCGGTGTATTTGTCGAAGTCTGTGTCGAAGATGCCCTGGTACATGAAGTATGTGTCCTCGGCGATATCAAACAGCACCCAACGTAGGTAATGCAGTTTGAGCACAGCAAGACCGTCCGGTAAGTCGGCGATGGTCTTCTCGATCGTCTTCCCATATTCGCGGATGGTCTCCTCCCTGCCGGGCTTGATTTTTGCGATGATCGTGAAGCCGTAGCACGCGGGAGTCTTAGGAAAAATAGGTCCGTATCTTCCCTGTTCCTGTGCGAAGACTCCCCCCTTTGGGATTGCCATAGCGGCGGGTTTCGTCCAATCGTTGTGCATATCAATCTTCCTTTCTTGGGTGGCGTTATTAAACTGTTGTTAGACGTTTAAGCCAAACTCGTAGCGATTGATAAAGAACCCAATAACCAAGTCATGCATTTCCTCAGTCTTAGAAAAGCAAATTGTTTTTCTAGCTAGTCGCTTCAGCCGAGTTCTTAAATTTAGATGTTTATGTGCAATTCTTTGAGTCTTTCTCCTGCCAATCTCATGTTTTTCCGTAAATGCCGTTCATAAGCTCCCCAACCATCTGTACAGTATTTCTTAACACCAAATGGCTCTAATCAATTTTTTAGCTTTAGAAATACTTCGTCTTACACACTGTCCAAATGCGTAAGCTAAAACTTTGCCTGTCAGGCGATCGATAGCACCTACGTAACTCCACACTTCATCTAGTTCGGACTCTTCAATCCCTTCCAGATCAGGAAGCAGGACGGTCATAGGACAGACCTAAATCACTTATTTAACCCCGGCTTCTATTATTACAGTATTCCAACAGTTTGATCACATTACCAACGGATCTATACTTTTCGGTAGATACAAATCACTCTATCGGCTTAATAAGGCAGTAGTTTCAACACGATAATTCCAATTTCTTTAGGAGGATGCAGAGTGATTTATTTCTGTTTATAAATCAGCTATGAGTACAGTTTGATAGATAATTTCTATGTCTATTGAGTCACTTTAAGAAGTAACTTCAAGAATTGTTCAACAGTCATCAGATTAAATACACAAATATTCATTATTCACCTGCCCATACATTATAAGAAGTAACAGGATATGAACATTCATTATGAATAAATTTAATTGCTAGAATCTGTTAGTTTGCTGGCTGATTGTTGTTCTGCTTTAGCGCAATTTCGGAATCTTGTAGTGATTTTTCACCATCCAGGATCAGTCATTTGAAAACCATGCACCATCCCTTACTACTGATACTCGTTAAAGTCACTATTTTTTCTCTAATGTTAGCCATAGGGTGCAACCTCTCTTTTAAAAAGATGCTCTCCTTCTGGCGAAAACCTGCCTTAGTATTCCGTGCGCTTTTAGCGGTTGTTGTGCTAGTGCCGCTGGTGGTTATTCTACTGCTGAAACTGTTGAACTTACCACCGGAAGTAATGATAGGATTGGCCTTGTTGGCAGCTTCTCCAGGTGCGCCTCTGACCACAAAGCGATCGCAACAGGCTGGAGGCAGCTTCCACTACTCAGCGAGTCTTCAGCTAACTCTGGCAATATTTGCGGTTTTTGTTACTCCCATCACTTTGGCGATTTTTGCCACCTTATTTGAGAGTATTTCCCAAAAAGTAGCAATTGTGGACGTTGCCCGACAAGTGATTATGGTGCAGTTATTACCTGTCAGTCTCGGTATTTTGATGCAAAAGTTCGCGCCTACATTTACCCAACAGATTGCTAAACCCTTGACTTTTATTGCTAACAGTCTCTTTTTAGTAATGGTTGTTTTAGTGTGCATCTTAGGGCTGCCACTGTTTTCCAGAGTTGGGCAATTACCACTCGTAGCGATCGCAATTATGGTGATTGCCTCTCTAGGAATTGGACACACCTTAGGCAGACTCGATGATGATATGCGAGCTACCTTGGCGATTTTCTGTATTGCTCGTAATTTTGGTTTAGCTTTGTTTATCGCTATTTTGAATCATGTACAGCAGATGGTGATTCCGACACTGGTGGCTTATGTAATTTTGGGAGCTTTTATAGGTGTTCCCTACTCAATCTGGAATAAACATAGATTAGCCGGATTAACCCAGGAAAACTAACCCGTTATGAGTCAGCCACCCGTCAATCCAGAAAATTTTCTTTTCCATCGTTTATACACCAGCCTTGTGTCACGAAACAATAAGTCGCACATCGCGTAAAGGCTACTATAAAAAAGTTCTGCCCAAATCATTCCATAAGTAGAAATTGTATGGCACGTATATCTTTTGCTCGACAGAGGTAAATTATTTATCAAACTTTTACAGTGGGGGGATCGCCAACTCTAAATTAGGAGAAAAACATTCATAGTTGAGTTGCAAAGACTTTTGGGCATGGAAAAACTTCAAAATGCCTAAATAAATCCTACTCTGCAAACCTCGTCATCTCCTACTAATTATGCATACACCTATTACCCCATTAATTCCCCCAGAGCATTTAGGATTGAATGGAGAAGATAACCAAAGTGGTTTAGCAAAACGCCATCAGTCCCTAACTTATGACTTATTTGCACCAGAAGTAATTGCTAATCCCTATCCACTGTACAAACGTATCCGCGAAGAAGATCCAGTTCACTATGAAGCATCCTTGGGCTACTGGATTTTAACTCGATATCAAGATGTAGAAGCTGCCTTGCGAGATGAACGGCTTAGTGCTAACCGACGGACTTTGTTTATTCAGCAATTGGGCAATCTAGATGTCAGTTTGATTCAAAACTTTTTGCAACTGACGGGTAACTCGATGATTGAAAAAGATCCACCTGATCACTCGCGGATGAGAAAACTAGCGAATCAAGGCTTTACAACCCGTGCTTTAGAAAGCTGGCGGAGCATTATTCAAAAAACGACTGATACCTTATTAGATCAAGTGCAACATCAGGGTTATATGGATATTGTCTCTGACCTATCTGTACCCTTACCTAGCTTAATTATCGCCAAGATTTTTGGTGTACCAGAAAGCGATCGCGCTAACCTAATTCAGTGGGCAACGGATACCAGTTCTTTCTGGGGCGCTCCATCTGGTAAGAATATAGAAGAATTGGCGCAAAAAGCTGATACTAGTGCTGCTCAATTCACGGCTTTCATTAACCAGCTCGTAGCTGAACGCCGTCAAAATCCAGGAACAGATATGATTAGCTTGCTGACAATGGCTTACACAGAGCAAAACCTGGATTTTGCAGAATTACCTTCCCTGTGCATTCTCATTCTCAATGCTGGCCGTTCAACTACTACTGATTTAATCCCCAATGGGGTATCAGCTTTGCTTAATCATCCCCAACAGCTACAGAAACTCAAGGATAATCCCGCCCTTATCTCATCAGCGATTGAAGAAATCATCCGCTATGACAGTTCGGTGTCCTTTGTGTTTCGCATTGCCAAAGAAGATATAGAAATTGGTGGTCAAAAAATTCCCGCAGGTAGTGTGATTGCTTTGGGATTAGCAGCAGCTAATCACGACCCAGCAAAATTTCCTCTACCAGACAATTTTGACATTGAGCGATCGCCTAATGAACATTTAGGGTTTGGCCCTGGTATCCATTTCTGTCTAGGTGCAGTTTTGGCTCGGATGGAATTAAATATTTGCTTCTCTACTTTGCTGAAGCGGTTCCCAAATCTTCAGTTTGATTCGACAAGACCCCCCCTTCCCCGTCGTAGTACCTTAGTTTTTAAGGGATTTGATGCTTTACCTGTGCGGTTCTAATGAGTCAGCTACCCATAAACTCAGAAATACCTGAAAAGTTATCTACCAATGACTTAGCAGCAGATCGGACAGAACTAGCTAAATACCGCAGTCGGGCAGCAGCAGACCGCACATTAATGGCGTGGATACGCACCTGTCTTTCGTTGATTGGTTTTGGTTTTGGTATTCCCACCATTGTGAGTGCGATTGAAAATACTCGTCTTAGTCATCATCTTAACCCAGTCAGATTTTCGGTGATTGTGGGGTTGTCTTTCATTGGTACAGGAATGTTGGCAATGGTTTTAGGGTTGAGAGAACACCATCGGTTACTTAAACAAATCCAAAATAATCGCTATACCTACGAAACCTCTCACAGTGCGGAAATTATCGGAGTGGCTTTACTCATAATTGGCTTAGTTAGTTTTATTGGTGTGCTAATTAGGGCAATGAATTTATAAATTAACCTCTCCTAAAGAGGAGATAGAATTTCGGGGCTTTTGTTAAAAATTACATATTCTCAAGAGGTCAGATTTATGTCTCTGCGTGAATACAAACCCGGAAATACTTTCCCCGGTGTCATCGGTCGGACAGTTGATAAATCCAGTCCAGCTTGGCCAGAACCGTTGCGAGCCAAAGAAGGTACACCAAACGTCCTATTTATCGTTTTCGATGATACAGGTTTTGGACAATTTGGATGTTACGGAAGTCCCATCAAAACACCCAACCTAGACGCACTAGCTGCCAATGGCTTGCGCTACAACAATCTACATACGACGGCGTTGTGTTCACCCACCCGTTCTTGCCTTCTAACTGGGCGCAATCACCATTCCAACGCCATGTCCTGCATTACAGAAGGTTCTACGGGTTATCCGGGTGGTAATGGGAATATTCCTTTTGAGAATGGGTTTCTCTCGGAGATATTATTACAGAAGGGTTATAACACTTATGCGATCGGCAAATGGCATTTAACCCCCGCAGACCAAATATCTGCGGCCGGTCCCTATGATCGCTGGCCTCTTGGTCGCGGTTTTGAACGTTTTTATGGTTTTCTAGGCGGAGAAACCCACCAGTATTATCCAGATTTGGTTTATGACAACCACACCGTTAAGCCAGAAAAGACCCCCGCAGAAGGCTACCATTTGACCGCAGACTTGGCAGACAAGGCAATTAGCTTTATTGCTGATGCCAAGCAGGTTGCCCCCAATAAACCCTTTTTCATGTATTTCTGTCCTGGTGCGATGCACGCCCCCCATCATGTGCCGAAAGAATGGGCTGATGCCTACGCCGGACAGTTTCATGATGGCTGGGAAGCTTACAGGGAAAAGGTTTTTGCCCATCAGCAGGAAATGGGAATTGTCCCCACCGATGCCGAACTCTCCCGCCATGATCCCGATGTCCCGCACTGGGATTCCCTCTCAGCCGCAGAAAAACGGCTTTATGCCCGGATGATGGAAGTATATGCTGGCTTTTTAACCCACACTGACCACCATATCGGTCGCTTGCTCGACTTCCTCAAAGCGATCGGCGAGTTCGAGAATACTGTAATTATAGTCATCTCGGACAATGGGGCAAGTTCTGAAGGGGGACCAACTGGTTCAGTTAATGAGAACCTCTTTTTTAACAATGTGCCAGAATCCCTAGAGGAAAATCTCAAGGCACTAGATAAGCTAGGCAGTCCAGAAACTTTCAACCATTATGCTTGGGGTTGGACTTGGGCAGGTAATACGCCTTTCCGTCGTTGGAAACGGGAAACTTATCGGGGTGGAATCAGCGATCCCTTGATAGTCCATTGGAATCAAGGCATTGAGGCAAAAGGTGAAATCCGTACTCAGTACGCTCATGCTATTGACCTAGTACCGACTGTGCTGGAATTACTGGAAATTGAACCACCAACAACGATTAAGGGTGTTACTCAATCTCCCATTGAAGGTGTCAGTTTTGCCCATACTTTTAATCATAGTACCGTACCTACTAAGCACCTGACCCAATATTTCGAGATGATGGGACATCGTTCTCTTTACTATGATGGTTGGCGGGCGGTTTGTCCTTGGCCTGGCCCCTCATTTGCAGAAGCAGGTCAGTTTTTTGGTGCGGCCATTTCGGCCCAAACTCTGACGGATTTGGATACCCATCATTGGGAGCTGTATCACGTCGCCTCAGATTTTGCGGAAAATCATAATATTGCGGCTGATAATCGCCCTAAATTAATTGAAATGATTGCCACTTGGTACGTAGAGGCGGGTAAATACAATGTGTTGCCTGTGGATGGCAGAGGCGTACAACGATTTGCAGAAGAACGTCCTCAGATTGCCGTCAATCGTAGCCGCTATACTTACTATCCTGATACTCAAGCAATCCCAGCCAATAGTGCCGTCAAGTTGCTTAATCGTTCTCACAGTATTACGGCTGATGTGGAAATTCCCACAGGTGGCGCAGAAGGAGTATTACTGGCTCATGGAGGTAATGATAGTGGCTACTCCTTCTATGTCAAAGATGGCAAACTGCACTGGGTTCATAATTATGTAGCGCGATCGCTGTATCATGTCGAGTCTGGGTCATCTGTGCCGGAAGGTCGTCACCAGTTGCGCTTTGAGTTTAAAGTCACGGGTCAACCAGATTTAGCCAAGGGGAAAGGAACACCAGGTCGCGCCGAACTTTATATCGATGGGAAATTAGTTGGGCAAGCTGATGTTCCTGTAACTACTCCCTTAGCACTAGGTCTGACCAGTGGTGTGACTTGTGGAATTGCCCCTGGTGCGCCTGTAACACCCGATTATGAACCGCCCTTCAAGTTTACGGGCAAGATTTATAGTGTGATAGTGGATGTTAGTGGAGATTTGATTCAAGATAAGGAAGCTGAAATGCGTACCATTCTGGCACGACAGTAGAGAGTCAATAACTCCACTCTGAATAGAGTTATATATCAATACTTTCAGCCGTTTAACCCTCGTAATTTGGCTACAGTATTGATATAGAATTCACGGTATTCTTGATGCCAAAGAAAGGAATACCCAGCCACAAAGATGTACTCCCTCAGAAGAATTTCTTGAGAGGGGGATGCAGAGTAATTTGTTTGTGTTTATAAGTCAGCTATGAGTACAGTTTAATTGAAAATTTATTAGTTAAATCTGTTAGTTTGCTGGCTAATTTTTGTCCTGATTCAGGGCGATTTCGGAATCTTTTAGTGATTTTTCATTTCCCAGGATCAAGCATTTACAAGCCATGCAACATCCCTTATTACTGATTCTCGTTAAAGTCACTATTTTTTCTCTGATGTTAGCCATAGGGTGCAACCTCTCTTTTGAAAAGATGCGCTCCTTCTGGCGAAAACCTGCCTTAGTATTCCGTGCGCTTTTAGCGGTTGTTGTGCTAGTGCCGCTGGTGGTTATTCTACTGCTGAAACTGTTGAACTTACCACCGGAAGTAATGATAGGATTGGCCTTGTTGGCAGCTTCTCCAGGTGCGCCTCTGACCACAAAGCGATCGCAACAGGCTGGAGGCAGCTTCCACTACTCAGCGAGTCTTCAGCTAACTCTGGCAATATTTGCGGTTTTTGTTACTCCCATCACTTTGGCGATTTTTGCCACCTTATTTGAGAGTATTTCCCAAAAAGTAGCAATTGTGGACGTTGCCCGACAAGTGATTATGGTGCAGTTATTACCTGTCAGTCTCGGTATTTTGATGCAAAAGTTCGCGCCTACATTTACCCAACAGATTGCTAAACCCTTGACTTTTATTGCTAACAGTCTCTTTTTAGTAATGGTTGTTTTAGTGTGCATCTTAGGGCTGCCACTGTTTTCCAGAGTTGGGCAATTACCACTCGTAGCGATCGCAATTATGGTGATTGCCTCTCTAGGAATTGGACACACCTTAGGCAGACTCGATGATGATATGCGAGCTACCTTGGCGATTTTCTGTATTGCTCGTAATTTTGGTTTAGCTTTGTTTATCGCTATTTTGAATCATGTACAGCAGATGGTGATTCCGACACTGGTGGCTTATGTAATTTTGGGAGCTTTTATAGGTGTTCCCTACTCAATCTGGAATAAACATAGATTAGCCAAAACTAGCCCAAATGTTGGTATTTGAGAGATCAAAAATCGGGTTTATTAGTAACTGTGTACTAAATTCAGCATTCTGTATTCGTTAAAAACTAGAGGGATTAAATAAGCTGAAAACTATACATATCAGGTGTTTCCAGCCTCTATTTCCGAATTTGCAGGGATCTCGGCTCCATGCCCTTAGGAATGTGGATTAAGGAGATTCCCAGAATAGAAATTACCAGGCAATTGTGAGTGAACCGTAGGGGCAAACGGTTGTTTGCCCGGAAATTGGTAAAATTATTTCTAGAAATCACCTAAATAAAGTGCAAAAGTAGTGGTGCGACACGACTAAAATATTGCGTTAGACGTAGGTTGGGTGAAGCGGAGCGCAACCCAACATTGATCAGGGCGTTGGGTTACGCAAAGCCTCCACCCAACCTACAATTTTATTGCATCATTTTAGTCTTGTCACGCCAGTAGGGTGTGTTAGACGAGAGTACGGCACTACTCTCATTTCAATCAGAATTGCAGGTTACTATCCCTGTTCTGTCACTCTCCGGGAGGGCGATCGCTAGAAGCCCGATGAGGCAATCAATACAAGCTATTCTATTAGAAAAAAGTTGGTCTTGTATTTGTTATTAGAAAAGAATCGCGCAAACGCCTGCTATACAAAAGCTCTAGAATTCAGAAATGGCAAAAGTTTTCGGAGAGTGACAGAAGCGGGCTATAGCGCTTTCCATTCAAATGAAGTACAAAAATATATCACGCTGTGTAGGGGCATGGCAGTGCCATGCCCTTACCGATGTACCTCACGCTTGTCGAGAAATGCTATAAAGTTGCTGTCGTTAGGAACAAAGTTGCTGTCGTTAGGAATGAAGTTGCTGTCGTTAGGAATGAAGTTGCTGTCGTTAGGAACAAAGTTGCTGTCCTTAGGAATGAAGTTGCTGTCGTTAGGAACAAAGTTGCTGTCGTTAGGAATGAAGTTTCTGTCCTTATACCATTTCACGAAATACCTGATACAAATGATTTGTCTCTAATTCTTTCCCCCTGCTCCCTGCTCCCACCAGTCCCCATTCAACTTTTCCGTACCAGGGTTAAACCATCGGCAATCGGGATTAAACTGAGGGTGACTCGTTGGTCTTGGTGCAGTTTCTGATTAAAGGCACGAATTTTTTTAGTTCTATTGTCTTTGATTTGGGGATCTGCGACTCTGCCTGACCAGAGAACATTATCGATCGCTATCAGTCCCCCCGGACGAATTAGTTGTAGCGATCGCTCATAATAGTTTTCATAGTTGCTCTTATCCGCATCGATGAACACAAAATCAAAGCTATCAGCTTCACCTGCCTGCAGCAATTTATCTAAAGTTTCTAGTGCTGGGGCGATGTGCAGATCAATTTTATCTGCCACCCCTGCTTGTTGCCAATAACGCCGAGCGATCGTAGTAAACTCTTCACTGACATCACAAGCTACCACTTTACCTGCACTTGGTAACGCCAAAGCCACCACCAGCGCACTGTAGCCTGTAAATACACCTAATTCTAAAGTTTTTTTCGCTCCTAGCAACTGCACCAACAACGCTAAAAAATGCCCTTGTTCAGGTGCAATTTGCATCCTAGCCATAGGATGCTGGGCTGTTTCTTGTCGCAATTGAGTTAGAATTTCTGGTTCCCGCAAAGACACAGATAGTAAATATTCATATAGCTGTTGTTCAAGTCCCAGTGTTTGGTTTGTCATTGGTTAAGGGTCAATTGGATTTTGGATTTTGGATACTTCGGCAAGCTCAGTACAAGTTTTAGATTTTAGTATTGACTGCACCCATAAAGGGATGCAGCTTGGGGATTTTAAATTGACCCTTCGGCTTCGCTCAGGGTCAACGATTTTAGATTGATTCCGCCACGCCACTTGCTCATGGGGGAAACCCCCAAGACCGCAGTGGCTCTACAAGGGGCGGGGCTTGAACCAAAAACAATCCAAAATCCAAAATTTAAAATCTAAAATTCGGAAGTCCCCAGTCCCCATATGTGTAGAGATGTTGCATACAGCATGTTCCTTGAGTTCCTTGTCAAATTCCCTTCTAAAATTGAAAAGATTATCAGTTATTTTTAGACTTGCTCTTGTTATGGGGGAGGGTATTAATGAGCCGTCCAATAATTCTTGGTATTGTCGGTGATAGCGCCGCAGGTAAAACAACACTGACTAGAGGGATAGCTCAGGTACTCGGGCCAGAAAATGTCACACTCATTTGTACGGACGATTACCACCGTTACGATCGCCAACAACGGGCGGAAATCGGTATTACTGCCCTCCATCCAGATTGTAACTATCTAGATATTATGCAGCAGCACCTATCGCTGCTACGCACGGGACAGTCAATTCTCAAACCAGTCTATAGCCACAAAACTGGTACATTTGAGCCACCGCAATACATTAAACCCAGTAAATTCGTGATTATTGAGGGATTACTCGGTTATTCTACCCGTGCTGCTCGTGATGCCTACGATGTAAAAGTTTACCTAGCGCCGCCCGAATCACTACGCGCCAGTTGGAAAGTTAAGCGAGACACTTTAAAGCGGGGTTACACTCCTGAGCAAGTACTGGCAGAACTAGAAAAGCGCGAACCAGATTCTGAGCAGTTTATCCGCCCCCAAAGGCAATGGTCAGATATAGTCATCAGTTTTTATCCACCCCAGGAGGAACTGAATGAAACCAATGGACACCTAAATGTGCGTCTGGTATTACGTCCTACAATTCCCCATCCAGATTTTACCTCGATTATCAAATTTGGTAACGGTGATTCGCAGTCAGCCATTCGCCTAGGACTAGATAGGGATATGAGTAAGCCCGTAGATGTCTTAGAGGTTGATGGTCATGCAACCTTAGAACAAGTGAACAAGCTAGAGCATATTATTTGTTCCGATATGCCCCACTTAAGGAGTATATGCGATCGCGAAAGTAATCCGGAACTCGGTAAAATCGCCGGGACAACCGGAGAAACAATCCAAAGTTACCCTCTGGCTCTGACTCAATTGATTATTACTTATCACATGCTAAAGGCAACGCAAACATACCAGTAACCAGCAAAGATGAGGATTTGCGATCGCGTGTTAGGCTGTTGAATTAATCAAATTGTACCCAAAGGGCCAATCATTTATTTTGACGAACTACGCGATCGCTTTGATCAGGCTGAGAGTGTTTAACTGCTTCCCGCCGCCTCGGTACGTCGTAAATCATGAAATCATAAGCCATCTCTGTCTTCGGGAAAATAGCACGAGCTTCTTTCAGCAAATCTTTCAAATCTAGAACATTACCCGGAGCATAGCGTGGGCTGAAATGGGTCATAATTAACCCATGTGCTTGAGCCGCTAAAGCTGTTTGCGCGGCCATTGTGCTGGTGGAATGCAAGCGTTGAAAAGCCATGTCTGCATCTTGATGGGCAAAGGTGGCTTCGTGAATTAACACATCTGCATCCTGTGCCAATTGCACCGCACCCTCGCAATAAATTGTGTCTGTGCAATAGGCGATTTTGCGCCCAATTTCTGTGGGGCCACACAATTGGTCGCCATGAATCACCCGTCCATCTGCCAAGGTGACTGTTTCGCCACGCTTGAGTTGACCATAAACGCGACCGGGGGGAATTTGCAATTCTTTGGCTTTTTCCACGTCAAAGCGTCCGGCGCGGTCTCGTTCTACTATACGATAGCCAAAAGCCGGAATTCGGTGATGCAATTGACCGCAGCTAACAGTAAATTCATCATCTTCATAAATTACCCCTGGACGGATAGCATGAATTTTAACTGGATAGGAAAAGTGTGTGTGGGAATAACGTAAGGCAGCTTGGATATATTCATTTAATCCAGATGGCCCATAAATATCTATTTTTTCTACATTTCCAGCCAGTCCACAACTAGCTAACAGTCCCATCAAGCCAAAGATATGGTCGCCGTGCATGTGAGTGATAAAAATTCGGGATAGTTGGCTACTTTTGAGATCACTCCGCAAAAGTTGATGCTGAGTACCTTCGCCACAGTCGAATAACCACATTTCTGCCCTTTGCGGTAATCTCAGGGCAACACTGGAAACATTGCGTGATCTTGTGGGTACACCGGAACTTGTCCCTAAAAATGTTATCTGCACAGCGTTTTTTAGCCTTCCTTTTACTTATTTTACCGCTCTATAGGAATCCGATTTGATTATGGAAAAAATCTAAGTAGTGTAGGGTGGGCAATGCCCAACGCCACTTGACGCCAGTCCGCTCAAGTCGGGAAACCCGCCCACACGGCTGGCTCCTTTAAGCTGGGGAACCCTAGTCGAGCAGTGGCTCGCCTACGTATATTTCACAAATCAAATATGAGTCCTATATTATCTATAGTGGCACGCTTGTTGAGCTTTCAGACTTTTGAGAATGTTATACAACATTATTTGTAAATATTAGGAATCTGGTTTGATTTTTGAAAAGATACGTAGGGTGCGTTAGCGACAGCGTAACGCACCATCATCAATGATTTAGTGCGTTACGGATTTCATCCTAACGCACCCTACGATACTTAATTTTGTTCAAAAATCAAATAGTAGTTTTATATCATCACAATCTATTACTTTACAAAAAATTCACTAAGTGAAGAAATTTAAACCAAGTTAGCGGACTAGAAAGCTGGTTGGTAATATTTGCTCATCCATGAATAAATTTTCTGGCGCGTTCATAAAAATGTCACTAACGAAGCGTTGTATAGCTGAGTTCATCGGAACTTTTTGGCTAGTTTTTGGTGGTTGCGGCAGTGCGGTGCTGGCGGCGGCGTTTACAGCAGATAACGTTAGGATTGGCTCAAATACAGCATTTCCCCTAGGTATTGGTTTAGTGGGAGTTTCTCTGGCTTTTGGTCTGACGCTACTGACTATACTTTATGCTGTTGGGACAATTTCTGGTGGTCACTTTAATCCGGCAGTTTCTGTTGGTCTTTGGGCTGCAAGGCGGTTTCCCAGTTCTGAGCTATTTGTCTATATTGGTTCTCAGGTATTTGGTGCGATCGCATCTGCTGGAGTTTTAGCTTTAATTGCTAGCGGAAAACCAGGGTTTAACCTTGTTCAAAGCGGTTTTGCTGCTAATGGCTATGGTGAACATTCTCCAGGAAAATATTCGCTGTTGGCTTGTTTGATCGCTGAGTTGCTACTCACTTTCTTTTTCTTAATTATTATTCTGGGTGCGACTGAACGCACTGCTCCTCAGGGTTTAGCTCCTGTCGCTATTGGTCTGGCTTTAACACTAATTCATTTAATTAGTATCCCCGTAACCAACACATCCGTAAATCCTGCTCGTAGCTTAGGCCCGGCAATTTTCGTTGGTGGTTGGGCACTACAACAGTTGTGGCTATTTTGGTTAGCACCAATCGTGGGGGGAGCATTGGCGGGAGTTTTCTATTCTCAGGTTTTGGAAGCCCGAAACCCGGCGGAAAGGGAACTCTCTGAGGTGGCTTAATAGGGGCAGGGGACAGGGGGTGGAGATACTGCCCGATGTCCAATGCCCTTTTAAGTATGAAATATGACAGCTACTAGGGGGAGGAATGCTAACAGGAAGTGATTCCAAGACGGCAATTGAGTTTCTGGGGTTGGTTCTGGTGGTGTTAGAAGCGCTTCTATTCTCTGCTCTAGGCGATCGCCTACTCCTGGCGAACCTAATGCCGCACAGCAAATTTCCGATAATACGGTGGGGGTAGTGCTGACTACTAACAGGAGTGATTCTGCTAGTAGCAAGGGGTCTATCTGTGATGCTGCATAACCATCAGCACGTAGTTCGCGCAAGACTAACAGTTCTTCCCATAACGAGTCTGTGTTTGGCAACCAGGCAGTGCAGGAACGCACCCAACCGAGCCAAAAAAACCAAAATGTGTCTCGATAATAGTGATGTCCTTGCTCGTGTGCCAAGACGCTTTCTACATGGTCTGCTGAGAGGGTTTGCAATAATCCCTGACTCACCACTAGTTCGGGTTGCCAAAAGCCTATTTGTCCGGCAAAGAGTGCCCCTGTGTCAAGTAATCTGATTTCTTTGCTGCCAAAGTTAACCAGGGGACAATTGCGGGCGGATTTCACAGACTGCCATCCCTGCATAGCCAGCTTAATGCAGATAATGGCACAAAAAGCAAGATATATTAATGCCAATATATAGCTGACCCAACCTGTAGACATGCCGCCCATTTTGCCTTGGGTGCCCATGCAGAGTACAGCGATCGCTGTCATGAAGAGCAGCAGAGGTGGGAAAAGAAATAAAAATAGCGATCGCTGCCATCGCCGATTCCAACTACCTTGGGAGTCAACCCAGGAGACTCGCAACCCCAAGGCAATTACCAAAGCAGCCAAAATCATCATCAGATGCATCATGTTTCCTCCCTGGCTTGACGTGCGGCTTGAATACGTTGAGCGATCGCTTCTATTTGTTCGCTGGCTGCTTCATCCAGACTATCTGCAAAGGCAGCAATCACATCAGGGTTTCCCACTGCCAAAAATCGCTGCAATTGCTCGTGTGCTTTAATTACATCTGCCTGCTGCTTTGTCAGCCGTGGTTGCCAATAGAAGGCGCGTCCTTTTTTATCACAGGACAACCAACCTTTATCAGTAAGACGACGGAGGACAGTGGTGACAGAAGTATAGGCTAATTCCCGGTTGGGGTCAGTTAAGATGCGATCGTGTACATCTTTGACTGTAGCCGAATCTAGATCCCAGATAATGTGCAAAATTTCTGCTTCCAAGGGACCTAAAGACATTTGTTTAGGGCGGTAGTCGGGTAAAGGAGCCATATTTTTAGATTGGAGATTTTGGATAAGCAGATTAGACGCGAAAATTCCCATCTCTATTTGGCAAAATCCAGTTTGAGAAGTTCTGTTCTTTTTTTAGATTACCGTTAATAAGGGCTAGAGAAGTTTGAAGTTTAGAGGAGCAGGGGGATGAGGGAGACAAGGGAGATAAATAATAACCAATGCCCCATTCATAGAGTAACCTCATCCTTAGTCCCTGTAGTTTCTTACTGGATTTCTCATCTATTAGATGACATCAGGTGGTTAAAATGTAACTCGGCAGTATTAGATCAGGCGTATCTAAGACGTGAAGCTATTTGTTTATCACACACCGGAATTAACTCCCATAGATCAAGTCCCAGATTGTGCGATCGCAGTCGATGTACTGCGGGCTACTAGCACAATGGCTACAGTCTTGGCAGCTGGAGGCGAAGCTGTACAAGTCTTCAGCGATTTAGATCAACTCTTAGAAGTTAGCGAAAAATGGCCCCCGGAACATCGGCTGCGAGCCGGAGAACGCGGAGGTGGGAAAGTAGCTGGCTTTGAATTAGGTAACTCTCCTCTTGACTGCACACCAGAACTTGTGCATGGGCGGCGCTTGTTTATTAGTACCACCAATGGTACCCGGGCCTTAAAACGGGTACAGGACGCACCAATCGTCCTCACAGCAGCCTTAATTAATCGGGCTGCAGTAGTGCAATTTCTCCTAGAAAAGCAACCAGAGACTGTATGGATTGTGGGTTCAGGTTGGGAGGGGAGTTTTTCTCTAGAGGATACAGTTTGTGCAGGTGCGATCGCCCACAGCATTTTACAGCAAACTCAGTTATCACCAGAGGAATTAGCCGGCAATGATGAAGTAATTAGTGCGATCGCACTTTATTCTCAGTGGCAAAATAACTTGTTGGGGCTTTTACACCAAGCTAGCCACGGACAACGTTTATTACGTCTGGAATGCTATGAAGATTTAAAGTATTGTTCTCAAACTGATATTTTAGATGTTTTGCCCATACAGCACGAACCAGGAGTGTTAAAAAGTCAGCCTAAAGTATGAAGTATGTAGACGCGGAGCGGTTTGCCGCAGGCTAGTATGAAGTATAAAAAACTCCACCCACTCTTGGGTTGGAGTTTCCCGCCGACTTCCAATGAAGTATGAAATTACCCAGCGTCTACATACTTTACACTTCAAACTCATTTAAGCCAGAAAAACCAAGAAAAGCGATCGCCATTTTTCTGCGATCGCTTTCTTTTTCCTACGTGCTTTAATCAGCTTTAAGTTGAGGAAATGTCAATGTCCAATTCTGTTGATCACTCAGTTGAAAGTACAAACCTCGGAGAATTAGTCTGATAGCAGTGCGAGTTCTGATGTAGTCCCTGACTAAATAAGTTCCCGGTTCAGCAAAAATATCATCATAGTTTTGGCTATAGCCAAATGGCTTAGAACATTCATTACCAACCTCTTTGACTGACAACACAAAAAATGGCGTTTGCTTGTATTCATCGGGAACCGTAAAAATTCCATATACATGATGATTACCACGCCACGGCTGCACAACAACCTTAGTCGCTTGTACTGAGAATTTTTTAGTTTTGGATGCTAGAAAAGCTTCCGAATTACACTGTGAATCATTTATAGGCCAACAGAGTGTAATAATACTTAGAGAAAGCAGTAGTAGTAAAACATATGTGAATGGGCGACGCATAAAAACAGCAAGAGTGTTGAAGCGGCTGAGGCAATTTGATGAATCATGGTAGTGCAGCAACAACAGTGAAAAATCCACCTAAAACAAGTTTTATCGGGCAAAGAAGAGAAACAGCCCAGTTCTCGTAGAGACTTGTTACAGTATTTAGGTTAGTTGAGAAGCGATCGCATTTTTGTGGTTAGCAACACCAATTGTTGTCAGCTTCATAAACGTAAAAGTGCTGTATCCAATATAGCTATAGGACTCCTATTTGATTTTTGAACTATACGTAGGGTGGGCAGTGCCCAACGCCACTCCTCTCAACGCGGGAAACCCGCGCACAAGGGTGGCTCCCCTACAGATACTTAGATTTGTTCAATAATCAAATCGGATTGCTATATCAAGTAATTCAACAGCAATATATAGCATTTCTCAACAAGCGTGAGATACATCGGTAAGGGCATGGCAGTGCCATGCCCCTACACAGCGTGATATATTTTTGTACTTCATTTGAATGGGAAGCGCTATAAACGCTCACGCCACTTTTGATATTTCTTTAATTTTTAAAGTATATTTAGCTCTAGTTTTTACAATATTTAATTGGTCAATTTGTGCCAATAAACGGTCTAGAGCAGCTTTTTCTTCGTCAGAAATTATATTGTCAGCATTTCTAGCTAGTAAATCATTTAATTCTAACTGAGCTTTTGGTGACAACATACTTTCCGCTAAAGCTAGTAATTCATCTACACTTAAGCCAGTCAAAATTTCACCATCTTCTACCGATGGAGATGCTCCCGTTATTTTCTTTCAATTCCTAATTCCCGATTCCCAGTCCCCAGTGCCTACACCTTCTCTTTTGCCGGCGGGACAATTCCACTCTTATTTAAACCTGTATCGATTTTTTTGAGTAATTGAAAGTCTGCTTCGGGTAAACCCGCACTCACAGCAGGTTGCTTTTCTAAAAAAGAGAATGCTTGTCTAAACTGTTGTGGCTCTGCTTTAATGGGTGAGTCAAAATGACAAGGAATTATCCACTGAAAATCCCAACTTGCAACTTTTGTAGCCCAATCGAGGGTTTCTTTGGGTGCGCGGTTAAGAATGAGTGTCTGTAGAATCGGCGCGACGAACAAGCGTCCATCACCTCGCAGTGCATCAAATGACCTTTGCCAATTGGGTTGCCATTGGAAGGGGAATAATCCAAAATAGGCTTTAAACGATCGCTCTGATGCTTTCAGGGCATCACGGAATAATTGACCCAAGTTGATGATGTTGAGTTCGCTGGGTTGGAAGTATAAAGCAAACAGCGAAATCCGCTGCCATCCCTGACGGCGGTTGGCCTGATTGTCTGTCACAATATCTGAGACACGATCCTTGGCGTGGAATAGTAAGGGGTATGGATCTAATTGGACGATCGCCGGCGGATCTGCTGGTACTGAAAGCACCGTGTCTGTCACCAATAATGTATGCGATCGCCTATGCAAAAATACCACTTCGGCAAAGCTACCTGGCCCCAAGTCAATAGGGCCCAGCATTGCGTAATCAAACTCATCAGCAAAGGGTGCTTTGCTGCTATCTTCTGGAAGTATTTGGGTACGTTTGGGGGGTAAGCCGAGCCAACTCAATGGCAGATTTAAAGGGAAACTCCATTGATTGGGTGCGACAAATATCTGTGCATTGGGAAAGCATCTAGCAAAAGGGCCAACAAAAACTTTGTGTTCCAGTCCAGAGATAGTAGGCAAGACGATGTATTTAACATTGCCATGTTCTGTCACCAACTCATTAACTAGGCGGATACATTCTGGAGTCGGTGCAACTGGTGCATAAATCAGGAGTCCACCGCTTTCTAACTTGACAACTGTCATGCGAATCGGCACAACAACATACAAGATGCCTTGCAACTGATCAAAAGTCCAGACTGTGTCCTTAATTACTTCCTGGCGAATTGTCCGCCGCTTACTGTATGGGTAAATTGGTAAAGTGAACCAGAAAGGCCAGGAAAAATCCCTCTGATTGATATATTCTGTATTTTCTGCACGCTGATCATGAGCCACTCCGCGACCCTCCACCCAATTTTATGCCAATAACCTAGTGTCTCACGACCCATGAATCTATGGACAGACGATGATTAGTCACCGAAGAGGCGGAGGGGCAGGGAGCAGGGAGCAGGGGGAGCAATAGAAAGTCCCGTTCGCGCAGCGTCTCGCAGAGAAGCCGTGGAGCGGAGCGGAACATGGGTATGAAGCCCCGCCCTTCGTCGTCGTCTTACTGGGGCGGAGTACAATCGGGCGCTCAGTTTTCCCCCTTGCTCCCATTCGGCTACGCTCACGGCAAGCCTGCCCCCTGCTCCCCTGCTTCTTTTGACGGCTGATCTTAGCTTGTAAGTAATCGCCATAATTCCCACAACAACGACTGCAAAATGGTAGTTCTCCATCTGCTTTCAGACTTCATCAACTGTAATAACTCCCCTATCAACGACTCACCCCCCAGTTATGACTACGAAGGGCGCTGTCCCCAAACTGGTGAACTGCTAAGACTACCCCGCACTCATTTAGCCGAAGCGATCGCCTCTGGTTTAATGCTACAACTGGCTAAAAATGACCTTTATAACTGTGAAGGCAAGATGTATGGGGTACTACTTGTTGAATTACCAACAGGCGAGCAAAGGGTTCTCAAAGCTTTCTCCGGGCTGCTAAATGGTCAAAGTCTAGTTGAGGGTTGGGTGCCGTCAATTCCGGGAAGAGACGAGGTTGCATCAGCAGAAGCCTACACTTTGGCTGAATTAGAGGCGATGAAGCAGGAACTGATGACACTAAAAGAATTGCCAGAACGACAGCAATATGCAACATTATCTCGTGAATTTGAGCAGCAGTTGCAGGCAATGAGCGATCGCCATCGAGATTGCAAACATCAACGACAGCAACAACGTCAACAAATTTGTGAAACACTCTCTCCAGAAGCACTCACAATCGCCCTGGAAGAACTCGACGCTGTTAGCCGTCAGCAGGGAATTGAACGACGACAATTTAAACGTCAACGGGATTTAATATTACAGCCACTGCAACAATTGATTGCAGCGGCAGATGCACGGATGCTGGAACTCAAACAAAGGCGGAAAGCACTATCCCGTCAACTCCAAGCACAAATGCACGCTGCTTACTCCCTGATGAATTTTTTGGGACAATCTTTATCATTGCAGCAATTGATACCAGGAGGTTCCATACCCACTGGTACAGGAGATTGTTGTGCTATAAAGCTACTGCACTATGCAGCCACACATCATCTAAAACCGCTGGCGATCGCAGAATTTTGGTGGGGTACATCATCAGCAAATCAAGATAAGATCCAAGGGGAATTTTATGGAGCTTGTGCAGAACGCTGTCAGCCATTGATGGGATTTTTACTTTCAGGTTTGAACAGAGAATTGGGGACTGCACTTCGACTTCGCTCAGTGCCCAGGGATTGGGGATTGGGGATTGCGAAGGGAGGAGATAAGTATCTGAGGGGAGAGATTCCCATTCTGTATGAAGATGAATGGCTGATTGCTGTCAACAAACCCCCAGGGTTACTTTCAGTACCTGGACGTTATTGCGATCGCCAAGATAGTGTTTTAAGTCGTTTACGTTGTATGTTACCTGATGGTGCAAATTTGACAACCGTCCATCGCCTGGATCAGGAAACATCTGGTATTTTATTACTGGCACGCGATCGCCAAACCCATCGTCAACTTAGTCAGCAATTTCAGCAGCGGTTAGTTAACAAAATTTACGAAGCTATACTTGTCGGTGATGTCAAAGGCGATCGCGGTACAATCGAATTGCCATTATGGGGAGATCCGCAAAATCGCCCTTATCAACAAGTCGATTGGCAACGTGGTAAACCTAGCTTAACTCGCTTTCGAGTGATAGCGAGGGCAGAAAATCACACCCGTGTAGAGTTTATTCCATTCACCGGACGTACCCATCAGCTAAGGGTTCACGCTGCCGATGCTCAAGGATTAGGTGTCACCATTTTAGGCGATCGCCTTTATGGATGTCGTGCCATTACTAGTCGGTTACATCTGCACGCCAGAGAACTTACCTTTCAACATCCCCAATCTGGAAACACCCTGCATCTCCAAGCACAAACACCTTTTTAAATCAGTTATCAGTTAACAGTTATCAGTTAAGTTGGAGCCGAAAAGCTTAACCTGCGTAGGTTAGGTTCGTGATTGAATCAGCTGTTAGAGACTTACAGTAAACGCCAAGACAAATCTTGCAATCAAGCAATGTGATAAAGATTCCGTAAGACAAACGAGCGTTGCATAAATGCGGGATGAATTGAGACTTTTGGACAAAGCAGAATATTGATTCTTTGCGTCTTTGCGCCTTTGCGTGAGACAAAAATCATCCCACTAATCAGCAACGCCGACAAACGTTTTATCAACATACAATATTGATAATAAAAGTTATAACGTTAAGCCTTAATATCACAACATTACTTATCAAACTTACAACATTAAGGCTTAAGATGACGACATTAAGGCTTAAGATGACGACATTAAGGCTTAAGATGATGACATTAAGGCTTAAGATGATGACATTAAGGCTTAGGATGACGACATTAAGGCTTAAGATGATGACATTAAGGCTTAAGATGATGACATTAAGGCTTAAGATGACGATATTAAGGCTTAAGATGACGACGCTTGGGTTTAATCTTGCTCCAATGATAAAATTTCAATCGTCCAGTCGGGTAAAATTATCAATATAGATGCTGCAGACAATAGCACAAATATTAAGGGATGAGCATCAATCATGGGCGATCGCCGCGTTGAACCATCCTTTTGTCCAGGGCATTGGCGACGGTACCTTAGCGCAGCACAAATTTGCCTACTACGTGGGGCAAGATGCCTTTTTCTTGGAAGCATTTGCCAGAGCTTATAGTGTGGCAGCAGCGAAAGCACCAGACTGGGAAGCGTTTGTAATTTTTCACGACTTAGCGGATGGAGTTCTACAAGAATTGCGTTTACATCAGGGCTATGCAGCCCAGTGGAATGTCAATCTTCAAAATGTAAAACCTGATGTTGCCACCCGACGATATACCGATTTTCTCATGGCGATCGCATGGGGTAAAGAAATTGGCATAACCGCAGCAGCGATGTTGCCCTGTATGAAGCTTTATGCTTTTTTGGGGCAAGAACTAGCAAAAAAAGGTATCCCAGATCATGTGTATTCCGATTGGATTCGCACTTATACTAGTGGAGAGTTTGAAGCACTGGTAGAGCAGTTGGAAAAATTAGTCAATCAATATGCAGTATTAAATCAGGAAATCCAATCAACTTATGCCTATGCGATGCAATGTGAGGTAGATTTTTTTCAAGGCGCATGGGCGATTGGGTAGTAATAAAGATGTGAAGTAGAATTTTTTGGTGATGGTTTCCTCTCATGCCTACCTGCCAGATTTTTGCGTCTTCCCAAACGATGCTTCATGTTTCTTTTTGACTTTATACCAATTCTGTATGAAGATACACATAATAATACCCCCCTGTAGTCCCCCCTTGGCAAGGGGGGACGGCGATAGCCGGGGGGTGAATTATATGCAGCTTCACAAAAAAACGGTATTAGAATGTACAGACGCGCATCAGCTTATTGACAAATGACTATTGAATATTTATTAGAAGTTAAAAATGTCCATGCCGGATATATCAAAGATGTAGATATATTGCAAGGTGTAAATTTTCGGGTGGAACCAGGGGAATTAGTCACAGTGATTGGCCCCAACGGCGCTGGTAAATCAACTTTAGCAAAAACCATTTTTGGACTATTAACCCCTCATACAGGTACTATTTCCTTCAAAAATGAGAATATCGCTGGGCTAAAGTCAAATCAAATCGTCCAGCGGGGAATGTGCTATGTACCACAAATTGCTAATGTTTTTCCTTCCCTCAGTGTCGAAGAAAACTTAGAAATGGGTGCTTTTGTCCGTAACGTTCCCCTTGAACCACTCAAAGCTAAAATTTTTACCATGTTCCCTAGATTAAGCGATCGCCGTCGGCAACGCGCTGGCACACTTTCCGGAGGGGAACGCCAGATGTTAGCTATGGGCAAAGCTTTGATGTTGGAACCTAGTTTACTACTTTTAGATGAACCTTCCGCTGCTTTATCTCCCAATCTAGTAACACAAGTGTTTGACCAAATCAAGCAAATTAACCAGGGAGGTACAGCGATCGTTTTAGTCGAACAAAATGCCCGCAAAGCCTTAGAAATGGCTGATCGTGGCTACGTCTTAGAATCTGGACGCGATGCTATCTCAGGCCCAGGTCAAGAATTATTGCATGATCCTAAAGTAGGTGAACTGTATCTAGGCGCAGGGAAGAAACAGTGAACAGTTATCAGTTATCAGTTATCAGTTATCAGTGAAATGACCTTTGACTCTTGACTCTTGACCGTTGACAAATAATTAAATAACTCTTAAACCGTGTCAGCAGGTACTCTTGCACCTTGCTTAAGTCTGATATTGTCCTGGCAACAACGCAACTGTTGTCAGGTAGATTCATGAGTCGAATTAATGGATTTGTTGGGCGGCGGCATTTCTTAAAATTGGCTGGTTTAGTGACTATTGCAGCCACAGCAGAATTGAGTTATGGCTTGCTCTCAAATAGAAAGCAAGCAGTAATTGCTGATGTTCATTCAGCCAACCCAAATCCAATCAGTGCAGATGAAGCTATCAAACGCTTGCTTGATGGTAATCAAAGATTTATCCAGCAAAATCGTCAATATCCTGACCAATCATTAGCACGATTACAATTAGTTGCCAAAGCCCAGTATCCTTTTGCTGCTATATTAGGTTGTGCAGATTCTAGAATACCTACAGAATTAATTTTCGATCAAGGGATTGGGAATTTATTTGTGGTGCGAGTAGCTGGAAATGTTGCCAGTGATATGGCGATCGCTAGCCTAGAATATGCTACATCAGTCTTAGGTTCGCCGTTGATTGTCGTTTTGGGTCATAGAAGATGCGGCGCAGTGTCAGCAGCGATTAAAAACGAAATCCTGCCTGGTAAACTGGGTTTGATTACAGAGAGTATTAAACCAGCGATCGCCAGAGTTAAGTTAACGACTGGTGATATCAACGAGAATGCAGTCATAGCCAACATTAAATATCAGCTGGAAAAATTACGTCAAAGCTCAATATTAGAGCCACTACTCAGTGCAGGTAAAATAAAAATTGTCGGCGCTATTTACGATATCGATACTGGTAAAGTTTCTCTGAGCTATTAAAGCAAAGACACATCGTAGGGGCATTTTGCAGAGTAGATCCTCGACTTC
Organism: Calothrix sp. PCC 7507; assembly: GCF_000316575.1. Classification (GTDB taxonomy): domain Bacteria; phylum Cyanobacteriota; class Cyanobacteriia; order Cyanobacteriales; family Nostocaceae; genus Fortiea. Next base: position 3,786,476 of record NC_019682.1, on the reverse strand, counting down.
TACCCTGCGGGAAGCCACCCTACGGGTGTCTAGAAGAAGTCGGGGATCTCGCCGTCTATCGTCAAGGTGTTTGCAAGTCTACTACTTCTCTTAATATACAAGGGTGCGTTACCGGTGAGAGTACGGCACCAAATCCCTAATAATGGTGCATTACGCTGTCGCTAACGCACCCTACCAATACTTCGTATATCAAACCATAGACTCAACTCGTGGCAAACCATATTTTTATAATATGGTAATTAACTTCAATATAGATCACTAATTTTGGTATATTCCAGTAAATAAACAAGCTTTTTTCATACTCAGTTGTAGTCATAAATTAACTTTGCGATATTTTCATAAGTGCATCTGTGTGCCTATTGGAAATTACTACAGTTAATAAAGGCAACTTAGTAATAATTTGGCGTAAAAAATTGAGGTGAATTGATGACTCGAATTAATGGATTTGCTGGGCGGCGCAATTTTTTAAAGTTATTAGGTGTAGGTAGCGTGGGGATTGGAGCTACTGCAGCAGGCGGGATACTTTGGAGAGAAGATTTAGCTATTGCTCAACAACCATCTAATTCTAATGTTGTGCAAAAACCACAACCAGTCAATCCAGAAGCAGCTTTAAAAAGTTTGATTGAAGGAAACAAAAGGTTTGTTGATGGGAAGCGTCTTAATCCCAACCAATCAAAGTTGCGTTTACAAGAAACAGCTATAGCTCAATATCCTTTTGCTGCTATACTAGGTTGTGCTGATTCTAGAGTACCTGCGGAAATTGTTTTTGATCAGGGACTTGGGGATTTATTTGTGGTGCGAGTAGCGGGGAATGTTGCTGCACCAGAGGCAATAGGTAGCTTAGAATTTGCCACGGCTGTATTAGGCGCTCAATTGATTTTTGTTGTAGGTCATGCAAGATGCGGTGCAGTATCAGCCGCCGTCAAAGGTGAGCCACTCCCTGGAAGAATTGGTGTATTTGTTGAAGAAATTAAGCCAGCTGTCGAAATCGCGAGAAATAAAACTGGGAATTTAGAAGAAAATTCGATTATTGCTAATGTGCAATATCAAGCACAAAAGTTAGAAGAAAGCTCAACGATTTTAAGAAACTTAATCAAGGAAAGCAAGCTGAAAATTGTTGGTGGTCGTTACGACTTAGCTACCGGGAAAGTTACTTTAGTTACCTGATCCTGTTGCTTATTCCCTTTCCTATGACTTAACAGTAAACAGTAAACAGTTATCAGTTAAATACGAAGGGTCTAAGTCCCCCACCAACTGGTGGAAGGCCTTGGTGGTGAGTCACTGCGGTATTGGGGTCTCCCCAAGTGAAGCAAGTGACGAACCCGTTAGGGCGGTTTTAAACCTACGCCTGATAACTGATAACTGATAACTGATAACTGTTGAGTGGTTTTCCTGAGATAGCCAATTGGCAATTAGTGGCATAGTATGTAGGGTGAGCAATGCTCACCCTATCAATTTTCAGGGATATCAATAGTAAAATGACAGACTTTAGAGAAATCAAAGAGTGGGAAAAAGCCCATCAACTCACAGTTGACGTTTATGAGGTGACTAAATATTTTCCAGAAGAGGAATTACAAGGGTTAACGCAACAAATTCGTTTGGCTTGTGCCGCTATCCCCATTAAAATTGCTCAAGGATGCGATCGCGAAAATCGCAGTGAAAAAGTGAGTTTTCTGCAATTGGCCAAGGACTCAGCAACTGAGGTAGAGTATTATCTCTTGCTTGCTTACGAGTTAGAGATGCTGGAAGCGGTTGATTACGATCGCCTTGTTAGTGGTGTTGTAGAAGTGAAAGAATTGCTGGAGTGTTTGATTGAAAAGTTGAGTCGGAATTTTTGAGTAGGAATCCCCCATGACTCTCCGACTCAGCCAAGAACACTTGCAAACCATCCGCACCCACGCCGAAACTACATACCCTGAAGAATGCTGTGGCTTAATTTTAGGTCATTTGGCTAGTCAGGGCAAAACCGCAGTCGAAGTCATAGCCACAGAAAACGCTTGGAGTGCAGAAGACTCGTTGTCTAGTAAAAAGCGGCGATATGCGATCGCACCCCAAGTCATGTTACAAACACAAAAGGCAGCACGCGACAGATCCTTAAATATTGTCGGTATTTACCACTCCCATCCCGATTATTCTGCCGCACCCTCAGAATTCGACTGCAAGTATGCTTGGCCAGAATACTCGTATATAATAGTTTCCGTTCAAAACGGTAAATCTGATATCCTTCAAAGCTGGATTCTTGATGAACAGCATCAATTTCAACCAGAACCAATTGAAAACATAATTTAACAACTTATCAAGACGGATATCATTTTTCGTTAGTATAAATACTCCCCGCTCCCAATTAAACTGCTATGCTCAATCCCAATCTGGATGAAATTCAGTTAACTAAAGACGATTACGAACGCTATTCTCGCCACCTGATTTTGCCAGAAGTTGGACTAGAAGGGCAAAAGCGTCTTAAGGCTGCTAGCGTATTGTGTATCGGTACAGGTGGACTCGGTTCGCCACTACTGTTATATTTAGCAGCCGCAGGTATCGGACGCATCGGCATTGTTGACTTCGATGTTGTCGATACTTCCAACCTGCAACGCCAAGTAATTCACGGTACATCCTGGGTAAATAAACCCAAGATTGAATCAGCAAAAAACCGCATTCATGAGATTAACCCCTATTGTCAGGTTGATTTGTACGAAACTCGTCTGAGTGCAGAAAATGCCCTAGATATTCTCCAGCCTTACGACATCATCGTGGATGGTACCGATAACTTCCCCACTAGATATCTCGTCAATGATGCTTGTGTATTGTTGAATAAGCCTAACGTCTACGGTTCCATTTTCCGCTTTGAAGGGCAAGCTACCGTATTTAACTATGAAGATGGCCCCAATTATCGTGATTTATACCCTGAACCACCACCACCAGGGTTAGTTCCCTCTTGTGCAGAAGGTGGGGTATTAGGAATATTACCTGGGATTATTGGTGTGATCCAGGCTACGGAAACAGTCAAAATTATTATTGGCAAGGGTAACACCCTCAGCGGGCGATTACTGCTGTATAACGCCTTAGACATGAAATTCCGGGAGTTGAAACTGCGTCCTAACCCGATTCGCCCAGTCATTGAAAAACTGATAGACTACGAACAATTCTGCGGTATCCCCCAAGCCAAAGCAGAGGAGGCGAAACAGCAAATGGAAATTCAAGAAATGACGGTGTTGGAGTTGAAAGAATTGCTAGATAGCGATGCGGATGATTTCGTGCTGCTAGATGTCCGCAACCCCAATGAGTATGATATTGCCAAGATTCCTGGTTCCGTGTTGGTGCCTTTACCTGATATCGAAAATGGGAATGGCGTTGCTAAAGTGAAAGAAATACTCAACGGACACCGCTTAATAGCTCATTGTAAGATGGGCGGACGTTCTGCCAAAGCCCTCGGCATCCTCAAAGAAGCAGGGATTGTGGGGACGAATGTTAAAGGCGGAATCACTGCTTGGAGTCGAGAAGTAGATTCTTCCGTTCCAGAGTATTAAATCAGTGAACAGTTATCAGTTATCAGTTATCAGTTACTTGTACTGATAACTGATACTGGCATTTCTTTTTTATTAGGATTTACGCACTGTACAAATTAAGCTATGGAGGTCACAGCACTGCTGTGCTACTACGAAATATGTTGTTTTAGAAAGCATACATATTTAACGTGAGTTCGACAGATTCCAAATAACCCCTCTCCAAACCTCTCCCCGAAGCGGGGAGAGGCTTAAAAACCCTAATTTTTTGTGCCCAACTCAGGATATTGAAGCCCCTCTCCGTCTCGGAGAGGGGTTGGGGAGAGGTTCATCGAACTCGCGTATATTTAATATTTCCTGTCAATGTGTAAGTCCTAATTATATTTTCAGGGAGCGATCGCACTAAATAGAATCGCGTCAATAATTAAATTTTACAGAGTAAACCAACGCCGAATTAACTCTACCTGAAAGCGATCGCCCTCACCAACTTCCTCAATTAACTCCCTATGCTACTGTTTTCTGGCAACGTCTCAGCCGGAACTATCACAGCCGCAGGTGGTGGAATTTATGGTAGTGTGACAGCTTCATGGCTAAAACTGGCAAAAGATAGCAATGACAGACTAGATGAGGCTGCACGAGCATTAGAAACCAAGTTCTGAGTCAGGATGCTACATATAAAAGAGTCATTCATGAGTATCAGAACTTCGTTAATGAAGATAAAAGCATAATCAGCTCCCCGACTTCTTATAGACACCCGTAGGGTGGCTTCCCGCAGGGTAGAAGTCGGGTATCTGGTTGTTCATGAATGATTTAGAACTGCTTACACACCACAATTCAAATCGCCGGCTTTTTGTGTAAAGCGACGATTTTCCCGATAGTCTACAGGACAATCAATCACTGCAGGTACATCTTGAGCTAAGGCTTCTTTAAGTACGGGAATTAAATCAGTAGCAGATTCAACTCGATAACCTTTTAAACCCATGCTTTCAGCTAATTTGACAAAATCAGGATTACCAAAGCGGACAAAAGATGAGTGTCCTGGACCAAAATGATTTTCTTGCTTCCACTCAATTAATCCATAGCCACCATCATTAAAAATTAAGGTGACAAAGGGAGTACCAACGCGCAAAGCTGTTTCTAATTCTTGGCAATTCATCATAAAGCCACCGTCGCCAGTTGCAGCCACAACTTTGCGGTTAGGGTGAACGAGTTTTGCCGCCAAAGCACCAGGAATGGCAATACCCATAGCTGCAAAGCCATTAGAAATCAAGCAAGTATTGGGGCTATGACAATGATAATGACGGGCAATCCACATTTTATGTGCGCCGACATCAGAGATGACAATATCATCTGGCCCCATCACTTGCCGTAAGTCATAAATTAACTTTTGTGGCTTAATGGGAAAACCATCATCATGGGCATGTTCTTCGTAATCAGCGCGAATATTTCCCCGTAAGCTAATAGCATAGGGATTGGATTTACCTTGTCTATCTGCTAACCTTAAGATTTCATTGAGAGAATCAGAAATATCCCCGACTACTTCAATGCTGGGAATATAACTACTATCAGTCTCAGCGGAATTGGCGGCAATATGAATAATGGGAATCTTGCCATCAGAATTCCATTTTTTGGGAGAAAACTCGATTAAATCATAGCCAATAGCAATTACTAAATCAGTGTTGTCAAAACCACAAGTGATGAAATCACGTTGCTGCAAACCTACTGACCACAAGGCTAGGTGATGAGTGTAGGGGATAACTCCTTTGCCCATAAAAGTATTGGCAACTGGAATATTCATCTGGGTAGCAAACTGTGTGACAGCATCACTAGCTTGGGCACGGATAGCGCCATTTCCTACTAAAATTAATGGGTTAACTGCCTGAGAAATTGCTGCTGCGGCTGCCCGAATACTAGCAAAAGCTGCATAGGTTTTTTGGATATTATCCTTACGTAATGCTTTGCCTTCTACTGGCATAGCGGCAATATTTTCTGGCACATCGATGTGAACTGCACCGGGTTTTTCGGTTTGTGCTACCTTAAATGCTTTCCGCACGACTTCTGGTGTAATACTTGGGCGGACAATTTGTTTATTCCACTTAGTTACGGGAGCAAACATGGCCACCAAGTCTAAATATTGATGGGATTCGATGTGCATTCTATCGGTTCCCACTTGCCCAGTAATTGCTACTAAAGGCGCACCATCGAGGTTAGCATCTGCTACTCCAGTCATGAGATTTGTTGCCCCAGGGCCAAGAGTCGAAAGACAAACTCCTGCTTTTCCTGTCAAACGTCCGTAGACATCTGCCATGAATGCTGCACCCTGTTCATGACGGGTAGTAATAAATTGGATGGAAGAATTTTTTAGTGCTTCTAAAACGTGTAGGTTTTCTTCGCCAGGGAGTCCAAAAACATATTGCACCCCTTCATTCTCTAAACACTGTACTAACAGTTCTGCCGTATTCATTTGATTTCCTCGATATTGTCCTTTGTCCTTTGTTATTGGTGAGCCACTGCGTTGGACGGGTTCCCCGGCTTAAAGCAAGTGGCGTCATTCGTTATTTATCCAATGACCAATGACCAATGACCAATGACTAATGACTAACTACTTAACCCACACAGTTTTAACATTGACAAACTCATGTATACCCTGGATACTTAATTCCCTGCCGTATCCGGAACGTTTAATCCCACCAAAGGGTAAGCGGGGGTCAGATTTAACTAAGCCGTTGATAAATACGGCACCTGCTTCGATTTCCGTAATTAAGCGATCGCGTTCTTGATCGTTGGTTGTCCAGGCACTAGCACCTAAGCCAAAGGGTGTAGCATTAGCTAGTTTAATGGCTGCGTCGATATCCGGAACCCGAAATAACAAGGCCACTGGGCCAAAGAATTCTTCTTGGGCGATGGGACTATCTTGGGGGATATCTGTGATGATCGTTGGTGGATAAAAGTTACCGGGACGATCGCCCAAAGGTTGTCCACCTGTGAGGACTTTGCCGCCACTAGCCACAGCAGCTTGCACTTGTTGGTGCAAATCCTGGAGAATATCAGGGGTTGCTAATGGGCCTAAGTCGGTGTCTGGTTGCATAGGATCGCCAACTTTCAACGCCAGGAATTTATCTAACAACAGTTTTTCAAATTTATCAGCGATCGCTTCTGCCACAATAAAGCGTTTTGCTGCTATACAAGATTGCCCGTTATTCAACATTCGTGCTGTAGTAGCTGCGACAACTGCTGCCTCTATATCAGCACTCTCTAACACAATAAACGGATCACTTCCTCCTAATTCTAAAACGGTTTTTTTCAGTTGTTTTCCTGAGGCGGCGGCTAGAGATGCCCCAGCAGGTTCGCTTCCTGTCAAGGTGGCGGCTTTAACTCGGTCATCAGCCATTAAATCGGCAACTTTAGCAGCACCGATTAACAGAGTTTGAAACACGCCTTGGGGAAAACCAGCGCGTTGCAAAATGTCTTCAATTGCCAAAGCACACTGTGGCACATTTGAAGCATGTTTGAGTAAGCCAACATTTCCCGCCATGAGTGTGGGTGCGGCAAAGCGGAACACTTGCCAAAAGGGGAAATTCCACGGCATCACAGCCAGAATTGCACCTAATGGTTGGTAGCGGACAAAACTATTGCTGCCATCGGTTTTTACGGACACATCAGCTAGAAACCCAGCGGCGTGTTCAGCGTAGTAGCGACAAACCAGGGCGCATTTTTCTGTTTCGGCGATCGCCGCGCTGATTGGCTTGCCCATTTCCAAAGTCATCAACTTGGCAAATTCTGCTTTCTCTTGTTCTAAAATGTCCGCAGCTGCTTTTAACCAGTGCGATCGCTCCACGAAACTAGTCTGGCGGTAATGCTCAAAGGCCAGCCCTGCCAAATCCAGTTTAGCGGCAATTTCCACATCGTTCAGTGGCTCAAAAGTTTTGAGCGTTTCCCCAGTTGCGGGATTAATGGTGGCGATAGCCATTACCTGACCTCCCGTTCATAAATAGCTTGAGGTAGCTTCCTAGTGTTACACAGATCAATTTCGCAAGCCACCACCCAAATTCTAGTCTTTTAGCTAGGAGTTGGCTGCTTAAGATTAAAATTTCGCAACAAATAAAGAATTAAAATATACTAATAACCTAAGTATTTATATTTAGAAAACTCTTGTTTTCTCAACCCAATTCCCCATGCCCCATTCCCTATTCATGCATTATCGTCTGATAAACCTTCACTAATCGGTTAATACCTTTGAATCGATAATCCCCCATTTCTTGAAAGTCCGAGGGTTGTGAAAGCATTTTATAAGTAACTTCACTAATTACACATTCACCAGGGGGACAAACTGCTTCCATGCGCGCCGCCAGATTAATCGTAGCGCCTAAAGCCGTATAGTCTACCCGTTGGGAACTACCCACATCGCCGACGACAGCCTTACCGCTATTAATTGCAATCCGTAATTGCAGGGGTTCTCGCCAAAAACCATTGGTGTTGAGTTTTTCCAATCGAGTCAGCATACCTTTAGCTGCAGATGTGGCGCGATTGGCATGATCTGCTTGGGGTTCGGGTGCGCCAAAAAATGCCATAATACAATCGCCGATATATTTATCTAAAGTGCCACCATAACCGAACACTTCTTGTAGCATTTCTTCAAATAAGTTATTTAATAATTGAGCGATCGCAGTTGGTTTTAACCGTTCGGAAATTGCCGTAAACCCAACTAAATCGGCAAACAAAATGCTAATTTCGCTCTCCGCCGGTAATAAACGACCATCTGGCAAACCACCTACAGCAATCAACTGCTGCACTACAGCCGGAGAATGATAGCGTTCTAATCTGTGGCGAATCACCTCTTCAGTTTTCAGTTTCTCTACCAAGAGCCAACGTTGCACACTAGAAGCGACAAGGTTTGCTAAAGCCGAAAAAAAGCTGAGTTCTTCCTCACCTTCACTTGCCCAATGGTAAGAAGAAAGGCAAGCATCTGCATAAAGAACACCAACAACTTTATTTTCGTCCCATAAGGGCACTGCCATCGCGCTGCGAATTCCCTTCACCAAAATGCTGTGTTCTCCTGAAAACCGCTCATCTTTGTGGGTGTCAGCCGTTTGGATAACGACTTTTTCATCAAATACCTTTTGACAAATACTACGGCTAATCCAACTGCCATCAGCTGCCAAATCTTTTTGTTGAGAAATATTTCTAGTAGCAGCATTCATTAATTCTAAGTTACCGCCTCCATTGACATCAATCAATAATGCCAGGCGGTCAATACTATCAAGGTAACGAAAAACCACTTGTTGCACCTGAGAGAAAATCTCTTCTATAGAGGTTGCTGCACAAAGATTTTTGGCTATATCGACTAAGTCCTTGAGTCTAGCAATGGTTTTGTCTTTGTTGCTGCTTTCGCCATCCTCGCTATCAGCTTCTATCCATCGCTGTTGCAATTGTTTGACATTATGCAAAATCGTCCTTTGTTCACCAGTTTCTGCCGTTGATGTAGGCTTAGGTGTCAACTGTGTACCAAAAGTTGTGAGCAGCACTACCAGATTCACATTACCCAACCAAATAATGTCACCGTGGCGCAACTCCTGGGGATAGGTAACAAGACATTCATTGACTTGTGTCCCGTTTTTACTACCTAAATCCTCAATAGTCCAAACATTATCAGCTTTTTTTACTAGCCGAGCATGGTTACGGGAAACTCCACCAAAAGGTAAGTATAAGTTACATTCCGGCAACCGACCAATTGTAAATACATTTTGATCCACTGAAACCACGGTTTCAGTATCTCCCTCTTGTAGGCGTAGTTTGAGTTCAGTCATGAGTGTGAAAGATCAGTCCTCGAATCTGGGTTGTGGGAATCTCTGAGATCAGGGCGACGCTAAAGGTGAACCCTTTACCTTTTCTTTATGGCATTCTTCACGATGTTACGACAACTCTGATGTAGTAAAAGGTACTGGGATTGGGAATTGGGGATTGGGGACTGGGGACTGGGGACTAGTTGAATTAGTATTGTAGTTTCGTATAATTTGCTATAACTATACTTAGTTCGGTAAATGTGGTGACTATTTTCTAGCGTTTAGATTTAGCTAAGTAAGTCGGCACAATCAAATCTATATGAAGAAAGATGAACGAGGCTAAAACCCTCATATCTATTGACTATTGCCTATTGCCTATTCCCTATTCCCCATTGCCTTTCATACCGACTTACTTAATTTTGATTATTGAATTAGCATTAAATTTTGAGAAGCTTAATTATGAAATACTTACCCGTAGGTTTATTTGTTTTAATTAGTGCGATCGCTATGACTCAAAGCGCTTATGCTAACCCTGAACCGGAGAATATACCGAGTGCAATCGGCGATAATCAGGCGGCAGTTTTGATGACCGAACCAGCGACGATTAATGGTAACTGGGATAATTCACAACAAACCCATAACTCATTTGTGGTGGTACGTGAGCAAGGATGCAAAAAAATTAACCCCCTGGATTTGCTGAAAAACCCATCTGCTTTTTTCGAGCAGTGTCAGTCCTCAACTAACGAAGAAAGGCCGCAAAATAGTGAGCCAGTTGACTATTTAAAAGTGCCTAAGCTCGATTCTGGTGTTAATTTAACAGTCACCCAATTTTGATGCACTATCCCCGACCTCATCAAATAAGTCGGGGATCTGAACACTACGAACTAAGAACCCGCAGAATTAATGGGATAGACCAACAGCTTGACGATAGTAAATTGTTATCGCCGATGTGTTGTCTCAGGTTTTAAATAACTTTATTGTGGTAGTTAAGGATATCTACGTATGTAAGTATGTAAGTTAAATAAATTTATGGCTATAGATTTACTGAAATTCTTTCAGGCAACTGACCCTAGCCGCACTCTGTTTATCAACAATGAAGTAGATAGAAAGTATTATATAGATTTTTCGGCGGTGCGGGGTGGCGATATTATTCAGAGCCTGCAACGGAAGATTACGGTTTTTAAACCTAATGAGCCGACCTGTACTCTATTTACTGGTCATATTGGCTGTGGGAAATCGACGGAGTTATTAAGGTTACAGGGAGACTTGGAAAGGCTAGGCTTTCATGTCGTGTATTTTGAGTCTAGCGAAGACTTAGAAATGACTGATGTGGATATTGCCGATGTGTTATTGGCGATCGCCAGGCGGGTGAGTCAAAGTTTGGGTAAAATCACACTGGAGGAAACTGGCAAATTTAACGAATTGCTGCAAGGTGCTTGGAAAGTCCTAAACTCCGAGGTGACAGGAGTTAAGCTCAAGCTTCCGACTGTTGGGGATGTGGGTTACTCAGCGGAAAAGGAGAAACTATCTTTAGCCTTTGGGATTGGCGAAATTACAACGAAAACCAAAAACGACCCAACGCTACGGGAAAAACTCAATCAATATCTAGGGCCACAAAAAACCCAATTATTAGAAGCAATTAACCGCGAACTCTTAGAACCTGCGATCGCCAAACTCAAGCAACAAGGTAAAACAGGTTTAGTCGTAATTGTCGATAACCTTGACCGCATCGATAATCGTGTCAAATCTTGGGGTCGTCCGCAACAGGAATATCTGTTTGTCGATCAGGGTGAGTTTATGACTAAGCTAAATTGCCATTTAGTTTATACCATGCCCCTATCGCTGAAATTCTCCAATGATTATGGAATGCTCACCCAGCGATTCCCCGAAGACCCGAAAGTTTTGCCGATGGTTCCGGTAAAGTGGCCTGATGGTAGTGTCCATGCACAGGGAATGGCACTAATGCAACAGATGGTGTTAGCTAGAGCCTTTCCTGACTTACAACCAGAGGAACGCCTCAATAATATTACAGAGATATTTGACAGTGTAGAAACCTTAGCACGCTTATGTAACATGAGTGGTGGTCATGTGCGCGATTTGCTACGGCTGCTGAACACCTGGATTATGGAAGAAATGACCCTTCCCCTTTCTCGTGACACCTTAGAGCAAGTAATTCGCTCTCGTCGCAATGAAATGACAATGCCAATTTCTGATGATGAATGGCAATTATTACGTCATGTCAAGCAGAGAAAAAAAGTCAGCGATGATCAAGGATATCAAAAAATGATTCGCAGTCGGTTTGTCTTTGAATATCGGGATGGTGGCGAGTCTTGGTTTGACGTTAACCCCATTTTGACAGAAGCCAGGGAGTTAAATCAGTGAACAGTCAACAGTTATCAGTTATCAGATGTATAGTGGGGGATTTAAATCAGTGAACAGTCAACAGTGCATTAGGTGTAGGTTGGGTGAAGCGGAGCGCAACCCAACATTGATCAGGGTTTTGGGTTACTACAATTTTTGTGCAACATTTTAGTCGAGTCAGTCCACCACGATCTGACAAATGACAAATAACCAATGACAAATGACAAATGACAAATGACCAAATAAATCGCTCTCTGGAACAATTAGCTTGGGCAATTCAAGCTTCTGTAGGGCAGTTTAAGCTAATTTTGGCAAAGTGCAATTATGTTCAACAGCGCGATCGCCTAATTGCCAGATTACAGGAAATTTCTACTGTTAAAATTAGCGTTTTAGCGCTCAAACCATCCCAAAGGACACTTTACACCGCCATTCGTGAAGAACTTGGGGATGATGTGCAAGCTTTGATGGTGGTGGGGTTAGATAAATTGCCAGATTTAGCCCAAATGTTGACTTCAGCTAATCAGGTGCGGGAGGAGTTTCGTAAAAGTTTCCCTTTCCCGATTGTGTTGTGGGTTAACGATGAAGTTCACCAGCAATTGATGCAGCTAGCGCCAGATTTAGAGAGTTGGGCGACTACGAAAACCTTTGCGATTACTATTAATGAATTAACTAAGTTAATCCAACAGACAGCATCACAATTATTTGATGATGTTTTAAATATAAATTTAGAAATTATTTCCGAAATTAAATCAGCTTGGCAAGAATTACAACATCAGGGGGCAGATTTAACACCTGAGTTAAAAGCCGACTGTGATTTTTTATTAGGTTTAGTTGAATATATTCATAAAAATTTTGATGCAGCTATTGAGCATTACAACCAAAGTTTAGATTATTGGCGAACAATTGAAGAAGGCACAATGCAAGCGCTCACTTCGACTCCGCTCAGTGAACAGAGCCGAACGGTCACTGAGCGAAGTCGAAGTGACCGTAGTCGAAGTGACCGTCAAGGTAAGATACTTACACAAATCACCATTTGCTATTACGAAAAAGCTATAGCAGATGAAAAAAATTGCCTGCAAACAACCAGCCTAAATCAAACCGAACAAAGCCAAACACCCCAACCTGAAGATTTAGTCCGCGAAGGCGGACTTCGTTTGTATAGCCGCGATTTCCAATCGCCAGGTCTTTCTATAAATAGGCAGACAATTAGTAACTATCTCCAACAAAGTATCGCCGCATTTGCAGCCGCTCAACGCCCTGATTTAATTGCTGATTCTCTTGACAAATTTGGCATCATTCTCCGTTATTTACAAGATTGGCAACAACTCAAAACTTTAGCTGCACAGGCTTTGATTATCCATGAAGCCGAGAATAATCTCATTAAAATATCTCAAGATTATGGCTTTTTGGCTGAAACTGCACTAGCACAAAACGACTGGCAACAAGCAAAAGAATTAGCCGAAACAGCATTAACATTTTTATCTGTGCCTCATCAACCCGCGCCGCCGGAATTATCGCGGATTAATGTAATTACTCATCGGCAATCATTATTATTTATCCTGGCGCAAGCACAAGAGAATTTAGCACAACATCACAAAGTTATATCGCCAGATGTAGGGGCACGGCACGGCCGTGCCCTTACGGGCGTACCTCATGTAACCGAGAATTGCTATAAAGCAGCAATTAATAATTTAGAAGCAGCTAGAAAATTAGGAATTACAGATAACGACCCCCAGCTTTATTTGCGGATTCTGGAGAAATTACACAGCCTATACTTTCATCAAAAGCAATATCTCGATGCATTTGATGCCAAGCAAGAAGCGCGTTCTATTGAGCAGCAATTTGGTTTGCGGGCGTTTATTGGTGCAGGGAGATTACAAGCTGCCAAACAGTTAGAGACGCAAGTTTTAGCAGCATTACAGGTTAATAATCAAGATGATATCGCCCCAGAAATCGCCGCATCTGGTCGTCAATTGGATGTAGAACGGTTAATTGAACGCATCGGTCGCCCTGATTATAAATTAATCGTCATTCATGGGCAATCGGGTGTGGGTAAAAGTTCTTTGGTAAATGCGGGATTGGTTCCGGCTTTAAAACGGAAAGCGATTGGCGTGCAAGATAATTTAGTAGTTGCTATTCGCGTGTATACCAATTGGGTGGAAGAGTTGGGAGGGGTGTTGTTGGGGGATGAGAGAGATGAGGGGGATGAGGGAGATGAGGGGGACAGGGGAGACAGTTCGAGTTCAGAACGGGACAATTCCACCTTTTTACTCAATACTCCGAGTTCAGAACATGATAATTCGAGTTCAGAACGGGACAATTCCACCTTTTTACTCAATACTCCGAGTTCAGAACATGATAATTCGAGTTCAGAACGCGATAATTTCACCTTTTTACTCGACACTCCGAGTTCAGAACATGATAATTCGAGTTCAGAACTCGAAAATTCCACCTTTTTACTCGACACTCCAAGCTCAAAACCTCAAACCCCTCACTCTCCCTCATCCTCCTCATCTCCCTCATCCCCCTCATCTCTCGCCCTCCTCACTCAACTGAAGGAAAACGAACAGCGCAATCTGAGAACTGTGCTAATTTTTGACCAATTTGAAGAATTTTTCTTCGTTTACCCAGAACCAAAACAGAGACGGCAGTTTTTTGAGTTCTTGGGAGAATGTCTAAATATCCTTTCTGTGAAAGTGATATTGTCACTGCGGATGGATTACTTGCATTATTTGCTGGAGTGCAATCGCCTTTCGAGTCTGAAGATTATTGGCAATGATATTCTCAGCAAGAATGTGCTTTATGAGTTGGGGAATTTTTCGCCTGACGATACTAAGTCAATTATTCAGCGCTTAACTGCAAAAACTACATTTTATTTAGAACCTACGTTAATTGACAAACTAGTTCAAGATTTAGCCGGGGAACTGGGAGAAGTGCGCCCGATTGAGTTGCAGGTGGTGGGGGCGCAACTGCAAACGGAGAGTATAACAACTCTGGCGAAGTATCAAGAACTTGGGAGTAACGCTAAAGAAGAACTGGTGAAGCGCTACTTAGCAGAGGTGGTTGATGATTGCGGTGTAGAGAATCAGCAAGCGGCAGAATTGTTGCTGTATTTACTCACCGATGAAAAAGGGACTCGCCCCCTGAAGACTCGCGCTGAAATAGAACGAGATTTGCAAGCATTATTGGCAGATGTCACCACAGACAGCAATAAATTAGATTTGATATTAGAGATTTTTGTCAAATCTGGCTTAGTGGTTTTATTGCCAGAAAACCCAGCAGACCGTTATCAACTAGTGCATGATTATTTAGCCGCCTTTATCCGCCAGCAACAGGAACCCAAGTTAAAACAGGTGATGGCGGAACTGGAGGAAGAAAGAAAGCAAAGAAAAATTAGTGAAAAGCAAAGAAAAATTAGTGAAGCCAAACTTAATAGCTTTCTCAAACGCGCCCTCATGGGTTCAGTTGCAGCCGGATTGGTATTGGCTGGGTTAGCAGTCACCGCCTGGGATGCAGCAAAGCGGGCAGAAAATCAAAAAAAACAAGCCGATGTTAGTGAAATCAACGCCATTACTAATTCTAGCGAGGCACTTTTTCTCTCTGGGTTGAACTTTGATGCCCTGATAGAAGGCTTAAAGGCAGGAGAAAACCTCAAAAGTGCAGAATTGGCAACCCCAAGCACCCGAATGCAGACAATTGCCACATTACGGCAGGCAGTATACTTACAACCAGACGAAAATAAATTTAGAGAACTTAACAGCTTAGAAGGGCATAGCAGTCCTGTCTATAGTGTATGTTTCAGTCCCGATGGCAAGACCATTGCCACAGCCAGTGGTGACAGGACAGTCAAACTCTGGGACATCTCCGGCAAACAACTCAAAACATTCCAGGGGCATAGCGGTGCTGTCAGGGGTGTGAGTTTCAGTCCCGACGGCAAGACAATTGCCACTGCAAGTTTAGACAGCACAGTCAAACTCTGGGACATCTCCGGCAAACAACTCAAAACCCTCAAGGGGCATAGCGGTTGGGTCTCTAGTGTGAGTTTCAGTCCCGACGGCAAGACCATTGCCACAGCTAGTGATGACGGCACAGTCAAACTCTGGGAAATCTCCGGCAAACTACTCAAAACACTCCAGGGGTATAGCGGTGGTGTCTTGGGTGTGAGTTTCAGTCCCGACGGCAAGACCATTGCCACTGCCAATGGTGACACAACAGTCAAACTCTGGGAAATCTCCGGCAAACTACTCAAAACTCTCAAGGGGCATAGCAATGCTGTCAGGGGTGTGAGTTTTAGTCCTGACGGCAAGACCATTGCCACTGCAAGTGATGACACAACAGTCAAACTCTGGGACATCTCCGGCAAACAACTCAAAACTCTCCAGGGGCATAGCAATGCTGTCAGGGGTGTGAGTTTCAGTCCTGACGGCAAGACCATTGCCACTGCAAGTTTAGACACAACAGTCAAACTCTGGGACATCTCCAGCAAACAACTCAAAACCCTCAAGGGGCATAGCGGTGCTGTCTTGGGTGTGAGTTTCAGTCCTGACGGCAAGACCATTGCCACTGCCAGTGCTGATAGCACAGTCAAACTCTGGGACATCTCCGGCAAACTACTCAAAACTCTCAATGGGCATAGCAATGCTGTCTGGGGTGTGAGTTTCAGTCCCGACGGCAAGACCATTGCCACTGCAAGTACTGACACAACAGTCAAACTCTGGGACATCTCCGGCAAACTACTCAAAACCCTCAAGGGGCATAGCAATGCTGTCTGGGGTGTGAGTTTCAGTCCCGACGGCAAGACCATTGCCACTGCCAGTGTTGACAGCACAGTGATTTTATGGGATTTGGATTTAGATAATTTATTAGCCAGTGGTTGTCAACGCCTGAATAATTACCTACCTACCCATGCAGATGTATTAGAAGACCTCAAGGCGTGCCAAACTCCAGCTATTAAAAAAGCAGCCGCACCAGCATTAGTTGCCCAAGGTGAAGAATTAGCCCGAACAGAAAATATTAATCTTGCTGTCTCCAAGTTCCGCCAAGCACTAGAGTGGAATCCCAGCTTAAAACTTGACCCACAAACAAAAGCAAAACAATTGGCAGAGGCTTCAGCCCTAGTTGCAAAGGGTGAAAAGTTAGCGCAAGAAAGTAAGCTTGAGGATGCAGTTGCCAATTTCCAGCAAGCATTGCAACTAGACTCTAGTTTAGACTTTAAACCAAAGACAAAAGCAGCTGCTTTATTAGTTGAGTCAGGAGCAAGCCTTGTCAGAGAAGATAAGTTTAAGGAAGCATTAGCAGCTTACACCAACGCCCAAAAGTTTGACCCAAAAGTTGAAATTTCTGCCGATGATTGGCATACACTATGCCGCAAAGGTAGTCTGCAAAAACAAGTTGCCGATGTAATGTTTGCCTGTAACCAAGCCGTGAAGCTTGCACCCAATGATGGCAATATTCGCGATAGTCGTGGCTTGGCGCGGGCGTTAACAGGCGACTATCCAGGGGCAATTGCTGACTTTGAGGACTACATCGCCCAGACTGATGATAAAGATATCAAAGCCCAACGGCAAAGCTGGGTGAAAGACCTGAAAGCCGGGAAGAATCCGATTACAGATGATGAACTGAAGCGCCTGCGGAATTAGTTTTCGTTCGGTAGTGGCGCGACAAGCCTTCAATGTTGCAAAAAAAAATCGTAGGTATTGTAGCGACTGTCTTAAAAGTCAAGCGATGGCTTCGCCAAAGCCTTCGGCTAAGGTTAACAAAAAACCGGGACTGTGAACATTGACGCAACTGGGGAACGCTGCGCTAGATTCGGTTGGGTTGAGGAACGAAACCCAACATTTCTCGGTGACGTGAGTACACCCGTAAGGGCACGGCAGTGCCGTTCCCCTACAGCTTCTGATATAATTTTGTGTCGATTGGGTATTAAGTTAAAAATATCCTCACAAGGGTTTGAGTGCATGGGTGCTGAGGGCGATATAAGATGCGATCGCGTTACGCAACTAGGGTAATGTATATGACGTAACTTCAATTACACAAAAGCTGCTTGTAAATATGCAGATCAAAAAAATCCTGGTTGCATCTTCCCTGTTGATTGCTAGCTTTGCAGTACCTAACGCCGTCAGTGCCCAAAATCGCGGAACTCCCGGCCAGTTTGATTTTTACGTCCTGACTTTATCTTGGTCACCAGATTATTGTGCCAAAAATGGCGATCGCGATCCACAGCAGTGCAAAGTTGGTAAGAAACTCGGCTTTGTATTACATGGTTTGTGGCCGCAATACCAAAAAGGTTATCCAGCTAATTGTTCTAGTGAAAAATTACCGCTACAGGTAAAGCAGCAGTTTCCAGGTTTGTACCCCAGCGATAAGCTTTATGGCCATGAATGGGAAAAACATGGCACTTGTTCGGGAAAAACCCCGAAAGAATACCTAGCATTATCTAAACAGTTAAAAGATTCCGTCACAATTCCTACGGCTTATAACCGTCCTAGCAAACCTTTCCGCACCACCATCGATGGATTGAAAAATACATTTGTCAGTGCTGATCCAAAATTAACTGCTGATGGTATGGCGCCTTACTGTTCTGGTTCAGGAAGGTTTTTGCAAGAAGTTTTCTTTTGCTACGCTAAAGATGGCAAACCAGGCGCTTGTAGTGCAGAAATAGTGAAGAGTTCCCAAAAAAGCTGTGGACAACCAAATTTTTTGGTGAGAA
The DNA here is from genome assembly GCF_000316575.1 of Calothrix sp. PCC 7507. Taxonomy (GTDB): domain Bacteria; phylum Cyanobacteriota; class Cyanobacteriia; order Cyanobacteriales; family Nostocaceae; genus Fortiea. Next base: position 3,768,120 of record NC_019682.1, on the reverse strand, counting down.
ACGTTAGATAGTCATTTGGCATTTGTCATTTGTCATTGGTTTGTAGGGTGGGCATTGCCCACCACAAAACTAAATCGGTATTTCTAAAGGGATAGTTCCTAATAAACCCTTACGATAATCTGTTAAAAGATGCCTGGCGGCGCGCTCAATATCACCTTTGTAGCGATGCTCCGCTAAGGCGTGTAAGTATTCTTCTCCTGTATGGGGTGTTGAGTCTAGTTGATAGCGGGACTCTAATATTTTTTGTGGTAACAACTTAGTAGCCACATCCTGGAGATGATTGAGGATGTCTACTAATTCGGCTGCAACTAGCTGATTATCGTAAGCGGCTTCACCAATATCATCACAAATAGCTAATTTTAAGGCTGCTCCCTGATCTTCTAACTTGAGGGGGATGACTCCAGGTGCATCTAGCAACTCTAACTGTTCGGAAATTCGCACCCAGCGGAGTTGGCGCGTCACTCCAGGACGAGCTGCACTTTCTACTACTCGTTTTCCTAAGAGACGGTTAATTAAAGCTGATTTACCAACATTAGGAAAGCCAATCACCACAGCACGGACTGGACGGGGTAACATGCCGCGATCGCGTCTTCTTTGATTGAGTTCTAACCCAGCAGCTTGAGCGGCTTTGCAGACTTCAGTCACACCTTGACCATGTTGAGCGTTGGTAAAATAGGCTGTTTCACCCTGAAACTTGAACCAATTGATCCACAGCGATCGCATTTGAGGCGTAATCATATCTACTCGATTTAGCACTAAAACCCGCGCCTTACTCCCCACCCACTCCTCAATTTGGGGATGGTGCGTTGCTAAAGGGATACGCGCATCTCTTACCTCCAGCACCACATCTACCCGTTTTAGCTGTTCTTTGAGGTTCTTTTCCGCTTTTGCTATATGGCCTGGATACCATTGGATAACATTTAATTTATAGTTTTGAGTTAAAGTCATAATTTTTCATTTGTCATTGGTCATTTGTCAAGAGTTATTTTCCTACTCCCCCTGCTCCCTGCTCCCTGCCCCATTCTGATGTAAGATCAACCGATTCCCATCAGGGTCATAGGCGTAAATTTCTCGTCCGTGGGAAGCGATCGCAATTTTGCCGGGTGGAGGATAACCCAAAGTTGTGAGCTGGGCGATCGCATCTTCTAAGTTACTCACCTCTAAACACAAACTTATCTTACTTTTGGCGATCGTTTCAAATTCGGATGCGTGTGTTGGCTTGGGTTGAAAAATACCTAATCGTAAGCCGGAAATCTGAAACTCAGCATAGATGTTGGGGATGATGGTTGTGGGGTTTTGTTTTAGTAAATCAGTATAGAAATTCACTAAGCACGCGAAATTAAAAGAAGCTAAGGTTACGAATGCGTCTTTGATTATTCCCACAGCCATGTTTTAGTTATCTCGACTACAAGTCATACTTACTGAGTATTGATTCAAGTATTTTGTTGATGACAAAAATACTTAGGGCATGTTATGGTAAAAATATTTACATAGTATGTATTTTTATTCACAAATAAATACATTATGAGGACTTACCTCAATAGTATCAAGCTCTAACTTATAAATAAAATCATGCAAAAAACACCTGACTACAAAAAAGCTCCAAAGACTCTGCTGATTGTACCAATTGGACTCACCTTATTGATTAGCTTAACTAGCTGTGGACTTAGTCCCCAGAAAATTCAAGAGAATGCGGAGAAAGAAGCACAAAAGTTTGCACAACCATTGGGGTTCACTTTAACTAGTTGTACAGGTTACGACTCTGATCAAAATAATTATGTTAGCTGTACATTTAAAGACAAAAATGGGCAGTTAGCAGAAGGGGAATGTGCTTATGATCCATCTGTTAATGCTGGCTGTAAATTGAAAAATAGTTACAATTATCAGCCATTACCAGCAGCGACTCCACAATAGGTGTCTTACAAAAGTTTTGCTACTTGATCCAGGTTTCATACAATATTTATTCTCTCGCACTTGGTGTAGACATTGAAACGTTCTCCGCGTAAGAATCCAATTAAAGTAATCCCGAATTCTTGAGCCACAGATACCGCCAAACTACTAGGAGCGGAAACAGAACAAACAATGGGTACTCCAGCAGCAGCGGACTTTTGCAAAATCTCAAAGCTAGAGCGTCCACTCACCATGACAATATGATCATTGAAAGGTAGCTCGTCAGCAAGTAAAGCTGTACCAATCAATTTATCTAGGGCATTGTGTCGGCCAACATCCTCCCTTAAGTTTAATATTTGTCCTCGAGAATCGAATACCGCCGCCGCGTGCAAACCCCCGGTAGCGGTAAAGATACCTTGAGCGGCTCGGAGTTGATCCGGTAAGCTGTAGATGATATCAGGCGTTACTGTTAAACCAGGAGAAATGACTGAGCAACCCCGCATCTGTAAAGCTGCAATACTGGTTTTACCGCAAACTCCACAGGCGCTGTTAGTGAAAAAGTGGCGTTCTAAAGGCTGTAAATCAGGACTTAATCCTTCTTTGAGTTCTACATTCACAATGTTGTAGCGCTGCTCACCATCGACTGATTCATCAACGCAATAGCTCATGCGTTGGATATCTTTTTTACAACTAATGACTCCTTCACTGTAGAGGAAACCAGCCGCTAATTCAAAATCTGCTCCTGGTGTTCGCATGGTGACGGCGATTGTGCGATTTGGAGATAAAAGACGAATTTCTAAAGGTTCTTCAGTGGTGAGATGATCAGAGCGCGATCGCATTTTGCCATTTTCCACTACCCAGACTGTGGCTTTGCTCTTGCTTCCTACAGGCTTAGTCATATAGCAATTCTCGGTTATGTGAGGTACACCCATAAGGGCACGGCACTGCCCATACGTGTCAACTTAACGTAAAAGTCATGTCCCGCAAGGAACTGAAGTTCCTTTCTAATAGCGGAAGTCATCTAAAGATTACTAAATATAGCCAAAAATCCTTAGTCTACTAGAGTAGACTTTCGCTATAAGAGAGGGAATGAATTCCCAGGCGGGTGAGGAGTCCTAGCGTCAAGCTATTTTTAGCTTAAGTTGACACCAATGGCATTGCCTACGCCCCTACAGCTGGCGATATAATTTTGTACCGCATCGGAATGAGAACCGCGATAACTGTTAACTGTTAACTGTTAACTGATTCAATCTTTCCCATGTCAGTTCTTTTGTCGCTTCATCCCAACGCCAGCGCAATAAATTAGCAGGTTGAGTGGGAGAAATTCCTGGTAAGCCAATTGCTTGTCTAGGTGCTTCTGTTGCTAGAGAAATGGCGGTTTCTACGTCACTAATCCCCCACTCCACCAAATTCTGTACTCCCACCAATAAGGGTAAAGTTGTCCCTGATAAAGTGCCATCAGCTAGTCGTGCAGTACCGTTTTTTACCTCTATTTGCCGACTATCCCAAGGATACACGCCATCGGGTAGCCCTAGGGGTGCCAGAGCATCGCTGACGAGAAATAGCCCTTTTTGTTGTTGGCTGGCACGGAGTAAAATTTGCAGCATAATTGGCGAAACATGTTCACCATCAGCAATAAAACCACACATAACATGAGGATGGATAATTGCTGCTCCTAATAATCCTGGTTCACGGTGGTGTAATGGTGGCATGGCGTTAAAAGCATGAGTTACCATTGTTGCACCGAGTGCGAAAGCACGTTGTGCTTCGTTAGCTGTGGCTTGAGAATGTCCTAAACTGACGATGATTCCTAAAGAACGCAAATATGGAATCACTTCATCTGTAGGATCTAATTCTGGTGCTAAAGTGATGACTTTGACAATATGGGCATAATCGCCCAAAACTCGCTTGATATTGTCAATGGTTAGAGGTGACAGGTACTCAGCTGGGTGTGCGCCGCGTTTTCCATAATTTAAAAATGGCCCTTCTAGATGGACTCCTAAAATTTTCGCCCCTGGGTTTTGGTTGGGGATAACACCAGCAATTACAGCCAGCGATCGCTGTATATTTTCTACTGATGTTGTCACCAATGTCGGTAAAAATCCATCTACCCCTACATCCCACAAAAATTGTGATGTTTTCACCAATAAATGGGAATTATCGGCTCGTAAATCTGGAAACGCCAATCCTAAAGCGCCGTTAATCTGTAAATCAACGCCACCTAAAGAAATCCAATCACCAGCAACATCTATTACTTGCAAGTTTTCTGTAGGCGATCGCTGGACAACTTTATTCATTGGTAGAATTTGCTCAATTATCCCCTCTTGATTTACCAAGAGCATCTGCAAACCTTGATAACCAGGGATTCGCGCATTGATAATCTCTACATTATTGGTAACAATGGGGGTTTGTTTTGCTTTTGTCATCACTTTCACGAGAAGATAAGTAACTCGGCGTAAATAATTGTCGCTGGGATAAGGCAATAGGCAATAGGCAGAAGGGTTTGAGCCTTGTTTACTTTTCTTTACACAGTTTGGTATTGTTGTGCCGACTTACTTAGCCAAATCTGTCCCGATTTTAAATGCAACCATCGGCGATTAATCCAAAATCCAAAATCCAAAATCTAAAATCTAAAATCCAAAATCCAAAATCCAAAATCCAAAATCCAAAATCCAAAATCCAAAATCCAAAATCCAAAATTGTATGACTCCTCTTGTTGGTATTATCATGGGCAGCGATTCTGATTTGCCCACAATGAAAGAAGCGATCGCCATTTGTGACGAATTTGGTGTTGAGCGCGAAGTGGCGATCGTTTCTGCCCATCGTACCCCAGAACGCATGGTAGAGTACGCTAAACTTGCACACCAACGCGGCATTAAAGTAATTATTGCTGGCGCTGGTGGCGCAGCCCATCTCCCCGGTATGGTAGCGTCTTTAACACCGCTTCCCGTCATCGGTGTTCCTGTACCCACTCGGCATCTACAAGGTGTTGATTCTTTATACTCAATCGTACAGATGCCAGGGGGTATCCCCGTTGCCACAGTGGCTATAGGTAATGCTAAAAATGCGGGACTTTTAGCAGTGCAGATTCTCGCTACTTACCAACCAGAATTATTAGAAAAAGTGCAAAAGTATCGCCAAAACTTATCAGAATCAGTCATTCTAAAGCAAACAAAGCTCGAAGATCTGGACTATGAACAATATTTACAACTTGAGTTGTAATTTGTAGTACTTTGTCAAGTTAGTTTTGAGGGTTGGCAGTCAGCAACTGACACTAGTTGACAATTATAAACCAGTGTGCATGTTATAATAAACTACACAGTATTAAAAGTGTATTTTTTATTGTAAGTAATAAATTTAACTTTTTGTTTTGTATATAAACTTAACAATATTTTGACCTTTTTAGTTCTGACATTGGCAAATGCTGACAATATCAAGGATATTATTTACGTTCTTGAAGTCTTGAGAGCGTATTAAGAGCGGCAAGATCAGAAAAATGTATCTGGTAATACAGAATAAGGGTGTTTGTCAATAGACAATCAGTCAAATTAATTTGTGAGTTCATCAAATTAGTCAGTAAGAATTGTTTTTATGATTTGTTTGGATTCCTGTATATGTTGATGTTTAGTGATGCACAATAATTGTCAGTTGCCTAATGTATTTTAGTGGAAAATTTAAAGATTTCGGAGAAAAAGACTAAAAAATATGGGCAGCAAGCTCATAATTTCTCAGCATGACGCCAATAATTTACAAAAAAATATTTACAAATGTCGCAATAGTTTCTTAAACTCCTACTTAGGTAATTTGAGTTTTTGGTTTGTGAATAAATTACCTGAATGACAAGTATCAACAGTGATCAGTACAAGAACTGCTGCAAGCTTTTGCCCTCTAGAGTTCTCCACTGCTAATTATGGGTAAGTTAACCTACAGTATCTTGCTACAGTCGGGGGTCAAATCCCAGACTGAAACCGTGATAAATGTTAACTGTTTACTGATTCAACAACTACTTGATTAAAGTTCAGGCATTGATTTTTTCTGCTTAGGTTTTCATCCAATTCAGAATGGTTTATAGTTAGATGTTCAAACTCATGCACAAACAGAAATTAAAACCAAAAATTAGGCGTAATACAGCAAAAAGATACTTCCAAATTTCACAATTTAACTCCAAAGTCAAGCGATTAACTTTAGCAATTAAGCGGCTTTCTCCCAGCTGGCAAGCTTGCCTACCTTTAGCTTGTTTGATTGTCTTGGGATGGGGTTACACAGCATTAGCCCAAGCACCTGCTACAGGCCCAACAACAGCAGAACTAAAGATTGCTATTGACACACTGTGGGTAGCGATCGCTGCCTTTTTAGTGTTTTTCATGAATGCTGGTTTTTGTATGTTAGAAACCGGCTTCTGTCGCCAGAAAAATGCTGTCAACGTTCTTGCCAAAAACTTAATTGTATTTGCCCTCTCTACAGTAGCTTTTTGGGCGATCGGTTTTGGGTTAATGTTTGGCGATGGCAACGACTTTATTGGACTGAGTGGGTTTTTCCTACCCACAGATAACAGTCCGGCAACTGGAGAAGCTTACAAAGGTGTTTTTAGCGCCCTTAATTGGACAGGCATTCCTCTATCAGCCAAGTTTCTATTCCAATTGGTATTTGCAGGAACAGCCGCAACAATTGTTTCTGGCGCAGTAGCTGAAAGAATTAAGTTCATCGACTTCCTGATCTTCAGCCTCTTGCTTGTTGGTATTGCCTACCCCATTACCGGACACTGGATTTGGGGTGCTGGTTGGCTAGCAGATATGGGATTCTGGGATTTTGCGGGTTCCACAGTAGTTCACTCAGTTGGTGGTTGGGCTGCTTTGATGGGTGCTGCATTTCTCGGCCCTCGCATTGGTAAATACCAGGATAAGCAGATTGCAGCCATACCTGGTCACAATATGAGTATTGCAACCTTGGGGTGCTTAATTCTCTGGTTGGGTTGGTTTGGGTTCAATCCTGGTTCCGTAATGGCTGCTGATCCCAATGCAATCAGTCATATTGCTTTAACAACTAACATGGCTGGTGCTGTTGGTGGGATTGCGGCTACAGTTGTAGCTTGGTTGTACTTGGGTAAGCCAGACCTGTCAATGATTATCAACGGTATCTTAGCTGGCTTGGTTGGCATTACGGCATCTTGTGCCTATGTCAGCATCGGTAGTTCGATCATCATTGGTTTGATTGCGGGAATTTTGGTAGTTTTCTCTGTTCCCTTCTTTGATAAACTCGGCATTGATGACCCAGTAGGGGCTACCTCAGTTCACCTAGTTTGTGGTGTTTGGGGGACATTAGCAGTGGGTCTATTCTCGGTTGGCCCTGGTAAATATCCTTGGATGGTTGACTTGGCAGGTAAGCCAGTAGGGCCACACGGCTTATTCTTGGGTGGTGGCTTTGGTACCCTAATTCCACAAATAGTTGGCATTCTAGCTGTAGGTGGAATCACCGTTCTCCTGAGTAGTATCTTTTGGCTGGGACTAAAAGCGACTTTAGGAATCAGAGTCACTCGAGAAGAAGAACTGGAAGGCTTAGATATCGGCGAACATGGTATGGAAGCTTACAGTGGATTTCTTAAAGAAGCTGGTTCAGGGGGATTTCCTGAAGAAGATAGCTCTCATGGCGGATCATCTCGTGGCGATTTACCAAATATGCTGTAAATTTTGAGTTGTTTGATTTTGTTACTGATAAAAACCCCTGCCTGTGGCTTTTGTTTTGATGTCCAGGTGGCGGGTTTTTTAATGCAAGATTCAAATTTAGCAAATGATTAATATGGGTAGTTCATAAATTACAAATTCACAAATTGCTTTGATGATTAAGTCCTGGCTTTATTTTATACTGGCTGGTTTTTTTGAGATTGGCGGTGGCTACTTAATCTGGCTATGGTTGCGTGAAGGTAGGTCTATAGGATGGGGAATATTAGGTGCAATTGCTTTAATTCTTTATGGGGCGATCGCTACTCTCCAAACTGCGAATTTCGGTAGAGTTTACGCCGCTTATGGTGGTGTATTTATTGTCATGGCCATGCTTTGGGGATGGAAGATAGACGGGGTAACTCCAGACAGCTATGACCTGATTGGAGCCTGTTTAGCTTTAATGAGTGTTTTAATTATCATGTACGCACCCAGGATGTAAAAAATCTGTTGCATATCTCAGGCGAAGATACATTTCTTTAGCCAGTACTTCGCTAATCGAATGACTTTGTTTGTCATATTAATTACCCATAATTAGATAATTTTACAGTACATGCAGGGTGGGCAATGCCCATCAGATAAGGTTTTCGCTGGGCATTGTCACTCTATTTTATTTGTCATATTAATTACTTATAATTAGAGAATTATATAGCGGGTCAACAAAGTTTTTTAAGCAAAGCAAAATATGCAAAAATTGCATAGCTACACTGTATATCCAAAACTTTCTACGTATTGAAAGGGATATATTTTTGTTAAAATTTCGGAAAAAACTGAATTTAAGTAACTTTCATGACAAAAAGGAATATAAAAAAGTAATCAAATGTATTGGGTGATACAAAAATATTGGTGCTTAGGGACAAAACAAGTGTTGAACAAAGTCGTAATGATTGGGGTGATGACCCTATTGCTGCTAGGAGGACCGCTAGTGGGTGATGCTTTAGCCCAAGCACCCGCAGCCGCTCCACCTGCTGCTGATACTGGGGATACTGCATTTATGCTGATAGCATCAGCACTCGTCTTGTTGATGACACCAGGATTAGCTTTTTTCTATGGAGGATTTGTACGATCGCGCAACGTCCTCAACACATTGATGATGAGCTTTGTATTAATGGCGATCGTGGGAGTTACCTGGATTTTATGGGGCTATAGCCTTTCTTTTGCACCAGGGAACCCGATTATCGGCGGGGTTAAATGGGTGTTTGGCAACATAGGTTTACAAACTCAGGGCTATTTACCTCATTTACCTTATGAGGATGCACTCAAAGCAGCAGACCCGAAATATGCTGATGTCACGTCATATGCCGGGACGATTCCTCACCAAGCATTCATGATCTATCAAGCCATGTTTGCTATTATCACCCCAGCCTTAATTTCTGGGGCGATCGCTGAACGGATGAGCTTCCGCGCCTATGCTTTGTTTGTGCTGCTGTGGTCAACCTTTATCTACACTCCCCTAGCTCATATGGTATGGGCAAAAGGTGGATTTTTGGGTTTATACGGCGGTTTGGGTGCCCTGGACTTTGCTGGTGGCACAGTAGTTCACATTAGTTCGGGTGTTTCTGCACTTGTAGCCGCGATCGTCCTCGGCCCGCGAAAAACCCATCCTGACAGGCTAAGTCCACCACACAACGTTCCTTTCATTTTGCTAGGTGCTGGCTTATTGTGGTTTGGCTGGTTCGGCTTTAATGCTGGTAGCGCCCTATCAGTTGCTAGTGGAACTTCGGGTAACTTAGTCACAAATGTGGCAACCACAGCCTTCGTCAACACCAACACAGCCGCAGCCGCAGCCGCTCTAATGTGGCTAATTTTAGAAGGAGTTTTACGTGGTAAACCAACCGCTGTAGGAGCAGCCACAGGAGCCGTTGCTGGCTTGGTGGGCGTCACCCCAGGCGCAGGATTTGTCACCCCTCTATCAGCAATTTTCATTGGGTTTATCACCGCCTTCGTTTGCTTCTATGCCGTCAGTTTCAAGCACAAGCTGCAAGTAGACGATGCTTTAGATACATTTCCTGTACATGGTGTTGGTGGTACGGTGGGAGCAATTTTAACAGCCATCTTTGCAACCACGGAAATCAACGCCGCAGGTAAAGACGGCGTGCTACGCGGTAACTTTGGTGAACTGGGGATCGAACTAGTCGCAATCTTAGTTGCTTATGCGATCGCTGCAGTTGGTACTTGGATCATTCTCAAGATTATTGCTGCTACCATTGGTCTGCGAGTCAACGAGGAAACTGAATTGCAAGGTTTGGATATCAATGAACATGGAGAAGAAGGTTATAACTCCGAGTTCGGCGATGGCGTTAATATTTCTTAGTTAGGCACTGGGGACTGGGGAATGGAGACTGGGGACTAGAAATTAATGAAAAATTTCCTCAATCTTCAATACCCAATCCTCAATACCCAATACCAATCCCCAATCCCTGTTCACTGAGCGGCTTGCCTTGAGCGAAGTCGAAAGGAGTCGAAGTGCAATCCCCAATCGTGTCTACTTCTGCAAAAACTTTTCCTATCTGGGCATTTTTTTCGCTGATAACCAACGGCCTATTGATGTTGGGGGTTATCCTGCTAATTTGGCAACAACAGAGATTGAGTGCTGTTTCCCCGACTCCAGTCAGTGAAACCAAAGCTGTCAAACCAGAGTTAGGCGAACGTCACACACTCAATTATCAGCAGTGGGTAGACATTCTCAAAAAAGAAGCTCAAGTCGCTGTTGATAAACATCCTGAGCATCTAACCATATTGGCGGGAGATTCTTTGAGTCTGTGGTTTCCGCCTGAGTTATTACCTGAAGGCAGAAATTGGCTAAATCAGGGAATTTCTGGCGAAACTAGCTATGGACTCTTGAAAAGATTAGAGCTATTTGACCGCACTCAGCCAGAAGTGATTTTGGTGATGGTTGGTATTAATGACGTGATCCAAGGCGTGAGTGATGAGATCATTCTCGATAATCAGCGTCAAATTATGAGTTATCTGCGAAAAGCTCATCCAAAAGCGCAAATCATTATCCAGTCAATTTTGCCTCATGGGGGAGAAGAAGCAACTTGGGAGGGACGAGAGAAACTGCTGGCTATTCCCAATAGTCGGATTCGTCAGTTGAATCAGCAACTACAAGCTATAGCCACCAAAGAAGGTGTCAAATATTTAGATTTATATCCTTTATTTATTAACCAGCAAGGAAATCTTCACCGTAAACTCACTACTGATGGTTTACACCTAAGTCCTCAAGGCTATATAGTCTGGCGTACTGCTTTGCAGATTTACACTAGCACAAAGCTGAAGTCTGAAGTCTGAAGTCTGAAGTCTGAAATGAAGACACTTGTAAACTGAATAACTGTCAAAAGCGGTTTTTTATATTTTTTTGCCATTATCCCAATCTGCCTAACTAAATTGTGTCTTGGCGCGAGACAATCAGAAAAAGCAGACTTAAAAAAATAAAGTAATGGATACAAAAGCCTTTAAGCGTACTCTACAACATTCCGACAACTATAATCGCAAGGGGTTTGGGCATCAAGCAGAAGTGGCGACCCAGTTACAGTCTGAGTATCAGAGTAACTTGATTCAGGAAATCCGCGATCGCAATTACGTATTACAACAGGGTGATGTCACAATTCGACTAGCCCAAGCTTTTGGGTTTTGTTGGGGTGTAGAACGTGCGGTGGCTATGGCCTATGAAACCCGTCAACACTTCCCTAGCGATCGCATCTGGATTACTAATGAGATTATTCACAATCCCGCTGTTAATCAACGCTTGCGGGAAATGCAAGTAGAATTTATCCCTGACGATGGTAAGATTAAAGACTTTTCTGTAGTAGAAAGTGCTGACGTAGTTATCCTCCCAGCCTTTGGTGCAAGTGTGCAAGAAATGCAGTTATTGCATGATAAAGGTTGCAAAATCGTCGATACAACTTGCCCTTGGGTGTCGAAAGTTTGGAACACTGTAGAAAAGCATAAAAAAATCGACTATACCTCAATTATTCACGGTAAATATAAACACGAAGAAACTGTAGCCACAAGTTCCTTTGCTGGTAAATATTTAATTGTCCTGAACTTAGAAGAAGCAGAGTACGTTTCTAACTATATTCTCAATGGCGGCAACCGAGAAGAATTCATTGCAAAATTTGCTAAAGCTTATTCAGCCGGATTCGATCCCGATCGCGATTTAGAGCGAGTTGGTATTGCTAATCAAACCACCATGCTCAAGGGAGAAACCGAGCAGATTGGTAAATTGTTTGAGCGTACCATGATGCGGAAATATGGCCCCGATGAATTAAATCAGCATTTTCAAAGTTTTAACACTATCTGTGACGCTACTCAAGAACGTCAAGATGCGATGTTTGAGTTAGTGGAAGAAAAGTTAGATTTGATGGTAGTAATTGGTGGGTTTAATTCATCGAATACTACACATTTGCAAGAAATCCCCATTCAACGGGGAATACCTTCTTATCACATTGATTGCGTAGAGCGGATCAAATCAGCACAAGCCATTGAACATCGTCAGTTAGATGGGGAGTTGGCGATCGCCCAAAATTGGCTACCAGATGGCAAAATTATCGTAGGTGTTACTTCGGGTGCTTCTACGCCAGATAAGGTAGTAGAGGATGTGATTGAAAAGATTTTCGCATTGAAGGCGACAGCAAATCAGTTAACAGTTAACAGTTAACAGTAATCAAAGTTGTTGTTTTGTTAACTGTTATTCCCTCAAGGGAGTCCTGGAATATTGGATTGTCAACTGGCGACTCCAGCAGATTGAGGTCTACCGACGGGATGCGGGGCTACTCAGGTTAGTAGGAACGTTGCTAGCTGAGGATGAACTCACATCTCCACTATTACCTGGTTTCTGCTGTCAGGTCGCCCGATTTTTTTAGTCAGCTGATCCGTTCACGGGTAACAGGATGGTGAATTCTGTTCCTTGACCCAGAGTCGAATTGACAGACAGGGAACCACCATGTTTTTCTACAATAATTTGCCGAGCGATCGCCAACCCTAACCCCGTCCCTTTCCCGACAGCTTTCGTAGTAAATAAATGGTTAAATATCTTTGATTTTACCTCTTCACTCATTCCCTTTCCATTATCAGCGATTGATATTTTAACTTGGTTATATTCGACTGAAGTTGTAATAATAATTTTGTTTGGATTTGCCTGAATTTCTTCAAAACTACTCCCATAATTTGATTCTTCCAAAGCATCAATAGCATTCGCCAGAATATTCATAAATACTTGATTTAATTGGCCAGGAAAGCATTCAATTTCAGGTAAATTACTATAGTTACTAATAACTTCAATCGCTGGACGTTGTTCGTTAGCTTTGAGGCGATGTTTGAGAATTAAAATTGTGCTATCAATACCTTCATGGATATTAAACGGAACTTTGTAATCTTTATCAGCACGGGAGAAAGTACGAAGACTGGTGCTGATATTGTTTAGTCTGTCACAAGCCATTGTCATGGAGTCAAGCATTTTTGGCAAGTCTTCTAAGCTATAATCTAAATCAATTTCTTCGGCGTGTTGAAGAATTTCTTCACTTTTATTGGGTAAACTTTCTTGATATATTTTCAGGTGTTTAACAATATCAGCAATAGTAGGTTTAGCTTGCTTGAGACTAGCGTAAATAAAACCCAAAGGATTATTCATTTCGTGAGCAACTCCAGCAACCAAATTACCTAATACCGACATTTTCTCACTTTGGACGATTTGCAATTGAGCTTGTTGTAAATCCTGTAATGCTTGTTGAGATTTTTGATAAAGTCTGGCATTTTCTAGGGAAATTGCAGCTTGAGAAGAAAGTAGATTGATAACTTGTAGACGTTCGTTAGTAAATACCCCACTTGTGATCTGATTTTCCAAATATAAAATACCCACCAAATGCCTTTGATTAATAATTGGTGTGCATAATACACTCTTTGGTTGATGCTCTACCATATATTCCCCAATTATCCCAGGGATGTCAGTTTGGCAATTATCTATAACAACTGTTTCTTTTGTATTCTTGACATAATTGATAATTTTTATAGGGATATCTTGATAAGTATCTAGCGATTGTTGAGCAAGAATAGTTTGTGTTTGATCTGGGGAATTTGGTTGATAATTGATACTGATAATTGCGCGGACTTGCCAATTACCTTTTTGGGGGAGAATGAGGATAGCTTTTTTTGCACCGGAATTTTCCAGGATAATTTGGGTGAGATTGGCAATTATTTCGTCTAATTCGATGCTGCTGGAAATAGCTTGAGCAGCTTTCAGGATGGAGGTAAAATCTAGAGCATCGGAAATACTAGTGCTATTCGTGCGAGTGAATGAGGAAGTTGCCCGAAAGGCGATCGTTTCGTCGTTTCTGAGGTTGATGGGTTGCTGTTGCAGGATGGGTTGGAGTAGTTGGGGATAGCGTTTTTCTAAGTCGTCAGTTTTGGCTTTCGCTCCCCAATGGGCATAGCAATAGTAGGCTTCTTGCATATAGCCTGCAGCCACCTTCTGTTTACCCCAATCGAGGTAAAATTGAGCAGCCAGTTCGTTAGCTAAGGCTTCTTCTTGGATGTATTCGTTGGCTTTGGCAAGAGCAATAGCGCGATCGTACATCTCAATTGCCTCAATTTTTTCCCCTAAAACTCGATGCCGTTCTGCCTCCACTAAAGAAAATTTGTGTAAATGATTCATCGGTGCATGATTTGCCCATCGCTTTAGTTTCTCTTGATTGACTGCTACTTTCTCCAGCAACTTAGCCTGCTCAGTCTCAGTTATTGATGAATACAACTTCAGATCGAGCAAAGAACTGTAGAAACAGAACAGCGGGATGGCAAACATCCCCACAATGCTGTCGGCATAGTAATCGACTAAAGTAGTGTAATCTGCTGCGCGCTGATATTCCCCAAACAAATAGGAGATAACTGTTTTGTTGTAGTACAAGTAATAGAGGGCAGTACGATTATGTGATTGTTGGAGGGTTGGCAATGTTTGTGTTTCAGCGTAAACCTCCCCATCTAAGTGCCACGGTTCTGTAGACGCTCCAAGCAAGTTCAAAACGGTTTGATAATAGATCCCTTGATAATTGAGCGCTATTTCCTGTTTAAGCTGCAAAATTCCCTGCCGATAGATTTCCATCTCGGCTGCCAAAGTTGGTAGTTCATAACCTGCAAAGTAGGCACTAGCACAATACGTTTGGGCATTTAAGGAACTACTCTCTAAGTCCCCGGTTTCTAAACCCACTTGATATCCTTCAAGGAAGAAAGGTAATCGGCTTCTGAGGGATTCTTTCCAATGGCTAATATAGCTATGCACAATAAAGTAGGTGCGGCATTTGCAAGTTTTTGCTTGGAAGCGAGAGAGGATATTCAGTGCGAGTTGCCCAAACTGATAGCCCGCATCCAAATCGCCCACGATACCGCAAAGCACTAAACCATAGTCGGCGTAGGAAAAGGCAGAAATTTCACAATTACCCTTCGCAATACATAAATTGATTTGTTTAAAAATCAGCAATGGCATCAGAATTGGAGCTGATTGATAGGCAGGGGCAATCATTTGGGTTAAGATTCGCATTGCCGCTAGTGTGACTGGATCAGTCATCACTGGTAAATCCAACAAACTAGGAATGGAACAGTTTTTCCACGCTACAAGGGTTTGCTCCAAGGCTTGCCCAATATCCGCAGGCGTTGGCTGTTCTGGAAACTCTACCCCCAATAGCTTGAGCAATTGCAACCCAATCTGAATCGATTCTTGTAATTGCCCTTGAGCTTTCGCTCCCAACATCTTGATTTCATAAACCCGAATCTTCTCGATTAAGCTGTCCGTATGGGATAAAAATATCGCTGCTAGTTGCTCCATTTGCTCGTAATTTGTACCCAAATAAGCAACTTCTGTGGCTAATTCATATATTGTCCGAGTTAAGTCAGTCTGAGACTGCCAACTATCTTCTGGCAAAAGTTCAATGCAGATTTCTAAATACTGAGTCGCTGCACTATAAGCGGTTGATATTTTAGCCTTTTGAGCCGCTGTCAAATTCAATTGTAATAGTTGCTCTCGTTCTGCTACTTGGGTAATTAAGCTGCGTCCTATATTCAATTGGTTGACTAGGGCAAATATCTGCTCTTCCCGTTCTGCGGCTGAGGCATTGCCTAGTAGGAGTTGACCAATTTTTAAGTGCGTTGATTGTTTTTGTGCGTCTGGAATTAGGAAATAAGCGGCTTGTTGGACGCGATCGTGTAGAAATTTATATTTGGCTAATAGTTTACTGGGATCATTTTCCAGCCGCAATTGCTGCTTATCTTCTCCCTGATAATATTTATAAATATCACTTTGGGGTAAAATCAAACCTTCTTGCAAGGCTGTCCACAAATCGGTAGCAGTTGCAATTTCCGATTTTTCTGAAACAATTGCCAAAGTTGCTAAATCAAATTGATTGCCAATACAAGCAGCTAATTTTAAAATCTCCTGTGTTGATTCTGGCAATTTTTGTAACTGCAATGCCATGAATTCCACCACATCTGAAGTGAGCATTTGCTGGGTCACTTGTGCTATATCACATTGCCAACATCCTAATTCAAAGTCAAATTTAATGAGTTCATCTTGATGCAATGCTTTGAGAAATTGTGTGGTAAAAAAAGGATTGCCTTGAGTTTTATGATATACTAATTGAGAAAGATTTAATATCAACCTTTCTTTATATTTGAGCGTATCAGCAACCAATTCATTTACCTCAAATTGACTCAGTGGTTCTAAAGTAATCGTATTAATAGTTGCTGCTGTTTTTTGGATAGCATTCAAAGTCAACATTAATGGATGGGCTGGAAATATTTCGTTATCACGGTATGCACCAATTAAAAAAAGATGCTCTGTATCAGCCATTAATAGCTGCATTAATTTCAAAGATGCTGAATCAGCCCATTGCAAATCATCCAAAAATATTACTAATGGATGTTCTTTAGTAGTCAAGACTTGAGTGAATTTCTGGAACAACAAATTGAATCTATTTTGCGCGGCACTTCCTGATAATTCCGGTGCTGGTTCTTGAGTACCGATAATTCTTTCTAACTCGGGTATAACTTCAACAATTACCTGCCCATTCTCACCCACAGCCTCTAAAATCTTACTTTTCCATAGTTGGATTTTAGCATCGCTCTCTGTTAACATTTGCCCCATTAAATCTCGGAATGCTTGCACAAAAGCTGAAAAAGGAATGTTGCGATTAAACTGGTCAAATTTCCCTTTAATAAAATATCCTCTTTGTTTGACTATGGGTTTGTGAATCTCATTAACCACCGCAGTTTTACCAATGCCAGAAAACCCAGCGACTAACACCATTTCGCTGTTCCCTGAGGATACTCTCTCAAATGCTGCTAGGAGTTCCTTGACTTCCTGTTCTCGACCATATAATTTTTCAGGGATGAGGAAGCGATCGCTAATATCTCGCTCTCCTAATTTAAAAGATATAATATTTCCAGTAGCTTGTAATTGATGGAGACAAATCATTAAATCATGCTTAATTCCTAATGCACTTTGATAGCGATCCTCGGCATTTTTCGCCATTAATTTGCTGATGATTTCAGCTAGAATTAAGGGAATTTCCGGAATTATATAATGTATGAGTATAGGGGTTTTGGCAAGATGACAATGCACCAATTCCATTGGATCATCGGAGATAAATGGTAATTGTCCTGTGAGTAGTTCATAAAAGGTGACACCTAATGAGTAGAAGTCACTGCGGTAGTCAATACCCCGGTTCATCCTGCCAGTTTGCTCTGGTGAAAGATAGGCAAGAGTCCCTTCTAGGGTGTTAGCATTTTGGATTTCTTGAGTTTCTCGTGGTAGCAGAGATGCAATACTAAAGTCGATTAATTTAACTTGTTTTGTTTCCGGGTTAATTAAAATATTGCTGGGTTTAATATCTTTATGAATAGTGCAATTCCGGTAGAGTATATCTAAGGCATTACATAAGGCGATCGCTATTTCTAAAAACTCTTGTAAAAATGTTATTTTTAACGCTTCTACAGAGGTGAAATAATCTTTTAAGGAAATTCCCCCAAAGTCTTCCATCACCAACACATAGCTATTTTGGTAAGGTTCCAGGCTGTAGGTTTGGATGATAAGAGGTGAGTTGAGGTTTTTGGCGATGGTATACTGGTTGCGGAACGACAAGAGTTCCGAGAAACTGGGATAAAAATTTTTCAGCAGTTTGATAACCACTGGTTTTTGGTCAATCTCTCGATACCCTCGATAAACGAGGGTTCTGGAACCATTGTAGATTTCTTCACTGACTTGATATCCGGGAATTTTCACTAGGGCGTTAATCATACGACTAAATCCTGGAAAGTTATAAATTTAGAATTCCCAAATATACCAATCAATTTTAAAAAACCTGAGATTTTTGCAAAAATCTCAGTATCTGTAAGGTGTGTTGGGCACAAGCCTTAATGCACCATCCCCAGCTTTGGGTACGTTAAGCTAACACTACCTATCAATGCCTTCATGAATATTAACCGCCTTAAATTCAGCGATCGCCCTGATCAACGGGTACAATTGCCGAAACCATCCAGAGCTTAACACTAGAGTCAAGATAAACACCTGTCCACTTCAGTGATCGCCCAGGGTTATGTTGAGGATCGGCAATATAGAAATATTCTTGTTGCGAGTTGTCGATATCAGGTGGTGCTTCCAAGGCGATCGCGCAGCAAGCAGAGATATGAAAAAATATGACACGCAGCTTTATTCCTGTGCTTATGTGCTAAAGCGGTAACTGGATCACAAATTCAGTACCTTCGCCTGGTGTAGAATCGACCTCAATCACTCCTCCATGTTTCTCTGTAACAATTTGCCGAGCGATCGCTAATCCTAACCCGGTACCTTTGCCAACACTCTTAGTAGTAAATAAGTGATCAAATATTTTCTGTTTAACTGACTCACTCATCCCAATACCATTATCAGCAATAGCAATTTTTATTTGAGAATTTGCTACTGAAGTTGTGATTTTAATGCGATTGGGATTTTCCTTGATCTCATAATAACTCCGTCCATGATTCGATTCTTCTAAGGCATCAACGGCATTAGCCAGAATATTCATAAATACCTGATTTAGTTGACCAGGAAAGCATTTAATTTGAGGTAAATTATTATAATTTGTGATAATTTCAATCGCTGGACGTTGCTCATTCGCCTTGAGACGATGTTTTAAGATTAGGATAGTGCTATCAATACCTTCGTGGATATTAAAGGGTACTTTATAATCTTTATCAGCACGGGAAAAAGTGCGGAGACTGGTGCTAATATTTTTTAACCTGTCAGATGCCATCACCATTGCATCTATCATCTGCGGCAAGTCTTGTAAGCTATATTCTAAGTCGATTTCTGCGGCATGTTCAAGAATTTCCTCGCTCTTGTTGGGTAGACTTGCTTGATATAGCTTTAAGTGTTCGGTAATATCTGCAAGGGTAGGTTTAGCTTGTTTTAGGCTAGCAGTAATAAAGCCCAAAGGATTATTCATTTCGTGAGCGACACCAGCAACTAGGTTGCCCAATGCAGACATTTTCTCACTTTGGATCATTTGTAATTGGGCTTGTTGTAAATCTTGTGATTTTTGCTGCAAGGCAAGTTCTACTTGTTTGCGATCGCTAATATCAATCACCACCCCATCCCATAGGGTTGCGCCATCGGCTTGTCGCTGGGGACGAGCAGCAGATTGCACCCATTTCACGGTTCCTGAAGGCAGGATAATACGCCATTCTTGCTTAAACGGGGTTAGATTTTCGACAGAGTAGGCGATCGCTTGGGCAATAGCTGGGTGATCATCAGGATGATGCAAGGCGTAAAGGCTATGTTTCCCTGCCATCACCGACTCTGGTTCTAACTCATACAAATTCCAACAGCCAGCGCTAACGTAGGGTGTGGAAGCTGAACCATCTACCCCCAAACGGAATTGATACACCATACCAGGAATATTATTTGCCAAATTTTGGAAGCGGATTTCACTAGCCTGCAATTTCGCTAGGGATTGTTCTAACTGTTGAGCATAGTTTTGGGAATTTTGATAAAGTCGGGCATTTTCCAGGGAGATCGCAGCTTGAGAGCAAAGTAAGTTGAGCAATTCGACGCGATCTCTCGTAAATACCCCAGTCGCCAAATTGTTTTCTAGGTACAACACCCCAAGCAATTTACCCTGATGCAAAATCGGACTGCACAGAATACTCTTAGGCTGCTGCTGCTGAATATAGGGATCATTGATTAATTGCGGATGCACTGTAGCATCAATAATCACAGCAGGTTTTAAGCTACGTTTGACGATATTAATTAAGCCAACTGGCACATCCACAGAGTCTTCCACAGGCTGCGGATTGAGCAACATCGGGTAAAACTCAACTTTGCTCAGGGAAAGCTCTGCTAGTGCCTGAATCAGTAAACTACCTGACTCCAACAGCATGAACACGCACTTATCGGCTCCCGCATTTTCAATGACGACATGCAGAAACACCGAGAGCAGTTTTTCCAGTTCGATTTCGCCAGAAAGGCTCTGAGAAGCTTTGAGAATGGCAGCTAAATCTAAAGCCACAGAGACGCTGCTACTGCTAGAAGTAGGGGAACTTGTGGAGGTGACACTCTCCAATGTGAAGAGAGTTTCGTGAGTCGAGAAGGGAGAACGGATTTGCTGAAGGATGGGGGCGAGGAGTTGGGGATAGCGTTTTTCCAAGTCAGCTACTTTGGCTTTTGCACCCCAACGAGCATAGCCATAATAGGCTTGGGTTATATATTCCCCAGCTATGCGTTCTTTGCTCCAGTTGAGGTAAAATCTGGCCGCTAGTTCATTAGCCAGGGCTTCTTCTTGGATGTAGCCTTGTTCTTTGGCTCCAGAAATGGCGCGATCGTAAAAATCTATTGCCTCAGCTTTTTCACCTAGAACTCGACACCGTTCTGCCGCAACTAGCGCACAACGGTGAGCCTGGTTGCTGGGTGCATAAGATGCCCACTCTTGAAGTTTCTCGTGATGGGCGCAAACCTGATCGAGAAGAGCTACTTGCTCTGTCTGACTGGCAGTTGGATAAATCGCTAATCGCAGCAGCGCATCGTAGAAGGAGAAGAGCGGAACATGCATGAGTCCGACTGCAGCCTCCAAATACTGTGCCGTCAAATGGGCATTTTCTAGCGCCTGTTTATACCGATGAAACAGATAAGAAAGCAGCAGCTTATTGAAATAAAGTTGACACAGCGCTAGCAATTGATTGGCTTGGAGATGCAGCTGAATCATCTCATCCTCATCATAGTCTTTGCTACACAACCGATCTGGTTCAGTGGTAGGTTCTAGTAAATTGAGTACCGCTTGATAGTAAATACTTTGAATGCGAAAATAGCCATGCTGACGGAATTGCTGGATCACCTTGCGGTGTTCATCCATCATCTGTTTGAGAGCAGCAAGTTCCTGTCCACTGAAATAAGCAGTGTAGCTGTGGCACATGAGGCTGAGGGCAACATACTCAAGATCGCCCGTTTCTAGTCCACTGGCATAAGCTTGCAGATACCCGATTAGTGTGTCTTTCACTGGTTCCCGCCAATGTCGGAGGGAAGTGTTGAAGCCAAAAATGGTTTTAGCCGCGAACTTAGGGTTATCCATGCGCTGCAACAAGTTCATCCCTAATTGCCCAAAGCGATAGCCCGCATCAATATCTTTTAACATGGCAACCTGCATCAACCCATACATGGCATAGCCATAGGTGGACTCCGTTGCATTCCCGTATTGCACAGATAAATCGACTTGAACAAAGATGAGCAAGGGCAACAGGTTTGGAGCGACTTGATAAGCAACAGACAAGATGCTGGATATGATCGTCATTGCCGCTTTTGGCTCCAGTGCGGTCATTTCGGGTAACTCTAATAGTGATTCAATCGATCGCTTGCCCAGAAGTGTTTGGGTATGCTGAAGCCCCTGCTTAATTTCTACCTGGGTAGGTTGCTCTGGCAGATACACTCCTAGTTGTTCTAGCACTTCTCGCGCCTGCCGCAAAGCTTCTAGATGTTGATTTTGGGCGATGCTAGCTTGAATCTTAGCCTCATAGGTAGTCACCCGATCCAGCCAGGAATGGGCGTGAGTCAGCACGGTTGCTGCTAACTCCTCCATCTGTGCAAAATTGGTGCTGAGGTAAGCCGCTTCTATTGCCCCTTCATAGAGAGCCAGAGAGAGGTTGTATTGATGTTGCCAGCGATCGCTTGGGAGCAAATCAATGCCCGTCTTCAGATAGGTTAGAGCGGCACTGTAAGCTGTTGCTGCTCTAGCTTTGCGTCCGGCGGCAAGATTCAATTGGGCAAGTTTATGACGTTGAGAGGGTTCCGTAATCAGAGATTGCCCAACATTGAGATGATTGACGATATCGAACAGTTTTTCGCCCTGATCTTTCTGCAACAACAGTTGCCCAATTTTGAGATGGGTAGCTTGCTTTTGGTCGTCAGGAATCAAGGAATAGGCAGCTTGTTGGACGCGATCGTGGAGGAATTTGTAAGCACAGGAGTCAGCAGCAATGATCGATTCTCCTGACTTCTGAAGTCTGATTTCTGATTCCTGATAAAACTTATAAACTTCACTTTGAGGCAAAATCAAACCTTCTTGCAAAGCATTCCACAAATCTGCTGCTGTTTCTGTCTCAGACATTTCAGAAATTATCGCCAGTGTTTTCAAATCAAACTGATTGCCAATACAAGCAGCTAATTTCAAAATATTTTGAGTTGATTGTGGCAGCCTGTGTAATTGAAATGCCATGAACTTCACAATATTATCCGTCAGGGCTTCTTGATTGATTTGTGTAATATCACATTGCCAATATTGCTTTTCTAAATTTATTTTAATTAAACCATTTTGATATAATGATTTCAGGAATTGGGTGGCAAAAAATGGATTACCTTCAGTTTTCTGATATATTAGTCTTGAAAGACTAAAAGCCAATTCTTCTGAACACCCTAAAGTATCAGCCACTAATTGATTTAATTTTAAATAGCTGAGTTTGTGTAGATTAATAGTGTTGATATTTACTGGGGTTTTACGAATTTCATCTAATGTAAACATTAACGGATGAGCAGGTGTAACTTCATTATTTCTATATGCCCCAACTAATAATAAATAACCATTATTTGATTCACTCATCAACAAGTGCATGAGTTTTAAGGAAGCCGAATCTGCCCATTGCAAATCATCTATGAAGATGACTAAGGGATGTTCTGGCGTGCTAAAAACTTGAATAAACTTCTGGAATAGTAAATTAAAGCGATTTTGTGCCGCACTACCAGAAAGTTGTGGTACTGGTGGTTGTCTGCCAATAATCTGCTCTAATTCGGGAATCACCTCGATTAAAACCTGCCCGCTTTCACCCAATGCTGCCAGAATTTTGGTGATCCAGGCTGATAATTGAGTATCATTTTCACTCAGTAGTTGCCTCATCAAATCCCGAAATGCTTGTACAAAGGCACTCAAGGGAATGTTGCGCTGGAACTGATCGTATTTGCCTTTGATGAAGTAGCCACGACAGCGGACGATGGGCTTATGCACTTCATTGACTACCGCTGTTTTGCCGATTCCAGAGAAACCTGCTACTAGCATGAGTTCGGATGCACCATCACCAACCCGCTCAAATGCTTCTAGTAGTGCTTCAACTTCCTGTTCTCGACCATAGAGTTTTTCGGGGATAATAAAGCGATCGCTCATATCTCGTTGTGCGATCGCAAAATCCTCAATCTTACCCGTTTCCTGTAGTTGTTCCCAACAAAGCTGCAAATCATACTTGAGTCCCAAGCCACTCTGATAGCGATCTTCAGCATTCTTTGCCATCAACTTCATGACAATATCTGAAATTACTTGGGGAATTTCTTCACTGATAACTGTAGGAGGTTGTTTCGCTATGTGGCAATGCACCAACTCCATCGGCTCATGGGTTTGGAAGGGAAGTTGTCCAGTCAGTAGCTCAAAAAAGCTCACACCCAGTGAATAGAAATCACTGCGGTAGTCAACGCCCCGGTTCATCCGCCCGGTTTGCTCTGGCGACAAGTATGCTAAGGTTCCTTCTAAGGTGTTGAAGCTCTGAATTTGTGGGATTTCTTTAGATAGCAGAGTCGAAATTGAAAAATCAATCAACTTCACCTGCTTAGTATCAGGGTGAATTAGGATATTGGCAGGCTTAATATCCTTGTGAATTACTTGTTTTTGATGTAGCTGGTGGAGGGTATCTGTCAGTTGTAAGGCTATGCGGAGAAATTGCTCTAAGGTTAGTGGCTGTCCTTTGGTAAATTCTCTTAGGGAAATGCCGCCGAAGTCCTCCATCACCAAGGCATAACCGTTATGGTATGGTTCTAAGCTATATGGTTTGACGATGCTAGGAATGTCCAAATTTTTAGCGATCGCATACTGGTTCCGGAATTGCACCAGTTCGTTGAACGTAGGATACTGCCGTTTCAAAAGCTTGATGACGACGGGTAATTGATTCGCCTCTTGTACGCCTCGATACACTTGCGTTCGAGAACCTGAATACAGCTCCTCAGTAATGTAATAGCCTGGAAGTTCAAGTTTTGTTGTCAGGCTGACACTGCTATTTGAAATTTCCATACTTTATACTATTTCTAAAATTTTAGTTAAGTTTATGATTCCCAGAGGCTAAATGCTTCTAACAGCAATCAAGTCAGCTACTCAGTCGAACGCTGAGGCTCACGGCGAAGCCTATTTTATTTGCCTATCGCGCTTCGCGTACCACGCAAGTAATACCAATTTGAACAAATAACGCGACAGATAGGATGGTAGGGGCGTACCGCTCTTATATAGGACTCATATTTGATTTCTGAAATACATGTAGGGTGGGCACTGCCTAGGGTGTTGACTTTGATGGAATTTCCCGGTTTTTGGTTCACGCTACTTTTGTGTCATTGCGAACGCTCCGCTCGCAATGACTAGACATATTTTGCATGATTTTTTAATTGCTAAAAAGGCACAGAGTCAACACACTAGGCATAGCCCTACCTACAAATACTGAGATTTTTTCAAAACTTAAAGCGGATTGCCATACTATAGCGCTTCCCATTCAAATGAAGTACAAAAATATATCACGCTGTGTAGGGGCATGGCACTGCCATGCCCTTACCGATGTACCTCACGCTTGTCGAGAAATGCTATAAGTAATTTATTTATTGTCAAGAGATAACTCTATTGAAATCCTAGTTTGTTTTCATAGATACAACAATCTCAATATCATCAAACTATAGTCAAACTATGCTGGCTGAAATACTGCATCTGCTGAATGAAAGAGCAAAACATTATCTGAAAATAGAACAAAAAACTGTTGGCAAAGATACAGTTATCAAGTTCTCTAACAAACTGTAATGTCTGGTTTTCCTACCCTTAACGACAATCTATAATGTCGTCAGCTAAAACGCTTATTCATTACACAATCAATCATTTTTATTTGTTGACAGTTAACAGTGAATGGTCTACACAATGAAATATGCAAATTAAATGCTGCAGTCACTTCAACATTATTTGAATTGGTATGAGAACTACCATAAATGTAGAACAGATTCCTCAAGTTGAATTCACTAATTTTCTAATATGAACATCAAAAACAAAGGTCAATGCCAACAAACTGCTCTGATTACTGGAGCAGCTAGTGGAATTGGCTACCAGTTAGCATGTATTTTTGCCGTTAATAATTACAATCTTGTATTAGTAGACAGAATGGAACAAAAACTGCTAGAAATTGCAGATAACTTCCAAAAAGAATTTAGTATTTTTGTTAAAACCATAGTCAAAGATTTATCTATACCAACATCTCCTGAAGAAATTTTCACAGAATTGCAACAAGAAGCCATCAAGATTGATGTGCTAGTGAATAATGCTGGGTTTGGTATTTATGGATTATTCAACGAAACTAATCTCACTACCGAATTGGAAATGATACAAGTTAATTTGGTATGTCTCACCAATTTAACTAAATTATTCCTCAAGGATATGGTGAAGCAAGGAAATGGTAAAGTATTGAACGTTTCCTCAGCGGCTGCATTTCAACCAGGCCCTTTTATGGCAGTTTATTTTGCTACTAAAGCTTATATCCTGTCATTTTCTCAAGCACTTGCTAGTGAATTAGAAGGTAGCGGTGTAACTGTGACAGTTCTTTGTCCCGGTCCCACAGAATCCGCCTTTCACGAAAAAACTGGAGCAGCAGGTACTAAGCAAGTCAAGGGGAATAAGATGATGGGTGCAGCAGAAGTCGCCAAAATTGGCTATAGCGCTTTAATGGAAGGTAAAACTGTGATCATTCCTGGTCTGAAAAATAAAATTCTTGCCGAAATCGTGAGATTTACACCTCGAAATCTCGTGACGAAAATTGTCAAAAATATGCAAGAAATTAAATAGATTTGGGAATAAGGATTGGGTTTTCAAAGGAAAATTATGGAATTTTGCCTTATACTATTTTACGAAATTATTGATACAGATCAATATTATAGCATTTCTCGACAAGCGTGAGGTACATCGGTAAGGGCATGGCACTGCCATGCCCCTACACAGCGTGATATATTTTTGTACTTCATTTGAATGGGAAGCGCTATATTGCTCCCCTTGCTTCCCATGCTCCCGATCATCCACTTTTGGAAGAAATACCCTCTTGTTTCCTGTATTCTAGCTGGTTGTTGAGCGATGCTTACTGAGCGGAGTCGAAGTAAGCCGAAACACTGTCTCCTGCCTTATCCCGACGATAATTATTTACGCCCACCTACTTAAATTAGTGATCTTAATGTTTTAGTTGAATAGGAATATTAATAATAAATTGTGACCCTACACCTAGTACAGAATTACAAGTTAACGTTCCACCATGCTGTTGAGTGATGATTTGGTAGCCAATAGATAAGCCTAATCCTGTGCCTTTACCTACTTGTTTAGTAGTGAAAAATGGATCAAAAATCTTGGTCAAATTCTTTTTATCTATACCAATACCATTATCGATAATACGAATTTCTATCCAGTTTTTATTAGTAAACTTAGTTTCAATTAAGATTATATAATTAAATCCAAACATAGGATTTTGATTTGATTGGGATTGATTATTTTTGACTTTCTCCTCTAAGGCGTCAATCGCGTTTAGTATTACATTCATAAATACTTGGTTAAGTTGACTAGGATAACAATCAATCAACGGCAATAAACTGTAGTTTTTAACTACGGTGATAGCTGGACGCTGCTGTGTTTCTTGTAAACGATGCTCTAAAAGTATCAAAGTATTTTCGATACCTTCATGAATATCTACACGTTTGCTTTCTGCTTCATCTAACCGAGCAAAATTGCGAAGGCACAATACAAGCTGTCCAATACGCTCAGTTCCCCTAGACATTCCATCTATACTTTTTTGCAGATCTTGGTTCATCTCATCTAAGTCTGAATATTCTAGAATTTCACTGATTTTAGAGCTAGCATCTGGATATTCATCATGATAAGCTCGAATCAATTTTAGTGAGTCCACTATATATTGATTAATGTATGCAAGATTACCGGAAATAAAGCCGATAGGATTATTAATTTCATGAGCAATACCTGCTACTAATTGTCCCAATGCTGCCATTTTTTCATTCTGGATTAATTGAGTTTGTAGCTGTTGGAGGTCAGATAAAGTTTCTTCCACTTGCTGTTTCTGTAGCTGAAGTAATGCTTCTGTATGCAACCGTTCTCTAATTTCTTGTTGTAGTTCTATTGATTTCTTGCGTGTTTGTTCTAGTAGTTCAACATGCTCTAAAGCAACGCCTAAGTGATGACTTATTTGTACAGTGATATTAATTTCTACTTCTTTCCATTGACGAGGGGCAGAATTTTGGTAAGCTGCTAGTAATCCCCATAATTTGTTATTAGAGTAAATCGCTACAATAATATAGGATTTTGCCTGTAACTGCTCTAAAAGTGTAATGTAACAAGTATCAAAGCCAGCACTATAAATGTCCTCAACAACACGATAAATTGCTCCCTGGCTGTAAATACCTCCTTGTGTAGCTTGTAGGTAAGTATCCTCGAGTAAAATAGTATCGCTGAGTAAATTATCTGGTTGCTGATTGTGATTACTCATAATACAGCGATCGCTAGTAATAACATTTGCCTTCAGTTGGGGATTTTGCTCTTGTTTTTGCAGTACAGAAATCCATCCATCACCCACAGACTCTGCCAAAAACTCGCCACTCCAATCAGAACAGAAACGATAAATAACAACGCGATCGCAATTAATTACCTGCCGCAATTCAGAAGTTGTAGCCGCAAATATATTTGGGATATCTAATGTTTGTCGCATCCTCTGAATTGCCATGCTGAGGGCTTTTTCCCGTTCTGCACTTTCTTTTAAAGCTGTTTTCCAAGTTGTTTGCTCTGCATACCTCTGCACAAGTACTGAGATGATAAGAGTGACAATCAAAATCAAAAAACTAGCAGTACCTGCTAACTCTAGTACTGAATGAGAGGCAATTGTGTTCATGACAAGTGACAATACCTCTAACTGTAGTTCGTAGCTGACAAAAATCATTTTTTTATATCACAATGTGGTATTAGCAACAAAAACATTGACGAGGAAGTTTATTGCTAAAGGAATCCTAAATTATTTTAAAAAATCTCAGTATGTGTATTATGGGTGCTTGCTTACCTTAATAGTGCTAGCGCTTCAGAGTCACAGGAAAAAAGTGAGATAGAGGTGTACTGAGTTTTTTCAAAAATAAAATATGAATCCTATAGATTTTTTTCAATGCTATTCTTGAATTTGACTTACAGTTTCTTATTTCCTAGTACAATTACTGAAGTTTTTGTATTTTCACTTCAATAGAAAAAACTTTTATTCAGCTTCCAAGATAATGTCTTTATTACAGTTTGTAAACTGATGTTTGTATGTATTTTTTAATCTAAAATTTACTTTTTCGATGCTACCTGATAGCAAAAAAGTTATTGTGTATTCACTAAATCTGCAAAGAAATGCCGCAAATATGTTCTGTTTTCAGAGATATAGTAGGCGATCGCAGTGTTTATTTTATCCATCATAATAGCCAGAACCCTGATAAATACTATATTCTACATAAATTATTTTTTGTCAACTGCTAAAAATAACTTTTTTACCCCCAAAGTTAACAGTGTAGTTAAAATGAGGTTAACTTTTGCGACTGAAGTAGGGAACTGCATCCACAATCTTTTAATACACACAGCAATATTACTGTGTCCCCAATACGGTTCGGATAAGCAGGGGAGGTAGGGGAGGAAAAAGAGTTATTGAGCAATAATTTTTCTCCCCCTGCTCAAAAACATCTAGTCTCAAACCGCATCGTATTGAGGTGTTAGGGGGGAGTGTGGGAAGAGGGCTGAGGGCAAAACTCATACACTCATGGGATTTCAGCTTAAGTTGACACCAATGGGCAATGCGTTACCCAACGCCATTGCTTAAGACTCATCTAATCGCCGTTGCCATTCAGCATCAATTTGTGCAGAACGTTCAACTTCCTGTTCGAGTAAGTCAGTTTCGCTAGAGTAAACTAAATCTTCTTTCCCGATCACTTTTTCCGCAGCAAACTGACTGGCGTAGGCGATTTTTTGCTGTAAAGTGGCATCTTGGTTTACCAATAGCCTAGCTCGGTCAAGGCGATCGCGGTTACGCGCCATAATTTTGCGATTGCGCCATTGAATCCAGAAATAACGCGCTAACGGTATACCTAAAAAACCAATGCCGTAAGCTAACAGCAGCCAATAAATCCCTTGTACAAAAGCGACAAGTCCGCCTAATTGAGCGGCGACAGTACCATCTCTCAATAAACTTCCTAGTACTAAAGCACCAACAAAATTGAGTACACCCAACCCTGCACTCAGCATTACTTGTCCAGAACTCGCGGCACTAAAACGCCAAAGGAATTCTTCTAAATATGCTGTTACTGACTGACGGTGTTTTTTGGTAGCTCTCACCTGTAACTCAGGAAAATAATAGACAATTTGTCCTTCAGGACTTACCTCTGGTTGTCCATTAAATCGGATGAGTACTGGTAGCATATAATCTTCATATTCTCTTTTATATTCCTCACCAATATCATCCAGATAAGGAGAAATTTGTTCTGCTACAACTGCGCCACGATTATTGCGAATTACCGTGGCAATTTCTTGCCAGCGACGTTCTGCTAAATTGTCATTAGGATTGCCATCACCAAAGAGAAACGAAAAGACAGCCTCAAAGAAATTTAGATCGCTTTCTTGCCCTTGCCGTCTTTCACTCCGCCGTTGCTGACGGTTAGTGCGATAATCTGGACTAAAGTACCAAAATAAATCTGGGAAGAAGAAAAACCCGCCACCACGACTAGAATTACTACCTCTATTATCGCTATCACGATCTGAGTTAGCAGCAGTCATGATCATAATGATCGTAACTGTAATTAGAGCGATGGAAATAATTAAGAAAACTCCAAAGGAAATCCGAATCAGGTAAAACAGAACACCCCAAAGCTTCTGCCACCATTCTTGTAACCGTAACTGCCAATACTTATTACGTAAAATTGCCCGCAAGTTTTGTGGAAATAGGTAAACAATATCACCCGATTCTGCTACCTGCAAGTGTCCGCCTGCATCTGATGCGAGGCTTAACAAGCCTTGTCCAGCCTCCGCAACATTCAATCCTGTCTGGGTTGCCACATCACCAACTGTGACACGGTATCCCAGTTGTTCCACAGCTTGCACGACACCATTGTGTCTTTTTAGGTCTAGTCTTGCGTTCATTGTGAGGAACCCACTTGTCACCCTGGGGAAACTCCTTAGCCAAATCTAACATAGAAAACTCTGAGCATAACGCTGGGGTTTTCAGAAGTAGCTCTGTATACTTAAGCAGATTGTGACTATATTAAATATTCACCTTTCAATGCCGGAGCGGACGCAATACTGAATTTAACTGCGATTATCTATTTGGGCGCGTTGTAAACTGCCGGAAAAGTCAACATAAACACTCTTCCATTCGGTAAACACATCTAAGGCTGTAGTTCCGGCTTCCCGGTGTCCGTTACCAGTATTTTTCACACCACCAAAAGGTAGATGTACCTCTGCGCCGATGGTGGGGCCATTAATGTAGGTGATACCGGCTTCGATGTCACGTATGGCGGTAAACGCCCGGTTGATGTCGCGGGTGTACACTGAAGAAGAAAGACCGTAGTTTGTGTTGTTGAGGATAGCGATCGCCTCTGCAAATGATCTCACCTCAATTAATGCCACCACTGGGCCAAATATCTCTTCACGAGCAACCCGCATATCAGGAGTCACACCATCTAAGATAGTTGGTTGAAAAAAGTAACCGTTTTTTAGTGAACCCTCACTGGCAATTTTCCCACCAATTAAGACTTCCGCTCCTTCTTCGCGGGCAATATCTAAATAATTGCTCACCCGTTGCAATTGCGCTTCATTGACTAATGGGCCAATGTCTGTGTCAGCTGCGTTCCCCGCACCCAAGCGTAACTTACTGGTACGCTCATAAAGCATGGCAGTAAATTTTTCTTTAATATCGTGATGCAAAATCAAGCGACTAGTGGCTGTACAACGCTGACCGGTTGTCCCAAAAGCTCCCCAAATTGCCCCATCTAATGCCAGTTCTAAGTCAGCATCTTCCATCACTACTTGAGCATTTTTACCGCCCATTTCCAGACAGACACGCTTGTGGGTGCGTCCGCAAGTCGCGCCCACAAAAGCGCCAGTTTCTGAGGAACCGGTAAAAGACACCAAATCAACCTCTGGATGCTCAACTAAAGCTTTCCCTGCTTCTTCACCCACACCATGCACCAAGTTAATCACTCCTGGTGGTAAACCTGCAGCAGCAAAAATTTCTATCAGTTTAGTTGCACAGGCCGGGGTATCTTCAGCGGGTTTGAGGATGACTGTATTACCACACACTAAAGCTGGCATCGCTTTCCAACAAGGTATGGCTATGGGAAAATTCCAGGGTGTGATTAAGGCACAAACCCCCACGGGTGTCCGCACCGTCATCGCAAATTTGTTGGGCATTTCCGACGGTGTAGTTTGCCCAAATAATCGCCGTCCTTCGCCAGCACTATAAAAGGCACAGTCAATACCTTCCTGCACATCTCCTCTAGCCTCAGTCAGGGGTTTACCCATTTCCCGACTCATTAACTGGGCAAGTTCTTCTTTATGTTGCAGCAAGAGTTCTCCGACGCGAAAGACATATTCGGCTCTAGCTGGGGCGGGGACTTTTCGCCAACTATGGTAGGCTTTGCGGGCAGCAGCTACTGCTAAATTGACATCATGGGCTGAAGAACGAGGAAAAGTGGCAACGACTTCGGTGACTAAAGCCGGGTTACGGCTTTCTAGGGTGTTTGCCCCACCAGCACTTAGCCATTGACCATCAATATAATTACGACAGGTAAGCGGAGTTGTCATTTTGAAGGACTCCGGCTTGTGATGCACCGGAACTTTTGCACTCAGTTTGGCTTGGTTTAGAGGTTGTCGTCAAGTGCTGAATATGAGGAAAAAACTGCTTTGAACTAGATAGAAAGAGGACATTCACCTCTACTACGGCTCATCTATTGGGCGGAGTAGTAAATGCATTAGTATACCCCGGACTGATGCAGTGCGTACTGAAGAGCCAATCACGCATGAAAATAAATAATCCCCCCAAAACCCGCTAGTTTTAGCTTGTTGGGAGGTTCAAATGTTGCAGCAAAAAGTGAATTAGTATTTAGTTAACAGCTTCTAGGTTAAAATTTCAATAACCTTTGGTTAATTTTACATAAAGTCACTATCAAATATACATGAAGATAGTCCCACAAAGCCTTAATAGATGGCTTGCGGACGTTTTTGACAGTTAGACTTGGGAGTGAAAATTAATTTTGCGTTGCCTGAAATCCTGAATAAGGGCGTAGAAATCAGCTCTACGCCCTTAAATCACTTGTAGAGATGTGTATTAATCAATCCATTAGAGACTTATCATTACACAGACATCGAGCCACTGGCGAGAGGGTTTACTCCCCTCACAGTCAGAGATGGGAAACAGAAATAATTTGATTACCATTCAATCGGCTGGCGATCGCGGAAAAATCCACCAGTAGCACTGCCATCAGGGAGAGTTGCCAACCACACAATTGTATCAACTCCTTGTTCTGGAGTGCGTGGTGCTTCTGGACCGCCCATATCAGTCCTCACCCACCCTGGACATACCGCATTAACTAAAATATTTGTGCCTTGTAATTCGCTGGCAAAAATGCGTGTTAGAGCATTCAAAGCTGTTTTAGAAATGCGATATCCTGGGGAACCTCCTTCCATAGTAGTTAGTTGTCCCATACTAGAAGAAACATTGACAATACGTCCGTAATTTTGTTCTTTCATTAGGGGAATTAGGGCTTGAGTTACTCGCAAAACACCGTAGACGTTTGTCTCAAATGTTTTTTGCAAAGTCTCTATTTTGGCAGTGACAATTTTATTACTAGTTGCTTGAACATCGAGATATATCCCAGCATTATTTACTAAAACATCGAGGTTGTGAAACTTTTGACGAATCAATTCAGCTAACAGTCTGCTACTGGCATCACTGGTAACATCAAGAGGATAAAACTCTACACTCAAACCCTCTTTTTGTAAATTCTCAACAGCGGCTTTGCCTTTAATTTCATCTCGACTAGTGAGAATTACGTGATATCCTTGTTTAGCTAATTGGCGGGAGGCTTCAAATCCTAAACCGCGATTTCCACCCGTGACTACCGCCACTTTTTTAGTTGTACTCATTGTTGTCTGGTCCTATGACTAGTTGCAAGTTAAGTAGATAGATATAATTAAATATAAAGGAATAGGATTTGATTTTTGAAATACACGTAGGGGAGCCACCCTCGTGCGCGGGTTTCCCGCGTTGAGAGGAGTGGCGTTGGGCATTGCCCACCAAAACCATGATACGGTGGGCAATGCCCACCCTACAGATACTGAAATTTTTTCAATAATCAAACAAGCAAGCGATCGCCTTCGTATCTCTGCACAACTTAAAAGCGATCGCACTTTTTAGATATTGTTCATTGGCAATTTTTAGTTAGATATGAAAAACCCTAAAGCGCCGATTACTTGTTCAAGTTATCAGAGATCTAGGGAGTTGGGGTAGCCTGTGCATCAGCATTGATCGCACTACCAGGGTATGATTAGCTGCTTATTTAAATTGCTGGGAAGATCCCTGCTATACCGCTGCCGTTAGTAGGGGAAAATGTCAATTCTTAACTTGTTTGCGCGATCGCTGCTGAGAGACGCATCCAGAAATCCGCTTTGAGGACTTTTTTTGGGAATAGTTGATAGAAAACATAGGCAACCGATGAAATCAACTGAGCGGTGTTTGCATTGAGCGGAATGCGCTGCATTTGTTCGGGAGCGAAGATTTCATAACGATTCAAAATGTAAAGCTTCTCAAGGCAATGTCCAAATTAAAACCTCGAACGATCGCCTACAACTCGCGATTAGCTAAATACTAAAGCAGGCTCTTCGCAGAAATTGAAGATAGCTGAATCAGATTCTGATTCATCCTCAAAAGTAGCACAGATGTACCATTCACAGGGCGAATCATTTGTGTATTCAGCCCAAGCAATTGTGACTGTCTCCCCCGACGGAATACCTGATTCTCCCAACTCAAACTCAGCCCAGTCTTCATCATCGAGCGAAACCCATAGCTCTGTAATAGCCAAGTCGGTTTCATTGATTACTTTGAATGTGTATTGATCAGACATAAAAACTTGTTCCTGGTAAGGACGTGTATTTTCAGTCACCGATTATACACATTATTTTTGAATATGGGTGGGGATTAATTGCTAAAATATATGTATGAAGAAGGTTTTAGACGTTTTAAGTCAAGTTAATATTATGAGAAAGCGTTAAAAATATCACAAAATTAGATAAAAGCTAGTTTTGGTGAGATTTTCCGACTCGTGTATACACGCACGGTTCAACCCCTTGTAGCGATTGCAGTCGAGGAGAAGCGCAAATTAGAGATGGAATTTTTGACTTTCATCCCTCGATGCAGCTACACCCGCTGTTTCTATTCCCTGAATGTAATATTGTTCAGGAGCAAAAGCATCATGAGTTGCGATCGCCCGAATCAATGCCTTTGCTTTCACCATTGTTTTGGTTTCATGATTAATGTCGAAGCGATCGCTCATACTGGGAAATAGGCAACACATTGAATTCTATGGTTAGTATTCCCAGAAATCTCCTAGACTTAACCCAAACACCCCATGCTGGATACCATTGGGATGGTAGTAGCCGTCGCTTTTTTGAAGGTTGGTATTATCGCGTTACCTTACCTGACTGTGGTCAAACCTTTGCCTTCATGTACTCCATTGAAGATCCCATCGGTGGGAAACCCCATAGTGGCGGTGCATCCCAAGTTCTTGGACCAAACGACGAGTATCTGTGTCGGACTTTTCCAGATGTGCAAAAATTTTGGGGTAGTCGTGATGTCTTGGGTCTAGGTCATTGGGGTAAAACAGACCTACATACTCAACCCTTCTACCTCTTACCAGCAGAGTTTGAACATCATATTCAAGAAGGCTATCAAGCGACAGCCACCTTAAATCAAGGAGTAATTCGCGATCCTGCTACTGGTAATTATTGCCGTTGGCAGTATGAAATCAAACCAGTCTATGGCTGGGGTAATCAAAGTAGCCTTCAGCAGTCAACAGCTGGCTGGTTATCGTTTTTACAGCTTTTTGAACCAGGGTGGCAAATTTTAATGGCTCACGGTTTGGCTAGCGGGTGGATAGACTGGAATGGCAAAATCTATGAATTTACCAATGCCCCAGCCTATAGTGAAAAAAATTGGGGCGGTGCTTTCCCCCAAAAATGGTTTTGGATTAACTGCAATGACTTCGCCGGTGAACCAGACTTGGCATTAACTGCTGGCGGCGGACGGCGTGGTGTGCTGTGGTGGATGGAATCTGTGGCGATGATTGGACTCCACTATCAAGGCAAATTTTATGAATTTGTTCCCTGGAATTCACAAGTTGAGTGGCATATTCAGCCCTGGGGCAGATGGCAAATGCTAGCTCGAAACTTACATTATGAGGTTGAATTGACAGGAACTACGCATCTACCTGGTACGCCTCTACGTGCGCCCACAGCGAACGGTTTAACCTTCTGTTGCCGCGATACCATGCAAGGAAAGCTAAATTTAGAACTGCGAGAACTTAATGGAGAAAAATCTCAAATCATCCTGAAGGCACAAAGTTTTCTTTGTGGTTTAGAAGTAGGCGGCGGTTCTTGGGACGATTCTTGGCAGTTTCGCTAAAGCTGCTATAATCCTAAAGTAGCACTTTTTTGGGGCTGTAGCTCAGATGGATAGAGCGAGCGCCTCCTGAATTATCGGGCACCATGAAGGAAACTTTGTGAGTGAATGTGGTCAAATTCAAGGAACCCTAAGTCTGATGACAGATAAGGCAATCTTGAGCCAAGCTCTACAATTTTACTTTTAGTAGAGAAGGTGCAGAGACTGGTTTTAAGGAGAAAAAAGATAGACTATCATGTCTTATCAAAAGTAGAGCAAAGAGGTATTCTGGTTGGAATGTTATTAGGTGACGGAGGTAGAAGTAAGAAAAACTTCTTTATCCAACATTCATCTAAGCAAGAAGAGTACATTTTGTTTAAAAAATATCTTCTTGAAGAAATAACAGGAAAATCAGTTAATATCCGACGATGGGATACAAAAGAAGGCTATAGCCTGATTCGCATAGATCCGAAGCTAATTCCACTGACAAGGATTCTAGTTAAAAAACTATATAAGGCAGGAACTAGAACTATAACTAGGAAGTTTCTTAACCTTTTAACTCCTCAAGGGATAGCTATATGGTTCATGGATGATGGTTCCAAGTCATTCAAGAAAAAAAACGGTAAAATACATGCTGTTGAAATAACCCTCAATACTTATATTTCCAAAGAAGAAAATGAAATAGTAATTTCTTATTTTTTGGAGGTGTGGGGGATTAAATGGGGGTTAAATAAAAGTAAAGGCAGTTACCGTTTACGTATGGGTACTCAAGAAGGAAAAAAGTTCTTTTCCTTTGTTAGCCCTTATGTCCATGAAAGTATGCTCTACAAAATAAAAACTCTTAAAACATAACGGCCACCACCTAAAGGCTAGAAACCTATGGTGAAGGTATAGTCCGGAGAGTGGGGAAACTCACACAAATCTGAAGCGCTAGGTCGTGCGTTCGAGCCGCACCAGTCCCGTCCCTTGAACACAATTAAATGTTAAATGTATAAAGTATCAGAAGTCTTTGCTGAATCTTCCGATACAGTGTAGTATGGTGCATCAACAACTGGATAGTCAGAGTTGTAAAACGCTGTTAAGCGCGGTTTAATTAAGAAAATATCCAAGTTTAATATTTGGGTCAATTTTTTTTTAATTCTGCTAGCCTACGTAATTATTGTTTTTCTTTTTTTGGAGAAAAATTAGTTCCAGCAGACGAAGTAATAGAGCCTTGAATAAGCTATTTTTTACAGGCAAATCTTTTCAGATTATGGCTTTTGCTTTACCACTGTTAGTGTGGTGGGGATACAAGGAGGTGAAAAGCCAATTTGTCCAACCACAAGCAGTGGTGGTTTTGGGTGGTTCCACAAAATATCTGGAACGAGAAAAGTTTACAGCGGATTTTGCCCGTAAGCACCCAGATTTACCAATTTGGATTAGTGGCGGTAGTCCACCTAGGTACACTCAAAAAGTCTTTGCCAAAGCAGGCGTTGATCCCCATCGCTTACATATGGATTATGAAGCGGTAGATACTGTAACAAATTTTACTACTTTGGTAGACGATTTGCAAGCTCGCGGTATTAAGAGTGTTTATTTGATTACTTCAGACTTTCATATGCGCCGTGCTTCTATCATCGGTGAGATTGTTTTGGGGAGCCGGGGGATTGAGTTCAAAGCAGTGTCAGTTCCTTCAGCAAAACCATCTGAACCCATTGAAAAATCTGTCCGCGATGGTGCTAGAGCAATTCTTTGGGTAGCGACTGGTTACACAGGTGCAGATGACGGGAAAAGATGACTGATGACTGTTAACGGCGTTGGGTATTTTTCATCTCATTCTGAGAAGGAATGGCTGACGTTACCGAGACTGAAGTGTACGTAAAACTTGAAAACTGATAAAGGTAGCAGTAGCACAACAAATTTTTGAAGCCAAAGTACAAAAGCGATCGGTTGAGTTAGAGAGATTGTCTGCGTCAGCTAAACTTGGTTGTTAGATATCACGAGTCAACTTGTTGAATATGTTGGATTGCAATTACTAGCGCGTCCATCATCACCTCATAACTAGCATCAGTAGAACGTTCTAATGTCATTAATCCAGCCTGTTCGATCGCAATAAAGCCAGTAATTGCTGCGTTAACCATTCGCATTGCATCAATTAATTTTGTTTCACTGAGATTGTAGACTTGCAGCACACGTTTGAGGAAGCTGAAGACTTCTTGAATTAGGGGTGCTGTTTCTTGATCGTTGAGGTTGAGTTGAAATTGGGTCATAACTCGATAGCGGTTGGGGTGCGATCGCGCAAAGTCCCGTGTTGCCCTTCCTCCTGCCCGCAGTAATGCGTGGGGATCGTCCAAGCCATTAGTTTGTTGACGAGACCATTCAATATATTGCTGCCAAATGGTGAGTGCAACTGCCCGTCGTAGGGCTGCATTGCCATCTATATGCTTGTAAATCGCGGGAGGCTTAATCCCCAATTCCCTTGCAACCCGATTCACACCCAAAGCAGCTTCCCCCTCTTTATCAAGACAGGCGATCGCAGCATTAATTACATCCTGCGGTGTCAAGGACTTTTCTTTGACTGGACGACCCATAAATAATTTAGTTAATCTAATTAACTAAAAGTGAATATAATTAACTTTATCTTGAACTTGCTATTTGCGCCTATGAGTAGCCTGACGTTTGCCTGTGCCCATCAGCTGGCGCGAATGATCCGCGATCGCACTGTTTCGTCTATTGAAGTGGTGGATGCTTACCTTACTCAAATTTCAAACCATAATTCAACTCTTAACGCCATCTGTACCTTAGACGCAGAGTACGTCCTTCAACGCGCTAAACAAGCCGATGAAGCGTTGTCAAATAGTGAGAATTGGGGCATCCTACATGGAGTTCCCATTACAATTAAAGACACGTTTGAAACAGCTGGACTGCGAACAACAGCAGGTTCTAAGTCTCTTAAAGATTACATCCCCCAAAACGATGCAACCGTTGTCAGTCGTCTTCGTACTGCGGGAGCGATCATTTTAGGAAAAACGAATCCAGGTGATTTGGCAGGTGGTTATCAGGGACTCAACGATGTATTTCCTCGCGTTAACAATCCCTGGAATCTTGACTACACTCCTGGTGGTACTTCTAGTGGCGGTGGGGCGGCAATCGCAGCAGGGCTTTCTCCTCTAGATATCTGTTCTGACTTTGGTGGGTCAATTCGTCAGCCTGCCCATTTCTGTGGCATTTATGGCTTCAAGCCAACGGATCGTCGAGTGCCGACAACCGGGCATATTCCTGAAGTTCCAGAAGCACCTCGCTGTATGCGCCAAATGCTCACAGTTGGTAGTCTGGCTCGTTCGATTGAAGATTTAAGTCTTTGCCTGCAAATTATCGCTGGTGCTGATTCATCTCAACCTGACATTCCCCCCATTCTGCTCGACCGATCAAGTGATAAAACACTCCGGACTCGACGGATTGCTTGGGCGGATGAATGGTCTCTCTATCCAGTTGCAGCAGATATCAAATCAACAATGCAATTGGTTGCAACAAAGCTGACTGAAGCAGGAATAACCATTGAACAGTGGGTGCCAAATTTTGATTTTCCTGCCGCATGGCAATCCTACTACAAGCTTGCGGCCTACAATCTTATCTATGCCCAGTCTCTAACAGCTAGTGATATTCGTAAGAATCTGGCTTTTCTATTTCGTGACAGCACTCAAGGCGATCGCGACTTACGCAAGCTTGGTAATATCGCTGGCATTGGATTGCCGATCTCGTTTAACCCGACTCTGAAAGGCTACTTTGAAACACTAACCCAGCGAGATCGCTTTATTGCTCAGATGGATGGAGAGTTAGCCCAATGGGATGCTTGGCTTTGCCCTGTGGCGATGACCCCTGCATTCACACATCGTGAACGGGGTGCAGCTATTCTAGTTGACGATCGCAGTGTGCCCTATTCAATGGCATCGGGTGCTTATGTAGTTCCATTCAATCTCACAGGACACCCTGTTGTTGTCATTCCAATTGGACAAACTCAAAACGGCTTACCAATCGGGATGCAGATAGTCGGTAAGCGTTGGCGAGAGATGGAGTTGTTGGCGATCGCGCAGGAACTCGATCAAGTCATTCATGCTTTCCGAAACCCATCTGAAATTATTCAGAGGTAGTGGGGATTTCTTGTATGAGAACGTAAGGCTGGATGATGAGGGTACTGAATCGCTTGTTGGGATTAGCGTTCCACTCGCCCAACTGTACTGTTGAGGGTTTAGCGAGCAATTGCTGATCAATCCACTGTTGAACTTCTGAAATTTTATCACCTGCGATCGCTATTCCCACATCCAATAAGTTAAGCTTTGGTGTCACCAAAATCACCGCATCTCTTTTGACGTGGGGAATTAACCATTCCCACTCAGACTCATCCAAATTTGCTATCAACTCCGCTCTTAAATCCGGCATAACTCTTTATTTTTTATGCTTCTATATTTAATTTTACATTAATGTCTACTTAGGAGATGGACATCATTAAATTTGAAACCCTAATTATTCAGGTTATACCTATTTTGTATGAAGATGCACATAATAATACCCCCCTGTAGTCCCCCCTTGGTAAGGGGGGACGGCGATAGCCGGGGGGTGAATTATATGCAGCTTCACAAAGAAACGGTATTAGTCAGAATTTAGTAGTCAGTCCTCGATTCTACCTCCTGAATGCTGAATTCCTAAGATTTATTTTTAATTGATGGCTATTAACCCTTGACTTTTTACGAAACTTCTGATTTCATTTCCTCAATTTCAAATAAGGACACAATGACTGCAGCAATTGGAATAGAAATAAAAACTCCCAGTAATCCCG
Organism: Calothrix sp. PCC 7507; assembly: GCF_000316575.1. Lineage (GTDB taxonomy): Bacteria > Cyanobacteriota > Cyanobacteriia > Cyanobacteriales > Nostocaceae > Fortiea. The sequence continues at coordinate 3,727,470 of NC_019682.1, read as the reverse complement.
CCACTCTTGCACCTACTAATAAAGCAAAAAATACTACTACAGGATTAAGATTGAGCGCACCTTGCATAATTCTAGGTGCAATTAAATTGTCTTGTATTTGCTGAAGGACAATACAAGCAATTAACACTCTTAAGGCTAACCAAACATTTTGGGATAACGCCACTAAGGTAATTACACCAACGCCTAATGTTGCTCCTATACCAGGAATAATATCAAGGATTCCGACTATCACAGATAATATTAAAGCAAAAGGTACTTGCAATAATAAAAAAACAATCAAGGTCGAAGTTGTCAAAAATAATGTTAGTAATAACTGACCACGGAAAAAGCTTAAAAAGCTGCGTCTGATTATCTTTGTAAATCTTTCGCGCCGAGGATTTGGGATAATTTTTATCAGCAATTGCCAAAGCTTTTCGCCGTCTAGTAACATAAAAAAAGCTACAACCGCAATTAATATAAAAGTCACAAAATTTGTTAGAAATTGTTGTAGAATAGCCAAGCTAGTTACTAGAGATGAAACAGCTTGATTCCGTAATTGTTCTTCAATTACACTTAAATCTATTTGTAAATTCCGATTACGGAGAAAAGTTTCAATGCTTTCTAATAAAGGTACTAAGGAAGTTAAAAACACAGATATACTATCAATTAATTGTTGCCCTTGAGATAAAACTGCTAACCCTACAGTAATCATCAACCCACCCAGAATCACAATACTGAGCAAGAAAACAACAACAACTGCTATACCACGGGGTAAGAAACGCCCTAGCCAATCTACAGGATAGCTGAGTAAAAAAGCCAAAATAGCAGCAAATGTAAAAATAACAATGACCGCCTCAAAGTAAGCTAAAAGCTGTACAATTGCCCAACCAGAAGCAACCAACAGCAAAAAGCGGACTAAGGTCAAATTATTCAATTTCTCCCAAATATTCTTGGCTTCAAAGCCGCTCATAATAATTTTGGGGAATGGGGGACAAGTGAGATGAGGGAGAAATAACTAATGATCCTTCACCTTGACTCTTGACAAATAACAAATGACATAAGCTTAAAGAAATTAAAAGGCGATCGCTACTTCCTAAAAGCATATTTTTTAGCCTTTGGCAATCAACGCCCTAAATCATGCATCTCATTAATCACTGCTGCACACTTGAGTGTCAACCCTTGCAATTCCTCTTTACGAGTGGAACTGGGGGTATCAATCAACTTACCAATCCTCACGGTGACAGGAACAGCGCGCGGGATAGCCGAGCCTGGTTGTAAAATTCCTTCAGTACCCCACAAGCTTACCGGCAATATAGGTGTTTTTGCCTTTGCAGCTAGCAACAATGCACCTCTTTTAGGGTCTGAAATCCGCGCATCTGGAGTACGAGTACCTTCCAAGAAAACACCCACAGCCCAACCATTGTCAATGCATTCTAGAGCAGAACGAATGGCAGCGCGATCGCCTGTACCTCTACTCACTGGGTAAGCACCATACAGCTTAATTGCTTGTGCCAAAATTGGGACACGAAACAATTCTTCCTTGGCCATATACGCCACCGGACGACGTACAGAATTAGAGAGAATCAGAGGGTCAAAGTAACTAGCATGATTACTTACCACCACTAAAGGCTCAGATTGAGGAACATTTTCAGCGCCATAAATCCGCAACCTGAAGTAAGTGTGAAGTATGGGACTGACAACCGACCACTTAAAAGCGGAATAGAGTGCCAGACTAGCAAATGGTTCGCGGCTTCTGCTCATATTAGGGACAGTTGACTGATGACTGATGACAGTTGATTGGGAAAATAACCTAGTAGTCTGTCAATTTTGTTTTGAGGGGTTTTTGGTAGTGCGGGCCGAAAAGCCCGCGTGAGCGAGACGCTCACACTACAGTCCCTCATTTCAACCCTGACAGACTACTAGTGCCTATACTTCGACTTACCTCAACTTCGCTACTTCGGCTACGCTCAGTACAAGTCGGCACAAGTCGCTCAGTACAAGTTGCCTATTGCCTATTGCCTATTGCCTATTCCCTAAACAGGTAACTCACCAGCATTACGGATGTTCTCTAAGATGATATCGGGGACAGTGCGTTTAATCAAACCAGTTAGCACGTTACCGGGGCCAATTTCCACAACTCGCTCAATGCCGTTAGCTGCTAATTCTAAAGAAATTTCTCGCCACCTGACTGAACCGGTCATCTGTTTAATCAGGCGCTGCTTTAAAACTTCAGCATCAACTGACGGAGTTGGCTCTACATTAGATAATACTGGAGCGATCGCTGGTTGAAATTGCACAGATTCTAAAACTTCTTGAAATTCTGTTGCTGCAGCTGCAACTAAGGGTGAGTGAAAGGCCCCAGAAACTTTTAACGGGATAGCACGTTTAGATTTAACTTGAGACATGACTGTTTGTACAGCCTCAGTTGTGCCGGAAATTATTACTTGAGCCGGACTGTTATCATTTGCTAGAACCACATCGGGTGTTTCAGCAATGACTGCTTCTAACTGTTCGCGGTCAAAATTCATTAACGCCGCCATCATCCCACCTGCGGCACTATCCATAAGTTCTGCTCGACGCTTGACTAAATGTAGCCCTACAGCCCACTCAAATACGCCAGCGACATAAAGGGCAATGTATTCTCCCAAACTATGACCAGCAAGTAAATCTGGTTTTTGTCCTCTTTCACGAAGAATGTCAGCCAGAATGCTCTCTACTACGTAAAGACTTGGCTGAGTGTAAAGCGTGCGTGATAATTGTTCAGCATCGCTTTGACAGATTTCTGTGACAGACCAGCCGAGAATAGACTCAGCTTGAGCAAATTTATCCCGTGCAGAGGGTATATCTAATAAATCAATTCCCATCCCCTGCGCTTGGGAACCTTGTCCGGGGAACACCCATGCAGTTTTTGTCATTTGTCAGTTATCAGTTATCAGTTATCAGTTATCAGTTATCAGTTATCAGTGTGTTTACTGTTCACTGATAACTGTTCACTGTTTCCTATCTTCCCCATTGAAAAATCGCTGCGCCCCAGGTGAGACCGGCACCAAAGCCGGATGCAACAATGGTATCGTTGAGTTGAATTTTGCCTTGTCGTACTGCTTCATCTAAGGCTATGGGGATGGAAGCGGCGGAGGTGTTGCCATAATTGGCGAGATTACTAATAACTTTGTGTTGAGGAATATTTAAGCGTTGAGCAACAGCATCAAGAATTCGTTGATTGGCTTGATGTAACAGTAGCCAATCTATTTGATCAATGCTCAGGTTCGCTTTAAATAAAGCTTTATCAATAACTTCTGGCACTCGTTGCACAGCAAAGCGGTAGACTTCTTTGCCGTTCATTGTGATGGGTTGGTAAGTTCCTTGAGCGATGTTGATGTCTGGGAGCAGTTCTTGGTCAGAAGCTTGATAGGCAAGATTGAGGTAGTGATTTTGAGTGCCATCACTATGAAGTGAAAATCCTAGTAAGCGATCGCTCTCATTCGCCTGTAATACTACTGCCCCTGCACCATCGCCGAATAGTACGCAAGTGCGTCTATCTTGCCAATCTACCCAACGAGAGAGGATATCTGCACCTATCAACAGTACATTTTGGTAGGCGCCTGTTCTAATGTATTGGGCAGCTGTCACCAGTCCAAACACGAAGCCCGAACAGGCAGCTGTCAAATCGAAAGCTACGGCTTTGGTGGCTCCCAAATTAGCCTGAATTTTACAAGCACTACCAAATAAGTCATCTGGGGTAGAGGTTGCCAAGATAATCAGATCCAGGTCGGCTGCTGTGATGCCGGCAGAGGCGATCGCTTGAGTGCTGGCAGACGTGGCCAGCATACTCAACGAGTCAGTCGGCGATGCCAAGCGTCTTTGACAAATTCCGGTTCTTGTGGTAATCCACTCATCTGATGTTTCCACCAGTCTACTCAGCGTCTGATTGTCTAGGGAAGTTGCTGGTAATGCCGAACCACTTCCTGTAATTGCTATACCTAAATTATGCACTCCTACCCTCACTCGCTATCAGCGTTTTGTCGTTAGTCCTTTGTCATTTGTCATTTGCCACGAATTAAGGACAAATGACGCCACTTGCTAACAAGTCGGGGAACTCTAATTGAGCAGTGGCTCACAAATGATAAATGGCTGATTTTTAACTACTATCGCGCTGTAGGGTTTGATATTGCGATTGAATTCGTTCCAAGACTTGGTTATCTACAGCTTCTTTTGCCATGCGGATGGCATTAAAAATCGATGGTGCTTGTGAGCTACCATGACCGATAAAACAAATCCCGGCTACGCCTAACAGCAAAGCACCGCCATGTTCCGCGTGATCCATCCGTTGCTTAATTCGCTTCAGGTTGGGTTTTAGAAGCACTGTGCCGATTTGACCATGCAATCCTTGGGGTAATTCTTCCCGCAAAATTTGCAAAATCACTTCTCCGACTGCTTCGGCAAACTTTAACAACACATTGCCCACGAAGCCATCACACACAATCACATCAAAGTTACCAGAAAGTACATCACGCCCTTCGGCATTCCCAATGAAGTCAATTTGGGAATTTTCCCGTAGCAGTTGGTTGGCACGAACTGCGGCATCATTGCCTTTAGAGTCTTCCTCGCCGATATTCAACAACCCGACTTTAGGTTCGCTTGTACCCAGCACATACTGACTGTAAACAGATCCCATGACGGCAAACTGCTCTAAAAACTTAGGACGGCAGTCTACATTCGCGCCGACATCAAGTATCAGCACTGGCTTACCGGCGACAATTGTCGGAAACACTGCCCCAATTGCCGGGCGGTCAATTCCCGGTAATCTCCCTAAGCGGAGTAAAGCCGATGCCATCGCTGCGCCAGAGTGACCGGCGGAAAATACTGCATCTGCTTGCTGCTGCTTGACTAAATCCATTGCCACGTTGATGGAAGCTTTGGGTTTACGCCTGATGGCGGTTAAAGGCTCCTCATCCATTGCGATCGTATCCTCTGCAGGCACGATCTCCAGCTGCCCTAAATTGGTTTTTTGTGGCAGGGCAGCTTCTATTTGTTGGGGATCACCTACCAACAAAACTTTTACACCCAATTCTTCCCGTGCCCGCAGTGCGCCAGCAACGATTTCACCGGGTGCGTGATCCCCTCCCATTGCGTCAATTGCGATCCGTACGCAAGTCGATCCCATTGCTTAGAGCTTCTAGAAACCTTACAAATTTTACCAGATGGCTTTGCCGAAAAATCGGAACTTTTAGATTATGGGGCATTGGGCATTTGTCAAGGGTCAAGAGTTATTCTCCCTGATCTCCCCAGTTCCCAGTCCCTACTCAACTGGACTCAGCACCCAGTTAACTAGAGTCCGCACACCGAAGCCGGTTGCTCCTGAGCCGTTGTAGCCATTTTCTTTATCTGTCCACACTGGCCCGGCAATATCTAAGTGTGCCCAAGGGGTGTCTTTCACGAATTGCTTGAGGAAAAGAGCAGCAGTAATTGAGCCACCGGCACGTGGACCAGTGTTCTTCATGTCGGCTAGTCCAGATTTTAGTCCTTCAAAATATTTTTCTTCCATTGGCATCCGCCAGATTTTTTCTCCTGAGCCTGCGGCAGCTTTTTCTAGCTGGGAAGCTACAGCATCATCGGGAGAAAATAAACCCGCCATATCTTCACCCAAGGCGACAACGCAAGCCCCAGTCAAGGTGGCTAAGTCCACGATCGCATCTACTCCTAATTTGTCGGCAAATACTAAGGCATCTGCCAAGGTCAAACGTCCTTCAGCATCGGTGTTGTTGACTTCTATGGTTTTGCCATTGGATGCTTTGAGGATGTCTCCTGGATGCATAGCTTTACCGCTAATCATGTTCTCAGTCGCTGCTGAGATAAAATGCACCTCAGCATCTGGTTTAATCTGGGCGATCGCTTTGGCAGCACCTAAAGTCGCCGCAGCACCACCCATATCAATTTTCATGGTTTCGATGCCGCTACCAGCGCCTTTAATATTCAGTCCACCAGAATCAAAGGTTAAGCCTTTACCAATAATCGCTAGTTTGCGAGTGGGTGTACCATCTGGCTTGTAGGTTAAATGAATAAACTTAGGTGGCAAATCAGAAGCTTGGGCGACTCCCAAAAATGCACCCATACCCAGTTTTTCGCAGTCTTCCCGTTCCAGGATTTCTACTTGTAACCCGTATTCCTTAGCGATCGCTTGGGCAGTTTCTGCTAAGGTAATCGGCGTCACTTCATTTGCTGGTGCGGCTACCAACTGCCGAGCCAAAATTACCCCGGAAACAATTTGATTAGCGCGGGCGATCGCGGCTTCTTGTCCAGCAAAACCTAGTAAATCTACGGTTTCAATTTGTGATCCTTTGTCTTCCGGCTCTGACTTAAAGCGAATATCTTGGTATAGCGCCAATTCTATGCCTTCTGCGATCGCTTGAGCGCTGGCTGTCGGTTCGTTATTCCACAAGGGAAAACTAAACCCCAGGATTTTGCTTTTTTGCTTTTTGGCTACCCTAGCTACAGCCGCCGCCGCACGTCGTAAGGTATCTAGTTTGAGGGCTTCTGCTTTTCCTAAGCCTACTACAATAACTTTTTTAACTGGACTACCAGCAGCCACCCTAGTGAAGATGGTGCTATTGGCTTTACCCTTAAATTCCTCTTCAGCAATCAGTTCTTTCAACACACCAGCCAACTTGCCATCAAAAGTTGCCAGTTCCCCAGTTAACTCTACAGCGTCTTCAAATAATCCAATTGCCAACGTATCCCCTGCCCACTCTAAGAGAGGCGTATCACTCGCTTGAATTCCCATTGTTGTATTTTGTGTAAATCTTCTTGTACTAGTATTGCTTAAAATTCTTTGTTCATGCGTTGGGCATGGGGGGACAGCATAGCCGGGGGGTAAATATATGTGGCTTCACAAAGAAACGGTATCAGTTACTTTTGACCAGGAATCTACGGCAATTTATATGTAGATGTTACAAACAGCATCTCTGCTTTTGAACGGCCCTTAAGTGAATATACTAGTGATTATAGAAACTTAACTTAATAAAAAAATGCCTAAATCCGACGGTGCTAAGTTGAAAAAAGTATCTGTAAGCCTTCCCTTTGGCATCGGTTCAGCGGAATGGCAAGCTGATACCACAGAACGGAGGACTGCATGGTCGCTTTATATTGAACTAGTTACACGGATTGCAGTACAGCCTTTGGAATCTAGCGAAGGACTACTGCGGGAGGCACTGAATTCTTTATACAGCTTGTTTGGCACAACAAGAGAAATTCTCAAGCAGGCTGGCCCTGATGTGGGTGCATCTCACGATTCAGTTGGGGGAATTGCGATCGCAGTTTTGAATAATGGTTTGCGCCCCATCCTGGCTAAATGGCATCCCATATTACAAACCTGGGAAGCCCAGCGTCCGACTGACGTGAGTCCTCAACACCATGAACGTGAATGGTCTGAGGAAAGGAAATTGCGGGCTGAGTTGGAAACCTTGCGGCAAGATTTGCAGGAGTATGCAATTGCATTGGCGATTATTGCGGGTGTGAATGCATAACAAGAGGAATTAGCTGTCATGCTCAAGGCATCTAACAGAGAAAAGCAAAAATGTCTTGATGTCGAATCTATCAAGAATTTTCCCTGTAGTGACTTACGCACCATTGACCAACTTTGGGTGAAATACAGCAACGGGCGCTTCGGCTTCAGCGTTCAGAAGAAAATTTGTCTGAGCGTTGGTAACAATGAACTTTATCTAAGATTTAGTAAAAATTTATTTGAACAAGATAGGGTTTCGACTACGCTCAACCCTCGACGCTCATCTCGTGGGTTGAGCGCAGTCGAAACCCACGATCCTTGATATCAGGTACTTTATTTCTCTGCACATCCCTTATCCCAAGGTAAACTAATCTGTCCTGGCGACTTTTTCCCTATTCCCCATTCCCAAGATTAAACTTAGCAGCGATCGCATCGATCACTTGTTGCTCAACTGGTGTAGTCTGACTGTCAAGTTGGGCGATTTTTTTGCACTGCACTAACAAGGGTATGGCAAAATCACGATTGAGTTGATTCAGCAAGGTATCTAAAGGCTGGGGTGATTGCATATCTTCAGCTATAGCTGCTAATGAGGTAGGACTGAGATTAACGGCTTTTAATTCGGGTAAAATTTCTGCCCAAGTTTTTTCTGGATGACTAGCGAGGATCATGTGAACTAAGATTTGATCCATGACTGTTGTTTGGGCGATCGCAGTTTCTAAATAATCTGCACTTTGTTGTTTTAATTTTTCTAGCGTCTCTTGAGAAGTCAGCGAAGTTGATTCATCTAGCTTGGCTTCATAAAATCGACAAGCAGCATACCCCAATGAATAAATCATCGTTGCATTTGAGCTAGCGGCGATCGCTGCACCAGCAAAAGGCACATTTCGCAACAAGCCTAATCCCGCAGCCTTCAAAAGACGACCACCACCCAACCCCAAACCAAAAATTGCCAACACTTCACCTTTACGCGCTGGATCTTTTAAATCCATTCCGTAGTCAGATGCTATCTGATAAAGCATTTCTGATTGCAATTTTGTCGTAGCTGCCAAATCAATTGCCAACAAAGCTGCAGCAAATCCTGGCAAAATGCTAGTCGCTAGACCAATACTACCTGCTTGAGTTGCTTTTTCCACCATGATCCGGTGGGCAATCTGACTAGGTGATTCATGGGGATACTGTTGTTTTAGCTTTTTCACTTCTACTGCTGCTTTTTCCAAATCGACACTATCAGCAGCACCAATCAGCCAATTAAGGTTTAAAAAACCAGATAATTTGCGGATAAGCCAATTTTTGCTGAGGTAATTGACTATTTGACCGCTGGCTTGAGTTGATTGTTCAATCAGATGATGTGTTTGCTTCGCCGCCGCTGTTCCCACGGCGACTGTTTTATCGAAGACTGCTTTACCGCTTTGGGTAATTATTCCTCCCACCTGACCTACTTTTTGAGCAAAGGACTGGGAAACAGTTGGCTGAGTCTTGATATCCCTGTTCGATAGTTGTGTGGGCGAATTGATTTCTTTTTGGGGTTTGTCTGCCATTATTTTGCACCATCCTGAAAGCCTCTCCCTTCACGTTTTAGCGAAAGTATCAGCGGCTTGACATCCCCCTACAAGCGCAAGTCTTTATCGAAGAAGCCAGATCTGGAGATGAAAAGTGCTGAGTTCCGAGTGCTGAGTGCTGAGTTAAAAATACCACCCACGTTCGCGTAGCGTCTCCGACAGGAGAGGGGTGAGGTATCAACCTTCTCCCGATTAAAAGATTCCGCTTGACATCGGGCGGGGCATTAACCATAGTACAAAAGTACTCAGTACTTAAATTTACTATAAGCCGAGGGACTATAAGCCGAGGTACTGAGTGTGGTGAAGGGTAGCAGCGATCGCCGCCCCGCCGCCGTTAACTAGACCTCTTGCAAAAGTCCTAATTTTTGCGATCTTCTTTGCGTCTTTGCGTGAGACAAAAAATATTTATGCAAGAGGTCTACTGATGACTGATAACCGTCAACGTGAAATCCCACCCCTAAAATGGGGTGGGATGAGCTTAATCTATCTGCTGGATTCTGAAACTCCTGGCACGGTAGCAATCACCTTCATATATCCAATTCCACAACTACTGGTGTATGGTCGCTGGGTTGAGTTAGTTTTCTAGGTTCAACATCAATAATGCAGCTTTTAGCACACTCATACAAAACTGGTGTCAAATAGTGATGATCAATCCGCCAGCCTAGGTTGCGACGAAAGGCTGCGGTGCGATAATCCCACCAGCTGAAGTGACCGCCTTCGCTGGTGAATTTGCGAAAAGCATCGGCAAATCCTAGCGTCAGTATATCTCGTAAAGCTTGGCGCTCTGGTTCTGATGCCATGATGTGATTGAGGGGATTAACTTTGTCATGAATATCTATGGCTTCTAAAGCAATATTAAAGTCGCCACAAATACAGATAGCTGGCTGTGATTTGAGCAATAATTGCAAATACTCCTTTAGTATTGCTAACCACTTGAGTTTGTAAAGATATTTTTCACTTCCCACTGCTGAACCATTGGGTACATAAAGATTAACAATCCGAATCTGATCAATAACACCAGTAATTACCCGCTTTTGCTCATCTAGTTCTGGTTCGACATTGGTCACAATTGTTGTGAAACCCGTACTGATATCTGAAAGCGGTTGGCGGCTGATTATTGCTACGCCGTTATAGGATTTTTGACCTGAGAAATAAACGTAATAGCCTAATTCTTCTAAAGGCGATCGCGGAAAATCAGCATCGACAACTTTCGTTTCTTGCAAACAGAGGACATCAACAGGGTTCTGTTTTAACCAATCAATCACCTGTTCGAGACGAATCCGAATTGAATTTACATTCCAAGTAGCTATTTTCATTAGTTAATAGTCTGTGATTCCCATAAATCAGTAATTATGAATTAATATGAATTAAGCAAATTTTTAGAATTATTTAACGTTTATAGATTTGCTAGTATCTGAGCCGTTTTCCTGGCAAACAGACCCTAAATAATTGATCCCAACCTAAAATTTAGTATTGTGAGCTACAAAAAAATCTATTTGGTAAGTTAATTTACAAAATAGCATAATTGCTTATGATCCCCAAGATAGATGAAATTAGGAAACAGGAGGTTATAGTTTAATAGTGTAGTTGCCCGGTGGCCACTGCTGAGGGGCGGAATTTTTTTTAGTGGTGTTGTTAAATTCAGTAAACAGTGACCAGTTATCAGTGAACAGGCGCATTGGAGCAGATAAAAAAGCCCACTAACGCCTTCGACCAATTTAATGGGAGATTTAAACCTTTTAACTGAATAACTGTTAAAGTTTCCGAGGAGTAAGCATAAATACGTTGCCCGCATTAAATTACCTCAGTTCTCACTTAGAGGACTATTTTACAGACTGAACCAAAACAACTTATGAAAATCGTTCAAGTAGCCCCCTTATGGGAACGAGTTCCACCTCCTAGTTATGGAGGGATTGAACTCGTCGTGAGTCACTTGACCGAGGAACTAGTTCGTCGCGGTCATCAGGTTACTTTGTTTGCTTCTGGTGATTCTCAAACTTCGGCTTGTTTAGAAGCGGTTTATCCACGTGCGTTGCGCTTAGATCCAAATGTCAAAGAATATGCAGCGTATGAAACGCTTGAACTCAGCCAAGTTTACCAGCGATCGCAGGAATTCGACATCATTCATTCCCATGTAGGTATTTCGGCATTACCTTTAGCGAATTTAGTATCGGCTCCCACTGTGCATACTCTGCACGGTTGTTTTACAAAGGATAACCAGCAAGTCTTTAGCCACCACCAAAAGCAACAATACGTCAGCATTAGTCAGGCACAGCGTCAAATCGACTTAAACTATATCGACACCGTTTATAACGGCATTAATCCTGAAGATTATCCATTTCAGCCACAACCCCAAGAGCCGCAATATTTAGCATTTTTAGGACGCTTTTCACCCGAAAAAGGTTCACATCATGCGATCGCAATTGCAAAACAGACTGGTTGGTGCTTGAAAATGGCAGGAAAAGTTGATTTAGTAGATTCTAAGTTTTTTGAACAAGAAATTGCCCCCCATATTGATGGGAAGCAAATTGAATATCTAGGTGAAGTTAGCCATGCCGAGAAGGCTGAACTGTTGGGAAATGCTGCAGTAACTCTCTTTCCTATTACTTGGCAAGAACCTTTTGGCTTGGTAATGATTGAATCAATGGCAACTGGTACGCCAGTGATTGCTATGAATTTCGGTTCTGTACCAGAGGTGATTGCTCATGGTAAGACAGGCTTTATCTGCCAAAGCTTTGCAGAAATGGCGGCAATGATTCCCAAGGCTTTGGAACTAAACCGTCAAATCTGTCGAGAATATGTAGCAACCAAGTTTAGTGTTACCCAAATGGTTAACGGTTACCAGGCGGTCTATGAACAAATTATAAAAGATCGCATAGACTTAAATGGGCACATTTGTGCTAATGAAGTCCGGTTTTAATCAACAATTTTTTTACATTTTCAACAACAACTTTTTTCAGGGAGGACATCGGTAATGAGTATGAGAGCTAACACCTGTCCATGTTGCGGTGGTTCCCTCCTACGTCACGTTCGTCACAGTGAACTTTATTGGTTTTGTCAGTCTTGCCGACAAGAAGTGCCACTGTTAACAATTAGTCGGCTTTCTAGTGTAGAAACTCGCAATACGGGAGTTATTCCCCAGCCAGCGGTTAATTCTTAAATCACAAAAAAATCCCTTGACTGATGCAACTGGCACATATATCTTTTTTCATAAGAGTCAAGAGTCAAGGTTTTTGGACTATTGACCCTTGACAACCTTAATAAAAAAATATGACACTTGCGTAAGTCCAACTCCTGATAGTGCAAGATTTAATTCGTAATTAAAAATATCGTAGTAGGGGCACGGCATCCAAAATCTTTCAGCGCATCACATAATTTTATCGGTGCCGTGCCCTTACTTACCCGATTTTAGTGTGAGCGATCGCGCTCGATTAATTGGGGATGCGATCGCAAACAATCATCCCATTAACCCTGACTATTAACCATCGCCACAATTGTAGATAAAGGGACTTCAGCAAAATACTCTCGCTGAAATTGTTCTTCGCGGATGGCGGCTAAAAATTTGGCAGCAGCACTATCAGCCAAGGTTTCTGATAGATTTTTAGCATCGTGGCTAATTTGCAAATCACGGTCTTGTCGCTGCAGTGTAAACCCCAAATATTTTAAAGCTCTAATTCCCAAAAATAAGGTTTGGTCACCGATGCCTAGCTTATCTAATAGTTGAACGCGGGTAACTAGTTGATTGGTACGACTTAGGTATTTGGCAATTCCCACTAGAGTTAGCCAAATGTCGCTGGGTGTTTGATGGTTGGGTATAGTCCAAGCCAGGGCTAGTTGTTGATTATTGTAGAGTGACTTTTTCCACCACGCCCGTAAATCATCCCAACTAGTAGGGCATTCTGAAATAATGAGTGCTGACTGTTGACACTTCGACAAGCTCAGTGCATCGCTGTTGATGGTTGACTGTCTCTGATTCCGCAAATCTAGGATGAGTGGTAAATGTTGAGTGTTGAGTATTGAGTTAATAGTGGGACGGACAGCAATTAATCTGATTTCATAGCGTTTTTTAAAGCTGTTGTAGTCTATTTCGGCGATGCAATCACATCTACCTATGGGCAATTCATCTTTATAATGTCCCCACCATATCCCCGGAAATGGGTTTCTCGTCGTGTCATCTCGAATGTCAAACTCGGTTTTAATATACTGGATTTTTTTACCTTGGGAATCTTGTTGATTGCGATGCCAAGCATTTTCAAACCAGCAGTTTTGAATTAGTAGTTTGGGGACGGGATTACCCATTCCACAGGGTTCTAATACTTTCAGTTCTAAAAATAATTCTTTGCCTAAGTCAGCGACTGTGACTGCTATATCTGCTTGGACAGTTGGTGTTAGGTTTACACCACCTAAGGATTGCCGCAATCGCTGGTTAATTGCGTCTTTAAATAAAGGAATATTCTCCGCCAACAAACTCAGCCCCGCAGCAAAGGGATGTCCGCCAAAGCGGTGTAACAGATGTGCTTGATCTTTTACTAGTTGGTATAAATCGACGGAATTCACCGAACGGGCGGAACCACGGGCCAATAAGAGTGCTGAGTGCTGAGTGCTGAGTGCTGAGTTAGGAGTTAAAAGTGAAGAATTGTCTCCCTTGTCCCCTGCTTCTTCTGTACTCAACAAAATGGTGGGGCGGCCTGTCTCTTGGGCTATTTGTCCAGCGACTAAGCCTAATACGCCTATAGGCCATTGAGGATCTTCGAGGACGATCGCACTTGTGGTAGATAAGTCTAATTGGGTGAGTTTTTGTGTGACTTGCGCTTGCACATCTTTTTGCAATGACTTACGGCGAGCGTTGGCTAGTTCTGTCATTTCTGCCAGTTGCTGGCAATGTTTGATATCTCGGCTAGTCAGCAATTCTACGCAGAAACTAGCATCACCTTGGATGCGGCTGACGGCGTTGATGCGCGGTCCTAAACCGAAGGAAATATCTGTGGGGCGATCGCCACTTTTCTGGCATAATTCTAATAATCGTCCAACTCCTGGCCGCCTGCGCGCTGCTGGTGGTTGTTTAAAATCTGCCTGTAGTCGTTGAATTCCCAACTGGGCTAAATAGCGACAATCCCCACTGAGTTGCACTAAGTCAGCAATTAATCCTACTGCTACTAAATCCAACAAATCTGTTAACGGATTTTGGGGGACATCAGGTAGGGCTTGATATAACGCTTCCACCAACTTATAAGCTACCGCCACCCCAGAAAGATTAAATAGCGGATGTTCATTGGCTAAATAGCGGGGGTTGATAATAGCTGCAACGGCTGGGCGTTCTGGTGCTAAGGTGTGGTGATCTGTGACGATGACATCAATACCTAGCTGTTGGGCATAAATAATTTCATCATGGTTCGTGCTGCCTGTGTCACAAGTGACGATTAATGTAATGCCTTGTTTTGCTAAATTATCAATCCCTTGATTGTTAAGTCCGTGGGATTCGGTGAGGCGATTGGGAATGTAATAAATTAACTGTTGATTTTGGGCAAAAAACTCTCCTAAACCATCCCACAACACAGCAGTGGCGGTGATACCGTCTGCGTCAAAGTCTCCCCAAATAGCAATTTTCTCACCAGCGTTACGCGCCTGTTGCAACCGCGCTACAGCTAAATGCATTTCTTGCCCAAATTCCCAAGGGCTTGCTGGTTTATAGGTTTGATGGTTGACAAAAGCCGCTAGTTGTGATTTATCTCTAATTCCCCGCTGCCACAACAATTGTGCCGCATAAAGTCCACTAGATGCAGGTGTATATTGCTTCACCGCTTGGATAAACCACTCTGGTGGTTGTTCAGTTGCTGCTAAAGTCCATTGCATCTTATTAGTGATTGGGGATTGGGAATATAACTAAGTAGGTCGGCGTAAATAATTATTGTTGGAATAAGGCAGGGGGCAGGGGGAGAAAGAGTTTGAGCCTTATTTACTTTTCTTCACATAGTTTGGTTTTATTGCACCGACTTACTTAATAGCCTATTGCCTATTGCCTATTGCCTATTGCCTATTGCCTATTCCCTAGTCCTCAGTCTCTGTCTGAGGTTCAGTTACTAAGGGATTGAGGACTATTTCATTAGCGAAACCGTCGGGTTTGCGGGCGCGAATAGTGGGACGCGTAGGCGTAGCCCGTCGTAGACATCGCTTATAACCTGCGCGTTCAGCTTTTTGATGTTCGTAATCTATTAGTCTGCCATAATATGGATGCTTACTTAAATTCATCGACAAGAAAATATGCTGGCGGTTATTACCGAAACCTTTGCGGTGGAAAAACTTCACCGCTGGTATATTAGTGGGGTCAGTGTCTACCAGCATAAAACGCGCCCCATCTTCAATCATGCGGGCGACGACTTTATCAACTAGCTTATCAGCAACTCCCTGCCGTTGAAAATTGGGATTAACTCCTAGCCACAAAATATAACCATAAGTCCAAGATGTCTTGGTGATGATAGTTCCTAAAATAAATCCTGCCAGTTCTCCATCTATTTCGGCAACGAGGCAGTATTCTGGATCTGTGTTGTATAGTCCGATCACCTCCCATTCATCCCAGGTGCGGTACAAATAAGGATAGCGATCGCTAGTAAATAGCTCCTCTCCCAAATGATAAATTGGGGCTATATCATCGATTCCTAATTCACGGACGTAAACTACGTCCATGTCATCAAAGTTTGTCATAAAAACTGCGGTTGTGGTTTCTGCGCTATATTTCCTAAATATTAAAAATAGTGACTTTGCAGATGGCAAGAACTAACCAGTACCACCAGAAACGAAGCCATGAATTCAGCGTTTAACTCTCACTCCTAAGTAGGTGAGCGTAAATAATTATCGTTGGGATAAGGTAGGAGATAGAATCCAGAATACAGGAGGAAAGAGGGTTTTAGCTTTGTTTACTTTTTTTCACACATAGGACTACTATTTGATTTTTGAACAAAATTAGGTATCGTAGGGTGCGTTAGGATGAAATCCGTAACGCACCATCATCAAGGATTTGGTGCGTTACGCTGTCGCTAACACACCCTACGTATCTTTTCAAAAATCAAGCCGGATTCCTATAGTTTGGTTTTATTGTACCGATTTACTTAAATTCTGACAGTGATACTTCCTGAATGGTATCGAGATGAGGTAAAACTTGATTAATTAATGCCTCTGCAACTTGTGTGAGATCGCACCTTTGAGCAAACTGGCAATAATCACAGGCTTGACTACTTTCTGGCACTTGGGGAAATAATTCACCATGTTGATAATTTTCTAGCCAAGTGGTCAATTTATTTAACAGTTGATTAAGTTTCTTTGCTGTTTGGGCGTGTAAGCTATGACTGTAAGTAAATTGTATATTTTGCGGTTTGCCTGCAGATTGAACAAACCAATAAGTCATGGAAATATTTTCTGGCAGGTATTCGCTAGTTTCAGCCAATACATACATATATAGACGAGTTTGCCAATTTCTGGCTAATTTGCTTTTGTTGGGTGGTTTGGGATAAGTTTTCCAGTCAAAAATTTGTGCTTGCTGATTATCTGCAATTAATAAATCATAAATAACTGTGAGCAAATAGTCTTGCACTTGTAGGGTGCGATAGTGTTCACTTTCGCGGAAAGTTTGGTGATCTATTGCAGGTGTGATAATTTTTGGTGCTGCGTTAGCAAAAGCGGCCATCCAGCTTTGCAATTGGGTATCAGCTTGCAAAAAGCTATGAATTGGCAAACCCATCTCTTGCTGCTGCATCAGCAAGTGGAAGCGACTACCTAGAGTCTGCTTTTCCTCATGTTCGGGATCTGAGGGAGAATTGAGATTTTCTAAATAAGTGTGTTGGAACTGACGAGGACAACGTTCTAGTAGATTAAGTTGTCCTTGAGAAATGCGTAATATTTGAGTTTGAGTTGACAACATAATTCTATTTTAGAAGCTATTTTACCTCAGAGCATTCAGGGGAAGTTGTAAGCGCTACGTTCGTGCATTAAGTAAGTCGGCGCAAAAACACTAAACTATTGAACGAAAGAAAGACGATGTTAAGTCCAGCCTTAGGTGCGAACTTTATCGGCAATATTTTTGCGCCCACCTAGAAGGGCAACATGGTTAAGTATCCCTATCAAGTGGGGGGTAGCCTTGCTGCCGATGCAGGGTTAGCGCGTCTCAAACTCTATTGACAGTGGGATTCTAGGAGAGTGTTGAATTTGGGAGAGCCGCAGCCAACACAGAAAGCATATACCGATCATTCATAGCGGCTCGTCGTGACTTTTGGCGAATACTGCGACGGAAAGATGATTCTCGTTCTAAGGCGTTAAGAGCAATGCGACGTAGTAAAGCAAAATTCTGTGGACTATGCAGAGAACGAATTCGACATTCATCTTCATTAAAAGTGACATCTAATGTCCAATGAACAGAATTTTCTATTCCCCAATGCTGTCGAATGGCACTACCAATTTTATTAGCATCACTGACAAGACTGGTGATGTAAAATTGCACCTCATGGGTAGTCTGATTCCAATGCTGAATCGAACGCACTACCATAACTACTGTTGTCAAACCAGCCCACAAATCTTGTTCATGAAGTGCAGAAAGTTGTGACACTGGCACGGTGTAAACCTGACGATTCTCGATTCTGTGATGCACTTTTTCTATCCGTTGACTCATACTCACATTAACATTTTTGAATCCATTGGACTGGGCTATCTCAAACCAATTCTTTACTTGCTGGTGCAGTGTAGGATGATTATCTTTCAAGCTCAAAACGTAATCAGAACCAGCCGCGATAATTTTCTGGGCAATCGATTTTTGAGTACCCATTGCATCAATAGTAATGATGCAGCCGTATATGTCTAGCATTTCCAACAGTGCTGGAATCGCGGTGATTTCATTTGATTTGTCACTGACCTTTGTTTGTCCTAATACCAAACGGTGTTCACTTGACCATGCACTGACTGTGTGTAAAGCTTTTAGCTGAGATTCTCGGTCATATGAGCCTCGATGAGTTTTGCCATCTATAGCTACTACTTCTACTCCCAACTTCTCTATTAGCGATTGTACCCAGCAACGAAAACATTTCTCAAATTCTTTGGGGTTAATTTTCTCAAACACTCTTCTAAAAGTGTCTGGACTGGGTATTCCCTCTGGCAGTTCTAAAAATGTCTCCAACCACTCCTGTTTATTGAGTCCATACTCCTCGATATCTTCCCAACCTTGCCCTCCTGCTATTACTGCCAAAATCGCTATGGTGATAATATCGCTCAGTGAATGCCATCTCGTCCTTTCTACTCTGGGGTCTTTGATAAGAGTGAAGTATTCCTGAAACTGAGTGGTAATGTCTTTGCTATCTATGCAGGGTGCAAAAGATGCTTTAGTTTTGCTTTTCTTGTTCTCAAATCCTGTTGGCATTTCTTGAACCTTGCACCTAGAAAGAGAATAACCCTATTAAAACCAGGGTTTGAAGTTGACGCTTTTATCTTTTGACTTGAACTTGAGGTGCTTGACTTCACAAGAAGTCGAACTAATGGAAACATTGGCATTATGTTCACATCTGACGTGCTAAACCTCCAGCCATACAATATGTACACGTCTATTAATGGATGAATATACCATTAGTTATAGCGATTCCCACATTGGTGAGGTACAGACAAAAATAATTAACCGCTGATAGAAGAGGATGGACGCGGATAAACGCAGATAAATTTGTACCTCACCAGACTAGAAAATGCTATATCTCAGTGTCGGGCGGGATATTCTCCGCACCAAAGTTCAGCTACCGACACGCTCGATTTCTGCACCACTCATTATTGCCGATCCTGATTTTGATTTACAAGCAGAGTCAACCACAAATTTAGCTTCAGATGGAGCAACTATCAAAAACCAGGAATTTACTCCGGCTGATGCACCAAAACAACTAATACAAGAATTACTTAATACTCTCACAGGAAAAAGCCTGCGCCGCGCTCTAGGTACAAGGTTTTTGGGTGAAAGTGTGGCGAAAAAGCTCCCAGATGCACAACTGTACTTGGGTGCAGAAGCAGTAAAAACTCGTTTAACAAGTAGTGAGTGCCCCAGTATCATGCTCATTGAGACTCACGGCCTATTTTTAAGCGACTCTGAACCGGAACCAGGCGATCGCAAACGTAACTTATTGAGTATAGAACCAGGGCGAACGGCCAAGGTAGAAAATCCCATGATGCGTTCTGCACTAGCTTTAGCCGGTGCTAATACTTGGCTATTTGGTGGAACTCTTCCCCCAGATGCAGGCAAAGGCTTTGTTTTCGCCCAAGATATCGCCAGTTTAGATTTGTGGGCGAATGAATTGACGGTTCTCTCTGCTTGTGATATCGCCAGAGGAGACATCAAAATCGGCGAAGGCGTGTTTGGTTTGCGTCGTGCTTTTGCAGTAGCGGGATCACAAACCCTAGTGATGAGCCTATCGCCAGTTCCTGACAAGGTGACGGCTCTATTAATGGAGTGTTTTTTTTATAATTTACAGTCTGGTATGGGTCGTGCCGATGCGTTACATCAAGCTCAGAACTATATACATATAATTACTGTAAAACAATTACGGCAATCAACCTTGGGTGTTGAGGTACTAAAAGAACTTTTAAAAGTCAATGAATTATCAGCAGACAGCCAGATTGATTGTCAAGAAGAAGACACGCGGTTGCAGCATCCTTTTGACTGGGGAGCCTGGATTTGTCAAGGAAATACAGAGCCACTAACAGTTAGAGCAATTTTCAGCTAATCTCTCCCATGAAACAGTTTTTGGAATAGTCATTGTTTGTGTAATACTATTTAAAGTATCTTAATATTTCTAAATATTTTTAGATTGTTGCTTCGCTCAGTAATACAGTCGAGGGAGGGGAAACCCCACCCCTGCAGACTTGACAATTTCCACCTGTACCTCACTGATGTGAAAACCGCTATAACGACTACTAGAGTTAATGGTTAGTCTGTTCTATTTGGATAAATTTCATCTACACACTACACGGAGTCAAAGCATGATTGAGTTAGAAAAACCACCTAACCACCAAATAGAAACGACACCATTTGTGAAAAATAAATCTCTATTTACGGGAATTTTTATTGCTTTTATTATTACTAGTTTATGGTCGATTAGTCTAATTTTATTACTTTCTATAGATATCTCAAAATGCAATTTTTTGATATTAGTACCCATCATATTTTGGCAAACATTCTTATATACAGGATTATTTATTACATCTCATGATGCTATG
Source organism: Calothrix sp. PCC 7507 (assembly GCF_000316575.1). GTDB lineage: Bacteria > Cyanobacteriota > Cyanobacteriia > Cyanobacteriales > Nostocaceae > Fortiea. Next base: position 3,707,196 of record NC_019682.1, on the reverse strand, counting down.
CATGGGGTAGTGTTTAAACGAAGCTCTAAAATAAACCATTTTATTGGGTCATTTTGCTTATCGCTTTATGGTCTTTTATCATATAAAAAACTGTTAAAAAAGCATTGGCAACATCACCATAAACCAGCCAGTAAACTAGATCCAGATTTTCATAATGGTAAGCAGAAGAACTTCTTCGCTTGGTATTTTCATTTTATGAAAGGTTACTGGAGTTGGTGGCAAATAATTGCTTTAACGACTATCTATAATGTTGCTAAATACGCACTACATATGCCTAGTGATAACTTAACTTATTTTTGGGTAATCCCTTCACTATTAAGTTCAATACAGTTATTTTATTTTGGTACTTTCCTACCGCATAAACAGCCAATTGGTGGTTATATAGATCCTCATCGCGCTCAAACTATCAACCGTTCAATTTTTTGGTCATTTATCACTTGCTATCATTTTGGATATCATGAAGAACATCATGAGTATCCCCATATTCCTTGGTGGCAGTTACCAGAAATTTATCAGATGCGTAAATAATTTTATAATTGCTCAATTTGCTGCTGTTTGTTGTTGTCTAGATTTTACTTCTCCGCTGATATCAGGTAGAGGCGATCGCACAGACAAATAAATTAGTGGGCCAAATAGGGGAATCAAAGCAAATAACCAGAAAAGCTGTGGATTTTTCCCGCCACGACGTGCCATATCGTCTCCCAATAAAGCGGGAAATAAGAGACTGAGTAGGCAGAAATCTAAACTCATCACATGGATAAAACGATCAGTTTGCCACTGCTGCACAAAATTTCCCCAGTCGCCTTGTAAGCCATAAGCAACTAGAATAGCTGCACCGACGCTTAATACAACTCCAGTCACGCGGGAATCTAGCAGCTTGATCAAGATATTCTTTTTACCAACAAACTGCTTATTTGGTTCCCTGAGTGCGAGGTATGGCAAAATGGCGAAAGCTCCAACGGCAAATGAGGCGGTAGCGAAAGGCCAAGCAGGTATTTTTTGTCCTCTGCCATCAATAAACATGACTGCACTGAAAATTAATGGCCAGATGCCCATGATATTAAATAGTGCTATGACTAGAGGATTAATTCCTTGCCATTGACCAGTAGAGAGGTTTTTAATCAACTCAAATGTATCAGGGCGATCGGGAGGTGCAAGGAGAAAAGCGTAGGTAATAAACCCTATCCACAGCAATGCAAAGGCAATTTTTCTGACCATATTTTCGTGTAATTAACTGAAGGCTTCCGAAAGGTATGCTGCTGCTGCGGCGACAACAGCGATCGCACTTTCATAGTCTAGGCGTGTTGGGCCTAAAACTCCCACACTCCCCACGGGTATTGTACCCCGGCGATAGGTAGAAGAAATCAACGTGCAAGTGCGTATCGGCTCTAATGGGTTTTCTGCACCAATGCGAACCGTTACCCGTGGCTTACCCACCTCCTCAGATTCCGGAGTCTCAAATATTAATCGCCAGAGTTGGTCTTGTTCTTCCTCCAGCAGATGGATAATTGTTTGTACTTGCTGCAATTGAGAAAATTCTGGCTGGCGCAAAGCCTCTGATACACCTCTAACCATAATTTGTGTAGCAGATGGTGCAAGCGTCCGGCGGGTTAATTCCATGATGGAGTTTTTCAAGAATTCAGCATAGCACTGGAACTCTCGATCTAATTGACTCCAGTCGAGGCTGGCTAATTCCAACAGACTCCGCCCTCGCAAGTGGCTATTCAAAAAGTTAGAAACAATCTGCAACTCGCGATCTATTACTTCTGGATCGGGTTTTGTTTCTGCAGATACTAATGACAAATCCATGAGCCGGGAATGTGTCTCATAAGCTTCAGTCACCACAATCAGCATGATCCGTCCCGCTTCAATTTGCACTAATTGCAAATGTCGCAACATTGCTGTAGTGGTTTGGGGCATGGTAATCAAGCTAATGCAGCCACTCAAGGAGGCTAAAATTTGCGCCGCGCCTTGTAGTAAAGCTTCTAAACTCCAATCTTCCCAGTGGAGGCGCTGTTGTAGCGCCAGTTCTACCTCTCGACCTAAAGTTTCCGAAGGTGTAATTAGCTGGTCAACATACATGCGATAACCAGAGTCAGAAGGTACGCGTCCGGCAGAGGTATGGGGTTGATAAAGTAACCCAGATTTTTCTAAGACGCCCATGACATTGCGAATTGTGGCTGAACTGACACCCAGGTCATACTCTTCTATCAGGGCTTTTGAACCAACAGGTTCTGCCGTAGCAATGTAGTGACGTACCGTTGCCCAAAGTATATGCTGTTGTCGATTTGTCAACTGGACTTGCATAGGAAGATGTTGTACTAAAGGCAAATTTTAATGAAAATTTGTAAATGTTAACGCTAGATAAAAATTAATAACAGTGATTGAAGATAATTATTTAATTTTATAGTAATTAAGTAAATATTAAATTTATGATTCTGAGGTTTTCGAGAGCTTTATCATATATAAAGCTTAATTGTTGGGAAAAAAGCTATCAGCAACAGTAGGAACTTTCTACTATTATCTGTATTTTTTCATGAACAGCTACTAAAAGTAGTAGTGTTGAATACTTATTTTTGCCCTTATTCAGCTATGGTTGCCACCAAAGAATCTGTAAACAGATGCCATAGTTGCAAAACTTTAACCTGACTAGGAAACTCCATACTGCTGCATATTTTTAGTTTCGTCCAGATGGAAGAGTAAGTCCCAGCCAAATCATGTATAAGCTGATGCGTGTCTAAAATATATAAACACTCTTGATTGTCGTTGACTGTCAACAGTCAACAGTCAACAGTCAACAGTCCCTTAATATTGAGGAATTGTCGGCTCGACTAACAAGGAGTAGGCATCTATACCACCTGCAATATTTTTAACATTGGTGAAACCCTGATCCACTAACCACTGACACATCTGAGCAGAGCGAATGCCGTGGTGGCACAGTACAAGAGTTTCCGCATGGGGATTGAAGAGAGTGGGGACTTGCTCGCTCCATTCGGCAAACTCACTCAGAGGTAAGTTGACAAAGCCCTCAATGCTAGCGATCGCCAATTCTTGAGGTTCGCGCACATCCACTAATTGCACACTAGTATCCTTGGCAGATAGCCGTTGTGCCAATTCTTCTACATTAATTTGGGTAATCGGTTGACCAGCAGTTTTCCCTGTCATGAAGTTTTTGCAGACAATCTTATATCATTTATCTTGACAGAAAACCTTTACTTCCGCATGAGCATTCATTCTTAACTAGTAGAAAAAGGCTGAAGTATGAAGTATGAAGTATGAAATGAAGAAACCTGTACAGTCAGCATTTGGGTGATTTGGAATGGTTACTTTATTTACGCTGTGGCGTACTAATAGTCTGTCAATTTTGTTTTGAGGGGTTTTTGGTAGGGACGAAAAGCCCGCGTGAGCGAGACGCTCACACTACAGTCCCTCATTTCAACCCTGACAGACTACTAGTTTGTCATTTGTCAGCAGGGGGGAGTTAGGAGTCATTAATTATTTCTCCTTTACCCAATCCCCAATCCCCAATCCCCAATCCCCAATCCCCAATCCCCAATTTGTGAACAACCAACGCTCATTTTTTAATTTCCTAGTACCGGGTGTGATTGCACTGCTAGCGATCGCTATTGCTGGCTTTTACTGGTTTTTTGCCAAAAGTCCGGCTAATCTCATCGCGCCTACCTCTCAACCTGGTGCTGCTATATTTGTGTCGAAATTCGCTCCAGTGATGACTTCATTGCTGGTAAATCCAGATAAATTGCAGAATTTAGGGGGTGATGGCGAACTATCTCAGATCAAAACCAGTTTATTGGCTAAAAGCGGCATTGATTATCGCCAAGACATTCAACCCTGGTTAGGGAGCGAAATTACACTGGCTGTGACTAACTTAGATATCGATCGCGATCCAGAAAATGGCCAGCAGCCAGGATATCTGATGGCTTTAGCGACTAAAAAACCAGAGAAAAGCCGCGAATTTATCCAATTGTTGTTTTCCAAACGTGTGTTAGCTGGCAGCAACTTAGTCACTGAAGAATACAAAGGTGTAAAGTTGCTGTATGATAATTCACCAAAGCAGGTTTCACTAGCTGGTGCATTGGTTGGCAATGACTTTGTGCTGTTTGCCAACGATCGCAAAGTCCTCCGAGAAGCGATTAATAATGTCCAGGCTCCCGATCTGAATTTAACTAGTTCTCCCCAATACCAAAAAGCTACTCAAGAATTACCTAAAAACGCCTTGGCTGTAGCTTTTCTCAATCTCCCCACTGTCGCCAAATGGCAAGGTTTAGAACTATCAGCACCAAGCTATGACAGTCAAATTATTTCCCTGATATTAAACTCCAAAGGATTGCTAGCAGAAACCAGCTTTCTAGCTACATCAGCAGGCGTATCCCCATCTGCACCATTATCTCAACCTGTAGGCGCATTGGCATATGTGCCTGAATCAGCGGGTTTGGCAATTTCTGGCGCGAATTTGAGCAATTTGGGTAATAGTGACTTAGCGCAACTCTGGAGACAAGCCACAGCTACTGTGTATGGTTCTTCAGAAGAGGCGATCGCTAAATTAGCCCAACCCCTAGCTGATGTGCAAAAACGTTGGGGAATCAACCTAACAGCAGATATTTTTAGCTGGGTAAAAGGAGAATATGCGATCGCATTGCTACCCCAAAAACAGCAAAAAACTGCCAGTTGGATTTTTGCTGTGGAAAAAACACCAGAGGTGTCAGCAGGTATTTCTCACTTAGATGCGATCGCGATCGCCAAAGGACTCAGTATTAGTCCTCTCACATTAAATCAGCAAAAAGTCTCCACCTGGACAGAGTTAACCGCTGCTAGCAAACCCACAACTACTAAAGATAAACCGCCGCTCACCGTTGAGGCAAAAATCCAGGGTGTACATACAACCATAGAAAATTACGAAATTTTCACGTCCGATTTAGAGACGATGAATCAAGTTCTCACAATTAAGGAAAATTCCTTGATTGACAATCCTAATTTTCAAGACAGTATCGCCGCCATTCCCCGACCTAATCAAGGGTATATATATCTCGACTGGATCAAGAGTCAGCAGTTTTTAGAGCGACAGATCCCGATTCTCAAATTAGTAGAAGTATTCGGCAAACCATTTTTCCACAACCTGCGATCGCTCACAGTTAGTAGTTATAGCAGCAACACAGAATTACTCAAAGGTGGCGTCTTCTTCCAACTACATCACCCATGAGGGCAAAGGCTCAATGCAAATTTTTCCCTTTTTCCAAACCAAAATAGAGATGACAATAACAAATAAAAAAACATCCCAATCATAAATTTACCAATCGTATGTAAGAGTAGGGGCGGGGAGAACCCGCCCTAGGATTTGGGATAATTTATTTTTTGGTATTCCCTTAACTTCTAATGGAACTTTGGTTTCTTGAAGAGACCAAGGTTCTCGGTTTTTACTGAACTATGATTGAGTCGTTAATTCATGAGTGCAGCAAGCATTGAATTCCTCGAATTGAGCAAATATTAGTAATCCAGTTTGATTTTTGAACATATTTTAAGTATTTGTAGGTTGGGCTGCGCCTAGTGGTTTGTCAATTTTGTTTTGAGGGGTTTTTGGTAGTGCGGGCCGAAAAGCCCGCGTGAGCGAGACGCTCACACTACAGTTCCTCATTTCAACCCTGACAGACTACTAGGCTGTTGACTTTGTACGAAATTAGCTAAAAATTATCATGCAATTTTTGTGTTTACCGTAGGGGCATCGGCACTGCCGTGCCCTGACACCTTGGGATCAACATGGGAATTGCCGTATGACTTCGATCCTAAACAGACTCGTGCGATTGAGGGCAAGGCAGTGCCTTGCCCCTACGAAATGTGTGGTTTTCGCGCCACTCATATTTAGGAGTTCCTGTCAATGCGTAAGTGTTCGCAAAAGTGAACGCATCCGCAGAAGCTCAACCAGTCGCATAAAAAGTGTTGCAGCAGAAACATCTTCTGAAACTCCTCAAACAGCGTAAGTAACTCGGTGTAAATAATTGTCGCTGGGGGACAGGGGAAAGGCTGAATTTAAACCTTTCCTCCTACTCCCTGCCCCTTTTTCTATTTTTGACTGCAATGTATTGCCTCTACAATTGCAAAACTTATAATTGTGGCACATAACAATGTGGCACAGATTCTGGAATATTACGGTTTTTTTCTCGCATTATGTATATATAGTTACTAATAAAATAGCCTCCTGGAGAGATCCCATGAAGTATTGTCGCTCTCGAAGATGGGTTAGAGGCGGCTGGCTTACAGCTATACTTACCGCGATTATAGCTACCCCTGCAATAGCACAGACATCAAATTTTGGTGTCTTAAAGCTATCACCAGGTTTTAATGCCGGAGAAGGAACTGTTTCCGGTTATACTAGCGGTTCTTACTCGTTATCTGCTATTAGTAATCGCGATCGGGATAAAAAAGCTTGTATTGGCTTTGCTGACCCCAATCCCGATCACATCCTGATTTTAGAAAAAGACTTTTCTAATTTAAAAATACTAGTCAAAAGTGGTGGGGACACCACCTTGCTGATCAAAGGTCCCGACGACACCACAATTCGTTGCGGAGATGACACTGGTAAGAGTAAAGACGCTAGCATTGAAGACCGCAACTGGAAAAGCGGAACTTATCAAGTTTGGGTAGGTACATTTGATTCTGGAGTCAAGCGTAACTATACTTTGACCATCCAGCAGTAATGAGACTGATGACTGATGACTGTTGACTGATGACTGTTGACTGGGGAGATAATAACCTTGACCCCTGACTCCTGACTCCTGACTCCTGACTCCTGACTCTTGACCCTTGACCCTTGACCTCTTTATCGAGATAACACCTGGAAGGATAATATAAGAATGTAGCTTGTTTTGCTTTCCGAGGGTTCTATCTCGTGCTATCTACACTACGTGCTGACTTTCGTATCATATTTGAACGTGACCCAGCTGCTCGTAACTGGTTGGAAGTTTTATTTTGTTACCCAGGTTGGCAAGCCTTGCTATTCCATCGGCTAGCTCACTGGCTGTACAGTATTGGTCTTCCTTTTATTCCTCGCTTAATTTCTCACATGGCGAGGTTTTTGACTGGAATTGAAATCCACCCAGGCGCAGCGATTGGACAAGGCGTATTTATTGACCACGGAATGGGTGTAGTAATTGGTGAAACAGCGATCGTGGGGGACTATGCACTGATTTATCAAGGTGTCACCCTTGGCGGTACTGGCAAAGAGAGCGGCAAACGCCATCCCACTTTAGGCGAAAATGTTGTTGTCGGTGCTGGTGCTAAGGTACTGGGAAATATCCAAATTGGTAACAATGTCCGCATTGGCGCTGGATCGGTTGTTTTAAGGGATGTGCCTTCCAGTTGTACTGTAGTCGGTGTACCTGGTCGGATTATCTATCGTTCAGGAGTCCGGGTTGCTCCCCTAGAACACAATAACTTACCAGATTCTGAAGCTGAAGTAATTCGGGCTTTAGTTGACCGGATTGAATCGCTAGAACAACAAATACAGAATCTCCAGCAATTACATTCATCGCCAAAAACTCCCGTTCTGGCAATGAATTTAGTCTGCAAAAACGATAACTTGCTAAAAGATGATTCTGTTTGTCATCTCAGAGATAAAGCAATACAGGAGTTTTTAGACGGCGCGGGTATTTAAATTTCAGTATTTGTCATTGGTAAGGGTTTGAGGTGTATTTAGGTTTCGTGACTTAACTTGCATGATTCCTAACTATGGTGTTTAGTAGTAGGGTGGGCCATGCCCACCAGATCAAGGTTTTGTAAGGCATAGCCCTGCCTACGTGTAGTTCAAAAATCAAAGCGGACTGCTACATATCCGATAAAATGTTAATTGGAATCTACGACGTTGCTAATTGCGGTATGAATTGCGATCGTCATGCTGAATGTAGCGCTAGCGGAATGAAGCATCTGCGAGATTCTTCACTTCACTACGTTCCGTTCAGAATGACAAATTCATACTTCCTTCAGCAACGCCGAATCTACCGGCTGTTTGGATGCCAATGACTGAGCAACATAATGCTGACGGTAATTCAGCTAATTCTCAGCAGTCTAGTGAACCAACTGAAGGTTTAACAACCAAGTCAGTTAATGATTCCTGGACGAACCGCATTACTGGTATTTGGAACAAGGCGACACAAAGTTTGGTGCAACTCCTACCCGGAGAACAATTAGCACAGACGGTTATTAGATGGTTTAGTGTTAGCGAAACTCAGGTTGCGGAGATTTTGGAGACGGTTCGAGCCGAACTGCCAACAACAGAAGCAATGCTGATTGGTAAACCCCAAGCGGGAAAAAGTTCAATTGTGCGGGGACTGACGGGAGTTTCTGCGGAAATTATCGGTCAGGGATTCCGTCCCCATACGCAACATACTCAGCGCTATGCTTACCCTTCTAATGATCTGCCGTTGCTGATTTTTACTGATACGGTGGGATTGGGAGATGTAAACCAAGATACACAAGCAATAATTCAGGAGTTGGTGGGAGATTTACAGCAGTCAAGTCGCAGCGCCAGAGTACTGATTCTGACGGTTAAAATCAATGACTTTGCCACGGAAACGCTACGACAAATTGCTGAGGAATTACGCGAGAAATATCCAGATATTCCTTGTCTGTTGGCGGTTACTTGCTTGCATGAAATCTATCCCCCAGGTACAGATGATCATCCTGTCTATCCACCAGACTATGCAGAGGTGAACCGAGCTTACACCGCTATTCAGGAAGCCTTTACACAGCTTTGCAATCGCTCTGTCTTGATCGACTTCACTTTAGAAGAAGATGGTTATAATCCAGTGTTTTATGGCTTAGAAGCGCTGCGGGATACCCTCGCAGACTTACTCCCAGAGGCGGAAGCTAAAGCGATTTATCAGTTATTAGATCGGGAGGAAGCTAGTAAACAGCTTGGTAATATTTACCGAGATGCTGGACGGCGTTATATGTTGCCATTTGCGATTATGGCAGCTACACTCGCTGCTGTACCATTGCCATTTGCTACTATGCCTGTATTGACTGCCTTGCAAGTCTCGATGGTGGGACTTTTAGGAAAATTATATGGACAAACATTGACCCCATCTCAGGCGGGAGGGGTTGTGAGTGCGATCGCCGGGGGTTTTTTAGCCCAAGCGATCGCCCGTGAGTTAATCAAATTCTTACCTGGTTTTGGTAGCGTCATTGCTGCATCTTGGGCTGCAGCGTATACTTGGGCACTGGGTGAAGGTGCTTGTGTTTACTTCGGTGACTTGATGGGGGGTAAAAAACCAGATCCTGAAAAAATTCAGTCTGTCATGCAAGAAGCATTTCAAATCGCGAAAGAACGGTTTAAATCAGTTAACAGTTAACAGTTACTTGTACTGAGCGAAGTCGAAGTATCAGTTATCAGACTCAGTGAAATAAGTTGCTGCAGATTGAACATTTTTTTCCACCAAGATAGGTTCTCCCTTGACTCCTCCACGGCTCAGAGTACAAATTTTATATAGGTTTTCGCAATCAAAGATGGCGAGAACTAGTTCTTTGCCTGATTGAAAAGAAGATGGTAAAGGTTTCCCAACCTCGGCTTCTATATCTATTTCGTTGTCACGCCACTGTAACTGCCAAATTCGCTTTTCGGTGATTGGCGCTTTGACAGAACTAGCGATCGCACTATACACTTTCTCTGCTTTAATATCGTCTTTGGCTGCTGGCACAAAAAACTTCATACTATTTGGCTACAAGTAACATAGATTCCTTAGCACCAGCGTAACGCACCATTTATCTGGGGGAACAAGGAAAAAGAATAAGGGACTTCCAACTAAAAAAATATCCTATCCTATGTAGGCAGGGGGGCAGGGAGCAGGGAGCAGGGGGAGAAAGAAAAATAGTATCTGAGTAAATTGGATAATTATTTTTTGGAAGTCCCTAAATAAATGACAAATGATAATCTATAACAGTTAGCTTTATTTGCGTCGTCCTACTTACCAAGGTAATTGACTCCCATCCCAGGAGAAAAACTTTCCACTATCGCCTTCTTGCAGCTGTTCAATCACACCCAGCAATTGACTAACAGTGCGTTCTACAGAAAATAGTTTTTCCGCGGGAACATTTCCCTGGAACGGACGAGAGAGGCGTGTATCGGTTGTCCCAGGATGCAAAGTTACTACGAAAGTCTTAGGACTGCTTCTGATATACTCAATAGCTGCAGTTCGCATAAACATATTTAGTGCAGCTTTTGAGGCGCGATAACCGTACCATCCACCAAGTTGATTATCTCCAATACTGCCTAACTTGGCAGAAATAGTAGCAAAAACACTACGTTCTCCATGACGAAATAAAGGTAATAAATGTTTAGCCAGTAAGACAGCACCAATGCTATTGATTTGGAAGTAACGCAGCAAATTTTCTGAATTAAGCTGTCTTAAGCTTTTTTCTGGTTGTAAATTACTGTCATGTAAAAGTCCCACACAGTTAATTACTAAATGTAGTTTTTTGACTTCAGTGCGTATCGTTTGCACAATTTCAACTATCTGTAGTTCATCAGTAATATCCAGAGCCAAGCAAATTAATCTTTCAGGATTTTCACTTTCTAGAGCTATTAACTCAGAAGCAGACTCCGGTTGACGATAAGTTGCATAAACTTTGGTAATTCTCTCATCTTGCAATAATTTTTTCACGAAACCTAGACCAATGCCTTGGCTCGCTCCCACAATTAATGCATTAGCATGATTAATTTCATCAATAAAAGACATATAAATTTAGTTCACTTTTACAGGTATTTTATATTCGTAGCGAGAGACAAAATAAGCACCAACTTGTTTGTCGCTGTGATGACAGAAACCGAATTTTTCATATACTGCTTTTAAACGTGGACGCGCAGCATCGCAATCTAGGCGTAAATAACTTTTCTTGAGTGTTTGTGCATTTGAAATAGCCCAATTAAGCAGTGCTGAAGATACTTTACCACCAGAGTAATTCCGTCTAACAGCAAGGCGATGGATAAATGCTGAATCTTCTTGAACAATATCTGGCCAGAAAAGTAAATCTTCAAGCTGAAACTTGATTGTCCCAGATGGCTCACCATCCGATTCAGCTATGAAAAATAGGCCGTTAGCAATATCTTTAGAGATACTTTCTGGTGTAACTTCGCTATCATGCCAGAGAGGTATACCACGCTGCTGTAGCCATACTGCTGCTTCTCGCAAAACATCTGAAACTATAAATGTATCTTGTATACTTGCTTTACGAATTGAGATATGCATAGATAATTTTTGTTAGATATTTGTGATTTACTTACCGATACAAAATCTGCTAAAAATCCTATCAAGTACAGATTCTGTAGCTTCTTCGCCAGTGATTTCTCCGAATGTATGAATGGCATCGCGTAAGTCAATTGTCCAAAAATCAAGGGGTAACTGCTCAGTAATTGTTGCTTGTACTTGCTCCAAGGATATTTTAGCTTTAATTAAAGCTGCGGCTTGTCTTTGGTTGATTGCTAAATCCATATCAGCAGCTTGAATTTTTTCTGTTTTTACTATTTCTAAAATTGCTGTTTCTAAAGCATCAATACCTTGACTTTTTGCGGCTGCTGTGCAGATTTTAGATTTTAGATTTGGGATTTGGGATTGCAGAGTATTTCTTTCATCTTCTTGTACCAAGTCGATTTTGTTAATCACCAGAATCACAGGACGGTGTTGCACTTGTGTGTAAATTTCTTGATCGCCTGCTGTCCAACCTGCGGAAGCATCAATTGTGAGTAGGACTAAATCAGCGGCGCTAGCGGCACGACGCGATCGCTCAACGCCAATTTTTTCTACTTGGTCTAATGTTTCCCGAATTCCCGCTGTATCTAGCACCTGCACGGGAATTCCGCCGACAACTAGCTGGGATTCCACCACATCGCGGGTTGTACCGGGTAAGTCGGTGACAATGGCGCGATCGCTCTGGCTCCAAGCGTTCAATAAACTGGACTTACCAACGTTCGGACGCCCGACAATTGCAACTTTCAAGCCTGTGCGTAATAGTTCACCTTTGTCTTTTGTGGCGATTAACCTGGTAATTTCGGTGGTAATGTTCTCAATTTCTGAGATAATAGCTTCATAATCCAGCGGAGGTAAGTCCTCCTCAAAATCGATTCTGGCTTCGATTTCTGCGAGGATATCCAAACAGTTAGCGCGTAACTGGCGGATGGGATGAGCTAATTTCCCTTGTAAACCAATTAAAGCAATCTGGGCAGCTTGAGGCGATCGCGCCCCCACCAAATCGGCAATACTTTCAGCTTGGGTTAAGTCCAATCGCCCATTTAAAAAGGCGCGGAGGGTAAATTCTCCAGGTTGGGCGAGTCTCGCGCCATTTTCTAAGCACAGTTGCAACACCTGCTGCACGGCGATGATTCCCCCGTGACAATGGAACTCTACCACATCTTCACGGGTGTAAGAACGGGGTGCTTGCATAATCAGCAACAAGGCTTCATCTACTAATTGTTGTGTTTGGGGATGGCGGATGTAACCGTAGAGAATGCGGTGACTTGACCAAACTTGTCGCCCAGGTGCGTGAAACAGAGTTTGGGCGATCGCTATTGCTTGGGAACCAGACACCCGCACAATCCCCACACTACCCTGTTGGGGGACAACAGCAGTAGCGATCGCGGCGATCGTTCCAGTAGTAGCAAAGATTTCCGACATGAGCTACCTTTATTGCACATATATGGTTAGCGTAGCAGAAGGGGCAGAAGAGGCGGAGGGGCAGGGAGCAGGGAGCAGGCTTGCCGTGAGCGTAGCCGAATGGGAGCAGGGGGAGATGAGGGGGGATAAATAATAACCTATTGCCTATTGCCTATTGCCCAATCCCCAATCCCCAATCCCCAATCCCCAGTCCCCAATCCCCAGTCCCCAGTCCCCAATCCCCAGTCCCCAGTCCCCAATCCCCCCCTAAATGGTAGATATTGAGACTAATAGGATGGCAAATTGCAAGGTAAGATTTATTGGGAAAGGAGACAGAGAGGAATTCACTGTGGAGCAAAAAATTAACTGCGCCGAAGCCTGTGTGAATGGCTGTGTTTTAGGGGATAAGTGTCCCAATATCGAGTTTAGAAAAGCTACTACGCAATTTCTTGAAGAAACTTCTTTAGATAAAATGTTGGAGTTGGCAGAAGAACGACTACGGAAAAAGATGACAGAACCGCCTAAATGGATTTTACCAGAAGATCCATAGTCAAGGAATTTGGTGTCGCATAATACAGCTTTCGCAACGCTTCTGTAACTTTATATCTGATTCGTAAACAAAAGCTGAAGATACCCACTATCAGAGGAATCAATTGAGCCATCCGAATGTGAGTTTAACAATTCATCGTTTTAGCAATCGCTCAAATGTACTAGAAAAGACATAGTAAGAGAGGGAATTCCCAATAAAAAAACATCCCACAAGAAATTTTGGGATGGACAAGATGCCCATTTGTGGTGGTTAGTGGGCATCTTGTCCGCATCACAAGATGGGATAATTTATTTCCTGATGTTCCCTTAATAGACAAAACATAGTATTGGGCGACAATGCAAAAACTCTTTTTTCATGACAGAGATAACTTTAGAGCGCAGGCCCTATTCCTTGGTAAGAAGATTAACCTACAAAGATTGGAGAATTACGTTTGCTTGGCAACTATGCCATTAATAGTTACAGTAGGTGAACACAGCTGTGCGGTGCTACTGAGCTATGGAGCAGTTGTTCTGTTTAACCTTGAGCCTGCGGAAAAGGTAGCCTTTTTGACCCAACTATCCTCTCAAGTTAGTGACTCTTTTCCCGATCCCGAAACAGAAGAAGTGGAAGTTCATCTGAATGTTGTGGAAAGTGAGCGAGTTAAAGAAGGAAAAATTTTCCTGCATGAATTTAGTGTAGAACGTTTACAGATAGTGGCTGATATTCTTGCTAAAAGTGTTGTTCTTTCTCATTATGAAACGAGCATAGCAACTGTATTTGATCAAATTGAACCATTTGCAGCTAGTCTCCAGAGTGATAACAGGAATAAACGCAAGAGTCGGGAATTATTGCGTCAACTTGGATCTACCCTGTTAGTTCAACATAAAATTGTGGGTCGAGTAGAGATTATCGATAAACCGGAGTTGCTGTGGGAGTCCCCACAACTAGAAAACTTATATCTGCGTTTAGAGGATGAGTACGAAATCCGTGAGCGTCACAATGCTTTGGAACGAAAACTAGAGCTAATTTCCCAAACCGCACAAACCGTGCTGGAGTTCATGCAGCATAGCAGTAGCCAGCGAGTAGAGTGGTATGTGGTGATTCTGATTGTGGTGGAGATTTTGCTGTCGCTGTACGACATCATTTTTAAAAGCTAAGGCTTAGTGCCTCTACATTAGTCAACAGTTATTGCTATTATCTCTACCGCGATTATGACTGAATATTGGCAGAATTACTGTCAATAAGGATTTAGTTCCTACCAATTTAAAAGAAGAATGCGACAGTCGCTACATGTAGCTTTTTTGGCGTTGCTGAATCATGGGATGAAATTTTATGTATTAATACCAATTCAAATAATGTTTGCAACACATACATTCTTCGTACGGGCACGGCTTCCATATAATTTCGGGAAAACCGATAGTTTATGGGTGCTGTGCTACTACCCATCTGTCGCATTCTTTTTTTAAATTGGTATTAAAATCTAAAACTCCTTATTCTCTCTGCGCGACGCCAGTTGCTACAACGCGGCGGCACTTCCTTCAAGTCGGCGAAGCCGCCCAACGGAGTGCCTTGGGAACCCGCGCATCGCACTGGCTCCTCTGCGTGAGACAGATCATCCCGCATTGATGCAACGCCGCTTTTTTTCTGGTGGATCTACTTATAATGATTTCAGCATTTACCAATCACCATCCATCACTTATGGCAATACTGCAACTGATTGAACCTGAAGTTAAAGATTTGGGTGGGTTTGTTGCCCGCCGCAGTTTGCCATATCCCCATCGCCAAATGGTCGGGCCGTTTATCTTTTTTGATCATCTTGGCCCTTCCGTTTTACCACCCAACAAAGGTATTGATGTCCGACCACATCCTCATATTAATCTTGCAACAGTAACTTATTTATTTGATGGTACTTTGATGCATCGCGATAGTTTAGGCACTGTGCAGGAAATTCAACCGGGTGCTGTGAACTGGATGACAGCGGGACAGGGGATTGTACATTCAGAGCGATCGCCCGACTTTGATCGTCAAAATGAAGCTACTATTCATGGTATTCAAACCTGGGTCGCCTTGCCTACGGAATCCGAAGAAACCGACCCTTGGTTTGCTCACTATCCTGCCCAAACCCTACCCACTTGGGAAGAAAATGGTGCTGTCATCAAACTCATTGCCGGACAAGCATTTGGCCATACCTCACCTGTCAAAGTTTTCTCGCCTATTCTCTATTTAGATGTAATACTGTCTGCCAATGCTCACTTTACTATCCCCACAGGCTATTCAGAGAGGGCAGTATACAGCGTCACCCAAGGGTTGAGCATTAATGAGCAACCGCTAGAGCCATATCGTCTCGCCATCCTAGAGCCAGTCGATGAGATCAGAGTTTCTGCTGCTGCAACTGCTCGGTGTATTGTGATTGGTGGTGAGCCATTGGGTACACGCCACAAATGGTGGAACTTTGTTTCTAGCCGACCAGAACGGATAGAGCAAGCAAAAGCCGATTGGCGAGGTCATCGTTTTGCTAGCGTGCCAGATGAAACAGAGTTTATTCCACTACCCGAAGTGGTGACAGAGGCTAATCCCTAGAAAAGCCCTGGCGATTAGAAATCGCGGCTACACATACAAAACCTGCCTCCGTAGGTTAAAAGCCCTTGATTTTGATTAGTCCACAGAGGAGGACTTCGTTTGTGTAGTAGCGAATTCTATGAGACTGTTGGCGAATTGATAGGGGGTCTAACCCATCAGCCCAAATCCATCTTAAATTTCTTTAATTTCAGTGCGTTTCAACGCACTTTAGGTATTAGCCCGCAATTTATTGCAGGGCGGGAAAGCAACGCAAAACCAAGGCTTTAGGGGTGAGGGGTTGAACTCATCTTTAATTGACCAACAGTCTCATTCTATTCGCCCAGAAATTTTCAAACATCCTCTTAGGCTTGTCAGTCCACTACAAATAATTTATATTTCTTCTAGAAACGTTGAATTTTTAGCGCCCACTTACCTATTTATAAATTGAGAGCATCGAAATTCACAAAGCGGTCATTATTTTAATCAATTCTGACGACATATCTGCTTGGGAATTATGGTGTTTTTTGAAGAGAACACCTGCGAGAATATAAATATTTTGGGAATAGAAAGCTTTGTGATGCTGACGCAGTTCTACTATTCTCTGTTTTACCTGGGGTTCGCAACTGTAATATCCAAAGCTCATGGGTGAAGTCATAAAATCCTCCACATGATAACCTTGGGCGATCGCATATTCAATTGTTCCTACTGGATCGGAGTAAGCAGAAAGCATTAACATTGCACTTTGACAATCCATAGATAGGAGTTGCTTGGTTATAGATGATCCATCGATTCCACCATGTAAAGCAGGAATATATAGGTCGTTGTTAATTGCTGGCAGATAAGGAGGGTTAGAGATCAAATAGTTTGCTGCCGATTGCCAATCTTTATTAAAAAAGCAAGAATTATGAACAACATACTTATGTGTCAGCTTATGTCGCTCAATCCGAAATTGTGCTACCTCGCAAGCATGAGAATTTAACTCATAGCCATTAATCAAGCCATTAAATTGACATTTTAATAAGCTATTGATTACTGGACTACCATCTCCTGCCCCAAATTCGACAATGGAAGTTAAATCTTCACAGGTATTCAATACCATTCTTTCTATACATTGGGAATAAAACTGTGATTCTTCAGGACAGAAGAATATCTCTGGAGGCAGATAATCTGCTGGATAGGTTTTAGCTATCTTTTGGGAATTTAATAAAGATTTATTCATGTAACCTTTGGTTATTGTGGTTGAGTAAATGTCGATTGGGACTGTTGAATGAGAGCCATAACCGCAGCTGCGGCGCGATCGCCCATAAATTTCTCTTGGTCATAGCCCAGTACTAATTCCCAAGCATGATCCGGATACCTATCAGCTAGGGGTAGAGCAACATCCGTGAGCATCCATTGTCCGTGCCGTTCATCTTCACGAATGTGCAATTCCCAATAGCCCATAGCGGCATCTGCAAGTTGCAATCGTTTCGCCGCTAACATATAGTCTGTATAAATTGCTGGGCCTGCTATCTCAAAATAGGTCAGTCCACCGTTATAGCGGAGAAAATGTCGTTTTCGCTCTGTCAGCAAGAAGTTGTGATTGATACTTGCTAAGACTTGCCAAGGTACAAGATCGAGATAAGCTTCTGGTTCAGTCTTGAGACCTAATTCAGCCATCATTTGGGCAAAGAAAGTAGAGTGTTTTCGCGACAAACGTCCGTTACCATACTCTTCTAAGAGTACGCGAAACAAAGTTGCCTGAATTTCGTTACTTGCTCCTCCCAAAATCCGAGAAAGACGACTAGCTTCTACTAGTCCATCCAAGGAGGCGATCGCTAATAGTAACCGATAGCCCTCCCAGCTCATATCTTCTCGCAGATAACGTTTTGCTGCTGATAAAGGAGGATTTAAGTCTACATCTGCTCTTTCTTGCAGAGCTTGTTTAACTTTTAAGTACTGTATTTTCTCAACATCTAGTTGGCTCAATTCCCATGCTTGCCAGACTGACTCAATGCGATCGCGTACCTCTCCTAAATAAGTAGAGCGTTCATTTGTATACAGTTGCAAATTGTCATACCAAAATAGATTGAGCCGATTTATGCGATAAAGTAATCGCTGTAAAAACCACTTTGCTGGCTCGGCTTTTGAGTTTTCTGTGTATGCCTCGATTAAAGCTAAAGAGAAAAATTCTGCAAAGTCTTTAATCAGCGCAGGCTGTGTTTTCACCTGTTCGTCTAAATTTTCCAGCATTAGCAGCCACTTAAATTGTTGCTCTGCTTCTTCATAACTAGATATTCGGATAACAGGCAATAGGATATCTGCTTTTGTCTTAATTAGCATTTTGGATGATCTCCAAGTCCTTTACAGCTGGCCCCTGAATGACCTGTCCGTCGCAACTGAACCGAGAACCGTGACAGGCACAATCCCAACTCTTTTCACCATTGTTCCAACTCACAATACAAGCTAGGTGAGTACATACGGCAGAAACAGCATGAACAGTTCCGGCTTCATCTCGGTAAGCGGCAATCTTCTCATTATCAATGGTCAGTAGCTTGCCTTCACCCTTAGCAACCTCAGCAAAGGAATTAGACTGAAGACCTTTGAAGCGATCGCCAACCCATCGAGTAGCCACATCAACTCCTTGTTTGACCGATTCCACCGTCAAAAACGGAGTTGCACGAGTCGCATCATACAATTGAGCATAGGGATTATCTTTTCCGAGAATCAAGTCCGAAAGCAGCATTCCAGACATCGTTCCCTTCGACATTCCCCAGAGACTAAATCCGGTGGCGACATAAATATGGTGATTTAATGGGGTCAGCTTGCCGATGTAAGGGAGTTTATCAAACGACACCATATCTTGGTTTGACCAACGATATGCAAAGGTTTCAATGCCGAAGCGATCGCGGGTATAGGCTTCTAGTTTTTGGTAACGTTCTTCTGTATTAGAATCTGTACCAACTTTATGCCCTTCACCACCAACTAACAGAAGCAAACCGCCATCGTAGGGAGTCGTACGAATAGAGTGGGAACCCTTACCACTGCCGATATACATTCCTTGGGGTGCTTTCGCAGGATCAATTTTAGCCCCAACGATGTAGGAGCGTTCGGGATAGGTTTTGGCAAAGAAAAGCCCTTGGTCTAGAATTGGTAAATTAGTTGCTACGATCACATCTTGGGCGTTGATGATGCCTCGATCGGTAACAACTTGACAGGGATTGTCTTCTTCAACCTTTTCAACTCGCGTGTTCTCAAACAAATGACTGCCGTTACCGGGAATATTTTTAGCTAGATGTAGCAGATATTTGCGGACATGAAACTGAGCTTGGTTGTCTAATTTGATGGCTCCAGCGATCGCAAATGGCAGTGATGTTTCTTCAACGAAAGTCGCGGGAAGTCCTAGTTTAATAGCAGCTTCCACTTCATCTTTAATTTTATCTAGTTCGTCGTCTGGTTCTGCGAAGGTGTAGGAGCTTTGACGGCTAAAGTCACAATCAATTTGTTCTTCCTCTACAAATGCGGCAACACGTTCAATCCCCGCTCGATTTGATTCCGCATAAAGCCGCGCTTTTTGCTCACCGATTTGTTTGATTAAATCAGCGTAGATCAATTGGTGTAACAAGGTAATTTTGGCAGTTGTACCACCGCTGACTCCTGTAACAATTTGCCTGGACTCAATCACAGCGACTGTCTTGCCGGCTCGTTTTAGCAGTGTAGCTGCAGTCAACCCAACAATGCCGCCTCCGACTATGGCAACGTCCACCGAAATGCTATTTTCCAGGGACGGATAGGTTGTTTCGACTACGTTTGACGACCTTGTTGTAGAGGTTGAGTCAATCCAAAAAGAGACATGTTTGCCAGATAAATTTGTCATTGTGTTTGTTACTCAGTGTTTTTTCTACAGACAGTAATGCGCTGTAAATAGCATCAAATACTTATATAAAACTCATATTTGATTTTTGAACAAATTTAAGTATCTGTAGGGTGGTCAATGCCCACCAAACCCTTGATCTGGTGAGCATTTTCTACCCTACTATGTATTTTTCAAAAATCAAAATGCACTACTATACAAATGTTTGTTGATACTAAATTCGAGCCATAATTAAACCATGACAATGAAAAAACCACTTCATTTCAGTAATTTGGTGGCGATGTTTTTTCACCCATGCTTTTAAAGGAGGAACGAAGCTTTTTAGAGAAGATATAGGAATCCGATTTGATTATTGAAAAAATATCAGTATCTGTAGTAGACTGGGCATTGCCAACCCTACAAGTACTATTTCTATGTGTATTTCAAGAATCAAATACTAGTCCTATAGCTAGTATTTCTCTTAGTATCGTTCCTCTTGTTTATAAGCATCAGTATGGTTTTTATTGATTCTTTGTTCTCTTTGTATATTAAAGTTAAGATATCTAAATATCATCTACAGGTAGAAACAGTTTTAATGAGAATATTATCTATAATTGGACATACAGTAAGTATAAACAAGGAAACGCGAGCAAAATGTTTAGCTCAAATTAATTGCGATCGTGTTTCCTTGTAGAGGTTGTTTGTTGGCAAGCTGAACCACAAGGGTTATTAGATAATACGTCGCCCTATAAGTAAGTTATAAACAATGCCAATCAGTGCTAAAACCAAAAGCAGGTGGATTAAGGTGCCGCCAATGTGAATTGAGAATCCTAGCAACCACAAGATGACAAGCACAACAACAACAGTCCAGATAAGATTAACCATATTTTCCTCTTCGATTCAGATAAAAGTGATGAAAATTTATTAAAAAGAATTTGATGTATCAACTTTGCACAAAGTGTGATGCAAATTTACGGTCTTTGATAAAAGATGAATCTAATCAGCGAAACCACCAAATAGCTCAAGAGAGCGTAGGCTACGATCGCAATCACAATATTGATATCAAATATATTTGCCCCACCATCGGAAGTAGGACTAATAAATAGGGTAGAAAATGGAGCAACAAAAGGTGCAGATAGATTATTAATCAACTGAGCAAATTCATTTTTGGGGTTAGCACCCAACAAACGCAGCAAGAACCTGATTCCAAGTAATATTTCTAGCATTCCCGCCAGCCAAAAAATGCTATTAACTATCCAAATAAAGGCAGTACTTCGCCTAGCAGTTTCTAGGCGTTTCTCCTCTTGATGAAGTCGGAAAGCCTCTTCATCATGTTGCAGTTCTTGTCGTCGTTCAAGATTGGTTTCATCATGTGGATCTTGATTCATTTTTATACCATTAATTTTTTTGAGTTGCTCATGATGCTCCCTTTGGCATGTTTTACTCTGGCGTTTTGCGGTGAGTCTGTTGCTTTAGCTCAACTAGCTTGTAGCTGGATCAACGTTTTTTTGCCAGCAGCGTCACTAATCCGAACTGCTATCATCACACCGTTTGAGTTCTGTCCGGTTAAAACTTCAGTTGGCGAATCGATTGTGTGAGCGTAAGTCACTTCATCTCGACCGACTTCAATGATCAAATCATCTCCCTTTCCAGGGCGATCGTAAACCATCGCCATCAAAGGTGCGTTCTGAATTAGTTCTGCGTCACCGAGTTCTGAATCGATGATTTCGATGGAAATATGCCGTCCACGATTACCATCTGAAAACTGATCAAAAAATTCACCCCATCGCTCACGCGGCACAGATTTGTTGATGTCAATTTTACTTACCATGATAATTCCTTGTGAAAAACTAGTAAAAAGAAAACGAGTAATAAAATTGATATCCTCTATTCTAGAGGTGAGAAACTAACACAACTCTGCCATCATTTCATGATGCAGAGTTATTGGCTTCCATCTTAGGTTTAAGATGTGAGGCCATCGTAAGGTAGATATATTCTTGATTTGGAGGTGTACTAGAAATACAGTATTTGGGTTCTTACCGACTGCTGACTCCATCAGTCGTGCGTCCGCTCATTTCACTGAGATGGAGGCGGTAAATTGCGATGGCTTCTGAATGTCCTTGAGCATCAATCCAGGTGCGATTGATCGCAGGTGATAGCGTTGGATTTAGCTGTTTGATATAGTGCATTGCTCGATCGATGTCTGGATGCTCGGTGAGGCGAGCGGCTCGACCATTCACAATTACGCTGCGCCAATGAAGCGGATCGTGAATGTCTTCAACCTGTAGGCAGATTTCTGGATTTGCATCAATATCCTTAGTCTTCATACCGACTGTTGTAAACAGGTAAATATCCGAATTTTCGAGATAATAATACATTGGCATCACGTAGGGTTTGCCTTCGTGTATGCAGCCAAGATGGCCGTATCCTACTTGGTGCAGTAGTTCGTGTATTTCTTTTGAATTCATTTCATCAATATCCAACATTATTATTCTCCTAAAGATTCAGTTGATTGGTAGTATTAAAGAGAAATAGTCCACGTTTGATATGTGTTGTTAGATCAAGTGGATATGTAAAAATCAATGGCTGAAATTTGATGATCGTGCTGCACACAAATCTACCTCGTTGAGAAACACCATTGTTTCTGCACCCACTCTGCCAAAGTCAGGTTTTAGTCCCAACGGCATCTCAACGAGATAAGTCCAGCTTTCAGATTCAGATTTGTAGCTCCGTATAATCCCTTCTCCGCCAACAAAGCGCACTCGTTGGCTACGGCAAAAACTAGGCATCTTGATCAACTTTACAGTCATAAACAAGACTCCGTTGATTCACTATTGATATCTTTCACTAAAACATAAAGCATTAAATACTTCTTGTATCTTGCTAGGTAAATATGTGAAACATCATCTATAGCTTTTGAATGTTCTACCGGGAGTAATTTATCATACGCAGAAATTTTATTTGGCAATCGATAGATGGAGATATCTGAGTTGCCAGGTGGATTAGGACATGAACTCATGAGAAAATACAGATACTAAAAAACCTTTAAACCTGTTCCCTGCTGTAATAATCAAAACGTTCTCGCAGTTGCTCAACTGTCAGATTTTGAGTCCAGTATTCTACTAGCGCATGACCAAAAGCCCAGGCGTGACGATCGCTGGTGGTGGAGTTTTCTAACAATAAGGGCCACAGGGATAGCAAATCAAAGTTGAGGGTTGCTGAGTTACCTGGATTTAAAAGTGAGAACAAATCATAAGCCATCTGGAGTTTGCCAATCACAATTGGTAACTGTTCCACAGGAATTTGTTCTGCTAGTAGGTATGCTAAAGTTGGCGCGCCTGTTGACAGGGTAGCAATAAATTGCAGTACAGGACTTTTGAGGAGTGCTGTGAGTCCTTGGGTTGTCGCCATCTGAAAGGTGTAGTGATCGATGATTTTGGCGGCGGCGACGGTGCGGGCTTCGAGATTACGCAAAAAACGAGCTAGCCGTAGTTGCTTTGCGGGTGCGATCACTTCTATCAATCCCAAAGATAGCGCTTCCACTCCCCAGGATACACGCCCTGTTTGACTATCGCCTGTGACAACTGGTAGAACCAAATAAGAGAATTCACCCAGCAACTTAGCGCGATACTCAGTAGCTTCCCGAATGGCAATTTCCTTTGGTTTATCCCCCCATTCCCAATCATAAGGTGGCTCCCACTCGCGGATGGGACGGAGACGATCCACTTGGGTAACGATGGTAATCACAGGTAAATCTGTCACCTCTGCTTTCATCTCACGGAGAAAGTCCACATCCATCTGCAGTGCAGGATCAAGGGCTGGTGTGACTAACAGCAGCAAGTCTGCATTACTGGCATAATCCAACACTTGCTCTCGGAGTTCTCCACGATTAACCCTTCGGCTACGCTCAGGGTAAACTTGTTCATAGCCTGGGGTGTCTAAAAGTGTCAGGGTTTCACCGCTTTGAGTTTGCCATTGATAATTTTGAATGCGATCGGTGCTGGGTAAGACATCAACGGCAGCTAAATCAGCTTGAAACAATGTGTTAATCAAACTGCTTTTTCCCGATCCTGTCCGCCCCACCAGTAGAATGTTGACCGATTTTTGCTCGACTGCTGCGACTGGTGTTGCTTGTTCGAGGATGTCTCGGATGGTTTGAGTTTTGGCTGTGGGGAGAGTTGTTTTGGGGGAAGATGCTAAAACTGGTGGTGTCATACCACTATAAAGAGCGATCGCTTGTCGGCATAAATTTCTCAAAGCAGCTTCCCGTAGCAACTGGCTCAAATTCACCAGTAATTGCTGATTCGCTTGGTTAGCATACCGCTGACTTGCTTGTTGTGCTACCTTGGCGACTGGGTTTAATAACCACTGTGCCCAACTCCAAACTCGCCAAAGTTTACGAGCAGATGGTTCTAGTTTTCGGTAGACTTCGTATGCTTGGTATGCTTGCCCAACTGTCACTTGGTTGAGTGCTGGGGATAACTTCTGCATCCACTGATCCAGCCCATCCATTGTGCCCCTAATCAACCCGTAAGCTTGGGGAATGTAAATATTCAGCAAAGGATATTGCACTTGGGGATTGTAGATATGAGCGATCGCTACCACTAAATCTTGGCAGCGCATCCAGAAAGTTTGCCAGTCTTCCCACATTGGGCGATCACTTTGTGCTGCTGTCAAAATTTCTTGGAAAGCGATTTCTGCTTGATTGGTGGCGTTATTGCCTGTGGTAGGTAAGGTATCATCGGCAACAGATGCTAATTCCTCGCTCACTTCTGCTAATACAGCCTCCAGCTGCTTCACCACAGGTTGAGTCCATCGCACCAGTAGCCAACGCCAACCCACAAACAGCAGGGTGAACACAGCCCAAATCCAATTAATCCCCCACGTGTGAATTTGCATTCCGGCGGAGACTAGTAAGAAAGTGACGATGAAAGCGATCGGTGTTGCTAAAATCAGCCATTGCCACAGTTTTAAGCGCACCATTACCCCATACCTACCTTAGCTAGAGTTCTTGTATAAATGGCAAACAATCATGTTTTCAAAGTATCCCTGTAAAAAGTCTATCGTTTCTGACTCCTAACATAGGGACTGAGGTCGATGACGGTTTGCTAGCATCAAGGTAGTGAACTTAATGGTGCTTATCAAAATATTCACTAGTACTGCATGGCGTAAATAACCATACCATTTTATAAATTCATTTTGATAATCTAGCTCGCAGACAAACGCGAGCAAGATGCTCGCACTACAATGGTATGCTCATTTCCGCCGACCTGTACTAAGCTGTTGACTTTGTACGAAATTAGTTAAAAATTATCATGCAATTTTTGTGTTTACCGTAGGGGCATCGGCACTGCCGTGCCCTGATGATATAGAGGTTTTCGGTCGGATGCCATACAATCGAGGGCGGGAAAACCCCGCCCCTACAGGCTTTGCGATTGAAAACTGTACCTCACTGAGCTGAAAACCGCTATAACGTTAACTACGACTATTATTTTGTATGATACATTTTGGACTTAAGACCTTCAAAGTTAACAGCTTAGGCAATGCCCACCCTACAGATACTTAGATTTGTTCAAAAATCAAATATGAGTCCTATATTTTAGCTGTGTTGTTCTAGTAAGATGTACATCCAAAGATTAGTTGTTAATTGAGCAAAGATAATTTAATGAGTAAGTTTCAAATTGAAATCGACTTCAGCAGTGTAGATTTAGCCTCTCTAGAGACAGAAGAGGATTTTCAAAGAGAAGCTAAAAACTTACTCCCAAAGGCACTTGTAAAATTAGGCGAAAGTGTAGGAGAAGAAACCTGGGAAGAATTACAGAACAAGCTCAAAGCACAGGGAATGAAAGTCAATTCGTCTCCAAGCGAAAAACGTAAGTTTATTCAAGAAACAGGCAGAACTTATCAGCGCAAAGCCAGTAACAGAGAAAGACAAGAACTCGAAGACTATATCATCGAGCAATTACGTCAAAAACAACGGTAATGATTGCATCGACCTGCAATGCAATTGCATCGACCTGCAATGTAATTGCATCGACCTGCAATGTAATTGCATCGACCTGCAATGTAATTGCATCGACCTGCAATGTAATTGCATCGACCTGCAATGTAATTGCATCGACCTGCAATGCGATTGCACATCGTCCTAATATAAAAATATTTAAAACATTTACAGCGAGTCAATATGCAAATTAGCCAAGAAATATCCCTACCAATTATGGGCTGTGGGACTTGGGCGTGGGGAAACCAACTGCTGTGGGGATACAACGAAAGTATGGATGAGCAGTTGCAAGCGGTCTTTAACCTTTGTGTGAGTAACGGTGTTACTTTGTTTGATACAGGTGATTCTTATGGTACTGGCAGATTAAACGGGCGTAGTGAGCTACTTCTAGGAAAATTTTCTCAAGCATATCAAGGTATAGGCAAAAAAAATATTTGCATTGCCACCAAGCTTGCAGCTTACCCTTGGAGATGGACGCGCCAGTCAATGGTTGCGGCTTGCAAATCATCTGCTCAACGTCTGGGAAAAAATGTAGATTTGGTACAAATGCATTGGTCAACAGCAAACTATGCGCCTTGGCAAGAAGCAGGACTGTTAGATGGTTTGGCTGATCTTTATGAGCAAGGCTTAGTTAAGGGAGTAGGACTATCCAATTACGGCCCTAAACGGCTCCAGTATGTGCATCAAAAGTTTGCTGAACGAGGAGTACCCATTGCCACGCTACAAGTGCAATATTCTTTATTATCTACATATCCGGTGACAGAACTAGGGCTAAAAGATGTTTGTGACCAATTAGGAATCAAGATGATTGCCTACAGCCCTCTAGCTTTAGGATTATTGACGGGAAAATATGCAGAAACAGGCCCTTTTCCCAAAGGCGTCAGAGGTTTGTTGTTTAGACAGCTAATACCAAAAGTGCGATCGCTTCTAGTATGTTTACAAGAAATTGCACAGTCTAGAAATAAAACCATGTCACAGGTAGCAGTCAATTGGTGCATCTGTAAAGGCACCATTCCCATCCCTGGAGCGAAGAGTGTTGAGCAAGCCAAGGAAAATATTGGTGCATTAGGTTGGCAATTAAACCCCAGTGAGGTAGAAGCACTTGATCAAGCAGCTGCAAATACAGATAAAAAAATGGTACAAAATATCTTTCAAACTAAATAAGTCAAGAGTCAAGAGTCAAGGATCATTTCTTCCCTAATCCCCAATCCCTGGGCACTGAGCGAAGTCGAAGTGCAATCCCCAATCCCCTAATCACAAACCCATCGAATATAAAATCAATCTGTCATAAACTTTGTCTGGTAAAAAACGCTTCAGAAAAGCTCCGATTTTGGCATCTTGTCCCACAAGATAGCGTGTTTTGGGATGCTTTGCAGTTAACGCATGGACAACAGATTGAGCTACAGTATCTGCAGGAATTCCCTTAGATGCGATAATTCCCATACTCTTACGTACAGCTTTCATGGTGTTACCATAGAGATCAAGATTTGATTGAGAGAGATTTTCTTGGCCAATGTCAGCTTGACCGAGAGATTTTTCCCAAATTGGCGTAGCGATCGCACTTGGTTCGATAATAGAAACTGAGATTCCCCAAGGGCGCAACTCCATACGCATGGCATCGGTGAGTCCTTCTAGGGCAAATTTTGAAGCATTGTAAGCTCCCAGAAACGGGGCAGCACTTCTACCGCTAATGGAACCCATATTGACAATTCGACCCTGTCCTTGGCGTAATAGACCAAGAAACGCTTGTGTGACGGCAAGCTGTCCGATAACATTCACCTCTATTTGATGGCGAAACTCAGCGATGGGTAATAGTTCTAACGGCCCAGGAACAGCAATACCGGCGTTATTCACTAAACCAAAAATTCCGCGATCGCCGACGGCATTGTTTACAGTTTCAACCGCAGATATAATTGATTGAGGATCAGTAACATCTAAAAAAATCGGTCTAAGTCTTGGGGATGCTTTCTGCTTCAGCGCTTCAGCATCGACATCTTTACGCACACCAGCAAAAACAGAGAATCCCAACTTGTCTAAAAGCAAAGCACAAGCCTCACCAATTCCTGTTGATGCGCCTGTAATCACAACTGCACGTTGAATTTCCGCAACCATTTTTATTCACCAGAATATGACTTTAACTATAAAATCAGTTGCTGAGTACAACAGTAGCAAAGCTGTCTTTTATAACTATTGAGGAACTCCAGACACGCCCCCGATTGCTCTACAGCTAGTATTCTGTCCCAAAAGTTCTGATAGGTTCGTAGTAAGCACTTTAGTGCTTAAAAATCAAGGACTAAAGTCCTGACTACAAACACACATGACAATCAAAATTAGTGGGACAGACCACTAGGCTGTTGACTTTTTTAATGCTGGCAGCAGTATTAAGATGATTTTGATGACAAGTGCAAGAGCGTTCAAGAGTTAATCTTGACAAATGTGCAATTACCTCAACCTCTCACCTGTGGCGATCGCTACCCAATTGCATTCATCTCATTCATACTTGCATTGAGCAACGGCAGTTTATCTAACTTAGGAATGCAAATTTAATAACCTGCAATTTTGATTTAAACCCACATTCCGCAGATATTAAAGCAGATTTCATAATTATGAAATTGAAAAAACTTAAGCCTGAAATGGTTGTATAGCAATTATTTCAGGCTTTTTTTCTATAAAATAATAAGGCGGTAAGTGGAAAGAGAAAAAGCATGAATGAGGCACTAGAAACAATAAAAGTCCTAAATATAGACCATTTGGGCATAGTAGCGGGAATAATAGACGAGATGGAATTGGTAGAAGAAGTGAATAAAAAAGTGGGAATAAAAGTTAAAGAAACTCTCACTCCTGGACAAGTAATGAAAGCAATGATTTTGAATGGGTTAGGGTTTTTGAGCGCACCATTATATCTATTTGAGGAGTTTTTTGTAGGAAAAGCAACCGAACATCTAATAAGAAAAGGAGTCTACCCATCACATTTAAATGACGATAGATTAGGAAGGGCATTAGACCAATACTATCAAGTAGGAACAACGAAATTATTTACAGCAATCGCCATAAAAGCGGCGGACAAATTCCAAGTAGAAATGAATAGTATTCATTTAGATGGGAGTTCAATGTATGTACATGGAGAATATGAAAAAGAGTCAGAGACAATAGATAAAATTAATCAAGAAGCCTCATTAAATCAAGCCGAATTAGAGTCAGAAATGAAACCCATAGAAATTGTTCATGGATACTCGAGAGACCACCGACCAGACTTAAAACAATTTATCATTGATATGATAGTGACAGGAGATGGAGATATCCCATTATATTTAAAAGTAGATTCAGGAAACGTAGATGATAAAAGTGTATTCGTCTCCCGATTAAAAGAATTTAGAAAGCAATGGACATTCGCGGGAATATGTGTAGCTGACAGTGCCTTATACACAGCTGATAACCTAGAAGCCATGAGAGAATTAAAATGGATAACTAGAGTACCACTAAGTATTAAAGAGGCACAACATAAAATCTTAGATATTCAGGAAAATGAATGGCAAGAAAGTGAAACAACAGGATACAAAATAGCAACTAGAGAAAGTGAATACGGAAAGATAAAACAAAGATGGTTAATCATAGAAAGTGAACAGCGAAAAAAATCAAGTATTCAACAAGTAAAAAAACAAGTTGAGAAGCAGTTAGAAAAAGCGCAAGCCGCACTACGCAAACTATCCAGACAAGAATTTGCATGTCAGGCAGATGCTAAAATCGCTGTAGAAAAGCTATCATTATCGTGGAAATATCACCAAATCAAAGAAATTGAGTACTCAGAAAAACCAGAGTATACCAAAGCAGGAAGACCAAGTAAATCCACCGAGAAACAGCAAATAAAATATCAAGTCACAGGTCAAATAGAACCGAGAATAGAAGTGATAGAAGCTGAGAAAATTAAAGCTGGAAGATTTATATTGGCGACGAATATCTTAGATGAAGATGAATTGAATAATCAGCAGGTACTCTTAGAATATAAAGCTCAACAATCGAACGAAAGAGGATTTAGATTTTTAAAAGATCCATTGTTTTTTACGTCAAGTGTATTTGTCAAAAGTCCCGAAAGAGTGGAGGCAATTGCGATGATAATGGAGCTATGCTTGTTAGTCTATAACCTAGCACAAAGAAAGTTGAGGCAAGCATTATTATTATCAGATGGTAGCGTCAGAAATCAGGTAAAGAAATTCACGAATAAACCGACAATGAGGTGGATATTTCAGATGTTTCAATCTGTACACTTGTTGCTTGTCAATGGCAAGCAACAAATGAGTAATTTAACAGAGGAACGTCAAAAAATATTACGTTATTTGGGTGAAAATTGTCGTCAATACTATCTGATGATTTAAACTGGGTTATTTGTCTGAACAAATTGGAAATATTTTTTAAAAATTAGAATTACCGCGAAGATTATAATAGTCTTTGCTAAGTTTATATTGGGAAATTTTAGATAAATTATTTGATTGTTCGCGAAAATGAATATATTAGGATAATCTGTGAAATTAACTTACTGATAAACTCCCTAATCGTTGTAAATAAAAGTAAATTTTAACCTAAAAATTAGACTAATAAAAATATTCTAGTCTTGATTTTTCAAAATTACCAGTAATATCAGTTACATCTGCGGAATGTAGGTTTAAATGGGAATGGTGCGTTACGCTCCGCTAACAAACCCTACTGGAACGACACAGCTAAAATGTTGCAATAAAATTGTAGGTTGGGTGGAGGCTTTGCGTAACCCAACGCCCTGATCAATGTTGGGTTGCGCTCCGCTTCACCCAACCTACGTCTAACGCACTATTTTAGTCGTGTCGTTCCACTACTTTTGCACTTTATTTAATCCACATTCCTTAGAGGCGCATCAACTTATCTTATAAGCTTCTTGGGTATTGTTTTCCTCTACGCTGACTTTATTTATTTCTTCTTCCAGAATTTGAATTGCTCCACTAATCCGCAGTAAGGTATCGCGGATATTTGCTTGTTTCGTCTCTAACTCTGCCATAACTTTTTGTCCTGATGCAAACTCGGCTTTGAGTTCTGCTAGGCGCTTTTCTAACTGTTCTTTCATGATTTACTTAAGTTCCTTTAACTTTCATATTTAGGGACATAAATGTCCCAGTACCAGAATATTGCGGGGTAGCATCGGGGATGGGACTGGGTGCTGAGGGTTGTTGTGCAGGAACCATCACTTGAAATTTGGCTTTAAATGATGCACCTTTGAGTAATACAGGTTTACCCCCTGATTTGGTCTTTTTAGCTTTTTGGTTGCCAGCCAGGGATTCAATAGTCAGCATTCCCACCCCTGGGATACTACATTTTGGTGTCATGTAAGTGCAGCCAGGGACGATGACTTTTTTCTCGTCGCCATCTACACAGACTAGTTTTTGGTTAATTTTATCTTTGCCTGTGCCAATCAAGTCTCCTGGACGCACGGTGACGATAGCTTGTCCAAAGGTGGGGTTAAACATGGCTTTATCGCCAGTCATGAGAATGAAGTCGGCCATTTTTTATGGGATAGCTATAATTAACCTTTGGGTGCTGTCAAGCGTTGTTTGAGTTGTGGTTTCATTTGTTTAACTTCATTATCTTCTCTGCATTAACTAAAGTCGTTCATCGGGTTTTGAACCTTAATTTTTGCGCTGATATCTCTTTCTAATTTTTTGATAATTTTATAGAGTTCTTGAGTGGCAGAGATATGAAGCATTGATAAGGCATCATAATCAACAACATGAAAGTCATCTACTTCTCGACCATACACAAAGACATCACCAGTGTAGTTAAGGGAAATTTTGAAACTATCTGCTTTGATTGCTTCAACAAGAAATAATTCAGTTTTATGATCATCCCAGAGGATTTTAACTTTATCCCCAATTTTTAAATTATGATTGTTGAATGTAACCCAGTTTTCTGCAATAACGGCAAATTGCAAAATATCGGGAACAGTATCAGCATGGGTTGACACGGCTTGGGGATAAACGGTGGCAATTTGCTGACCAATAACTTTCTTTCTAGGGCTATCACCATGAGCAATTTTATCTTTGTAAGAATAGTCTGTGACTTGAATCTGCAGTAGTGTTTGCAGATCAGCTTGACTATCGCTATTTCCTTTGATTTCTTTAATGCGTAAATCAGAAAAGGCGTTGAACTCTTGTGCGCCGATAAAATTACTTGCGTATAGAGAGTAAGGAGCATTGAATACACCCGTATTATCAAATACACCATCCCGTCTGAGGTAACGATACCCAGAGGGGTTTCCATAAGTTACAGAACCTTCAATATGAAGTTTTCCTCTGGTGGAATTATTAGTTCCAATGGATACATTGCCATTTTTGGCGATCGCTAACTTATTATCACTAACTCCGTCTAATGAAAAAGAAAACGATCCATCCTCACGAACTCCAGCATCCCAGTAAGAACCCGTCTGTATTCCTCCACTACGTCCATAACGAATTGAAGCTCTGCTATCTCTCCAAGTAATATGGGGATTAGACAACATGATGCCTGATGCTCCACCGGCTCCAATTGTCACATATTGAGTAGCTCCATCTCCCCATTCAGTTGTCGTATTTACAACCAATTTATTCCATGCACCCGCACCACCAGGAATGTTAATTGTCAAACTTCCATTGATTGTTAAACTTCCCGCAAAAGAAGAAGTTCCTGTTCCTTTGACTGCTAACCCACCATCTGCACCTGTGGTTAACAACATTCTTTCGATATTTTGAGTATCTCGCCAAGAATGATTGCCATTTGCTGTATAGAATAATGTACTGTTGTTAACACCAAGCCCATATCCAGTGTAAAGTTGTAATTTCGGATTGTTTGTTACGTCTACATCTGTAAAAACAATTTGTTGATTACCGGTGAGATTAAGCTTGCCATTTTGAATGGTTAAACTACTTTTAGAAATAACTTGACCAGTCCCTTTAGCCTTTAAGTTTAAGTCTTGATCAACATTGCTTCCTGTAGCATAGATTGTGTTGAAACCAAAGCCTATTCCTTGAGTTCCGTTAGTATGTCGAAATTCGATCCCATCGCTATCAGCACCAAAATCACCTGTGACATATAAACCTTTAACAGCAGTCGGATGATTACCTGTGCGAGTGGTTGATGTGATATCTAACTTAGCAACTGGATTATTTGTACCAATTCCTACCCCACCAGCAGTTATTAAGGCAATATGATCTTGTGGATCATTGGATGTACCGATTTCTAAAGTCGTTTGTTCTTTTAGTCCTAAATCAGTCGAGTTAGGGTTGCGTGAGTAATAGCGAATCCATGCAGCATCACCACCACCACCACCAGGATCTTTGGGGAACATAATCCCATTGTTCTCACTGTTTCCTGCACTAGGTTGTATTTTCCCCTGAATGGTTAAATCTGCATCAAGCTTTAAACTACCGCTCAAAACTGCTAAGTTGGGACTGGCATATCCCCCAGAACGGAGAGTTAAGGCTTTACTATTGGAATTGGGTAAAGATAAACCTGAATATTCCCGAACGGTATTATCAACATTAATAATACTTTCAGAAATTGTGAGTTTTGCCAACTTCACACTATTTTCAGGGGTTGTACCAAATCCTACGATGGGATTCTCGATCCAACGGGTGTAGCTATCAGGGATATCTGTTTGCTGTTGAGTTTTAGGATTTTGAGCAGAAGAATATTGGATATATAGTTCACCATTTGCCAGATTTTTGAAATCAGAAAATTGTATATCTATTTTGACAACAATTAGTTCTCCCTTGCTATTTATAGCCGAGCCGGATTTAATCAAAACGGCTTTTTTATCAGCGATAACTTCCAGTCCTTCCAGAATTCCTGAAATATGCAGACTCTGATTATGATAGCTTTGGCGATCGCTCAAATATTTATGTTGAAGCTCAAAGTCATCTTCTAACAGAAATTGTCCGGGAAAATAGTTAGGACGTTCGTTAGCAAAGTTAGTGAAATCAGTAGTTTTAGGCATTATTTTTCTCCTGGTTTTTTCTTCTTATTTTTTGCTCAATGATTGAGTAGTAGTGCCGAGAATTGTATTTCCTCCACTCTCTTCTACCTTCCCAGCCTTACGGCAGATTTGTAAAATATTATAGGGAGGAACATCTGCTAAATTGAAGTCCCGTTCTAATAATTTATAAGCAGATGAACGTTGATTAATCGTTAAATATGCTTGGACAATTACTTTACCAGCAACCTTAACATTGTTGAGATTTTTGATTGTCACTTCTAATTTATCTATAGTTTGGGTAAATTGCTGATAATAGAGGGTGCGTTTGATTATAATTTTATTATTTTCTATGGTAGTTTCTGGCGTTAATAAATGATATTCAGAAACATCGTCTTGCAGGCGGACTGTAATTTTGTTAAGCAAGTCGTCTGGTTTGATTGGGTTAGGTTCCGTTATCTCAACGATCGCCTCAAGTTCTATTTTTTCCAGAATCGCAATTATCTTAGGTTTTAATTCTTGAATTTTGGGTGGTTCAAACAGTCGAAAACTATAAGGTTTAGTCCATATAGATTCTGTAATCTTCATCTCTGATTGGTTTGGTTGAATAGCTTTTTTCACAATTGTATTTCCTCCAATAATTTCTCCTGCCTTGTTTTTAAGACAAATTTTGAGGACTGGTGATAAATTTATAGCTTGCTCTAGCACTGTATTATTATATTCCTTGTCATTAATGTAAAAATAAATTTTTATTGTCAAATTTCCCACCAAAATCTTATCATTACGATTTGACAAAGTGACATTTAAACCCGACAA
Source organism: Calothrix sp. PCC 7507 (assembly GCF_000316575.1). Classification (GTDB taxonomy): domain Bacteria; phylum Cyanobacteriota; class Cyanobacteriia; order Cyanobacteriales; family Nostocaceae; genus Fortiea. The sequence goes on along the minus strand of NC_019682.1, from coordinate 3,672,834 downwards.
ATTATCCTGCAAATGCTGATAATTCAAACTTTGTCTCACAGAAAAAGATTGATTGTTTACAGTGATTGTCTGTGAAGAGGGTGTAATAGATTTTGAGTTTCCTTGAAATTGAACAAGTAATTGTTTTGCTAACTGATTAATTTGACTACTATTAATGTCATTGGGAGTAATTGTGGCTTCTATGGCGAATTTTTGATTCTGGATCGGTGCAAATAATTTGAAAATAAGAGGATCAAGAACCTGCGATCGCTTAGTTAGCTGCATCGTCGGCACAAGAATTTTTAGGGTATAAAATGTATGTGCTGGTTTTTCTCGATCGATAATTGCTTTAGCAATTTTAGCCTGTCGCCAATACTTATCAGGATCGCGGTCTGTTAAAGTTAGTTGAACTTGAAAATAATTAGGAAAATTATCAAATTGATCAAAGATATCAACCGTTTTCCCAAATCCTGATTTTTCTAGATAAAGACTCAAAATTTTTCTTAATCCTTCTTTGGTTCCTCGCAAGCGATATAGCTGAACAATTTGTTGAATAAATTCTCTTTTAACTTCTACTTTCCAATCATCTCGCAAACTCAAAGCTACCCAACCTGCCAACCAAGGCAAAAAGTCCTCTGGTGTTTCTTGCGGATTGAAATAGATATGAATATTATCAATTATTGCTTCCAATCCTGGTGAACTTTGAGACTCGGCTGTAATAATTTTATCTATGTTAGGGGTTTCTTTTAAACCACTGAGAATCTTTTCAAATGCCAGCAATAACTGACCGATAAAGGCATCTTGTTGTAGAATTACCGGCAGGTATTGTTGATAGCTACTAATCGATTCAGATTCTTTTGAGTTCATTGCCAACTTCTACTAATATTGTAAATTTACTATTTGTAATATTGATACTAGCTAACTGATTAGCTGCTAAATGAATTTCAGGTTGTACGACTTTATTTTTATCTTTAATTAGCAGACTTTCAACATAATCTACACCTGCCAAGTCATCTAATAACTTATATAATTCGGATAAATAAATACTTCTACCAAACGGCCATCCTTTACCCTGCCAATATTTACCAGATTGCAGGGGTGCAAAAAACATCTCGACTTCTGTTTTGATCTGTTCTTTGACAACTTCTGCTTGTGCGCCATCTTCCAGAACTATTTCTGCTTCTAAGCTTACAGGTACATACTCAGGTTCTACGATATGCAGGCGAGTAGTTAAAAGTCGTCGATCATCGAGAAAATTCAATAAATTTTGATAGATGTTCTCTCCTTTCTTGACTTGATTATTGCTTTTAGGGATAACTACTAAACTAATATGTGATTTAGCAAAAGTCTTTGCATCTAAACTAGCTAAATTGCGTTGTGCTAAACATTTAACTCTGGCAATTTTTAAGCCATCAAACTCTTTTGCTTGATTCCAATCAACCAGTACCAATTTTTCAAAGTCTTCTGGGGTAATGGCGCGATAAATCTTGCGTAATTCCAATAAAGTCTGCTGAATTTCTAATTGCAAACCTTTTTGTCTGTCTTCGATTGGTAAATTCCACTGCTCTCCTTTAAGTAAACTCACAAAACTAGCATAATTCTCATCAGGAATTTGATTCACCCGATAAAGAGTCATTTCTGTTAACCATGCCAACAATTCAATCAGAATAATTCCTGTATCTGTGGGATTATGATCTGTCCATTCCGGATATTCAATAGGAATTTGGGAAATTGCTTCCTCTACTATGTTTGCATAAGTGCGATCGTCGAGATTAGGTAAAGGTAAAGTCATGTTTTGTCCTAGACATTTAAAATTAGCAATTTAAAATTTATTGAAGATTAACGGTGTGATTACCAGAATAAATTAAAGTATCAGCACTAAGAGATAAGTTTGTTTCTGCTACAGATAACTGTACCTGTAGTGAATTCACATGATCTACTCCTGGAATCGATTGAATAATGGCATAAAAATCGGATTCTTGGGGGTAGCGGCCAAATTGCCACCCCTCCCCTTTACCTCCAGTTAGGGGATGAAGAAAGGCTTCTAAGCGTTGTTTGACAGTGTTTTTAACTATATCTGCGTCTTCTAGAGTGATAGGGGTTATTGTCGTGGTGACGCTGACTTTTTGCCATGTTGGCGCTGTAACTACTAAATCTATGCTTGCTTCACAGCGGGAACGGATGTATGTTTCGACTAACTCTAGCAACGCTAAACTAGGGATGGGTTGGCGATCGCTACTATGGGGTAAAATAATCAACTTAACTTGCCCTGCGCGGCGGTTAATTGCCTGCATCATGGTTGCAAAGTTATTTCTTTCGCTGTCATTGCTGAATCCCTGCAATTTTTGATCGAGACCATCTTGAAATGACACATCTGCTTTCGTCGGATCGAGCCACACTCTTTCATTCAATGGACTAAAATTAGCTGTGAGCAAATCTGGTGAAACGACTTTGACTCTGGCGACATCTGTGGAAGCTTCATAAGCCAAGTCTGCAAAATCTTCAATAGTGACAGCGCGATCGCGGTGACGTAGTTGCTTGGGTATGCGTTCTTTGAGACGATCTAAAGTTTCCTGTTGTGCGCCACCTGCTGCGGCTTCCAGGTTAATTACCCGATCGATGTAGGGAATGGTAGTTTTTAGTTCGCTAATGGTTTCTGAGGCGACATTGCCCTTTGTACCTCCACCAGTACGATAAAAGGACAGTCGTATATTATTGCGTCCTCTGGGGGGAATCATCCCGGCTTGTCCATTGCCAAAGCGGATTTCGCCTGTTTGTCGATCTAAAGTATAATGGCGATCGCTCGCACCAGAAGCATAAAAGTCTGGTACTTCCTGCCAAAGTACCCAAACTTCTTCAATTTCTCCTAAATCATCTTGAATTACATTGATTCTTTGAGATTCTAATTGGGTGGGAATTTGTCCCTCTTGAACTTCCAACTTTTGTCCGATTAAAATCGGGGCATTATTGGCAATAAAAACCTGATTGGGATCGTAGTTACTTGAACCTAAAACTTCGTCGCTAATACTAATTGCTTGCACTGCCCAAATGGTATTAGTTGAAAAGCGACGCAAGCGAGGTTTAACACGAATATTACCTCCTTGCCAACGAACTCGTAACCAATATAATTGTTTACCAAAAGTTTCTCTCTCGCTGAAATCTACGGGAGCAATAAATTGAATTAAACCTCGTTGAGTAAATCCCTGAGTTTCATCCTGCACCCCCAATGATTGCCAACCTAAAGGACTCGAATATTCCCAAACCAAGCGATTTAAATTGGTAGATTGTGGTGGTATTGGTTCGGAGTTGGCAGCTTCAGCAGATAATTCATCTGGTAATGGTGGTTCAACCTGTGCATAAAGAGTCACCGTTTTATTTTCAAAGGACTTATCAAATCCTAGATAGAGTGTTGCTTCCCGATCAATAGTAGGGGTGAAGGGTCGAAAATAGCGATTAATAGTAATATTTTTAGTATAACTTTTGGTGATTTTTGCAGTAAGAATAACTTGATTTATAGCAGAATTAATCGTTTCTATTTGATAGGTTTCGCTGTTAATTGTTAAGAACTCACCAATGGTTAATCCTTGCACTGCATCTAAAATCAGCGATTTATCCCCAATAGCAGCATCTTGTTTTAACTTGGTCGTAAAACTTACTGGATAGGAATATCTAAAATCATTATTAGCACAATAGATAGCTTTTTCTGTAATAGTGAATTCATAGCTTAATTTTAATGACTTAATCACAGGTGGATCGTAAGTTTGCGGAATTGTTTCCGTGATAATTGACTTACGCATAATCCGAGTGCCGATGGCTAAATTTAAATTTTCATTCAAAATTCCCGTCTTTAGCGTCAGCTTATTATCCGTTGTACTGATTCCTGTAATTTGATTTTCTTCGGGAAATCCACCAGTCAGCGGCAACAGACGAACTTTATCATTCTTCTCAAATAAATCCACAGTATCAACGGCAATTTCTGTTGCAGATTTTATTGCTGCTATTCTCAGAGCCGCCAAGTCATTATAGATAGGATATGTGCGATTATATGCGGCTTTCCCATAATTACCTTCAGTAATCCGAGCGCGAATCCAATAACGAGTTTCTCCATTCACCGTGCTAGGAGATGGTATATTTTGTTGAGTAGGAAATTGTAATTTGGCTTGAATAGAATTTCCTTCGGTAAACTGAATGACTTTTGTCGTCCATAAATTTAGTGGATCATTTTTATCGGCTATTTCTTGCCATATTTGACCGTTACCAATTTCCCAGATAATTTTTAACTTATTTATATTTACAGGTTTATAGCTTAAGTTGATATCAATAGTAATAGTAGTATTTGGTTTAATAAATTCATCGTGTAGCGCAATATAAAATGTATCATTAATTTCTGGTTGTTCTCCAAAGGGATAAAAGTCTTTGGTGAGGTCTAAAGGAGTAGCATTAAATAAGCAAACTTCAGGAATTAAATTAGATTGTGTAACTTTTATTTGTCCTTGAAGATTTGTAATTTGAGGTAAATTTGAGGATATATTAGTTAGCTTGACTTGCAACCATTTTGCTGGTTTTCCTTGAATTTCAGAAACAGTAGGAATAGCTAGCTTTGCAAAATTAAAAGTAATAGTAGATTGATCATTTATCGGATTTCTGCCGGAAGTTTGCGCTAGCCATTGATCCCCATCCCAAGAATACACATTAAGCGGTAATTTTTGGAGTTCATTAGCATTATCAGTAGTAACAATCAGCTGGAAGTTTTTTAACTCTGGGAGGTTAAAAATTTCGGGACAAGTGAGATAAAGAGAATGGGGAATAGAGCGATCGCCTACAAAAGCGAAGAAAGCCTCATCTGTTTCTCCTGTGGCGGCTAAAGTGCGATCGCTATATTTATCCTGACTTGGTTCCCGCAGGAATACTGCTTGTAATTGCGTTGTTGTCACAATCAGTTCCCGCGTGGTTTCAAACACGATTTCCTCGTCCGAATCCTCGCTGGGTGGTGCAGCAATTTGCGTATGAGCCGGAACTACCCCATCTACGGGACTTCCTGCTGCTAAATAAAAGGTTAAGGGAACCTTCGCTGGCTGGGGTGGTTTGAGTTGTCCCCCAAGCAAATCCAGGAAAGCCAGGAAATTTTTCTCAGGGACTTGGTTGAGGCGATCGCTTACCAACTTTACCATGCGACCAAAAATGCGAATTAATGCCCCTCCTGCATCTTTTTTACCATCAAGGGAAGGTTTCCAGTCGGTAGATTGTTTTACTAAAGTCTCAGTTTGTTCAACAATCTTCTCATAAGTGCGTTGATCAATTTTGGGAGGTTTGGGAGTAAAAGAAGCCATAACAAATTACTGCAAATAGAAAGGATATACTAAATTAAAAATATTATTCGTTGTCCGGACTTGATAATTTACTTGAATTAAAATTACATTTGGTTCGTTTGGATCAGAAATTGTATCCACATCTAAAACATCAATGCGAGGTTCCCATTCAATTAATGCATCCCGCACATCACTAACAATTTGTCCGATGGTTCCTAAACTATTAGAAGCAAACACCTTTTCGTGAATATCACAGCCAAAATCAGGACGCATCACCCGCTCTCCTTTAGCGGTGCTAAGAATCATCTGAATCGACTGACGCACACTATCTTCATAAAATGCCACCTTGATTTGACCTTGTTCAAGTGCAACAGGTAAAGTCCATCCTACGCCTAAAAAATCAATTTCCATTACATCACCTCCAATGCACCATCATTTACTTTCACCCCAGCGGAACATTTAATGCCTAAACCAGATTTGGCTTCTAGTTCATATTTAGCCTTAGCTTTAATGCTACAATTTGCACCTGCTTCTAATTTATAATTTTGTTGAGTTTTTATTGAGAGATTTTTACATTCAATTGAGATATCATCATTACTACTTTTTAAAATAATTTTTCCTTTAGTTTCAATAGTTAAATCTTTTTCAACTTTAATATTCATCGTGTTTTCTTTGGAATTAATCACAATTTGATTTTTGCCAGTTTTATCTTGAATAATAATTTTCTCTTCTCCGTCAGTATCATCTAAGACAATCATGTGACCACTGCGAGATTTAATCATTCGTTGATTATTTTTACCGTCATCATTTTTCACAGGCGGTTTATCTTTCCCATTCCACAAAGTACCTAAAATGTAGGGAAAAGCCATATCACCTTGTTCAAAAGCAACTAAAACTTCGTCATCAACTTCTGGTAAAAAATAAATACCCCGATTATTTCCTGCCATTAAGCTGACAACCCTTGCCCAATAACTTTCCTCTTCTCCAGAAAGCCAAGGAAATTTGACTTTAATTCGTCCCAATCCCTCTGGGTCTTTATTATTAGTAACTATGCCAACTGAGACACCATAAAAATGATGATTTTGCTGATTATTAGACATCAAAAATTCTAATCCGTTCATGTGGCGTTCCTCCTCACATTAAATGAAGTTTTATATCCCTGACTGCGTGAATATAAATGTTCTACACTACTGAGATAATAAAGACCGCTAAACCTTTTACCAAGTCCAGCGATTTCAATCACTTTCCCAGCGCGTAACTTGGTATTGCCTTGACAACTTCCTTCGCCAGTAATGTAAGCGATCGCCCTATCTTGAAATTGTCCTAATGCCATTTGATCGGCTTCGGCTTTACTCGATACAGGTTGACTGACAATCGTATGATTTGATTCACCAAAAGCTCTTTTGACTGCTTTAGCACCAGAAGTAGACCCTCCCATCGTTCCGCCTTCTTTCCCTGCTGCCGCCTTACTTATAACCTCTTTCTTGTCTTTGGGAATCCACCCTCGCACCTCTAACTGTTGTATCTGATTCATAGTGCTTAATCGGGGGGAGAATTCTTGTAAATCTGCTCCATAAGTTAAAGTTAAAATTTTAGCCTTAGTATTATCATGAGGACGAAAATAAAGAGTTTTATTATCTACTACAACTTCATAACCAATGCGTCCAGCACGCTCTTGTAAAAACTCCCAATCTGTTTGATTATGCTGCAAAATATATTCTATTTTTACTTTACTATCGGTGACTTTTGGTGTTAGTCCCCTAGTTCTAGCCACTTGACTGACAATCTCACTATCCTTCATTTTCAGGAAAGATTTTGTGTGGCGACCTCGCAACAAACGATGGCGTAAATCATGACCACGCACTACTAATATTGGTGTTGCATCCTGGGTATATTCTGGTTCTAATCCCGTAATTTCTCCCACCATCACAGTTTTCAGGTCTTGTTCATATCCCATCTGAATTTCTACTTCATTACCAACATCAAATATTTTGTCATCTACCCATGTTATTTGTTGTTTTACTAAGTCCCAACTAATTAATTGCAACTCAAACATACTAGGAGCTTCCAAATCCTCAGATACTAAAACCGATATCAAATCAGTTTCTATGTCTGGAGCCAGAGATTTACCTTGAATCAAAATTTTGAGATTAGGATTTAGTAAGGAAGCGTCATTTGGCATGATTTATCCCCTTTGAGTCAGGCTATTAATCCGTAAAGGAGGAATCGTCAAAACCATTCCTGGATTTAACTGACGAGGATTATTCAAGTTATTCTCCGCAGCAATTATCCGCCACAGAGCAGGATCACCATATTCTTCAGTTGCAATAGTACTTAAGGTTTCTCCTCGTTTTACGATTCTCACAGGATCGTCAATGGGATTAGCAATTTTTGCTTTTTTTCTTGGTTCTTTCCACTCTTTAAATGTGCAGCTTAACGTTGCTCTTACAGGTGTACCATCTTCTAAAAAATGAGTCAGTTTTTTAGTGATAGTTTCTAAAAAACCATCAGGTAATAACACACTATCTTTACCAGAGATAGTTCCCCAAATTAGTTGACATCGAGGGGGACGTTTGGGATTTTTGCCAATTCGAGGCTGAGTTAAACTAAAAATTTTGCGAGTGTAATTTTGGACATTTTCAGGTGGAAATCCCATCAGCGTGGTGTCAAAGAACAAATCAAGGCTGAGTTGAGCTAATTCTTGAGACGCAACTGGCCCGTATTTTTCCATTTTCCAGCCAGTTTTGACGATTTGCACTTGATTAGGATTAAAAAGAACTTTGAATTTATCAGCAAAGTCTCCAGGGTTACTTTTTTCTGCTTTAATAGTTAATTTTTCTAGCGCCATTGATTTTTACCTCTGCGTTCACTTTCAATTACTAACCGTCGCATAAGTTTGCGTTCAACTTGACTAGCTATGCTATCCACATCAATATTTGCTTGAGTTATGTTTGGAGAAACTGAGGTTTCTGTAGGTGATATAGGATGAACGAAAGTTTTAGGAGGTGATGAAGAATCTGTCTTGAATTGACTCTGTTGTGATAGGTATGATTGCTGACTAATACTCTTTGATGATGGGGTAGTTTTAGCTAGAGGTAAAGGCGAAGATTGCGGCTTTAAGGAAGGATTATTTGCAGAGGTTATAGACACAAGAGGAAGGGGAGAAATATTTTTATTGTGATTGCTTTGATTAATTTGTAAGTTATCAATATTAACAGGTTGTGTGTTGAGAATAGATGCAGGTTGATTTTGAGATGTTTTATTTTCGGTTAAATTAGGTTGAGCAGTAACGATGATAAGATTTTTTGATAATATATGAGATGCTAATTTTTTGTGTTGAATTGATCTGATGGTTTTTGAATAAGTATCTGGTTGTGTTTGTTTTGGGAAACCTAAAGTATGCAAATGATTGACAACAGGTAGAGATGAGGATGATATAGAAGAATTTTGCTGTTTGGCTTGAATAATGGGAAGTGGCTGTTCAGAAATGCTTATTGATTCTTGTATTAACGGCATTTTCACCCCATCCACATAAGATGATGATGCTGGGGAGTCAGCCAATTTAGGTTGTAAAGGCATGTCTCCAGTTTTTGGCAAGTTTTCCGCAATAGCTTGTGGCGACACTACTGGAATGGCGGATGAAGATATCGCTGTGTGGTTGATTGGCGCGATCGCATCCACATAAGATGATGATGCTGGGGAGTCAGCCAATTTAGCTTGTAAAGGCATGTCTCCAGTTTTTGGCTTGTCCGCAATAGCTTGTGGCGACACTACTGGAATGTCGGATGAAGATATCGCTGTGTGGTTGATTGGCGCGATCGCATCCACATAAGATGATGCTGGGGAGTCTATCAACTTAGCTTGTAAAAGCATGTCTCCGGTTTTTGACTCTTCCGTAATTGTTTGTGGCGACACTACCGGAATGGTGAATGAAGATTCCGAAAAATTAGAGCTTGATAAATCTGTTATGTTGCCAACAGGTGTATTATTAACTTTTTTAACTGGTAACGATTGAGCAGAATCTGCTTTTCTTTGAATAATGTTAACTGCAGGCTGATCATGAGACACAGTTGGCTGAAAATTCTCTATTCCCTGTTCTTTTGCTAATGAGACGGGTTGTGCATAAACAATCTTGGGAGACTCTGATGATAAGGTATTAGTATTGCCCCAACGTTGCATTTGTTGATTTAGAAGAGGCAAGCGATTTAAAAAGCGATCGCAACGATTAATTATTCTTTCACCCATCCCCATATCCATCATTCCCGGTTGACGTAATGGACGAGTCAGCCGATTTACTAATTTATCATCGAGGGAATCTTGCCAATTAGATAAAGAATTTTCCATTATTCTATAACTTAGAAATTCCTTGATGCACTAGTTCAATGCGTTCTACTGCGATTTCGTCGCTACTAGCTTTAAATTGGGGGCCTTCCCACTTCACAGGATACGCTTTTTTAAACGTCCACCACATTACCGGAATTTGCTGACTATTAAGCAAGATAATTGTACCATTCAACTGCTGGATTAACCCTTGGCTAGTTGCTTTATACCAGATATAAAACAAATCAATATTGATTAATCCCCGGCTTAAAACTAAGTTGGGATAAGTGGTATGTTTGGGAAATTTATGAATGTAGCTATTTAAGCCTCCTTCTTCGTAAGATTCCAAATTAATTTCACTACTAAAACCGCTAACTTCGCTAAAACCACCAACAATAACTCCGCCAATTTCCACGGCAAAGTTATAAGCCATGTAGGGATCGTGTCCCAGTAAACTAGCCGCTGAACCTGCGGCTAAAGCTGCATTAAGTGCAATAAGTTTGGGATGCATTTCACTGTTTACTGTTTACTGTTCACTGTTAACTGATTTATTCGTTAAGTCGTTGATTAATTTGTGCTACTTGTGCTACCCATTGCTGACGTTCTCGGTGTTCCATTGTCATGATTTGTTCGTAAGACCAATGAAAATGATAAGCCAGGTAAGCTACCTCCTCTAGTAGTCGTTCTGGGGGGTAGCAAACTACTCCCCCAAGGGAATGGTTTCCACTTCAAACTCGCCCTCACAATGAGGACAAGCTACACGAAGACGACTATGACCATTTTGGTTAATTCTTTGATAAAAATCTTGTAAATAAACTAAATCTCCTGAAAATAATCCCTCAATTATTTTGGTATTAATTTGCTCTAAAGTTCCTAGTTTAACTATCGTTCTTGCTAAGAGAATAATCACCAAATAACCAGGATTTTTCTGCACTCTGGGATCTCGCATTGGGGCAATTTCATCATAGGCTGTTGCCAAGCGCATGATGCCTTCATTGTGAGTGTTCCCTTCTGAGTCGAGATATCCTTGAGGCAAGATAAAAGGAAATTCAGTTTGCTGCATGATTTTGCTCAAAGGAAATATTAACCAACAGTAATACCTTCATGTACTAGTTCTAGAGTTTCTATGGCAATTTCATCAGAAGTAGCATTAAAACCTGGAGCATTCCAAACGGTAGGCCAGCTATTTTCTAGATTCCACCGGATTTTTTCTTGTCCTTTGTCATCGGCTAAAATAATCGAAAGGTTGCGTCTATCCGTCTCGCCATTTTGTAATTTTTTGTGCCATTCCCACAGTTCTTGATTGTCAGTGACACCGCGTTTTAAGGTGATGTTGCCATAACTATTAAGACCAGGAATTTGACGTTGGCTTAAGGCTTTATCTGTTCCTTCTCGATAAGTTCCCGCCTTCCGAGTCGCTGTTAAACCATTACATTCGCGGAACCCAGCATGAACGATACCATCCCACTCAACCCAGAAATTATAGCCACTGTAGGGGTCATGGGGGTTAGAAATTGTTGGCATAAGATTAACTCCTTCATAAAAACAGTTATCAGTTATCAGTTATCAGTTATCAAATTTACTGTTTACTGATTTAGGTGAGTGTGATTCCGCTACTACTTTGAACCAGTAGAAGTTGGATAAATTCCCCTGGAATGGTGGGGGCTAAACCCACTTTTGCTATTACCTGTCCCATTTCTCGGTTTTCAGGGGGGTTAGTTTGGGCATCGCATTTGACATAAAATGCATCTTCGGGGACGGCACCTTGAAGAGCGCCTTGTTGCCACAGTGATTCACAATAAACGCTTAATTCCCTTTGCAGTCGCACCCATAAAGGGAAGGCGTTGGGTTCAAATACTGTGTCGGCTAAGTTGCGATTCGCCCAGCGTCCAAAGGTGATAAATAAGCGACGCACGTTAACATATTGCCATTCTGGGATGGGACTGAGGGTACGGACTCCCCAAACTCGCATTCCTCGCCCTTGCAAGCTACGGATAATATTGACTCCGGCTCCGGGGTTCGGATTCAGCTGTTGTTGTTCTGTGGGTGTTAGGGAAAAACTGAGATCGAGTACTCCTTCTAGTCGAATATTAGCAGGTGCTACATGTACTCCGATTGTGCGATCGCAACTTGCATATATCCCAGCAATATGGCCACAGGGGGGAATGTCTTTGGGACGATTTTCTACTCTTAGCCAAGGTGCATATAATGCGCCATTGCGGCTTGTAAGTCCTCTGCGTTGCTCATCTAGTTTGTTTAAATCAGCAATATTCACAGCATCTAGAATGGCAAAGCGATCGCCCATGCGCTCACAATGTTCTAAAATGGCTTGCTGCATCTGCATAATTTCCCCATCGGCACCAAGCATGATATCGGGTACACAGACCAAATCGATATTTTCTAAGACTTCGCTTGTCTCTAAGCCTTTTTGGAGAGTATTAAGATTAAGGCTATTGCCTGCTAAACCTATCACATAACAAAGACGACCTCCATTTTCAAAAAATCCTTTGATTGCATCTCCCAAATATCCCTTTATTTGCTCAAAATATTGCTGAAAATCAGTGGCTAAGGTGAGCTTTTTTGGTTCGCTTGCTAGGGTGAGCTTTTTTGTTGGCGTTTCTCCTGGTTTTGGTTTTAGCGATGCTAAACCAAAGAACACCGGCACACCTGTCAATAACTCAGATTCTGGTGTGGGAACGATAGAGGTTAAAGAAACACCTGGGATTTTGGGAATTTTTAGCTCAGTCACCATTTGTAGTCAGGGTATTAGGGAGAATTACTATTGCAAGTTGCCTATTTGCCCGAATCAGCCCATTGACTGAGACGGAAAACCACGAATTCTGCAGGTTGAACCACAGCTAGGCCAATTTCTGTGACAACTTGACCAAGTTCCCGAATTTCTGGGGGGTTGGTTTCGGCATCGCATTTCACATAAAAAGCTTCTTGGGGGGTTGTGCCAAATAACGCACCCTTGCGCCACTCTACCACCAAAAAGGCACTGATATTACGGCGGATTTTTGCCCAGAGTTCCGGGGTATTGGGTTCAAAAACTGTCCATTGAGTTCCTTTATCAATGGAGTCTCGCAGATAACTAAAGTGACGACGAATGTTGACGTATTTGAATTCTGTGTTGGCATTTCCGCCCAAGGTACGCGCACCCCAAACACGGATATTGCCGTTTAACAAGCGAATGACGTTAATCCCATCAGGATTGAGTCCATCTTGTTTGGCTTTGCTGAGGTTATATTTTAAATCCAATGCTCCCAAAATAGTTTCATTGGCAGGGGCTTTGTGTACTCCCCTTTGGGCGTCAACTCGTGCATAAACTCCTGCGATATGGCCGCTGGGAGGCACAAAAATATTACTACCACTTGCGGGATCGAAAACTTGAATCCAGGGAAAATACAAGGCGGCATAGGTAGAGTTGAAGGGTTTGAGCTTTTTCACGTCTTCAGTTTTGCTCAAATCAATGGTTTCTTCGCTATCTAAAACAGCAATGCGATCGCCTAGTTTTTCCGCATGATCTTTGATATCGTCCCTCAGGGCTAAGTTTCCTGGCGCTGCAACGATGGTAATCTCATCAATAGCTTCAAACGCATCCAAAACGCCAGCAACTTTGCTTTCCCCAGTTATCCAGGTGACATAACTACGTGTGCCACCATTTCTGAAAAAGCCATAAACGGCATGAGCTAAAGTACTTTGTCCTTGATTATCAGTAGCAGGTAAAAAATCACCAAAGAATTTCTTAAATTCACTAAAGTTAGTGATTAATTTAATTTCCCCCGCTGGGACTGATTGTTGTTGATAGTAATCAACGGTAATTTCTCCAGATTTAGGTGCTGTCGTAAATACAACTTGCGATTTTTTAGTACTATCATCATTTGTCAGAGAAACACCAATTGTTTGCTCTTGTTTATCCACATAGACTTTAAATCCACTAGTCACAACTGGATAGTTGCTCAGGTCAAAATTGGTTTTATTGCCATCCCCAGTGCCGATTTTCTCTACTGCTACTTTGTTAATGTTATAGGTTGACTTATCAGTTGTAATCGTCCCAATAAAAGCAGCAATACTGGTTCCCACTCCGGCAATTGGGGCAGAACTAGAAGCTATTTCTTCGACGTAAACACCTGGAGAGAGATAGGTTGGCATTTGATTTACTCCTTAGATATGTAACAAATTAATGTTTATTTATGTTTCAGAGAAAAATTTGAAAAGGCAATTACTTCTCCTTTCTTAATCACGAGTGACTGGGAAACTTGTTGATAGCCAGTCGCAGAGACAATCAGGTTGATGGTGCGTGGCACTGATGCTGAAGATTCTAACCCGATTAAGCGATAATTACCTTGGCGATCGCTAATGGTATTCTCTCGACTATCTTCTATCTGTATTTTGGCATTGACAACTGGTTTTTTGAGATCATCTGCATCGGTAATTGTCCCTTTAATTCCCGTAGGTACAAGCACAATATCTATCATCTTCGTGGGAATTTTACCATTAACAGTAGCAGATACTTTCACTGTTTTTCTGACTTTATTATATTGAGTTCCACTTCCAGGTAAAGATGTTTCTAAAACATATTCCCCTACAGGTAAATTGATCCAGTAAAAATGACCATCACTAGCGGTAATTTTCCGGTCAGGGCGATCGCTCATTTTTTCCCATTGTGAACCGTATTGCAAGGCTTTTAGGGATAAAATAGCTTTGAATCTACCTGGCATTTCCACGATTTCCACGATCGCACCAGCAATGACTTTTTCCGTTTCTCCTTCTAGAACTTTACCGGCGATCGCTATTTGTTGATTAACTATAGATAGTTCCAGCATCTCTACTCCTAAATCATCAGTTACTTGTACTGAGCGTAGTCGAAGTATCAGTTATCAGTTATCAGTTATCAGTTATCAAGTTCACTGTTTACTGTTCACTCCCACTAGTCCTGATACTTCTCCTGCTTCATCAACGGGAACAGAGATAGTCACAGTACAATGCAATACGACTTTCGGTCTAGTTCCTTCCTTCCCCCCCATTGCTTGCCAAAATTCCCCAAAACTCTGTAAGTTACTAGGACGTAAACTAATTAATCTCAAAGGCACTTCTTGTCCTTCAAAGTTATCTGCAAGAAAGGTTTCTGGTAATTTGCGATAACGCAGTAACACCTTCATTACTTCTCCTAAAAGTTGGTGTTCTGTCTTGATATCATCCTCATTTTGCGGCCAAACCGTAATCAAATATGAACAATCTACCCTAGCAGGAGGACGTTTTCTAATTGCTTTCCCATTGCTTTGACGTTCCACTGACCATGTACTACTGCGTAACTCTAAATTCTCCTGCACATCATACAGAAAGAAATTAATCGCTGGCTTTTTTTTAATTGCTCCTTGATAGGGCGTATCAAAACTGATAAAAACCTCTGTGTCTCCGGAAGGAACATCAGGAGGAAGTTCTCGTTTCAATAGCAATTCTAAAGTGGTGTCTAGAGCATCGAACATAATCTAAAAACTCTTTGTTTGATCAAGTATTACAACTTGAAAGCTGATTAGAGAGACATACCTGCCAGAGCAAAAAGCTACAAAGTCAGTTTAGTATCCAAATCGACACTAAGTATATAAAGTCTTGTAAATAATTGTTGTAACTATTGTGATAAGTATAAAAACTGTAATCTAGGCAAAATGTTTAAAACCCTATTAATTCAACTTATATATTTTTTAGTTACGGTAAAAATTAGACTGGGGTTTTCATCAGTGTGGTAAAAAGACTATGTGACAATTTATATTTAAGCACCGTTTTTCATGCAAATCCTTAAGCTGATGTAGGAGATCGTCCATGTACCGAAAGCAAATAGCTCAAAAAGCTTCACCCTCGCTACAGTCAACATCAAAAAGTCAAGATATTGCACCTAGTCCGAGTTATGGGTCATTGTCTTCAGTAGTGCAGAGAGTGCAACAAGACCCAAATAGCGTCAGTGAAGATGAGAGACAGCAACTAGAAAGTGCGATCGGTACAAGGTCAACACGAGAGATTTTAGCAGGGAAACAAACCCCGTGGGTTCCGGAATTTCAGGGGATATCGGCGCAGCTTGGCGCACCAATCCAGGCGAAAAGCATGGATGATGTTGGGATATCCCAAGCGCAGCCAGAAAACAAAACTGGATTACCAGATAACCTCAAAGCTGGGATAGAAAATCTCTCTGGGATGGCGATGGATGATGTGAGTGTTCACTACAATTCCTCTAAACCATCAGAGTTACAGGCGTTAGCCTACACCCAAGGGACGGAGATTCATGTCGCGCCGGGACAAGAAAAGCATTTACCCCATGAAGCATGGCACGTTGTCCAGCAAAAGCAGGGAAGGGTAAAGCCGATGATACAGGTGAAGGGTGTGGGAATTAATGATGATGAGGGTTTGGAGAGAGAAGCGGATGTGATGGGAAGCAATGCTATCCAAAAAGATATAACAAAGCTCCAGGAGCACAAGAGTGTTGGGGTTCAGAAACCAAGTTATACAATTAGACATTCCTCGATTTTACAAAAGGTTACTTCTGATTCAGAAGTGATTCAATGTGCCAAAGTTTATAAAAAATGGGTGTTAGGGCTTCCCCATTGGGAAGTTGTGTTCCAGAGTAAGGATATCGAATCTGGTAACCCATGTCTATGGCAAGTTGGATTTGCCAACCCGACAGCGATTAAGGATACCTCTGGCTCTGTCGGTACAAAATCAGGCAGTCCGATTGGATATGGAGGAGAAGGAGAAGTGCATTGGACGAAGTTAAACCCAGGTAAGGAGGTTAAAGGTGGTTATCAATTTATCTTAGAAGACAGCAGTCAAGGCGCGTGTGATAGCCAGTTGGAGTCGGCTCTTCCCAAAGATGGAACAAGGGAAAAGTACCGATTAACGAGTAATAATTGCCAACATTTTATAGTTAACGCATGGAAAGATGCCGAACTTAGCCCTGACTTAGAGTCATACTTAACTATGTCAAAGAATACTGGAGACTATGTCAATAGTGGTTTGTTGGGTGGATTAGTTGGTGCAACAGGTGCAGTCTTAATAGGTGGGGCAACTGTATTAAGTCTCCCAACTTTGGCTGTGGGTGCTATGGGTGCAGGCGCAGCTATGGGTGCGCTCAAATATTTATCGAAAACAGACTAACTGGCTAGAGGTCTTGGCGTTGCTGAATATGAAGATGAAAATTAAAAATTCAATCTCTCAAACTCTTATTCTCCGCGCCTCTGCGTCTCTGCGTGAGACAAAAATCATCCCACTAATCAGCAACGCCGAGGTCTTTAATAAATCGTCGCTTTCAAATAAGCAAAATGGCAGATTGCTGGCTCATTTGTATAATTTACGTATTCATGAGAGCGTAGGCGTAGCCAGTCGTAGACATCGCTGTTCAGCAACAGCCAATGGCAATATCGGGTAATGTATTCAGACAAAGTTTTTTATTCAAATCCCTAGCCAGATATAAGAGATCACCCATGTACCGCAAGCAAATATCTCAAAAAGCTTCGCCCTCACAACAGTCAACGCCAAAAAGTCAGGATATTGCACCCAGTCGAACTTATGGGTCATTATCTGCAGTGGTGCAGAGAGTGCAACAAGACCCAAATAGCATGAGTGAGGATGAGGGACAGCAGTTAGAAAGTGCGATCGGTACAAGGTCAATGCGAAAGATTTTAGCAGGGAAGCAAACGCCGTGGGTGCCGGAATTTCAGGGGATATCTCAGCAGCTTGGCGCACCAATACAAGCGAAAAGAATGGATGATGTTGGTATATCCCAAGCGCAGCCAGAACACAAAACTGGATTACCAGATCATCTCAAAACTGGGATAGAAAATCTTTCTGGGATGGTGATGGATGATGTGAGTGTTCATTACAATTCTTCTAAACCATCACAGTTGCAAGCGTTAGCCTACACCCAAGGGACAGATATTCATGTCGCACCGGGACAAGAAAAGCATTTACCCCATGAAGCATGGCACGTTGTCCAGCAAAAACAGGGACGGGTGAAGCCGACGATGCAGTTGAAGGATGGGATACCAGTCAATGATGACCAGCAGATGGAGCGTGAAGCCGACGTGATGGGAGCGAGGGCGGCTTCACAGCAGGTGCAACAACCCCCCGGACACCAGTATGATAGTTCGGTGCAAATGTGCGTAGTCCAGAGAGTGAAATTGAATGCCCAACTAACGAAGAAACTGAAAGAATGGGTGACTGAGGCTTGGGGAGGGGACACGGATGGCCTCAAAGAAGTAATCGATTGGTTCGCGAAGGCGACTATCAGCCAAGAGGATGTCAAAAAGATTATTGACACACATACCTTAGATGATTGGTGGGAATGGGCACAAGGCGTAGACCCAAAAGATGTAGATCCCGAAGATGCGCGGAAAGGAAGTTCGACAAAGGGGAAGGCGGCGGACGTTGACCCACTGGCCAAAGTCCGAAAAGAACTGAGAGGACGCAAGCTCAAACCTGAAGATTTTACGGAATCTGAATTGCAAGCTATCGATGCGGGAAAAGCCCAAGGATGGGATGCTGCTATCCAATCTGTGAACCAGCAACGTATCGAGCGGCAGGAGAATGCGCGCCTGCGTGCCGAGCGGATCACTAAATACGCCCCCGCAAAGGCCGCTGGCGACCTTGTCTTTCCGATGGGCACTCTTGTCCGTCAAGTCTGGGATTATTCCTATGCTGTGGCGGTGTCGGGCAATGCGGGTCCCAATGACACCCTCTCAGGCCTATTCACGGATGTTGAAATCCTTGCCGCAGTTGCCCTATGGAACCATCGTGGCAACATAGTCCCGCTCGCCCCTCCGGCGGCGGAAGCGGTGACCAATTTCCATGTGCCCGATGGGGGAACGGGCATCTTCATACAAGACAAGTCCACTCGACTAGTAAATCCAGACCCCAACCGAGGCCGCCAGGCCGACTTCATCTGCCATTGGGGCGCTGTAACCATAAACGTCCATGTGGACGCCACGCCACAGCACTAATGAACATGGGCGTACATGTATTGAGAGCAGTGCAAAACTAACAGTAATAGTAGTAGTAGAGTGCGTTGAGGATCTTAACCAACTAGAACAACTATTAGCAGCTGATACCGAAGATTTAGTTTAGAGCGATCGCCAGATTTTGGGAAGAGCGATCGCCTAATATCATTTTCAGATGAACACTTAGATGAAGTGCGATCATAAAAATACCAATTATTCCTAGCTGGATGTAGGAGATGATCTAAATGTACCGAAAGCAAATAGCTCAAAAAGCTTCACCCTCTCTACAGTCAACACCAAAAAGTCAAGATATATTACCCAGTCGGAGTTATGGGTCATTGTCTGCAGTGGTGCAGAGAGTGCAACAAGACCCAAATAGCGTCAGTGAAGATGAGAGACAGCAACTAGAAAGTGCGATCGGTACAAGGTCAACACGAGAGATTTTAGCAGGGAAACAAACCCCGTGGGTGCCGGAATTTCAGGGTATATCTCAGCAACTTTGGGGAAATTCAGAGCCAGTGGTTGCACCAATTCAGGCGAAGCTGATCATAGGCGGAGTGGGGGATAAGTATGAGCAAGAAGCGGATCGGGTAGCTAAGGATGTGGTGCAGCAAATTCACGCACCACAAACAAATGCACTGCAAAGGAAAGATTCAGCGCAAATACAATCTGATACCTTACAACGTCAGCAAACAGAAGATGAAGAATTGCAACGAAAACCTCTGCTAGAAATAGTGCAGCGTCAAGAAGCGGCTGAGGGTTTGGACACTGCTATTAATAGTGCTAGGGGCAGTGGACAGCCTTTGGAGCCAAGTCTGCAACAGTCAATGGAACAGGCGATGAGAGCGGATTTTAGTGGGGTACGGGTGCATACAAATACTCAAGCTGATCAATTAAATCGGTCAATTCAGGCTAAGGCTTTTACGATAGGGCGGGATATTTTCTTTCGACAAGGTGCTTATGAGCCTGGGAGCCGGGGGGGGCAAGAATTGATTGCTCATGAGTTGACTCATGTGCAGCAGCAGGGGGGCGGTGAGGTTCGAGATCACATCAAGCCTCAGATAATCCAACGATATTTTCAACTGCCGGCTTTCGACGCCACACAGCCTACTGTTCCTGGGTACACTGCCGCTGTCGGTGCTGAATTTCCCTCACAAGAATATGTTGAAGGACAAGCAAGACGGACAAACAAGGTCGTATCTTCCACGGGTTTAGATGTTTACAAGGAAGTTGCGGATGTCAACAATCAATTTCAGCCCCAGTTGGGACCTCATCCCCAAATCAGTCTCAACGCATTTTCGTTAAATGTTTCTGAATCTGGAGCAATGGCAATTGAAAACACAACTGCTCAGGCGCGAGCTTTTTATGCAGATGCGACAACACTCACTCAAAGCAATCAGAAATTAAAAGATTTGGCCAGTCCTGTCAAACTGGTTGCTAGTGGCGGAACGATCCAGGTGCCCACCGATCCCAATCCAGCACACCACGATCTCACCCCTAAAACATTGGATCAGGTGACTGCCGACTCTCAGATTCCCATAGATCATCCCAGCGAAGGAGCGACAAAAGCACTATTAACTGCCACCTCAACTTCAGAGTGCAACCAAGTCATCAAAATGATCTTGGGTGCAGCTCAATCAGCCCGAAAAGTGGTGCTAGGTAGAGCTGTTGACAGTAGCGAAACGCAGGTGGAAGGTCGTGAAGGCTCAGAGCCAATCTACGAAATCGCCAACTTTGTCGGAACTACCAACATCGGTAGTAACAATGTAGGGAATTTAGCAACGGCAACTCAGACTCGAGTGCCTTATGCACAAAAGTCAAACGTTGAAATTAACTACAATGCAGTTGCAGCAACGAATACAGCGTTAGGAATTAATGAACAGGCTTTACCGGATGTGGGTGAAGGCTATGTAATTCGCTCTTTAGCAGGTGTGACGCGACCAGGTGGAGTGAGTTATGCAACACCGCACGACGCAAATCCTGTAACTGCAGATGCCAATGATGAATACTACGATGCTTTACAAATGCTGCAAACTGCCGGTGGTAATCTCAATACCATTATTCAAAACATGGCGACAAATCAGGAACGGGCAAACAGAGCCATGCATCTGAAAGTTTTCTGGGGTGAACATTACGCTGGAGTCATTGCCAAAGACGGTGGCGACACCATGACCTATGAAAACTACAACCGCGCTCCTCAGTGGAAATGGCCTATCAATGAAGCATTTAATAATCTTTATTTGAACGTTCAGGAGTTTCGGCAGTACATCCGTGGTTTGAATCAGATACTAAAAGAACGTAATTATTCCAAACAAAAACAGTTGATCGATGATTTTGCTACTCATGTGCATAACACAAGCATGGTCTTAACGGTTGGACAACAACAGATGGTTGATAGCGCTGTTAACACAGTAAAAGGATACATTGAGGGAAGCTCCGATTTTGCGAAAGACATGATGTATTTCCAGATGTATGGACAGCAACTTGGGCAATCTTTCCATGAGAAGTTCACAACCTCACCAGAGCCACTAGCAGCAACCGCAAATGCTATGACTCTGCGAGTGCAAACAAACCTGAATCAACATCGTCAAGCTCAAAAGAACCAGATAAATCCCAAAATTGCGGCAATCCACAAGGCATTAACCATTGTGACACCAGATGCTACTCTGAATGCAACCCTCAAGCGATTGCAAAATCAATTTGGGGAAGATACTGCTCAAATATTCCTTGATCTTGCAGGTGCCACCACGGTTAGAGAAGTTGAGATAGCTGTTATTAGCTTGTCAGACATTAACAAGGGCATTTGGAACGAGCTTGACTTGGAATTAACTCGTATAGACCCGAATGCCACCTTACCTGTAGACAAATCTCAGGCTGCTCAATATATCCAAGGACTCATTAACAACTATCACATTGGTAGAGGTCTGTGGGGTCGTTCAGAGCGGAAAGACTATAAACAAACCTTACGATCGCTGCTGCAGATTATTCAGCAACTTCCAATTTTGGTTTGATAATCAAGTGTATTAGATATTGCTTTGAGAACTAGAAAGAATGCGATTTGATTGGGATAATCAAAAAAGTGAACTTCTGAAGCAAAATAGAGGATACTCCTTGGAAGAAGTCGCTAATATCTTGGCTGGCGACTATGTAGAATAAATAAAATGGCCAAAGAACTCAACATTAGGCGTCAAGCTGTGATTAAAATGATGCTAAGACGCTCCCTTGATGAACATTATCTTGCTACGAAGCAGATGAAATCAGAAATTTAGGGCGATCGCCTTTTTTAGTAAGGTACTCAAGGAGGTTGAAAAAATATTGAGGATAGTGCGATCGCTCATGGGTACTACTTCATTTCTCTATAGATAAGGAATATTTAGTGGATTCGACAGCAGAAGCAGCGCAGATATTTACTAACCCTCCCTCCCAAAAAGTCGAAATTAGTGCAGATTTAAATGGGTTACAACCTCTTCTACAGCGATTAGATTGGCTAATTCAACAAGCTATTTCGACTCTGCAAACTCAGGACAAAGCAGAGGAACAACTGGGAGTGTCATGGTTGCAGGAAACTGGGACATTTTCCGAGCAAATATCAACTCAAATTCGGTCAGATTCGCCTTTAGCATGGTTGCAAAGGACTTTTGGGCTATCTGATTTTGACTTGGATATATTAGCGATCGCTCTAGCACCAGAATTAGATCGTCACTATGAAAAGGTTTATGCTTATCTTCAAGATGATCTGAGTGGCAAAAGACCGACAGTGGATAT
Organism: Calothrix sp. PCC 7507; assembly: GCF_000316575.1. Taxonomy (GTDB): domain Bacteria; phylum Cyanobacteriota; class Cyanobacteriia; order Cyanobacteriales; family Nostocaceae; genus Fortiea. Next base: position 3,650,474 of record NC_019682.1, on the reverse strand, counting down.
GGCGTTAAATCTGCTCTGTGCTGGCATTGTCGAAAAATTATCCCGTCGTCAACACTTTACTACTAGCGCACCTTTGATGGGCGATCGCTTACTCTATCTCTGCTCAGATCCTCATCAGCAGCAAGTAACTCTTTTAACTCATCATCTCATTCTTGACCCCCAAGTCGTGAGGTTTTTGTTGCAGCAACCGGGTTTAGATTCCCGACTCACTGCTTGTTGTCAACTACTAGAATCTACGCTATTTTCTAAAAATTTATATCTCAAGGCGGATGTGCAAGCAGCACTAGAAGCTTTATTGATGGAAGATTGGCAAAAACAACAACCCCTACTGCTCTATTTTCAAGGAACTGATAGCACTGGTAAACGCCGCACCGCCCAAATTCTCGCCAAAAGCCTCGAAGTTTCCTTGTTAGTCGCCGATTTAGCACGGATGATAGAGGATAAAGCCAACTTTGAAGAAAAATTGCAGCTATTGTGGCGAGAAGCTTGGTTTTTTAATCGGTTGCTGTATCTGGATAACTTTGATGTTCTCTACCTCCAGGAAAATCAACTTTTTTATCAATTCTTCCTCAGAGAACTAGAGAAAAATCGGCGGATTACTATCCTATCGGGGGTGCAAACTTGGATACCCACAGCTACAGGAGCAACAGGTTTAATTACAATTCCTTTTGCGATGCTTGAGTCTAGCTACCGCAGAGATTGCTGGCGAACTCACTTGCAAGCAGCCGGTATAACTCTTGAGGATGGAGAGTTAGATATATTAGGCGATCGCTTTCTACTGACCCCAGATCAAATTGCCAATGCTGTCACCACTGCCTATCATAACGCCCGTTGGCAACAAACCGGCTCAACATTTGTTAACCTCTGTAGCGCCGCCCGTACCCAATCCGGGCACGATTTAGCCACCTTCACCCGTAAAATCGAACCGAAATATACTTGGGATGATATTGTCTTGCACCCTAACCAAATAACACAGCTACAAGATATTTGCAAAGAAGCCGAATATCGAGATTTAGTCCATCAAAAATGGGGTTTTGCAGATAAATTATCTTTAGGGAAAGGTCTAAATGTGCTGTTTTCTGGTTCTCCTGGTACGGGAAAAACTATGGCGGCGGAAGTAATTGCCCATCAACTACAATTAGACCTGTATAAGATTGATTTGTCTCAAATAGTTAGTAAATATATCGGTGAGACGGAGAAAAATCTCAACAGAATTTTTACGGCTGCAACTAATTCTAATGCTATTCTCTTGTTTGATGAAGCGGATGCTTTGTTTGGCAAGCGTTCTGAGGTACAAGATGCACGCGATCGCTACGCTAATATTGAAGTTGGTTATCTGTTGCAAAAAATGGAGGAGTATGAAGGCATTGCCATTTTAACTACTAATCTCCGGATTAATATGGATGAAGCCTTTGAGCGACGCCTCCGATTTATTATCGAGTTTCCGTTACCAGACGCCAAGAATCGTCACCTCATTTGGCAAGGAATTTTCCCCAAAAATGCGCCCTGTAGCCCCAATATAGATTTAGAGTTTTTGACACAAAATTTTGAAATTACAGGGGCTAATATTCGCAATATTGCGCTGACAGCAGCTTTTTTAGCTGCAGATAGTGGGGGAGTAATTGAGATGGTGCATTTAATTCGAGCAATGCGTCGGGAATATCAGAAAATGGGGCAAATTCTTAGGGATAAAGATTTAGGTCAATATGTGGATTTGCGATAGTAAATTAGTGGCTCACAGCCATAGCGGTTTTCAGTAGGGGCGGGGTTTCCCTGCCCTCTCGATTGTATTGCTAACAAAACATTAACCCCAGATAACTATGACAAGACTCGAATTAAACAATCATCAAGTCTGGCAAGATTTAACTGAGATATTAGAAACTCTAGATGCTGATATTAGACCTCTTGCATAAATATTTTTTAGTCTCACGCAAAGGCGCATTCGACGAAGTCGTTCCCGTAGAGTAGACGCAAAGAAAGAGCGCGAAGAGCGCGAAAATAACGACTTTTGCAAGAGGTCTATTGCAGTATTGTCAGCCGTTTTTCATTAACGACTCCAACTTTTCTAATTCGGGTGGTAAGTGTCTTTCTAACCAATTTTCTAAATCAGCTAATACCTCTTGGTAATTGAGATCATTTTGCAGCTCATGATAAGCTCCTGCATATTCGACTCGCGTCTTATCTGTGCCAGCAACCTTCTGGCAAAAAATGTCACCACCTTCAGGTAAAGCTACTCGGTCAGCGCTACCGTGGAGAATTAACAACGGTAATTGCCAATCAGCTGCGTGAGCATTAATCCAAGCAACGGTAGCAAAAAATTCTGTAGCTAAACGCGCACTAGCTCGCGTATGTCGTAAGGTATCTTGGGCGTAGGCGGCTAAAATCTTTTCATCCCTTGAACCAGCGGTGAGGTCAATACCAGTACTCAAGGTGAAACGCGGCCATACCTGCGACAGTAAATTCCCTATGAGCAAGCGGATTTTTGATACCCCGACTTTCCCTAAAGTTGGTGCTAAAGCGATCGCACCTTGCAATACTTTTGCTTCTTGAGGATAGCGTAGAACATAGTCTAAGACAATGACCGAACCCAAGCTATGACCTAAAAGAAAAATTGGGCATTTTGGCTGCTGGGTTTGAATCAACTTGAGAAAGGCTTGCAAGTCGTCACGAAACTCAGACCAAGCATTGATATGGCCTCGCTGTCCTTGTGAACGTCCATGACCGCGCAAATCCAAACCGTAGACAATATATTGTTTAGGTATCAAATGCTGAATAATGTTAGTGTAGCGATCGCTGTGCGCTCCCAGTCCATGCACAATAGCTAATATTCCCTTGACTTTACCTTCTGGATGCCAGCTTTGGTAATACAGATCAAGTCCTCCAACACCCTTAAATGTACCTTCGCTGTGGTAGATCATGGTTACTTTTGTACGTCCTTTCCCAAGTAAGCTAGTAGCTTATCAACGTACATTGTAGAGAAAACTGCCTCTATCTGTAAGCAGAAATACAGGCTAATCAGGCTAAATATTTTTCTAATTTTTGATATCCAATTGTTGAGGATTATATGCCAAAATCATCAACCATATATTGGTTAATAATATAGTATCAAAAACTACTATTTGTTCATGATATCCTCAACTTCTACTCTGTGGTAAGCCACTTTATAGGTGTTTACAAGCAGTCAGAGATATAGCTGACACAGTCCATTAATACAACATTAAACTTGACTCTTGACGCTTGAGGAACTATGTACTTTAAATGCGTATTAGCCTATTTTTCTAAAAAATTCGCGATTTTAAAATTTGATGTTCCTTCCCAACAGTGGTTCAGACATGCATTAATCCGCGCATCTGGTACATCAGAGGATTCGTTAGAAGCATTAAACTGTACTGCTGTCACAATATATTCAAAAATAATTACAAACTGCTTTGTGGGTGACATTCTTTCGACGACAATTATTTCACCTACTCGGGGAATTTGGGGTAAATCCACTACAAAATTCTCCATTTTCGGCTTCTCTAGCGGATTTTTAAAATTGAAGTATTTGCAGTAAACAAGAATTTTCACTTAGCAAACCACCAAATATTACTCAATAGTTTACAATCAGGTTATTAAACAGCTAACTGATAACTGATAACTGATAACTGATAACTGATAACTGATAACTGATATTACTTACCTTGCCACAGTTGCTGCAACACCTGAAAAATCTTGACAAAGATTTCTTCTAGCCAAAGCATAGCACTATCCAGTAATTCCAGAAGTTGCTCTAAGAGGTGCTTATCATACCCCATGTTTGTTGCTTTGACTTCTATCCAGTCTGGTTGAGCTTCCATTTCAGCGCTTTGGCGGCGCTGCTGGGAAATTTCCCCTTTGTGGCTTTTACTTCCAGATTGAGAAATGCGGGACGTAGTTTCTTTGTCAGCCGTGACTTTTTGAGATATGTTTTGTTTAGGTGTGAGATTGCGGTTTGGTTTTTTCTGTTGTACTAAACCGCCTGGTTGTGGTGGCTGTAAAAGATTTTGATAATTCCCTTTTTTTGGTAAGGAATTAGCTGCTGATGCACTCGGAATTAGAGCCGGATTTTCTCTTTTGGTAGGTAAGTCTGGCTTTTTGACAGGCGTTTTGGACTCACCAAACAAATCACTCCAAGACAACCAGGGATCTAAAACCTCATTTTGTAATTGACTATTTCTGGGTAAAGATAATCGCTTCCCTGAGATTTTCCTGTGAGAATCTTTGGACTCTAAATTTTTATCCGTGCTAACACCAAAAAAGTAATTGAGTGCTGCTGCAATCAATGCTTGAATATTCAATGGATGAGTTTCTAAGCCATCAGCAGTAACTGCAATTTGTCCTCTGGCTACTAACTGTTCTTTACCATAAAGAAATATGCTAAATTGTGTATGAGCAACTTGGATAATTTCTCGGCTACGTTGTTGCACAGGTACTAAAGCTTTGGATTCTAACTTCGCTACAACTGTGTCTATGAATCCTAATACTTTGTCATATTTAAATAAATATCTGGGATCAAGTTCTTCTGTTGCCATCCCCGGAGGCAAAGAATGTATATGATTTGGGTTAGTGCCAGTTAGTTTAATCAATAAACGCTCAATTTCTGGTAATATTGCGGTTTTTTTGTTAGCTTCAAATAATCGCCAAGCACGCCAATAATTAGCAATTTCAGTAATAATGCGTTCTTCTAATTTTGCCTGCTGTTGGGGTGTCAAAATGTCTAGAATTGCATTGTCAGTGGTGACTAGTACTAGGTGACGGTTAACTAAACTTGTAGCGATTCCCTGCACGACTAAATGATTTAGCTTCAGGGAATTTTCTGGCTGTGAGGGGTGAAGGCTGCCTGCTGGTTCCTTTAAAATAGTTAAAGATTGAGACGGGCGATGATGAGAGAATTTTCGCCATAAAGAACCTAAAAACGCTAAGGGATTTAATCGTGGTGATGTGGTTGGGGATTCTGCAGATGGTAGATTTTTGATAGCCTCTAATACTTGCTGAATGGGGGTATCAGCAGTTGGAGGAGTTTCTGGTTCTAACTGTAATTTGGATTGTGGTTCTTTGGTGTGCAGCTTTTTAGTAGCAGATTCCCCTGACTGCAACAGCATGTACACAGGGTAAAGTAGTAGCTCAACACCCCATTTAGTGGCAACTTGCACATGGCGAAAGGTATGTTCCCACTGTTGTGTCAACCGCCGAGATTGCTGGTGGACAAAGTTAAATAGCTTGCTTTGATAACGACCAGAGGAACCAGAAGACATTGTAATGATTTGTTAATTAGAACTTTGTTTATGTTGTGAGACTCCCACCCCATCATCAAAACGACAAACTGTTAATTATCGTTATTGCCCTGATTTTAGCGAAAATATGACCCTTCCTCTATCTCCATCTCATACTAAATTTATCTCAGAAGCGATCGCCCAATTGCGTTCTTGTTGTCAAGTTAATCTTCAGTCTAGCTGGCTATACCAAGAATGTGACTGGAATATTCGTGAGGTGGCTACATCTGATTTGTGTCAATGGACACCTGCTGAATTAAATGCTAAAGGACACATTGCTTGGACAAAGGGTAAAAACACACTCTGGCTAGTGCAAAAATTAACGATTCCCCAAACTCTCCAGGGTTATCCCTTGTCTGGGTTGTCTTTAAGGTTATCACTACTTTGGTGGGCAGATGCGGCTGAGGTTTATCTGAATGGGGAGTTGGTGCTGGCGGGAGATTTATTTGATTGTTCACCTAGAGTGCTGATTAGTCGTGAGGTGACACCAGGGGAAGAATTTATTGTAGCTTTACGGCTAGTGAGTCCGGGACATGATCATGGTGCTTTGGTGCGATCGCTCCTTGTTTACGAATCTATTGATTATAATCATCCTGACCCTGGTTTTGTCGCTGATGAGTTGGCGGTGTTGCAGCTTTATCTAGAAAAGTTCGCGCCAGAAAAGTTAGCTGTTTTGGCGGGGGAGTTAAGAAAAATGACAACCCCCATAGACGCAGAATGGGAAAACGTTCTCTTTTCCCTACGTCAACACCTCCAAGAATTGAATCTTTATCCCAGCGGTGCAAAATCGAAAATCTATCTCCTAGGTCATGCTCACTTAGATTTAGCATGGTTATGGCCTGTCAATGAAACCTGGAACGCCGCACAATCTACCTTTGAATCGGTACTCAAACTACAACAAGATTTTCCTGAGTTAATTTTTTGTCATTCCACACCAGCGCTGTATGCTTGGATAGAAGCACATCGCCCCGATTTATTTGCAGCCATTCAACAAGCGGTAGCGGCTGGACGTTGGGAAGTTATAGGTGGTTTGTGGGTGGAACCAGAACTAAACTTGATTGCTGGTGAAGCGATCGCCCGTCAGCTATTATATGGTCAGCGGTATATCCAAGAAAAGTTCGGCAAGATTTCCCCTATTGTCTGGGTTCCAGATTCCTTTGGTTTTTGTGCAACTCTACCGCAGTTTTTCGTTAACGCGGGCATTGAGTATTTTGTCACCCAGAAATTGCGTTGGAACGATACCACTAAATTTGATTATGATGCTTTTTGGTGGCGATCGCCTGATGGTAGCCAAGTATTTAGTTATATGTCTGCACTCATCGGTGAAGGTATCGATCCAGTCAAAATGGCAAACTACGCCTGTGAATGGTATACCAAAACGAGTTTACCAGATGCCCTTTGGCTTCCCGGTGTCGGCGACCACGGCGGCGGACCGACTCGTGATATGTTGGAAACTGCCCAACGCTGGCAAAATTCACCTTTCTTCCCTAACTTAGAATTTACCACCGCCGAGAAGTATTTACAGCAAATCAAACAAAACTCCCCCCACCTCCCCATCTGGGAAGACGAACTCTATTTAGAATTTCATCGTGGTTGCTATACTACCCATGCAGATCAAAAACGTTGGAATCGTCGTTGTGAAAATTTATTGTATCAAGCTGAGTTGTTTGCTACTTTGGCAAGCATCAGTTGTGGGGTGACATATCCCCAAGCAGCAATCGAAAAGGCTTGGAAGCAGGTATTATTTCAGCAGTTTCACGATATTTTACCTGGTTCTTCAATTACTCAAGTTTACCAAGATGCCCTACCTGAATGGCAGCAAGTAGAGCAAGTAGGGACGAAGATATTAGAGGAATCAATTTTAGCGATCGCATCGCAAGCTATTTTACCCCCACCGCCCCATCCTGAAGCCAAAGCGATATTCATCTTTAATTCTCTCAACTGGATGCGATCGCAGGTAGTAGAAATTATCATCCCAGAACTCGAACACAATTTGGAGTGGCAAATTTACGACTTCCAGGGAAATGAGATGCTTTCTCAAAGACATCAGATGTCAATTTCTTTCTTGGCAAATGACATTCCTAGTTGTGGTTATCGTGTCTTTTGGCTGTGTCCCTGCAAGTCTTCATTAGAATCCAGTGAACCTCTCGTCAAAGACTTTATTTTAGAAAACGAGTATCTGCAAGTTACAGTTGACCCAGCAACAGGCGATTTATCCGGCGTCTTTGATAAAATCAACCAACGCCAAGTTCTCAACGGTGCTGGTAATCAACTACAAGGTTTCCAAGATAGCGGACAATATTGGGATGCGTGGAATATCGATCCAAATTATGCCCAGCATCCTTTACCACCCGCTGAATTATCAGCCATTTCTTATTTAGAACGGGGAGTGTTGCGAAATTGCGTCCGTGTAGTGCGAACCATTGGTCAATCTACATTTTCCCACGATTACATCCTCGAAACAAAGTCTGCTGTCCTGAAAATTCAAACAACCGTTAATTGGCAAGAAAATCAAATATTAGTGAAAGTAGCTTTTCCTCTCAATGTCGAAGCAGACTTTGCTACCTATGAAATTCCCTGTGGTGCTATTCGTCGGACAACTAAACCCCAAACCCCAGCAGAACAAGCAAAATGGGAAGTCCCAGCATTACGTTGGGCTGATTTGACTGGGGAAACCGACCAGGGTATTTACGGAGTTAGTTTGCTGAATGATTGTAAATATGGTTACGATAGCCAACCAAATCAACTACGCTTGACATTGCTACGCAGTCCCAACTGGCCTGATCCAGAAGCTGATACAGGTATTCATGAATTTACTTATGCTTTGTATCCTCACGCTGGTAGCTGGGAATCAGCCCATACAGTCAGGCGTGGGTATGAGTTGAACATCCCGCTACAAGTGGTATTCAATCCACCCCACACTCACAACTCGGCAATTAGCGCCTCTGACAGGATGAGTTTCCTCAATTTATCTGCGGAAAACCTCATCTTAATGGCACTGAAACCAGCAGAGGATGAACCAAAGCAGTTAATTATGCGGTGTTATGAATGTCATGGAGAAACAGCAGAGTTATCTTTAAGGAGTGATTTAGGGTTAAGCCTAGGAGAATCCGTAGATTTGTTGGAGCGTTCCCATATCGCTACTGAATTCTCATCTAAGCAACAAATCTTAACGATTCAGCCCGGGAAAATCACAACTTTTAAAATAATACCAGAAGAATAGGCAGGGAGCAGGGAGCAGGAAGCAGGCTTGCCGTGAGCGTAGCCGAATGGGAGCAGGGAGACAACCTAATAACACTTTGACTCTTGACTCTTGACTCCTGACCCCTGACTCCTCTAATCTTCGTGATCGTCAAAGGGATCTGCCAACTGCTTGCTAGGCGGGCCAAAAGATATATAAATTGACCAACCAGTAATGGCAATGACCACGGCACAGACAGAAATGCTAAGAACTATTGCGGGTTCCATAAGTAAGCGATAAATTATGAGTGCTATTCTTATAGAATATTACAGAAGATTAAAAAAAGCTTTGGCAACTAATCTTAGGTGAACTATGGCACAAAGGACAAGGTTGGGAGACATCCTCAAACCCTTAAATTCTGAGTATGGGAAGGTGGCTCCAGGTTGGGGTACTACCCCTGTAATGGGTGTTTTTATCCTGTTATTTTTCGTGTTTTTGTTGATTATTCTACAACTCTATAACAAGACTATCCTAGTTCAGGATGTACTTGTCGATTGGCGGAGTTTAGGCAACTAAATTTATACAAAGCTATTACGCTTGTGTAATAAGCGAACCTATGCCCGGATCGTCCGGGTTTTTTCTTATTTGTCATCGAAGAAGGCAATAGGCAATAGGCAATAGGTTATTCTCTCAGTCCCCAGTCCCTCAATGTCACGCTTAAACTGGCGCAACTTAGGTTAAATATAGAAATATAGAGATTGTAAATTCTCATTTTTTTAGTTCAACTTTGTATGTTTATGGGAGAATCAAAATGAATATATTTGGTATCGGACTCCCAGAAATGGGTGTAATTTTCGTAGTGGCGCTGTTAATCTTTGGCCCGAAGAAACTACCAGAGATTGGCCGCAGTTTGGGTAAAACACTACGCAGCTTTCAAGAAGCTTCTAATGAATTTCAAAGTGAGTTTAAACGGGAAGCTGAACAACTAGAACAAGTTGTGAAAACTACAGCTGAACTAGAACCCAAGCAAATTGAGGCAGTTCAATCAGAACATGATACCGCTAAGTCTTCCCCAACTAGCTAGATAATTGCTGCATAGCGATCGCCTATAGAGAAAATGACAGCAGCTGATAAGCAACCAATTTTGGTGATTCCCCAGCTAATCGTCGGGTTGGGGAACCCAGAACCTAAATATAACCAAACACGCCACAATATCGGCTTTGCGGCTGTAGATGCGCTTTCTCGTACTTGGCAAATACCCCTCGCCGAAAATCGCAAGTTCCAAGGGGAATTCGGTGAAGGTATTGCCCCAATTGGTGGTAAAATACGTTTGTTAAAGCCATCAACATATATGAATCGCTCAGGACAGGCGATACAAGCAGTAACAAGCTGGTACAAATTACCACCTGAGTCTGTCTTAATCATTTATGACGATATGGATTTACCGTTAGGAAAAACTCGCCTACGGTTGTCTGGTTCAGCTGGAGGACACAACGGGATGAAAAGTGCGATCGCACATTTAAGCACCCAGGACTTTCCCCGTTTGCGAATCGGTATTGGTAAACCCAAAGGCGCAGGCAATGTTGAGGAATCAGGTACTGTTTCCCACGTATTGGGGCGTTTTTCATCTACAGAAACTCAGCTAATGTCTCTTGTACTCCAGTTCGTAGTTGAGTGCATAGAACTCAGCCTCAAACAAGGAGTAGAAAAAGCGATGAATCGCTGTAATAGCCGCACTATCGATACTCCTGAATCTTAAATCAGCGGACAGTCGCAAGCAATGGCGTATCGACAGATTAAATTGTTGACTGATAACTGATACTTCGACTTCGCTCAGTACAAGTAACTGATTTTGGTTGATGGGCAGCTAAAATCGCTGCCTCCATCCAACCATACTTTGACACTTGATACACCCTATGCACAGGGAAAAGATTTAACTCACACCTCCATCAGAGGTGGAATATATCTTGCTTAATTTTTTGCAAGAATCATGGCAACCTCTTGTTGCTTTTTCAAGACTCTGTCTTTCAGCAACGTCACTACCAGAATAGCTTTATTTAAAACGTCTTTTGCGTCTAGCTGCCACTTCCTTACGTTTGCGCTTTTCTATAGGTGTTTCAAAGTGCCGATGATACTTAACGTCAGCTAGTATACCAGCTTTAGAGACCTGGCGTTTAAACCGACGCAGTGCTGAGTCTATTCCTTCGTTCTCTCCTAAAACCACTTGGGTCATTCTTGCTGTGTCCTTATGATCGATCTAGTCTCCATTGTAATAGTAGCCCTAGACTTAGCAAAATACCCTTTGTGTATAAGTAGGAAAAGAAGTGATTCATCTGGTGAAGACAGGCTATATTTGCTCTTTTGCCGTAAAATTAGCACTCAGCCAAAAATTTATGCTACTGCTGCAACGCACTCTCAACAAGGGTAGAGATAATAGCGAAATCAAATAGCCAAATTTTACTGACTATAATACAGCATAGTATTGCATGTAATATTATTTACTGATAATCATTAATGAAACCCGATGATTTCGCTTTATTTTAAAAGTTAATTCTGCCTTCATTTAGTAATTTGTATCCAGCAGCTAATGTGGTAAAAGCAACTAAAAAATTCCATAAGCTAGTTGGTTTTAAAATAACTCCACCACTCAAGAAAACTAGCACTATGCCAATACCTAGCAAAATCCATCCAAAGTTACCAGTTTCTCGACGGAAAAAGATTAATGCAAACACACCAGACATGATGGCGAAAACTGATGCTGTGGCTGGTATTCCCCGATAAAAATATGAATAATAATGGCTAACAAATATGATATTCTGACCAAAAAAGTATATTCCTATCAAAAGTAGAATTAACCCTAAAAATTTGATGAATAACCTGTTCATAATTGTTGATTTATTAGTAGCAGCACCTAATTTCAATACAATTATACTTGAGGTTGAAAATGGTTGGCAAACTCTAAGTAAAATTTATTCAGATTTTGTAGTTTATTCAGTGAATATACGCAATAAAGTTCTAAGCTATTTGAAGAGATTATTGTTAGAAATTACTTGAGCGATCGCGATCACCACAAAAACAACGCACCTGTCTGTAAACTAAGCAATCCAGGCGATTAGAAATCGCTGCTACACAAACAAAGTCCGCCTGCGCGGACTAATGTCAAAATAGGGTTTCAAATTTAATCTGACGAGAGTAATAAAAGAGCGTTAGGCAATAGGCAGAAGGGTTTGAGCCTTGTTTACTTTTCTTCATTTTATACTTCAGACTTCATACTTCATACTTCATAAGGCGGTTCTAGAGAAAGAGCAATTTGATAGACTTGGCGGCGGGGAAGAGAAGTAAACTTAGCTAACTGACGGCTAGCTTGCGATCGCGATATTCCTTGACTAATTAACTGCTGTAGTTCGGTTTTCAGTTCTGCTTCCGTTAGCTGATGCTGACTAGGTGGGCTTCCCGCCAAAACAAGAGTATACTCTCCTTGGGGTTCACGTTGGCTGTAGTGGGCGATCGCCTCCGCAATTGTCCCGCGCCAAAATTCCTCATAGAATTTAGTTAACTCCCTTGCCAGAACAATTTGGCGATCGCTACCCAGCATTTCTGCTAAGTCTTGTAAAGAATCGCGCAAGCGGTGCGGCGATTCATAGAAAATTAAAGTACGGCATTCTGTCTGCAAAAATTCTAAATGTTCCCGTCGTTGTTGAGCTTTAGCTGACAAAAAACCTTCAAAAACAAACCGATCTGTGGGTAATCCAGATGCACTCAACGCCGTAATTGCCGCACTTGCACCAGGAATCGGCACCACAGGTATTCCCGCCCCAATACAAGCCAGCACTAGTTCATATCCTGGATCAGAAATTCCTGGCATCCCCGCATCACTCACCAGAGCGATCGCTTTATCATTAGTTAAATGAGCCAACAATTCTGGAATACGACTGTTACGGTTATGTTCGTGGTAACTCACCTGCGGCGTTTTAATTTGTAAATGTTGTAGCAGTCTTCCTGTATGGCGCGTATCTTCTGCAGCAATCAGATCCACCGTTTGCAAAATTCGCACCGCCCGCAATGTGATATCTTCTAAATTGCCAATTGGCGTGCCGACGACGTAAAGTGTTCCTGGTTTCGGATCTGTTGGCATGGGGATTAGGGACTAGGGATTGGGGATTGGGGGAGATGAGGTAGATGAGGGAGAAATAACTCATGATTCTTGACTCCTGACTCTTGACTCCTGACTCCTGACTCTTGACTCTTGACTCCTGACAAATGACAAATGACAAATGACAAATGACAATTATGGACTATTCGTAGGTTTAGTAACTTTAGATTTGATTTATTTAGCTGAGACTGCGCCCAAGAATAATCAGAAAATTGTCGCAGTTGATTATACTGTGGCGGCTGGTGGCCCAGCGACTAATGCTGCAGTTACCTTTAGCCATTTAGGTAATCAAGCTACAGTTTTGGGTGTGGTGGGTTCGCACCCCATGACGCAGCTAATTCGCCAAGATTTAGCAAATTGTCGAGTAGCGATCGCCGACCTTGACCCCAATCATACCGCAGCCCCATCTGTCTCTTCGATTATTGTCGCCCAAGCTACTGGTGAACGAGCGGTAGTTTCGATGAATGCCGTCAAAACTCAAGCACCGAGTGCATCAATTCCTTTAGATAGTCTACAAAATATTGATATAGTGCTGATAGATGGGCATCAAATAGCAGTTGGTCATGCGATCGCCCAACTAGCTAAAGCTAAGAATATCCCCATAGCGATCGATGGTGGTAGTTGGAAACCTGGATTTGAGAAAATCTTGCCTTTTGTGGATTACGCCATCTGTTCTGCTAACTTTCATCCCCCCAACTGTCACACAACAACTGAAGTTTTCGCCTATCTCCGCAGCCTCAATATTCCTCACATCGCCATTACCCACGGTGAACAACCAATTCAATACTTCAGTGCTGGTAATAGTGGCATTATAGATGTACCGCAGATACAGGCAATTGATACACTAGGTGCTGGAGATATTTTTCACGGTGCTTTCTGCAATTACATCTTACAGGGAAATTTTACTGATGCATTAACAAAGGCAGCCAACGTCGCTGCCAACGCTTGCAGATTTTTTGGCACTCGTCGCTGGATGGACTTTCACTGCTGAGTATCGAGTCTCCAGTTTCAGCTATTGAGTTGGGAACTTGAACTAAGCTAAATTAGGTGGTGAATAAATGCGGAATGATTTTATGGATTTTCCTTTGCGTCTTTGCGTCTTTGCGTGAGATATTCATCCCTAAATTCAGCAACACCCCAAATTATATCGGGATTATATCAGGTAAAAATAATGAAAGACCTACAAGAAATTTTAGCGATCGCTCGTCAAGTGGGTTGGGGAGCCGCAGATATACTAAAATCCTATTATCACAGAACCGCAGCAGACTTAAACCTCGAAGTGGAGTATAAACAAAATGAGCCTGTCACCGTTGCAGATATAGCCGTAAGTAAATACATTCTCGAACAACTACAAGCGGCTTTAGGCAACGAAGACTTTGCTTATATCAGTGAAGAAACCTATAACTCGCCACTAAGTCAGGATAAATCCAAATTGGTGTGGATTATTGATCCTTTAGATGGAACGCGAGGTTTTATCGAGAAAACTGACGACTATGCAGTTCACATCGCGTTAATCAAAGAAACACGCCCAGTACTCGCAGTGGTGGTAGTGCCAGAAGCAGAAAAATTGTACTATGCGATCGCAGGCAGTGGTACATTTGTCGAAACCCGTAATGCTTCCCCCATAAAACTCTCATTCACTCCAGACACAAGGAAAATTGAAGATTTCACTGTAGTCGTTAGTCGCTCTCACCGCAATCAGAGATTAGATTACTTACTGCAAAATATACCTTTTAGCAGTCAGAAAGCCGTCGGTAGTGTAGGTTGTAAAATTGCCACCATTATCGAACAACAAGCAGATGTTTATATTTCTCTTTCTGGCAAATCCGCCCCCAAAGACTGGGATATTGCTGCCCCAGAACTGATTTTAACCGAAGCTGGCGGTAAATTTACCCATTTTGACGGTACTCCTTTGCAGTACAACACCAATGACATTAATCAGTGGGGAGGTTTGCTGGCTAGCAATGGTCAGCATCATGAAGTACTGTGTCAAGAAGCCGCAAGAATTTTAGAGCAGTGGGACAATATCTAAAAGAAAGGGCGACTGCTCGCTAAATCATTCATCCAGAATCCCGAATATACAAATCCCCTCATAATAGTGTCCGGTGAAAGACTTATAATTAGAAATGCCAGGGAGCAGGAAGCAGAGGGAGAAAGAGTTTTCAGGTTTTTGCACACATGCGAGATTCATAACTAATCAGCCGGACATGAGATCACTCCTCACTCCCGAATTTCACCAAATTTTAATCAACATGCGGGTTTCCCAACGCCCTATTCTTTAAGCAATTATTAATTGATCACAAATTGCGTTAAAAAGTACCACGAAAATGCAATAATGTATTGCGGGCAACAATCAGTTCGTAAACGGCAGCTTTTAAAGCCTGCCTGAAGGTTTTTATTTGTATAATGCAGCTACCGAGGGGTTTATTTTCAAATGCTGTGCTATACTCTTACATAATAAAGATTATTTTCGGTTGAGCTATTCGTTTTGATTTCTCAAAATCGTCTCTCCGAATTTAACTCTCTACAATCTCTGAATTCGGAGACATCATATGTCGATTTACGTTGGGAATTTATCCTATCAGGTTACAGAAGAAGACCTGAAGAGGGCTTTTGCAGAGTATGGTACAGTTAACCGCGTTCAACTACCCACAGACCGGGAAACAGGCCGTCCACGTGGGTTTGCCTTTGTGGAGATGGAGACAGACGCTCAAGAGACAGCTGCTATTGAAGCGCTAGATGGTGCTGAGTGGATGGGGCGTGATTTGAAAGTTAACAAAGCTAAACCCCGTGAAGAAAGAGGAAGCGCTCCTCGTGGTAACTGGGGAAACAATAATCGTAACACTCGCCGCTACTAAAATGTAGGGTTGAAAAGTTAAAATTTAGAGTCTCCAGCAGATAAAGTCCAAGGCTGAGTTCTGCTGGAATATTTTATTTTGTCTCTAACCTGCAACTATTCATCCATATTCAGGAGGAATGAGAATGACACAAGTAGTGTTGGGGGAGAACGAAGGGATTGAATCAGCGTTGCGAAGATTTAAGCGGGAAGTTTCTAAAGCCGGAATTTTCCAAGATATGCGGAAAAAGCGCCATTTCGAGACACCATTAGAAAAAGAGAAGCGCAAAGCAATTGCTAGACACAAGCAAAGTCGTAGACAACGTTCTCGCTTCAAATAACGACTACCAAAAATCTCCGCTTCAATTAAGTAGCTCTATTTAACTGCCTTTTAGTAGCATTGATTCCGGTAATCCGTAAATTAAGTTGGCAGACATGATAAAATACCACCTTTAGTAGGAGTGTTGAAAGCAAATACAGCGCTCCTACAGATGTATGTGTTCGGTGTGGCTTGCTTGTTAATCACAAGATGAAAATGTACTCTCAACGGCTCTGTTTAGAACCACTAGAACCGGATCATGCCGAACGGCTTTTTGATGGATTACAGAGTGCGAGTATATATGACTTTATCGAAGATGTGCCACCACAAAGCGTTGAATGGCTTCGCGATCGCTACATGATGTTAGCACGTCGTCAATCACCAGATGGAACGGAGATTTGGTTGAATTGGGCTGTATGGTCTCTTGTAGAGAAATGCTACGTTGGATATGTTCAAGCAACAATTACTGTAGACAATAGTGCAATCCTTGGATATGTGTTTTTCCCTGATTTCTGGGGAAAAGGTTATGCACGCGAAGCAGTAAATTATATAATTAATTATTTAGTTGGGACGTACCAAAATCTTAATTTTTGCGCTAACGTTGATGTACAAAATCACCGTTCTATTGCTTTATTGCAGAATCTGGGATTTGTACGCTCGACATTTGTTGAAAATGTTGAGTCTAATCAAGATGAATTTAACCACGAAATACAGTACCGAAAACTCTAAACCCTCAACTCTGTTTTCAGAAAGTACTTTTTCCCCCGTAAGAAATTTAATTTTCCGGCTTTATTAAAATTTTTGCAACTTGCTTCGGAGCTTTTATTTCAGTAAATAGCTGAATTGCTCGATTAAAATTCATTTGACTTTCATCATGCTTTGTCATTTTTTGATAAGTTAAGCCCAATTGAAAATAAGCTTCAGCTAGGTCACAATTAGCACCTATTTGCTCCAAAAGTTGAATTGCTTCTGTATGATTAGCAAGGGATAATTTAAAATCTGCTTGTTGTCGATAAATTTCCGCTAAACCACTCAATATTTTTGCTTTTACCTGCATATAGTGGCTTGCTTCAGCACAGGTTAAAGCTTGGTGGAATATTTGCTTTGCTTGGTGGAATCCTCCTAAATTGACGTAGGTTTGACCTAATATTTGCATGAAATAGACAAATCTCCCAGTTTTTTCGACCAATTTTTCGTTGGTCATATTTTGATAAGCTATATCTGCTAATGTATAAGAGACATCATGTAAACCTAAATAAGAATACACCAAAGCTAAACACACAGAGGCTTTTTCTGCCCAGCGATGATGTTCGGTATTTTGAGCTAGGTAAATTACTTGTTGAAATAACTTTGCAGCGGCTTCTAATTCCCACAAATCTATTTGATAAAGACCAAGACTTAATAAAGAATCCACCTCTAGCATTCTCAAATAGTAAACTGTATGTTTATTTTCTGGCTGAGGAACTAGTAATTTGAGTGCTTGTGTTGCTAAATTAATAGTTTTTTCTTGACAGGCGATCGCTAGATTAATTTTACCTGTTATCCAGTATAAGTCACCTAGTATATTATAAATTTCGCTGAGATTTTGGTCATTGATAAGATTGTTAACAACTTGATTAATTGCGGCAAGTACAGGTTGAATTAAACCCATACGATACAACGTACTACCAAGAGGTAAAAACTGCTGCCATTGATTGTTTCGGCTTTTTAAAATTACCTTTCCGGCTAACTCAAATTTCTGAATTTCTATGTAGTGATAATATGCTTCCAGTGCTTGCAAAGCATCTTTAAAGGTTTCAATTTGTTGAACTCTATCTGTCCAAAATTCTGCGGCTTTATAGTTACTAGTTTCCCATTCATCGCTGGGACGTAAACGAGCGATCGCCTCTGCACGAATCACCGGATGCAACCAGTATTCACCTTGATTGCACTCCACCAAAGACCGATTTCTCAAGGAGGCGATGATTTGACGATGCTGCTCAGGTGGGACATCCCAAAGTAAACAAAACAACCCTGGTGATGGGATGGTGGGTATATCTTGGTAACGATAACATCCCAAACGGCAAAGCAGGCGATAGGCTTGGGGATCGAGGGTTTGCAGACGATTAATTTGACTTACTGCTAAATTTTTTAAGTCGGTTGCTGCTAACGGATCGGCATGATTTTCTTGCCAATAAAGAGCCATGTCACCGTCAAAATCTTCCTGAATCGAACCACAGAGAATTCCCATTGCTTTAGCATTACCGCCATAGGTGCGATGGATGATTTGCAAAGTTGACGAGTTGATACTTAACCCACGGGTGCTAAAAAACTTGTGCCATGCGCTTTGATCCAAACCAGGAAGACGATAGTGATTCACATTCAACCCAGGTTCACAAAGGCGATCGCGACTGGTAATTAGCGTCACAGATTGCACCCTTGCATCAGCCAAAACCCGCAAGAGTTCTACATAGTTGCGTTGATCAGCAATCAACCCGCCTTGTTGATCCAATGCAGGTTCTAGATTGTCAATTAACACTCCAATCCGCCGTGTGTGCAGTTGGCGCTTGAGTCGTCCCAACGTCACCCCAAATTCTACCCCAGGTTCTTGATCAAAGTCTTGTTTGAGCCATTCCTCTACTACTCGTTCCGCCGGAGTGATATTTTGCGTTTCCTTCGCCATCAGCAGTTCTAAAACCAAGTCAAACCCCTGAGTTTGCAGATATTGCTGCGCGAGAGTCGTTTTGCCTAAACCTCCCTCACCTTGGATGACAATCACTTTCGAGCCTTGATTGACTAGAGTATTCAGGTGAGCGATCGCTTCTGTTCGTCCAATAAAATTGGTATCCTCTAATTTTGGGATGGGCTGGGGCGATCGCGAGTAATCAATCAGACTTGACGATATCGCACTAGTTTTTCTCAGAACCCGTTCCAAAGTAGCGCGACAATTACTTTTGGTAATCTTTTCTCGCAATACTTGAGAAAGCAACCTCCATAACTGAGAGCCAGCATCCTTAGCGTGTCCTTCCGTACAACCGTAAGCATGGGCAATATCCAAGTATTTTCTACCCAACCAAACCTGCACAAGAATAACTTTTTGTAAATCGCTCAACCGTTCCCCGGTCTGAGCAGGAATTATGGTGTCTAACCATGCTAATGCTGCTTCAGCGTTCATTATGTAACGACGAGGGTAGTTCAGATTTTCGAGACAACCATAATTACTCTACAGTCCAGTTGCTGGAATTTTCGGATAAGTTTCTGTAAACCCGACTTTTTTCCCGACTTTTTTGACCTCATTCCAAATTCAGCAGCAAGTTCTTGAAAGGATTGCTGTTATTCCAACGGTAAGTTTTGAAACCCCAATTTTCTCTAACCAACTTTTTTCCTGACTATTGGAACCCCATCATATAAAACTGCCGACTTCAGCCGACTGACAAACGATAGTGCGATCGCTTAGGCTATTGGGTATAGAGTAAAAATTAAGTATAAAAATATGCTGAATACCGCCAGCCCACTCACAGAAGACTTAGCAGGTCAAAGCTATCCCAGTCCTCATTACTGGCAAATACAGCGCCGCCTTTGTTCCCTGATAGACAAATATGTTGCCATCGAAAAGCTACATGATCGTTTGCGGGATTTACAGTTACAGTTAGAAAATCCCCAACCGCGTCCCTGGAAACCAATTGACTGGCAAGCAATTAACCCCAATCAAATTGTCGGCATAGATGCAGAGGTATTTTTATCTGTTCTTATAGGTGCAATGGACACAGAAGCCCCGATTCGCGGCTATACCCAAACAAGTCGGCAGTATTTGGAAAAATTGCATCCTCAAATGGCTCGCTTTGTTGGTGGAACAGTCGGTGAAGATGGCGAACTACTGGAACTTGGTTTGTGGGAAAAAGAAGAACGTCAGCACACACCTGCATTAATCAAAGTCTACACCCAACTAACAGGGGAAAAAATTTCCCCCAAACTTCGCACAGTTAGAGGCTACCTCCCTACAGATGACCCTGAAGAAGATTTATATCGCCACGGTTTACACCGCATAGCCACAGAATACGGTGCTACCTGTCTTTATATTTGGTTAATGGCTCACACCATCGGCCCACTCCAGGATGTTTTAGAGGAACTAGCACAAGACGAAATCAACCACATGACCAAGTTCTGGGGGTTTGGAGTTTGGGCTTTTCCTGATACAGGACTGATGCGAATTGGACGGACACTCATCAAAACCCGCTCTCAAAACTATCAGCGCAACAACCTCATGCGAACTCTACGCCGCATGATGGGTACACTCAACTGGAGTGCTTGGTCTTTGACTAACAAAACAACTCTCCTATTCACCTTGACATACACAATGCGTCGTCTGTGGAGTTGGAACAACAGCCTCACACCAGAGTATTTACAAGATTTATTTGGAATTAGTCATTAATAGCAATTCTTAGATGAATGAAATACACCGGGACTCAAAGGAGTCAGGAGCCTGAATATTGTATTTTCCTGAATTCTGAATCCCCAATCAAGATTGTATTGCACTCGACCCAGATCCGCTATAGCCTCCGATTTTTGACAAGTGACAAAGGACAAGTGACAAATGACAAAATTACCTCCAGATTTAAACCCCCAAAACTTACCCCAACACGTAGCCGTCATCATGGATGGTAACGGTCGATGGGCAAACAGTCGAGGATTACCACGCATTGCGGGACATCGCCAAGGTGCAAGGACGCTCAAAGAACTATTGCGTTGCTGCAAGGATTGGGGGATCAAAGCGCTGACAGCCTACGCTTTCTCAACCGAAAATTGGCGGCGTCCCGTTGACGAAGTAGATTTTCTGATGCTGCTGTTTGAACGCTTACTGCACCGCGAGTTATCAGAAATGCATCAAGAAGGAGTGCGAATTTCGTTTATTGGAGATTTATCAGTTTTACCCAAGTCGCTACAAACGGAAATGGAGCGTTCCGTCAAAGAAACATTAAACAATCAAGCAATCCACTTTACTGTTGCAGTCAACTACGGTAGCCGCAACGAAATTACAAAAGCCTGTCGTCAAGTAGCGGAACTTGTGCAACGGGGCGAACTCAGTGCAGAGGAGGTGAATGAAAGTGTTGTAGAAAAACAGCTCTACACAGCAGATACTCCAGAACCCGATTTGCTGATTCGGACTAGCGGTGAGATGCGACTGAGTAATTTTCTCTTATGGCAAATGGCGTATACAGAGATGTATTTCACCGATATTCTTTGGCCAGATTTTGACACAGAGGCATTCTATCAGGCTTTGTTAAGTTACCAAAAACGCGATCGCCGTTTCGGTCAAGTTAAAGCGTCACTATCAGCTTAATTGCTGGGGTTTGTCATTTGTCATTTGTTATTTGTTAAGGGTCAGGAATCAGGAGTCAGGGGTCAGGAATCAGGGATCTAAAATTATTCTCCCAATCCCTATTCCCTATTCCCTATTCCCTATTCCCTATTTTCTAAATCTCAGCTACGGCTCGTTCAATTAAGCGACGTGCTAAGGTTTGTGTGCCTGTATGTTCATAGTAATTCGTGGCTACATCGAGGAATGCTGCGAGGTAATCCAACTTATCATCAGCAAGTTCGATAAAACCTTGCAAATTACTGACAACTTTTTGCGGCGTTAAATTGTTCGCAGTGACGATTCCACTCATCCAACCTTTAACTGAGTCAAAACTTTCACCGATAAAGTTCAGTTTACCTGCATCATTTCCACCGGGAATTGTGTCTTTGATGCTTTGGAAAGTTGAGTTTTGATTTAACTCCTGTGGATTTGTATTACTAATTCCTGATAAGGCTTTGTTAATGAAGTCAGGGCCTAAAGGTATCAAACCATCAACGCAGATTAACGCCACCATCCGAATTAGTGACTCACCGCTATACTCACCCAAAGAGGCGACAAAATCGCCAATGCTGTCACCAGGAATACCGTTGATTTGGCAGAAAGCGACTAACTCAGCGACTACTTTTAAAGTCAGGTCGATGGTTTGGGCTTTGTCTGGTTTGGGAGTAACTGCGTTTAAGAAGCCCAATAGGGGAATCTTTTCTCCCACTTTATTAGCTAAGGCTGCTGCACCAAGGGCTTTATCAGTACCGTCAACGGTTTGATAGAGCCATAATGCTGTTTGATATCCTTGGGATTTGTCGTTGAATAGATAAATTGCTCTTTCGCCAATTTGCTGAATTAAATCTTCGTCGTCTTCGCCCGTCACAACTTTAATTGTGTTGACAAAGCCAACAGTATTTTGCCACTGACCAGGAGCGACAAAATCGAGTGCATTTAATACTGAAATTGTCAAGCCACTGGTTGGGAGTTCATCAACCAACTGAAAAATTGATTTGCTCACAAAAATCTCCTTATTTAGCGTTTTTGATGTTCATGTCCTACAAACGGCTTATTTTTGTTTAGCCAAACCATCAAGGTTAAATTTCTCAATCCAAGCTGCGCGATCGCTCTCTGTAAATGTAGGATCTTTGGAAATCACTTTTACTTGAAACTTACCCGCCAAAACTGAAGTTTGAGTTTTACCAACTGTGACTGCGGGATAACCACCAATTTTCTTGGTGCTTTTCGAGAATTTTGCGGCTGCATCAGGAAGGCTGGTAGTATCAGAAACAGCAAGTTGAGCTACGGTTTTACCACCTTTTTTCAAGTTTGCTTCCGAAAAGCCCTTTTTCTCTTGAGTATAAACGCGCTGGTAGCCATCTCCTGCAGATGGGAAGAATTTGTTTAATTTGCCACCCTGTGTTGCATCTTTAGCAACTGCTTGACCGCTTTTTTGCCGACTACTTTCTTGCTGCGCTTGGTCAAAACGACTGGGTGCTTTAGTGGAACATGCTGTAGTCAGTAATAACACTGACAGTAATACAGCAGCTAACATCTTACGCTCACGGGAAAAATTCATGTTCAGCTTCTCCATATGCTTTAGCTTTGAGGCAATTATCAACGCTTGTATCGACTTTAACCAGGAAAATTTACTTTTTGATAATTATTGGTGGGTAAGTAGGTATAAATTGTCAGGAGTCAGAGTCAGGAATCAGGAGTCAGGAGTCAAGAGTCAAGGTTATTCTCCTTATCCCCAGTCCCCAGCCTTCAGTTGACTTCACTACGGTAAGCCATAACAGCATAGAACGGATCTCCTCCCGTAGCACCTAACCATTGTAGGAAATTTGGTGCTGTTGACTTATTGACAATCACCTCTGGGGCTGTGAATCCTGGTACTGAGGCAAAGTAGCGTTTGACTAATTCCACCCTATTCGCTTCTGACGCATCCCGCCAGGCTTGAATCGCTTTTTGAAAAAACATGCGGTTAGAAAAGCTGATAATAGCTACGCCGCCAGGTTTGAGGATGCGGTGAATTTCTGAAAATACTGCTTCTGGATACTGCACATATTGCACTGAGACGCAGTTTATAACTGCATCAAATTCTTGATCTGGCAAAGGTAGCCGCGGATTTTCGTTGAGATTTTGGACAAAGTAATGATTTAATCGGGGATTACGCGCTAACTCTTCTGCATTGAGTCCGTGCCCCTCAATGTGGGCAAACTGCATTTCTTCTGGCAGATGAGACACCCAGCTGCTCATCATATCCAATATGCGTGTATTGGGTTGGAGTCGCTCACGATATAAATCTGTTAGCTGTTGAATAAAGCCCTCATCGACATGGGTGACGAAGCGAGGGTAAGCATAAAACAGCTTGTCGTCTGTTTCATCTAGTTTGAGGCGTTGATTTGGTCTGAATATCATAAAATGTCTGTTTTTTTCAGTTCTTTAGCAAAATTATGCCAATTTACACTAGGCTTTTGATCGAGCATTTTGTATACTACCGTACACATTTTCAAAACAGAATGACCAATACGTGAGTTAACCTGGCAACATTCAATTAATGTTATATAAACAACAATTATTTCGAGCCGTTTGGCAACAAACCCACCGTTTGGTGCAATTTCCCTATTGCAGTCTCTTAATTTGGATGCTTCCTCTGCTGTTATGCAGTTCTGGGGAGAGTAGCCTGATAGCGCATGATGAAGGACTGTACGCTTGGCGATCGCGTCAAATGTTAGACTTAGGTGATTGGGTAGCGCCTTGGGGTCATGCTCATCATAAAACCCCTGGAATATATTGGTTAATTGCAATTACCTACAAGTTATTTGGTACTAGTGAAGCTAGTGCTAGGCTCCCTAGTATGATTGCTGGCATTTTTAGCCTCTTAATTTTTTATGAAATTGGCAATATATTTTTAGGAAAAAAATTAGCTTGGTTAGCTGCTGCTATTTTGAGTGTGGAATTTCTGTGGCTACAATCTTGTCGCATGGTATCTCCTGATGTACCAATGATTATGTTGGTACTTTTGGCTATTTTGTCGTTGTTAAAAGCTGAAATATATCCTAAATATAGCTCTATTTGGATTTTTATTGGTGGGTTAAGTTTTGGTTTGGGTTTCTTAGTCAGAAGCTTTATGATTTTTTTACCAATGATAGCTTTATTACCTTATTTAATTGGAGAACATCGCCGTCACCGTCATCTTGCTAAACCTATGTTGTATTTAGGGTTTGCAATTGGTTTAATTCCTACCTTGATTTGGTTATGGTTTAGTTGGTGGCGCTATGGTAATCTGACATTTGGGGAATTGTTTCAGTTTGTTTGGGATCTAAATTCCGAAGAGCGTAACCACAATGGCATATTATTTTATCTCTGGAATTTGCCTTTAAAATCATTTCCTTGGTTCTTTTTCAGTCTTTTGGGTTTAGGTGTAACCATCTATCGTCCGCTTCCTCGTTATCAGTTGATATTAGTTGGTTTTCCCTTAGTGCTATTTGCTGAACTGAGTCTTTTTTCTACTCGTCTGCCTCACTATGCTCTTTGTCTTTATCCTTTCATTGCATTGCTGGCATCTGTAGGTTTAGAGTGGTTGGGCAAAATTTATGATATGGGATTTATACAGCGAAAAGAGCAAAGAAAAGTATTATCCTCTTTTGTTATATCAGCGAAGGCAAATCTTCCTCGCAACCTTAGTTATGGTTTTGGTTTATTTAGTGTTGTGCTTTTGCTAGCGAGTATAATTGCGTTGACTTCTCTTGATGCCTACATTAGTAAATATGCAACTCTGGCTTTTGCTTTGGGATTAGGTTGGTTGACTTTACCTTTAGTATGGATGGGACGTTATCACTTTGGTCAAAAGTTTCTTTCATCTCGTTACTGGGTGGCAAGTTGGTTAATTCCCTGTTGGTTGACTTTGGCTTTGGCTGGTAGTTTAGGCTTTTTAGGTGACTATAATCCTGAGTTTAGAGTGTTTTTTCAACAAAAAGCGATCGCCTCTATTCTCCAATCTCATCCCGTCTATTTTGCACAAGCAGATGACAAAAACTCGATACTACTCAATTTCTACACTCCTATTCACGGTAAACAAGTCAAAACTATTTCCCAATTGCCACTTTTCAGTTATGCTTGGATATCTGCACCAAAAACTACAAAACGACCCACGCCTTACCGCATTATTGGTACAGTACAAGACTACCAGTTGATTCAAGTTTTACCCTAAAACCTACACAACGCGTCTCTTGTCAAGGCATATTAATTTAGTTATAATGCTACGCACACTAAATAATTTCCCTTATGGTTGCTCAATCCGATCATTCCCCAGTTTTGGAATCGTGGCAGCAAGTCCTGGCACCATACAATCTCGGCTATAGAATCAAATTGCTCTCACAACTGTTCGGACGCAAGTTTACTGAGATGCTAGAACCATTTGGATTAACGCCATTTCACTGGTTGGTATTGTGTTGTTTGTGGCAAGAAGATGGTTTACCTACTTCCAGTATTGGTGATAAACTCAAACAAGTAGGAGGCACTTTAACAGGTGTTCTAGATCGGATGGAAGAACGCGGCTTGGTGCGTCGAAAACGGGATGTACAAGATCGCCGCATCTGGCGGATTTGGCTGACGGATGCAGGTAAAGAACTAGAAACAATATTGCCGCCAATAGCTGTAGAGTTGCGTGAGGAAGCAATGCAAGGTGTTTCTATTGCTGAACGTGAAATATTTTCTCAAATTTTGAATCGGGCGATCGCTAATCTGTCTTAATTTATCCCCACGTTTGTAAAATGTTATGTGATGATGTTGCTTAATCCAACATTTCTGGATCAATTCCTAGATTATTGAGTTCTTCAGCAGAAAGCGATCGCAGTTTCTCTACAAT
The DNA here is from genome assembly GCF_000316575.1 of Calothrix sp. PCC 7507. Classification (GTDB taxonomy): domain Bacteria; phylum Cyanobacteriota; class Cyanobacteriia; order Cyanobacteriales; family Nostocaceae; genus Fortiea. The sequence goes on along the minus strand of NC_019682.1, from coordinate 3,624,501 downwards.
TCTCCCACGCTTTTGGCGCTCAACCTCAGCCCGTTGTCGCTCAACCTCAGCCCGTTCTTCACCCGTCAACAATAAATTTCCTTGTGCATCCCACCAACGCAGCCAAGGTAATTCTGCATTTTGATATAACCCTTGCCAGATTCCCAACTCTACACCTAAAGCTGGAATGGGGTAATGTCCGCGATCGTTGGGTGCCATCAGTTGATAATTAAAATCTACCAGGTGGTAAACTTCAACTTGAGCTTTTACCACTTCATAAATTCCATAATAAGGGACACGAATTGCTTGCTCATACACCCAAAACTTACCCATCTTCCCGCCTTCCCCGCGAGATGGCGGTGTTGTATCCCGTTCCTCTGTACCGTCTCCAGAAACAAATTCCAGCACAATCAACGGCGCGACATACTCCTTCCACAGCACATAAGAACGGCGTGTTTTGCCATCGAGAGTAGGCGGTACATGGGGTACATAAAACCAATCTGGTGCTTGGGCACCTTTCTCTGGAGGATCTGTCAAGCGCCAATAGATACCAGAATCTTGTCCAATACAATATTGACCATCGGGATGGCGTTGTTCTAAAACTGGTTTAATGGAGTCAGTGAGTAAAATACTTTGAGGGTGTTCTTGCCAATTTTTCCCAAATGTCCCATCTGAGTCTGGTAGCTGGGTGTGGTCTGGTAAAGTTAATGCCGATAGGGAAGTCATAGGCTTTAATCCAAATTATGCATGAATTTTATCTTAAAATTGCAATTATGAGGCTAATTACTTGAAAGTAAAAGTATGTCCGAATAAAAACGACTCTTAACTTTTCAAATCTCTTGTTTATGATTCTAATAGCTTAAACAAGCTAATCCTATGCCTGTCTTAGATTACTCTTATTATCATACCAGCTATTTACTAATGAAATTATATTAGCGATTTCTTTGTCAGTGATTTTTTTTAATTCATCACTTTCGTTCAAGTGTAAGCCAATATTGTTTTGACTTTTGACAATAGGCTCTAAAATCCATTTGTAGTAACCTTGATCATTATCTAAAGTGAAGAAAAATAAACATACTGGAAAGGGTAAATCTCTGAAAAAATTTGTGCTATTAAATCCGTTTTTTCTGAGATTATAATTCTCATTATCCTGAGTTAATTCAGAGCTAGAAGCTGTTGCTTTCACTTCTACACCAAAGAGCCTACCACTAGGATTACCATTTTTGGTTATTGTGACTAATAAATCTAAGCCTTTATCTTTTTGCTGTGGCAAAACAATCAAATCATCACGCTCAGTTAAAAATACTGTTGCTAAGGCTTCCGCCCGTAAACTAATATACCAAGGTTGTTCTATTTGCATATTTTTATCTCCATTCCTGATCACAAAATTGCGATAATAAGTTTTTGTGTTTGTATTGATTCCAAAAATTATTTACCTCGTGCCAAAGAATTTCTCTATTTTGATGATTAATCAGAAAATTAGTAGATAAACTTGAGAGAGAGCTTAAATTTTCACCATTGGCAGAAACGACATAACCTCTTTTTTGGGTTTCATCAATACCTACTATATAAGTTGGTGCTGGATAAGATGCTAAACCCATAACATGCTCTTTTCGTACTTTAACCTTGAGGCGCTTGAGTTGTTTGGTATAACCTTCTCTTGTTGTTTTGACTTGTACAAAGAAGAAAGGAACAGACTGACCGTTACCGACTAATTCCACGATAAAATCAACATACTGCCATTTATCTCCTAAAAACTGTGGCTTGAAAATAGGACCAGCCTGAGAGTGGAACTCAGTCATTAATACTGTAAAGATCGCTTCGCCTCTTTGTCCTAGTGCATCCCTCATCTACATACCTATTTTAATTCAGCTTGAATAGCAAAGGGTAGACTGTTTTGCCTACCCTGATTCAGAATTACAGTAGATTAGCGTCATGCGTTTTACCACAACTGATGATCTAATATACAGATCCCTTCTAAAGCCTAATTATCTCCGCATAGCTATTGCCCTGCATCTAGATTTTGCAATCACAGTAGTATGCTATTACACAATGGCATTTTCTTGTTAAAGTTTAAGGTAAAAGGCGATCGCTCAACTCTGCAAAAGACAAAATTATCTTGATTCTTATGAAAGATTAGGAGCATCGGCAGTTTTTATCTGCTGTAAAATTTGTTGAACTTGATTAGCTTTTTCATTTCTATTTTGTGATTTGAAGATAGCTAAAGCTTTTTCTAAAGAAGATACAGCCTTATCTTTTTTATTGGTTTGCCACAATACTAACGCTGAATTAGTTAATGCATCGCCATAATTAGGGTTAATTTCTAGAGCTTTTTGATATTCGGTCAAAGCTTCTTCCCAGCGACTTTGGCTAGCGTAAGCCATACCAATAGCATTGTAAGCCAAAGCATATTGTGATTTAAAGCGAATGGCTTCTCGATAAGCACTAATTGCTTCTTCAGGTTTTTTTTGATAAAAAAGTACGTTTCCTAATTGAAAGTGTCCAAAAGCATCTTCTGGGAATTTTTTCAGAAATTTGCGAAAATTTTCCTCTGCTGCTTTCAAGTCTCCCTGATTATATAAAAAATTTGCTTGTTGTAGGAGTTGCGATCGCTCTGTTTGTTCATTGTCTGACAACTGGGCTATTTTTTGCGGCTGTTGTCTTGCTTGATTGACTTGAACAGGGGAATATTTAGTTAAATTACCAGCAGTTTTGATAGGAATTGCTAACACTGAGGGGGAGATCAAAATTGTGGTGATGATACTCAATGTTATGCAGCCAAGAGGTTGAACAAATACTAATTTTAGCTGTCTCTTCAACTTCATTGCTCTCAATGCCTCCATAATGTCCTGATCCCATAATAAATTGTGGGCGCGTTATGTATTGACATGACGCGCCACATTGTTAATTGGCTACATAGCAATTCTCGCTAATTCCGTAATCAGTCATCAATGATCAGCTAGTTCACTGTTAACTGTTTTACGTACCTTCACGCAATTTATCTAATACACTGCGATCTTCTAGAGTCGAAGTATCACCAGATACCTCTTGTCCTGCTGCTAAATTTCGCAGTAATCGCCGCATAATTTTACCCGATCGCGTTTTTGGCAAAGCGTCTGTAAAGCGGATTTCGCCGGGACGGGCGATCGCACCAATTTCTTTAACTACGTGTTGCTTGAGTTCTTTACTCAGTTCCTCGCTACCTTGATAAGTTCCTTCTAAAGTTACAAAAGCGACTACTTCTTCACCTTTGAGTTCATCAGGTTTACCGACTACCGCCGCTTCTGCAACCGCTGGATGGGATACCAAAGCTGATTCTACTTCCATAGTGCCCAGGCGGTGTCCTGACACATTTAACACATCATCAACACGTCCCATTACCCAAAAGTAACCGTCTTCATCCTTTCTCGCCCCATCACCAGCAAAGTAAGTATATTTGCCATTTTTGGGAGGGATATGTTCCCAGTAGGTGCGGCGGAAGCGTTCAGGATCGCCGTAGACTGTCCGCATCATCCCTGGCCAAGGATGACGCACCGCCAGATAACCACCTTCGTTATCGGGTACAGAATTGCCTTCTAAATCAACGATATCTGCAATAATTCCCGGAAAGGGACGAGTTGCTGAACCAGGTTTGGTGGCGATCGCTCCTGGTAATGGTGTAATCATAATGCCGCCTGTTTCTGTTTGCCACCAAGTATCGACAATTGGGCAGCGTTCGCCACCAATTACCCTGTGATACCACATCCAAGCTTCGGGGTTAATGGGTTCACCAACGGTTCCTAATAGACGCAAGGAAGACAGATTACGTGCATTGGGATGCTGTTCGCCCATTTTAATAAATGCCCGAATAGCCGTAGGTGCGGTATAAAAAATCGTGACGCCGTATTTTTCAATCACATCCCAGAAACAGCCAGGATTAGAAGCACGGGGCGCACCTTCATACATCAGCGTTGTTGCACCATTGGAAAGCGGCCCGTAGACGATGTAGCTATGGCCTGTAATCCAGCCGACATCGGCAGTACACCAGTAGATATCAGTGTCTTGCAGGTCGAAAATCCATTTGGTAGTTTGGTGTGTGTATAAGTTATAACCAGCCGTTGTATGGACAACACCCTTTGGTTTGCCAGTGCTACCAGAAGTGTAGAGGATAAACAGCACATCTTCGCTGTCCATTGGTTCGGCTGGACAATGGGCTGACACGGTTTTTTGCAAATCATGCCACCAGTAGTCTTTACCAGGTTCCATGTGTGTTTGTTGACCTGTGCGCTTCACCACTAGGACATTTTTGACGTTGGGGACAGCGTCATTAGCTAAGGCTTTGTCTACTTGCTCTTTGAGTGGGACGATCGCATCTTTGCGCCAACCACCATCAGCCGTGATCACTAACTTGGCTTCTGCATCGATGAGCCTGTCGCGCAAAGCTTCCGCACTGAACCCGCCAAATACGACACTATGGGGCGCGCCGATGCGGGCACAGGCTAACATAGCGATCGCTGCTTCGGGGATCATTGGCATATAGATCCCAACGCGATCGCCTTTTTGCACACCTAATTGTTTCAGCGCATTCGCAAACTGGCAAACTTCGCGATGCAATTGAGCATAGGTGAGAGTCCGCGAATCGCCTGGTTCCCCTTCCCAAATCAGCGCCGCTTTATTTTTGCGCCAAGTAGTCAGGTGTCTGTCAAGACAGTTGTAAGAAATATTAATCTTGCCCCCAACAAACCATTTAGCAAAAGGCGGTTGCCAGTCTAGTACCTTTTCCCATTTTTTGAACCAGTGCAACTCAATTTCTGCCAATTCCCCCCAAAATTGCTGGGGATCGGCTTTAGCCTTGTCGTAAAGTTCCTGATAATCTGCCAGGTTCCTGATATAAGCGTTTTGGGAGAATTTCTCAGGGGGATGAAATAAGCGATTCTCTTGTAGGATTGATTCTATGGTTGGTTGAGACATGTTTGTAACAAAGTTGTGAATGAGAACTATTCTGTAATGGAATTAACTCTGAATAATTTTGATTTTTGTTAAGGAATGATGATATTTATAGTATACTTGCCCACACTATCCGGATTTAGCCACAATCAAGCCCTCCCAAACTTTATATGAGGTAGTGAGTGGTTGTTAACAGGGATTTTTGCTAGTTAAATAGCTGCATTTTCAGAATATTTACTTAAAATATCCTGTCATAGAATCGGTTTTTTATAGTGTCTAGATTCGTAGGTTGGGTTTCGTGCCTCAACCCAACCTACAAAAAAATGGCGCAGGTATTGGTCATAGAATCGGTTTTTTATAGTATCTGGTTAAGGCATGACAGACAAATTAAAACCACCTCTCCCACCAATAACTTCAGGGCTAACGACTCGCACTAGGACTAGGAGTAGATTTTCCATTTGCAAAACGCTCGACACCAACGCTCTGGTGTCTGGGATGGTTATGTTACAGGATTACACAGTGCCTTTCGGAAAATGATTTTGTCAACCCCATCTGTGTAGAAGTCTCGAATCCGCGCTTCCTCGTCATAACCGCTCTTGCGGTAGAACGCCCGAACGTACTCAAAGCTCTTCGTCCCAGACGTTTCCACGAGTAACACACGTTCGCCACGTTCCGTCAATATTTTCTCGACATGGGTGAGTAAGGCTTTGCCGCGTCCTTGCCTTTGATGCTCAGGATGAATGGCGATCAGATACAGGTTCCATGTCCCTTCAGTCATGCGCTCCGGTGCAGCATACGCAACGCCCACAGGTTTGTTGTCGTCGTAGGTAAACCAGTAGTCGTGGCTGTCAGTAACGCCATTGAAGTGTTGATCTAGCATGTGTGCGAGTTCTGCGGTTTGTTCTGGCTCGAATAAGCCAGATGCCTCAGCCACAGCGATCAACGCAGTCGCATCATCGGGCGTGCTTTGTCGAATCATAGTGGTGTCTAGTACGCTAATATACAGATTTTTTCTTAAAAACAAACGTATTTAGGACTAGCCCTTTCAAGGTGACAAACGAAGATACGTTGCTTTAGTGTGATCATCCTAAGTTATCCGCTCAGATTTTGGGATTTTTAAAGGTTGAAATAACCAATTTTCGTTCCGAATTTCACCACCTTGAAAGGGCTAGTATTTAGGACTTACGCACTGTACAAATTAATCATGATGAGCATTTACGACAATAGGTCGTTTCCGGCTTTTATAGGGATTCTCGTTGACGTGAGACACCCGTAGGGGCACGGCAGTGCCCTCCTGACACCAGGCGAGCTAACGCAGTACCGTATCTGAATGGGAATCGCTATCTGGCTGGGAACCAAACAGCTATTGAGGGCACAGCACTGCTGTGCTACTACGAAATATGTGGTTCTTATCATTCATATTTAGTATTTCCTGTCAATGCGTAAGTCCTATGTATCTCGGTGTCTTCTTTGTGGGCTGATTCAAAATTGCGAAGCAGTTGTTTGAAAAGGTTATTCATATGCTGCTACTCTAAATTTGTCGGCGTATTGCTCTTATTTTAGAAGCAATCGGCAAGATCGCTCCATCACACTAAAACGCGAAAATATTAAAACTTTTGCTGTATTGCCGTACACTTAACACACCCGGATAACCCTTGCATTGCATAGATGTGATAATCTTCATAATGCGTTACAACCGCGTTAAGCTGGATGAGAGTAGCAATTTATTGCAATTTTCATAATGAAATTAGCTCTTTCTGTTAATTTTTAATTTTCCCTGCTTGAGATACCCGGAATGCTAGACCAAATTTTTGACTATCTTCACTTCCACTTCAGCGTTGAAGCTCCTATAGTCCTGCTTATCCTGGTGTTGTTAGAGGCGGTGCTATCTGCTGACAATGCGATCGCCCTCGCGGCGATCGCCCAAGGATTGGAAGACAAAAAACTTGAGCAACAGGCGCTAAACTTGGGTTTAGTCGTTGCCTACGTGCTACGAATAACTTTATTATTGACGGCTACCTGGGTACAAAATTTCTGGCAATTTGAGTTACTCGGTGCTGCCTATTTACTGTGGCTAGTCTTTCAACACTTCACCGCTGATGAAGACGAAGACAATCACCATCATGGCCCTCGTTTTACCTCTTTGTTGCAAGTCATACCCGTCATTGCTTTGACGGACTTAGCATTTTCTTTAGATAGCGTCACCACAGCTATAGCTGTTTCGCAAGAAACTTGGCTAGTCATCACAGGTACAACCATCGGAATTGTCACCCTGCGATACATGGCGGGATTATTTATCCGCTGGTTAGATGAATTTGAAAACCTAGAAGATGCAGGCTATGTCACCGTGGCGTTGGTGGGTTTGCGTCTGTTGTTAAAAGTGGTGAATGATAATTTTGTCCCCCCAGAATGGGCAATGATTGCTGCAATCGGCTTAGTCTTAGCTTGGGGATTTTCCAAACGCACTCTCATTGAAATACCCGAAGAGGTATCGGAGAAAACCGAAGTACCTAAATAGGGGATTAGTCAGTTAACTGTTAACTGTTAACTGTTCAATGATCCCGCCACCCAAAACCTTATCCCCCTCGTACCAAACTGCGGCTTGTCCGGGGGTAATGCTGAATTGGGGTTCATCAAACACTAAACGCACACGGGAATTTTCTAGAGGAATAACCGTTACAAGTTCAGGATGGGAACGATAGCGAATTTGCACTTCGGCGCGAATTGGTGTGGCTGGTTGGGCAATAGAAACCCAATTGACGCGATTTACAGTACATTCTGGCTGAGTGACTTTTGTGCGATCGCCCACAATCACTTTATTATTAACTGCATCTAACTCAATCACATATAACGGTTCCGCAGCCGCAATTCCCAAACCTTTGCGCTGTCCAATCGTGTAATGATGCACACCATCATGCTGACCCAAAATTTTACCGTTTGTATCTACAATATCGCCTGGTTTGGGGGCGAGATACTTATCTAGAAATGCCCGCATCGAACCGTTACTTTCCACCAAACATAAATCCTGACTTTCTGGCTTATCGGCGGTTGTCAGTCCATATTCAGCAGCGATGCGGCGGGTGTCAGATTTCTCGATTTTTCCTAGGGGAAATATGGTGGCTGCAAGTAAATCTTGAGACAAATCATAAAGAAAGTAAGATTGGTCTTTGTTGCGATCAACTGCCCTTAATAACTGGTAACGTCCCGTAGCTTCATCATAGCTAATTTGGGCATAATGACCCGTCGCAATGCGATCGCATCCCAATTCTTCACGAGCATATTCCACCATCGGCCCAAATTTCACAGTTTTATTGCACTGTGAGCAAGGCAAAGGCGTAATTCCCGCACTGTAACCAGTCACCAAAAAATCAACAATATTTGTTTGAAAGACATCCCGAATATCCACAACCTGATGGGGGATACCTAATTGTTCGCAGAGATCAGCCGCGTCGATCATTCCTTCAGAGCAACATTGCCCTTTGCCTTTCATTAGCCAAAGGGTCAAACCAACAACTTCATAGCCCTGATGGTGTAAAATAGCAGCGGCTGTAGAACTATCAACGCCACCAGAAAGACCAACGACGACTTTTTTCATATCCCTAAATCTTGCGAGGCTCGCGGCTGCTCCCGACAGGGATGCAAACCCGTGCCATGATGAACAATTCTAAGCTAACACTATATAGTTTCCATAACGACTAATTTGTTAGTTTCTCCAAGAAATTATCTAGAAATCTGATGAAGGCTATGTTCACACAAATATCAGGGAAATTTACCGCATATCAGACGGTGCTGCTATTCTTGGGAGGATGGTTAACGCTACTTTCCCAATCTACCCCAGTGCAAGCGCAAATTCCCAACAATGGGGTAATCCTTGCTCAGGCGAGGGTGTGGGGAGCCGTACCACCACCACCAAATCTCTCACCAATTCCCCAGAGTCCTCAGCCGATAGTCATACCACAGGTGCAACAGACGCAACCATTACAGTGGAGTTCATCTCCACAAAATATTCCGGGCTATCAATCAGTGCAGTCAAACTCATATAATCAAAACTCTGAGCTTTACTTGGTATACGTTGATAATAATTACCAGCAGTTACAAAGAGTCAAACAGATTGAGCCCACAGCATATGTTCGGCAATACAACGGACGCTCTATTATTCAATCAGGATCTTTTAGCAAACAGTCTAATGCTGAACGACGGGTGAGAGAATTAGAATTTAATGGTATTCGTGGAGCGCAGGTAGTTAGAGCAGGCAGTGGGCAGCAAGTAATGTACCCTAATAGTACAGCTTATTACGATCCTAGACCAAATAATCAGCCACGAGAAAACCCCAGGGCTTATTATGTCACGATTCCGGCCAAGTCAGAACAGTTAAGTGCGATCGCTAATCAAATTAGGCAGAACACAAACCGATATGACATCGTCCTAGAAAGACAACAACCTAGAGGACCTCATGTAGCAGTTGGGCCTTTCACTCAACGTTCAGATGCTGAACAATGGAATAGCTATTTGCGAAAACAGGGATTTGGTAACGCCAGAGTTTACTACGGTAGGTGAATACAGTGAACAGTTATCAGTGAACAGTGAACAAACTGATAACTGATAACTGATAACTGATAACTGATAACTGATAACTGATAACTGATGCAAAACAGGCAAGAAAAAATTTCCCAAATCGTAGTCACCGCTGAACAGATGCGGGATATTGAAGGGCGGATTTTTGCTGCCGGAATGCCTGTAGCCGCTTTAATGGAAAAGGTTGCAGGACTAATTGCTCGTCGTATTCAAGAGATTATCCCCCAGATTAATTCCCGTGTGGGAATTTTAATCGGCCCCGGTCATAATGGGGCTGATGCTTTGGTAGTCGCCCGTGAATTACACTTTCGCGGGTATGAAGTCTTGCTCTATAATCCTTTCTCTAAACTGAAAGAATTAACTTCCCAGCATTTGCAATATGCTCAAAGTCTCGGCATCCCCAGTTATCAAACTATTAACAGTTCGGCTGCGCTCACCGTTAACAGTGAGCGCAGCCGAACTGTTGAAGAGTTGCCAGATTGTGATTTAATAATTGATGGTTTGTTTGGATTTGGTTTAGAAAGAAACCTCACTGGTGCGATCGCTACAGCAATAAATCAGCTAAATGAAAGACATCAACCCATTATCAGTATTGATTTACCCTCCGGTTTGCACACCGATACAGGCAAAGTCTTGGGGACTGCAATCCGCGCTACCCACACATTTTGTTTAGGTTTGTGGAAGCTAGGTTTATTACAAGATCAGGCACTAGATTATGTTGGTAAAGCTGAGTTAATCGATTTTGATATTCCCTTGGCTGATGTGCAAGCTGTATTAGGAGATGCACGGAAAATTAGACGCATTACCAAAGCAACAGCACTTGCAACTTTACCCTTACCCCGTCCCCCTGTCACCCACAAATACAAAGAAGGACATTTACTGTTAATTTGTGGTTCGCGGCGTTATGCAGGTGGTGCAATTTTAACTGCTTTGGGTGCCCGTGCTAGTGGTGTGGGGATGCTTTCAATTGCAGTACCAGAATCTTTGAAACCGCTTTTAGTGTCACATTTGCCAGAATCTCTGATTATTGGTTGTCCAGAAACAGAGACAGGAGCCATCGCTCAGTTACAATTACCAGAGAACAATCATTTAAATTCATTTAGTGCGATCGCTTGTGGCCCTGGTTTAACTCAAGATACTACCCCCATTGTCCAACAAGCGATCGCTAGTGAATGCCCCTTAATTCTCGATGCTGATGGTTTAAATATTCTGGCAAACCTGGGAACCATCCCCACCTTAAAAAAACGCCAAGCCATAACAATACTCACACCCCACACAGGTGAATTTAAGCGGTTATTCCCCGATATTCCCGACGCTAATCAAGACAGAATCAAGACCGTACAAGCAGCAGCAGCGCAAAGTGGGGCGATAATCTTATTAAAAGGGGCAAGGACAGCGATCGCCAATCCCCAAGGCGCAGTTTGGATTAACCCCGAAAGTACCCCAGCCTTAGCCCGTGGTGGTAGTGGCGATGTCCTTACAGGCTTACTCGGTGGATTGTTAGCACAAGGTGTGAAGAGAAACATTCCTGTTGAGGATATTGTCGCTACTGCAGCTTGGTGGCATTCACAAGCAGCTATTCTAGCAGCCCAAGAACGCACAGAATTAGGTGTAGATGCCTTTACCTTGACACAATATTTGTTGAGAGTCCTACATTTAGTGAAATAGGCGGTTAGAAACCGCATCTACACAAACAAAACCCACCTCGGTGGGTTTCAAAACCTAGATTTTCCCTAGTCTAAGCTAGTAGTCTGTCAGGGTTGAAATGAGGGACTGTAGTGTGAGCGTCTCGCTCACGCGGGCTTTTCGGCCCGCACTACCAAAAACCCCTCAAAACAAAATTGACAAACCACTAGTCTTTGACTGTTGACTCTTGACAACCTATTGTATTGATTGAACAAAAGCGGATTGTGGCAATTTTGGCTGAAGCGTTTGAGGGGATTGATGGAGCGATCGCCAACACCGAAAAAAACCTCCCCAGGTTTAAAACAAGCCAAAAAATTGCCGACTCTACAAAAGGCGATCGCATCTACCAAGTAGATATGCAAACAGGGGCAAAAAGCTACATCAACCAATATCCCATATCGGATCAACGGTTGTCAGCCACCTTTAGCGATCGCTGGTTGGGCAACTTAACTTCAGTGACTTCACGTCTGAAAGTCGCCCAGATACAAGAAAGTTTCACAAAATGACAAAATAGGGACTAAAGCCTCGTACAATTAATATCACTTATCCTACACTCAGGAGAGTGAAGCCATGCCAATGGCGGTCGGTGTAATTGAAACTTTAGGTTTTCCTGCTGTGTTAGCAGCAGCAGATGCAATGGTGAAATCTGCCGCAGTCACACTGGTGTATTATGGTCAAGCGGAAAGCGCCCGTTTACTAGTCGCTGTGCGGGGACATGTTGCCGAAGTGAGAACAGCAGTTGAGGCTGGAATTGCCGCCGGAGAACAAGTAAAGGTTGGTGCAGTAATTACCCATTACATAGTTCCCAATCCCCCAGAAAATGTGGAAACCATACTACCAATCCACTTCACTGAAATATCGGAACCTTTCCAGATGTTCTAAGCAAATTCGCCACTAAAATCTGTAGCGAAGCTTCGTACAATATATATTCATGGCGCCAGATAGGTTTATTCATACAGGAGATTTCTAATGTCACTACAGGCAGTCGGAGCACTGGAAACTAAGGGTTTTCCTGCTGTGTTAGCAGCAGCAGATGCAATGGTAAAAGCTGGTCGAGTTACCCTAGTTGGGTATATCAGAGTGGGTAGTGCCCGTTTTACAGTCAACATTCGTGGTGATGTTTCTGAAGTCAAAACAGCTATGGCTGCAGGTGTGGAAGCCGCAGAAAATGTTTATGGTGGTACTTTGGAATCTTGGGTGATCATTCCTCGTCCCCATGAAAACGTCGAAGCCGTACTACCAATTGCCTACACAGAAGCAGTCCAACAATATCGAGAGTCTGTAGAAAACCCCATCATCAGATCATCAAACGGACGATAGAGTAAAAGCTATTAGTTATTTAGTCAAAATGTGTCAGTTACCGCCACACAGAACTTTGCTAAAAAACAGATAATTCATCAAAAAAGGTTATAGGGAGTAGATAATAGGGAACCGAATTTCCTATTGGGGAGTAATAAACCTCTACTAGTCGTGTGTGGCTCCTTTCGGTTGGAGTCCAAATTCTCTTCTTGTTACTCCCTATTTTCTCGTTAACTGTGTTCTAGCGTATATATAGGAATCCGCTTTGGTTATTGAAAAATCTACGTATATGTAAGGTGGGCAGTGAGTGTCCAATGCCACTTGACGACAGTTGTTGCTCCTGTCGGAGACGCTACTTCTCCGTAGGGGTACAAGTGCGTTAACCAAAAACACATAGTAGGGGCACGGCATAATCAGATTATCGGCTTGTGGAAAAGATTGAGGATGCCGTCGGGCACGGCATAGTCAGATTATCGGCTTGTGGAAAAGATTGAGGATGCCGTGCCCCTACGGGATTGTCTTTTATGGGCGGTTTATTTGATTTAATTAATCCCACATTTTAACCTTGCCACGTCACTACGTATATTTCAAAAATCAAGTATGAATCCTATAGCGTATATATCTGTGGCTACTTTTTTAATTATTCGCAGTTTTGCCAGAGGCAATACTTAGTAATGGTACAGTACCAGTAAGATTAATTAGTAAATGTAAAATATTAGACCTTCCTGAAAACAACTGTACTCTAATGTCTGCAAAGATGTTCTGGGTTACATATAGATATGAAGTAGCATCTCCTGCTCAACAAAAAATAGAAAAAACAGGTGAAAATATTACCCTAATGGGTACTTGAAAATTTTCAGTATTTTTCTGAGAATAAAAGTGTATGTACTGCCTTGAACTCAGGCAAAATAGTAAAACTAGTGAGCGAAATTCATAAAATTTGCTTATTTCCACGGGAAAATTGCACAAAGGTGAAACTCATCTTGGTAAAACAACGTCTGGTTTAACACAACTCATTTTGGCTCCTCTATATGAGGTATAGAAAATCAAATTTTCTCAACCCCTACATAGTGCTAGTGTATTCTTACTCACTCTGTTCAAATCTTTTTTCTCGATGGCAAATATATAACTTTACAAAAATTTTTAATTTGCGTAATTACCGAAAATATCTTATGCAGCAATATTTTCAGCAGTTGGAAATCAAAAACAAACCTATAAATGGAGAAATTTCTGCATAAAGTTAATGAGTCCAGACGTAATAAAAGAGTAATCGCTGAAATTTCTTCATAGATGAAGGTGGGATAAGGGGCAACTACCGGCTAAAAAATTAAGTGCGACAAATGGGGGTTGTGATGCAAACTTTAAAACAGGGTTTCGAGGAGCGCAATCTCGCTATGGCAACGGAAGCAGAAAAGCTGGCGCAAAATTGGCGAAAACGCCTAGCGACAGAATGTCCAGAACAAAACGTAGCTACCAGAGAAAGTATAATTCTTTGGCTTTTGGGACGTGATTGCCAACGGTTTGAGCTGCTCAACCCCAAGGAACTCAATATTGCCAAACAAGCAATGGAATATCGGTATCGAATCTTACTGCAGCGTTACTTAGGTATGTCTAGAGAACGTGCTTATCGTAACTTAATCAATCGGCTGGCCAGTTTAGTCACATTAAGAAATAAAATTCAAACTTGGGTATCCCTCAGCCGCGATCGCCAACGTAGCGTAATTGATGTATTACAAGAAGTATTGCAAGAATTACTCCAAAGCGATACATACATCCAAGCTCAAATGGCTGGTATCGCTGAAGTGACAACAGATAAGCGACTACGAGATACTTTACTGTTTGCGAGTATAGAAGAATATTCTTTGCGTCCAGTACGCAATCAACCTCTCCTAGCTTACCGCTTTGTGAATTACCTGCGTCGGACTCAACGTGGTGGTTTAACCCAAGTACCAGGCAGTGATTTGATTCGGCTAGTTTCAGAAGAAATTCTCGCAGACGACAGTGACAATCGGGTGAACCTAGTTGATAATCAAGCGATCGCCGAATATCAAGAAGCACAAGAGCTAGAAGAGCAACAAATATTACGTCAGGGAGTGCAAAAAGAATTTGAAAATTATCTCCAAGAAAATCTCGGTGCAGAAGCCGTAGAATGGCTGCAACTCTATCTTCAAGGTAAAACCCAAGACGAAATTGCGAAGAAACTAAACAAACCAATTAAGGAAATATACAGACTTAGAGAAAAAATTAGCTACCATGCAGTGCGTGTATTTGCCCTGAAAGGCAAACCAGAACTAGTCGATAACTGGCTCTCAATTTCCTTACAAGAACATAACTTGGGATTAACCCAAAGCCAATGGCAGCAACTTCATACACAATTGACTCAAATCGGGCAACAGATCCTGGATTTGCGGAGAGCAGGTAACTCAATAGAAGCAATAGCTCAACAGTTAAAACTCAAAACCCATCAGGTAATGGGCGAATGGACTAAAGTCTATCTCGTCGCTCAGTCCCTAAGAACTCAGGAATAACCCAGCTGATCAGCAGAAGAGGAAAAGGGGCTGCTCTTGCAGGAAGCAGGGGGAGAACTCCATAAATAAATTTAGCCTTCAACTACGCTCAGGCTAACTTTGAGCAGAGCCTAACCGTTAGTTGCCCTGAACCCTTATGTATGAGAACCCATAAATCAATCTTCCCCCTCCCTCCTGACTCTTCCCTCCTGACTTCTACAATCCCAAACTGAGCCGCGACTTCATACTGGCTAGTTTAATTTTTAACAAGAATACAAAGTATTTTTATTTACTCTCAACGAACTTAGAGCCAAAATAGTAGAGAAGCAAATATTCAGCAATCAAACCTATGTCGTCTTCTGAGGGCAAACTAACTAACACTGAAGCGATAGGGCAGCAAGTGCTAACTCCGACTCCTACTCACACAGAATTACTGAGCGATCGCGATCAGATATTTTATCTAATCGACAGTCTCTTATCCTTTGAAGCTTGCCTCTATCACCAAATTTTGCCTTGTAGACTAGAGGACAACAACCTATTGCTGGGTATGGTTTATCCCCAAGAGAGCGAAGCCCTAGATTACGTTCATCGTATTTTGTCTTATATCAATTGCACAATGGTCGTAGAGGCGATCGCAATTGATGCTCACCGCACCATACTCTCGGCTTACCTCAACTACAAAAATACATCCCACCCAAAAGCCAAACCAGAGCATCAGCCAAAAGCGGAATCCATCAACAAGAACACAGCTACACTTCCATCTTCTGCAGATCCCCAAGAAAGCACACAAATTACAGGCGTACAGACAGATTTTCCCTCTCTAAAAGCAGATAACTTATATGAAAACACTACTCTTATAAGCTCCTTTCGCAAAAGCGAACAAGTAGAAACTTCTCCAGCAGCACTGCAAGACAATTTAACTGCCTTGCCAGCACAAGTCCCAGAGACATTAAGTCCCATTGAACTGCTACCAACACTACCACCCAAAAGATTATTAGAAGAATTATTAGGAAGGGTTCTCGCTGGCGGAATTGGTCGTTTATATTTAGAAAGACAGCCTTACCAAGGCAGAATCCTCTGGAGTGACAATGGCGTTTTACAGTCTGTAATCGAAAATCTGCCCCTTTCCATTCTCCAAGGAGTAATGAATGAATTAAAGCGATTTGCAGGCCTACCCGTAACCACAATCGCAGAGCCAAAACAAGTAGAGAAAGAATACCTACATCAACAAAACCGTTTGTTATTACGCCTGAGAGTGATGCCAGGACTTTACGGTGAAGAAGCTACACTACAAGTGTTGCGCGGAGCAGCACTAAAGTTCTATCAACAACAACAGTTGGGTCATGTTAGTCGTGATGCTTTAGGAATTGCTCAACAACTCAACTTAAAGTTGCATGAACTACAACAACGGCTTGTACTCAATCCCAACCTACAATCTGAGCAACTAGATACGTTAGTCGCCTTGAACCAACTCATGGGAAATTTAGACCAACAGATCAAAACCTTAACTGGCAATGTCCAGCCGCGCCTCAAAAATTAAATAAAAGTTATCTCAGTAAAACCGCTGATTTCGATCTTAGAGATAATTGTTATGTTGTAGTGTAAATCCAGACTTAAAAACCTGGAATTTTAAAGTCAGAACTGCAATATTTTTGGTTTCGCATTCAGCGAAAGATTACCGTTTTAAAGCTTATAGTTGCCAACTTAATTTTCCTTTCTTAAATTCATTTTTTGCACATATTTCATGCAGACTGAGACTGAGGTTTTTAGTGAACTTTTCCCCTTGCTGAGTACAGCCAACCCGCAGAGTCTGGAATGGCTACTCGACGTTGCAATTGACCACGAATATCCACCAGAACGAGCAGTTGTCATGGAGGATGCCTGGGGTAACGCGGTTTACTTTGTGGTTTCTGGTTGGGTCAAAGTCCGGCGTAACTCTGGAGGTAATTCTGTAGCCTTGGCAATCTTAGGTAGGGGCGATTTTTTTGGAGAAATGGCCATTCTAGATGAATCTCCACGCTCAACCGATGTCATTGCTCTGTCGCCTGTGAAGTTATTGAGCATTTCCAGAGAACGGTTTATTCAGATATTATTTAAAGACCCGCATTTACATCATCGAATGCTACAACTGATGGTGCGACGATTACGGCAAGTAAACCTGCGGTTACAAATGCGGTCTTCACCACCAGCGGTTAAACTAGCCCAGACCCTAGTGAGTTTAACTGAAAGCTATAGTCAAAAATCAGACAAAGGCAAAGAAATTTTTAACATACCGTTCAAAGATTTAGCAGAACTGGCAGAAATCAGTGTTGACGAAACTACTAAAATTATGGAAAAGCTCCATGAGAAAGGTTGGATCAAAATTGATACTACCAATAACATGATTTGTTTAGTTAACTTCCAACAGTTGGTTAATTTAGCTGGCAAAGTCTAACCAATGATGAGTGCTGAGGAGCCAGCCACTGCTAAAGGCTTATCCATTTAGCTCAGTTGTCTTTCTAAGTAGAATGACAGAATTAATTACACAATGACTGTAAATATTTTTGTCCGGCTACTTAAATCGAGATTTTTTGAACACCACTGATATCTTGAAGTCTCTGCAAGACTGGAGTAGCTCCCCTTGACTCTTGACTCCTAACTCCTGACTATTAACTAATAACTCAGAACTTAGGACTCAGCACTCAAGATGACTGAAGCAACAGCGCCTCGTCTGGATACCCGCATTCAGGAAAGCTTGCCGACTATTCATTATCTGGTAGCAATGCCTCAACCAGAGACACATCTGTTTGAAGTGACTTTGCACCTCACAGATTACCAATCGCCGATTCTAGATTTAAAAATGCCAGTGTGGACACCAGGTTCCTACTTGGTGCGAGAATATGCCAAGAACTTACAAGATTTTGCCGCTTTTGCCGACGCTCAACCTTTACCTTGGCGAAAAATCAGTAAAAACCACTGGCAGGTAGAAAAAGGTAATATTTCAGAATTAACTGTACGTTACCGGATTTTTGCGAATGAGCTATCAGTACGCACAAATCATTTAGATTCTAGCCACGGCTATTTTAACGGTGCGGCGCTGTTTTTCAGAATACCAGGCTGGGAGAAGCAAGCAATTCTTGTGACAATCATCCCACCGCGCCCAGATTGGCAAGTCACTACTCCTTTATTATTAGATCCCAGGCAAGCTAATACTTTCTCTGCTGCCGATTTTGACACCCTGGTAGATAGTCCTTTTGAGATTGGTTGTCACCAGTTGTATCAGTTTGAAGTATTGGGTAAACCTCATGAATTAGCAATTTGGGGAGAAGGAAATTTTCACCCGCAAGAAATGATTGCTAATATTCAGAAAATTATTCAAGTGGAAGCCGAGATGTTTGGTGGCTTACCTTATGAAAGGTATGTGTTTTTGCTACATTTGGCTCACCAAGCTTATGGGGGTTTGGAGCATAAAAATGCTTGTTCGTTAATTTATCAGCGTTTCGGGTTTCGCACTCAGGAAAAATGCGATCGCTTTATTCAACTAGTAGCCCATGAGTTTTTTCACTTGTGGAATGTCAAGCGCATTCGCCCCAAAGCACTAGAAGTTTTTGATTACGATCAGGAAAACTATACACCCTCTCTGTGGTTCTGTGAGGGGACTACAAGTTACTATGACTTGCTGATTCCTTTATGGGCAGGAATTTATGATGCTAAGTCCTATTTGCATCATTTGAGTAAGGAAATCACTAAGTTTCTCACCACACCAGGGCGCAAAGTACAACCCCTGGCTGAGTCGAGTTTTGATACTTGGATTAAACTTTATCGCCCGGATGCCAATAGCGGTAATTCCCAAATTTCCTACTATTTAAAAGGAGCAATGGTGTCTTTGTTCCTAGATTTGTTGATTCGATCGCAGCATCGCAATCAGCGTTCCCTGGATGATGTGATGCGGCAAATGTGGCTACAATTTGGACAAGCCGAAATTGGTTATACACCAGAACAGTTACAGTCAGTAATTGAGTCTGTTGCTGGGATAGATTTGACAAATTTCTTTCAACGCTACATTGATGGCACTGAAGAATTGCCTTTTAATGATTATCTAGCACCCTTTGGCTTGCGATTGGTGGCGGAACAGGAAGAAGAACCCTACTTAGGTGTGAGAGCAAGTACTGAAAATGGCCGAGAGATAATTAAATTTGTCGAAGTGGGTTCACCTGCACAACTAGCAGGAATTGACGCAGGTGACGAGTTACTGGCTATTAATGGCTTTAAAGTCACAGCCAGTGGCTTGAGCGATCGCCTCAAAGATTATCAACCAAATGATACCATCCAGGTTACAGTTTTCCATCAAGATATACTTACTTCCCTGACTGTAACTTTAGCTCATCCTCTGCCGACAAAGTATCAAGTAATTCCAGTCCAAAATCCTGATCCGATACAAAAGGAGAATTTAGCTGGATGGTTAGATAAGTACAAAAAAACTTTGCAGTAGTATCAGCAGATGCAAATATGTACTTAGAAAATGGTCAAACGGTATCTACCACGTTCCTGTGGACTAGCGGAAATTACCACTACATAGTAAGTATCATCCTTAGGTAGCTTGGCTCGATCAATTAAAGCACTGTATTTACCATCTTTGGAGTTATCTGTGGCAATTCTGTTTCCTTGAGAATCTAACAAGACGAGATAAGGAGAAAAAGTTTCCCAAAGACTATCCACACGAATACTAACCAGCTGATCCTTTTTCCCTTGAAACTTGGAAACATTGTAAGCACTACTATTTTGTTTCAGGGTGAGACTTTTGTCAGTTAGTTCAGTGGATTCGTCTATACTATAGCTGGCTCTATCATTTCTCAGAGCCAGACTATAACGTCCAGTGTCTCCAGGATTACGGCTAGTTACAGCAATAGTATAAGTACCATTTGCAGGCAATCGCACAAAAATAAATGCATCTTTCGTTTCACCATTTGGTGCTGCACTACCTCGTTTGACAATCACATTATTATCAGGATCGAGGAGAAACATGAAAGGATTTAAACTCAAATTATTAGAGCGGCGTTGATCCCCGCTGCCAATAAGTCTGATTTGGATCAGTTGGTTTTCTTGACCTTTAAACTGGTAGAAATGAAAGTATCTACCTTGAGAATTAAAATCACCCTTACCCAAAATACCAAATGCGATATCTACAAAGTTAATCTCTCTGTAACTAAAAACTTTGGCTGGAGAAACAGGTGTAACTTCAATAGTGGGGCTTTTACCTGGTTGACGACTGCGCTGGCGGGGAGGATTAGAGCGCTCATTTCCAGGATTTGGATTAGAATCTATAGGTCTAGAAGGTCTAGGTTCAGGGCTACCTTCTGAAGGATTGGAGGTAGGATTGGCATTTTCAGGTGGTTTAGACGTTCTGGAATTATTGCCACTATCTGTAGGCTGAGGAGTGGGAACAGAATTTATGGTGTTAGGCGATATCCGCGCAGGTATGGGTGAATCAATCTGCTGGTTGCGTTGTGGAGATGTAGTTGGTTGCGAGGCTGGGATTTGTTCAATTCCTTGTTGTACTGCTTCTGGTTCCCTCTCATCTGGTGTTTTGGCAATTCTGAATTTTTCAAATGATTCTGGGTTTTCTAAAGCACTGATAGGCAGAATATGATTTGCCAGCAGCAAACTGCCACTAATAGAAAGAATAATCGCTAATTTAAATTTAAACCGATATTTTTTGTTGTTTTTCCTTACCATAATTTTCCTCCTCATTTTGATGATTTTTTTTATTTAAAATAATCATTCCGGCAACTTTGTAGCAAAATAATATGTCAAGAATTAATATATACTCAAACGGCAAAAGGATTCCCAGTATGCGCTGCTGCCTGAATCCCGATTGCTCAAATCCGCAAAATCCTGATGACAACCAGTATTGTGAAAGTTGCAATACACCATTAATACCACTATTGAGGGGTCGTTATCGTGTCATTAAAGTACTATCTGATGAAGGCGGATTTGGCAGAACCTATCTAGCGGAGGATGTCGATAAGCTCAATGAATGGTGTGTTGTCAAGCAATTTGCCCCTAAAATTCAGGAAACTTCCGCTTTAAAGAAGGCAATTGAGCTATTTAAAGAAGAAGCGAAACAACTACAGAAATTGGGAGAACATCCCCAAATTCCTACACTTTTAGCTTATTTTGAACAAGATAATTATCTATTTTTGGTGCAGCAGTTTATCGATGGACACAATTTACTCCAAGAATTGCAACAAGGGATAACTTACAACGAAGCCAAAATTCTCGACCTTTTGCTGGATTTGCTCCCCATCCTCCAGTTTATCCACGATCGCGGTGTGATTCATCGGGATATCAAGCCACAGAATATCATTCGTCGTCAAAGTGATGGGCGGCTAGTGCTGATTGACTTTGGCTCCTCAAAGCAGCTGACAGCAACAGTGCAAACTCAAATCGGCACAACGATTGGCTCACATGGTTACACCCCGATGGAACAGATGCAGGATGGCGAAGCTTATCCAGCCAGTGATTTGTTCAGTTTGGGTACCACTTGCTTTCACCTCCTCACAGGGATTCGTCCATCAAAACTGTGGATGCAACACGGCTATAGTTGGGTTTCTGCTTGGCGACAACATTTTAGTAATTCAGGTTATGTTGGGGGTTCTCTGTCTGGACATTTGAGTCAGGTTTTGGACAATCTGTTAGAAATAGATATTCAACAGCGTTATCAATCGGTGGATGAAGTCATCAAAGACTTGACAAATCAGCCATTATTACCACCAACACCTGCGACTCTACTAACAGTCTCATCAACTACCGAAAGGCTATTCCGCAAAAATCGACTGTTAGTCTATGTTGCCATTTTGCTGCTGGGATTCGGAGGAGTTTGGTATTTACAATCTCGCTCCCAGATAATTACTAACAGGACTCAAGAAAACACTCCAGCGCCTAGCACCCTTAAAGGACATGCTAGCGATGTGAATTCCGTAGCTTTTGCACCCGATGGTATTACCTTAGCTAGTGGCAGTGACGATCGCACAATCAAACTCTGGAATCTAGCCACAGTCAAGCAAATTCGCACCTTAACAGGTCATTCTAGATGGGTTTGGGCGATCGCTTTCTCTCCCGATGGCAAAACCCTCGCTAGCGGTAGTGCAGACAAGACAATCAAGTTGTGGAATATAGCAACTGGCAAGGAAATCCGCACCTTAGTAGGGCATTCTCAAGGCATTGCATCTGTCACCTTCAGCCCTGACGGCAAAACCCTTGCTAGTGGCAGCTTGGACAAGAAAATTAAACTATGGAATTTGGCGACGGGAACAGAAATCCGCACATTAGAAGGACATTCTCAGGCTGTTGCAGCTATATCCTTCAGTCCTGATGGCAAAACTCTTGCCAGTGGCAGTTGGGACAAGAAAATTAAACTGTGGAATTTGGCGACGGGAAAAGAAATCCGTACCTTAGAAGGACATTCCGGCTTAGTTCTTGCTGTCGCTTTCTCTCCCGATGGCATCAACCTTGCCAGTGGTAGCAAAGACAAAACAATCAAATTGTGGAATCTGGTAACGGGAGAGGCTATTCGCACTCTCAAAGGACATACAGACAAGGTTAATTCTGTTGCTTATTTGCCAAAATCAGGCGACAACAAAAATCAAAATACTATCCTTATTAGTGGCAGTAACGATAATACTGTGAAACTATGGAATCTCGAAACAGGAAAGGAAATTCGGACTTTAAAGCGAGATTCTGGCTACATTTATTCTGTCGCTGTTAGTGCCGATGGAAAAACTATTGCTAGTGGTGGTAGTGCTGATAATATTATTAAGATTTGGCGGATGCCTTAGTCGAGATCAAGGTAAAATCTCAAAAGTATTACTTAGTAATTATTAAATAGTAGTGGCGTGTCCAGGCTAAAATGTTGCAATATAAAAGGTTCGTAGTTGCGCTTCAGCGCCTTCTTATAGCGGTTCTCGGTCGGATGCAATACAGTCGTGCAGCGCAACGCACCATCAACAGGTGAAGGTGCGTTAGCCTCGGTCATAACACAACCTTTTAGATTGCTTACTGGTTCAAAAAGCCTATCGCTTGTTCCAGTGACATTTTCGCCTTGTGTAAGTTAAGTAGGTTTTCTTGATCGTATCGATCTGGATAATTCATCTTCCTACCTTCTAGTGTGATCCGAATGAGTGCTGCTTGTTCATCTGTAGGCGAACTCATCTGATCTATGGCAGAGCCAATTACCTGGATTTGGTTAAAATTAGGGTATTTTAGCCCTTTACCTTGCCTGAGTTGCTGAATTGCTATCTGTGGGAACGCCATTAAGGTAACAATGTATGAGGTCTTATATCCTGCATTCCCTGTAGGTTTGACACCATAGAGACGACACAAATCGCGTAATTGAG
Source organism: Calothrix sp. PCC 7507 (assembly GCF_000316575.1). GTDB lineage: Bacteria > Cyanobacteriota > Cyanobacteriia > Cyanobacteriales > Nostocaceae > Fortiea. Next base: position 3,601,154 of record NC_019682.1, on the reverse strand, counting down.
CGATCGCTTTAATTTCGAGTTCAGCGCGTGTGAACATAAAATAGTAATGTCCATGATTGTAAGTGGATATTGGTGGTTGTACTTCCGGCAAGTTGTCACAACCACTAAAAAACAATTTAATCTGCTGCCTACCAGTGATTCAAATTATATTTATATTTCTACATAAATGCCTAACCCTAAAGGTCATCCAGAAAATTTAAAGCCTTTTAAATCAGAGAGGGAAGAACCTTTAAGCGAGCGTCTTAATCTACGCATCACAAAAACGATGAAGGAAGAGCTAGCCACAAAGGATGATCCTCCAGAATTTTGTCGTCGTGTCATCCAGGAAGCATTAGATAAAGATAAAAATAAAGACAATGCCTAATCTTCAAGTAATGTATTCAATTAAAAATTACATTGGTAAAGTGTTACAGCAGTTGTTAATTAATTATAAGAACACACGCGAAGAAAGAAGACAGATAAGTATATGGGAAGAATCAAAAGATTTCAGCATATTAGGGGAAATAGAAATTTTTACAACTGATGTTGAGGGATACGCGTCTCAAGTAATTGCTAATGATGACTTAGAAAATTATCAAGATATAATTCAAAAATTAACAAAAATGAATATATTTGATATTTCTTATTTTGCCGATTGGTACTTTTCAGAGGAAAGTTACTTTCCACATGTAAAACTTTATATAGAAAAACTTAACTATCTAAGGTTATTAATTATTGAGTATATAAGTTTACATCAGTAGCATCTGTTCTACCGCATTTTGGTTTTTTGGGAAAATGCCTATGTAACAAAGGATTGGGCTTCTCTGCAAGAGGCTACGCTCAGGACAAGCTCAGTCCTTCGACGTTCAGCCCGTGGGTTGAGCGAAGTCGAAACCCACCATCCTAAATATCAGCTACTTTACTTCTCTGCATATCCATTAAGTGAATATACTAGCAATTATAGAAATTTAACTTCATTAAAAAAATGCCTAAATTCGACAGTGCTAAATTGAAAAAAGTATCTGTGAGCCTTCCCTTTGGCATTGGTTCAGCGGAATGGGAAGCTGATCCCACACAACGGAGGGCTGCATGGTCGCTTTATGTTGAACTTGTTACACGAGTTGCGGTGCAGCCTTTGGAATCTAGCGAAGGATTATTGCGAGAGGCGCTGAATTCTTTATACAGCTTGTTTGGCACTACACGAGAAATTCTCAAGCAGGCTGGCCCTGATGTGGGTGCATCTCACGATTCTGTGGGGGGAATTGCCATAGCTGTGTTGAATAATGGTTTACGTCCTGTTTTGGCTAGATGGCATCCCATATTACAGACTTGGGAAGCCCAGCGTAAACCTAACGTAAGCCCTAAAGACCATGAGCGTGATTGGTCTGAGGAAGCTAATTTGCGCGCTGAGTTGGAAGCGTTGCGGCAAGATTTAGAGCAGTATGCTCATGCTTTGGCGATTATTGCGGGTGTGAAGGAATAACAAAAAGCACATTTGAAGAATGAATCAACCGCAATTTGATGTCTTCCTAGCTCACAATAGTTTGGATAAGCCACAAGTGAGAGTCGTAGCAGCTGCATTGAAGCTGCGCGGTCTGGAGGTGTGGATAGATGAAGAGCAAATTTCTCCTGGACAAATTTTTCAAGTTGAGATTCAAAAGGCAATTCAGAAGGTTAAAACTGCTGTTATTTTTATTGGAAAACAAGGTTTGGGTAGATGGCAAACTATAGAGTTACCGACACTTTATAGTCAGTTTATGCAGGCAGAGAATGTCACTACTGTAATTCCTGTATTGCTACCTGATGTTAAGGAAATACCAAAAGATTTACTCTTTCTTACACAGCATCATTGGGTAAGTTTTGCTAATGGAATAGATGATGTTGAAGCTTTGTACCAATTAGAGTGGGGTATAACTGGACGCAAGCCAGAGCGAAAAACACAGCCTATCTCTCAGCCGATTCAACCCGTTATTCCATCTGATGACCTCAGTTCTGAGAAGGGAGTAGACTACAGGCGATTGCGCGATTTGCTAGCAGCAGGGAAGTGGAAAGAAGCAGATGAGGAAACTCTAGTTGTCATGCTCAAGGCATCTGGCAGAGAAAAGGAAGGTTGGCTGAATGTTGAATCTATCAATAATTTTCCCTGCACTGATTTACGCACCATTGACCAACTTTGGGTAAAACACAGCAACGGGCGTTTCGGCTTTAGTGTGCAAAAGCGTATCTGGGAGAGCGTCGGGGGAACTCCAGATGCTGATTATGAAATATACCGTAAGTTTGGTGAGGCTGTGGGATGGAGAGTAAACGAAGAGTGGATTAACTACCCGAGAGAAGTAATTTTTAATACTTCAGCAGCCAAGGGACATCTCCCCTTAAAGAATTGTTTTGGGAATGATTTTTGGGATGTATTAAGAGATAATCTCTTCTCTCGTGTCGAGACTTGTGAAGTCTAACATCTAAGGCTTTGAGAGAGTTGTGAACATTTATTAAAACTGCCCTATGTACGGTGTAGCATTTAAACATAAATTCGTTACCTGGCACTGATGGCGATCGCACTATCAAGACTCTGCAGATACCTCAATGAAAGTTCAGGGTAAAATGTAAAAAGCTGAAGATTAGGAGAAAATATATGAAAATTAAAGGTATCAAACGTGGCAAAACTATAGAGATATCAGAAGCACTCAATATTCCCGATGGTACAGAGATAATAATTGATATTGAGATTATTCAGTCAATTAGCCACCAAGAAAGACTGAAAAAAATGCAGGATTTTTTATCAAATAACAAAGAAGATAGAGAGGATTTTGTGAAAACGATGGAGGAGTTTCTAAAAGAAGAGAATTTAGAGTGGGAAAGACTGTATGGACAATACTCATAGATGAGGCGATCGCTAGTGTATCTCCTAGATAGCAACATCTGTATTGCCATTATCAATGAAAATCCTCAGGTTCTGGCTCAGTTTTACTCGAAGTTTAGCCAGTGTTATATCTCAACAATAGTGATAGCTGAACTTTATAAAGGGGCATACTGTTCTCAAAAAGTTCAGGAAAATATTCGTAAAATTTAGGACTTACGCATTGACGAGGTGGTAAAATAGTGCATTGAAAAAAAGATGTCGTCTACTTTCAAGGTATCGGACAATTAGAGAAATCAGCAAACCCTCAACAGCACAATGTAATTTAGAGCATTACACCCTGTTCTTGCTATCGGAGCCAAAGCATGGAGGGTGCAGTCGGTTAGCAGAAATCTTGGGAGATGTTTCACATGATAGTGTGAACAGATTTTTGTTGAGAGAAAGATACGAGCCAAAAGATTTATTCGACATTGTCAGAGAAATAATCAATTTAGAAGGAGGTATTTTAAGCGTTGATGACACAGTAATAGAAAAGCTATACAGCGAACCAAAATACGCAGAATTAATTGGATATTTTTGGTCAGGGAAATACCATAAGGCGATTAAAGGATTAAATTTAATCACACTGTATTACAGCGACATACATGGGAATTCAGTCCCAATAAATTACAGAATATATGACAAAAAGGAGGGGAGAACCAAGAACGATTATTTCCAAGAAATGCTGATTGAAGTGATTGATTGGGGTGTAAAACCAAGACTAGTGACAGGAGATAGTTGGTACTCAGGAGTAGAAAACTTAAAGTTTTTAAGAAACCAGAAATTGGGTTTTCTATTTGGTGTTGAGAAGAACAGAACTGTATCTAATGAACCAGGAAAGTATTGCCATGTAAGCAGTTTAGAGCTTCCTGAGCAAGGGTTAGTCACGCATCTGAGAGAATTTGGATTTATCAAGTTGTTTAGGAAGGACTTCAAAAAAGAAGACTCTAGGCACTATATATTGTATCTACCAGATAAAGAAGCTCTCCAACAAATAACCAGAAGTGAATTTGTGACAATTCATGATACTCATTGGGGAATTGAAAGTTTTCATAGAGCCATCAAACAAGTATGTGGAATTTGTCGATTCATGGTTAGAGATAGCCACGCAATCAAAACACATATATTTTGCTCGCTTCAAGCATTTGTTCGTTTAGAAAAAATGCGCTCTGAAAATATCATTAACAATTGGTATGAAGTCCAAAGGAATCTATTCACAAAAGTTATTCGTGAATATGTTTTGGATAATTTGAGCGCTGTTTGTGCTGATTGAATACATAAACTAGTTGTTTCGTCAATGCGTAAGTCCTAAAATTAATCAATTTAGTAGTTTATTAACAGTAATAAATTTTGACGAAAATGCGGCTGAGGAGTTTGGTAAGATTCACGCTGAGTTAAAGCCAATAGGTAAACCAACTGGTGTATTAGATGCAGTCATCGCAGCAGTAGCTCATTCTCGTGGAGATATTTTAGTAACTAACAATACTCGTCATTTTATCAATATTTCGGCGCTGCAGTTAGAAAACTTGTTGGCTGAATAATTATAGAGAGCCTATCCTGCAAATTTCTACAAAAAAAGGCGATCGCTCTCTTCATCAAAAAAACATATTTTAATCAGCAAAATGGCAGATTGCTTCATCATTTCTTTAAAATACTTACTCAAAATGTCTAAATGCTTCCTCATTTTGCCTGTTTGCTTATTCAAACTGCGGTTTGCTTACTCATTTCAGTAGATTCAGCAAGTAAAAAGAGATATTGCTTATTCAAGCTGCGGTTTGCTTACTCATTTCAGTAGATTCAGCAAGTAAAAAGAGATATTGCTTATTCAAACTGCGGTTTGCTTACTCATTTCAGTTAACTGATAACTGATAACTGATAACTGATAACTGATAACTGATAACTGATTCAACTACTAATCGCACCCCTCACCAAAATAACTGTACTATCTACACCAGAGGCGATCGCTTCGGGAATATTACCTTGAATCGCTTGTTGCAATAATCCCTCACGAGAAGCGCCTAAAACTACTACGTCGTAACCTTCGGTTTTCACGAGGTTAATTATTCCTTGAGAAACAGAATCGGCTTTGACTGGCAGTGCAATTACAGTACTGGACAATTTGCGACGGCGGATTAGCTGGCTGATTGCTTGTTCTAAAACTGTCATATCTGGCGCTAATTCAGCAGGCTTAAACACCCGTGTGAGGCGAATTTGCGGATCATTTCCCAATGTCACCAAAGCCGGGAGTAATTTAACTGCCAATCGCGCATTTGGCCCGCCAGCCATTGGTACTAACCAACGATGGAACGAGTGTTGACTACCTAACTTTACTAATACAACCTCACAGGTAGCTTGGCGAATAATCGTATCGACAACATTGCCAAAAATCCGTCCCGGGGTAGATGTGTTACCTTTCCAACCCATTAAAATCAGGTCGATGTGTCGTTCGTTGATTGCTTCTAAAATGGCTTGGGCGACATCATGAGCTACTCTAATTTGTGTATGTATGGGAATTTTCCATTTTTTCGCCAAGACTTCTGCTTGTCGTAACAAGCGGCGGCTTTTTGCCGTTCTGACTGGGGTTTCGGACGGGGAAATGTGGCGCGATACCAGCATTATTTGTATACATTCAATTTCATAATGGCGATCGCGAGCAATTGCTGCGGCCATTTGTAAGAGGGTAGCCGCTGTTTCCGGATTCGCCACTGTGACTAATAATCTGCCTCTGCCAATATTGGGCGATCGCGTTTGATAAACTACATAAGAAGGTTCTGGACGTAGACCTGGGGTAGCATTTTCACCATTCAGATGATCTGCTTCGGCACGAATAATATCTGCGCGGGTAATAATTCCAATTAATTTTCGCCTTTCTACGACTGGTAAGCGACTAATTTGATAGCGATCGAGCAAATATAGTACATTACTCAAATTGTGGATTGGTGTCACCGTCACGGGACTGCTGGTCATAATTTCCCGTAAGGCGGTATCGTTGTCTAGGTTGCGTTCACGCATTTTCAGTAAATCTGATTGCGTCACAATCCCCACTAGTTTGTTGTCTTCCACTACTGGGAAGCCGCGATGATGGGAACGGGCAAATGCAAGTCTTGCTTCATCTATAGTCATCTCTGCATCTAGAGTTTCTACCCGTTGCTGCATTACATCTCTAGCAGTTAATTTTGCTAATATTCCCTCTACAGATACTTCTTGGGTGAGGTTGATGCCATTTAAGAGCAAAAGTTTTTCATACAGCGAACCTGGAACCACCTTCTCCGCTATCAAATAAGATGTCACAGAAACAATCATCAAAGGTAATACTAGATTGAAATCTGTAGTCATCTCGAACACAATCACAATGGCTGTAATTGGCACTTTAGAAACGGCACTAAAAAATCCCCCCATTCCGGCTAAAGCGTAGGTTGCAGGGGAACTATCTCCCAAGATGTGGCCTTCACCAATACCTACCAAACAACCTAGAGTAGAACCCAAAATGAGACTGGGAGCAAATAGTCCCCCTGGTGCGCCGGAACCAAATGCTAAAAGAGTGAGAATAAACTGAGCGACAAAAGCGATCGCTACTAAAGAAGCGTTAGCTTCACCAGTAATCACATACTCCCTTAAACCTGTATTATCACGGAAAGATTCGGGGAGTATAGCCACAATCATACCGGAAACTAAACCAGCTAACGCCACCCGCAGCGGTAAACTGACGTGTAATCGGCGATAAGTTTTGATACTGAAAACTAGTCCCAAATTAAACAATGCACCCAGCAAACCCGCCAAGATTCCCAATAACAGAAAAAAGGGGATTTCTGGAATTGAGAATTGACTAGAAGACTGTACCAATTTCAGATTCAGGTCTAAACTACCACCACCCAATAACCGGGATATTACCCCGCCAATAAATGAGGCGATGATGGCGGTTCCCAGAGTTAGCCCTGATAAATCGTGGAGTAATTCCTCAACGATAAATAATACACCGGCAATTGGGGCATTAAACGCCGCTGCCAAACCAGCACCTGCACCCGCAGCAATCATTTGTCGTCGATGATCTGGGGAGGTGGGCACCCAGCGACTCAACCCTGCTGCTAAACCTGCCCCGACATGAACTGTGGGGCCTTGCCGTCCGAGGGTAAGCCCAGAACCTAGGGTAATAATGGCACTAAGTAATTTGATCAATGCCACACGCCAGGATAGGTTAACTGGCACATTGGCAAGAGAAGCTTTGACTTGAGGGATACCACTACCAGCTGCTTCTGGTGCAAACCGCTGCACCAGCCAACCCGCCAAGAACCCAAAGCTCATACCAACTAAAGGGAGAGCAACCCATGCTGGTAAAAAATGGGTACTATGGACTCGCCAAGTTCCCAACCATCCCGATCCTACTTTTAAGAACACCGCCGAGAGGGCAGCCACAAGACCGATGATCGAAGCTTCTGCGATCGCTAAACCTCTTCTAGGCTGCCACAAACTGCGAAAGCGCTGAGTCAGAACAGGAAGCGACATAAAAGATTTTAAATTTAAAATTTATTTAAAAAAGAAAATAGTTGTCTGAGTTGAGACAAGCCTTCTTTGATGATTATTTTTGGCTGTCACAGGCGAAATAATACCAATTCAAATAATGTTTGCAACACATGGATTGTCTTGAAGGGCGGGGAAACCCCACCCCTACGATTTATCCGGCGCATTTTTTTAGCAACTGCGCTTAACCGAACGGTATTGAATGACATCTTACATTCAATTGCGTCTATTTACTGAAGCTAATTTTGATGATAACAAGTTGGAAATTCCCCTTGTGTCAAACCTCTGACTGAAACAGTGATAAAAGTTAACTGTTCACTGTTCACTGATTACGACTGGTGGTGGATAGTCCTTCCACTATCAAAGAAGGAGTATAACAAGAACCATTCCAATCAGCATCACCACCTAGACTCACTAATTGTTTAAGGGCTGAATAAATATTGCCAGCCACCATCGTATCTTTAATACGGCCAGTAACTGTGCCATTTTGCACACGATAGCCCAAATCAATATTGATCGAAAAATCTCCAGAGATTCCATTGCCACCACCCAGCATTTGATCCACAATTAGCCCATCATCCATCTGTTCAATCAAATCTGGTAGTGATGCGGAACTGGGTTGGATCAAAAAATTAAATAACCCAGGTGTGGGATAGCTACTCAAGCTGGGGCGAAAACCGTTTCCAGTAGTGCTAATACCCAGTTGGCTTCCGGTAGTGCGATCGCAATAAAAATGCTCTAAAATTCCGTTTTGGATAAATACCAAAGCAGTGGTAGAACAGCCTTCATCATCAAAAGGGCAACTGTAAGGGCCAGCTTCCGGATCTTGATAAACAGTGAGACTGGGGGAGACTACTAGTTTACCCAGACGGTCTGCCCAAGGGGAAGCTTTTTCTAGCACATGCTTACCATTCAAAGCTGCTTGGATAGTAGTCCAAAGCATATCAGCTGCTTTGGATGTGAATAAAATTGGCACACGCCCACTAGGGGGGACGACATTTTCTCTAGACCAAATTAACCGCTGTAAAATTTGTTGAGCTAGTTTCTCAGGCTGCAATTCATCCCTTTGGGTTTGACCATCCGAAACACTCAAAAAATCATCTCCCCGTACCCATTCGGCTGACATATAGCAGCTAAGAGTAGTATCGGTGTAGTGGCAATCTAAACCTTGGGTATTGACAAGCCTAGTGTTTTCAACATCACATTCCCAATCACTATTACAGAGTACATCGGGATAAGCATCTTTAATCAGAGCGATCGCCTCTTTGCCCCAGTTGATCAACACCTCGATCGGCACACTTTCCCCCAAGTCAGGGTAAGACGGCTGAAAATTACTGACTAAATCCACCGATTCAGGTTGATTTAGTTGACTTAAAGCCAGCGATCGCTCTACCATTGCTTGCGCTTGCACAGCCCCATAAGCCACTGTTAGCCCTGGACGACCATTTCGCCACAACCGCAATGCTGTACCCTCAGACTGGCTAGTTTCCAGTTGCTTGAGTCGGTTGGCCTCAAAAAATACTGGTCGAGAAAGCGATCGCGACTGATACACCTCAGCAGCTTCTGCTCCAGATTTAATCGCTAATTCCAGCAACTGTTCTGCTAGTGTATCTTGTGACAAATTTTCAGAAACCATGACCCTTGGTGAATTGTGGATTTTGGATCTTGAACCACAGATGGACGCAGTTAATTATCCCAAATCATTGACCTTTAATCCCATGTATTAGTCATTAGTCATTGGTCAAGGGTCAAGAGTCAGGAGTCAAGAGTCATTTCTTCTTTCTCCCTCATCTCCCTCATCTCCCTCATCTCCAGTCTAGTAGTCTGTAAGGGTTGAAATGAGGGACTGTAGTGTGAGCGTCTCGCTCACGCGGGCTTTTCGGCCCGCACTACCAAAAACCCCTCAAAACAAAATTGACAAACCACTAGGCTGTTGACTTTGTACGAAATTAGCTAAAAAATATCATGCAATTTTTGTGTTTACCGTAGGGGCATCGGCACTGCCGTGCCCTGATGAGAACGTTAACTACGACTATTATTTTGGATGATGCATTTTGGGCTGAAAACCCTCAGAGTCAATAGCCTACCCCCAGTCCCCAGTCCCTATGGCAAATTGACCTCTTGCAACAGCCAAAACCCTGCAAAAGATTGTGCTTGAGGATTAGATTGCACACCAATAAAATGTACTCCGTTCGCTTTTTGCTTAGATGCTTCAAACCCTTCAGCTTCTGATAGAGTTTGCGGGTTTTTGATATTTGCCAAAATCCAACTTTCTGTCACACCAGTTTCCAACAGCAATCTTGCTCCTTGGCTGGTGTCAAATCTCAAGAAAGCTAACTCTAAACCAGACATCCAGCCTGCTAAAGGTAACGCTCTGGGTGAGAAAATTAATACTCCAGGAATACGCGTTTCTGGGGTTATTTTGGCAAAATCTAAAGGGAAAGATTCACCAAAGCCAATTTCCCACTCTGGCATCTCTGCAAAATCTCCAGCCTCTAAAGTCACAAATGCCCACTGCTGTCCTTCTAAAGCATCTGGTAAGCGTTGGGGTAAAGGTCTTTCCAGGCGCACCGAAGCATTAGCCCCCCCTTGATATCCCGGTTCTTGAGGATACACCTCTTCCATCCGCTGCTGAAGCCATTGATTCAGAACTAAAGTCCGGCGGCTAGGTTGAGCCGGAATCCCCACATCCTCGCAGGCTTTAGTAATCATGTTATTCATTTGGCGACGGAAAAAGCGGATTTTGATTGGTGCTTCTCCCGCTGTGGTAATTGCCTCCTGTAACGCTGTCCGCAACCAGCCGGAATTTACCTGAGTACTGGAACAATATTGAGCGTAACGAAATAAAGAATCTGTTTTCGTGCGGATATCTGAAGGACTTTCGCAGACTAAGACTTCCCAAACTTTTTTCTGTTTTTCGTCCAGAATTGGACGGGAGTAAAAATCGAGTTCCCAAATACTGCCCATGTTTTACGGTGAAAATCTGGCGACTTCATGTTTCTCTGATAATTTCACTCTACCAAGGTTCTTGACACTCCCCACGACTAAAGTGGGAGACGCTTCGCACATCCCGACATATCGTCTACACCCTATAAGGGTGGGGCTACTGATACAAAGCCTGCCGTTGCAGGCTAGAGAATGTCAAGGAATCAATATGTGTCTCTTGGTAGTTTAGTCAAGTTACTGAAATATTTATTAATATAGATATAAGTTCAGCGTCAGGAGTCAGCAAAAGCTCTTACGGGGATTTCTCATCAATGACCAGATTCGTCACCAACGGAGCAGAAAACCGTGAACGACAAGCAACCCTCAGACTCTAAAGAATTTCTAGGAAATTTCAAGAATGGGATTTGGCTATTTGGCCTCTCATCTTGGCTATTTGGCATCACCGATCGCAGTATCGCTTCATTTGCAGATGGCTATCTGTCTGCTTTGGATATAGCGCAACTATTTACAGCCGCAACATTTTTTGTAGCTTGGATATTTTTGAAACCAGCAAGAGCGTAAGTAATTTTTGACAAATGACAAATAATCTGGTTAGAAACTTTTGTAAGATCACATTGGTCTAAGTGTGCAAATTAACTAAATATTGACCAATGTCTCCTACTGCTCAGGGTATTCCTGGATTACCAGATTTGACACATCCTCATGAGTTAGTGCAATTTGGCACTCAAATACTCAAAGGTTCACTGTTATTTGTATTTTTAGTGATAGCGTTAGGAGTGGCGATCGCTCTCATAAGTTTTTCTCTCCGTCGCCAGACAACAGAACAAGCTGTTTTCTTTGGTGAATGGGCGATTCGTTATTCTCAACTATTGCAGGGATTACAGCATTTAGCGCTGATATTAGTTCTGTTAGTTACGGGATTTTTTCTTTGTTCAACTTTGAGCAATCGCTATCACCATTGGGAACAGGCGATGGTGGCTCAAGTGGTTGAAAGCGTTGCTGGTGATAAGTTAGAACAGACTGCGCCCCAGGTGCGCTATGTGACTCAAGAGCCATACACTTACAACACCCAAGTTAAAGGTAAAATCGTTACAGTCAAGGCGACACAACCAGTCACTCGATTTATGAACCTGACTGGCTCCCAAATTCAAGTCAAGCTTGACCAAAGTGTAGATGTTAAAGGTCGTAGTACTATTTATGACGTAGATTACGCTGCTGATTACAAAGTTGTTAACCAGCTAAAAGATATTAGTAGTTTTTTCTTTGAAGCACCGCCACCTAACGGCTCCTCAGTCATAGAGGGTTATAAAGTAGAACGTGAAGGAAATAGACTACAACAGACTAACCCTGGTGACTACGGCTTTCCTTTTCGCTTGGAACCAGGACAAGAAACCACTTTTCGAGTCACCTATAAAGCACAATCAGGGCCACGCTGGGTTTATAGCGCTGCGGGACAGTTCCTCTCAAAATTTCGCCTGATAGCAACTGCTAACTTTAGTCCTGTGGAATTTGCTAGTGGCATTAAACCTAAAAACACTAAAGTTGAAGGCAACAGCACCCAATTCACTTGGACATATGATGACAATGTTTCTGTGAAAAATCCCTTTGGTGTATTTACCAACACTAAGCCAATTCGTAACACCGGGATTATTCCCCGTTTATTATTGTTAGCCCCCGCCGTATTTTTGTGGTGGATATTGTTGTTATATTTATCTCTACCAATGAGCCTGAAAAATGTAGCGATCGCCGGAGGTATTTTCTTCGCTTGTCTGCTGACTTTGACTTACCTGGGGCGATTAATTAATGCTCAGTTGGTTTGGGTGATGATATCCCTAATATTAGTAGCTTTAGCGTGGGGTTTGGGGTCAAACCGTCGTGCTTCTATTGGGGCGATAGTTTGCACCATTACCGGCGCAGTGCTACCTGTTTTCGGATTATTAGTACCATTGAGCGGTCTTACCCTCAGTTTAGCGGCTTTGCTCTCAGTTGTTTGGCTCGCAATTCGTCACTGGTACGACTCATATAGTTTGCAACAACAACGCTAAAACAGAAATACCCGACTTTTTTGAAAAGTCGGGTATCTTTAAATTTCAATTTTCACAAAACTTGGGTTAGTTTGATGAATCAGAAGAGAATGCTGTATCGCGGGAGAATGATGTCAATTGCGACTCAACAGCGCTGAGATAGTCTTGATCATTCAAAACCTCTGCTGGTAACTTGTTAGCTTTGACCGCAGCCTGAACCACATCATTAGCAGTCAAGCTACCTTTTTGGTATTCAAATACTAAAGCACTCGCACTAGGTATGCCCTGATCTTGTAGGTATCCTTGATAAGCCAGAAAAGCAACATTAAAAGGTTTGAGGTAGTTGCTAGTATTGTTAGTACCTGTTTGAGCCGCAGCAATTCCAGGTAAGAGAGCAATAGAAGCACAAACAATTACAGAATTGATCAACATTGTCAGTTTCATAAATATATCCTCAGCTAATATGGGCGGTGTTTGGTTTTTTCTGGTGATAGAGACTCTGGGCTGATCAGTCTCGACTTCTTACAACCAGGTTATCGGAACGGTTGGTTTATCCTTCAACCCTGAGAGTGAGTTAATGGAGTACCAAAAAAGTAAATTGCAACTACAGCATTTTGCAGATAAACGAAGTACATATTTGTGCCCTTGCAATAATCTGTATTTCATGAGGTTGCAATCTGCTGTATCTTAGAGAAACAACAACATGGTAGCGAAATATTTCGCAAATTTCCTAAATCTTTGAAGGAGATTAAACCCACGTAATCCCCAGGTATTTGGAGCCATTTAAAAGTCGTTTAAACCCATCATTTGATATGCAATAAAAGCAGTATCAAAGGGTTGGAGATAATTCCTAGTCGTGGATTTTTTCCCTAAAGCGTCTGGTTCCTTAACATTGTTGTTAATAATTCTTCGCTTTCTAAGAATTTTAGGTACTAAATCAAGAGATACAATATTATTTGCAGCATTTTTCAAGATTATTAGGAACATAGAGTTATCCTCCACTAGAGTAGACACTATTACTGTGTCTCAAAGAGAAATCCATCTTTTCATCAACCTCAAACTCCTACGTTTGTCCACCAGAAAGGTTGATTGTTTACTCATGTCAACGGGTGAGCCAAATGTATTAGACTTTGATAAGTCGAGAATTTATCGAAGTTTAGCTAACCAAAATTTAGGAAAATCAGAAGTATGTGCGATCAAATCATTTATTCGCTCAAAACATCAGAAAGCAAACTTTTATCTCAGGAGAGTTATGGTTTTTTCTTAGCCATATTCTTTTACTGTAGGCAAGAAACCGTAATTCAGTTTGGTAATGCTTAATCAACTTCGTATATTAGTATTTTATAAACTTTAACTCCGAGGAGCAAATGGTTTTGATTCTTAAATCGATAACTAAAAATTATTAATCATAAAGTATGTTATAATTATGTGTCTAAGATATATTTAATCAAGCAATATATATCGGCTAATAATATTTGGTAATTCAACAAAATTAAAAGATAAAATTTCACTTAGTGAGTGAATTTTTAACAAAAATCTACCCATCATTTCAATAATAGTTTGTTGAGTAATACCAATTCACGAAAATACTGATACAGACAGATTTCTCGTAGGGGCACGGTGATGCCCACGGGTGTCAACTTAAGCTCAAACGCTTACTCCATATATGTTTTACCCCACCCCTCAATCCCCTCCCCTTGCTAAGGCTACGGTGTACACACAAGTGCTAGTAAACTACTAGGGGAAGGAGTTGTGGGGAGTAAAAGGTGGTGGAAAATCCAATAATGATTCACGCTCAACAGTGGGATGGAATTGCTTTTGGCGACCCAAGGTTGATAAAAAGGGGGCAGCATTGTACCAAGCAATGGAAAAACATCAATCAGTCAGCATTCGCCAAATAAGTAGAAATAGAGCAGAACAGGTGGGGTACTACCGCTTTTTGTCGAATGAGAATGTGACAATAGGGGAATTAGTCGGCAGCCTATCAGACCACTGTGTATCACAGGTAGAAGACAAGCATATATTAGCCATCAGTGATAGTAGCGAAATTAACTTGCAGTCTCATGTTGGTAGGTTGAAAGCAGAGGGTCTAGGTGTAGTCGGAAACAACACAGACGTAGGGTTTTATATTCATCCAACTTTAGTATTGGATGCAGAGAATGGATTTCCATTGGGATTAAGCACAGTACAACTGTGGACGCGAGAGATAGACCATGCCGATAAGCATGAACGAAATTACAAAAAGTTACCGATAGAGGAAAAAGAATCATACAAATGGCTGCGTTCAGCCGATGAAACCCAAAGATGTTTAAGTATTGGTAATGCCAAAATGGTGACTCATATCGCCGATAGAGAAAGCGATATGTATGAAGAATTTACGACCGTACCAAATCGCAAAAATCACGTGTTGGTCAGAGCGCGCATTGACCGTCGCCTCATAGGAAAGACCCAATCGCTGTATGCGTATTTAAACCAACAACCTAGCGAGGGGACTTATACCGTGGATGTTCCAGCAGATTCACGTATTGGTAGAACCGCAAGAGAGGCATTATTAATTGTGCGCTGTGCGCTGGTAAAAATTCAACGTCCAGAGAAATTGAGTGCCAAAGATTATCCCCCTAGTGTAACGCTTTACGCCGTGGAAGCTGTGGAAGTCAACCCACCTGCGGGTACGGAACCGATTCATTGGCGATTGTTGACCACCCACCAAGTTGTTTGTCTAGAACAAGCACTACAAATCATTAGATGGTACACATGGAGATGGCGAATTGAACAACTATTTGCCATCCTCAAAACTGCTGGTTTAAATCTCGAAGCTACTCAGCTTGAGTCCATTGCTGCCATTAAGCGACTGAGTGTTTTAGCTTTGTCAGTAGCTGTGCGAATTTTACAAATGATTCAGGGACGGGATAATCCTGAGTTGTCTGCAAATCTAGCTTTTTCGGATGAGCAACAGCAATGTTTATCTACTCTTGCACCAACTGTAGAAGGTCACACTCCACGTCAACAAAATCCCTATCCTCCTCATTCCTTACCTTGGGCTACCTGGATTATTGCTCGTCTTGGTGGTTGGTCTGGTTACAAGTCTCAAAAACCTCCAGGAATTACTACTTTGACTCGGGGGCTTAAGCAGTTTGAATCCACCTTTTTTGGCTGGAAACTCGCTCTGGGTCTACTTGTGTGTACACCGTAGCCTTGCTAAGGGGAGGCAGGGTGGTTTCATACAAAGAAAGAAAAAACTTTATGCAGTTGGTTGGAGAGGACACGTTGTGCTTGAGGAATAGTTCGGAAACCGAGTGTGCGGGAGATCGTTATGAAAAAGTTGTGTAGGATAGACCAATTCACAGGGGCATTGCCACCACGCCGTGGTGGAAAGTCTTCTTTGAATGTCACATCTCTTACCCAGTGCAGTCGATTTTCGATGCCCCAATGGCCTTGAATGTCGGCAAGTAACTGTTGAGCTTCGAGATATTGACTACAGATATAGAATTGATCCTCGTAGAATGGCTGACCATTGCGCTCACCCTGACGCTCAACAACAACAAAAGTTTTGAGTCCAGACCATTTTTTTTGAATTTGTTCGGGGGCGGCAAAAACCTTGCACTCACGTTGGACTTTTCGTGAATGAACATTCTCTACGGTTGTGGCACTGCTGAGTGGAGTATCCTGTTGTGATTGAGTTTGAGCCATTTTATAGAGTGTCGGTTGATTTTCTTTTAATCCAATCAGGTAGTCATTGCCACTATTGATGATTAGCGATACAGTTTTTTTTGGCAGTGTCAAGCATCAAGGGTAAAAAGGACTTGTTGACCACAAAACTCGGAGATTAATTGTTGTACGATCGCTACTTCACTAATTTTTTTGTTTGACATTGGTTGCATCCTGAGTACAATGCCCCGTTGATGACTATAAACTGATACTGTACTGATAAAGTTTTGATAGGACTGACTGTAATCTGTAACTGTGCAACGAATACCTTTGCCATCAATCGCCAGTCTCTCTCCTGGCATTGGTGGAACAAAAACTGATGCCCAATTATTAAATAAGTCGGTGAATGGCTGAAAATCTACTGTTTTCAGTACTCGTCTGAATGTTGAGTAGGATGGAAACTTGATTGTCTCATCTAGGTTTAACAGTTCAATCAAGTCTTGCCTGTGTACTTTGGTAAAATCTTCCAGTGGTCGGTAGCCCCAATACCCAGTCATTGCTCCTAGCAATATCAGCAATAATACTAACCATAATTCATGTCTTCGTCCCCGGATGTGCCGATAGTCTGGGACTTCCTGCAATTGTTCCACGAGATTCATATTTTTTATCTATCCATTTTTATCCACCCTCTACAAATCATTATTATTTTTCTTTCTTTGTATGAAACCACCCTGGCTTGCTAAGGGGAGGGGAGGTTTTGCGTCAGCAAAGCCGGGGCGGGATGAGGCGGATTGTGATGATAAGTGAGTGAATTCAAGATCAAGTCTTGACAAGGGTTTCACGTTAAGTTGACACCAATGGGTGATGCCGTGCCCTGACTAACGCATCTGTATCATTATTAAAGTGAAATGGTATAAGACAGTTGTTTTAGATTCTTAATTATCAAATTACAGATTTTCGCATCTGTGCAAAAATTATTTTTTATCAGAATATAGGAATCCGATTTAATTATTGAGAAAATCTAAATAGAAGAGGGAATGGGTGAGGTTGTGTTCTGTATTTCATCCGCCTGGGAACCGCTGTGGAGACTCTTAACAGGGAACGGAAAAACAATGTGAATTGCCTGTGGGGAGAGATTTATCGCTTTTTAGAGGCGCTGAAGTGCCTACTACAAACAGGTCAGTTAAGAGGATGTTTGAAAAGGGTCTACTACTCTTTCGAAGATACAAGGTTGGGTTTCGTTCCTCAACCCAACACCTCAAAGTTTTGTGGATGTTGGGCTTCACTTCGTTCTACCCAACCTACGCATCTGTCGCATTCTTCTAGGACTTACGAACTGTACAAATTAATTATTGTATGCATTAACCAAAATTAGAAATTTCCGGCTTTGATCAATACTTTGATGGTAAATAGATCCGCGCTATGGAGGGTTTAGCAGTGCTAAACCCCTACGAAAGATGTGTTTTGTTTATCACTCATATTTTGCATTTCCTGTCAATGCGTAAGTCCTATCTTCTAGCCCTTTCAAGGTGGTGAAATTCGGAACGAAAATTGGTTATTTCAACCTTTAAAAATCCCAAAATCTGAGCGGATAACTTAGGATGATCACACTAAAGCAACGTATCTTCGTTTGTCACCTTGAAAGGGCTAGTCCTATCTTCTTTTAAATTGGCATAACATCTCAGTATGTACCCAAAATCCTAGATTCTGCCCTATGGGAAGCTACTTCGTGTCTACGCTCCACTGCTTTCCGTACCCTGCGGGTTCCGCTTGCGGTACAGAATGACAAAATTATACATTCTCGAACTTTTCAAACATCCTCTAAGACGAATTCTAGAGGCATCGCAAATAAAATTATGGATGTTCCCTATGAAATATTGCACCTGACTGATTTCTGATGAATATATTGCATAATCCCAATGGGGTAAAAAAATGGGGGTAATTCTGGAATGTTCCAAAATTACCCCAAATTTAGATTTTCAATTCTTACCAAAATTGATTATGCAAACGCGGCGGTTTTCACATCGTTATTTGTCAGAATTTCTTGCAACTCATCGGCGTCTACTGTTTCTTTATCAACCAGCATTTGCGCGATTTGATCCAAAATGTGGCGGTTCCCCATCAACACTTCTTTAGCGCGTGTGTAGGCGACATCTACTAGCTTGCGGACTTCTTCATCAATGGCGGCGGCGGTTTCTTCAGAGAAATCGCGTTCTGACATGATATCCCGACCGAGGAACATGTTGCCTTGCTGACGACCGAGGGCAACGGGACCGAGTCTGTCGCTCATCCCAAAGCGGGTAATCATCTGTCTGGCAACCCGTGCTACTTGTTGTAAGTCGTTAGAAGCGCCAGTAGTAACTTCTTCTTCACCAAAGATGATTTCTTCAGCAATGCGACCACCCAAAGCCACAGCCATCTGATTTTCTAGATAAGCACGACTGTATAAGCCAGTGTCCATGCGGTCTTCGCTAGGGGTGAACCAAGTTAAACCACCTGCACGTCCACGAGGGATAATGCTAATCTTTTGCACTGGGTCATAGTCGGGCATCAATGCACCAACTAAGGCGTGACCAGCTTCGTGATATGCTACCAAAGTCTTGCGCTTTTCGCTCATCACCCGGTCTTTCTTTTCTGGCCCAGCCAACACGCGGTCAATAGCGTCGTTGATTTCATCCATCGAAATTTCAGTCAAATTCCGGCGTGCTGCCAAAATTGCTGCTTCATTTAACAGGTTGGATAAATCAGCACCTGTAAACCCAGGGGTACGACGGGCGATTTTATCCAAGTCTACATCTTTCGCCAAGGTCTTACCACGGGCGTGAACCTTTAGGATTTCGCTACGTCCAGCGTAGTCAGGACGGTCTACGACAACTTGACGGTCGAAGCGACCAGGACGCAACAATGCTGCATCTAATACATCAGGACGGTTGGTAGCGGCAATAATAATGATGCCGGTATTACCTTCAAATCCATCCATTTCTGTGAGCAACTGGTTGAGGGTTTGTTCCCGCTCATCGTTACCACCACCTAAGCCAGCACCCCGTTGACGACCAACGGCGTCAATTTCATCGATGAAGACGATACAGGGAGCATTAGATTTAGCTTGCTCAAATAAGTCGCGGACGCGGGAAGCACCCACACCGACGAACATTTCCACAAACTCAGAACCAGAGATGGAGAAGAAGGGTACACCTGCTTCACCGGCTACAGCACGAGCCAGGAGGGTTTTACCAGTACCAGGAGGACCAACTAGTAATACACCTTTAGGAATTTTTGCACCGACTGCAGTAAAGCGATCGGCATTTTTGAGAAAGTCTACAACTTCGTTTAGTTCAAGCTTGGCTTGGTCAATCCCAGCCACATCACCAAATGTGACTTGGGTTTGCGGCTCCATTTGCACTCTGGCTTTGGATTTACCAAAGTTCATTGCTTGACTACCAGGGCCATTTTGAGCGCGGCGTAGTAAGAAGAATAAGCCAACTAGAAGCAATACAGGAAAAAATAAGCTGCTCAGTGCCTTAAACCAAAATCCTTCATCGGTTTGAGGCAAGACGGAAATATCAACACCTTTGGCAGTTAAAGTATTGATCAAATCAGGGTCGTTGACTAGAGTCACTACCTTTTTATTACCGTCTCTGGATGTCACCAGGGCTGTAGAACGGTCTGCACTCAGACTGACTTTGTCTACTCTGCCTTTTTCAACTTCTTGAATGAATTGACTGTATCGCCATGTCTCTCTGCTTTGGGGTTGTTTGTCAAAAAATGCTGTTCCTAAAGCAATGACAACAATAAATAGCAGTGCATACAGCCCCGCATTTCTCCATCTTTTATTCACTGAGGTCAGTCCTCCTGTATTTTTCGTGCGTTCTCGTAGCTTCTCTGGTATGAGAGGGCATTATTAAGAATTATGTTAACTTATCTTAAGGTATAACATAATGACGCGCCTGTCATGCTAAAAAAGACCTCTTAGTTGCTGAAAACTAAAATGGTAGGGATCATATTGTAGCGATCCTGAAGGCTGCTTAACGGTATGGATAGGGATGATTTCTACCACACTATTAGTGTAGGCGATCGCTTCCAGCCCCTTGACTAACTCTGCTGTCCAAGGTTCCTCTTTGACCTGTTGCTGCTGGTTTGTTAACCAATTAATAATCTGCGTTCTCATAATTCCGGGCAAAATTAAGTCTGTCAGAGGCGGTGTCCACCAACAACCATCACGCCACCCCCAAAGATTGCCAGTGCTAGTTTCTAGCCAATTGCCCGCAGCGTCCACTAAAATCGCTTCTTGGGCATCTAATTGTTGCGCGCTATTCTTTGCCAACCAGGGACTTAAATAATTGCCTGTTTTGTGATTGGGTAAACTGCGATATAGTTCTGATTTGGCAACGGCGCACGCGCTACCATTTTTCTGTTTATCTGTCAAGTCATGTGGTAATAACCTACCAGTTATCCATTCACGTCCATCGGGAAAGATGGTGATTCTGAGGACAGGGAAATTTGCCGAGATAATTTCTGCACCTTGACGCACCCAGTGCCAGTTTGGTTGCTGCCAATTGAAGGTCTGCAAACTAAATTGTAAGCGATCGCAGTGCATGAGCCAGTTAGTTAAACTGCTATCAAGCGAGTCACCATAAACCCGCAGCGTTGTAAAAACCGTCGCCCCATACAGCAACCCCGGATCATTAATATTTAATTCCAGAGTTTGAGACTGGATGATTCTGCCGTTGTACCAATACATTAAAGGGGTTGACTGATGACGGTTGACGGTTGACGGTTGACTGATGACCAATAAATAATCAATCCTTTTCAGGAAATAAAATTTTATTATTGCCTTCAGAATCTGTAACTACTTTTCCTCCTAAAGCTTCGATTTCGCTAATTGCTCTTTTCCGAGTTTTCTCATCAATCTTATTATTTAAAATCATTGCCCAAGTAGAAATTCGAGCATACTTACTATCAGGATTTTGGCTCAAGAAATTAGCAGTTTTTTGAGAGATATCAACTATATTCTTGCTTTCTTCATCTGAATAGCCACTAGCCCAGGTTGCGGCTGTTTCAAAAGATTTTTGAGCGGCTGGAGAATTTCCTAAAAATAATAATTCATCAATACCTTTATAACGCCATATATAGTAAGACTTTTCGGGAATTTTAGGTGATAGCGACTTTAAACCTTGCTCCATCAATTCTATTGACTTTTCTGGCATACCAGCATAAATCGAAGTACTACTAGACAGACTTCGATATGCCTCTAAAAACCGTGGATCGCGTCCAAGAATTACTTCAAAATATTCTGGACTGAGACTGTAACCATTTTTTCCCCGCGCTTCATCGTCACCAAAATATTGCAAAAAATTTATATATACCCAATCAGAAATTAAATTATCATACCCAAAACTGGGCATTTGCTTAAGAAAATTGAGACGAGTTTTTTCAATTTTTATTTCCCTTTCTAGGGTTTCTAACGAGGAAGTTTTTTTACTATTCAGCAGTTTTTGCAGTTGAGGGTATTGAATCAAGCCAACCCCTAATATACACAAACAGACTGAAAAAGATGCACCAACAGTTTGACGAGATAGAGAGAACATGGGGAATGGGGAATGGGGAATGGGGAATGGGGAATGGGGAATGGGGAATGGGGA
Source organism: Calothrix sp. PCC 7507 (assembly GCF_000316575.1). Lineage (GTDB taxonomy): Bacteria > Cyanobacteriota > Cyanobacteriia > Cyanobacteriales > Nostocaceae > Fortiea. The sequence continues at coordinate 3,579,504 of NC_019682.1, read as the reverse complement.
CTGATGACTGATGACTGTTGACTGTTAACTGTTGACTAGGGAATAAATTTTGACCCTTGACAAATGACAAATGAAAATTTACCTAATTTCTCAAAATTTGCCAACATTGTTGAGCGATCGCCCAATCTTCCTGAGTCTTAATTACCAATACTCGCACTGCTGACTCAGGTGTGGCAATATCCTCGTCAACAGGCTGGTGTTGATTTTTTTCTTGGTCTATTTTCAGTCCTAGAAATCCGAAGGACTCACAAGCTGCTTGGCGAACTCCAGGAGAGTGTTCACCTATACCTGCGGTGAAGACTAAAGCATCTAATCCTCCTAAGCTAGCAAGCATCGAACCAATACCAGATCTTAACCGATGTATGTAGATATCCCAAGCGAGTTGAGCGCGATAGTTACCTTGGGCGATCGCCTCAAGCACTTCTGGTAAATCGCTGGATACTCCCGAAATTCCACGTAATCCAGAAGCTTTATTTAGCACATAATCTAGTCTCTCAGCGGAGTAATTGGATTGTCGCAAAAGATAAATGAGAATTCCTGGATCAACGGAGCCAGAGCGACTACCCATCATCAATCCATCCAGAGGTGTGAATCCCATAGTTGTATCAATACTGCGACCATTTTGAATAGCCGCTAAAGAGCAGCCATTACCTAAATGGCAGGTGATTAACTTCAAGGATGCTAAATCTCGACCCAGGATGTCAGCGACACGTCCAGAGCAGTATTGGTGACTGATACCATGAAAGCCGTAGCGTCGGATACCTTGGTCTACCCACTCATAGGGGCCAGGGTAAATCGCCGCTGCATCGGGGAGAGTAGCATGAAATCCAGTATCAAATACTGCCACTTGAGTTACAGATCCTAAGCTGTGTTCAATGGCTTCTATCCCTTCTAAAGCTGCGGGATTGTGTGCAGGAGCAAGATTAGAAAGATTGGCGATCGCCTTTTTAACTTCTTCAGTAATAACTGTACTCTGGCGGTAATTTTGACCACCATGCACTACACGATGACCTACCACATCAATGTCTGAAAGATGACTAATCACCTTAGTCGCACCGCGAGTCAGGGTGTAGAGCATATAGGTGACGTGGGCACGCCGGGAATCAGCATAAATTGATTCTTGCAGCGATTCACCCGTAGCGGTTTTTACCTTAATTTCCGCCACACCGCGATCGTGAGTCCAATTTATTTTTCCTTCCCAAAGGGGTTTGGGCGGTTGTTTCGGCAAAGTTTCATCTGTAATTTCATACAGACAACTTTTTTGGCTACTAGATCCAGCGTTAAGTATAAGTATTTTCATTTGTCATTGGTCAAGAGTCAAAAGTCAAGAGTCAAGAGTCAAGAGTCAAAAGTCAAGAGTCAAAAGTCAAGAGTCAAGAGTCAAGAGTCAAGAGTCAAGTGTCAAAAGTCAAGTGTCAAAAGTCAAGAGTCAAAAGTCAAGGTTATTTTCTCCCCCAATCCCCAGTCCCCAGTCCCCAGTCCCCAATCCCTAATCCCGCATCAATTGGGCTGGTATCCATACGGTAAAAATTGAACCAATCCCCACGGTGGACTCTACTTCAATTCGCCCCCGATGGAGTTCCACGAGTTGTTTAGTTAAAGCTAAACCGAGTCCTGTACCTGCGTAGCGACGGCGATAGGGTGTATCGAGTTGGTGAAATTTTTCAAATAGCAGTGGTAATTGATGTTCAGGAATGCCAATCCCAGTATCTTCTACTTGAAAGATAGCGGTGTCATCTTCCACCCAAAGGCGTAAGGTAACGCTACCATCTTCAGGAGTGAATTTAATGGCATTAGTTAACAGATTGGTAAGGATTTGTTCTACTCGTGGGACATCAGCATTAAAGCGATCGCGTCTTGGATCAATTTGCACGTCTAATTTGAGATTAATTTGTTCTGTCTTGGCTTTTCCCAGCAGCGACTCTACAGTATTTTCCGCTATCCTTACCAAGGAGAATTCTGTAATATTTAAAACTGTTTTACCCGCCTCGATTTGAGATAAATCGAGAATGTCATTGATCATTCCTAATAAATGTTCGCCACTATCGTGGATGGTTTGTAGATAGTCTCGTTGTCTTTGACTCAACTCACCCAAAGGCCAGCGTAATAGTGTAGAAGACATCCCAATGACATAAGTTAAAGGAGTGAGCAATTCATGGCTGATGGTAGCCAAAAATTCATTTCTGAGACGGCTAGCTGCTTCAGCGGCGAGTAGCGCCTCACGCAGCGCCATTGTCCGCTCAATAACTTGTTGTTCAAGAGTGTGTTTATCTTGCGTGAGTGTTTGCGTAGCGTCTCGCAGAGTTCGCATTAACTCAGCTTGATGAATAGCGATCGCTAATTGTTCAGCGATCGCATTTAGCAAGTTTATTTCACTCTCAGTCCATTGGCGTGGAGCATTGCACTGATGAGCAATTAGCAGCCCCCAGAGATTATCCTCAAATATAATTGGTGCTGCCAACTTAGCTCTAATTTGGGATTCCCTAAAAAAATTCAACAAACACTCTTCCAGAGCATAAGTTTTTTCCACATCATCCACAACCAAAGTAAAACCTTGACGATATTTCTCCCAACATTGGGAGGTTCGTATAAAGCAAGTTTCTTCCCTGTAATTCAAGACTGATGGGATAGTATCTCTAGCGCGAGCTTCATGAACAACACAACCCCCATACTGCTCATAGTTTTGTACTGGTAATTGAGATTTAAGCGCCAAAGAGCTTGACTCCTGACTCCTAACTCCTAACTCCTTGCCCTGAGCGTAGTCGAAGGGCTGACTCTTGACTTTTAAACCATCAAATTTGTAAATTACTAATCTGTCTAAATTGAGAAACTCACTCACTTGTGTAACTGCCGTTGCCATAATTATGGGCAAATCTAGACTCTTGCGAATCTGGGTTGTTATCTGATGCAATAACCGCTCTTGGGAAATCCGCTTTTTTAGGGCATCTTCCACCGACTGATCAGTATAAATATCAGGGTAGTTAGAACTAGGTAGCGCTGTTCCCTCTTGATTTGGGTACAACAAGAGATATTCTAATAACAACAGCGTAAATTGACCTTGGAGCGTAGCATCATTGGGGGCGAGAATTTGACAATAGCGTTCAATATTTTGATGAGTAGAGGAATCGCACCCAAATAAATCTTGCAGTTTGGCGATAAAGGAGGCGATCGCTTCTGCACTAAATGTCAATCTAGCATTCACCGAGGTAAACTCTTCTCCTTTCCCCACCTCTTCTTTTTTACCCACCAAAAGCGCACTAAATCTCTCCGAAACCAAGAGTGTAAACTTTTGCCCTTGCCACTCCGCAGGTATGCGTATTCTTACTAGCACTGCTTCTGTCAGGATCAAAGTGTCATTTCCCACTGCTTGAGCCATCTGCTCTAATAATTCCCCAAGCTGATTAAATACATTTAAAGGCAAGGTTCGAGAAAAGCTCAAATCAGGAGAACTAAGCATTGTCAAAAGTCTAGTACAAAAAGGCTGAATTCTGAAGTATGAAGTATGAAGTATGAAAGGAAGAAAGTTTTACAGTCAGCATTTGAGCGTTTTGTAATGGTTGGTTTATTTCAGACATGCTGCACTAGCGAGAAGGGCTAGCTGCTGAAGCTCAAAGGTTTTTTGTATTGTGTTCCAATCAACAGTTTAAGACGGTAATAAAGGATTATGCATCGTATAAGTGCCACATCTGGTGGATGGAATCAGTCAGAAAGCCTGATTTTTATAGAACAAACTCCCGCTCCTTTCGTGTTGATCACGGCTGCTGATACCGACATTCAAACCCTGGCAGCGGCAATCCCTAAATTACCCGCTACATTTCCGGCATTGAGAGTTGCTAACCTATTGCAGTTACAGCAACAAATAAGCATAGACACTTATGGTGAGCAAGTTTTAGAATTTGCCCAGGTAATTATTTTGCGCCTATTAGGAGGACGTTCCTACTGGGCTTATGGCTTAGAAGTGGTGCAGGAGATTGCTCAACGTAATGGTAGTACTCTCATTGTAATGCCAGGAGACGATGCACTTGATCCTGATTTAGTCTCCCAGTCTACCGTGTCTCTGGATGTTGTTAACCAGGTATGGCAATACTTCAGGCAAGGTGGCGTAGAAAATGTTGTTAATGCTCTCAAGTTCATTGCTGATCAGAGCCTTTTAACTGCTTTTAATCCCCCGTCGCCGATGTTAGTTCCTAGTGTGGGGTTATATGAGTGGGGATTGGGAGGTAGGGGAGATGGGGGAGTAGTGGAAAATTATGATTCCCACACTTCCCACACTCCCCACACTTCCCCAAAAATCGGCATCCTCTTCTACCGCGCTCATTATTTGGCGGGAAATGTCAAGGTAATTGATGCTTTATGTGCTGCTTTGGTAGAGAAAAATTTACAACCTGTGCCTGTTTTTGTTTCTTCACTGCGCGATCCGGATATTCAAGCTGAGTTAAAAGAGTTTTTCCAGCCGAAAGAAGGGGAACAAATTGGACTGCTGTTGAATACTACGAGTTTTTCTTTAGCGCGGTTGGAAACAGAAACACCCCAAGTCGAGTTGTGGGAAACTTTGGATGTGCCTGTCTTGCAGGTAATTCTCAGTGGTGGAGCGGTTGAACAATGGGAATTGCAATCACAAGGGTTGTCTCCCCGCGATATTGCCATGAATGTGGCACTACCAGAGGTGGATGGACGGATTATTAGTCGGGCGGTGTCTTTTAAGGCGGTGCAAACTCGCAATCCTGACTTAGAAACCGATGTGGTGGTTTATGAGCCAGTGAGCGATCGCATTGAGTTTGTCACTCAATTAGCTGCTAATTGGGTACGCCTCCGCTCTAAACCTCCCCAAGAGCGCCGCATTGCCCTAATTTTGGCAAATTACCCCAACCGCGATGGCCGCCTTGCTAATGGTGTCGGGTTGGACACGCCAGCTAGTTGTGTGGAAATTCTCCAGGCTTTACAGTCGGCTGGTTATGAAGTGGAAAATTTACCCGCTAACAGTGATGAGTTAATCCAACGTCTCACCGCTGGTGTAACCAATGATCCAGAGGGTAGGGATTGGCGTTCGGTGGCACAAAGTCTCTCTGTAGCCGAGTATCAAGAATATTTCACCTCCCTACCAGAAACCGTACAACAAAGTATTAACGATCGCTGGGGACTCTCCTCTGATGCCCGGTCACTGAGCGCAGTCGAAGTGTACCCCATCCCCGGTATCCAACTCGGCAATATCTTCATCGGCATTCAACCATCACGAGGCTATGATCTTGACCCTAGTTTGAATTATCATGCACCGGATTTGGAACCAACCCATGCTTATTTAGCTTTTTATCACTGGGTAAGAGAAAGTTTCGGTGCTGATGCAGTCGTGCATGTAGGGAAACATGGAAACCTGGAATGGCTACCCGGTAAAAGTCTGGCTTTATCTAGTAGTTGTTATCCCGAAGTGGCTTTAGGCGCGCTTCCTCACTTATACCCGTTTATTGTTAATGATCCTGGTGAAGGTTCCCAAGCCAAGCGTCGCGCTCAAGCGGTGATTATCGATCACTTGACACCGCCAATGACTCGCGCCGAACTCTACGGTGCCTTGCAACAGTTGGAAAATTTAATTGATGAATATTATGAGGCGGAAAGTTTAGATCCTGGAAGATTACCGATAATATGCGATCGCATCCGTAACTTAGTTATTCAAGAAAATCTTCACCGCGATTTAGGTATTCAAAATGACCAAGACTTTCTGAATTGGGAAGTTTTAATTTTGAATTCTATCAATGGCTATCTTTGTGAATTAAAAGAAGCCCAAATCCGCGATGGGTTACATATTTTCGGGCAATGTCCCCAAGGACGACAACTGCGAGATTTAATTGTAGCGATCGCTCGCATCCCCAATCGTTATTCAATAGGTATTACCAGGGCGATCGCTCAAGATTGGGGTTTAGATTTCGATCCACTCACAGCCGATTTGTCAATAGCCAGTGGTGAATTATCTGTAGTCAATGGCAAATCCTGTCACACCCTCGGTGATGTTGTCGAAGTCCTGGAAGAACATGCAGCTTTCTTAGTTGAGCAGCTTTTAACATCAAACTCCGAGCTTTTAACATCAACCACCGAGCTTTTAGCACCAACCGCCAAGCTTTTATCTCCAACCACCGAGCTTTTAACATCAAACTCCGAGCTTTTAGCACCAAACTCCGAGCTTTTATCTCCAATCACCGAGCTTTTAGCACCAACCGCCAAGCTTTTATCTCCAACCGCCAAGCTTTTATCTCCAACCGCCAAGCTTTTATCCCCAAACTCCGAGCTTTTATCCCCAACCGCCGAGCTTTTAACACCCCCTGCCCCCTGCCCCCCTGCCCCCTGCCCCCTGCCTCACTCCCCCTGCCTCACTCCCCCCTACACTCGACTGGATCAAATCAAAACTCATCCCGGCTTTACAAAAAACTGACCAAGAAGTTACTAATTTACTCCGGGGACTCGATGGAAAATATATCCCCAGTGGTGCATCTGGCGCACCCACGCGGGGACGACCGGAAGTCCTACCCACAGGTAAAAACTTTTACTCAGTTGATATTCGGGCTTTACCTACAGAAATAGCCTGGGATATCGGCAGGAAAGCCGCTGAGACTCTGATTGAATGCTATACCCAAGAAAACGGTGAGTATCCCCAAACACTAGCCTTGTCTGTATGGGGCACAGCCACCATGCGGACTGGAGGTGATGACATCGCCGAGGCGTTGGCGTTGTTGGGTGTGCGTCCCGTATGGGATGGTGCAGCACGGCGGGTAGTAGATTTTGAAATCTTACCCCTATCGCTTTTGCAACGTCCCCGTGTAGATGTGACTTTGCGAATTTCGGGATTCTTTCGGGATGCTTTCCCCAACTTAATTGATTTATTTGAGCAAGCAGTGACAGCGGTGGCAGCATTAAATGAACCACCAGAGCAAAACCCTTTAGCTGCTCAAGTGATCCAAGATACAGAATTTTGGATGACACAAGGTTTAAGTTCAAAAACTGCAATTGAGCGATCGCGCTATCGCATCTTTGGCTCTCAACCAGGTGCTTACGGTGCCGGACTCCAAGGCTTAATAGAATCACAAAATTGGACAGATGACCAGGATTTAGCACGTGCTTACATCAACTGGAGTTGCTACGCCTACACTAGTGTTACTGCTGAAGGTAAAGGAGGGTTAGTGGGAATTGCTGCCCCCGAAGCCTTTGAACAGCGCCTGGGGAAAATGCAAGTTGTTCTGCAAAACCAAGACAACCGCGAACACGACATACTCGATTCTGATGATTATTATCAATTTCAAGGTGGTTTAACCGCTGCAGTTCGATCTTTGCAAGGAAAAAATCCCCAAACTTATTTTGGTGATAATTCTATTCCCGCCCAACCACGCATCCGCCAACTGCGAGAGGAAATCGCCAGGGTATATCGTTCTCGTGTAGTTAATCCTAAATGGATTGCGGGCGTGATGCGCCACGGTTATAAAGGTGCTTTTGAAATGGCGGCGACAGTAGATTTTTTATTCGCCTATGATGCTACAGCCCATTGTGTCGAAGATTATATGTATCAGGGAGTAGTAGAAGCTTATTTACTTGATCCCGTTGTTGCAGAATTTATTCAAGAAAAAAATCCCCATGCGTTGCGTGATATTGCTGAAAGATTGTTAGAAGCACACAAGCGCAATTTATGGGAGGATGTAAACATACAAACTTTAGAAAGTTTACGCAACTTAGTACATCAAGCTGAAGCAGCAATCGAAGAAAAATAAGTGGTGTAGGACTCGAATATGGACAACATTGCGTACTTGCATCTAGCCTTTGCCTACGAAGACAACCAATCCAATGAATTGGTTTCTCTGAGCTACTTGTTAAACAAAGCAGCTACCCCAGATTGGAAACGACTTTCTGGCAAAGCTTGGAAATATATGCTGCCTCTGGCGCTCACCTTGTCAGTTCTCGGTGCTGTGAGCAGCGTCTTGGCATTAGAAAGAGGCGATCAAGGCCCCTCCGTCAGAAATTTGCAACAACAACTGAAAAGAGTAGGCTTTTATCAAGCTCCTATCACTCAAGTATATGATTTCCCTACAGAAGATGCTGTGCGGCGGTTCCAAAAAGCTGCAGATTTACCAGTTGACGGCATTGTGAGCGCAACTACTCTGCAAAAATTAGATAAATGGCGATCGCCAGCTTTAGTAGCACAAGCTAAAAAACCCACTGCTGTCAGTGCGTCAGTCACAAAAGCGGCTGTGATGAATACACAGACTAAAAAACCCACTGCTGTCAGTGAATCAGCTAAAAAGTCAAGCACACCTAGTTCTGTAGCTAGCAAACGCCGCAGTCCCAACCTTCTAGTTAAAGGTGATGAAGGTGAAGATGTCAGAGCCTTGCAAGAACGGTTGAGAGTTGCAGGTTATTACTACGGTAATGCCACAGGGATATTTGGCCCCATTACCGAAGAAGCCGTCAAGCGGTTCCAAGAGGCTTATAAATTAAACGCTGATGGTATTGTCGGCCCAGTAACACTAGCTAAATTGCCACAAAATGGCGTTGGCAATGGCGACGATGACGCTAAGGAGCCAGTAGCAGCAAAGGGAGACAAACTCAGGCTAGGCGATCGCGGCGAAGCAGTTCGAGTTCTCCAAGAGCATTTGATTCAAGCAGGATATTTAGGAGGCGAGCCAAATGGCTACTATGGCCCCAACACCACAGATGCTGTCCGCAGATTTCAAGCAGCTAATTATTTAGCAGCCAGTGGGGTTGCTGGCCCCACTACCAGAGCGAAGTTACATAGCTCAGTTAGCACTGCTTCAACAAGTGAATTTAGCGTCTTGGAAATCCAAAGAAGATTAAGAGACAAGGGTTTTTATAAAGGCCAACTGAACGGTGTGATGGCAGACGATACCAAAAAAGCAATCAAGCAAGCTCAAGAATTTTACGGAGTTAGTCTCAAAGACATCAAAAGCGGACGCTTTTAGCATCCGCTCAGTCGTTGTCACTACGAGTAACCAATTGGTAGCCTACCTCCGATAACAGCGTTTGAAACCCTCGGTTTTCGATCCCAATTAGGTACTAAAGAGGCATTAGTGCCCGTTGGCACTGGGGGCAGACTGCATGGATTGTTAGTTGACAATCCAATAGGTGAAAGCCTTCTTTTTGAGCAGTCTTTGCCCCAATTTTTAAAATTGTGTCGTTTTTAAACTCAATTGTGCTATTGCATCTGACACAAATCAGGTGATGGTGGTGATGGGGATATGGCTGGTTTAGTTCATAATGTTTATGTCCTTCCCCCAATTCAAGTTCCCGCAATATTCCCATCCTAGCCATCAACTTCAAAGTTCGATAGATAGTTGACAGACTAATGCCTTCTCCATCGGTTTCTAGTCGATGGTAAAGATCCTCAGCACTGAGGTGTTCGCCTTGTGGCAGCTCTTGAAAAATGTGTAAAATCGTTTCTCGCTGCGGAGTTAGACGCCAACCTCGGTCATTTAATTCTGCCTTGAGTGAACTAGATGTGTAGACAGTCATACTAATTTTTCTCAACAAAGCCTATTAGTTGAGAATATAACAAATATTTTGAGCAATTTGCAACAAACATTGCTTATTGAGAATCTATGCTAAATGCTTACAAATAATTCATCAAATCTTGATAAGCAGCAAAATAATAGATGATCCCCACTCTAAAGGTATCCTGAGAATAGCTTTTGATAGACTCTAGTCTAGCTAAATGACAATAATTTTCTACAGACTAGAAAATAACTGTGGTAGCGGGGATCAAGTGCGTCAATTACCAATGAAAAAATAGGGAACACTACGTCGTCCACATAACGAAAAATTCTAGAAGGGTCTCCCTCGGGAAGCAACATTTTAAGAGGGAGCAAGGCTTTAGAGCTTTACCTTCTTTCGTAAGATAGCCTAGAGTCAGACAATTTTGGATTTTAGATTTTGGATTGACCCTGCGGATAAATCCAGGGGCTGGGAAATTTTAGATTTTGCGAAAAGTTGAGCCAGTGCGTTGGACGGGTTCCCCGGCTTAAAGCAACTGGCGTTGCGGTGCGGAGCCAGTCTCGTGGGCGGCTCTGCCGACTTGAGAGAACTGGCGTGGGGTTCCCCCCGTTGAGCAAACTTTTTAAGACGGATTTTGGATTGATTCCACGGATAAATCCGCTTGCTCTGTACCATCAAGGAATTATTGGTCAACAATCCATCCATACAATTCTGCATTCAAAATTCATAATTCGTAATTTTGAATTGTGAACTTTGTTGACTAACTTAGTGACTCCAAATAGTCACGGATGAGGTTACGCCGTTTGGGTTGGCGGAGCTTCTGCAGAGCTTTGGATTCAATTTGTCGGACTCGTTCCCGCGATAAGTCGAGAGCGCGGCCAATTTCTGCTAAAGAGTAAGGATGACCATCTGCTAAACCAAACCGCATCAGAATCACATCCCGTTCGCGACTGGTTAAATCTGCCAATAGATGCTGCAAGTCTCTTTGTAAAGATTCTCGCATTAACATTTCTTCTGGGGTGACACAGTCGGTTTCTAGTAATTCTCCTAACTCAGTGTCTTTATCTTTTCCTACCTTGGTTTCCAAAGAAACTGAACGAGGAACTCTTAACAAAACTTCTCGCACTTGAGTTGGTGTCATTTCTAGCTCAACAGCTAGGTCTTCTAAAGTAGGAGTGCGCCCTTTTTCTTGAGCAATTTTGCGTTGGGCTTTTTTAATTTTGTTCAGCTTTTCTGTAATGTGGACAGGGAGACGGATGGTGCGGCTAGAAGTAGCGATCGCCCGCGTAATACCCTGACGAATCCACCAGTAAGCGTAGGTGCTAAAGCGATAACCCTTAGTTGGGTCAAATTTTTCCACAGCGCGCTCTAAGCCTAGAGTGCCTTCTTGGACTAAATCTAACAATTCCAAGCCACGATTTTGATACTTCTTAGCAACAGACACGACTAGGCGCAGATTAGCCTTGATCATGTGTTCTTTGGCTTGGAGTCCTTGGGTCTGGATTTGCTCCAGTTCTTCCACCGTCAACTTGGCAATCTCCGCCCAGCGACGTTTGCCATTTGCTAGAGTCGGTTTAAGATCCGACAAGACTATACCCGCAGTGGTTGCCCACCTTTCTAATGATGGGCGATGTCCCAATTCAGATGTTAGACGCTCCTGAACTTCAATTAACCGCAGATAAGGTTCAATTACTGCATCCCCAAGCTTTGCAGCGTTAGCAAGCACTATCCGCATCCGCAAGTAGCGCTGAACTTTTTGCGCTTCGGATACCTCTTCATCCCGCCCCAACAAACGAACCCGACCAATTTCCTGCAGATATAAACGTACCAGGTCTGTACTGCGTCGGTTAGCGTTCGCAGCGAAGGTAGCCGGATCAGCAGCAGCTATCTCTAGCTCTTGAATCTCATCTAAAGGCAACTCACCTTCATCAACTGCGATCTCTGAGTCCACAACCTGGCGGGATTTCTGGGTATTGTAGGGGGCATCTGCGTAAAAAGATGTTGCTGGCATAAGGATCGTCTCAATGGCTCCAGGTAACAATAGATTACGGTCAGCTAAAAAATTACGGTCAGCTATTCAACTGTTGCTATTGTTCCCGTGATTCAAGATGAACTAACACGGTTAAAGAATTCAGTACAGTTTTTTTGAAAAAAAACTAAAAAAACCTGTACTGAGCTTTTTTTAAACATGACTACCGAAATAGTCGGCTGCTGTAGTTCTTTCCTTGAACCAATAGCTATTCAATCTACAGCTAGCCTTCAAGCTTCCAAACTACTTTTTCAACATTTCAACTTTGATGGGACTTGACTGTTACAAAAGTAACGTTGTATAATCATATTTCAGTAGTAATCATGTCTGTTATCTGCATAGTCATATCTACACGGCTGTGAAGGTAGTATCCTGACGATTTACTAATTTTTCTCTAAGGAATATTTGGTAATAAGTTTAAGTAGTAGCTATAGGCAGTAGCTGGGTAGTTACCCTGAAGCAAAAATGGCAAACCATGATTAAATAAGTTTTTCTCATAGCTGACTGAGCCACCATCATGTTACCCATCAGACAGTCAATCAGTTGATGGTAAAATGCGGGTTGGCAAAGACGAATGAATTAGGGCACATAAGAGTTAAATCCCCGACTTCAACCGCGATAACTGTTTAATGATTGAGGATTAAGAAGCAATTAGTTATATTCCGGCTTGATGTCTCGCAGCATCAATTCATCAAGTGCCCGCTGAGGAGTAACTTCACCCTCAAGTAAGCGGTAAACTTGCTCGGTAATCGGAACTGGAATATTCTGTTGCCTGGCTTTTTGCAGCAAAACTCGGCAAGTATTAACTCCTTCAGCAGTTCCGGGGAGATGGGCGAGAATTTCTGCGAGTGTTTTACCACCAGCTAGTTGATAGCCTACTTGATAATTGCGACTTAGGGGGCTGTTGCAGGTGGCGAGTAAATCTCCTAAACCTGATAAACCATAAAATGTTTCTGGTTTCGCACCCCAAAATTTGCCAATGCGAACCATTTCGGTCAGTCCACGGGTGACTAAACCAGCTTTAGCATTAGTTCCCAGATGTAAACCATCGCATACACCAGAGGCGATCGCAATCACATTTTTCAGTGTGCCACCTAGTTCCACTCCCACGGGGTCGGGATTAGTGTATACACGGAAACGACTTGAAGAAAATACTTGCTGCACAAATTCAGCCGCAGTGGGTACACTGCTGGCTACTACCGTAGCAGCTGGTAATTCTTGTTGAATTTCTTGAGATAAATTAGGCCCAGATAAAACTACCACTGCATGATGAGGGAATGCTGTTTGCCAAATTTGCGACGGCGTCAAAGTGGTTTGGGGATCTAAACCTTTCGTCGCCGTCACAAAAATTGTTTGTGGAGCAATGTCAAAAGACTTGACTTGCGTGACTACATTCGCCACACCTTTCATCGAGATTGCAGACAGGATGATTTGGGCATCTTGTAACACTGCTTCTAGACTGTCCGATCCCCCACGCGACCACAAATGCACCCTGTGACCGTTAGCGGATGCCAAATTTGCGAGAACTGTGCCCCAAGCACCTGCTCCCAAAATGGCTACGGTTTGTGGTTGGTCATTTGTCATTTGTCATTTGTCATTTGTCATTTGTCAAGGGTCAAGGGTCAAGGTTATTATCTCCCTCATCTGCTCCCTGCCCCCTTGCCCTGAGCGAAGTCGAAGGGCTGCCCCCTTCTCGCTCATCCTCGACTACGGGGGTAGCGTTGCATTAATTCCCTGACTTGTTCCGCATGATAGGAGCTTCGTGTCAAGGGGGAAGAAACAATTTGTAAAAATCCTAGTTCTTCGCCAAATGCTTTCCAAGCAGCAAATTGTTCTGGAGTGATAAAATCATCTACTTTTAGGTGTTTTTGACTGGGTTGGAGATATTGCCCAATTGTCAAGATATCGCAATCTACGTTTCGGAGGTCTTGCATGACTTGGCGAATTTCAGTGTCTGTTTCACCCAGTCCAACCATGATTCCGGATTTTGTGTATGCCCAAGGAGCAATTTGACGAGAACGCTGTAATAATTCTAGCGTGCGATCGTAGTTACCTTGTGGACGCACACGGCGATACAAGCGTGGTACAGTCTCTGTATTGTGATTTAGCACTTCTGGCGCAGCTTCCAGAATGATCTCCAGAGCTTCCCAATTACCGCACAAATCAGGAATTAGCACCTCAATAGTGGTGTTGGGTGAAATTGTCCGCACAGCTGCAATACATTGCACAAACTGAGATGCACCACCATCTGGTAAATCATCCCGGTTCACAGAAGTGATCACCACATGATTCAGTTGCAAACGTAGCACGGCTTCCGCTAGTCGTGCTGGTTCGGTGGGATCTAACGGTTGAGGTTTTTTCTCAAAATCTATATCGCAGTAGGGACAGGCGCGCGTGCAAGCTGGCCCCATAATCAAAAAAGTAGCAGTACCAGCCTGGAAACACTCACCAATGTTTGGACAGGATGCTTCTTCACAAACGGTGTTGAGCGCTAAATCTCGCAAAATTTCTTTGACGTTACCGACGCGCTCCCACTGAGGCGCTTTTACCCGCAACCAGTCTGGTTTAACAGTCACAATCCGCCTTTATCGCTGAAGTTATATAAATTTAATGGTAGCAAGCAAAGTTAGTGATGAAGTGGTCTCAATCTATTTAATATATGGATGCATTTTTGTCATTTACCTTTGGTTGTGATATTTTGGAGTTGTAGTGCTGTTTTTTCGGCGGGATGTAGCGCAGCTTGGTAGCGCACTTCGTTCGGGACGAAGGGGCCGCTGGTTCGAATCCAGTCATCCCGATTTTTGTTGAACAGTTTTTTGCTAGTTTTGGTTTAACCATATAAGACTACCGTGTAAGTTGAGCCAGTATTTCAGCAGCTTGGGTATAAAGGCTCTTTCTATTCACAGCGATAGTACCGCAAGGCGGAAGCCAAAAGCCAAAAGTCAAAAGTCAAAAGTAATATGGAGTAAGCTTTTTAGCGATTGAGAATGGTCTGCTTATTTCCGCCGCACTGTACTAGTTATTGGTCAATTGCTTCTGCTATGCTACAAGCGGATGAAATCTGAACTTATACCATACTTAGCATGACGTAGTGGCATGATCGGACTAATTTGATACAAAAAAATTGTATATTTTGTAGGTTGGGTGGAGCGGGGCAAAACCCAAGATTATCAAGGCTTTGTTGGGTTCCGCAAAGCCTCAAACGCCACTTCAACGCCAGTTGCTACCCTGCGGGTTCCGCTTTAGTGGTACAAGTCGGGAAACCCGCCCACGTGAGTGGCTCCCCAACCTACATCTAATGCACTACTTTAGCCTAGACAGTCCAGTAATTTAGCTAAGTATCTTAGAGATTCTTCGCTTTGGAGCCTTGAGCAAGGCTTTGCCAACAGACGGTTACTGAGCGTGGTCGAAGTAGTGACATTTTTAAAGTGATAATAAATAAAATAGTTGCTACCCATATTTATCCTATCGTGATTCAAACTCATCTAAACTTAAAACATCAAGAAAGTCCAGTAAGTCCAGTATTTGCCAACCATGAAACTTTTCACCCGCGTTTTGGCTGGTTGAAAAAAGGCTTTGATGCAGCTAACAAAAATCCAGGTGTTTTCTTACAGGATGATGCTCCTGTGCGTTTAGGTGTTGGTAAAAATATGGTTCGTGCTATTCGCTATTGGTGTAGTGCATTTAAAATTCTGGATAAGAATAATTTACCAACAAGATTTGGGGAAAAACTTTTAGGAAATGACGGCTGGGACTCTTATCTAGAAGATCCGGCATCATTATGGTTGTTGCATTGGAATTTGTTAAAGCCAACTTGTGAAGCTGCTGCCTGGTATTATATCTTTAATGTTTTTCGAGATTTAGATTTTACAAAAGAAGATATCTTAGTAGGATTGAAAAATTATATACTTAACTTTAACAAGACTATTGCTGAGTCTTCTTTTATTAAAGATGTAAATTGTATTTTACGAATGTATACATCCCAGGATGTTATTAGAGACAATAATCCAATTGAAGACTCTATTGATTGTCCTTTTAATGAACTTGGGTTAATTCGTAATTTTGGTAGAAATTATCAGTTTAAAATTGGCGCAAAAGCTAATTTACCTGCATCAATCATCGTTGCTACCTGTTTAGAATATGCTAGTTGGGTAAGTCAAGGAAGAGAAACCATTAATATTCCTAGTCTACTTTATGATGAAGGTAGTCCGGGGATGGTGTTTAAACTAACGGAAAATATCTTATGTGCAGCAATTGAGGCGATCGCTAAAGAATTTGATACGATAGTTCTTTCTAACACTGCTGGGTTAATTCAGTTATCTTTTACTGGCGAACCAGATATTTTAGCTGAAGAAATTTTAGATAAATATTATAGTAGGGAATTAGGATAAAAACTAATTTTCCCAGGGTTTTATGATTATTCTAATCTGGCTGATAAATACTATATAGTCCTTGATAAAAATGAGTGAAGTTATGACTAACAAAAAGCTATCCCATTATTTTAGTCTCCAACGTCGCTATTCTCGTTCTATCAATTTAGAAAGAGATTTAGATAGTGTGGAAGCTTTAGAGGGTTATGTGCTAACTAAAAGAGCGATTGATTCTCTAAAACGTATCTTAAATAGTTTTAATTCTGATGAAGGAAATAGAGCTTGGACTTTAACCAGCGTTTATGGTACAGGGAAGTCTGCTTTTGCTCATTTTTTAATTTCTCTTGCTGCTAAATCCCAAAGTAAAATCCACATTAAATCTTTATCAATAGCTGAAGAAAAATTAGGTAAAGATAGTGATATTTATCAATTAATTCAAAGCAAAATTAACTCCAAAGGATTAATTAGGGCTGTAGCTACAGGACAAAGAGAACCGATTAGTCATACCATTATCAGAGCTTTATTAACAGGAGTTAATAATTTCTGGACTGCTAGCCAAAAGAACAAAATCAATGTTGTGCGTCAGTTGGTAGATTTGGAAGCAGAAATTAATGATGGGGGAAAGGTTGATAGTAGAGAAATTCCTCATTTGGTGTGGGAATTAGCCAAGGAATCTCAAACGGGGATTTTTCTAGTTATTGATGAACTAGGGAAGAATTTAGAGTATGCTGCTCATGCTCAAGGTGATGAAGATTTATATCTTTTGCAGCAATTGGCTGAATTACCAAAAGATAGCAAAAATCCTATTTACATTTTAGGGATATTACATCAAGCTTTTACAGAATATAGTCAACGATTAGCGACTATTCAAAAAAATGAATGGGCAAAGATTCAGGGGCGATTTGAGGATATTGCTTTTACTGAATCATCTGGACAAATGATGAGTTTAATTGGAGAAGCAATTGATTCGTCAGCAGCAAATAACATCAGCAGTGCGATTAATATTTACTCTCAGGATTGGTTTGAGTATCTAGAATCAATAATTGTTGATGAAGAAGTAACTAATCAGGTGATCAAAGCAGTTTATCCTCTACATCCTTTATCTGCTTTAGTTTTACCAACTCTTTGTCAACGTTATGCTCAGAATGATCGTTCTTTATTCACTTTTTTAACTAGTAGTGAACCTCTATCATTTCGCAATTTTTTAGAAGAAGTAAAAGTTAAAGATTACGAATTACCCTGTCTGAAGTTATACCAAGTTTACGACTATTTTATCGAAGCGGCGGGACTGGGTTTAGCTTCACGTCCTAATTTGCAAAGATGGGTAGAAATTCAAGATTTAATTAATGATGCTAAACGGTTAGAAGAAGATAGTCTTAGGGTGCTGAAAACTATCGGGATTTTGAACCTAATTACAGTTACAGGTTCTCTGAGGGCGACAAGAACCTTAGTAGCTTTAGCAATGTGCGATCGCCCGTCAGCAACAGAGATTAATTATTGGCAACAAATTATTGATAGACTGTTAAAACAGAATTTAATTACTCATCGTCGCCAACTAGATGAATTGCGGATTTGGCAAGGTTCTGATTTTAATGTTGACAGTGAGTTAAGTAATTATATAGGACAAGAGCGATCGCCTTTAGTTAAACTCTTATCTCTCCATCGTCCCTTAAGGCCTTTAGTGGCTCAACGTCACAGTTATCAAAAGGGAACTTTGCGTTATTTTGAACGCCATTATTTAGATAATTCTCAAGATTTGAGCCAGTTAAGCTGCAGCAGTGTAGATGCAGACGGTTTTGTCGGGTATTGGGTAGATGAAAAAACTCTGGGTGGTGAGCGCAGTCGAACCACGAATTCTGTTCCTTCCACCACTAGCGACGGTAAACCGTTGGTGATTTTGAGTGCGGCTAATTTAGATATTCTGCAAATGCGGACTCTGGAATTTGTAGCGTTGAGTAATATCAAAAAAACAGCTAAAGAGTTGCAAACTGATGGGGTGGCAAGAAAAGAGGTAAATTATCGCTTACAAGAAGCTGAAAAATTTCTAGATGAAACCCTCAATCAGTCCTTTAGTATAGCAGCGAATCAGCAATGTTGGATTCAAGGACAAGTGGAAACACTCAACAACATTACTGACTTTAATAGTAAGCTATCTGATATATGCGATCGCGTCTATCATCGCAGTGTAGTTTTGTGGAATGAATTAATTAACCGTCGGGATTTAACCTCCCAAGGGGCTAAAGCTAGGCGAGAATTGATTCAAGCAATGTTGGAACATCAACATGAAGAAAGATTAGGCTTGGAAGGTTATGGCCCTGAAGTTAGTATGTATTATTCCCTGCTAGAAGAAACAGGGATTTATCGTCAGGAAGATAGTTATTGGGATTTTTATCCGCCATTGGAAAATTCAGGTTTGAATTTCCTGTGGGAAGCGGTTGAGAACTTTTGTTTAGCAGCTACAGAAAAAAGCCAAAGTTTTGATTTACTTTATCAACATTTAGCAGCACCACCATTAGGTGTGAAACAAGGTGCTATTCCCGTAATTTTAGCGGCGATTCTGTTGTATCATGCTGATGATTTGGGACTATATCAAGACGGGACATTTATTCCCGTATTAGGAACAGAACATTTTGAATTATTAGTTAAATATCCTGAAAGGTTTGCTGTTAAATATTTTGCCGTATTGGGATTAAGGGCAGAGGTATTTAAGGAATTAGAAGCAATTTTACGCAATCCTCAGTTAAAAACATTGGGTAAAGTGCGTAATGCAACTTTGTTAACAGTGGTTACGCCTCTTTATCAATTCGCCAAGAAACTGCCTAAATATACTCAACAAACTAAACGACTGGAGCCAGAATCCAGAGCCATTTTAAAGGCATTACAAACTACTGTTGAACCCGACGAATTGTTGTTTAAAGCTTTACCAGCAGCCTGTAATTTACCTGCAATTGGGATTGAAGCTGGAGATGATGGTGTGACAGCGAAAACCTTACGCACTAAGTTAGTTCATGCCCTAAGAGAGATTCACACAGCTTATGATCATTTATTGAGTGATTGTCAAAAACTGATTTATGAAGCCTTTGGCGTGAGAAGTCAGGAAACAAAACTCAGGGAAGATTTGCGGGTAAGGGCGAATTATTTAGCGGGAAAATGTATTGAACCTTTACTCAAACGCTTTATTCGCGCTGCATCGGATGAAAGTGCAAGTGATGCTCAGTGGTTGGAAGCTTTGGTGATGATTGTGGCAGATAAACCGGCTCTATCATGGACTGATGATGATGCAACTGCCTTTGAGATGAAGTTAGCAGATTTGGTACGCCGGTTTAAGAATCTGGAAGCTTTGCAAAAGGAAGTCGCCGCCAAGGGGGAAGGTTTTGAAGCCCGACGCATCACTATGACTCGTCCCGATGGTGAGGAAATCCATCGCATGGTATGGGTAGATCATGGGAGAGAGTCGCAAGTGGAAAAGATTGTTGACGAATTTCTGGCTAAATTACCAGATGATCAGCAGTTACTACAGGCGATTTTGGCAAAGTTGAGTGAGCGGATTTTAAATGCTGATTTGCCAGAGACGGTTACTAAAATTGAAGAAAAGCGAGTTGATGAAATAAGGGGGAAAAACTTCGGCTAAAAGAAGCATTGTAGTGGTTTAAATGCTGAATAATGGAAATTTTATAAATAAACGACTCTCAGTAAAAATGACAGAAAGAGACAATACATTAGATTTAATGAGTTTATCGCAACATTGTGTGGAACTCACACAGTATTTTGGTGCTTTGTCAGATTTTGGTGGCCACGATGGATCTGAACATATTGCGGATTGGCTTACACTAGCTGCTTGGCAGAATACTAAAAAAATAAATTATGGCTAATATTTATTCTCTTTACTCTAAATTGGTTGGTGTTATGAATAAGGAGTTGGCGCGATCGCACCAACTCCTTACACTTTTTATTCTTGTTGTTGGTTTAACCAGGTTTCTAAATCAGCAATGTTAGAAAAATCTAGTAATGCTTCTCCTAGATTTTCTAATTGCTCAATTGATAATCTTTGAATTCGCTCGATTAATGATTGGTTAATTTCCCCAAGTCGGCGATTGAGTTGACGTAGAACTAAACGTTCTTCTCCTGACTGTACAGCTTTTTGATAAAGTGGTTCTAATCGCATAACTAACTCCCTATCATCTGCTTCTAATTCTTGATTTACTCTCAAGTTTTCGCGCAAGTTGTAAACTAATTCCAGGGTTGCTTTTTGGTATGGATGATTTAATGGTAACGCTTGCAATTCGATAATTGCCTGCGATTGCACGTTTCCCCTACCCAAAAGCCTCAACCATAAAGTTTCCGGTATCTGTGGTAATTGATGTATGGCGACAATTGCTGTCCGCAACGCATCTGGGAGGAAATGTACTCCTGTTAACCAATCTGATTTTTGTACTGTTCCAAAGCTAGACAACCTAGTTTCAGATACTGTGGTAGTCAAAACCCACAATTGGGGAATTTCTGCGTCTGGAAGTTTGGTTTTGTTGGTTTTAGCTTCTCGTCGCAGTGAAGCTTTGATTTCTAATAATTTTAGAATACAGTCGCAGATTTCATCGGTAGAAGCTGGATTGCGAAAGGGTTCTATGATGGCTGGATTTTCGGCAAATTTTCCTAGTAAACCCAGTATTTGTAAATTAGAGTTTTGCTGTTTGTCAGGAGTGAATAAAACATCTATTTCTTTAATTTCTCCTGATACTTTTTCTGATGACTTGATTTCTCCGTAATCTTTTAGCAATTCTTCAAGATAGTCTTTGGCAAATTTGTCATGTATAAAGCGCGTCACGTCGCTTGGCTCCGAATTCAAAATTAATAATTCCCTGAAATCAAGAGTTGGTGCGATCGCGCCCCAACTCCTGTATCTTTTATTTTCTAAACTTGCTGTCTAATTAATACACTCACTACATCGCCTGATTCGCCTAAACTACCTGCTATGACTGGTTTAGACCAAGAACCTACTTCTGCATAACCTGTAGTATGTAACACATGGATAGTCTTTCTCACAAGATTAGGAGTACCGACTAGTATGTGTTTGATCTTTTCTCGCCTCACCTGGACTTGATTGCTGCTGTTATCTTCTAATCTCACAAATTCTTCCGCCATAACGCACCTGTTTAATGTTGCAAAGTAGGATTAATGTCTTTCATACTTCATTGTACCTTATGTAATATATGTACCGTACAAAGAAGATATTGAAACTTAACGATTTATGATGAGTCTTGATGATATGCAAAATTTGTTTGTGACAGAGAAGCGTGAGGGACAAGAATATCTTGGTTTCTATCTTCCAAAGGGTAAGAGGGAACTGTTTAAGGAATACTGTCAATTTATGGACAGCACAATGAGGGATGAACTGGAGAAGTTTATTGATGAGTGCATATCTGATTCCAAGTTCCAGCAATACCTAGAAATGAAGCGTAGGTTAAAAGATAAATAATCGACGTTGCTGATTAGTGGGATGATTTTCACCTCACGCAAAGGCACAAAGAATCAATATTCGGCTTTGTACAAAAGTCTCAATTCATCCCGCATTTATGCAACGCCAAATAATCTTTTTGTTAGTAGTGTGTATAGCCTGGACGACTTTAGTGTAAATAAATTGAGGTATAAAAGCGTAACTGACTGGTTTATATAAAGTTATTACTGTCAGTATTATTACTAATAATTCTAACATTTTCTTTAAAAAGCTACACATTTTCTTTACATCTTTGCTAGGATATTAGGATTCTTAATATATTTGCTAAAAAAAACTCAAAAACCAGCATGGCAGAGAAAAAGGTTAGACATCTATTAGGTATTTCCGGGGGAAAGGACAGTACAGCTTTAGCAGTATTACTGCATAAGGAAATTCCAGAGATGGAATATTTTTTTTGTGATACCCATAAAGAATTACCGGAAACTTACGAATATCTCGACCGCATCAAAGCCCGTCTGGGGATTAAAATTCATTATCTCAGTGAAAACCGAGGCTTTGACCATTGGTTAGCGATTCATGATGGTTTATTACCTTCTCCCCAAATGCGTTGGTGTACGGTGAAGATGAAAATTAAGCCTTTAGAGGATTTTGTGGGGGATGATGAGGCTATTAGTTACGTTGGCATTCGTGCTGATGAAAACCGTGATGGTTATATCTCCACTAAACCTAATATTAAACCTGTGTTTCCCTTTAAGGAAAAGGGTTTAGTTAAGGCTGATATTATTCAGCTATTAGAAGAAAGTGGTATTGGACTCCCTGACTATTATCGCTGGCGCAGTCGTTCTGGGTGTTTCTTCTGTTTCTTCCAACGCAAGTATGAATGGGTGATGTTGGCACAGGAACATCCTGATTTATTTCAAAAGGCTGTTGAGTATGAAACTAATCATGCTGATGGTCGTACCTATACTTGGACAGATGGGGAAAGTTTATCGCAGCTTCTAGCACGCAAGGATGAAATTATTGCTCAACATGAAAAGTTAATGGCTAAAGAGAAAAAAGCCGCTCCTAATCGTCCTTTATTTGAAGCATTAGAAGAAATTTTAGAACAAGAAGATGATGAGTTACCTTGTTTAGTTTGTCATTTGTAAATGATTGATTAAAAGTGTGATGACTATTTATCGTTGGACTGAAATATCTGGCATACCGCAAGAGCCAGGGATTTATGCTTGGTATTATTCACCTGAAATTACAGATTATGATTTAGAACTTGCTATTGAAAAAATTAACAAGTTTAAACAAAGTAATGATCGTGAATCTGCTGCAAAAATAATTGAAAATTTTCTTGACAAGAATATTTTTCAATATTTTCAAGAAGAACCATATCAAGCGTTTCTTGAAGGTTCTCTAAAACCCACTTATAGAGGTTATCTTGAGCATAAACCTATGATTTCTGATTCTTTAGTCTCAAGAATTGTTGAAGAACCAGAAAGGCTGAAAACGGTGAAAAATGTTGTTCATTCATCTGCACCAAATTTTGCCAGTCCTATATATATAGGAATGTCTGACAAATTAGGAAAAAGATTAAATCAACATAAAAAGCTCATAGAAAAATATCGAGAAGAAATATTTCAAGAAAATACAAAAATCAAAGACAAAGATAATATTGATCAAAGTTTTGCGATGGAAGTGTGTCGCAGAAATATTCTGCCTGCACAACTATTTGTTGTAATTAATATTATTAAAGATAACGGTAAAAGATATATAGACCTTGAAAATATTCTCAATAGAATTCATTATCCATTACTAGGAAGGAATTAAAAAATGTCACTAAAAATTCGTAGAGAATCTGCTTTAAATTTAACTATTGAAGGCTCAATAGGCTCGTTTAGTGTTGGTACAGGTAGAGAAGGACAAAACTCCGTTGAAGTTAAGTATTTTCTTACTCATGTTGGACTTGATTTTTCCAGTAGTGCAAATGAAGCATTACTTAGTCATCTTGCTCCTGTAAGAGAAATTTTTGATTTAAATCAGCTTGATTTTGATGAAATCATGCAAAGAGATATTGATGATGCCAGAGTTTCATCTGAACTTATTCCCTATTTACTTGATGATAAATCAGTCGATTTAGTCAAGTTATTTCCTCCTATTGTTGTTGTTGTACTTCCTGTTAAAGAAGGAGAAAATAGACCAGCAAAGTTGTATCCAAAAGTCACTACCGATGAACAACCTGAAACAGAAGAAGCAGGACAGTTTATACTACGTTCAGGTTCTATAGGTCAGGAAGTTTTTCAATTTGAACAGCCTATTTCTGAAGGACAACGACTTAAGCATGACTTAGTACGTTTTAAGTTAAACACTCATAAGACGCGGTTAGTTATAGTCGATGGACAACATAGAGCAATGGCTCTACTTGCATTGTACAGAAATCTTAAAGATCAATGGTCAGATGAAAAACGTGCGCCATTTAAAGAATACTATTCAGAATGGACACCAAAATATATTCAAAAATTTAATTTAAAAGAAATAAATCTACCAATTATCCTATGTACATTTCCTTCTTTAGATGAGGAATATTCTGGTGAATTTGATTTAAGAAAGGCTGCAAGAACAGTATTCCTTACATTAAATAGAGAGGCTAGAAAAGTATCAAGAACACGTAATATTTTACTTGACGACAATGACATAATTGCTTATTTTCTACGTTCTTATTTGTCTAAAGTAAAGCAAAAAGATCAACGCTCATTTTCTTCCTTACGTATCTCAAATATTGAACTTGATCAATCAGATAAGGATAAGTTAAAAATTGAAAGTCCTATTGCTATTACAGGTGTTAGTCATCTCTACTATATAATAGAACACTTGCTTTTGAATAATGGTAGTGATGTCAAAGGTGCAAAACCTAGATCGGGGAATTTTGCTAAACGGAAAGACTTGAATCTTTGTATGCAAAAATATCGTTTAAATGGTCGTAATTTGCTTGGTTCAGAAATTGCGGATTCAACAAAACGTGACAACTTTACAATAGCTGTAGCAGAAAAGTTGCGAGAAAAATTTGATGAAAAATATGGTGATTTTATTCTATCTATATTTGAAGGCTTTACTCTTTATGAAAATCATAATAAAGCTGTTTTAGACCTTGAACAGAAGATTGAAAGCTATCAAGATCGTCAACTAAAACCTATTTTATTTGAAGGACAAGGTATTAGTCGAGTTTTTGATGCTCACAGAGAGAATTTAGAAAATAAAATTAAAGAAAGAGAATTGAGTAATATTCCAGAAATTCAGTCTATTACTCAAAGACTCAATGCTACAGCTAAACGTGTTAACAAAGCTATAGAAGATTTCCGATATGAACGAGCTAATCTATGTATTAAATCAATCTCAGATAAAGCAGCAATTAAGGATACTGAAGGCAATATAAGTTATGGAGTAATACAATGGTTTAATGAACTTTATGATAATATTCTCACAACAGTAGCTTTTCAAAGTGGTCTAATTTGTGGCTTTTGGGGAGAAATCGAAAAGATAAATATTAGACTAGGAGAAGAATCCATAGATATTAATCAATATCTTGAAGAATATATTGAACAATTGAATAAATTCTTTATTCCTAATAGTTCTAGCCAATTAAAAAAATTAGTTCATATATTTACTGGAGAAATAATTGGTAATATTTCAGATTGGAAAATAACAAAAACTAATCATACTTTCCGTAATATCGTATATCGTGGTGAAATGCAGCCAGATCAGTGGACAAAATATAAGTATCTAATTTTAGAGATTTGGTATCCAACTAATGAGTTTTTAGAAAATACTCTTAATCAAGAACGAGAAAAATGTAGAGAGCAGATATTTTCTGCACTTTACAACTTATATAAGAGTGAATATTGTAAAGAAAATTCAAAGCTGGAAGACAACCTTGATGAAGAACAAAAGAATATTATTTTTGATAAAACCTTTGCAGAATATAATATGTTTCTTAAAAATGTCAATGGAAAATCCTTAGATAAACAGAAAATGAAAAGAGCTTGTTCAGTAATTCCAGCTTCAGAGATTGATGAATCTGATGTGGAATAAAATGAAATAGGAGTAAAACTTGAATTTCAATGACTTACTAGCCAAAGCCGATGAAGAAACACTACAAGAATTATTAGGTAGTGCAACTTTTCATCTGCTAAAACTCCTAGAACCTAATTTAGTTCATCCTAGTAAACTGAGAGAAATTCTCTTAACTATCTATACCCAAGAAGAACTACTCTTATCCAAAGAAAAACGAAATTTACTATTTGATTTAATCACGCCAGAACAAGCTAAAATCCTCGCCGTTGTATTAGAAGCACCTGCTAATAAAGACCCTTATCAGGCATTAAAAAAAGTTAAAATAAGCGGTGCTTCAGAATCGAAAAAGTATCTGTTTAACTTCTTTGAAACACCGCTTACAGCCAGAAGTCAAAATCAAATTGAAACGCTCTCAATTGTTGAAAAAACTCCCAAGTATCCTTTATTTGCACACCAACGCCACGCAGTTAAGCAAGTCAAAAACTACCTTAGTAAAGAACCTCGTCGCGTTCTTCTTCATCTTCCCACTGGTGCAGGCAAAACCCGCACTGCAATGAATATTATTGCAGATCACCTAAGAAACAATGAACCCACTTTAGTTATCTGGTTAGCCTATAGTGAAGAACTTTGCGAACAAGCAGTTACAGAATTTCAAAAAGCCTGGGACAGTTTAGGCGATCGCTCCGCCAATACTTATCGCTTCTGGGGCAACCATGAGTTAGACTTAGCCCAAGCGCCAGATGGCTTAGTCGTAGCAGGATTAGCGAAAGTCTACAGCGCCGCTAAAAAGAGTATTCGCTTTATTAATCAACTGGGTGTGCGTTGTTCATTGGTAATTATTGACGAAGCCCATCAAGCAGTAGCCGAAACCTATAAACTCGTCTTAGATTCCTTAGTCGTCCCCTACGAAAAAACCGCCTTATTAGGTTTAACCGCCACACCTGGACGAACTTGGGCTGATATTAACACCGATGCACAACTAGCTAAATTCTTCGCCCAACAGAAAGTTACCATTAAAATCCCAGGTTATGACAACCCCATTGATTATCTCGTCGATCAACAATACCTGGCGCAAGTTAACTATCGTTCCTTATTTTACGAAATGGGGATTGAACTAACTCCCCAAGACTTGAAGCGGATTAATACAGATTTAGACATCCCCCAATATATCCTGAATCGGTTAGCAGCAGACGAACAACGCAACCTCCGCATCATCCTGGAACTAGAAGCACTCGCCCAACATCATCAACGAATTATTGTGTTTAATCCCTCCGTTGAACACGCTAGACTCATCGCTTCCATATTGCGATTAAGAGGCTTGAATGCTGATGCGGTGACAGGTGAAACTCCCAAATCAGAACGAGAACGGCTGATTCAAAGTTTTAAAAACGAACAGCAACAAACCAAGATTTTATGTAACTACGGCGTTTTAACCACTGGCTTCGATGCACCCAAAACCAGTGCAGCTGTTATCGCCCGTCCTACCAAATCCCTTGTCCTCTACAGCCAAATGGTAGGACGCGCCATCAGAGGAATCAAAGCTGGGGGTAATGCTACAGCCGAAATTGTCACGGTTGTCGATAGCCAACTCCCCGGTTTTGGTTCAGTCGCATCAGCCTTCCACAATTGGGAAGACGTTTGGAGGAAAACCCATGAATAACGCCCATGATATCGTTCCCACTCACCTCGCAGTCCAGGCCATGCGGGATAACGGATATAAAAACGCCGCCTATGCTTTAGCCGAACTAATGGATAATGCCATACAAGCTGGTGCATCCCAGGTAGAGTTACTCTGTGGGGAAAGAAAACAATCGGTGGAAGGGAAGAGGCGATCGCGCATTGAACAAATCGCCGTGTTAGATAATGGTTGTGGGATGGATGCTAACGTTTTACGTCTCGCCCTGCAATTTGGTAATGGGACTCATTTAGATGAAGATAAACACACCGGAATCGGTCGTTTTGGTATGGGTTTACCCTCTTCCTCTATTTCCCAATGTCAACGGGTTGATGTGTGGTCATGGCACAATGGCATAGAAAACGTATTGCATAGTTACCTTGATTTAGATGAAATTAAAAGTCAGCGGATGACGGAAGTACCTGAACCGACTGTGCAACCAATTCCGATGATTTGGAGAAACATCGGTCAAAAATTTGGCGACAGTGGCACATTAGTAGTATGGTCAAAAATCGACCGTTGTATGTGGCGAACTGGTAAAGCGATTATTGATAATTCTGAATTTGTGATTGGGAGAATGTATCGTAAATTTCTGGATAACGATCAAGTCAAAATTCGCATGGTGGCATTTGATTTAGATGCTTTATATAAAGTTCCTCCAGAAAAATCTGCCCTACCCAATGACCCAGGTTATCTAATCGAAAAAACCTCTTGTCCTGCACCTTATGATCATCAGGCAATGTTCCAATCTTGGGAAGGCGATACATCTTACGAAACTACTTATAAAATTAATTTTAAAGACAAAGAACATGATGTAAAAGTGCGTTTTTCCTACGCCAAAGAAGAAGCCCGTCAAGCCGAACCAGGAAAAAACCCTGGTAGTTTACCACATGGACAACACGCCGCTAAAAATGTTGGTGTTTCTGTAGTTCGTGCTGGACGAGAATTAGAATTAGACCAAAACCTAGTTAATAATTATGACCCTACAGAAAGATGGTGGGGAATTGAAGTTGAATTCCCGCCATCACTTGATGATATTTTTGGAGTAACAAATAACAAACAATCAGCCCGTAATTTTGGAGAAATTTTACAACTAGATATTGAATCTTTACTAGAGGAAGGAAAAACCGTTGCTCAACTCAAGGAAGAATTACTTCAAGATGAAGATCCAAAACTTCCTCTTTTAGAACTTGCTCATAAAATTAGTAGTCAATTAAGCCTGATTCGTCGCTTAATCAAAGCCCAAACAAAAGGCACTCGCACCACCGAAAAACGTCACGGACATGACCCCTACAAACCTGAAAAAGTAGCTACTACTGTGACTCAAGAACGTCAATCACAGGGTTACAAAGGTAAAAGTGATGCAGACGAACAATTACCAAAAGAAGAACGAAAACAGGTTATTAAAGAAGCTTTAAAAGAAGATGGCGTGACTGAAGCCAAAGCGGAATTAATAGCAGCAACTACAGTAGATGATGGCTTAAAATATAGCTTTGCACAAGCGTCGATAGATACCCCTGAATTTTTCACTGTTCAATCCAGAGGGGGAGCAATTATTGTTACGTTGAATACCAATCATCCTGCCTATAAAAATTTAGTTGAAATCTTAGAAGAGGATGTAGATAAAGCCGATATAGATACTTTACGTTCTCGATTAGTTAATTCTTTAGATGGGTTAAAATTACTACTAATGGCATGGGCAAGGTATGAGGATGAACAGCCAGATGGTCAACGTAAAGAAAATGCTCAAGATACTCGTATTGATTGGGGGAGAGTCGCTAGGAGGTTTTTAGAGAATGAATAAGATTAAATCTCACGCAGAGGCGCAGAGGCGCAAAGAGTTGAGAGAATGCAGATAATATGTACACTACTTGATAAGTAGCTGTAGTTATTCCCAGTCTTCGTATTTCAACCCATCAATACGACTAAACTCACGGGTATTGTGGGTGATCAACGTGAGATCATTTGCTAAAGAAATCGCAGCAATTAACAAGTCATTTGATCCAATTGGAGTTCCCAAAGTATCAAGACGAGCGCGAATCTTTCCAGCAATTTTTCCTGCTTGACGATCTAATGGTAAATCAGTAAACTCAGCCAATAAATTTTCCAAATGACTGAGGTTTCTGTTAATATTCTTGCTTTTGTAAGCTCCATAGTACAGTTCACTATAAACAACTGTACAAATGTAAATTTCTTTAGCAGGAATTGTCAGAATTTTTTGGGTAACAAGTGAATTTGATGAATTAAGAATTTGGATACACGCATTTGTATCTAAGAGATAGGCCATTGAATCTCCTCCCTATTCTCAAAGGGAAGCTGTTCTGGTCGTTCAAGGGGTTCACCTTCCCAACTACCTATGACATTTTCTAAAAACCTATGAGAATACCCTAATTCTTGGGGTGTTTTGGCTGTAGTCTGTGAGGGTTCTGGGATCACAGGCTGGAAGACAATTACTACATCTAATTCTTGGTTAGCAATCTCAGGTGGAAGCTGGATTTGCAGAATTCCATCATCACCTATATGTGTTCTAATCTTGATACTTTCCATAAACTGACTCGCTAACTAGAACCCGATACCCCTATAATATCGAAATCATGCTTTATTAGCTTTAACTTTTCAGGAAAAATGATGATTAAATCTCACGCAGAGGCGCAGAGACGCAGAGAGTTAAGAGAGTTGTTATGATAATTTTCTGCGTTCCTTTGCGTTTTCTCTGCGTTAAAAAAAATGACTAACATAATCTACCTAGACTACCACTCAACTACTCCCGTTGACCCCAGAGTAGCTGAAAAAGTCATGTACTATATGACTACCGATTTTGGTAATGCTAATAGTGTAGATCATGGTTATGGAGATACAGCAGCGCAAGCAGTTAAAAAAGCACGTCAACAAATAGCAGGATTAATCAACGCTTCCCCCAAGGAAATCATATTTACATCTGGTGCAACAGAAAGCATTAACTTAGTAATTCAAGGACAAATCTCGACTTCGCTCGATTACCATATTGTTCGACAAAATACTCCCGCCAAAATCATTGTTTCCCCAGTGGAACACAAAGCGGTTTTAGATACCTGCAAAGCCTTAGCTAAAAAAGGACTAGCGGAAATTATTTGGTTAAAAGTTAATCAACAAGCGCAGATTGATTTAGAACATCTAGAAAAAGTCTGCTCAGATGGTGCGGCTTTACTCTGTGTGATGGCGGCTAACAACGAAGTCGGGACAATTTACCCCATCAAAAAAATTGGGGCGATCGCATCCTCTCACAATATCCCGTTTTTATGCGACGCTTCCCAAGCAGCTGGTAAAATTCCCCTCAACTTTCAAGACTGGGGTATCACCTATCTAGCGATTTCTGGACATAAATTCTATGCACCCAAAGGCGTTGGTGCATTCGTTGTGAGAAACGGTTATTCTCCCCAAGCGATGATTTATGGCGGTGGACATGAACAGGGTTTAAGATCCGGTACACTCAATGTCCCCGGAATTGTTGGTTTGGGGGAAGCTTGCAGATTGAGAGGGTTGGAGATGGAAACAGATGAAAATGCGATCGCATTTTTGCGAAATCAATTCCAAACCCTGCTACAAGAGCAAATTCCTGATTTAGTAGTGAATGGAGACTTAAACAACCGCTTATCAGGTAACTTACATATTTCTATCCCTGACATTCCTAATAGTGCCATAATTGCTAGAGTTCGCCACCAGTTAGCTATTTCTACAGGTTCTGCTTGTTCATCAGGAGTTGTTGCACCCTCTCACGTTTTACAAGCTATGCATCTTTCAGAGAATATAATTGAGGGAGCGTTAAGAATGGGCGTTGGGAAATTTACAACCAAAGCAGAAATCGAAAAAGCATCCTCCCTGATCATCAGTGCAGTCAATGACATCCATCAACTTCTCTAAGAGGATGCTTTAACAGGTATGAGTTATAAGTATTTTGATTTGATAACTATTCACTGATTTAAAGATTTTGGGCAAAGCAATAAGTTAGACTCTACAAACTCAGTTTTAAATCACAAAGCTCGTAGGGGGTTTCCCCAGCATCTATTGTATGTCACTGAGCGCAGCTGTACTACTTCGTGCATCTTGCTATGCGTAGCATACCACAGGTAAGTGTTGCATCCGACCGATAAATCCTATATTAGAGAGACAAAAAATTAATCAACGACCTTGAGTAATCCTCTTTGCACAGCATCAAACACTTTGCTGATTTGCAGCCTTTCTTGCTCATTTAAGCCTTCTTTGGATAGCAGTGTTGACATCAAAAGCTGTTGATCGCGGCGCGTAATTCTGCGAATAGCAAATATGTGTTCCAAGACTGTCTCTAACTGCATTTGGGTTGCGGGGGCGGTGGTTAGCATCTTTAATTAGTAAAACTTTGTATATTCTTTACAACTTAGTGACTGTAGGATAACAACTTTTCATAAAGCTTGACATTAGTAGCTATACGGAATGAAGCATAATTGCTTATTACCACTTCCTTGCGTCGCCTGGTACTCAGCTTTCCTGTAAAATAACTTGGCAGCTTTGCAAGGAATAGATGAAAAATCATGGCTAAAGCTAGTATTGGTATTATTGGTGGTAGCGGTCTATATAAAATGGACGCACTTAAGGATGTGGAAGAGGTGGAGGTTCAGACGCCTTTTGGCTCTCCGTCTGACGCAGTAATTTTAGGGACATTGGATGAAACGCGGGTAGCTTTTCTCGCACGTCATGGTCGCAATCATACGCTGTTACCTTCTGAGTTGCCATTTCGTGCCAATATCCATGCTATGAAACAGTTGGGTGTAGAGTATTTAATCTCAGCGAGTGCGGTAGGTTCCTTGAAGGCTGAAGCAAAACCACTGGATATGGTAGTACCAGATCAGTTTATTGACAGAACGAAAAATCGGATTTCCACGTTTTTTGGTGAAGGAATTGTGGCTCATATTGCCTTTGGCGAGCCGATTTGTCAGAATTTGGCTCTTGTGTTGGCAGATGCGATCGCTTCTCTAAATTTACCAGATGTCACTCTACATCGCGGTGGCACTTATGTATGCATGGAAGGCCCAGCATTTTCGACTAAAGCAGAATCAAATCTTTATCGTAGCTGGGATGCAACAGTAATTGGGATGACGAATTTACCAGAGGCTAAGTTAGCTAAAGAAGCAGAAATTGCCTATGCAACCTTAGCCCTAGTGACAGATTATGATTGTTGGCATCCAGATCACGACAGTGTAACCGTAGAGATGGTGATTGGTAATTTACAGCGCAACGCAGTCAATGCTCAAAAAGTAATTCAAGAAACAGTGCGGCGTTTAAGTGAGAATCCCCCGCCTAGCGATGCACATTCGGCTTTAAAATATGCAATTTTGACGAATTTGGCCAAAGCACCCACAGCGACAAAGGAGAAGTTGGGATTATTGTTAAAGAAATATTTATGAAATAAAATAGGGCATTGGTAACTCTTCTCCATGCCCACTCCATCCCCACAACGACAGGCTTAGTGATCTACTTATACTAACCCTGTTCTGTCACTCTCCGGGAGGGCGATCGCTAGAAGCCCGATGAGGCAATCAATACAAGCTATTCTATTAGAAAAAAGTTGGTCTTGTATTTGTTATTAGAAAAGAATCGCGCAAACGCCTGCTATACAAAAGCTCTAGAATTCAGAAATGGCAAAAGTTTTCGGAGAGTGACAGAAGCGGGCTAAAAACGGCTTAGAACTGTCATTCTGAGCAAAGGGAAGAATCTCCGAGATACTTCTCTTCGAGACGCTACGCGTGGCGTTGAATTCCTGTCCCTATTGCCTATTGCCTTTCATATGCTTCTAATTCGGCTTTACTACTAAAACTGAACAATGAGCCTCTTCTACCACTTGACTACTAACAGAACCTTGAACAATTCGCTTCATCCCAGTTAATCCGCGACTGCCAATTATAATCAAGTCAACTTCATAAATATTAGCGAAGCGAATAATCTCATCAGCAGGATCACCAGTCACTAGTTCTAATTGACTATTAACTGATAATTTTTCCTGGTAGGATTGCAACTGTTTTTCAATCTGGAAATAAGACAATGTTGGTGACTCTGGCTGAGGACGATCAGCTGGTAGCTCCATTTCTGATTCTGGCGAGGGAAACACATGGCAGATAATAACTGTGCTATCTGGTGACAGCACTAATTCGTCCACAGTCTCAATTACTCGTTCTGCGATTTCTGAACCATCCAGAGCTACCAAAATATTTTTTAGCACTGCTCTCGTCTCCTCAAGAGTAGACCCCTTTAATAAGTCCTGGCGAAGGTTATTGGCAGCAACACTCAAAATCTTCCAGTTTTGGATTGAGTGGTCGAAACTACGCCATAAGTCGATTTGCCTCGTGGCAATTACTGCTATCTAGATTTTTAGTTTGCAGCCACCAAGTCACCTTTGCTAAAAGTGTAGAGAAAAATTAATGATTCCAAATCACTCTTCTTGCTGAATTCGGCGTCGTACTGAATCGGTGTGGGAAGGTAGTCCTTCCGCTGTTGCTAGTACGTCAATAGCCCCAGCTACGTTTTGCAGGGCAGTTTTTGAATATTGGATAATACTAGAGTGTTTCAGAAAGGTTTCTACACCTAGTGCTGAGGCATAGCGAGCAGCACCAGAAGTCGGCAAAGTATGGTTAGGCCCTGCCAAATAATCTCCTACAGCTTCAGGTGTAAATTTACCCAAGAAGATTGCCCCAGCATGACGAATTTGTGGTAATAATTCCCAAGGATCTGCGATTTGTAATTCCAGATGTTCGGGGGCAAATTCATTAGAGAGTTCAGCTGCTGCTTCCAGGGATTCTACAATTACTATCAAGCCATAGTGAGCGATCGCTTTTTCTGTGTCTAGTCGTCGTGGATGATCTACCAATTGTCGTTCCACCGCTACCTGCACGTTCTTGGCCAAAGCAGCATCTGTGGTTAACAAAATCGCTGCTGCCATTGGATCATGTTCGGCTTGTGCTAATAAGTCAGCGGCAACATGTACAGCATTGGCGGTTTCATCAGCAATAATTAGCACTTCGCTTGGTCCTGCTAAGGAATCAATGCCCACAGTTCCATAGACCAGTTTTTTAGCCAGAGTCACATAAATGTTGCCAGGGCCAGTGATCACATTCACTTTAGGAATTGTTTCTGTGCCGTAGGCTAAAGCAGCGATCGCCTGTGCCCCCCCGACGCGATAAATTTCCTGCACCCCCGCTTCTTGGGCAGCTACCAAAACTGCAGGGCTAATTACTTTTTGCGCTCCTGGTGGTGTTGCAATCACTACACGGGGTACGCCAGCTACCCTGGCTGGAATTGCATTCATCAGTACCGTACTAGGATAGGCAGCACGACCCCCAGGCACGTATAAACCTGCACAGTCAACCGGGGTGTAGCGTTTACCTAACACCACATCATCATCGCCAAAGTGTACCCAGCTTTTCGGGACTCGCTGACGGTGAAACGCTTCAATTTGGTTACAAGCTAACCTAATCGCCCCAAGCAACTCCTTCGACACCTGTTGGTAGGCTGCATCTAGGTCTGAACCTGTGACACGCAGCTCTTCTGGCTTCAGGATTTGGTTATCAAATTCAGCTGTGTAGTGTAACACAGCTTTGTTGCCTTGGCGTTTTACTGCTTGCAACACTTCTCGCACCGTTGCTTCTTTGTGAAGCACCTGTTCGTCATGGGTACGATTGCAGATACGTTGTAGTTCTGCTCTGACGTCTGCCTGCTGAGTAATGATTCGCAGCATGGAGTAAGGACAATGCCAAAATTAGAATATTCCCACTTGAGAATCAGTCTTGCTCTTTACCCACAGGGGTGCAGAGCTTTACTCTAATTCTCTTCTCTAGCTTAACCTGGATTTTTTTGATACTCCCAGTGTTTGCAGCAATATGAGTTGCTTGAGAAGGCGACTTAATTTCTCAGTCCGACCAGCCTAAAAAAGCTCTTCGGCAGGGAGTAGGTGTGCCAATTCCCGCTACCCTTTCGCTTTCTTAGTCTATCCTTACCAAATAGCAGGTAGTGTATTCACACATCCGGCTACTCCTGTGTGAAAGAGAGTTGGCGTCTGAAATATAATTTTTACTTATTTTTCTATCTTAGAAATTAACATGTGTTGCTTCTTTACGCCTACAACTGGAGCTTCAGCCTTTGAGAGTCCTTGATCTCTGACAACACGTCTTGATTTGGAGACAGATTACATTAGCAGTTATAATTTTTTTCCCGCTAAGGGTTAGAGAAAATGGCTATATTTGAAATAGCACCCTATATTAACGCATTTCTGAGGCTGATTCAACAACTTGATGCCGACAAAACTTACAAGTGAAATTTTTTTCAGAAATCATCACATTGGCAATATGGATGCTATATTAGTAAGTCTAGTAGTGTGTGTACATAATTAATAGTCTTTTTGGGATTGACTGTGGCGAATACAAAGTCTGCTCTTAAGCGCGCCGAAATCGCAGAACGTAACCGAGTGCGTAACAAATCTTACAAGTCAGCAGTTAAGACGCTGACTAAGAAGTACCTTAACGCAGTAGAAGTCTATAAGGCTAATCCTACCCCAGAATTGCAACAAGAGGTAGAGGTTAGATTATCCGAGGCTTACAGCAAAATCGATAAAGCTATCAAGCGGGGGGTTCTTCATCCCAACAACGGGGCGAGGAAAAAGTCAAAATTAGCTCACCGACTCAAACCACTCACACAAGCAGCCGAGTAGTCATTTGTCATTCGTCATTTGTCATGAATAACGGCAAATGACAAAAAACAAATGACAAAGACAAAGGACAAAGGACAGAAGATGCAGCTGATTGACACCCACGTTCATCTTAACTTCGATATTTTCCAGCCAGATTTAGCATCAGTGCGATCGCGGTGGCAAGAAGCAGGCGTAGTGCATTTAGTACATTCTTGTGTCGAGCCATCAGAATTTGCCAGCATTCAAGCCATAGCACACCAGTTCCCCGAACTTAGCTTTGCCGTGGGATTGCATCCATTAGATGCGAGCCAATGGAACGATCAGATAGCCGAGCAAATTTTATCCCTCGCTAGTTCTGACTCAAAAGTAGTAGCGATTGGGGAAATGGGGCTAGATTTGCACAAAGCAGATAACTATGAGCAACAGCGCCTAGTATTTGAAGCGCAGCTGGCGATCGCATCAAAGCTTAACTTACCTGTGATTATTCACTGCCGAAATGCAGCACCACAGTT
The DNA here is from genome assembly GCF_000316575.1 of Calothrix sp. PCC 7507. GTDB lineage: Bacteria > Cyanobacteriota > Cyanobacteriia > Cyanobacteriales > Nostocaceae > Fortiea. Next base: position 3,543,229 of record NC_019682.1, on the reverse strand, counting down.
AAAAGAAGTTTTACAAAAATGGCAGGAGTCCACAGGAGAAGAGATTCGGGGTGTAATGCATTGTTGGGGTGGAACGCCAGAGGAAATCCAATGGTTCGTTGACTTAGGCTTTTACATTAGCTTTAGTGGAACAGTAACGTTCAAAAACGCCAAACAAATACAATCTTCAGCAGCTGTGGTGAGAAGCGATCGCCTCCTAATTGAGACAGACTGTCCTTTCCTCGCTCCAGTACCCAAACGGGGTGAACGACGTAATGAACCTGCTTATGTCCGTTATGTAGCGGAACACGTAGCGCAATTGCGTGGGGAAACTGTCGAGGCGATCGCTGCTCAAACCACTAAAAACGCTTGCGAACTATTTGGTCTCGTACTCTAAAAGTACCCCTATAGGTACAATCAGTCGCAGCAAAAAATAAAACCCCAGGAGGACAAAAATATGCTATTATCATTCCCTCCAAAGTATTCCGCTTGCGGCATAATGATAAAGGAAAGAACTCAGAACTCCTAAGTTTTATTTTGCAGGGTTATCGACTTGACATCCGCTGGCTCACCCTTTGGGTTATCCTTGAGAATCTGGAAAACCAGTTTGCTCCTACGCCCCAATTCAAAATGCAAAATACCCTGCGGCAAGCCCTCCGGGCGTCTACAAAATTCAAAAATAGCCAGGATACAAGCCCCTAAATTCATTAGACGGAGAAAGAACAAGGAGTGAAACACGTTGTACAACGTGTTAGCATAGCTTGTGCCTTAGTGCCAAAAGCATAGTCTCCTTCTTTTCATCCCCTGAATTTATGGGAATTCTCCGTTTTGAATTTTCCAGAAGGGATTAGCCATATTCATATTCTCTACAAGCGGATGCTCTGAATAATCATGAATAACCCTGGAAACCTAGGTGGCGCTAAACTTTTGCACAACACCGCTTTTGCTGTAATTAACCTATAGAAAATTGTTAAACGTAATTGCCTTGTGAGTACAACCCACCAAAATAGAGACATACCAACTGGGAGTCTTAGAGACACTACTCATTTCCCTAGTTTTAGGAAATTACCATGAGTTTAAATTCAGAAGGGTATTGAAGACACCACACTACAGAAATGCGTGGGCTAATTAAAGCGCTTTGGGAGGGGAAGTGAGAAAAATAAATCAAACTCAAGCATATTCCAAGCACCTGCTCTTGAAGAATCAACTTAATAACCAGATTTTGGCAAAGTGCCCCCACCAGGGGCGACTACCCCCTTTTCAAAATGCCACTTTACAGATTTAATTTCTGCGTTTGCCTGCACCTTTTGAATAGCAGGTGGTGTGAAGAAAATTCCCCAAACAGCTACGGACACTAGTTGGTAGAGGGAAGCTACAAAAGCGATGTCCTGAGCGCAGTCGAAGGACAGTGTCCAAGGGAAAGTTTAACCAGGTTGACAAAGGTAGAGGCATGACTGACGAAACATATATGGAACCCGCCTTTTTGTTACCCGATTTAATAGAAATCCAGCGTTCAAGCTTCCGCTGGTTTCTAGAAGAAGGGTTAATAGAGGAACTTAACTCCTTTAGTCCGATCACAGACTACACTGGCAAACTAGAGCTGCACTTTTTAGGTCATAACTACAAACTTAAAGAACCAAAGTACAGCGTTGAAGAAGCCAAACGGCGGGATAGTACCTATGCTGTGCAAATGTATGTCCCCACACGCCTGTTAAACAAAGAAACCGGGGATATTAAAGAGCAAGAAGTATTTATTGGGGATCTGCCCTTGATGACAGATCGTGGCACGTTTATTATTAACGGCGCCGAGCGGGTGATTGTGAATCAAATTGTGCGGAGTCCCGGAGTCTACTATAAATCAGAAATTGACAAAAACGGACGGCGCACCTATTCCGCCAGCTTAATACCCAACCGAGGGGCATGGCTGAAATTTGAAACAGACCGTAACGATCTAGTGTGGGTACGCATCGACAAAACCCGCAAACTTTCAGCACAAGTACTTTTAAAAGCTCTCGGTTTATCAGATAACGAAATATTTGACGCCTTGCGTCACCCCGAATACTTCCAAAAAACCATCGAAAAAGAAGGGCAATTTTCTGAAGAAGAAGCCCTCATGGAACTGTACCGCAAATTACGTCCCGGTGAACCACCAACAGTTTTAGGTGGGCAACAACTCCTAGACTCCCGATTCTTTGACCCAAAACGTTACGATCTTGGTCGTGTTGGCAGATATAAGCTCAACAAGAAACTACGCCTATCAGTCCCCGACACCATGCGCGTGCTGACTCCCGGCGATATCTTAGCAGCAGTAGATTACCTGATCAACCTAGAGTATGACATTGGTAGTATCGACGACATCGATCACCTGGGTAATCGCCGCGTCAGAAGTGTGGGCGAATTGCTACAGAACCAGGTAAGGGTCGGCTTAAACCGCTTAGAGCGCATCATTCGAGAACGGATGACCGTATCCGATGCTGAAGTGCTGACCCCAGCGTCCTTAGTTAACCCCAAACCCCTGGTAGCCGCAATTAAAGAATTCTTTGGCTCCAGCCAATTGAGTCAGTTCATGGATCAAACTAATCCTTTGGCAGAACTGACCCACAAACGCCGCCTCAGTGCCCTTGGACCAGGTGGATTGACCAGAGAGCGCGCCGGCTTTGCCGTGCGAGATATCCATCCTTCTCACTACGGACGCATTTGCCCAATTGAAACCCCAGAAGGTCCCAATGCCGGATTGATTGGCTCCTTAGCAACTCATGCCCGAGTTAACCTTTACGGCTTCCTGGAAACGCCATTTAGACCTGTGGAAAATGGGCGCGTAAGATTTGACGTACAGCCAGTATACATGACCGCAGACGAAGAAGACGACCTCCGGACTGCTACTGGGGATGTGCCATTAGATGAAAATGGCTACATAAAAGGGCCGCAAGTTCCAGTGCGCTATCGCCAAGATTGGGCTACCACAACACCAGAACAAGTAGACTATGTAGCAGTTTCCCCAGTGCAAATTGTGTCGGTAGCTACCAGCATGATTCCTTTCTTGGAGCATGACGATGCTAACCGCGCACTGATGGGTTCCAACATGCAACGGCAAGCAGTCCCCCTACTTAAACCAGAGCGTCCGTTAGTGGGCACAGGTTTAGAAGCTCAAGGAGCCAGAGACTCCGGGATGGTAATTGTATCCCGCACCGACGGCGATGTTACATACGTAGATGCCACAGAAATTCGTGTGCGTCCCAAACCATCAGGTTCGGAAATTAGGTACACACTTTCCAAATACCAACGCTCCAACCAAGATACATGCCTTAACCAGAAACCCCTTGTTCGTACAGGTGAACGCGTCGTTGCTGGGCAAGTACTAGCTGATGGCTCCTCCACAGAAGGCGGTGAATTGGCTTTAGGGCAAAATATCGTCGTTGCCTACATGCCTTGGGAAGGCTACAACTACGAAGATGCAATTTTGATTTCCGAACGGCTGGTGCAGGATGATGTCTACACCTCAATCCACATTGAAAAATATGAAATTGAGGCCAGACAAACCAAACTAGGGCCCGAAGAAATCACCAGAGAAATTCCCAACGTTGGGGAAGATGCCTTACGCCAATTGGATGAACAGGGAATCATTCGTATTGGGGCATGGGTAGAAGCTGGGGATATCTTAGTAGGTAAAGTCACACCCAAAGGTGAATCAGACCAACCTCCAGAAGAAAAACTGTTGCGTGCCATTTTCGGAGAAAAAGCCCGAGATGTGCGGGATAATTCCCTGCGAGTTCCTAACGGTGAAAAAGGTCGTGTAGTTGATGTGCGTCTGTTCACCCGTGAACAAGGCGATGAATTGCCACCGGGAGCCAATATGGTAGTCCGGGTATATGTTGCCCAAAAACGCAAAATCCAAGTCGGCGACAAAATGGCAGGACGCCACGGCAACAAGGGGATTATTTCCCGGATTTTGCCTGCGGAAGATATGCCCTACTTACCAGACGGTTCACCAGTAGATATCGTTCTTAATCCCTTGGGTGTACCCAGCCGGATGAACGTGGGACAAGTATTTGAGTGTTTATTAGGCTGGGCTGGTCACAACTTGGGTGTCCGGTTTAAGATTACCCCCTTTGACGAAATGTATGGGGAAGAGTCATCCCGCCGGATTGTGCATGGCAAATTGCAAGAAGCGCGCGATGAAACCAGTAAAACCTGGGTATATGACCCAGATAATCCCGGCAAAATCACAGTTTTCGATGGTCGTACTGGCGAACCCTTTGACCGACCAGTGACTGTAGGCGTGGCTTATATGTTGAAACTGGTGCATTTAGTCGATGACAAAATCCACGCCCGGTCTACAGGCCCCTACTCCCTCGTTACCCAGCAACCCTTGGGTGGTAAAGCACAACAAGGTGGTCAGCGGTTTGGAGAAATGGAAGTGTGGGCATTGGAAGCCTTTGGTGCAGCTTACACCTTGCAGGAATTGTTGACAGTGAAATCTGATGACATGCAAGGGCGGAATGAAGCGTTAAATGCGATCGTTAAAGGCAAGGCAATTCCCCGTCCCGGTACACCAGAGTCCTTTAAGGTGTTGATGCGAGAACTGCAGTCACTGGGGTTGGATATTGCCGTACACAAAGTAGAAACCCAAGCAGATGGCAGTTCCTTGGATGTGGAAGTCGATTTGATGGCGGATCAATCAGCCCGTCGTACCCCTCCTCGACCCACCTATGAATCCCTCTCCCGTGAGTCACTGGAAGAGGACGAATAGGGATTAGGGACTAGGGAATAGGGCATAGGGATTGGGGAGAATAAATAATAAAATTTGTTCTTGATCCCTGTCCCTGAGCGTAGCCGTACCACTTCGTGGAAGCAAGCTACGCGCAGCGTCTCCGCAGGAGAAGGAGAAGGGTTAACTCTTAACAAATGACCAATGACTAATGCCCAATACCCAATCCCTAGTCCCCAGTATCTAACCCCCAGACAAAAACTAAATATACTCATAACTCAAAACTCAGTACTTAAGTATGAGAAACGCCCAAACTAATCAGTTTGACTACGTTAAAATCGGCTTGGCATCGCCAGAAAGAATTCGGCAATGGGGTGAAAGAACACTACCAAACGGTCAGGTAGTAGGAGAAGTCACTAAGCCGGAGACGATTAATTACCGGACTCTCAAACCAGAGATGGACGGCTTGTTCTGCGAGCGCATCTTTGGTCCCGCAAAAGATTGGGAATGCCACTGTGGTAAGTATAAGAGAGTGCGTCACCGTGGTATTGTTTGCGAACGCTGTGGTGTGGAAGTTACTGAGTCCCGGGTGCGACGTCACCGCATGGGCTATATTAAACTCGCCGCCCCAGTAGCTCACGTTTGGTATCTCAAAGGTATTCCCAGCTATATTTCTATTCTGCTGGATATGCCTTTGCGGGATGTGGAACAAATAGTCTATTTCAACTCTTACGTTGTTCTCTCCCCCGGTAATGCCGAAACTTTAACCTACAAACAGCTACTGAGTGAAGATCAGTGGCTAGAAATTGAGGATCAAATCTACAGCGAAGATTCCCAACTACAAGGTGTAGAGGTAGGGATTGGTGCTGAGGCATTACTGCGCTTGCTTGCTGATATTAATTTAGAACAAGAAGCCGAAACCCTGCGGGAAGAAATTGGTAATGCCAAGGGGCAAAAGCGGGCAAAATTAATTAAGCGCCTGCGGGTGATTGACAACTTTATCGCCACTGGTTCCAAACCAGAGTGGATGGTCATGGCTGTCATCCCTGTGATTCCCCCTGATTTGCGCCCAATGGTACAGCTAGATGGTGGACGTTTTGCCACCAGTGACTTGAATGACTTGTATCGTCGGGTCATTAACCGCAATAACCGTCTGGCTCGCCTGCAAGAAATTTTAGCGCCAGAAATCATTGTGCGAAATGAAAAGCGGATGTTGCAAGAAGCAGTAGACGCTTTAATTGACAATGGTCGTCGGGGACGGACTGTGGTGGGGGCAAATAACCGCCCGCTGAAATCCTTGTCTGACATTATTGAAGGTAAGCAAGGACGTTTCCGGCAAAACTTGTTGGGTAAACGGGTTGACTACTCCGGACGTTCTGTAATTGTGGTGGGGCCAAAATTACATATCCATCAGTGCGGATTACCTAGGGAAATGGCGATTGAGCTATTCCAGCCTTTTGTGATTAATCGCCTGATTCGCAGTGGCATGGTAAATAATATCAAAGCTGCGAAAAAGCTGATATCTCGAAATGATCCTAGTGTTTGGGATGTGCTGGAAGAGGTGATTGAAGGACACCCAGTTTTACTTAACCGAGCGCCAACCTTACACCGTTTAGGTATTCAATCTTTTGAGCCAATTTTGGTAGAGGGGAGAGCGATTCAACTGCATCCCCTGGTTTGTCCAGCGTTTAACGCTGACTTTGATGGTGACCAAATGGCTGTACACGTCCCTCTGTCGTTAGAAAGTCAGGCGGAAGCGCGGTTATTGATGTTGGCTTCTAATAATATATTGTCACCAGCCACAGGTAAGCCAATTATCACACCCAGCCAAGACATGGTGTTGGGGGCATATTATTTAACCGCCGAAAATCCCAATGCAACTAAAGGCGCGGGAGGCTACTTTGCTTCTCTAGAAGACGTGATTATGGCTTTTCAACAAGAACAAGTTGACCTACACGCTTATATATACGTGCGGTTTGACGGTGAAGTTGAGACAGAGCAGCCAGACACAGAACCGCTGGAAGTCATAGAAAACAGCGATGGTAGCCGGACATCACTCTATAAATTCCGCCGGGTTAGAGAAGACGCTCAAGGGAATTTACTTTCTCAGTATATCCGGACAACACCAGGTCGCGTTATTTACAATAATGCGATTCGGGAAGCACTAGCAAGCTAGTCATTTGTCATTTGTCATTTGTCTTTTGTTAATTACAAATGACAAATGACTAATAACTCATGACTATTGACTAAGGAATAAGGACTAATAACTAATGACTAACGAAAACACTATTTTTCGGAATCGCGTAGTTGATAAAGGTCAACTGAGAAATTTAATTTATTGGTCTTTTACCAATTACGGCACGGCACGTACTGCAGTGATGGCGGATAAGTTGAAAGACTTGGGATTTCGCTATGCTACGAAAGCCGGAGTTTCTATTAGTGTAGATGATTTGATGGTGCCACCGTCCAAGCGATCGCTCCTCGAAGCCGCAGAAGAAGAAATTCGTGCTACCGAGGCTCGTTACCAACGCGGGGAAATTACGGAAGTGGAACGCTTCCAGAAGGTAATTGATACATGGAACGGTACTAGTGAAGCCCTCAAAGACGAAGTTGTCACCCACTTTAAACAAACAGATCCCCTCAACTCCGTTTACATGATGGCATTTTCTGGAGCTAGAGGAAACATCTCCCAAGTCCGGCAGTTAGTGGGGATGCGGGGATTGATGGCAGATCCCCAAGGGGAAATTATTGACTTGCCCATCAAAACCAACTTCCGTGAAGGACTCACCGTTACAGAATATATCATCTCGTCCTATGGTGCGAGAAAAGGATTGGTAGATACCGCCTTGCGGACTGCTGACTCTGGTTACCTCACCCGCCGTCTGGTGGACGTATCACAGGATGTGATTATCCGAGAATTTGACTGCGGTACTACTAGAGGAATTCCTCTCCGGGCGATGGTAGAAGGCTCGAAAACTAAGATTCCTCTAGCTACCCGCCTATTAGGAAGAGTAGTTAATGAAGATGTAGTCCATCCGACGACAGGAGAAATTTTAGCAGCACGCAATAGCCCCGTATCTGATGAATTAGCGATAAAAATTCAAAAATCTGGGGTGACTGAAGTCGTAGTCCGTTCTCCCCTGACTTGCGAAGCAGCCCGTTCAGTGTGTCAGCATTGCTATGGTTGGAGTTTGGCTCACGCCAAAATGGTAGATTTGGGAGAAGCAGTCGGTATTATTGCTGCCCAGAGTATCGGTGAACCCGGTACTCAGTTAACCATGCGGACATTCCACACTGGTGGTGTGTTTACAGGGGAAGTCGCCCAACAAGTGCGCTCTAAAATAGATGGCACAATCAAAACTCCTCGCAAACTGAAGATCAGACCCTATCGTACCCGTCACGGTGAAGACGCGCTGTTTGTTGAAGCTAACGGTATCCTCATTTTGGAGCCAAAAAAAGTAGGTCCTGAAACCCCACCACCGCAAGAGATTCATTTGACTCAAGGTTCAACATTATATGTATTTGATGGGCAGCAAGTAAAACAAGGTCAATTACTGGCAGAAGTTGCTCTTGGTGGACGTACAACCCGTGCCAACACAGAAAAAGCGGTGAAAGATGTCGCCTCTGACTTGGCAGGGGAAGTCCAGTTTGCTGATGTTGTCCCAGAACAAAAGACAGACCGTCAAGGAAATACAACTACCACCGCAGCACGGGGTGGTTTGATTTGGATTCTGTCAGGGGAAGTATATAACTTGCCCCCTGGTGCAGAATTGGTGGTAAATAATGGTGATGCGATCGCATCTAATGGTGTATTAGCAGAAACCAAATTAACTACCGTACACGGTGGTGTAGTTCGCCTACCAGAAGCTACCCCAGGTAAGAGTACTAGGGAAATTGAGATTATCACTGCCTCTGTAGTCCTAGACCAAGCCACAGTCACCGTTCAAAGCTCCCAAGGGCGCAACAACTACTTAGTTTCCACGGGCAATAACCAGGTATTTAACCTCAGAGCTACTCCAGGCACAAAAGTGCAAAATGGTCAAGTGGTAGCTGAATTAATTGATGACCGCTACCGCACCACCACTGGCGGATTCCTGAAATTCGCAGGTGTAGAAGTCCAGAAAAAAGGTAAAGCCAAGCTGGGTTATGAAGTGGTTCAGGGAGGCACACTGTTGTGGATTCCTGAAGAAAGCCACGAAGTTAACAAAGATATCTCCTTGCTATTAGTTGAAGACGGACAGTTTGTCGAAGCTGGCACCGAAGTAGTTAAGGATATCTTCTGCCAAAATAGCGGTGTGGTAGAAGTCACCCAGAAAAACGACATTCTCCGGGAAGTAGTGATTAAGCCAGGGGAACTGCTGATGGTAGACGACCCTGAAGCAGTACTAGGACGAGATAATACCTTTATTCAACCGGGTGAAGAATTCCAAGGCACTGTAGCCACCGAATTGCGCTACATCCAGTATGTAGAGTCACCAGAAGGGCCAGCCCTGTTGAGCCGTCCTGTAGTTGAATTTGCAGTTCCCAGCAATCCAGATGTGCCATCTACTACATCTGTCAGCCAACAAACTGGACGCTCCATTCAATTGCGAGCAGTACAACGCCTGCCTTATAAGGATTCTGAACGTGTCAAGTCCGTAGAAGGTGTGGAACTACTGCGTACCCAGCTAGTATTAGAAATTGAGCAGGAAGGTGAACAAGACCACAACACCTCTCCCCTCGCAGCGGATATTGAATTAGTACCTGATCTGGAAGACCCAGAAGTACAGCGCTTACAGCTAGTGATTTTGGAGTCTTTGGTAATTCGCCGAGATATTTCTGCTGATGCTACCCAAGGTAGTACCCAAACAACTTTAGAAGTACAAGATGGGCTAACTATTGCGCCGGGTGCTGTAGTCGCCCGTACCCAAATCTTGTGTAAAGAAGGAGGTATTGTCCGGGGAGTACAAAAAGGTAGCGAAAATGTACGTCGTTGTCTAGTGTTGCGCCATAGTGACATGATGACAATGAATACTACCGTCCAGCCCAAGTTGAAGGCAGGTAATTTACTGGTAGAAGGAACAGAAATAGCTCCTGGAGTCTTTTCTGAAGAATCCGGACAAGTCGTGGAAATTAAAAATACCACTGCTGGGTCTGCTGCAGGTGAGGCAGTCGGAGTCTTGGCGGTTCCCGTCGGGTCCGAACTGCCGAACCCGAAGGGTGAATCAGCGCTGAGTACTCCACAATACACAATAAAAATCCGCATCGGTCGTCCTTATCGAGTCAGCCCTGGTGCTGTGTTGCAGATAGAAGACGGCGACTTAGTGCAACGGGGTGATAATTTGGTGTTGTTGGTGTTTGAACGTGCCAAAACCGGAGACATTATTCAGGGTTTGCCTCGAATTGAGGAACTACTAGAAGCTCGGAAGCCCAAAGAGGCATGTATCCTAGGTCGTCGCGCTGGAGAGGTAAAAGTAGTTTATGGTGATGGCGATGAAGCGATCGCTATTAAAGTAGTAGAAACCAACGGAGTTGTCACAGACTATCCCCTCGGACCCGGACAAAATTTAGTCGTGACAGACGGTTCCCATGTATTAGCAGGACAACCCTTAAGCGATGGGCCTTCCAATCCCCATGAAATTTTGGAAATCTTCTTTAGCTTAGGCTCAGAAGACGGAATTTATGCTTGTGCTAGCCATGCCTTGCAGAAAGTACAAACATTCCTGGTAAACGAAGTGCAATTAGTGTATCAGTCCCAAGGGATTGATATTGCCGATAAACACATAGAAGTAATTGTGCGCCAAATGACCAACAAAGTCAGGATTGATGATGGTGGCGACACCACCATGCTTCCTGGTGAATTGGTGGAATTGCGCCAGGTTGAGCAGGTGAATGAAGCAATGGCCATTACTGGCGGTGCGAGGGCACAGTATACCCCCGTATTGTTAGGGATAACTAAAGCATCATTGAACACCGATAGCTTTATTTCTGCTGCTTCCTTCCAAGAAACCACCAGAGTCCTAACTGAAGCTGCTATTGAAGGCAAATCCGATTGGTTACGTGGGTTAAAAGAAAACGTCATTATCGGCCGATTGATTCCTGCTGGAACTGGGTATAACGCCTATGAAGAAACAGGAGCGATCGATGAGTATGCTGCACTGGAAAGCACAAGCCTCTTAGATGAAGCCGATGATCCCCTGGATATGGTGCTAGATGACCGCACAGCTCGCACCTACAATTTAGATTCTCCTTCTCTTGTAGAATCTCCATTTGGTACTAGACGTACAGAAAGGTCAATTATAGATGATGAAGATGAATTAATTGCTGATGAAATCACAGACCTGGTAGTAGTAGAAGAAGACGACGACGAAGATGATTACGAAGACGACGACGAAGACGATTACGAAGAATAAAGCTAAAACTTGATAGCTGAAAAGGCAAAGGAATATGATCCTTTGCCTTTTTATTTTTGGTAAAGTCTTATAGCGCTTCCCATTCAGATGAAGTACAGAATTATATCACGCTGTGTAGGGGCACGGCAGTGCCGTGCCCTTACCGATGTACATCACTAGGTTGAGAAACGCTATATAGCAGTGGACAAGTATATTAAACTGAAGTTCCCTCATTCAGATATCGAGGCTAAATCATGAGTGAGAAAAATTAATTTTTGGTACTAGGAAAATGTGAAACATTGAAATCGATGGTATTAGCTTAACCTTTTCGCTTCTCTTCCAACTTCTTAAGGTGTTCTTGAATCGCTACTTCCATGATGGCGATGTTCTCAGGTGTGTCTGGAACCGGGTATAAATCAGTATTTTCAGAAATCGCTTCGAGGCGATCGGCAAGTTTGTAAAATGCCTCGTCGTCATTTCGATGTAACAGTAAGTAAGCTCGCAATTGGGCTATGTTCATAGTGTCAAAATCTGGTTTCATCTAAACCTCCACTTGCCATCACGGTAAATTACAACTTGCAAATCTTCACCTGCAAAGATATACACAATACCTGTACGCTCATCAAAACGTACCAGTTCTAAGGAACGATAAAAGTTCGTTAGATATTGACAAACTCTGATACAAGATTTTTCTTGTTCGCCTGTTGGTAAAATTACCTTATCCTCAAAACACCACTACTTCTATTTTAGGGAACTTAGGGTTATGGGGCGATCGCAACCTACCAACGGACTGTCTACCAATTTCGCTCAGAATGACTGCCTTTAAGTTAAGTTGACACGTGTGAACATTGTTTTCCCCTTACTGGTGTACTTTATTTATCTGAAAACCGCTGTAATTCTACGTTTTGAATCTGATAATCCAAACCAAGCTTATTAGCGCAAAAACCTATATCTCGTGATTGATTTGGCTCAATCACAACCCCCCAATCCAATGGAGTCACAATATACTGCGTTGCTCCTTGTTGTGTGAAATTACCATTCCAAGATTTATTAATTTTCGCCTCATTCATCTTAAATTTCAGTCGCCAATTACTAACCTTAGTATTGCTGGCATTGCTAATTTTCAAGCTAGCACAAAATCCCGTTTCCCAATTGGCATAGATGTCAGTAGTTACTTGTAGTTGAATAGTGGTGTCAGAAGATGGGGAGATAGAAGAATTATTAGGTTTATCTGTCTGGGGAACTGATGCAGATGGCAATAATTGGGATAATAATTGCTGCTTTGGTAAATCATAACTCTGCCAATCATCTAACAAGATACCACCCGTATCGGCACTATTAGGATTCCAACTCCAATATGCAAAGCTTAAATTATTATTTTTAATGTATTTGACAAACTCATTTTGCCAAATACCTTCTTTAGAAATTGTGTCTACTTGTCGTCCACCAAATTCCCCAATTAAGATAGGGGCAATTTTCTGGCTAGAAATATAGTTAAATCCTATTTCCCAACGACTAATCAAATTTTTGGGAAAGCCGGGTTCTGAAAAATAGGGCTGATTATATACCCCAGAACCGTACTCGTGGGGAGAATAGACTAGCTTATTACGGCGAGATAAACGTACTGGGTAGCGCTTCACACCCTCCAAATTACCACCTTGCCAATGCTGCTTGAGTTTTTGACCAGGGACATTTTTTTCCACACCTTCGACAACAATCAGCCAGTTAGGGTTGACACGAAGAATAGCATTACCCGCACGTTCTGCTGCCAATCGCCAGTCAGTAGCTAAATTATTAGTTCCCCAGCTAGCTTGCCCGTGCGGTTCATTTTTTAAGTCTGCACCGATCACATTAGCTTGATTCTTATACCTTTGAGCTAACATTGTCCAGGTATCAATCCAGTCTTCTTCTGTAAAACCGTCTCCATACCATAATTCAGGAATGCGCTGTTCGTTAAGACGGTGGCTGTCAAGTAGGATCAATAATCCCTGACGAGCAGCTTCTTGAATAATTAAATCCATGACTTCCAAGGGAGTCTTACCTTGGAGTTCGGAGTTGCTACTAATGCTAAAGTCTATACCACTGATGTTGGGCGATTGCACTCCAGCTACAGAATAAGGCAACCGGATCAAGTTATACCCTAGCTTCTTAATATCAGCCAGCATTTCCTTATAATCTCGTTTCCACAGTCCGTGGGGGGCGTGTAACTCAGTTTCCATCCCAAACCAATTGACACCTCTAAGCAGCACTACCTGACCTTCAGCGTCTACAATTTTTGCACCAAGAGTCGAAAGTGGTAACTGCATCGTCATTGCAGCACTTGCCACATCTATCTGTCTATTGATAGGTAATCTGGTCATAACTCCCACCAACAATACTACTGAAGTCACGAAAAATAGGAAAAACTTTTCGAGAGACCTCAATTTTCTTGGTTTATTTTTAAGCGAATATGGCATATTCTCATTACCTTGTGTAAGGGACAATATCTCTCGTTAATTAATAGACGTATCAAGATTTTTTTTCTAAGTATAGTTTTTATAAAGACTTTTTACATAATTGATAAATTTTCCAAAAAGCTAACAATTGCTTTCATCGGCAGCAACCGTAATCATGCTGAAAATAAATTTATTTACCTGATTTTTTTATTTTAAATTTAGCAATTAACAAAGTTAATTTACTTACCATCATAGAGTGATATTTAGTGCATAATGTTCCCTTGGTAGTGTAATTTATATGAAATTAAGAGCCTAAAGTGTATATACATCAAAGATTATAGACTTCTACGTATAGATAATATTTGTTTTTATACTACGTCAGTAGGTTTTTAAATTTACAAAAAGTTTAATCATTTTTCCGAGTTCTTCATGACTTTTCTATTGCAGATCGTACGCAGAGAGCATAACTTAGATAGTATGCAGTACAAAAAAATACTAACCGCTGAAAAGCGATAAAAGCTAGATGTTGTCAGCGGTAACTAGCCATGCTGCAATTAATCCATTATCTTTTTCCCACAACTAATCCAACTTTTAAATATGTCCCTCTCTGCACTGCAAAAATTCTTTCTCCCACCCATTATCGCTTCTATCGGTGTGTTTTCAGCAATGTCATTTCCTCTTGCCGCACTAGGCGACAAGCAAATTACTATCAAATTCCAAGAAGAACCGATTTTTTACGGCAAAATGAGAGATGTTGCTATTCCTTACGTAGTATTAACAACTGTACTTAGTATAGGAACCGGAGTTGCAGCAGGTGCTGTTTGTGGTTGGCGTCATTCTTCTCGAAAATCAGTGAAATTCCAGCAAGAATTATTTAGCCTAGAGCAAAACCTACAAGAAAAAGAAACACTACTGAAAGAACTCAAACTCTCTGAGTCTCGGCTACAAGTTTCTGGACTCAAGGCATTTTTGGATGATGAAATTCCTTGGCAGCCAACTCCTATTTCTCACACATTACCCATAGCTGAATCTCAAACTCTTAAAGTTCAAACTCCAGCACCAATATATGAACAGCCAGTCAATGCTGTTCCACATATTGCGACTCAAGAAAATATAAATAAACCAGTCAGAACTACTGCTGCTAGTTCTTCTGGGTTTGCATCTGCTCAAACATTCCACGGCTACGCGCAAACAAATGTAAATAGCGTAAAAGAATATATTTCACCACCTGAAGCAAATCAAATAACAATCACACCATCTGAGTTTGAAGAATTACAAAAACAACTCCGAGAAATGATGTTTCAAATGCAAGCAATGCAGGATAATCTGCGAGTAGTACCCCAAGCCACAAATACTGAAGAAAAAGCCACAGATAGATTTCAGGTATACTACGATACTGTAAATCGCAATGAGGTTAAGATTCGATAAATTAAAGAGAACTCAATAGCTCAAAGCCTTTCAGAGTTTAGCTTTTCATCTTTTGACTATAAAACTTAGTTACTGTTAATTTGTAGTTAATTTGTAGGGTGGGTTATGCCGTAGGCTAACGCACCTTTTTGATTAGCCATAGCCGATTAAATTTAAATTTCATAATTTTTATGTTTTGCAATATATAAAATTAAATTGTTAAATAAATTGTTTACACCATCTAACTGAACATAATAAAGTTCCTATAAAAAGTTATTTGGTAATGGCGTGACAAAGCTAAAATGGTGTATCAATTCAATCAAATGAACCACCCATAAAAGATAATCTCGTTCAATTGCGAAGTAGGGGCACGGCACTAGTAAGATTATCGGATCGTCGAAAAGATTGAGGATGCCGTGCCCGTACAATGTATTTTTGGTTAACGCAAAAACTCGGATGGAGCTAGGGAAGCATTAGTCTGTCTGGATGTAGCTGATGGAATGAAAGTAGTTTTGGAAGCTATGGGTGCCGGTGGGATTTGATATCGGTTTCCCCAACCACCATTAATATCACCAGATTCTGGACGAGGTGCGGTTGTTTTCCCCTCAGGTAGGGGTATCAATAAAGTTTGACTTGCTTGTACATATTTTTCGCCTTCATTAGTAAAACGAACTAATTTACCGTCCAGCTGTTGATTCTCTAGCTTTTGTTTTTCCGCCTTCTGCTTCGCGGACTGTTCCCATTGACTTGCTGGATCGAAAATAGCAATAAATGTCACACCACTTTCTGGTGTCAGTCCTATCTGTGCGTTATTCGGTTGCCAGACTTCTTGAAGTCTACCATCAGCAGAAACTTGCCACAGATTCAAATCAGTCTGCCATTTTCCTTCTTTTACTTCCACAATTTGGCGAGCCAGGATTGAACGTTTAGTATCAACATTAGAGTCCGACAACGCCCCTTCTTGTCCTGCTGTTGGACGTAAATAGCGAACCGCCTCTACAGTAATCCGGCTAGATTCCGGTAGATTTGTACTACCAGTGATATTGTATACACTATTGCTAGCTACGGACTGGACATTTTTGATCTCTAGCTGCACTTCTTCTTGTACTTTTTGAACACAGCCATAACTCACAGACAACAGTATTAAAGAGATTACTGTTTGAGGAGAAGCTATAGTAAGGCTTTTGAAAATTTGCCAAAAAGACCGGTAATTAAGATTATTCATGTAAAAACTAGGTTTTTATATTTGATTAAAACCGATAACAAGCGTTTTTATTTATTCTGCCCAATTTCAACTCAAAACTAACAGACTTTATCAACTTTTAATGTAGTTTTTTATTAATCAGAAAATCTATACGTTCTAGATGATCATACTCATTTTATTTGCTAAAGTGGCAACATCTTGCAACGTAAAGACTTATTCGTTAATTCACTTAGGCTAATGTGCCAACAAGTATCAGATTGTCATAAATTTACTGATCCAAAACACTCCCAGAAAGTGTATTTGCTGCTTGGTACTGTCGCATCTGCGATTTTCTGGGCAATGGTGATGAGTGAGGCGTCATCAGCTCAAGTAATTCCTGCTGAAGAAGCTAGCAACTTCCAGATTGGCAGTGTAGACCCACTACCAGTCCCTCAATCTTCTGTACCCGCAGGTAAAAAGATGTTGGGGTTGCAGACAGTACCGCCTCCACCCACAGCGACTGGTATCGCACCGATCGCTAATCCAATATCTATATCTGTACAGCAGCAACCACGAAGTGATCTCAAACTGCAGGAGAGTAACTTTATTCAGCAGCAGGTGACGAAAAAAGCTCCACAGGCACTACCTCGTGCTGTTGCGCCACAAATTCAGAAACAAACAAACATTCCCTTGATAGCCGTAGGTGGAGAGGCTGCAGATGAAAATTTCTCTAGTCTCAATTTGGGACTAATAGGACAGGGAAACAACCCCCAGGAACAAATTAACTCCAACATAGCCCCATTACCACCACTTCCTGGTGCGACTGCAACCCAAGAATTTACAGCACCTTTACCTCCAACAGCGACTTTTAACCAACTACTCAACTCTCCAGAAGTTGCAAACCCATCATTCTCTAGTGCAATTCCCACTCTGGTTCCTGCAAGACAATTACAACCGACAGTTATTCAGCAGCGCCCCCTAACCAACAGTAGTGCTTTAAAAGAACCTTATTTACAATTCCAAGGAGTCTATGTTACTCAGGGTGGTGAGTCCTCAGCACGGGCTCGAGTTACGGGAGTTTATCCCATTTCTCCTCAAGCTTTAGTTGGGGCGACTATAGATTTAACGAGTAAAAACAGTAGTTTTGATGATTCTCGACGGGAAGGTTTAAATATCAACGAACTGTATTTGGCGACTTCAATAGCCGGAGTGCCAAATCTCAGGTTTGTTATTGGTCAGATGGATTTAACATCTTATTTTGACCGCAACAGTTTTGCTAAAGATGGGGCTAGTCAATTTTTTAATTCGGTGTTTCAAACCAACCCAGCACTAGCAGCGACAGGGATTGCTTCTCGTACTGGTTTGTTAGTCAATTGGAGTGTCACCGATAATATTGAAGCGAAAGCAGCAGTCTTTTCATCAGCAGATAGAATTGGGGATTTTTCCTTAGATGGATTTGCTGGAGAAATCGGAATTCGTTACGGTAATGCCATTATTCGTGGTACTTATGCCAGCGATCGCGATGGTGGGAGCCGTGATAGCTTTGCAGAAAGCTTTAGTATTGCTAGGGGAAATAATCAATTTGGGCCTGTAAAGACTGATCGTGAAGAAGCATACGGTCTAAACGCCGAAGTTTTCATTCCTAACCTCAAGTTAGGTCTGTTTGGACGCTATGGTAAGTACGAAAATCGTGACTTAGGACTGGGCGCAGATACTTACGCCTTCGGAGCCAGTTTCTTGGATTTATTAACCCCAAATGACCGCTTGGGTTTAGCTTATGGACGCGGTCTTTCAAACGACAGCCTGCGTCGTGGCGTTAGTCCAGATGTGCTGGAACTATTTTATGATTTTCAATTTCTTCCGAATCTGCGGCTAGGTTTTACAGTTCAAGGACGTGATGATTTTTCAGAAACGGTGGTTGGTGTCAGGGTGAAATCAGAATTTGATGTGACTCCAAGAGGCAGAGGTGGTCAATGAGTCGAAACAAAAAATGCCAAAGGTCAAAGGCAAAAGTTAAGATACAACATCTTTCTCTGTTTACTTTTTCATTTTTGCTTTTTACTTCTTCATTAGCTCTGCTACCTCTGGGAAATATTGCCCCAGTGCAAGCACAGAATCAACCAGCAGGAGTACAAAAGGGTTTTGCATTGTTAAAAAAAGGGTTGGTAAATGATGCCATTACTGCCTTTGGGCAAGCCCTGAAGAGTCAACCCCAATCTTTGCAAGCCAGGTTAGGATTAGCGATCGCCTATCGTCGCGCAGGACGTATTCCCGAAGCCTGGAGTGCCTATCAACAGGTACTTGCAGTAGACCCTAACAATCAATTAGCGCTGAAAACGATTGGTTTATTGGGTACTTATAAGACTGAGTGGAACCAACAGGGAATTACGGCGTTAACCACTTTATTGCAGTTGAATCCTAATGACTCAGAAGCTCGTGGTTATCGCGCTCAACTATACTCCTACCAAGGACGGTTGACGGAATCTTTAGCAGATTACCAAATCGTTTTGAACAACAATCCCCCACCAGATGCAGTCATTGGTGCGGCTCAAGCTTATAGCTATGGTGGTGATTTCGCCAAAGCACTGGAATTGTTTAATCGTTACCAAACAAGTGGAAAACCTATCGAAGGATATGCCGCTGTAGCTTACGGTCGTACTTTACGTGAAACTGGTAATTCAGCGGGATCTGTACAAGTTTTAGAAGCGCAGTTGCAGCGTTCAAGAACACTTGACAAAGTAGCGATTGAGACTCGTAAGGAACTGGCTATTTCCTATCTTGCCAATCAACAACAACCACAAGCCTTAGCGGTATTAGATCCATTACAAGGGAGAGCCGATGCAACTTTACCCTTAGCGCGATCGCTCAATGAAATTCGCAAGCGTACCAACAATCCCACTTTGGCGCAGCAAGTTGTGAATCTTTACCGTCAAGCACTGACAACAACTCCCAACCCCTCCCCCACACTCCTGAGAGAAGTAGCTGATGTCTTCACTGCCTTTCCCCAAGGAAGGCAAACAGCCTTGCAACTATATCGACAGGCGGCTTCACAGTCTCCTAATGATCAAAGTCTGCTGGTGCGACAATTAGCCTTGGAAAGTCGTTTAGGAACGCTGTCTAAAAAAGACTTAAGACAACGTTTGGCGACAATACTACAACCCCTACCTACAGACCGTGTTCAGCTGCAACAACTTGCGGATGCCTTGGCGACTATTGATGTTCCTGACCCGGAATTATTACCCGTATACCAATATATTTTGCAAACAGGAGTCAATGTCCCATTCTTGCATTTCCGGGTTGCTCAGATATATGTGCAGCGCAATGAGCTAAATAAAGGTAGACAGTCTTTAGCAGCATACACTGCTAGTCCCAAAGGTGCTAAAGATTTGACTGCTCAGTTATTAGCCGCAGAAATCGAGCGGCGTGAAGGGAGTCTAGAAGCTAGTACACAGCGTTACCAAGCCATACTCAACAACAAACCAGATAACGATATTATTGACGCTGCTTTGGGTGGATTGGCTGGGGTACGAGTGCAACAAAAGCGCTTTGACGAGGCTTTGGCAGTTTATGACCAGTTAATAACTCGTAGTCCGCAGAATTCAGCAACTCAATTAGGGCGTGCGAGTATCGCCTATCAAGCCAAGCGAATTTCCCAACCAGAAGCAGAGGCGGTGCTGAACAATTGGTTAGCAACACAACCTGCAACTAATACCCCCCCAGAACTATACAGTTTAGTGGCAGCACTACCTATCGATCCCCAAAAGGAAGCTCTATATAATTATTTGGTGCAGGTTGACCCTAGCTCGATTCCCATGCAAATACGCTTAGTACAGGCGTTAGCAAAACGCAATCCAGCACAAGCACAAGCACGGATGAAACAATTGATTGCGCGCATTCCCAAAAACTCTGATTCATATCAATTGCAGGCAGAATTAGCCAGGTCTGTAGGCAATTTGGATCTAGCTAGCAATGCCTATCAGAGTATTTTAGTGCAACAACCAGATAATATCGATGCTCTGGCTGCTTTGGGAGGAATTCGCTTTGAACAACGACGCTTTGAGTCAGCACAGGAAATTTATACTCAAGTATTAGCACAAAAGCCCGAAGACCAAGGAGCAAAGCGCGCCCTAGCTGGATTGAGTGCAATTTTCGATCAACCATTGACAGCATTGTCACAACTAGAAAAATTGCAACTAGAAGCGATCGCCCAAGGAACAACCGATAGTGAAGTGTATCGCCAGATGCAGCAAATTCAAGAAGACTTTCTACTAAGGCGAGGTTTTCAACCCGCTTGGGAAGACTATCAACGTAGAGGTCGAAATTAGCGATCGCCCAAATTTCTTCATCAAGTTAATTCTAAATACCTACAAGGGAACAATATTAGTGATTGGGCAGGAGACAGCAGGATGGATTCTTCATTGTGAATACTTCTACAAGCTCAGTACAAGTTTTGAATTGATTTGTCTCCCTCATCCCCCTTATCCCTAGTCCCCAATCCCCAATCCCCAGTCCCCAAGATGCGGTATCTCCCAAAAGTGGCGATTATTGCCAGCCTGATCAATCTCTATGCATGTGTTTCTGGTTATTCAGTCGATCCTAAAACACTGAATAATCAGACTCCCGTACCAAACGTCACTACTCCTGGTAGTGGTGAAAATTTGTCGGTATTTTTGGCGGCTCTACCCCAATCTACCCCAAATCGGGACTTACTAGCCGAAAGCTGGGACAGCTACCGACGGAGATTTATCCAAAGTGATGGGCGGGTAATTGACTTTGAAGCGAGCGATCGCTCAACTAGTGAAGGTCAAGCCTATGCCATGCTGCGTTCTGTACTTATTGATGACCCCGAAACTTTTGCCAAAACTTTAAAGTGGTCTGAAAATAATCTCTTTCGACAACAGAATGGCAAACGCACAGACAGTCTATGGGCTTGGAAATGGGGAAAAAAGCCAGATGGTAATTGGGGTGTCATCGATAGCAACTTCGCTAGCGATGGTGATATCGATGCGATTACTGCCCTGATTTTGGCTTCACGCCGCTGGAATCGTCCTGAATACTTGGAATTGGCAAAAACAAAACTACAGGATTTATGGAACCTTTCCAGCGCCCCAGGATACGGAGGTAAGCGCTATCTTCTACCAGGACCGAAAGCAGCATTTATTCCTAATGAATCCACCCTTTACCTCAATCCCTCATATCTCGCACCTTATGCTTTTCGCATATTTGCACAAGTTGATCCCGCCCGTGAATGGTTGAGTTTAGTTGATACCAGTTACGAAATCCTGGAAAATTCGACGCGGCTTTCTACCGTTGGTTTGCCTAGTGATTGGGTGGCTCTAGATATCAAAACTGGTCAATTCCAAATCGTCCCCCAATCAAGCAATCTTCAGAGCTTGTATAGCTTTGACGCTTATCGAGTTTGGTGGCGTTTATCACTTGATGCCGCCTGGTTCAATTCACCACAAGCGCGGCGTTATTTGCAGCAATCGACTCAGCATCTACAAAAATTGTGGACTCAACAATCACGTTTACCAGCACGGATCGATCTCCAAGGAAAACCATTAGTAGATTATGAAGCCACATCTCAATATGCCATGTTCTATGCTGCTATGCGGTTAGTAAAACCAGCTTTAGCACAAGAACTGCTGCTAAAAAAATTACTCCCTCAATACAAACAAGGAATATGGGGTGATGACTCAGCTTATTACACCCAAAATTTAGCTTGGTTAGGGTTACTACCTCCAGACTCATTGCCCATTCAACTCATACAAGTTAATTAGCAGTTCGACTACGCTCACTGTTTAAAAAAAGTTTTTGTTGTTTATAAATAAAGTGATATGAAAATTTTTGAGTTATAAAAGAACAGAGTTCTATTGAGTATTTATTCTTAATCAAAATAAGGTCATTCACAATAATCGCACTGCACTATGAAGCCGTCATTTACCATTTCTCAAACAAGTAAAAAAGTAATTCTATTGACTTCCTGCTTATTACTTTTTCCTAATTCCTTATTAAGCGCACAAGCTCAAAGCAGAGGAAATTTACAACAGCAAGATTCTCAAAAATCAGCTATTTTGTTGGCACAAGCAACAACACCTGAAAAAGATACACAAAAGCTGAAAACTCCAGCGGCATCAGCAAAAAATCTCATACCTTATACTCTAGAATTTAATCGCAGTCCGATTGTAGGCAATCGTATGCGCTTGCGGGGCGTTTATTCAGAAGGTCGCCTGGCGTTTACCCGTCCCCGTAATTGGAAACTGGATCAGGGTAAGGTGCAAGCTTTGATCCGCTTTCAACACTCACCAGCACTATATGCTAATCGCTCTAGTCTAACTATCTTAGTTAACGGTACTAGTGTAGGCAGTGTGCCACTTAACCGCAAACAGTCTCAAGTTGGTCAAGTACTGTTTAATATCCCGCCGAAGTTAGTTCAGGACTACAATGAATTGACAATTGTGGCGCAGCAAAATAACTCTTTAGAATGTAGTGATCCGAGTAGTCCAGATTTGTGGACAGAAATTTTGCCGGATTCCAAATTAGTTTTTAACTATCAACAGCAGCCCATTCCTCTCAACTTTAGCCGCTATCCCTATCCCTTTTTTGACGAACTTGGCTTAGATCCTAACCAAATTGTTTACTTGCAACCTAACCAAGTCAGTCAGGATTGGTTGACTACAGCAGCTCGCTTACAAACGACATTGGGCAGATTAGCAGATTTTCGGGCTATGAAGACGAACTTAGTGTCTGATGTAGTGGATGTGAAGCCAAGCGATCGCCTGGTAATCATCGGTACTCCTGGCGAGCAACCGGCTCTAGCTGCTTTGAAAAATTTGCCTCTAAAAGTCATCGGTTCGCAAATTCTCGATCGCAATAATAATGCCATACCTGAAGACACAGGGGTATTAATTGTCACGAAAGCCGAAAAAAGTGATGTACCAATTTTAATTGCCACTGGTAATAGCACTAAAGCAGTTGCCAAAGCGACGCAGTTTTTGGCACAGCCTGATGTCCGGAAAATGGGCACAGGTCAGGTGATTTTAGTTGATAAACTTAATGAAGCGCCAACACCTCCACCCCGAAAGTGGCCGCGTTATTTACCAGAGCAAGATGCTTTTAAACTCAGCGACATCAAAACTCAGGTGAACGGTGATCCCTTTGCTGATGTCACCGTCCGTGGTGCTGCTGCACCGCCAGTAGAAATTGATTTCCGTGCCTTACCTGATGATAGGTTTGTGCGGGGCAGTTCCATGAACCTAGTTTATAGCTATGGGCCACAGATTAACCCCAGAACCTCTGCTATAGAAGTATTACTTGATGGTGTGTTCATTGGTGGGGCGCGACTTGACTCAGAATCGGGTGTAACTCGCAAAAACCTCAAGGTAAATTTGCCGGAAAACTTGGTTAAGCCCAATTCTAAACTGCAAGTGTTTTTCCGGATGAACTCTCGGGAGCCGTTTGACAAACAAAACTGTCTCCAGCCTCCCGATCAACAACTTACAGGTACGGTGCATTCTGATACTAGCTTTGACTTGAAGCGGGAAATTTCGGCACAGCTACCAGATTTGAACCTGTTGAAGTTTGGTTTTCCGTTTGCGGCACCTCAAGATTTATCCCAAACGGCGATCGTATTGCCGCAAAATCCTTCTAAAACGGATGTGTTGACTCTGTTAGCGTTTAGCGAACGTTTAGGAAGATTGAGTCAAGCAGATTCTGTCAAATTAGATGTTTATACTCCAGATGCATTACCTGACACAGTCCGGAAGAATGACCATTTAGTAGTAATTGGTACAAGGGAAAAGTTTCCTATCCCCGAAGTATTTCAGTCTAGTGGTTTGAATTTAACTCAACCATTTTCCCGCTTATCAGCCCAGGCGGCGATTCAAACGCCCCAGGATTCCCAAGGGATGATTAAGCAAATAATTTCTCCTTGGAATAACAGTCGTGTAATTTTGGCTTTAACGGCTCAAACTGATACAGGTTTGGAACGAGTGCAACAAGTCCTCAATCAAGACCCGTGGTTTTTCCAACTGAAGAAAGATACGGTGTTAATTAGTAGCGATCAGAAAAATCCCTCTGCTTATAATCCCGACGCCTATCAACTAGAGTTTTTCCAAAGCGCCCCCTCAACTCGTCGTTTGGAAAATACAACTATCCTCAGTAAGGCATCGCGGTTTTTACAAGAAAACTGGCTATTTTTACCTCTAGGGATTGTGGGTATATCCCTTCTCCTCTATGGCATTGCTCAGTTGTATCTCAAACGCCTGACTCCTGGCGATGGGAAATGAAGAGTGCTGAGTTAAAAGTGCTGAGTGCTGAGTTAAAAGACCGCCCACAATGAGAGCGTGGTATCAACCTTCTCTCTATAAGAAGATTCCGTCCACAAGGGGCGGGGCTTTTACGCCCTGTGCGAAAGTACTGAGTACTTCTTAAATTTACTCAAAGCCTATAGGCACTCAGCACTGAGTTGGTAAATATTTAGTGATTTGAGATCCCCGACTTCTTGAAGAAGTCGGGGATCTGACCACCCTAACAAAGTCCCAAATTTAAAATTTAAGATTCAAAATGTCCTCTTCTTCATACAAACCGCCTCGTAAACAAAGCGATCGCCAAAACCTCAATTTGAGTAGCTGGCTGATTGACCTTACTCCCAGATTCTTTGACCGCACTCTCAAAAAAGCGGGTATAAAACAGTTAAAGTTGCTTTCTCTGTTGTTAGTGGTGCTTTCAATCCCGCTGATTATTACCCCGATAGAAGTATGGCAACAGGGTGTAATAGCCGTCTTTCTAGTGCTACTTGGTCAGTTAGTGATCAAAGCTGAGGATAAAGAATCTTCTGCTGATCGCAGTCAGTATTATCACTTATTTTTAGTGTGGCTAAGTTTAGTCACCACTCTCCGTTATCTGTACTACCGCACTAGCTACACCCTCAACTTTGATGGTTGGATTAACAGTACGGCTTGTGTATTATTATTTGCGGCAGAACTCTATGCCATTTTGACATTGGTGTTGGCATACTTTCAAACCCTCAAAATCAAAGAACGCCAACCAGTCAATCTTTCCGCTATTCCGGAAGCAGAATGGTTCAATGTTGATATTTATATCCCAACTTATAATGAAGACGTTGAGATTGTCCGCAAGACGGCACTAGCAGCCTTAGCGTGTGACTATAGTACTGGGAAAAAAAAGGTTTATGTCCTCGATGATGGTCGTCCAGAAAGATACAAAGAAGACGACCCACGGCGAGAAAAGTTTAGCGCTAGACGGGAAGAACTGCGGCAAATGTGCCAGGAACTCGGTTGCATACACATGACGCGGGACAATAACGACCACGCCAAGGCTGGTAATATCAACACGGCGCTGCATAAAACTGGTGGCGATTTAGTGATGATTTTGGATTGTGACCACATCCCATCACGCCAATTTATCCTACATACAGCGGGCTTCTTTTTCGACCCGAAAGTGTCGTTTGTGCAAACGCCTCACTGGTTCTATAATCCTGACCCCTTCGAGCGCAATTTGTTTACCGACGGGAGAATTCCGGTGGGTAATGAGTTGTTCTATAAGGTGCTACAAAAAGGTAACGATTTTTGGAATGCTGCCTTTTTCTGTGGTTCAGCAGCCTTAATCCGCAAATCCCATCTTCTAGAAGTTGGGGGAATTGCCGTAGAAACGGTTACGGAAGATTGTCATACAGCCCTGCGGTTGCATTCACTAGGTTATAGGTCGGTATATTACGACAAAATTATGGTGGCTGGCTTGGCGCCAGAAACGTTTTCTTCTTATGTGGGTCAACAAGTGCGCTGGGCGAGAGGAATGGCGCAAATACTGCGACTGGAAAATCCCTTTTTTAACCGGAAGTTGAAGCTGACATTAGCCCAGCGGATTTGTTATTTAAGTGCGACTTCTCACTTTTTGTATGGGTATCCTCGATTAGTATATGCAGTTGCTCCCACGCTATTTTTATTATTTGGCATTAATTCTGTCCAAGGTTTGGGTTTAGAAACCTTAGCCTATGCAATACCACACATATTGCTCTCTCTTTTTGCTAATTTCATCATCTACAAACGTGTCCGGTTCTCTTTCTGGAATGAAATCTTTGAGTTTGCAATGGCGTTCCAGGCTGGGTGGGTGACGTTATTAGCGCTGATTAACCCGAAGATGGGTTCGTTCAATGTTACTGACAAAGGGATATCTGTTACTCAGCGCACATTTGACTGGGAGTCGATGCGTGGTTTGTTAATAGTAGCGGGAGTGGTGATTTCCTCTTTACTGGCTGTCCCTTATTGGCTACTACTACGCCCTGAAGATTGGCAAGCTGTCTTAGTTAATACCATGTGGTCTGGTTTTAACTTGGTGTTACTGGTAGCTGCTTTGTTAGTTGGTTTTGAACAACCACAAGTACGTTCGGCTCACCGGTTGCAGCGATCGCTAACTGTGATTATTTCTAGCAATGACCAAGTTATCATGGGCGAGACGGTAAATATCTCCGAAACTGGTGCTTTAATTTCTTTGGAATCTTGGCCCAATTTACCAGACGAAGTAGAAATCGAAATCATGGGAGATTTCACCGCTAGCGCCTCTCTCACAGCGCGAATTATCCGCGTATCTCCTGTTAATGATACAGAAACACTGCTGGCAATTGATTTTGTCAATCCCAATCGCGCCCAACTTGATGCTCTCACACTAGTTTTATATTCTGATGTGCGGGAATGGTATTCCCAGAAGCGAGCGGATGTAGATCAACCAATGGCTTCTTTTGGATTTTTAGCTACCAGTCTCACTCGTTCCTTGCGTGACATCCAAAGAACCAACCGCAAAAAAGTCCGCAAGCAAGTTCACACTGCAAGTCAACTCTACTGGGATGGTCATCTGTTTTCTGGAGTGGCAACAGAATTAGGGGTGACAGGTTTACGCTTGGAATTAGAGGATACCAAAGCCTTATCATCTGACAAAGTTCTGGGACAACAGGACTTACACACAATGCGGACTGTCAAACCATTGGTTGGTTTGTTATTGAATCAGGATGCTGATAATCCCTCATCTAGCCGATTTGTTGCCGAAGTTGCCACAGTTGAAGAACAACCAAGCGGTAAGATAGCGATCGAGTTCCATTTTCCGGAAAAATTCAAGCAGCGCCAAGACACGAAAATTAAAGAACTTTTACAACTTCTGTAGTGCCGTAGCTTGACACACTACACTTAATTCTGGTCTTAGCCTGCTTATGCAGGCTTTTTTGTTGATAGTACTGACGCAAAACTGCACGCAGTAGGGGCAATTGATGAAAGCGATCGCCAAGTGCCTAAAATCACAGCCGACCACTTTTCAAACAACCTCTTAGCTCGACTTGAAATTAACTGTGTGCTGACAACCAGGTTGCTAAATCATCTAAACTAGAAAAATCTAACTGAGCATCTACCAAGGACTCCAACTGGGGAATCGATAAACTGATAATTCTCTGCTCTAAATCAGGAGCAATGTCCCCAAAGCGTCGCCTGAGTAACCGCAGTAGTACCTTCTTCTCTCCTTCTTGCAGTCCTTCTTGTCGTCCTTCTTGCAGTCCTTCTCGTCGCCATTCTTCCCGTTGCTTAAGATAAGCTGGTGATAAGTTCATAATCAACTCCCTTTCCTCGTCACTTACATTATCTTTCACCTCTATATTTTTGCGCCAAGAAGCTAAAATCTCTAGCAGTTGATCCCATCTAGAGCTTCCTTCTGACAGTTGAACCAACTCTTCTACAGCCTGTTTTTGCGTCCTTCCTTTCCCCAACACCCTTAACCAGAGAGTATCTTCAAGAACAGGTAACTGATTAATAGCTATAATGGCTCCTTTAAAAAATTCTGGCAGAAAATAAACCCCTTCAACCCAATTTTCTGACTCTTGAATTTTCGCTCCAAATCCGTTGAGCATTCTAGGAGAACAAGAAGGAGTTAAAATCCATAAACAGGGTAATTCACCCTCTGATAAAGAGCGTTTTTCCCTTTTCGCTTGTCGCAATAAATCTCCATGAACTGTATATAACTTTAACAAACAACTCCTAATCTCCCCTTCACTGGGAGAATTACGAAATGGTTCAAATAGACAGCTAGTTGCAGCCATTTTTGCCAATAATCCCAATTCTGATGCATTAGATGGGGATGCGCTGGGAACAAACCAAACATCTATCTCACGAACTTCGCTTTTAACATCTTTGCTGGTTTCTACCCTACCTAAAGAGCTTAACAATTCTTCTAGATATTCCTTTGCAAATTGGTCATGGGGTTGTCGAGTCATGAGATTGTGAATGCCAGCATTATTAATTTTAAATTAGGTTTCATTTTTTCATATCTGGGAATAATACTTCAACGAATGCAATCTAATTTGGAAATCAATGTGTGATATGGCTTTTAAGAATTGAGCTATTTCCGACAGCAGCCCCACTTCATCCTCCGGGCGGCGCGGGGAGTATCTCACTCCCTCTCGCTGTTCTACCAATACGTGAATCTGCTGAGACATCAACTGTGTAAGTCCCTTCGTTTGGTTGTTGGTTTAAGGATGAACGAGTCAAATTACTATATTCCAGGGTTTCAATTCGCAGTCAAAAAGCTACCTTGGGTAACTCTCTATGAATTGTGGGACTGGAGACTATCAAAGAAGTCGCACAATCTAATAAGCTGATTTAAGATGACATTTTTGCAAAAGTTGCCGATACACGCTAGAGACGTAAGTCTGTTAGCTGCTATGGAAGCATTTTGGCGATAATGTATAAAATGCTCCTCGTCTTCTATTGTCAATTAGTCGTTAAAAACCAGTGCGAAAATGCCTCTAAAAATTGTCCAGAACTTTGACAGCAGTTTCACTCTCGAGCCTAATCTGCAAGAAACTCTGTTTAAATTATTGTCAAGTGAAAATTTCTTAAGCCAAGTTGCTCAACAATTGCAAGTTGAAAAAGTTGAATTTACAAAACTGCTTTTTCAGCCAGTTCCTTATAGCTTAACTACCCCTAAAGGGATGCCAGCAGAATTTGAGCAATACCATGAATCTGACGAGTATGCGATTATCAACGTACCACCAAATTTCATGTTTAACGCTAAAATTTTTAAGCCTAGTCGCCTGTGTGCAATTTACCAAAAAATTGGTGAATAGATACTGTTGTTTTGCTACTAAAAAGCAATTGTCAATCCCATAAAAAAATAAATTTAAGTTATGACTGCTGAAACTAATATTCCTGCTTTAGTAACTTTAGAATATGTTCCTTATATTGACGAAAATGGTCAATTGCCTGAGCAATTCCAAGGAAAAATTGGAGTATATGCAATTTTTAATTCAGAGAAATCGCTGCAATTTGTAGGATATTCTCGTGATGTTTATCTCAGTCTCAAGCAGCATTTAGTACGTCAGCCACAACAGTGCTATTGGGTGAAAGCTCAAACTATTGAACGCCCTAGTCGTGCAGTTTTAGAAAACATTGAAAAGGCCTGGATTGCTGAAAATGGTAGTTTACCATTGGGCAATGGAAATAATAAAGAAAAATGGATACAGCCCATTGATACTAAAGTGGTAATGACACCTGAAGAAAAGGAAAATTATCAAAATCCGGTCAATGATGAATTGACACAAATGAAAATTCTCAAAAATGTAGCGCGACGAGTAGAAGCGGAAATTATAGCGGCGTTAGAATCCCGTGGTTTGCAAGTACAAATTCGCTTTAATCCTAAGTTGAAGGAAGAAGGATTACTAGATTTGAAATAAAAGTATCATTAACTCTGGTGTAAAAGAGTCTTTTGTGGCTTAATTTTGGTTAGATGCAAATTTTACTACTAGCAGGGTAACTACGATGACAAATACACCTCCTCCTGATCCTAAGTCATCTCAAACAACTGCTCTTGGCTTTGATGAGTTTATAGCTATTCTGGTTGCCTTCTCGACAATCGGAGTGATTCTATTTTGGTCATTTACCCGCAGGGATTCTGGCTGGAATTTAAGCTTAACGCCATCACCGTCTCCTGTTTCTTCAGCTAGCGTTGAGCCTAATTCATCGCTGTCCTCTCCTACCCCTAGTGTGGAACTTAATACAGGTTCCAACCTGAATACCTTACCGTCGCCGCCATCTGCGCCTGTTGTTGAACCTAGCACTACTCCAACGGTAATTGAGCAGGCGATTCCTGCGCCGACGCTACCATCAAGCAATACAGGTATAACTGATTCTTCACAAATACTTACACCTCTGCAACCTTCTGCCAATGCGATCAAACAACCGTTTTCGCTGGTGACTCCCTCGGAGAAGAAGTCAACAATTCCGCCGCCAATTGACTTTACTGATGTACCTGCTGACTTTTGGAGTCGGCGCTTTATTAATGTTCTGTCTTCCCGTGGTATTATTAAAGGCTTTCCAGATTATTCCTTTAGACCAAATCAGTCGGTAAATCGTGCTGAGTTTGCTGCCATACTACAACAGGCCTTTGAAAACAAGCTTGAGACAAGTGCGATCGCTTTTAACGATGTGAAAGCAAAATACTGGGCAACTCCGGCAATTAACCAAGCTGTCAGCACTGGATTTTTAAAAGGCTACCCTAACAAAACCTTTCAACCAGAACAAAAAATTCTCCGCGTACAAGCTTTAGTAGCCCTTGTGACTGGGTTAAATCTGAAAACTCCCACCTCCCCCAATCAAATTTTAAACATCTACAAAGATGCTAAAGATATTCCTCAATACGCTACTGATAAGATAGCAGCAGCAACAGTCAACGGTCTTGTCGTCAACCACCCTGACACGAAAATTTTTGCCCCTAATAAAGAGGCTACCCGTGCTGAGGTAGCCGTAATGATTCATCAAGCTTTGGTACGAACGGGGCGTTTGGAGAAAATTCCGTCTCAAAACATTGTGCGATCGCCTCAATAAGCTTGGCTATAAAATTAGTCAACGCCTTTTTAATGAAAAGCTATAGGTAGCTTTCCTACCCAAAAGGGTACTCGGGAGTTCAAAATTCAAAATTCAAAACTAGATTTTGAATTTTGAATTTTGAATTAGAATAAAGCAACTATCAGCTATTAAGATTCTGAAGTTTGTTTACCGACAACTTGTGATTTGAGTGTTGTAATTTCATGAGTCAACTCTTGCCTGGTTGAGGCTTTGAGTAAATAGCGATACACGAACCATGCAGAGTAACCAATACCAATCAACTCAAAGGTTGGTGCTACTAAAGGAATGTCGTTCAAAGCATCCAATATTGCCAGGAGTACTTTAACCGCAACAATTGCTCCTATAATTAAACCAACGGAAATCAAGGGCTGTTTGTATTGATTAAAGAAGCTTCCCAAATATTCGGGCAGTGTTCCTAAAAAGCCAGAAATTTGTTCACCGTATTTTAGCCACTGCTCTTGCGACTGCGCGGGAGGCTGGAGCTTGGTTATGGTTCCTGTTTGGTTGTTGATATCTGGCACTGTGTCTGTTGGAGATTTGGTTTCTGTAAATTCCGATTCTGGCATTTTCGCTCCCATTAAATTGTGACAGTTGAGTTTCTCTAATCCGGACAATTACAACCAAAAGGCTGTTGATTAGGCGATGCCTAAGAGCATCAGCACAACTGAGTTTCGGGTACAAAAGGGTTTTAGTGTTCTATTACCATAATTGCCCCTTAATCACTACTTCATCAACTACAAGGTAGAAAGTCAGTAGGAGGATAGAAGTCAGAAGGTGGCAGGAGATATGAAAATCTGCTTTCTGAGTTCTGTTTTTTAAATCAACTGGAATCCTCAGGTTGCTATTATCCCATGCCGTGTCAGTTGCCCATCAATCGTACTCATTTAAAGTACAAATCATGCAAAAATCAGTCCACCTCTCATTTATACAAGCTTAAACGCTGATTTTATTTGAATATTAAAGCTATCTTAAGCCGTATTCGTCAATTAACCCATCGGTATTGATATTAATACGTAATAAAAGTTTTTATGTATTCCATTAGTCTAGACATAAAAAGTTTTTTATGATATGTGCATACAAAATGCTTGGCGCTGGGAAAAAAAGACCTGTTTGATTTTTCCTCTATAGTAGCCATAAATGCCAACAAGACCGTGGAAGTAGGGGCGGCGCTTTTCTGGGCAAGACGCTACGCATAGCTTATCCGTAGGAGTACCTCGCTAATGTCAGTCTTTCCGGAAAACCCACTGCATTGGCTTACTGCTACGCTTCTACGTTTGTTTAATTCCACCCTACCTTTCTTCTAACGGAGAGGGTACTTGTAGATGCGTCTCCTCATGAAAAAAGGTAGAAGCCCAGAAAATGGCCTGTGCTTCTCCTTTTACTCAGAAATCAATCTCTTTAAAGTAGCTTTAGGGATAGTATTTGCCAAAAGATAGTTTCTTTTATCTTTAATTTATCTACCCCAAGCTGCATTTATGCTTACTTAGCGCAGCCTAATCCCAATCGGGAATTTCTGCATCTTCTCCACCAACTCCTATTCCAGTGTGAAATATTTCAGCATCAGTGATGGTGAGGTTATTCATTGATGCTTGATACACATTAGAATCATAAATCTTAGCGCGAGTCAAATTTGCATTGTTAAGGTTGGCTTGCTTCAAATTCACATTGGTTATGTAAGCTGAAGTTAAGTTAGCACCTGCCAAGTTTGCACCAGTTAGATCAGCACCTTCAAGATTAGCTTCAGAAAGATTAGCTTTTTGGAGATTTGCTCCTCTTAAATCAGCACCAATTAAATGAGCGCTACTGAGGTTCGCTCCTGATAGATTGCACTTGATACATTCCCCAGTTTCGAGTAGCTTTTGTAAGTCTTGCGGATTCTCAGCTTGGACTGAGCCTATGAAAAATAGGGGAGTCGCCAGGGCAAGAGCTGCTAATAATTTAAATTTCATAAATTTCCCCTTTGCAATCAAGTTGCATCCGTTCTGTTCCTCACATTTATATTATCTCACTAAATCGTGGGAAGATGTTGATTAATCACACAAATCTGTGGTGATCTGGAACATAACTGGTGGTAGTGCCAGAACTACTATTGCTTATAGTTTTGAGATATAAATGACTGGTAAGCTCTCAAAAGCTAGCACTGTTAAATTACTGTTAAATCTTATTAAGATGTAGTGTTGATCAGCATAATTTGTCATGAAAAGTTGATATGTTTTCGCTTTTACTAAAATAGTGTTCTAGAAAAATAAATACCAATTTTTTAAAGCCCCAAAAATTCTCGCATATACAGATTAACTAGTTCAGGTTGTTCTTGTTGTACCCAATGGTTACAGTTAGGAATATATTTAAGTTGAAATTCCCTGACATACGTTTGCGTATCGTATGTAAGTTCCTTACCAAGAGCGGTATCTTCTTCACCCCAGATCATGAGTGTTGGCACTTCCAGAATCCTCCAGTTTTTCTCTAATATTCTTTGCTGAAAAATGTTACGGTAATAATTTAGCATTGCAGTGAGAGCTAGAGGTTTGGCGGCAGCTTCCTTAAAAGCGTCGATATCACCTTGCATAAAAGCACTTTTGTCAACTGCCATACCTTTAAAAACCCTTTCGATTGCTTGATAATTTGAAGATTTTATAAACAATTCTGGTATCCAAGGCAGTTGAAAAAAGAAAATGTAGGCACTACGTAGTAGTTGTGGAAGAGTACGTAATCCTTGGGCAAATTTTGCGGGATGGGGTAAGTTGAGTATAATTAACTTCTCTACCTTTTGGGGATGATCATAAGCAAAATTCCAGGCGATCGCCCCTCCCCAATCATGTCCAACTAAAATACATTTTTTATATCCTAAACCCGTAATTACTCCCTGAATATCTTTGACAAATTCAGACATCACATAAGCTGATTGCTCTAGTGGCTTATCACTATCGTTATAACCACGCAAATCAAGAGCAACAACTTGAAAATATTTGGCAAATTCTGGTATTTGATGTCGCCAAGAATACCAAAATTCCGGAAATCCATGTAGCATCAACATCAAAGAACCCTCACCTTGGGTGACATAGTGCAGTTTCACTCCATTGGTAGTGATATATTTGTGTGTCCAAGAATTTTCAATTACAGACATACAATGTATTGTTTAGAATATTTTTTAACTATTGTTAGAACAAAGTATATGTAATATTTTGACTAAAAACATCTATTAAAAGATAGTATCAAGGTGGTAGCTCTGCTGGCGGAGAGTAGTGGAACAGGGTTTTGGTGGGCGATGACTACAGAATACTTAGATTTTGAGAAAAATTAAATCGGAAACCGGATATGGTGGATATTACTTACCCTACGCTGCTACACTACTTAAGATTTTTCACAAATCATTTCAGATTCCCATAGCATGATTTATGTGATAAGCAAATGAGCTTAATAGAAATACGCGGTGTCTGGCTTACCAATACCGATAGTAAAGTCCTTAAATCACAGCAACATATTGCTGAGGCAATGGATTTCCTCGCCGAGACAGGATTTAATGTAGTATTTCCTGTGGTTTGGAATAAGGCGGTAACTTTGTATCCTAGTAAAACGATGGAGGAGATATTTGGCGTAAAAATCGATCCCAGTTTTGAAAGTCGTGATCCTTTAGCAGAAGTAATTGTTGAGGCGCGAAGGGTTGGGTTAAAAGTTATTCCCTGGTTTGAATACGGCTTCGCCAGTTCTTATAATTTGAATGGGGGTCTGCTGTTGCAGACAAAACCAGAATGGGCAGCCCGTGACTGCAATGGTAAGCTGTTAAAGAAGAATGGTTTCGAGTGGTTGAATGCTCTTGATCCCCAAGTACAGGAATTTCTGTTGAACTTGGTATTAGAAGTTGTCAGAAATTATGATGTTGATGGTATACAAGGTGACGATCGCTTCCCAGCATTACCCTGTGAAGGCGGCTATGATGAGGGAACTATCGCACGTTATCGCCAGCAGTTCGGTCAAAATCCCCCACAAAACCCTAAAGATGAGCAATGGCTACAATGGCGTGCTGATATTCTCACTAACTTCTTAGCGCGTCTCTATCGAGAAGTTAAAGCCGTTAATCCTAACTTAATAGTGTCGATGTCTCCTAGCATCTATGATTGGGGATTCAAAGAATATCTGCAAGATTCAGCAACTTGGCTAAATCGGGGAATCGTTGATATGATTCACCCACAAATTTATCGCCGTGACTTCCTCCGTTACAAATGTATTGTAAATAGATTGGTAGCCGAACAGTTTACAGATGCGACACTACCAAAATTAGCCCCAGGAATCTTAATAAAACTGGGTTCTTACTCGATTAACCCTAAATATCTTGTGCAAGCAATTAAATGCAACCGCAAACGAGGAATTAGAGGAGAGGTATTCTTTTTCTACGAGGGTTTGCGAGAGAATAATCATGCTTTAGCGAAAGTATTGCGAAATGACCCCTATGCTAAATCTGCGTCATTTCCTACTTTGTCAGATTTGAATAGTGTGGGTTTAAGTAACAGCAAGTCAGCTTCACTTTGGCAACGGGGAGAGAGGTTTTTTAGAAATCTTTTTTAAAGGGCGAAATGCATGGAATATCAATTTCAGGTAGCAGAGGTAATTAAAACTCTCAAAAATGATTTACCAACGCTTTTTGAGCAAGATATATCATATGATATCTATACAAATGATATTTATTTTCGAGATCCAGTAAATAAATTCAAATATAAATTTAATTATCGCATTATATTTTGGACGTTGCGATTTCACGCTCGATTATTTTTTACTGAAATTTATTTTGATGTGCATGAAGTTGATCAGTCATCTGAAGATACTATTTTAGCAAAGTGGACTGTACGTGGTGTATTGCGTGTTCCGTGGAAAGCGAAATTATTTTTTAACGGCTATTCCACATATAAAATTAATCAAGATGCTTTGATATATGAACATATCGACACTTGGGATAGGAAACCAGGGGAGATTTTAAGACAGTTTGTGCAAAGGGGATGATAATTTTGAGGCACAATAATGGATCGAGCTTAATTATCCATTGTTCTTTTTGCAAAGCTTTTTTAACGGATTCATGAAAAATATCTTTTGCTCATACAAATAGAACCAAATATATTTTTTATAAATTTTAACGCACTAGAAATGATTATTGTAAAATAAAAATTTTAGTTTCTTAAAATTCCATAAGTGATCGCCTAACTTTTAATACCTATTTTGTATGAAGATGCACATAATAATACCCCCCTGTAGTCCCACCTTACCAAGGGGGGACGGCGATAGCCGGGGGGTGAATTATAGGCAGCTTCACAAAGAAACGGTATAAGACAGTTGCTATATTTAATTCTTGTTACGCGAGATGCTCATTTTCAAGAAGTTGAAAACCTGTAAACAGAAGCTTGGTGATATTATTACAATAATTCCACAAGTATACTTAATAAACCGATGGCAAAAAAGATATTAGTCGGTCTAAAAACAGTCAGTTACCAGCATCCTTTTGATCAGAAAGCTTTAGCTTCGCTGAATAAAATGCCGGGTTTGCCTTTATTAATGAAGAAAGTGAACGAGTATGGAATTGATCGGTTGCTCAGGATGCAAATTATCGGCGGTGAGTTCAAGGTGACGCCTCGAAATTTCCCCAAACTGCATGATGCATTTTTAGAAACCTGTCAGATTCTTGAGCTTGACCCACAGCCAGAACTATACTTGTTTCGAGGTACGGGACATATTAGCAGCTATGCGGTGGGTGTGGAAAAGCCCATAGTTGGTGTGAATCTGGAGGCTATGGAGTGGTACTCACCGGATGAATTGCTGTTTGCGTTTGGGCATGAGATAGCTCGGATTAAGGGTGGGTACATTGCCTATCAGCAAATTGCCAATGTGATGCCACTGTTAAAGAATATCATCAGTAGCACTACTCTTGGCTTAGGGGGCTTGGCAACTAGTGGGCTAGAAGTGGCTTTGTATAACTGGATTATTATGTCTAGATTCACATGCGATCGCGCCGCTTTGTTAGCGTGTCAGAATATCGATGTGGCAATCACTGCACTTATGAAGCTAGCTGGGTTACCAAGTGATTACCTGAATGCAGATACAATTGCTGATTTTCAAGCCCAAGCGCGTGAATTCACTAACATCAATCTTGATAGCTTGGATCAGATAACCAAGATCATCAGCTTTATGGAGTATCAATTCCCGTGGGCTGTCATGCGAACTGCTGAGTTGTTAAAGTGGGTTGATGCGGGAGAATATGAGAAGTTAATGCAAGCAGAAAATCCAGCACAGGCAGAATATGGGACAGTAAACACAGAAAATTCAGCAGATTGGAATTTTATGTCTTCTTGGTAGCTAGCAGTGATTACGAATGATTAAAACAGAAGAAGAAAACGATAATTTTTTAGAAGTGGTTGAGGAACTACTCTCTCGTTCCTATCTCACTGCCGAAGAAGATGCTCTTTTGGAATTACTGGTAAAACTAATTGAGGATTTTGAAGATAAGCACTATAAAATTAATGTCTCAACGCCTCTCTCAAGACTATTACATTTGATGGAAGCACAGAGTTTGGGACAAAATGATTTAGTAGAAACTCTTGGTTGAAATGAGATTGTTGCTAAGATTTTTAATGGTGAATTAGCAATTACTCAAGAACAAGCTGAGGCTTTGGGTAGGTTTTTTCATGTTGATGCTAGCTTGTTTATTGCAGAGTAGACAGTAGGCTCACAGCAAACTCAGTGATAGATATCGATGAAATCATTAAAAATCTACTTATTCATTGCTGGATATTGTTGCAACACATGCTGTAAATATTGTCCAGTATAAGATCTGGGATTTTTCGCCACATCTTCTGGTGTCCCCACAGCAATCACTTCTCCCCCTTTATCGCC
Source organism: Calothrix sp. PCC 7507 (assembly GCF_000316575.1). Lineage (GTDB taxonomy): Bacteria > Cyanobacteriota > Cyanobacteriia > Cyanobacteriales > Nostocaceae > Fortiea. The sequence continues at coordinate 3,505,367 of NC_019682.1, read as the reverse complement.
ACCATCTGGGCCTAAATCTATCACCCAATCGGCACAACGAATCACATCTAAATTGTGTTCAATTACTAAAATTGAATTACCTTTATCTACCAATCTTTGCAATACATCTAACAATTTATGGACATCATAAAAGGATAAGCCTGTAGTGGGTTCATCTATTAGATAAAGTGTTTTTCCTGTGGCGCGACGAGATAATTCTGTGGCTAATTTGACTCGCTGTGCTTCGCCACCAGATAAGGTGGTTGCAGGTTGACCCAATTGTACATAACCCAATCCTACATCCACTAAAGTTTGCAAACGAGTGACAGCTTTGGGAATGTTTTGAAAAAACTCTAAACTCTCCTCAGCAGTCATACTAAGAACATCAGAAATGGTTTTATCTTTGTATTTCACCTGCAAAGTTTCGCGGTTATATCTTGCACCTTTACAAATTTCACATTGCACGTAAACATCGGGTAAAAAGTTCATTTCAATGACATTTACACCCTGTCCGCTACAAGCTTCGCAACGTCCACCTTTCACGTTGAAAGAAAATTGTCCGGGTTTATAACCTCTGGCTTTGGCTTCGACTGTTTGGGAAAATACATCCCGAATCACATCAAAAACGCCTGTGTAAGTTGCAGGGTTAGAACGTGGTGTGCGGCCAATGGGAGATTGATCAATGACAATTGCTTTATCAACAGCATTTAATCCCTTGATTGCATCCATCTCTTTGGGTAAGGGAACTCTCTTGAGTAAATGATGTTGTAATGCTGGGTAGAGTAATTCATTAATGAGGGTAGATTTACCAGAACCAGAAACCCCAGTAACCGCGACGAGTTTACCGAGTGGGATTTCTACGTTAATATTTCTGAGATTATTGCGATGGGCGTTGGTAATTACTAAACTGCGCCCATTTCCTTCTCGGCGTTCTGTTGGTGTAGTAATTACCCGCCTTCCTGATAAATAAGCACCAGTCAAGGAGTCTTCTGCTGTTAGCAAAGCTTGCAAATCACCTTGGGCGACAATATTTCCGCCGTGAATTCCTGCACCAGGCCCAATATCAACAATATAGTTAGCTGCACGAATTGTTTCTTCATCATGTTCTACGACGATTAAGGTATTACCTAAATCACGCAGTTTAGTTAAAGTTGTGAGTAGTCTGCCATTATCTCGTTGATGTAAACCAATACTTGGCTCATCTAAAACATAGAGAACGCCAGTTAACCCAGAACCAATTTGTGTGGCGAGACGAATGCGTTGTGCTTCGCCACCAGAAAGCGTCATAGCGGGACGGTCAAGGGTAAGATAATCTAAACCTACATCCAATAAAAATTGCAATCTCGCTTTAATTTCTCGCAGTACCAAATCAGCAATTTGTACTTGGCGATCGCTTAACTTTAATTGATCAATTTTTTCCCGACAATCCCGAATTGATACCCCAGTTAAATCTAAAATTCCGTACTGTCCCAACTTGACTGCTAATGCTTCTGGTTTTAATCGTTTTCCGCCGCATACTTCACAGGGCTGATCAATTAAATACTCTTCCAGTTTTTGTTTAATTAACTCTGATCCACCCTCATATTGCCGTTGTAGAATGGGAATTACGCCTCTAAAAATCTGCTTTTTCTTGTCTTCTGAATTACGTTCCTCTGGCTCCCCAAATAAAATAGTCTGTTGCTGTTCTGCTGACAGTTTGCTCCAATTTGTTTGTAACTCAAAACCGTAAGTTTGACCCAAACTATACAGCAATTCCAAATAGTAAGAATTATCTTTTTCTGACCAAGGAGCAATGGCCGCATACACTGGTGCTTCTGGATCTGGCACAACCAAATCTGGCGAAAAGCGTTTTAAAGTCCCTATTCCGTGACAATTGGGACAAGCTCCATAGGGGGAATTAAAAGAGAACAATCGCGGTGATAATTCTTCCATTACCGCGCCATGTTCTGGACAAGCAAAGTTTTCTGAAAAAACTAATTCTTCTTGGTTGTCATTTGTTATTTGTTCTTTGTCACTCGTTATTTGCTGTTGGTTATCGCCAATGACAATGTTCGCAATACCACCAGATAATTTAAGACACGTAGATAGAGAATCAACCAAACGCTCTTGAATGCCTGCCTTTTTCACTAGGCGGTCGATTACTACTTCAATTGTGTGTGTTAAATTTTTATCCAACTCAATAGAATCAGATAATTCTCGCACCTCGCCATCAACGCGGACGCGAACGAAACCTTGGGAGGCGAGACTGGATAAGAGTTTGCGGTGAGTGCCTTTTTTACCCCGAACAACAGGAGCGAGGATTTGGAAGCGGGTACGATCGCTTAAATCCATAATGCGATCGCACATCTCATCAATTGTCTGGGGTGCAATACAGCGATCGCATATCGGACAATGGGGTTCACCAGCTCGCCCATACAATAGCCGCAGATAATCATAAATCTCTGTCACTGTACCCACGGTGGAACGGGGGTTATGGGAAGTAGACTTTTGATCGATGGAAATCGCCGGACTTAAGCCTTCAATCGCCTCCACATCCGGCTTATCTAATTGTCCTAAGAATTGCCTAGCATAGGCACTGAGGGATTCCACATAGCGACGCTGTCCCTCAGCGAAAATGGTATCAAACGCCAGGGAAGACTTGCCAGAACCAGAAACGCCAGTGAATACAATCAGGCGATCGCGTGGTAATTCTAAGTCAATATTTTTCAGATTATGCTGCCTAGCACCCCGAATCCGAATGGTATTCTGGTGATTGTGGCTGGGGTGAGGAAGATGCCCATTTAAGGATGCTGCTAGCTGTTGGTCTGACATATTGGCCGGCCGAGAAATTGTTGCGCCGTGAAACAGTCCTTAATAATACTATCTTTAACGCGTTTAGAATAGAACAATCGTACTGTCTTTAGTGGCGATCGTTCCCGTCCATCCCGCAAAAATCGCCTATGCTCTACTAAATTTGAATTTGGGATTGCTTACTATGCTAGCCAATACAACCACTTACGGGAGCATCCCACTTTTTTACGTGTCATTGCGAGGAACGAAGCAATCGCAAAATCCTCCAGTTCAGAACGACGTTCACGAAGTGTTCCCGTTCCCTCGAAGAGGGTTCCCGTAGGGTAGGGTAGCAATCGCATAGACTTGTTATGAGTGGAAAATCTGGCGATTGCTTGTCTGCGACACGCCCCGCGTAGCTTGCTTCCCCGTAGGGGTACGCTTCACTTCGTTATGCTCGCAATGACGGAGCATTTAAAAAAGTGGGATGCTCCCGCTAGGAGTAGAAGCAGAAACTTGAAACACTATCAGCATGGAGGTTTGACCCATGTCCAACGCGATTATTACAAGATGAAATGGTGTGCTGATTATGAAGATAGGTGTAGTGAAAATATTTTGATTTTTTTTGCTTAAACATCATCCATCGGCTGCGCTTGCTCACTAGCAGGAGTTTCGTCTATCCAATAATCTTCCGAATCTATTGAGTCGGAAATTACCACCAACTCAGCTCCTTTTTGATGGCTATTTCCCCATTGATCTAAAACATCTTTAATCAAAACTTCTTGTAACCAAATCTTAGCAACAACAGTTAGAGGTAGTGCCAATAATAATCCTAAAAAGCCAAAGAAAGTGACAAAAAATAACTGAGCAATTAAAGTCACAGCTGGCAGGAGTGAAACTTGATGTGCCATGACGATAGGGGTGATGAAATTAGTCTCGACTTGTTGAATTAAAATGTAGAGAATCAAAACAGCAAGACATTTCCAGCCATCATCCAATAAGGCGATCGCCAGCGCTGGAACTACGCTCATTGTTGGGCCAAGGTTGGGGATCAAGTTCATAAACCCTGCCAAAACAGCTAGTGCTAACGCTGCTTTCACACGCAAAATTGATAAGCCAATCACACTCATCAATCCCACTACAAAGACAGCAAAGCCTGCGCCTGTGATCCATCCTTCTAATGAAACTTCGCATTTATCCAAAATTCCATCCACGCGCCGCCGATAAAATGAGGGAAACAGCCGTACAAATACCTTGCGGTAAGCGTCGGGATCGGCTAACAACATTCCTGTTAAAACCAGCACTAGTAAGATTTTGAGGACGGCTTCCAATGAGCCAGAGACAAGAGCAAAAGAGTTCCCGACTACTCGGTTAATGAAGGGCTGTGCTTGTTGAATCAGGCTGTTAAGATCGGGTATATACGGATTCATCTCCACAGGAACCCGAGTTTTCAGTTCATCAAACCAACCATTAAAGCGCTCAAACCCTTGAGGCACTCTTAAGGTTAATTCTTGGAACTGCTGTGCGAAAGGTGGCACAATTAGCAGGAAAAAACCGGCAATACCAGCAAAAAAGATACCAACTGCCAGAAGTACGGCATATCCACGCTTCATTCCTAAGCGTTGGAAGTAGCTCGCTAGCCGATTTAAGGTTGTGGCTAGGACAACTGCGGCAAACATTAACAACAGCACTTCTCGAATTTGCCACGAGATGTACAAAGAAAGAACTATGGCGATTAAACCGATCCATTGACCTAGGTTCACAGGCTGACTCCCAGCGGTTGGCTAGCTGCATTATCCCTTTTAATGCAGCTAGGTTAGCCGATTTTAGCAACTTTCGCCTAGTAGTCTGTGAAACTTTTGAAGGAGATGAGGGGGTAGGGGAGAGGAGACAGGAGACAGGAGAGGGAGTAGGGAGAAATAATTCATGACAAATGACAAATGCCCTTAATTTTGTTTTTGCGCTTGGAATCGCCACGTGAGGGCGATCGCTAAAATCACACTTGGTAATAAAACAATAATCAGTGCGTTGATATCTGTCCCGGGAATCGCCAGACTAGGTGCTGCATACTTAATTAACAGTGACAGCAAAGTAGAGAGCAGAAATACTTTCAGAACCAATCCCAACTGATTTTCCATAAAGTTCGGCTATACACATTTTTTGGTGGGGTGTACACGAATTTGGCACGCACCATCTACTCTCTAGAATAGACCCATAGATACAAATCTTTGCAATCTTTGTTCTGCAACGACAAATTTAAACTGATGACTGTTGACTGATGACTGTTCACTGATTTAATCGAGGGTACATCAAAATGCCTGTTGAAACCAATAACAAAAGCCAAATCAAACCACCTAAATGGCGGCAATTTGGTGGTAGTTTTCTAGTTCTATTAACTCTGTTACTATTGCTTAATTTAATTGTTCCGAGTTTTTTCGGTTCCCGATTACCGCAAGTTCCATATAGTGATTTTATTGTTCAGGTAGAAGCCGGGAAAGTAGATAAGGCGATTGTGGGTAGCGATCGCATTCAATATTCCCTCAAAACTCAAACCCCCGATGGACAACCCACTGAACAGGTATTCACCACTACACCAGTAGCAATAGATTTAGATTTACCAAAGATTCTGCGTGAGCATAATGTAGAGTTTGCAGCCCCACCGCCAGACCAAAATGGCTGGATTGGGACTTTACTTAGCTGGGTTGCACCACCGTTAATTTTCTTTGGTATTTGGGGCTTTTTAATGAATCGTCAAGGTGGTGGCGGCCCCGCTGCACTGACGGTAGGTAAAAGCAAAGCCAGAATCTCATCTGACGGTAGTACAGGTGTGAAATTTACGGATGTGGCTGGTGTCGATGAAGCCAAAGCCGAATTAGAAGAAATTGTCGATTTCTTGAAAAATGCCACCAAATACACCAATTTGGGAGCAAAAATTCCTAAAGGTGCATTACTGGTAGGGCCTCCAGGGACAGGTAAAACACTTTTAGCAAAAGCGATCGCTGGGGAAGCTGGCGTTCCATTCTTTAGTATCTCTGGCTCAGAGTTTATCGAATTGTTTGTAGGCGTAGGTGCGGCGCGAGTCCGCGATTTGTTTGAACAAGCCAAAAAACAAGCTCCCTGTATCGTCTTTATTGATGAGTTAGATGCACTGGGTAAGTCTCGCGGTGGCGCTGGCGGCTTCGTCGGTGGTAATGATGAACGGGAACAAACCCTCAACCAATTACTCACCGAAATGGATGGTTTTGATGCCAATACAGGGGTAATTATTATCGCTGCTACCAACCGTCCCGAAGTCCTAGACCCCGCCTTACGCCGTCCTGGTCGCTTTGACCGCCAAATTGTGGTTGATCGCCCTGATAAAATTGGTCGGGAGGCGATTCTCAATGTCCATGCTAGAAATGTCAAATTAGCTGATGATGTTAATTTGGCTACCATCGCTATCAGAACACCTGGCTTTGCTGGCGCAGATTTAGCTAACTTGGTAAATGAAGCCGCACTGTTAGCGGCTCGAAAAAATCGCCAAGCTGTGGTAATGGCAGATTTCAACGAAGCTATTGAGCGTCTGGTTGCTGGGTTGGAAAAACGCTCTCGGATACTCAATGAAACTGAGAAAAAGACTGTAGCTTATCACGAAGTTGGTCATGCCATTATTGGTGCTTTAATGCCTGGTGCTGGTAATGTGGAAAAAATCTCTATTGTGCCACGTGGTGTAGGTGCTTTGGGTTACACAATTCAAATGCCAGAAGAAGACCGTTTCTTGATGATTGAAGATGAAATCCGCGGACGGATTGCGACTCTTTTGGGTGGACGTTCTGCTGAGGAAATTGTCTTTGGGAAGGTGTCTACTGGTGCTTCTGATGATATTCAGAAAGCCACCGACTTGGCAGAACGTGCCATTACTATCTATGGGATGAACGATAAATTGGGGCCAGTAGCCTTTGAAAAAGTCCAGCAGCAGTTTATCGAAGGTTATGGTAATCCCCGCCGTTCCATCAGTCCAAAGGTAGCTGAGGAAATCGATCGGGAAGTTAAGCTGACTTTAGATAATGCTCATCACATTGCCTTGAGTATTCTGCAACAGAACCGCGACTTACTCGAAGAGACTGCACAAGAATTGTTGCAAAAAGAAGTCCTGGAAGGTTCTCAATTACGCGATCGCCTCCAGCAAGCAATAGCCCCCGATGACATGGCAGAATGGTTGCGGACAGGTAAGTTATCTGCAGATAAGCCACTGTTGCAATCTATTTTGAATTAATGGGCTTCTTGCATAAATACTTTGGTGTTGATTAACAATACTTTTAAAAGCTCACGCATACCGCAAGCGGAACCCCCAGGGTAGACGCAGAGGCGCAAAGAAGAGCGCGAAAAAACGGAATTTAAACAGCGATCGCTTCTGGAAAGAGGGCGATCGCTTTTTTATAGTTAAATGTTATGGCGGTTCCCATTCAGATGCGGTAGAGCATTACATCGCAAGCTGTAGGGGCACGGCTTAGGAATTCCGAATTGGGATGAGTCGCTGAACTTGGACAGATACATCAGGAAAGGCTTGAGGAGCAATAGCGCCTGTGGTAAGTGTGAGTTCTGTTGTGTATTGCCCATTTTGTAAGTCTCGAAATACTTGCAACTGCGGAGACTTGAGGTTAACAACCCAATATTCAGCAATACCTGCTTGGGCGTAGATATCTTTTTTCTCACCTAAGTCTTTGCTCAAAGTGGCTTTGGAAAATTCGATAATCCAGAAAATGTCTTCAGGGTATGGATGATGTTCTAGGTAGACTGCGCCTAAAGGTTTGACAATGGCAATATCAGGAGCAGGTTCCGAATTATTGGGGAGGGTAATGGGTTTAGCATCGCGGATTTTGACCTGTTCACCCAGCAGTGTGCGGAGATAATCGGCTGCTTCTGTGTTGTAGTAGGCGTGAGGTTCTCGTTCTGGAGTCATAATGATCAGATCGCCACGCCATAGTTCAATTAGCTGGTCGTCAAAGATACCTGCTTCTATTGCTTGGTGATAGCGTTCAATTGTCCATTTATAGGTAGTTAAGGTCATAGCTATGATTTTCTACCGCTTAGACAATAGTTTAGTTTGATTTTAAGTTAACGTTCATTGCCAAGCAAAAATTCTCTTATTTGTTCAGACCCCAAAGTAAAAGCTATTTTTTCTGCATCTGTTTTCGGTCCCCAGAATATTGCTTGTTTTCCTTTCACCCCTTCTACAGGACGGCTAAAATTTATAGGATTAGCTAGCTGATATGCATAATTTCCGGGAAAACCAACACAATTAATGATTTTTACCGCACCCACTATTGCACCCCGTTTAACTGTTGTCAAATCAATGCCATATTCGGCAAAATAATCATCACTTTGTTTTGATTGAGAAGCGTGTATTAATACCCACCCCCTACGATTAGTTGGCTGAGTTCTATATTCTTCATTTTTGAACCCTTTGCAGATAGCATAGGCAAATGGAGCATGAATACTGATAGCTTTTAGCTTTGGTGGATATTTGATTTCGGTGTTCATCTTAACCAGGACTTACGCACTGTACAAATTAATCATGTTTGCTTTGACCAAAATCGCTCGTTTCAGACTTTGATTAATGATTATATTGATGGTAAATAGCCCGATATTGTAGGGGTTTAGCAGTGCTCATTGGTGTCAACTTAACGTGAAAGCCTTGTCAAGACATGATCTTCAATTCGCTCACTTACCATCACGATCCGCATTACCCCACCCCGGCTTTGCTGACGCAAAACCTCCCCTCCCCTTGGCTACGGTGTACACACAAGTCGGAAAATCTCACCTGCATTCGTTTTCGTTCGGTAGGGTGCGTTATGGACTAAAGTCCTAACGCACCGCAAATCTCGGATGGTGCGTTAGCCTCCGGCATAACACAACGCCAGTTCCCTCAAGTCGGGAAACCCGCCCACGTGACTGGCTCCCCTACTTTTAAAGGTTTTGGGGTGATTCAATCACTTGTGTGTACACGGTAGCCTCCCCTTGGCAAGGCAGGGCCGATTCATTCCATTTCAAAGAGGATTTGTCAAGATGGTTAGCGAGAAAATTGTAAGTAAGGGTGACGATGAGATGAACATTTAAGCACTTAAATATCAGTAAAATAGTTCATTCTATCGACACGCTGGTAACAAAATAACCAATTTTAAATTGCTATAACCCTTGATTTTTAAAGCTCTTTGGGGAATGAAACAGCCCTGCTTGGCAAGGGGAGGGGATTGAGGGGTGGGGTAAAACGTATGTCGGGTAAGCGTTTTAGCTCAAGTTGACACGCATGAGCAGTGCTAAACCCCTACGAAATATGTGTTTTTCCATTATGCATATTTCGTTTTTTCTGTCAATACGTAAGTCCTGTTAACCAAAACTCAACCAACCAAAAACCTGTTCCGCTGTTAATTCCAACTCGATACCTTCAATCACAGGTAATTTATCAGCACCTTCATATAACTCCACACGCTGTCCAGGAAACACCGCCAGCACACTTTCATCTTCCGGGTTAAGTAACCAGCCTAATTCACTACCATTGCGGGAACAATGCAATAGTTTACTTAGCACTTTTGTTTGTTTTTGGTCTGGGGAAAGAATCTCAATTGCCCAATCAGGATGAATGTTAAAGCGGTTAACAATTCTACCAGATGCCGTTTTAGGAATTCTATCCCAGCGAAACACCGCCACGTCGGGGACGATGGAAGCACCACCAAAAGTGCAACGCAATTCTGGGAAAGCGTAAGCAATTTTTTTTGTTTCTACTACTTGGTTAATGAAAGTGCAAAATTTAACTTGGAGTAAGCTATGTTCGCCTTGGGGCATGGGTTTTTGAATGATTTCACCGTTGAGAAAATCTGATGCTGGCTCGGTTTCTGGTAGTTTGAGAAACTCCTCTAAACTTAGCTGGGGTTGAGAGGCGATAGTCATAAGTGAATGAAATATTAGGAGATATTTTAATTATGAGCGTTAGGGAATGCTATGCGATCGCTTACGCTTTTTCATAACAAACTCAACCAACCAAAAACTTGTTCCGCTGTTAATTCCAACTCAATACCTTCAATCACAGGTAATTTATCAGCACCTTCGTATAACTCCACCCGCTGTCCAGAAAACACCGCCAGCACACTTTCATCTTCTGGGTTGAGCAACCAGCCTAATTCACTACCATTGCGAGAACAATGCAACAATTTACTCAGCACTTTTTTTAATTTTTGGTCTGGGGAAAGAATCTCAATCGCCCAATCGGGATGAATTTCAAAGCGGTTAGCAAGTCTACCAGATGCTGTTTTAATAATTCTCTCCCAGCGAAACACCGCCAAATCAGGGACGATAGAAGCACCGCCGAAGGTACAACGCAGTTCTGAGAAAGCATAAGCAATTTTTGGGCTTTCAGTTACGTTATTAATGACATTACCGAGTTTCATCTGTAGTCGGCTATGTTCGGCTTGAGGCATAGGTTTTTGAATAATTTCACCATTGACAAAATCTGACGCTGGCTCAGTTTCTGGTAGCTTGAGGAAGTCGTCTAAACTTAGCTGGGGTTGAGAGGCGATCGCCATAAGTGAATAAAATATAGGAGATAGTTTAATTATGGGTGATGGGCTATGTCATGCTGGAGGCGATCGCTAAGTTACAAATATTTTTTTAGAAAGTGCGATCGTATTTTCCTGTTCTAATACTCATTCACCAATCTCAAAGACTGATGAATGGAGTTCTGAGCTTGATGAACGGAGTTCTGAGCTTGATGAACGGAGTTCTGAGCTTGATGAATGGAGTTCTGAGCTTGATGAATGGAGTTCTGAGCTTGATGAATGGAGTTCTGAACTTGATGAATGGAGTTCTGAGCTTGATGAATGGAGTTCTGAGCTTGATGAACGGAGTTCTGAACTAGATGAACGGAGTTCTGAGCGTACCCGAAAAGTCAAAGATATACCAGGCGATTGGAAATCGCGGCTACACAAACGTTCGCCCTTGGCGTTCCCGAAGGGTAGTCCGCCTTCTCGGACTCTCTGAAACCCGCGTTCGCGTAGCGTTCAGCAGGAAAGGCGGGTTTAGTTTATATAGCCCCAGACTTCTAATTTGAGGGCGCGCCAAAAGTGGATGCTCCCATCATCTATACCTCACAAAGCTGCAATCTGCTGCAACTGATAACTGATACTTCGACTACGCTCAGTACAAGTAACTGATAACTGATAACTGATAACTGATTTAACTCCGCTGCCAAATCTTAATTGTCTTATCCAGACTCCCACTGACTAACATCTCACCAGAAGCAGTGAAGGCTACGGCTGTGACTGTGTTGGTATGTCCTGTAAAAGTAGCTAATAGTTCTCCGGTTTTTACATGCCACAATTTGATAGTTTTATCAGCACTACCGCTGGCGATAATTTGCTCATCGGGACTTAAAGCGATCGCACAGACTTCATCTCTATGTCCCTTGAGGGTGCGAATTAACTCCCCAGTCTCTAAATCCCAAACTTTAATCGTTGAGTCTTTACTACCACTAACGAGAACTTTAGCATCCGCGCTTATAGCTAGGGAACGCACGATATGTGCATGACCCAACAGTATATGTGTTGGCGGCAGATCATTGAAAGGTATTTCTCCCATTTGGTAAGAGGTGCGCCAGACTTTGATTTTCCGGTAGCTACCTGTAACCAAAGTTTGTCCATCTTGGCTCAAAACGAGGGAATGAGCGGCTGTATCATCTAAAGAAAGAGCGATCGCTACTCGCCGTTCTGTCAAATCCCAAAACAGAATTTTTCTGTCATCACCGCCAGTTACTAACATCCTGCCGCCTGGGGTAAAAGTCACGCACCTAACCACCCCATGATGTTTGTGCAAGATATCAATCAAATCTCGTGCCCCGACGTGCCAAATCTTGATCGTGGAATCTGCACCAACACTCACTAAAGTCTGCCCATCAGCACTAAAAGCTAGGGAATTCACCTCATCCACCAGCCCAGATATTACCCAAGGAGACTCTGACAATGTCTCTATTAATTCACCCTTGCTTAAATCCCATAGCTTCGTTTGTCCATGACTACCACTAGCTAATATCGGTAAGGTTCTACCATTGTTACACTCTAAACTCTTTGTCTTCAGCGATCGCGTCCGCGAAACGTCTCCCACAGGAGAAGAGTAAGCAAGGCAATTAATTCCTCTGGTGTGTCCTTTCAAAGTCTGCCAATATTCCCAGTCACCGATAATATTTTTCAGGGGATGTTCTGCTGGCAAAGTCCGCACTGTTTCGGTAATTCTACTCTCAACTACCTCTGAAGCTGCATTTTTTTTACCAAGTAGTGATTCTAAATACCAACTCAATCCTCCCGCGTACAACAATTTACTGGGAGTAACATAAAGTTTTGATTCAGTAAACTCAATCTGAGCAGTTGGTAAAAACCCTGTAATTACCGCTTGTTTTTCGTAGCCTAATTTACCAGTAGACGGATAGAATAAACACAAAAAAATTAATAATTGGTGATTTGTAAAATCATCTTGACTAACTGACCATCTAATTTTGTCTTTCTTAATGCCATTAAAACTTTCTCCATCAGCAGCATAAACTTGAATACTTAATTTTGGATCTGCCGCAACTAAATAAATAAATTTACTTTCACTGCATAAATTTCCCTCATCGTCTAAAACCATGTTTTGAACTGCGTCTTGTGGCACTTTTTTCACAAACTTACCCAGACGTTCAGTCATGATTCGCTCAACGATTTGCTCTCGCAAAAGATAATCAGCCGCTTGCTGCTGAAAGTATTGAGCAAAAGGTATCTCCCAGTCGGGAGGTTCGGGATATTCCGGTGGCGTAGGCGGCGGAAATTTGGCGAGAATTTCTGCTTGTTGGCGAGATAATTCTAGGAGTTTTGCCATTGGTTCGCCCCTAAATGCCATTATTTCATTGTGGCAACCCTTGACTTGACTTGCTAGTAAAGATAAGTCATTAGTCTTGGTTTTCTTCACACGTTGCAAGAAGTCAGCTTGTTGAGCTTTTAGTAAGCTAATCCAATCCATTTGCATTAGAGGGACACACTATTGCATACTTACGGTAAGCTATACCAATGCAATTACTCAAGTTTATAACCTTAGTTAATTAAAATTCAGTAATTCTATCAGTCTAATAAAACACAGTCAAAGGCATGTGTTTGCGGTCAAGATACACCCGTGTAGGACTCAAACATATCACGAACTGATAGGGCTGAGGTATGGGAGTTATGATGATTTCAGTTCATTCTAACGAACCTGGAGGGCGAGATACTGTTTCTACGGAGACAGTTATGCTTGCAAAATCAGGTGTGACGACAAGGAAGAATTAAAAATTGATGAAAATCTTTTGTCAGCAAATACCCATGTAAAGAAAGAGAGGACTGAGGACTGATGACTGTTGACTGTTGACAAATGACCAATGACAAATAACCAATGACCAATGACAATTAAGTTTGTCTAAAAATCAGGAGGCGACAAATGCCAGTTAGTGCTTTTTTTGAAGCTGCTAAAGTTGAGGGTACGCAGTCACCTTACGATACCATTCATCTCAAAATTTTATACCCTGGACAGATGTCAGGGAATGATTTAGCAAAAAATATGGGAATTGTGCCTGTTGATACCGAAAAAGCACCTTTTCCAGTAGTGATTTTTTTCAACGGTTTTAACTGTGATGCTCAACAATATCGTTGGCTGGCGGTGAAACTCGCTGAATGTGGACTGGTGGTAGTTCTCTTTAATTGGGTTGCACAAAATCTACCAGGAATAATTAGCCTCACTCCCGGAGTCGATTTACAAAACACTAAACCAAAAACTTATCGTAGTACTTTTACTGCTACAGCGTTACCAGCTCTACTGGCTAAATTAGAACAGTTGCAAAATCAGGGAATTTTGACTGGGATGCTTGACCTGGAAAAAATTGTTTTAGGTGGACACTCCGCAGGTGGTAGAGTAGCGATGGAAAATGCAGACCTCGGTTTTTTCCCCCAAATTGCAGCATCTTTTGCCTATGGCGCACATACAGCAGGATCTTTACTCCAAGGATATGAAGCAGGTACTATTTTACCGTTACCAGACTCTCTACCTCTGCTACTCATAGCAGGAACCTGTGATGGAGTCATAGCTAACAGTAGCTCACGCTATGGCATCAATTCAGCAGATCCTACCACACCAGTCATCCGGACATTTCAAGAAGCGATCGCTGGGGGACGAAATGACAGCTATTTACTACTTCTTGAAGGTGCTAATCACTTTTCGATAGCTGATCACCTAGACTCTACTATAGCTAGACCTTATCCTGACTTCCCCGCCACCCAACCCCAGGAAAACTTCCAGTTGTTGATGGCTGAAATTATAAGTTTATTTATTGATGCTCATGTTTACCTCCAATCAGACGCATTCCCAAAACTAGAGCAATTACTCAATGCTGCCAATCCTCTGATAAAATCCTTTGAGTGCAAATAAGTAAGGAATAGGGTCAGGTACAGGAAGAAATAACTAATAATTCTTGACTTTTGACCTCTTGCCCTGAGCGTAGCCGAAGGGTTGACTCTTGACTCTTGACAAATGACTCTTGACAAATGACAAATGACAAATGACAAATTATATTTTTCTGGCTGGTGCTAGTCGTGGTGTTGGACGAGAAATAGCCAAATGCTTAACAGCACAAAAGTTAAAAATTAAAGCACTTCTGAGAACAGACACCGTTGCTGCTGAATTAGAAGCATTAGGTATTCAGGTAGTTCTGGGTGATGCTTTAAATGTAGAAGATGTGGAACGCGCAATACTAACAGATGAAAAGATTGATACTGTTATCAGCACTCTAGGTGGTTTGCCTAGTGAAGGCGAAAGACCCGATTATTTGGGTAATAAAAATCTGATTGATGCCGCAGTCAAAGCCGGAGTAAAAAAGTTTATTCTCATTACTTCTATCGGTACTGGTAATAGTGTCGATGCTTTATCACCTCAAGCTTTAGCAGCACTAGGCCCAGTTTTAGCTGAAAAAGACAAAGCCGAACAACACTTAATCGGCAGTGGACTTACATACACCATTATCCGTCCTGGTGGACTCAAATCAGAACCGGCAACTGGCAATGGAGTTTTAACTGAAAATCCCCTAATTGTGGGCAGCATCCATCGTGCAGATGTCGCTCAATTAGTCGTCCGTGCTTTAAATTCTGAACGCGCTAATAATAAAATATTATCTGCAGTAGACCGAAATCAACTATTTGAGCAATTAGAGTTGGCAGAATTTAATTTGGATTAATTTTCATCTCAGCCGCGCCAGCGGAGTATCTGACCCTTGACAGGGTTCTGAAATTCTCGCCCTTCTGCCATAGACTGAGAATATTCTCGCTTTAATTGGTAGTACCACTGTGCCTGGATATCTGAATCCTTAATCAATCGCAGTATAGGGTTATACTTCAAGCCAATTTGTTGCTTTTCCACTACCATTCTATCTTGACCCAAAAACGTCCTGATCAATGAGCGTAGCAATGGCTTGAAACCTCCCAACCAAGAGTGTGTCCAATAAAGAGTGAAAGTTACCTCAGTTTCTGTGTCTGAAATGGGTGTGACAGTTGTCAAATTACAGACTCGCTGGTTGCCACTGGTTGTCTGTTCCACTCTGATTCCAGGCAAACGAAAAGAAATCTCTGTCTCCGGAATACCATTGCCGACAAACTTGTATAGTTTACCCATACTCGGTGACAATTGGTGTCGTCGCATGGTAAATCCGTAGGGCGAGGGATCGAATTGTCTGGCTTCCTCATTGAGTTTGGCGGATCGCCACCACCATACTTGGTGAACATATGGTGAATGAGCAGGGTCCATCAGACCTGTGACAGCGTGATCCACGAAACAGGGGAAGCGCATGACCTCAACTAGTTGTGGCGATCGCTCTTCAAAGCCTGCAATCACCGGAATCTCTATTTCTGAATCGGGAGGTTGAGGGTTATCCGGATCTGCCATATAAATCCAGATATTACCTTGGGCTTCGCGGATTTCATAAGACTTCACATTGAAGCGACTCAAATCCGTCTCTTGCCCTGCTACTAGCGATGGAATTGCAGTACAGCGTCCAGCAGGATCAAAGCGCCAGCCGTGGTAACAACATTCAACTTCTTGCCCATCAAATCGACCGCAACTCAAAGGCACAGCACGATGAGGACAAATGTCCCGTAAGGCTGAGACTTTGCCATCTTGGCTACGAACTAACAGCACTGGTTCTCCTAAAAAAGTGCGGCTGACCATCTTACCAGGTTTGATCTGATAACTAGGTAGGGCATAGTACCAAATATTACGTAATAAAAAGTTTTGGCTATTTGACATAACTAATGTAGCGATCGCCTACTCAAATAGATTGTTATTTGAGCCATAAATATATTGCCTGTTAACTGCTTTATTCACCGGAAACCTGCAGAGATATAGTTCTTTTCCTCGGACCATCTAGCTCAAAAAATAACACAGATTGCCAAGTTCCCAATGCTAATTTACCATCTACAATCGGGATTGTTTCACTAGTGTTGAGCATCATGGCCATTAAGTGTGAGTGAGCATTTATCGGTTCGTCTTCTGGGACATCCCTTAAATGTAAATCATTATGTAGATATTGGTCTGATTCTGGTGCTAATTTCTGCAAAAATACTTTTATATCCTCTAATAATCTTTCTTCATTTTCGTTGATAGCTAAGGCGGTTGTGGTGTGTCGAGCAAATACTAAAACTTGACCATTTTTAATGCTGTTTACAGCAATAAAATCCTGAATTTGCGGTGTTATGTGATGAATATTAATCCCTGGTTGGGTGGAAATTTCAATTAGTTTATGAATAATTGGCATGGTTTCAAAGATGAGTTTTCAGGTCAAGATATTATTGTTTCCAATCCTTGCACTAGTCTCTCAATACCTTCTTTTACTGTCTCTTTTTGCAACGCACCATAAGCAACTCGGAGATAGCATCCATCTTTCATTCCAAAAGTTGTACCTGGAATAACTGCTACTTGATGTTCTTGGATAAGTCGTTTGACTAATACAAAGGAATCCATCTGGGTGTGAATTTTGAGGAAGAAATAGAAAGCGCCTTCAGCAGGGGTAATGGTACATAGATTTTGTAGGCGTTGGAGAGAGTCAAGTACTATGTGTCTAACTTCAGCGATCGCTTTTATATTTTCTCTCAAATAGGCTTCTTTGGCTTGCAATGCCCCTAATGCTGCATACTGGGAAATTACTGGCGGACAAATCAGAATTGTATCTTGGACTTTTTTGACGGCGGCCAGTAAGTTTTGGGGAATCACCATATAGCCTATGCGCCAACTCGCAAAACCGTAGGCTTTGGAGAGGCTATAAAGAGAAATGGTATACTCGCTATTGCCAGGAAATGCACCTGGGGAAATGTGCTTCACACCGTTATAGGTAAAATATTCATAGGCTTCATCGCTGATATGATAGATCTGGCGATCGCCACAAATTTGATTGACTTGGTGCAACGCTGTTTCTGAATAAACTACCCCTGTCGGGTTATTGGGTGAAATTGTGACTACTGCCCGTGTTTTGGAAGTAATGGCTTGAGCAAGAGCCTCTGGACGCAACTGGTAATTTTCATCTGTCTCTACCAAAATTGCATGACACCCCGCCATAGTAATTGCCATTTCATGATTGAAATAGTAAGGCGTATTCAAAATAATTTCGTCACCTGGGGAAGTAATAGCCAGAATGGTATTCATAAAGGCCATATTGCTTCCCGCTGTCACCACAATACAGTTTCTCGCGTTGATTTCAATATTGTTGAAAGTTGACAATTTTCCTGTTAGTGCTGTCAATAAATCAGGAATTCCTTCTACAGCTTTATATAAATTATTAGCTGGTTCAGCCAGAAACTTAGGTAAAAGCTCAATTGCCTCAGGTGGTGGACTATAGGAAACTACGCCTTGTCCCAAGGAAATAGTTCCCGGCGAATTTTTAATCAATTCCCCAACTACAGGAATAATTGGTGATTGTACCGCCTGCATCCGAGAGTTTAAATTTGTCATTTGTCATTTGTCATCAGTCAACAGTGCGTCTCCTGCTGCTGCGGGTCATTTATTGGGTTTTAACCCTCTGGAGCAACTTTATATCGGCAAAGATGTCGATTCGTGGCGATCGCTTTCCCTAAAGTAACAATTTAGTATATTATTTAAACTAATTTTTGCTTTGTTTGGTAAATCATTCCGCTCATGAAAAAATCTTTTAGCATTTTCTTGGCTGTGATCACTCCCATGTTAGTAATTCTGCCAACATTCCCAGAAGCAATTGCTCAATCATCGTCTTATCGTTTAAAAACACAGTTTACAGGCGATAAGAAATGTCTGGATATTATTAATGATGGCGAAAACAACAAACCTACTATGGCAGACTGTGGCAATTATTCGGGGCAGCTTTGGCAGGTAGAACGTACTAAAACTCCAGGATATTACCGCCTCAGAACACAATTTACAGGTAAGTCCAAATGCTTGGATATCATCAATGATGGTGAAAATAATAAACCAACAATGGCAGATTGTGGTAACTACTCTGGTCAGTTTTGGAAGATAGAGCGTACAAAACAACCTGGTTATTCACGGTTTAAAACACAGTTTACAGGCGAAAATAAATGCTTAGATATCATCAATGATGGTAAAAATAATAAACCAACAATGGCAGATTGTGGTAACTACTCCGGTCAGTTTTGGAAAACACCAAAAGGTCTTTAAATCTGCTGATTACTTATCTAAGTATTGGGACTGGGGAACTCGGGGCCCCCTCTGGGGATAAGGGGCAATGGGGAATAGGGACTGGGGACTGGGAAGGAGATATAGTTATAAATTCTTTAATCCCTAATCCCCAGTCCGGCTAGCTAATTTTTAATATTTACCAGAATTGACTGCATATTGAATCAACTGAGCAAGGCGTTGACGTAAAGTTTCTAATCCCAAGCGCTGACTGGCTGAGATAAACACTGCTAAGGGAAATTCTTCTCTCGCTAAAGCCAGAGTCTCACTACTGACTTGGTCAATTTTGTTAAAAGCAACCAGCGCCGGGCCGGGGGTGATTGGCATTTGTGCCAAAATTTCCCTAACTGAGCGAATATGACTCAACCAAGCAGGATGAGATAAATCCACTAAATGTAATAGGCCATCGGCTTCGGTAACTTCTTCTAAGGTGGCGCGGAAGGCATCCATTAAGGATGGAGGTAGTTCATGTATGAACCCTACCGTATCCGTAATAAGAATTTCTTGGGGTTCACTAGTGGACGAATTGGGAATCACCAGGCGGCGTGTAGTGGGATCAAGAGTCGCAAACAGCTGGTCTGCTGTGTAAACTTCTGCATTCGTGAGGGCATTCAGCAAGGTAGACTTACCAGCGTTGGTATAACCAACCAAAGCAACTGAGGGCACTTCTTGATGTTGTCGCCGCTGTCTTAAGCGAGAACGATGTGCTTGCAACTGGTTCACTTCCTTTTGCAGTCGGGAAATGCGTTGTTGAATGGCTCGGCGTTCGGTTTCTAGTTTGGTTTCACCAGGGCCACGAGTACCAATACCACCACCTAATCGGGACATTGTCCGTCCTCTACCAGTAAGTCGCGGCTGCATATATTCCAACTGCGCTAGTTCTACTTGTAATTTACCAGCACGGGATTGAGCTCGTTGGGCGAAAATATCCAAAATTACTTCGGTGCGGTCAACGACCCGGACACCAATTTGTGCCTCTAGGTTGCGGACTTGAGAGGGTGAGAGGTCGCGGTCAAAGACCACGAGATTAGCGCCAATGGTTTGGGCTGTGAGGGCTACTTCTTGCACTTTACCTTCACCAACTACCGTTTGGGGATGAATGCGCGATCGCTTTTGTTGTAGCGTCTGTAATACATCTCCGCCTGCAGTATCCACTAACCGCGCCAATTCTGCTAGGGTGTCTTGGAATCGTTGGGGTGTGATCTGATCAGTGATCACTCCTACAAGTAGCACGCGATCATGATCAGCATCTACTTCCTGAGCGACAAATTCTCGCTGGAATTCTGCTTCGAGATTTTCTACCAATTCGAGAAAATCTTGCAGTGCTAAATCGTCAATACTCAGAGGCGATGATACAGTCCAACTTGGTGATTGGACATTGTTCGACTCCACCTTGAGCAAGGATGGACTTGTAATTAAGGCGCGAGAATCTTGGGGTGTGAGATGAGCTAAATAAGCTTCTTTGATGTACCCAGCCGCGCCACCTCCCCGCCGTGTGAATCCTGTGCCTGTAATATTTAGCACCACTAGGACATCTAATCGTTGCATAGCCATTGCTGTCAGTGCCGCTTCATTGGGCGGTTCTGGCTTCAGATTGGTAGCAATGCAACGAATACCGCTGAGTCGTTCAGCACCGTAACGGGGCAATTCCAGCGGGGGAATTTGGGTTTGACGCGGTGTGCCTACCCCCACACGAATTACTTGTCCGCGACGGTTGAGGTAGGCACACACAGGCTGATTCAGTTCTGTGCTAATAGCTGCCAGACGCTGGGAGAAATCGGACGTGGTGATGGTGTCGCCCGGTATGCGCTGGTGATACAGCCGCTGTAGTTGCTTCAGCTGGCTGGACTTCAGACCCTGAAGATTTCCAAAGATAGTTTCTATAGGCGTTTATGACCAGTAAATGGCCCCCCAAATCATTGCTATGTCTATTTTACAACAGGGTTGGGGGAGTCAACTCTATCTTTTGGTGGTTGCGATCGCTCTTTAGTTAGACATGCAATGGCGATCGCTCTTGTGAATTGTTACTGCTAAGTTATAGACGTGATGCAGCAAATTGAGTCGGCTTCCGAATTATTCAAAAACAACGCCGTGATAAATTTCTGCGATCACTAATTCTATTCCAACTGATTCTAGGGTAATAGATTGCTCTAAACTGTTAAATTCACTGAGCAACCAACCTTGCGCTTGCTTGCTATAGCGTTCCACAAAAGGTTCATCCTGTTCGACTAATAAATATTCGCTAAAACTCTTAATTGATCGATACATTCTAAATTTACTTTGTCGGTCGTAATCTGCGGTGGAAGAAGATAGTACTTCCACAATCAGCGCAGGATTCAAGACTTCATCGAATCGGTTCCCATTCAGTTGCGGTTCGCCATCAAAAACCATTACGTCTGGATAGACTCCGCGTCGATGTTCTGGAATCCACAGCCGTAAATCGTTGTTAATTGGCTCGAATTGAGTATCGCGCAGCACAGAGGTAAGATAGGTCAAAATGTTACGGCCGATGCGGCTGTGTTTGAGGGTTCCTCCTGACATGGGTACAATTTCTCCATCTCGATATTCGCTGCGTCCTTCTGCTTTTTCTTCGATCGCACGATATTCGTCTAATGTGTAGCGGCGCTTGATGGTAGAAACCATAGGTTGTAGCCGATGACATTGCTTGTGGGACAACAAGTTTATTGTGTCACAAATTTAGTTGTGAGGTGATGTCATTGCCGAATTTTAAAGTTGTCGTGGTGATCGCACTGTCAATTACTAATTGCTGGATTGAGATCCCCGACCTCAACATCCCAAATATCCGACACCAGATTAACTTCACCATTTCGCCATCGCTTTACCCCCACCTTTAACTCCCCCGATAACCAATCATCAAACTGGGGATAAACTGGCAAACGCGGCACCAATTCCCACCCCGCAGGTTGTAAAATTTCTCTCAATGCCTGCTCTTGGAGATGGGGATAATCGGGATTCACTTCATCTTTTGGCCCAATTCCACCTAAATCTCTCGCCCCAGCTTCAATACAAGCGAGTAACCATCGCTCATCTTTAACTAAATTCGGCGGAATTTGAATGGTGATATCTGGTGGTAAAATTTCACGTGCTTTAGCGATTACTTCTGGTAGTTGATGGGGGTCAAAAGGTGGTAAATCATTTAAGGGCGGGGTGACCCCGCCCCTATTTCCTGGGCTGTGGGGTTGAAGAATTACTTCTTGGATGTGATGGTAATGTTGATGAATATTAGATATAGCTGTCAATGTTTCCCAGCAATCATCAACAGTTTCGCCAATTCCTAATAATAATCCCGTCGTAAAGGGAATTTGTAACTCTCCTGCCCATTCTAATTGTTGCAGCCTCACTGCTGGTAATTTACTCGGTGCGTGTCGATGCACGGTATTTATCAAAGCTGGGGTTAATTGTTCCAACATCAGTCCCATTGAAACATTTACTTTTTTCAGCTTTTGCATTTCTGCAAAACTCAATATTCCGGCATTTGTATGCGGTAGGAATCCCATTGTTAGGGCTAATGCACATAAATCATAAATTCGCTGAAACCAATCTTCGCGCCTTGATGAACGGGGATCAACTTCACCACTGAGAACCAATATTTCACAAACATTGTTACTTTGAAGCTGTTGCAAAATGCTTGTTGCTGCTGCTAAGGTCATCCAAGGACTTTTACCCGGTTCAGTGCGAAAGTTGCAGTATGTGCAGCGATTAAAGCATTCGTAAGTGGGAACAATTGTATAAGCTGGGCTATAAGTAATCAGGCGAGTATTATGAATTGACATAAAACAGGTAATTTATTAGACGGTAGCAAGTATTGAAAGTCATAGATCACCGAATTCTCGAAGAATTCGGTGATATTGATACTCACAAATAATTTAATTTCAAGGTAGAGGAGAGCGGATATATCCCCATTTTCCCCCTTCAAAATAATAGTCAATAATAGCATTTGCAGAACTATCATATCCGACATTTTGTAGCCATTTACCAGCTACATTCACTCTAGCCATGCCATCTTGAAAATTCATGGCGTTAGGAAGTTCTGGCTTGATATTCCATTTACCATTTTTATCTATGTAGCCGAATTTGTTGCCGACTCTGACTAGTGCTAGCCCCGACGAAAATGATTCCAATTCTGAGATATGAGAACCTGGGATAACAGTTAATTTATTTGCATAAATTATTACTTTTCCGGTTTTATCTATATATCCCCAATCTCGGTCTGAAGATATTCGTGCTAGTCCTTCAGAAAAATTTTGAACATAATAGAATTGTGGTTTAATTACTATTTTACCTGTAGAGTCAATATAACCCCACTTTAGTATATTGTATTCTTTAACTGCAACTGCTGCTAAACCTTCAGAAAATGGCTTTGCTTGCTCAAATTGGGCGGGAATTACTATCTTACCAGTTTTGTCTATATAACCATATTTGCCATTAACATTAATTGCTGCCATTCCAGCAACAAAATCAGAAATTTCATAGGTTTGTGGTTCGATAATAAATTTACCAGTTTTGTCAATAAATCCTGTTTTCTCTGAGTCAATTCTTACTGCTGCTAGTCCGTCTGAGAAGTTATTGACTACAAATGATTTCGCTCCTGGATAAGCAACTGTGAATAAAAGGTTGCCAGTTTTATCAATAAAGCCAATTTTATCTTCTAGTATCATTTTGGCTACATCTTCCATGAAATTAGCTGGCTCTTGTAAATATTGAACAGGTATAACTAATTTGCCAGTTTTATCGATATAACCCCATTTATCTCCTATCTTGACAGCAGCCAATCCTGATGAAAAATTGCGGATTTCATCGAATTTTGCTGCTATGACTAATTCTCCATTTTTGTTAATAAATCCATATTTTTTGTTGACTTCTGCTCCGGCTAGCCCTTCAGAAAAGTTAGTAAATCCTCCTATTTCTGGCGGAATTGTAAATGGTTCTTTACCGCCAGCAATATATTCTATGGGTACGGTTCTACTTAGATTGAGAGATTGACAGATAATTGCTGCTACTTCGCCTCTGGTAGCACTTTTATTAGGTTGCAATTGTCTGACTTTGGGGTAGTTGACAACTATACGTCCACTTGTGGCTGCTGCAACAGGATTTCGTGCATAATTAGGAATCTGATCTACATCATCAAAATGCTGTTTGAGTGCAGTTTCTGCGTTTTCTGGAATACTAAAGAGATGGTTGCCTAAGATAGCGATCGCCTGTACTCTAGGAATAGGTTCGGATGGTCTAAAAGTCCGGTCTGGATACCCGGTAAAAAATCCCTGTTGATAGGCAGCTTGAATGGCTTTATATGCCCAATGAGTAGTCGGGACATCTTTAAAATTAACTCCTGATTGTTTCTGTTGACCATAAGGAAAAGCGTTTAATAATAAAACTGCAAATTCAGCCCGACTGATAGTTGACTGGGGGCGAAATGTTTGATCAGCATATCCTCTGACTAAGTTACGCTCGGCTAGTTGACTAATACACTGTTTAGCAAATTGATTTTGAATATCAGAAAATGCCGAGGCTTTGGATATTAATAAATTACCGACTACAGTAATCATAATTGAGGTATTGGTAAGGAATTTTAAAGCGTTATTCATATAGCATTTTGTAGTTATTTGATTAACATCAATAAATGAAGAGGGCAAACGGTTGTTTGCCCCTACGTTTCACTGGGAATCACATGGTAATTTCCATTCTATAAATCTCCTTAATTCTCCTGAATTCTGATATATCTCACTCGACCGAAAACTGCTATCACCAAAATTCGCTATTCTAAATCATACCTTGTGGTTCAACCAATAACTCTTAATTTTGCATTTCTCCAAAGGAGTTTGACCAAAATAAATCTTGTTGCTTGGCATGAATATTCTTCAGATGCTTTTTTACGGTGTTGATAGTGATATAAAGTTGATTGGCAATTTCTTGATAAGAAAAATTAGCTCGACGCAGTTGCCAAACTTCCGTTTCACGTTCTGTTAAATGGTACTTTTTCGCATCGGCGATCGCCATACTTTGATTATACTGATTGCAATCTTCTACAGTCACTAACAAGAAGCTTTCATTCCCTGCACCTAATTGCAGCCATCTAGCACGAATACGTAATTTCATGCCTTGACTTGTTTCAAGTTCCGACTCGATAATGAATTTGTCTTCTGAAAATAGCTCACTACTTTCTATCAAAGATAGACAAACACGCCAAATTTCCCCTGGAACTGCATTACTAGCAGCTGATGTTGGCATTAATTGACGACAAATACAGCGAGCATATTCATTAGTAAGAATTAATTTACCTTCAGTTGTCAGTATTAAAATGCCATCAATAAAACTTTCAATCATAACTTGTAACAAATCAAGTTGTGATGTGGACTGTAAACGCTCACTTTTTGTAGAATCTTTGACAAATTTCTTTCTTGGTGTGGATGCAAAGTTAAAATCTCTTTCTCCATCTGGAAGTAACATTGTAAATTTCCTCCAAAACTCAGCATTTAAGTATGTAGCTGCATTTTGATGGTCGAGATTCTGTACATACAATGAGCGAGATGTAAGCCTGGTAACTCAGTCACAGTTTGCGGAATCCACCTGAAGCAAGGTGAAGTTTAGATGAAGTTGATTAGGTTAAGTGAGAGTAGAGGAGCTGGGGGAGATGAGGAGATGGGGGAGAAATGACAAATGATCAATGACTTTTGCGTAATAGAGGCACAGATGACTGATAACTAATGATTAGTGTTAATGCGGCTAAGTAATTGCTAAATATCTGCATAAGCTTGGAATACCTGCCAGGAGTCCTACTATATGAATCTAGAAAGCATTGACCAGTGGTTTCCGGTTGAGCAACAACGGAAGTACGTTTCTCAGTTGCAAGGGCGGGTGGGTTTAACACGCCGTCGAGCTGAATATTTTGTCAAATTGTGGGCGTATTTGCTGCTGAAACAACGGCAAATACTGGGGAAGCAGTTACAACAACCTTTAAATGAACTAGATTTACCAGCCGGATTTGTTCCCTGTACCCATCGAGAAGCACAAGAAATTTTTTATGGTGAACAAGACCGAGGAAGCGATCGCTCGGCGGGTATGATGATTGATAAGCTCGTCGCTTTGGGACTAATTGAAAAAGACTTTGATGGCAATACTACTTGTATTCGGATTCGGTCTTTATTGCCCAATCTTCATGACTCAGTCCCATCCGAAAAATCTCTCAAGCTTGTACCAGATAACTTTAATCCTCGACTTGATGCTATCCCCGTTGCTAGTTTTCTGGCTCGTAACTACAACTGGATGAATAAAAAAACCACAGCCTTACCCCAAAGAATCGCCAGAATACTACGAGGTTGGGCAGAACAATATCCTACGGGGATGCGGGTGCTACGTCGCCCTGATACTCAAGATGCTGTCGGTTTTTATATTTTGTATCCCGTAGCTAGGGAATCGGAAGCGAATTTTTTTCTCCCACCGCGCCACAGTCTGCACCTGAGCGCAACTTGGGACAATGACCCATTTCAAATTGCTATACCAGGAGATCGCCATTGTACTTCTATTTTTATCCGCAGCTGGCAAATTGATTTGGCTTATAAGCAGCAAACTAGCGTTAGTGAATTCTTACAAGATGCACAAAAGACATTAGTGCGGATGCAAGCTGATTTTCCTAACCTTTGCGATATGTATACCCTGGCAATACATCCAGGTGATGAACAATTAGTATCAGCCCTAGGATTTCAAAAAACTAACCAAGACCCACTATGTCCTTTACATTGGATGTACATACCATTAGATAAATATTTGAGCTTGAATATTGAACTAGCAGTTTCAGTCTTAAAATTTGATTAAAGTAGGGACTGGGTTTCGACTTCGCTCAACGGAACGGGACTGGGGACTGGGGATTGGGGAAAATCAAACCGTGATAACTGATAACTGATAACTGATAACTGTTAACTGATTTAAAATCTCACCTTGTACAACTCAAATAATTCTCCTGATTGCCGTGCAACAATTTTAGCACCAGCAGCTTTAATCACTTTTTCCCACTCAGCTAAAGATTCTAGCAACACCTCAGCACCCAAATAAGTTTCCAAAACTGCCCAATCTTCTGCTAAAGGCTTTTCTGGATTGAGAATATCAAACACAAACTGTCCACCTGGTTTCAACACCCGTTTGACTTCCATCAAAACAGCACTCCAATATTCCAGTGGAAAATAGGAGCTAAATCCTGTGGCGATTACCAAGTCAAACTGGTCGGGAGCATAATGTAAGTCGTGAGATGGGCCTAATTCAACACCTTTGAACAGCTTTGAATTCAACTGCGAACCACGGGAATTGAGAGTATCTCGTGCCACATTACTGATTTCTTGTCCATAAAAAAATGCTTGCCAATCTCGCCAAGGATAAATCAAAAAACTAACACCACAGCCAATGTCCAAACAGTGCTGGTTCTTTTGAGGTTGAGCAATTTCCCAGAAAGGAGAAACTATTTTTCCTGCTAATATACCAGCAGACCATTCTCGAAATATGGGCATTGCCTGGACTTCTGCAGGTAGTTCAAAAGTTTGATTTTGATACTCTTGGTTAAAGCGATATGCTACTTGTGCTGTCCTCTCGTGCCATTTGTCAGAGTAATGGGTATTGGATATGTAAGGAGATTGGGTCGGCTTTTTAGACATTAGTTTGGGAATACTGATACATTGGTCATTTGTGGTTTGTCATTAGTATTGGTAGGGTGGGCAATGCCCACCGCATCCGGGTTTTGGTGGGCAATGCCCACCCTACGTGTAATTCAAAAATCAAATCGGATTGCTATAGTGTATGCAAAGTATTCTCTTAACGTAACGCGGAAATCCCTACCCTCAACAACTCTCAATTAATTTTTTTCTGGGAAGCACAAAGAATGAAATTACCAAATCTCGATTCTGGAACAATTGACCGCATCATTGAAATGGCATGGGAAGATAGAACGCCTTTTGATGCCATTGAGGCTCAGTTTGGACTGCTTGAGAAACAGGTAATCGCCTTAATGAGACGTGAAATGAAGGCATCTAGTTTCCGGATGTGGCGAGAGCGAGTTACCAAACGTCAGACGAAGCATCTTCAGCAGCGAGAGTTTATTTCGGGTAGATTTAAGTCTCAAAATCAAAAAACTTAAAAATCCCCGTCATGAAGGGACGAGGATTTTATCTGTGGTCAAACAATTTTGGATTTTAGATTTTGGATTTTGGATTTTGGATTGACCCCATAGATAAATCTGGGGGCTGGGGAATTTTAGATTTTGCGAAAAGTTGAGCCAGTGCGTTGGACGGGTTCCCCCCGTTGAGCAAACTTTTTAAGACAGATTTTGGATTGATTCCACAGATAAATCTGCTTGCTCTGTACCATCAAGGAATTATTGGTCAAATGTCCAAAACCTTTATTTATCCAGCTTTTGGCGTTTTGTGATTTGCCGCTTGTGATTGGATAGTAATTTCGTTATGCGATCGCTTAAAAAACCCCAAACTTACTCGCTTCATAATCGAGTGTAAACCTATAAGTACCACAAAAGTGACGGCAATAATCACTAAGGGCTGTTTACCCAGAATTTCTTCTACACCTCTGGTCAATACAGCATCTGGTTGAGTCACGAAATCCCAACTATTAAAACGCAAAAACCGTCCCCAATAAATGCCAATTGCAGATAAAGCATGGGTGATTAACTCAACCCGCAAAATCCATTGGCTCTTGCCAATTCGATGTAAGTAGTAACCTAAATTAATTAAAGATATTACATAAGCTTGAAATCCTGCCAGAATCACTAGCAGATAAATAGGAATGAGGACTAAAGTGATAATCCAAACTGATTGAATTGTGCGAATATCATCTATCAGATGAATTACATCAGTTAACAAATACGGTGCATTCGGTAAAAAAGCGTAGAAAACTAGGAATGTTAACCACCAAAGCAAAGAGCGACCGCGTCCGTTACGAAACAGTAGCACACTTAAAACTAAAGGTATAAAAGCGAGAAATAAATTCCAAGTCATCCAATCTATATTAATTCGTAAGACCTGGATAACTGTGGCGATTAATTCAATCAATTCCTCTTTCATCGGTGCTTACTCGCAAGATTATGTGATTAATGTGGATTTGGTCTATGGAGTTAATCTCATTTAAGAGGTAATAGGAGAAAGACAACACCTCAGCAGAGCTTCAGTGCAGATGCTCGTACCTCTCTAACGCGGGTGACAGGGAGTAACAGAAAGGGTGATTTAGACTCCACCTAAATAGACTATTTCACACAAGTATAACTAGAAAATCATCAGAGGCAAATCTGTCACCAAAAGTAAGTTTCATCGGCGACAAAAGAGCCTAAAAATTTTCAGTATAATTTCGTATTTTGAATGTTACTGTTTTCTTAGATATAGCAGTCCGCTTTGATTTTTGAACTACACGTAGGCAATGTCTACCAGATAAGGGTTTTGGTGGGCAATGCCCACCCTACAGATATTTAGCTTTGTTCAAAAATCAAATATGAGTCCTATATGATTTTGAAATCATTCTCATCTAGTTAAATTCCCGAAAAAATGGATAATTCTTTGAAGAATAATAGCGTGAACTACTGACGTAGTAATACTCGACTACGGGGGCCAATCACTTGTTTAGATACAGCAGATTTATTGGGACAATTGACAGCATCGCGTGAACAAACAGCTGTAGCTAGGAGTGAAGGGTCTGCAACCACAGGATTAACTGCAAAGGTATTACCACTGGTTGAATTTATATTAGGTGTAGCAGCGGGCAAAGAAGAATTAGAGTTATCAGTAGATGCTGAAGATCCGAAGGAAGAAATTACACTATCAGCATCGTCTATGGGCGAGGGGTTGAAAGTGCTGCCATTATCAACTATTGGTGTAGGAGTGGGTGTGCTACCGTTCCCGCCAGGAGTTACCAAAGTGGCGTTGCTGGGTACTTTGATAGTTAATCTGACTAAGGGGACGTTAGTCATAGTCAAGGATGTAACGCTGGGTTTTCCGGGGATATCTGATTTAAAATCAAAGACTGTGGGACTAGCACCACCATTGCGATCGCTGTATCTTGGTCCTTGTCCACTCAATTCAAAAGTCCCCTGATACTGCTGTCCGGTTGCTGGATCGGTGACAATTCCAGTATAAAAGGCTCTTGCTAGCCCAAATTCGTCTTGGACTATACCTTGAAATTTAGTACCTGGGATTTTTCCCTGGTAAGTGTAGCCTATCAACTGCCCTCCAGAAAGTATCGGTGAGGCGATCGCACCATTAGACGAAATAACTGGAATGCCTTTAAAATCAACAAAATATCTTAAACTACCATCAGTCCGCGTTTGTACCTTGACAAAGTCCGACTTGTAAACAGGAACGAAATTAGGATTATTCTTAGAACCTAAGTTCCGGGAGTACGTTCCTGTATTGTCTGTGTCAACGCGAGTAACTATGTTATTGAAATTGGGATTAAAGCTGGGAAGTTGGATAGTACCAGATAATGTACCAGTGCTTTGAATTGTAATTTGAGCGGAAGCGCTGGCTCCGGTTAAGCCAATCATCACGGCTGTGAGACTGGCGCTGCTAACAAGTGCATTCAATTTCATAAAATCTGTATTTATCTGTGGTTTGATTTAAAAACTTGGACTTATACAAAATGTCTAAAATGTCACCAGCATTTAGCCTCTAGTGACGACACCCGCTGATTATATTTACACCAGTAAAAAACTAAAACCGAAAAGTTGCTCTCATAGCACCAACCACCAAAGGCTGATTATTAGCATTGTGATCGGGATTAAAAATCACAAATACCCCTGGAGTTAGGGCGAGATTATCAGTTATCTGGGTGCGATAAAAAAGTTCTACGTGAACTGATGTGTCACGCCGTCCTCCTGGTGTCCCCCCATCGGAAAAGTTGGGAAAATTGGATTCGTCAGGTAACGTACTAGAAGTAATTTTGGGCGGTTGTCCTACCATAACACCCCCCAAATTGCCAGGACGCAGCAAATTAGGAAACGCTGCAAACACCATCCAGTTAAGGGTTTCTACACTACCAGACAAGTCTACTGGTTTGGAGTGAGTCCACCCACCCCAACCGCCTAATTGCACGTTGGGGTTAATCCGCCATGCTGCAGTCGCACCGATCGCTTGGGTATTAAAAGCAGAAGTGGGTGCAAAGGGTGAAATTAACTGCGAGTCGCCTATCCCATTACCTAATAAGTCATCGGGGGAGTGAGAGTAAAGATAATGCACCCCCACATCAATGTTATTGGTGGGTGCTAAAGTTAACTGAGCGCCAGTGGTTAATCTGCCACCAAATAG
Source organism: Calothrix sp. PCC 7507 (assembly GCF_000316575.1). GTDB lineage: Bacteria > Cyanobacteriota > Cyanobacteriia > Cyanobacteriales > Nostocaceae > Fortiea. The sequence goes on along the minus strand of NC_019682.1, from coordinate 3,474,573 downwards.
TCCTCCAGATTGGCTGTCGCCGGCAAAACTAGGAATTTCAGTACTATAAACGCCTTGTAAGCTGATGCGATCGCTAATTTGCCAGTCAAAACCTATACCGCCAGTGCTGTTACCGATAGTCAAAATCGGGTTACGCTGACCAAATAGAGATATTGCACCGTCGCCAGAACCTTCTAGAGGGTTGATTCCCCGAAAGGTGTTGACTGGGTTGACACCTGCTGTACCAACAACAATTCCTAAGTTATTCCCAACTGGAAATCGATAAGACAACTCGTTAATGACTACATTGTTTTCTGTATCAGACTCGTAACCCAAGCGCCCCATATTGGTAAATACCAACGGTGCTGTAGAACCCAAATTTCCCGCAGACAGTCCTGTTAGCAGTAAATCTCTACCTGTAAACGAAGTTGCTAACGTTAGTTGGACGCTATTCGTAAAAGTTAGATTTGTTTCCCCCTTGCGCTCAGGTACTCCATCTCTAGGAAATAAGTCTACGTCAGGACTATTCGTTCCCTGGATGTTAAAAACAGCTTGTCCATATAATCTAGTCGTGGCAGAAAACTGATGCGCCTCTAATTCGCTAGTCTGGGTTTCTAAAGTCTCCACCCGTTGCGGTAGTTGCTGCAACTCTGAGCGAAATTCTGCTTGCAACCGTTGCAGCTGGATTAAATCCTCATTACCAATAGCGTTAGTTTTATTGTTAGCGATTAATTCATTAATCCGCTCTAGACAAGTGTTTAAACCCGCAGCAAATTCATAACGACTGATAGCACGAGTGCCACGATAAACGCCGTCAGGATATCCCGCAATGCAGCCATAGCGTTCTACCAAAGACTGCAAAGCCGCAAAAGCCCAGTTAGAAGGTTGCACATCCTCAAGTTGCGATACTGATGTGACTTGAGATAGCTGATTGTCTTGCTGTGCTATTTCTGTTGCAGGCTGAATATCTCCAGCATCAGACACAATAGAGGAGCTTGTTAACTGAATCTTTTCTCTACTTTTATTCAGTATATTTTGGTATTTATTTTTTAACTCTAATGAGGCGGTTTCAATACCTTCATTTGGCTGGATGAATTCAGGTGGTGTGATGTCAGCAGATGGCAATGCTTGAGATAATTGTCCTTGATTGGACTGCTGTATCGCAGTTTCTGACTGAATTACAGGCTGCTCTGGTAATTGGGCTAAAGGTGTTTGCCCTGCTGTTAATACACCTGCTATCAGTAGACTCATATCACTTACTGTATTCTATATAACTAATTCCTATATTCCTTTTATACACAGAATATTGGTGTTCGTCAGGGTGATTTGGATAAATCGAGTGATAAAAGTTACTAATTAAAACAGGTGTTGAGGTTCGTAGTCAGCACTTTAGTGCTTAGAAGAACAACAGGACTTATGCAACTAGTAGTCTGTCAGGGTTGAAATGAGGGACTGTAGTGTGAGCGTCTCGCTCACGCGGGCTTTTCGGCCCGCACTACCAAAAACCCCTCAAAACAAAATTGACAAACCACTAGCACATATGGTTTGAGAAATGTAAATTCGCGGGGATAGGCGATCGCTCAAATGCTTATTCTATCGTTGACCCCGGTGAATGGCTATCTGGGTAAGGGTTTGAGGTCTTTTCTCTGGGTCTTTTTTCTCAAGAAACTAGGACTGTTGATAGGTCATCTTGACCCCCCGCGAATTTAGGTATATGTAATTAAGTCAAGGTAAGGCTTTCAGGAGCCAAGCCTTTAAACTTCTAAAGCCTCAACCCAACCTACGAATCAAGGCTTTTTTAAATTTGGCGAAGGTATTGTACACGGTAGAAAATTGATTAAGGCTCGCTACAGTATTTATTAATCTGTCTCACTAAAGCATCCGACTCCTTACCAGTGTTTTTGGCTGCGGCGGTTAAAGCTGTGTCGATTTCTGTTCTGGCATTTTGTAATTTTTCTCTCCCAGATGGAGAGGCTTCGGCTGTTTTAGCTGCAGATAGCGCTTTAGCGGCTTTAGCGATCGCTTGACTAAGATTCTTAAATACCTTGACAAAGCGACCTTGGAATTCTTTTAGCTTCGGGTCTTTGAGATTTAGTTCCTCTATCGATGTAGTCACAACTTCCAAATCTTTAGACAGTTGCAAGCTTGTGATCACCTGCTGTCCTTTATTTTTATCAATCAAAGAATTTCCCGCGTTCACTACCTGAATTAGTCGCTGACACTGGGAGGCTTTGTTTTCGTTACAACCACTAAGAAACAAAGCCACGCTCAGACTAACAGGAGCAATAACAATATATTTACGCAAAACAAACATTAACACCCCACTGACACTAAAGCCCAAACAATAGTATCCAATAATTTAAGCGTTTTGGTGGGAATTTAAGTAATTGCATACCTCAATCACATTTCCATCAAGGTCGCAAAGATAAATCGATGTCATTGCGCCTAAACTTCTGACTCTTGACTCTTGACTCTTGTACCTGATTACCAATCAACGGGCAAACCCAACTTGTCTAAAGTCTCCCCATCTTCTAGAAGTGGTTGAATAGCTGCGTCTATACAAATGCGACCACCAGCCAGCACCAAAGCACGTTGCGTCACTTTACCCAACCAATGCAAGTCATGGGAGGCAATTAACATCACCTGCACAGGTAACTTGAGCAACACCTGGGCTAAGTGACGTCGCCATGCTGGATCAAGACCAGTAGTTGGCTCATCCAAAATGAGAATTGTGGGATTTAGCGCCAAAATCGCGGCTAGGGCGGCAAGGCGTCTTTGTCCACCAGAAAGTTCGTGGGCGGAACGGTTGGCATAGGCTTCCAGACCAAAATCAGCTAACAACTGCCGTGCTTGATCAATTGCTACCGCTGGTGCTACGCCATAATTACGTGGGCCGAAGGTGATATCTTCCAAGATGGTTGGCATAAATAACTGATCGTTGGCATCTTGGAAACCAAAGCCAATGTGACGACGCACTTGCGGCAGATTTTTAGGTTCTACGGGGATGCCATTAAGCGAAATTTTCCCGGTTTTTGGTTGTTTTAAACCGATGAGATTCTCTAGTAAGGTGCTTTTTCCCGAACCAGTAGCTCCCATCAACGCCACGCGATCGCCTGGATTTAAACTAAAAGAAATATCTTGTAAAACTGGCTCCTGGTTAGCATAGGCATACACCAAGTTTTGCACCTCGACGATGGAAATGGGCATGGGCAATGGGGAATGGGGTAGACGGGGAAGAATGATCCTTGACTCTTGACTCTAAATATATGAGCTGATGGTGATAGAAAGAGCGATCGCCCAAGCGGCTAACAGGACACCACGCTCTTTGGCTGTGAATGACGAATCTAGGGGTAACTGTCCGTTGTAACCACGGGATATCATGGCGGCGTAGACTCGCTCTGCTCTGTCTAAACTGCGGAGATACAAGGCGCCAATCATGGCTGCACTGGTGTACCGCAACCAACCTGCAGCGCCATTTAATCCTCGTAATTGGGCACTGCGCTGCATTCTTGTCACTTCATCCAGCAAAATTTCTAGGTACTGTCCAGCTAAGAGCAAATTTTCTTTTAACGGTGCTGGTAAGGGTAAGCTTTTGAGGGCGATGCCGAAACTGTGGGGAGGCAAAGTCAACAAAAAACTGTTCATGGTGAGCAGACAAACAAGAGAACGAACTAACAGAAAACTAGCGCGTTCCCATCCCAAGGGTAAGGCTAGTAATGAGAGAAAAATCAATTCTGTCCCCAGCAATTTTCCCAGATGGGGAATATGTACACGTAAAAGCCAAGCCCATAAAATAGCGATCGCTCCATACGCGCCTAAACAAGACCAAGCATAATGCTTTAATAAAGCTGCCCCAATCACAATCACTAGGGACAATTGCAAGCGTAAGGGTAAAGAAATCTCAAGCATTCTTCGGTTTCACCACCTTGGCAATCCCAAAGGCCACTGCAAAACAAACAGCAGATCCTATCAGCCCGGCGATACTAGTACCAATTGTGCCTAAACCTTGAATACTGTAGTCAGCTAAGGGGGTTGGCACAATTACCCGCACATTTTCGGCTAATTTGATAAAGCCTGTATTTTCTGCTACTTTTTCTAAGCCATCAGGCCAGGCTGAGGCAAATAGGGACAATACTCCCGCAATCAAGAAAATACTCACCACAGGTACTAACCAGCCCCGAAACTTTTGCTGTTCTCCTGGTAGCAAATCTGGTCGAGCCTTGGCAAGATAAGTCAATACACTCCCCGTAATCAATCCCTCACCAATACCAATCAAAATATGAGTACCCGTCATTGCTGGTAAGACTATCCCAATGGGTGCGGTTCCAGAAAGGGCTAATTCAATAGCACAGGCGATCGCAGCTACCACTACACTAATACCAGCCGCAATCCCCGCCGCTAGGGGTAAGCGCCCCTGCGATCCGCCAAACAGCCGCTGTAAGGTTTGAGTTAACACCCAGCCAACCCAAACGCCAATCAGTCCCATGTTCAAAATATTTGTTCCTAAAGCTGTGATCCCGCCATCCGCAAACAGCACAGCTTGAATAATTAACACTGTAGCGATGCACAGTGTACCCGCCCAAGGGCTATCTAAGATGATCGCCGCTAAGGTTCCCCCTAACAAGTGACCACTAGTGCCCCCAGCTACAGGAAAATTGATCATCTGGGCAGCAAAAATAAAAGCGGTCGTTAAACCGAGTATGGGAGCGCGTCGGATACCAAAGGCTACTTGCGATCGCCCTAAGGCAACACCGAGCGCAGCAACACTAATTACACCAGTAGCTGCTGCCACTGGTACAGAAATAAATCCATCAGGAATATGCATTATTTGCCTTGCGTTTAATGTGTTGATTCACACAAATTCAACAATGTATTTATGGTGTCACATTAATAAAAAGCAGAAATCATCTACTTTTTGCAATGCCCTATTGGGGGATTTTACAGCGTTACTCACGGCATATTGACAATAAGTTACTCGTTAAATATTATACTTATTTATGGACATATTAAATTTTGTTAACTTTGTTTTTCCTGTTACCCATTATTCTCTATCGCCGACTTCTGTAAATGGTATTTATTCTGATCCATCTACATTGGTTTAAGTTTGTGACTTTTACTTATTATTCTTAAATACTTGGACTTGATAATTTTACTGAGAAGCCAGAACCCCAACCTTTTTGATAAGTCGGGATTCTGTCGCTTTTGAAATTAACAATGTTCCTATAACTAATTTGCTCTGGCTTGTGGTTTGCGCCAGTGCTGTATTAGTAACCCGATCGCCATACCGATACCAACGAAGGCAGTAAAATAAAATAAACCAATTAATCGGATATAAATTGGTGGTGTGATCGCTTTGACTTCAATTAACTGTGCCACCTTGACAGAGGGAAATTGACGGTTAGATCCTGGGTTAGGAGTGGCTTCCACCTCGATTTTATGGGGCGCACCATCAAAAAATTGTTCTTGCCATGTTAGCTTGCCGTCTAGGTTGGGAATTCCTTTGTAGGCGAAGACTGTTAAATTATCTTCTAGAGCGATCGCCTTAATCTGTAACGTCACATCCTTTATAAGTTGACCTGTCGCTGTGTCCTTGACCTGTAACGCCAGATTTGCCAGTTTTCCGACAGTCGCATTTTTATCTCCTTCCAGGCTAACCTCTAATCCTTGAGATTTTTGGACTGATGGTGCAATAGCCTCCGCTTGACTTGAGTGTCCGCTGCCATGAGCTTCTGCAACTTCTGCACTTATATTAATAAATAAGAGAGTTACTATAGCCACCACCGTCAACGCGCTCAACAACAAACGCACAGATTGCGGCGCAATTTCTCCCTCTCGCAATGCTTCTTGTCCACCAATTACCCAACCACCCAGCAACCCCATTGACAGTAAGATAGCTGCGATGACAGCAAAATATTTATATTTAACGGGATTTTCTCTGACATGCAGATTTAAGTTTTCCTCATAGGGTGCAAAAGCATTTGCTATCTGAGGGGACACATTTACCCGCAATTGGTAATTACCCCGAATAGGTAATATCTGCTGAATTTCTAGCTTACCATCAGGCGCAACAGCATTCATTTGCAGCAGTTTTGTACCTTCAACAATGGGAAAATCTGTTGTTAGCAAATGATTAGTTGGCGGTGTCAGAATTTGTAAGCTAATTAAAGCATTTTGTAGAGGTTTACCCGCAGCATCAACAGCTTGTAGTGTTAGAGTAACCGGCGATTGCGGTTTATCTGCTTGTGCTTCAAAAGGCAGAATATGTTCTAATGGGGGATTAGTAGAGAGTAGGACTCTAGGTGCAGTATTTTGAGAAACCCCCACGAAGGAATACAGAATTGATAAAACGATGCAGACAGCACTGATCAACCCGAACAGTCGATATTTTTTCATAAAAGCTGATAATTTTGGCGATGGACACCTAGAAAAACCATTTGCTGTATTTGGTGATGTAGAGATGTTTTATTTACCATCTCTACAAAACCTCAAATTATTTCCATGCAAAAACATTGGCGCGGATTTCGCGCCATTTTAGCCTCATAGCTTTATTTGGTGTTGTCAGCATTGCCTAGTACACCTAAAACATCTCGGAATTATGATAATTTAGTGACAAGCAACCCCTAATGTATGATGACGTGTTGAGTGTGTTGTGTTATGAGCCGCAGGATAAGTGGAGAACAAGACAGTCCAGATAACTAAAGAAGATAGCATCATGTAAAGTGTTACTTGTACAGGCTTGGATAGGGTAACGCCTGCGGTCTTTTGCAAAATTGAATTAGAAGAAAAAGCAGTCATTTTTGACCTCCCATAATTAATTTGGGTATTTTATCAATCAACGGATATTTTGCTGCTTGATTGCAAAAAGATATACGATAAACTTTGTGTTGACAACGGTGTATAAAATATATTTAGCTACTTGGGCTTTGATACATATTATAAAGGCATTGCTAGCCTTAAGTTTAGGTTTGAGTTTGCTTGAGTGATCTGACGTTAGCGATCGCCATGCCAAAACTATAAGTAATCATGCTACTAACCACCAAAAAATTGCTCACGTCCCCTTGCTAAGTTGGCTTTCGCCAGATTTACAGCTACTTAGAGAAATGGGAACCTGACTAAAGTAAACCCTAAAACTATTGATAATAATTGACAATAATTATTAATGCAGATAAAATATTATCTAATTGCTAAAAATTTGCAATTTTCTTTTGCTGGAAACCTGTGATCATGTCATGCCCAATAACTTCGCTCTGGGTAAAGAAGAACTTTGGAGCCGCCGTCAACTACTGCAACTGGGATTATGTGGAGCCGGAGTTACGGGTGCAGGGGCACTTTGGTACACCCTAAATACCAAAAAGCCAGTTGTCAAAGTGCCACCAATGGAGATGGAAGCACCAGACAACAAGACTAATCCCATGAAGATACTTAGGGATTTTGATTATGGGACAATCAAGCAAGAAAATGGGCGGACAATTCGAGAATTTCAGTTAATCGCGGGCACTTCCACGATTCAACTCAACAGTGCTGTATCTTACAATATTTGGGATTTAAATGGTCGCATACCCGGGCCAACACTACGAGCAAAACAAGGCGATCGCATCCGAGTACTGTTTCTCAACCAAGCGGGACACTCCCACTCTCTACATTTTCATGGTGTCCATCCCGCAGAAATGGATGGCGTTCGCCCAATCAGTAATGGCAAAGCCACAATTTATGAATTTGATGCTGAACCCTATGGCGTTCATTTATACCACTGCCACATAGAACCAGTCACCCGTCACATTGCAAAAGGATTATACGGGATGTTCATCATCGATCCCCCCACTCCCCGTCCCCCCGCCGATGAAATAGTCCTGGTAATGGGTGGATATGACGTAAACGATGATAGCCACAATGAATATTACGCTTTTAATGGTTTGCCGCACCACTACATGCATCATCCCATCCCGATTTACCAAAATCAGTTGATTCGCTTATATGTCCTCAACATCATCGAATACGATCCAGCAGTCACCTTTCACCTCCACGCCAACTTCTTTGATGTCTATCGCTATGGCATGACTATGACTCCTAGCGAGAAAACTGATGTCATCACAATGGGTATAGCAGAAAGGCATATCTTAGAATTTGCTTTTCGCTATCCAGGTAAATATATGTTCCACCCCCATCAGGACGCAATGGCAGAAAACGGCTGCATGGGTCAATTTGACGTAATTAAGGTATGAGTAATCAAGGTAATAAGCAATAAATCCCAATTCCTTCTGCATAAATTGAAAAAAATTATTAAATTCTCGTAAAAATGTTAAAAACTAGTTGATAAAAAATGTCATTATATGAAACAGTAAAATATATGACACGGCGTCAAACCTACTGCTGATAGTAGCTAGAAGTGTTTTAGTTAATACCTTTAAGTTGTGCTAGGAGCGAAAATGAAATCAATTGGTTATATTTGTTTAACTATTGCTACCGCTGCAATAGTTACTCTCACTAGCTGTAGTAGTACGCCAACCGCCGAGAATCCATCCGCACCAGGAGCGAGTTCTAAACCCCAGGGTACAGAAGCAGTCAGTCAGCAAAGTCACAGTGGTCACGGTGGCAAACCAAAAATTAACATTAACACTGCTATTTTGTCAGAGTTAGATAAGTTTGAAGCCAAGTTAGGAGTCCCAGCATTATCAAACAAAATTCAGGCTAATCGTCCTTATGGTAGTCCAGAGGATTTGGTAACAAAAAAAGTAATTACACAAGAACAGTTTGACCAAATTAAAGACCAAGTATCTATCCAAGAAGTAAAACTTCAAGGTGAAGCCAAAGATGTTGACTATGCAACCAAATTAGGCTTAATGAAAGGGCATCTTTTGGTAGCAAAAGAACTACTGGATCAAAATCAGCCAAAACAAGCAGAACCTCATATAGGACACCCTGTTGAGGAGATTTATGTTGATGTTGAAGAGCAGTTAAATGAGCGCAAAGTTAAAGAATTCAAAACAACTTTAGTGGGTTTACAAGATTTAGTAAAATCTAATCCCAAGAATGCTAAAGTCAAAACTGACTTTGTGGCTTCAGTGCAAGCAGTTGATGGAGCGATCGCCGCTTTACCTACATCTCAACGCTCGAAACCAGGATTTGTGCTGCAGGTGATTAACGGGTTACTAGATGCAGCAAACTCTGAATATGGCGCAGCGATCGCCAATGGCAAAATTGCCGCCGCCATTGAATATCAAGACTCTCGCGGCTTCGTCACCTACGTCAATGAATTATATCAAGGGATTTCTAGCCAAGTATCCCAAGCAGATCCCGAAGCACATAAAGCGATCGAGACTAGTCTAGCTGACTTGACAAAAGTTTGGCCTGCTGCTGTACCACCAGCCAAACCAGTCAAGACACCTGAGGATGTTACCAAGCTGGTGAAAACCATTGAGCAAAACTCTCAAAAAGTAATTGATGAATCCAGCACTAAAGCACAGAAATAGCAATCTGAAGTGATTGGAGGTACAGAGTTAAGAGTAGAAAATGAGTAAGAATTGAAAAGATAGTCAGAGTTAAAAGTAAATATAATTTGAGATTTCAACACCTCAAAGGAGTATAACTTCTAACTTCTAACTAATTACTCATCTCTCGACCTTCATAATTTTAATTAACAACTGATGCAAGACCTTGACCACAAAAAGACCATCGATTTATTGAACGCCATCATGGAATTTGAACTAGCAGGAGTAGTGCGTTATACGCATTATTCCCTGATGGTGACAGGACCAAACCGTATTCCCATTGTGGCTTTCTTCAAAGCGCAAGCCAGCGAGTCTCTACTCCACGCCCAACAAGTAGGAGAAATTCTCACAGGTTTAGAAGGGCATCCCTCCCTCAGAATTGCCCCAATGGAAGAGACTTTCCAGCATTCAGTCAAGGATATATTGGCAGAAAGCTTATCTCATGAAAAGAAAGCACTCGATTTGTATAAAAATCTGCTAGATACGGTCACTAATGCCAGTATTTATCTTGAAGAATTTGCCCGTGGCATGATTGGTCAAGAAGAAATGCATAATCTCGAACTGAAAAAAATGTTACGCGATTTCAGTTAATAGTCAGTATAGCGGTTTTCAGATCAGTGAGGTACAGTTTTCAATTGCAAAGCCTGTAGGGGCGGGGTTTTCCCGCCCTCGATTGTATGGCATCCGAACGAGAACCGCTATAGTCATTAGTCATAAGTCCTTAGTAAATGACAAATGACTAATGACAAATAACAAATGACAAATAACAAATGACAAAAAATGAATTTTAGTACTGCCTTACCTACTTTTGTGATTACACTCCGAGAAGGAGTAGAAGCAGCCCTTGTTGTTGGTATTGTCCTAGCGTTGTTAAAAAAAGCCAAACAATCCCGACTGAATTCTTGGGTATATGCTGGTGTCGTTGTGGGGATTGTTGTCAGTGCGTTGATAGGTATGCTATTCAGCGTCATTATTAAAGCATTAGGGGCAGTGAATCCTCAATATACCTCCGTGGTTGAGCCAGGGTTAGAAGGTATATTTGGCGTGTTAGCCATTGCCATGCTCAGTTGGATGCTAATCTGGATGACTAAACAAGCCAGATTCATGAAAGCTACAGTTGAGGGATCTATTACAGAAGCACTAACACAAAACTCTCATGCTGGCTGGGGCGTTTTTACTTTAATTTTAGTTGCCGTCCTCCGTGAAGGTTTTGAAACTGTTTTATTCGTTGCTGCTAATTTTCAACAAGGGTTTATGCCTGCGTTTGGTGCTATTACTGGGTTAGCAGCAGCAGCAGGTATTGGCATATTGCTATTTAAATGGGGTGTGAAGATTAATCTCCGCCAGTTTTTTCAAGTGATGGGCGCTTTATTAGTATTAATTGTTGCTGGATTGGTAGTTTCAGCATTACAAAATTTTGACGAAGGTTTAGCTAACCTTGCTCTCAGCAGTCGTGCTACAGAAAGTCTTTGTTTCTATTACGAACGCTTTACTAGAGTTCACTCTTGCATTTTGGGGCCAATGGTTTGGAATACTTCCTCAATCTTGCCAGATGAACAGTTCCCCGGCATTATTCTCAAATCTTTGTTTGGCTATAGACAGCACCTCTATCTTGTGCAAGCCGTAGGATACGTTGTATTTTTGCTAACTATTGGATTTACTTATTTCCGCAGTATTAGCGGTGGTTCTCCTGCAACTGGAAATAATATCCGCTCGGCTCGAAAACCAATTAGCCCTATAAAAGATTAAGGTAGTGCTACACAAGTAATGATGCGTTGTAGTAATGGATGAAATACCAAATAGCACCAATGTGATTCTCCAAAGATTTGGAATTTAAACCTGATAAAGACGAAGTTTGGTTCTTTTGGGGGATTGCACTATGGAATTTAGGACGCAATGAAGAAGCGAGCGCCGCCTATGACAAAGCTTTGGAATTTCAACCTGATGATGACAGTGCTATCCATAACAAAGCTTGTTGTTACTCCCTTCAAGGTAATATTGAACAAGCAATTGAAAATCTGCAAATTGCAATTAACTTGAATCCTGAAAAAGCGAAGTAATCCCAACCCCTGCGATTGCTTCGCTTCTCTGCGAGACGCTAACGCTCGCAATGACAACTGGGCATTTTTTTACTTGGAGTACTCTAACTGCTTTATTTCTTTGTGTTGATTATGATCCTGAAAACACAAACTCAAATTAAAAGCGATCGCCTCCTTTGATAAAGCCAAGGATTTCGCGCTTAACTAAACAGCACTGAATTATAGCAGTTTTTGGTCGGATGCAATACAGTAGAGGGCGGGGAAACCCATTAGTGTCAACTTAACGCGAAACCCTTGTCCCGCCTCAGAATGAATTCTGAGTCTAATAACAAAAGTAATCTCAAGATTACTAAAAATTCTCACTTATCCCCAGTTTACTTGAGTAAACTTTGCCTATCAGCCCGGAAATTAATTTCTGGGCGAGTGTAGAAGCGAAAAAATAAGCCATCTGTAGCTTAAGTTGACACGTATAGGGGAAACCCCACCCCCACAGGCTTTGCAATTTAAACCTGTACCTCACTGATCTGAAAACCGCTATATCATTTAGACAAAGCCTGCTTTAAATTTTGGCAAGCTTTTTCAATAGCATCTATACTGCCTGCATTCACAAGACCATAATAGTCAAAAGCATAAACGCGATTATTTTTAGTCGCTTGTAGTTGCTGCCAAAAAGCTTCTTTTTTAAAAGACTCTAAAAGCTCTGTTTCTGAACCACCTTGTGGAGGCTGAACTACAATTATCACCTCTGGATTGGCTTCTAAAACTTTCTCGGCTGAAAGCGTCACGTACCCACCGATGGGGTTATTCCCTTGTAATTCTGCAACTAGATTTTTTGCCTGAAATTTTGTCAGTAAATCCCCAGCCCAACTGTTTTTATTAGGTGCTAAAATTGGTTGACGACTGACCAATACCAGAGTCGAAGGACTTTGAGTTGGCTTATCTGGTAAGAAAGTTTGATAGCGATTTAATAAAGCTTGAGGATCAGCATCAATTAACTTTGCGAGTTTTTTGGTTAGTTCTTCTAGCGATTCCCATTTTTTCACTTGGGTAAGAAAAGTAGAGATTCCTAGCTGCTGGAGTTTTTGAATTGGTTGGTTAGAAAAACCTTCTGCACCGATGACTAAATCTGGTTTTAGCGCGACAATTTTTTCTAAGTTAGGTGGACTTTGACCTTCACTAACACGAGGAATATCTTTAAATTTTGGATCATCCTTAAATAATCGACTACCACTAATACCCACGAGTTTAGTTTGATCAAGTTGAGAGATAATATCAGCAGAAAGTGAAGAAAGCGCGACAACTCTTTTAGCCGATTCTTTTGGTGTCTGCTGAGAGTTTATCTTAGACGACTCATTACTATTTGCTATTTTTGACTGTGGCTGTTGAGTAGTTGCAGTAGTACAAGCAACTAAAAAAATACTCAATAAAAGTGTGAAAGCAGATAATATCCAACGACGATACATACTAAAATTCCTTCATGGTTGGGGATGTTAGGAGAGTAGAGGCAAAAATTTGCGCCTCTGCAAAAGATTTTGAGATGAAATGACCGATATTGTGGTATGAGGGCGTAATTATATATAGAGTAATTGTTTTTCAGGGAAGATATAAAAAAGGCGAGTAAAAACACAAATCAAAATCCTTCAGGGAATATCTAACTGTGCTTCTCGCCTAGAACTATACAAGGTTTATTGAGAATTATTTATTTAATATAGGTTAATTTACTCATAAAGTATTGTTTACTGCATAACAAATATTCAGATATTCCCGATTTCTATTGTTAATATTCCATGACTGAAATCAGAATGGATAAAGTATTAGGACTAGCCCTTTCAAGGTGACAAACGAAGATACGTTGTTTTAGTGTATTGCTAGTTAAAATAATATTTTTCACACATATTATGTGCTTTTTGACAATAGGCATGAAAAATATTTCTGATATTGAGGTTAGCTAAAGTTAGTTCATTGCTAAATCTTCTGGTGTGTTGCAGTTAAACAGCATTTCTGGTTCTAGCAACGGCAAAACTTGTACAGGATGTTGCTTTAACCACTGCTGAAACGATCGCCCCCCTTGATTGATAAACTCTAAAAGTTGGGGTAAGCAGCGCTGGCGATAGAAACCACACAGGGGTTCCCATCCTTTAGTATTATGAGCCAAAGCAGCGATCGCGTCCTTGCGTGCCGTTGGCGGAGCCTCTCGTACCCCTACGGGGAAGCAAGCTACGCGTAGCGTCTCCGACAGGAGAAGAGAAGGTATCGCTTCTTCTTCCACGCTATCTAGTCCAGCTATCCATTCTCGCAGAACTTCCACCCGCAACTTTGGTAAATCACAAGCTAGCAGCAGCACCCATTCTGTTTGTACTTTCGCTAGTCCTTGAGCAAACCCTACCAGTGGCCCTTGAGAAGGGGGAGATGAGGGAGAAAAAGGTATTTCTTGGATAAATTGGCAACGAGGTAAAATTAGGTGTTGATAGCGTTCTGGCCAGGGAGTGACTACATAAACTTTATCGGTGACAGCTTCAGCAATGCTACAAACCCGCTGTAATAATGGCACTCCTTGAATGGGAATCAGCGCTTTATCCCTTCCCATGCGAGAACTTTTACCACCAGCTAAGATAATGGTTGTTAATTTGTCATTGGTCATTGGTTATTTGTCAAGAGTCATTTAGTTATTACTCCCTCATACCCAATCCCCAGTCGCCAATACCCAGTCCCCAATCCCTTACTCACGCTCTAGTTTGACTTTGCTGCACTTGCTGTAATAAATGCTCTACACTTTCTGCAGGTGCTAGACATTTTAAACCTTGGCATACTAAGCCGATACTGCCTTCTGGTAAATTAGCCACAATGGTAAACATGGCAGATGGTAGATATTGGGGGATGAGAGGGTTAATTTGCTCAGTGGTGCTGCAAATTAAGGTGCAGTTACGATACCAATCCAAAGCTGTAAATAAACTGGGACAAGCTTGAGGGGAGCGACTCATGACAGTTTTAAAAGCTTTTAACCCTTGTTCAGCTAAATCTAAATAATGTAAATTGTCAGTGAGTAAGGTGAGACGGACAAGATTAGCGATCGCTACTCCGTTAGCTGATGGTGTAGCATTATCTGCATAACTGCGTTCCCGCACGATTAAATCTTGACTAGCATCAATTGAGGCGTTGTAGTAGCCACCTAATTCTACACTCCAAAGATATGCGTCAAATTCATCTTGGAGAGCGATCGCTTTTTCTAACCAAAATGAGGCAGACTCATTGCCGATTAAGAGCGTAGCTTGGTGTAAATCTAGCAGCGCTTTAATAAACAAAGCGTAATCTTCAGATTGAGCTAGAACATTTGGTTGACCTACATAATTCAGTCTGTGAAAGCGCCCATCTACAAACTGATTATCCCAGATGAAATTTGCTGCCCTTGCAGCTATTTGCAAGTATAACGGCTGTTGAAATACCCCAGATGCCCTGGCTAACCCAGAAATCATCAAGCTATTCCAGGCGACAATCATCTTTGTGTCCGTCACCGAGGGAATGCGTCCCGGCCAATTGTTGGTTTTGGCTTCCTGATTGTTGCTGGCTGGAGGAAAAGTATCAAGTGATTCAGGCGTTATACCGTAACGAGCCTTAAATAACTTACCCAAAGCTTTTTCTAGGGTTTTGCTCAACTCTCCTGAGTGTAGCCTTTGTAGCACATTCTTACTTTCAAAGTTACCATGAGGCGTAACTGTAAACTGCTGCTGTAATTCTGTTAGTTCTTCGGGAGTGAGCAATTTTGCGAGTTCGCTGTAAGTCCAGACGTAAAAAGCGCCTTCCTCTGGTTCTACTGCAGTGGGGTTAATAAAACTATCGGCATCTTGAGCCGCATAGAAATAACCTGCTGGTGCAGTCATTTCCCGCTGCAGCCATTCTACAGTTTTAGCGATCGCCCTTGCAAACGCCGGCTCTTGAACTCCTGCACTCCATAAATTCGCCAGATACTCGACAATTTGCCCATTGTCGTAGAGCATCTTTTCAAAGTGGGGAACTGTCCACGTGGGATCAACAGTGTAGCGATGAAAGCCTCCCCCCACATGATCATAAATTCCACCCAAGGCTAAATCTAGTCCCCGTTGCTGACAAATTTGTTTGCCATCATAGTGGGATGCAAAATTGAACCGGGTTCCCCGGAGTGCTAATTCTGCATAGGGAATCATCGGAAAACTATTACCCTGTTGATGAGGAGTAATAACACCCGTGCAAGTTTCCCAACCTTGGCGGAGTAATTCATTTTCCTGTATATCTTGTGTGCTGCCATCTTGCAATACCGCAGAGGTGAGGAGCGATTCCACAATCACTGCTTTGCGTTGACGCAAGTCCTCCGTTTCTGTATCGTAATAGCGGCGAATCGCTTGCAGCACTTGCAAAAATCCAGGACGACCGTAGCGCGGCTCCAAAGGGAAATAAGTCCCCGCGTAAAATGGCACTAAATCTTCTGGTGAAAGAAAGACATTTAAAGGCCAACCCCCTTGACCATTCATCATCTGCAAAGCCTGCATGTAAATGCTATCGAGGTCTGGCCTTTCTTCCCGGTCTACCTTGATGGGCAAGAAATTAGTATTCATGTACTGAGCGATCGCTAAATCAGAAAAAGCCTCGCCCTCCATGACAGTACACCAATGGCAACTAGAATAACCAATAGACAGAAAAATCGGCTTATTATCGGCCTTTGCAGTTGCGAGTGCTTCATCACACCAAGACCACCAATCAATCGGGTTTTCAGCGTGTTTGCGGAGATAGAGACTCTGAGCTTTAGCAAGGCGATTAGTCATGATTCAAATACAGGTAGTTGCCTTCTTTGTTCAGTTGTCAGTTATCAGTTACTTGTACTGAGCGTAGTCGAAGTATCAGTTATCAAAATAACTGTTCACTGTTCACTGTTTACTGTTCACTGATTTAACGTTACCGCAAATAAGAAAACAGCGAACTGACTACTGGTGCTGGCATTTCCGACGCAGGTGTTGCGGACTTAGTCTCAACTCTAACATTAGCATTAGGGCTAAGTCCTGCGATGAGTTGGAGCAAGAAGGTAATAATGGCGGCTTGCACAAGTTTTTCTAGCATGGCAGGTCTCCCTATCCGACAAAAGCATTTCCAGTAGAATTGGTTACTCTAACTACACCTCTTATCTATTAATTTCCCGGTTTTGGGGAAAATAACCGGTAAATTGCCCAAAGCAATCATAAAAAAATGTGGAAAAAGTTACCAACAGCGAAAACAAACCACGAGCAAAGGGAACAGGGAACGAAATTTCTTAATTCCGCAAATATTTTCAACACCTTAGTGCTGACGATAACCCCTCGACATTAACGCCATAGATGATTAAACTGAAGGGTTGATGCGTGCTAGCGGTTTGTGAATATGGTTCTCTAGACACCTAGCACTCTCAAAAAGTGCCCGTAACAATATGTGCCGTCTGAATTAGGGTCTGACCATTAAAATAATCCCTAGTCCCCAATCCCCAATCCCCAATCCCCAATCCCCAATCCCCAATCCCCAATCCCCAATCCCTATTCCCCAATTATCTGCTGCGATCGATAAAATAGATGTTAAATAGCTACAAGCAGGCTACATGATTCCTATAGTCATTGAACAATCAGGTCGCGGCGAACGCGCCTTCGACATCTACTCACGGCTGTTACGTGAGCGCATTATCTTTTTAGGACAACAGGTTGATAACTCCATAGCGAACTTGATTGTTGCCCAACTGCTGTTTTTGGATGCTGACGACTCGGAGAAAGACATTTATCTGTATATCAATTCTCCCGGTGGTTCAGTCACAGCCGGCATGGGCATATTTGACACTATGAAGCACATTCGCCCTGATGTCTGTACTATTTGTACCGGATTAGCAGCTAGTATGGGCGCTTTCCTCCTCAGCGCTGGCGCTAAAGGTAAGCGGATGAGTCTACCCCACTCTCGAATTATGATTCATCAACCTTTAGGTGGCGCTCAAGGACAAGCAACTGATATTGAAATTCAGGCGCGGGAAATTCTCTACCACAAAAAGCGGCTCAATGACTATTTAGCTGAACACACCGGTCAGCCAATTGAGCGGATTGCTGAAGATACCGAACGCGACTTCTTCATGTCGCCAGAGGAAGCTAGAGAATATGGCTTAATTGACCAAGTGATTGACCGTCACGCAGCTGGTAGTCGTCCGGTTGCTGTTGTTTAGTTAAGAGTCCAGGGTCAAGGGTCAAGGGTCAAAGGTTAAGAGTCCAGGGTCAAAAGTCCAGGGTCAAAGGTCAGGACTTAATATAATTTTGACTCCTGACTCTTGACTCCTGACTCTTGACTCTTGACTCCTGACCAATCAAAAACCCGTTAACGGATCTATGGGCGTAGGCTGAGATTCCAGGTATTTGAGGAAACCGTACAGTTCATCTTCGGTAAGTAAGGTACGTCCTCGCTTACCGTAGGTTTTAATTAGGTGTTCCCGTCCCTGTTCTGGTGTCCACCCTAAACGCTGAAGTTCAACATCGGTTTTAGCAATGACATCAGACAAATCCACGGGTGTACTCTTCTTCTTTTTCTTACTGGTTCCTGTAGGCGTATCTACATCCTCGGAGGAACTATAATTGCGGGGCGTAAACGGTGTGACATTACTAGCAGTCATTCCTAGTGACAATTGAGTTTCCGGCTCGTTACCAGAATTAATGCCTATAGTTTCAACTGGGTTATCAAATTGGGGTTTTCGGTCGGGATACAAAGAAAGCGGCTGACTAAAATCCTGGCTGTAGTTATCGTTTTGACTGGTGCTGTGTGTTTCAATAACCTTTTTTTCTGGCTCAACTATTACTGGTTCAGGTTTAATGTTTTTTCCACTGAAGGGTGGTACAGATGCTTCTTGACTACTGGCCGCTGGCCAATTATCACTGACAAAATCACCATTTTTGGCTGAAGAATAGGCAGACTCATTTAATCCACTTCCTGTATTTAAAGCAGGGTTGATCTGCACCTGGGATATTGGTTTGGGAGAAAATGTTACAGTCTCTCCTGGGGCATTTCCTATACCCAAAATCATCAAAGCTCTACTTCTAGCTAGGTCTTCTGCTACTTCCACTGTTTCTGCTGCTGCCATACCAGTAGCACGGGTTACATTTTCGATTTGTACACTGACACGGACAATATATTTACCTTGAAAAATTTGTACTAATTCAGAAATAATACTGCCGTTGGGATACAAGCTCTGGAATTGAGCCAACATATTACTGCCACCTACTTAAATCTGTTGAATCAGGGTTATGGGGTATGGGGCATGGGGGAGCCACTGCGGTGGACGGGTTTCCCGGCATATAGCAAGTGGCGTCATAGGAAATGGTTAAATTTATTCTCTCTTGCTTCCTGCTCCCCTGCTATCTCAATATGCATTCTTATATGTGTGACAGCTGATCCACTCCCTGCTCCTGTGTTTTGATTGTAGCAGTAGCTCTTTTGGGAGGGAATTTTGGCTACTGCTGATTAACTCTGAGTAGTCTCGCCTTCAATGCTATACTGATTACCCAAATCGATATCCAGAACTATTTTCTGGGAGTGTGCGCTAAATCTACAATAATAAGGATAAGGTTCGCCCTCACTGCTTGCTCTGCTGCTACCTAATTGTTACCGATTCTACATGTGGGAAAATTGGGTTTATCGGCAGTTTCTCCTAGTTAAATATCAGAGGCTAATAGCGTAAAAGTACCTTCAGTCTAGACAATCAAACACCTGTTTCCCCTACATAGCGTTTTTGGGCAGCGTAGAGAGTTCTACTAAACAAGCCTCTCAAAAACCCTTCGCGTAATTAATCTGTTGGGGAAAAACCTAACTCAGGCGTACTTTTGAAGTTTGACTAGATTCAAGAACTTTAACGCAGGCTAACTCTGAGATTGTCGTGCAGTGAGAAGTTTGTAGACGCGTCTGTGGCTACTCTTGGCTTGACAACGCTACTGTGTAGCTTGCTTAAGCGTAGGGTAAGAGTTCTGCTTTGCAGTACGAGAACGCCTCAAGGCGAACCCGTAGGGTGAGTCAGCTTTTTACCCTGGGACTTTCGGAGGCTCTGCTTCATGGCATTTAGTTTCTAGCTAGTGTCTGTAGTCCGTGAGGGTGTATACCAAAGAACCAGATTAAGCAACGCACAATTTTTTCAATGGGGGAAACCCCGGCACACAAGTGTCTTCAAAAAATGATGTTTTGACCAAAGGTCGGTTCACTGCATGGAATTTTCAATCGCTACACTCCTTGCCAATTTCACCGATGATAAATTGGTAGCTCGTAAAGTTTTGGAAAAGAAACTTGGTTGCGAGGATGAAATTAGTTTACAAAAGCTTCACATTGCGTTGGATGTGCTGGAGACGATCGGGATTTTGGTGAAAGAACGTGGTAAGTATCGCCGCGTTTCGGAAGAAGGACTGATCGAAGCAAAACTGCGCTGTTCCAGTAAAGGCTTTTGCTTTGCTATTCAAGATGTAGAAGGAGCCGAGGATATTTACATCCGTGAGAGCCATTTGAGTAATGCTTGGAATGGCGATCGCGTTTTGGTAAGAGTCCTCAAAGAAGGTAGCCGTCGTCGCTCTCCTGAAGGCGAAGTCAAGCTAATTCTGGAACGCTCCAATCACACCTTATTGGCCCGAATTAAACAAGTAGAGGCAGGCTTTCGGGCAGTGCCTTTAGATGATCGATTGCTGTTTGAACTCAAACTGCAAGCCAACACCTTGAAATTGGATGAAGCGATCGATCACTTAGCCCATGTAGAAGTTCTCCGTTACCCCCTAGCACAATATCCCCCAGTGGGTCGTGTGGTACAAATCCTCGGCAGTGATGCAGAAGCTGCTGCTGATATAGATTTGGTAACATGTAAACATGATTTATCACGTAATTTCCCGGATTCAGTGCTAGAAGCGGCCGCCAAGTTGCCCAAAAGGCTTTTAAAAGCAGACCTTAAGAGTAAATTGGATTTGCGTAATGTGTTTACCCTCACCATTGAAGGTGTAAACGGTAACTCCAAGTTGGTGGAAAATGCCTTTAGCTTGGAAAAAACCGCCGCCGGATATTGGCGTTTAGGATTTCACATTACCGATGTTTCTCACTATATTCAACCTGATGAAGCCTTAGACCGGGAAGCTTTCAAAAGAGGTAAGTCGGTTTATCTGGGAGAGTTAGTGCTACCGATGTTGCCAGACACTGTAGCCGATCGCTGTTCTTTAGCAGTGGGAAGCGATCGCTTAACCCTCTCGTTCTTGATTACCTTTGATCCCCAATCAGGAGAAGTGGAGGAATGGGAAGTACAACCCAGCGTCATCAACGTAGATACCGCCCTCAATAAACAACAAGCCCAAGCCATTCTCACAGGTCAATCGACAAATGAATCCGACCAGGTAATTCAGATATTGCAAGACCTGGAAAAATTACGCAAAATAGTGAAACAGGTGCGTTTGGGTCGTGGTAGCTTGCAGCTAAATCTGCCACCTAGCCAAAACCCTTACTATGATGAGGGGATTTTGGGGGCTGTGGTGGTGAATGATGTGCCTGTACGTTCTCTGCTGACAGAGTTTGTGCTATTAGTCAATCAACTAATAGCTAGCCACTTCAGCGCGTTGGGAGTCCCGGCTATTTGGCGAGTCCAAGGCACACCCGATGCTGAAGATGTCCAAGAAATGCTGAAATTGGCGATCAATTTGGGTGTGGAACTGGCACTCGACGCTGATGTAGATATCCAACCCCTAGATTATCAACACTTGACCAGGGCTTTCGGCGAATCTCCATCCGAGCAAGTCCTCACCTACTTGTTGCAAGATACCCTCAAGCCATCTGTATACAGCACCACCAAAGGCTCTCACTTTGGATTGTCACTACCGCAATATATCCACTTCTGTTCTCCTTTGCGGCGGTATCCAGATTTGCTCTTGCAAAGAGTGTACTATGCCCTGATTGAACAAGGACGCGATCGCCGCAACACTAGAGTCCGAGAACGTGTTAACTTGCGTCATTCTTCTTGCCATGATGAAATTAACTGGAATGTCCTCGCCCCAGAATTGCAGCAGGAACTGCAAAGCGATTTGACACGGGTAATTATCCAGATTAATGATCGGGAAAAAGAAGTCCAAGAAGCAGAAGCCGATTTAGCTGGACTGCAAAAAGCCCAACTAATGAAACAGCGTATCGGTCAAGTGTTTCAAGGCGTGATTACTGGTGTGCAATCTTACGGTTTCTTTGTCGAAATTGAAGTACCAGCCGCCGAGTTTGAAATCAGTGGTAATCCGGGTATACCTTTACGGGTAGAAGGGTTGGTACATGTCAGTTCTCTCAAAGATGATTGGTATGAATATCGCGCCAGACAACAAGCACTGTTTGGCCGGAAAAATCGCGCTTCTTATCGATTAGGCGATCGCGTCGCCGTCCAAGTTAAAAGTGTCGATTACTACCGCCAGCAAATCGATTTGGTGACTGTTGGTAGTGACGGCATCCCTAAAAACTTAGACGCCAACAACTCTCACGACGATTTATCAGGCATCTACTTAGCAAACGGGATTGATCCTGGCGACCTAGATCCTTATGACGAGGACGAGTAAATTCCATGATATAAAAGTGTCAAATAATACAAAACCCCTTATTTTAGGTATATCAGGTGCATCTGGTCTAATTTACGCTGTGCGCGCACTCAAATTTCTCTTAGCCGCAGACTATGAGATTGAACTAGTTGCCTCCAAATCAACCTACATGGTTTGGCAAGCAGAGCAGAACGTCCGGATGCCACCAGAACCCCTACAACAAGAGCAATTCTGGCGAGAGCAAGCCGGAGTTGCACTTTCAGGTAAACTCCGTTGTCATCCTTGGAGTGATGTGGGAGCCAATATTGCTAGCGGCTCCTTTCGCACCTTGGGGATGATTGTCATGCCATGCAGTATGAGTACTGTCGCCAAATTATCAGTAGGCTGGAGTTCTGACCTACTAGAAAGGGCTGCGGATGTCCAACTCAAAGAAGGTCGAAAGCTGGTAATTGTCCCCCGTGAAACTCCTTTTAGTCTGATTCACCTGCGTAACCTAACTGCTTTGGCAGAAGCTGGCGTGAGAGTTGTCCCCGCCATTCCTGGTTGGTATCACCACCCCCAAACCATCGAGGATTTAGTAGATTTTGTTGTAGCCCGTGTTTTAGATCAACTGGATATTGACTGCATTCCCATTCAGCGATGGCAAGGTCGTCGTTAAAGCCCTCTCAAGGTAGACTTGTGCGAAAAAGGTAATGATAGAGATGGCTCATAGTGTTAGTTGTCAGTGGTTAGTGAGCAGTCATCAAACTGACCATTGATAACTGATAACTGATAACTGATAACTGACAACTGACAAAATATGGCTGTAATTCGCTTAATTCTTTTGGTAGCAGTATTGGGAGGACTAACACTCTTATTAGCTCAAAATTGGTCCCCCCTTCTATCACTAAATTTTCTGGGTATACAGACTCAACCTTTACCACTGGCTATATGGATGTTATTTAGCACCGCTGCTGGTGCTTTTACATCTGTCTTCATCACTACTTTGTTTAAATTATCAAATTATTTTGTGGGGACACAACGCCAAAACCGCTTCAAATCAACAGCGACTCCACCGCGTACTAACACAACTCGTAGAGAAGAACCTACACCTGCTGCTCCTAGTCCACCACCAGCTAGTAAAAAAGAGTACAGTTCCAGTGAGGCATTCGATGACTGGAATACAGATAGCAGCAATGATGATTGGGACTTTGAGCCAAAGCCACAAGAAACATCAACCCCTAAACAATCAGCACAAGAGTTTCCCGATTCTCAAACTTACGAACGTCAACAAGAACCTAAAAGCTCTTCTGGGTCTGGTTCAGTTTACTCCTACAACTACCGTGAACCCAAAAATACTGCTGTCGGCAAAACTGAATCAATTTATGATGCTGATTACCGAGTAATTATCCCTCCTTACCAACCACCGACTAATAATCAAGCTGATGAAGATGATGATTGGGGATTTTTTAACGACGAGGAAGATTCTGAAGATGAGGATAAACGCTCTCGTCGGTGAGTCTCACCTACTTGACGCTACACTGCTCGCGCGACTCCTGCTTCACCTTACCGTTCATCGCAGCTTCCTGTAAGGTCATAAAAGCATTCAAATCTTCCAAGTCATAGCGAGTAGTCAGCAGATGTCGTAATTGGTTTTCTGCTTCGACAGTCAAGTAGCCGGTGGCTAAAGCTTTTTGCACAACGTCACGAATTCGAGCCATAGTGGACACCTCATTCATACCCTATTGATTGATCTGGACTAATTCATCTGATATCTACAGTTGTTTTTGTGGCTAAACCGTAAAGTTGGTAAAACTTTTTTGTACAATGATGAGAAAATGAGTCACTATTTACACCTTTCTCTACTAAATTTAGGGTCTAGTGCTGGCAATTACTAAATCCTAGAATCATTGTTGAGTAGTCCTAAAAACACAGTATTATGTAAAACTAAAAATCCCTCACTAGCGATATTTGTCTTGATCTTTGTTGACAGGATTTGTTCACTTAAAGTTTCAAAGAAATTTTATTAAATTCCTGTTAAGCATAACGATACCTAAGTAATAACTGCCAAGTCACCTAACGAAAGTTATTAAATTCGTTAGAAATTCATCTTTAATTTATTCTGATTTCATAGAAGAATCGTTAATATATTGCCTTAGTTACTTTAAATACATCAAAAACGCTAATGCCATCAGCTGATTCTCATCAAATAGAAGATGAATTTATAGAAGCTAAAAAAAGTTGGGAGTTAGAAAAGTTATACGTAGATTTGGCATCAGCAAAAGGAAAAGCTCTGACACCCGTAGAAAAGAAATTCCTGAGGGGTTTACTTTGTGGTTGTAGTCCGGCAGAGATTGCGAAGATAGTTTATCAAAGTCCAAGTAGCAGTACTGTGAGAGTTTACTTGTCTAATGGACTATATAAATATATAGAGGAAATGCTGAGTAATCAAGCAGGATACTCAGTTAAGGTGAAAAATTGGAGTCGTGTGACTCATTTGTTAGAAAAAGCCGGGTATAAAAAGGGTTGGTTTCAATTACCACCAGTGATTAGTTCTGTCACTACTAACAAAGAAGAAGAGACTGATTTAGCAGAACATGAAGTAGCTAAAATCAGGGATTGGGGTGAAGCAATTGATGTCAGTGTGTTCTATGGACGGATGCAAGAACTGATTCTAGTTGAAAAATGGATTGTGCAAGAACGCTGTCGGTTAATAGGCATTTTGGGCATGAGTGGGATTGGTAAAACTGCTTTTTCTGTCAAGTTGTCAGCAGAAGTTCAAGAGCAGTTTGAATGTGTGATTTGGCGATCGCTACGTTTTGCCCCTCCTCTAGATGTACTTCTACATCAATTGCTACAAATTTTATATCCATCGCTAGATATAAATATTGCCAAAACGGTGACAGGACGAATTTCGCAACTAATTGATTATTTGCGCTCTTCACGTTGTCTGCTGGTATTAGATGATGTTGACTCGCTTCTAGACAATGGTTATACGACACCAGAAAATCCGGAAATATCAAACAGTAACCCAGGTATAAAAAATGGTTCTGCCTACTTTATTTCTCAAATTCGCTACCGTCAGGGTTATGAAGGTTATGGTGAGCTAATTAGGCGTTTGGGAGACTCGCAACATCAAAGCTGTGTAGTATTTACCAGTCGAGAAAAACCTCAAGAACTTTCTGTCCTCGAAGGAGAAACGCTACCTGTCCGCTCTCTGAAATTGACTGGTTTAAATCAAGCAGATAGCATCTTAATTTTGAATGCTAAAGGCTTGACTAACCAATCAGAGGCGGAATTTAGGGTGTTATTAGACTGGTATGCAGGGAACCCGTTATTTTTGAAATTAGTAGCGACGGCGATTCAAGAATTATTTGGTGGCAATCTGTCTGAGTTTATCAAACAAGGGACTGTCGTTTTTGGGGACATTCGCGCCGTTTTAGACGAGCAGTTTAATCGCTTGTCTCAGTTAGAAAAACACATGATGTATTGGCTGGCGCTCAATCAAGATTTTATTTCGGTGCGGAATTTGCCGAAGGATATTATACCAGGGATATCGCCACGAATGTCCCAAAGATTAATCTTAGAAGCTATAGAATTATTGCAAAGGCGATCGCTCATTCAAAGACAAGCATTCAAATTTTCGCAAACTCCAGTTTTAATGGAGTATGTCATTGAGCGTTTAATTGAAGAAAATTTTAAATTAAATGAAGAGAAAGATGCCCACTTATTCATGAGCCATACACTTTTTGAAGCACACCTGAAAAATCATATCAGAGAAAGTCGTCTCAATACGGAGATTTAGAGTAGAGTGAGTAGCTTATTAAAAGGAGTCAATTTATACCTAATTGGGATGATGGGCACTGGTAAGACAACGATAGGACGTTTACTTGCCCAGCAACTAAGTTATGGGTTTGTGGATACTGATAGTATCGTTGTGCAAGCAGCGGGAAAATCTATCAATCAAATATTTGCAGAATTAGGGGAAGCAGCATTCCGCCAGTTGGAAAGCGATGTTCTGGCACAAGTCTGTGCCTATACTAAGTTGACAATTGCTACTGGTGGCGGGATCATTTTGCAAAGAGAAAACTGGGGTTATTTGCACCACGGTTTGATTGTGTGGCTAGATGCGCCAGTAGAATTACTTTACACCCGCCTGCTAGAAGATACTACCAGACCACTCTTGCAAGATGTTGACCCTAAAGGTAGATTGCGATCGCTTCTCGAACAACGAACACCACTTTACTCCCAAGCTGATTTGCGAATCCCTATCAGCGAGGAAGAAACGCCAGAACAAATTGCCACGAGAGTCATCGAAACAATCCCTAGTGTCCTCAAGTAAAATTACTTGTGGTGGCTGATAACTGATAACTGATAACTGTTCGCTGATTTAATCAGTTGCTCACCTCGTCATCATCCTGCCTTAAATTTATCGCTGTAAAGTAATAGATGTGTAAAATGCTGAAGGCGATCGTGGCAAAAATTAAACTGCTAACGCCTATACTTCTGTTATTTCTATGCTTTACGCTGGTAAGCGTGCGTTCATTAGGGCAAACAATTATGACATCAGCACCTCAGCTGCTGACCGACCCATTTTTGCAACTGCCAACTGATACCTCAGTACGAGTCGTATGGTTTACCGAGTTTCAGGGTGCTAAACACATAGTCAATTATGGTGAAAGTCTTGCTAATGTAGTCTGGGCAAGCACTACAAAACTCAGTCGCACAAGAGAAGACCAGCGATCGCGTGTAGGAAATCAAACTCTCGATGGGCAATCATATCAACAACCCATTCAGCGTGATATTTGGCGACACGAAGCTGAAGTGACTGGGTTGACTCCCAATGTGCGGGTGGAATATCGCATTACGAGTGTGCGAGAAGATGGTGAGAGTATCAACAGCAGCGTTTTTACCCTCGCACCCAAACCAAAATCAGGTTCACCACTAAAAATTTTACTGACCTCAGACCATCAAATCAAACCAATGGTCGCAGCAAATCTGCAAAAGGTAGTAGAAACAATTGGCAAAGTAGATGCAGTTTGGTTTGCTGGTGATTTGGTCAATATTCCAGACCGCGCCTCGGAATGGTTTGATGATAGACAAGGGGGTGCATTTTTTCCGGCTTTGCAAGGTCGCGCCAAATATATCATAGATCAAAATAGTGTAAAGATACCCTACACTGGTGGTCAAATCATTCAACATGCACCAATGTTTACATGTATTGGTAATCATGAAGTGATGGGGCGATTTGGTGGTAATAAAAGTTTAGATGATGAATTTAATGATACTATTCCTCGTGCAGTTGCTCAAAAATTATTCAGCGGTAAATCTCTAAAAGATAATTCTTTTAATACCGATACCTATGAAGAAATTTTCACCTTACCCGAAAGTAAAGCAGGTGGGAAAAAGTATTACGCAACGACCTTTGGTGATGTGCGTTTGGTGGTACTTTATGCCACTAATATGTGGCGGAATCCCCGCTTAGATGCACAGATGAAGGGTAGATATCGAGAAGCAGAAAAAGATTTAAATAATCCTGAAAATTGGGGTTATGGACAACATATTTATGAACCAATTACTCAAGGTAGTCAACAGTATAATTGGCTAGAACAAGAACTCAACAGCCCTGAATTTAAACAAGCAAAATATAAAGTAGTGATGTTCCATCATCCAGCACATACCCTTGGTGATAATATCGTCCCTGCTTATACAAATCCCATACAAATAATTGAACGGGATGATGTTGGTAAGATTAAAGCCGTGCGTTATGAGTATCCCAAAGACGCAGATTATCTTATTCGTGATGTTATGCCTTTACTAGAGGCGGCTGATGTGCAATTCGTTTTTTATGGACATTCTCATTTATGGAATCGTTTTGTTAGTCCTAGTGGAATGCACTTTTTAGAAACATCTAATGTAGGTAATTCTTATGGTGCTGCTTGGGGTGATAAAAAGCGAGAAGTGCCAATTGGATATGCAGAAGATTATGTTGTCCTGGGCGATCCTAATGGGTTAGAACCAGTAGTACCAACAATTGCCCCTTTATTAGGTGAAGATAATCAACCTTTGCCTTACATTGCCAGTAACGATATTACAGTTTTTAGCATTTTCGACACTGGCACAGGGATAATTAGCAGCTATCGTTTTGATACCCGCAAGCCAGAGTCTGAGGTTGTTAAGTTTGATGAATTTAAGTTGAAATAATCTATTGCTTAAGCTCGACTTTATCCATTTTTGCGAAACTGATATCTTGCACCATTCTCAATAACTCTAGGGTGGGCATTGCCCACCGACACAAAGATAGGGGTTTTAGGCAATGGTGGGCAGTGCCTAGGGTGTTGACTCTGAGGGTTTTCAGCCCAAAATGCATCAGACAAAATAATAGTCGTAGTTAACGTTCTCACCAGGGCACGGCAGTGCCGATGCCCCTACGGTAAACACAAAAATTGCATGATAATTTTTAGCTAATTTCGTACAAAGTCAACAGCCCAGGCAGTGCCCACCCTACAAAAAATGGATTATTGCAACTGGTGCAAGATGTAAGGAAACCTAAAACCTGACGCTGAAACCCTTGTAGGATAATAGGTTTAGTTTTTGTAATTTATCGATAATCAGTGACGTGGAAAAAGTATTTGCCAAAAGCCAGGGTTTTTGCCGGATAAAGAAGACGAAGCTATTAATTTTACGTGAGTTCGACAGATTCCAAATAACCCCTCTCCAAACCTCTCC
Organism: Calothrix sp. PCC 7507; assembly: GCF_000316575.1. Taxonomy (GTDB): domain Bacteria; phylum Cyanobacteriota; class Cyanobacteriia; order Cyanobacteriales; family Nostocaceae; genus Fortiea. The sequence continues at coordinate 3,445,803 of NC_019682.1, read as the reverse complement.
CCGAAGCGGGGAGAGGCTTAAAAACCCTAATTTTTTGTGCCCAACTCAGGATATTGAAGCCCCTCTCCGTCTCGGAGAGGGGTTGGGGAAAGGTTCATCGAACTCGCGTTAATTTTGGATAAAGTCGAGCTTAAAAGTCAAGCGATCGCCTTTTTGTTGAAGGTGAGGAGGATCAGGGGGATAGAGAAGATGAGAGAGCAAAATCTCCCTCATCTTTCCCATCCACCTACTCGTGCAACCAGGGTGTCAATTCAGGCTGCCAAGTCACCAATTCTTCATCCTTAAACCACAAGGAAATTTCACTTTTTGCCGTTTCTGGCGCATCGGAACCGTGGATGATATTACGTCCAATGTTAATGCCGAAATCGCCCCGAATTGTTCCTGGTTCTGCGGTTAAAGGGTTAGTAGCACCAATGATTTTTCTAGCCGATGCAATGACACCTTCACCTTCCCACACTGTCGCTACGACAGGGCCAGAAGTGATAAATTCCACTAAACCTGCAAAAAAGGGTCGTTGTCGGTGAACAGCATAGTGTGCTTCTGCTAATTCCTTACTGGGCGTGAGGAATTTCAATCCCACAAGAGTAAAACCTTTTTTTTCAAAGCGCCCGATAATTTCACTTACCAGTCCGCGCTGTACGCCGTCGGGTTTAATTGCTAAGAATGTGCGTTCCAAAGCCATCTGGGAAAACCTTAATAAAGTTTTTATAGTCAATTGTCAGTGGTGAGTAGTCATTCGTATTTCTACTGACTACTAAATCTTGACACTTGACCAATCAGAGTTTATCTCAGAAATTATCTTTGGGCGCATATCCGTTCCTAAACGAATGCGTTAAATTAGTTACTCGTGCGTGAAACACAGAGGTCAGGAAGAAATGGGTGTTGAGTCAACTGCTACATCTGATGAGGTAGTTAAGCTGTCGTCTAGCGGACACAAAGCAGAAGTGAAAAGTCATAAGCAAAAAAAACTGCTACCACCTAGCACTACCACAGAAGATTTGTCTCGCGCTTGGAAGATTGAGGATAGCGAAGCCCTCTATCGTATTGAAGGTTGGGGACAACCTTATTTTTCAATTAGTGCTGCCGGTCATGTCACTGTTTCTCCCAAGGGCGAACGAGGCGGTTCTCTTGACTTGTTTGAATTAGTCAACTCCTTGAAGCAGCGTAATTTGGGACTGCCCATGCTCATCCGTTTCTCTGATATTTTGGAGGATCGGATTGAGCGATTGAATGCTTGTTTTGCGAAAGCGATCGCCCGCTACAGTTATCCTGGTGTCTATCGTGGTGTATTTCCCGTCAAGTGCAATCAGCAAAGGCATTTGATTGAGGATTTGGTGAAATTTGGCAAACCCCATCAATTTGGTTTAGAAGCCGGTTCCAAACCAGAATTAATGATTGCTTTAGCGGTGTTGGATACCCCAGGAGCATTGTTAATCTGCAACGGCTACAAAGACCAAGAATACATCGAAACGGCGATGTTAGCCCAAAGACTAGGGCAAACCCCAATTATCGTCCTAGAACAGATTGAGGAGGTCGATCTAGTAATTGCGGCTCACCGCCAGTTGGGTATTAAGCCCATCTTGGGAGTTCGTGCTAAACTCAGTACCCAAGGTATGGGACGCTGGGGAACCTCCAGTGGCGATCGCGCTAAATTTGGTCTGACAATGCCGGAAGTAATCGAGGCCATTGATAAGTTACGTGATGCCGACTTACTCGATGCTTTGCAGTTGTTGCATTTTCATATTGGCTCACAAATCTCAGCCATTAATGTCATTAAAGATGCCATCCAAGAAGCCAGCAGAATCTATGTAGAGTTGGCCATGCTGGGGGCAGACATGAAATATCTCGATGTTGGCGGTGGCTTGGGTGTAGATTACGATGGTTCCCAAACAAATTTCTACGCCTCGAAAAACTACAACATGCAAAACTATGCTAACGATATCGTGGCAGAGTTAAAAGATACCTGTGCAGAGCGGCAAATACCCGTACCTACACTGATTAGCGAAAGTGGACGGGCGATCGCCTCCCATCAATCAGTACTGATTTTTGATATCCTCAGTACCAGCGATGTCCCCCTAAATCCCCCAGAACCCCCACAGGAAGGAGAATCTCCAATTATTAATTACCTGTGGGAATCTTACCAATCGATTAACCAAGAGAACTATCAAGAGCTTTATCACGACGCAGCCCAATTTAAAGAAGAGGCAATCAGCCGCTTCAACTTGGGAATTTTGCGCCTCAGAGAACGCGCCAAAGCTGAACGCCTCTACTGGGCTTGTTGTCAAAAAATTCTGGAAATTACTAGACAGCAAGAATATGTACCTGATGAACTGGAAGACCTAGAGAAAATCATGGCTTCCATCTACTACATCAATCTTTCCGTGTTTCAATCAGCACCAGATTGCTGGGCGATCGACCAGCTATTTCCCATCATGCCCATTCACCGCCTAGGTGAAGAACCAACACGACGGGGAATTTTAGCAGACTTAACCTGCGATAGTGATGGCAAAATTGACCGTTTTATTGACCTGCGAGATGTCAAATCTGTTTTAGAACTGCACACCTTCCAGCCAGGAGAACCCTACTATCTAGGAATGTTCCTTAGTGGAGCCTACCAGGAAATCATGGGCAACTTGCACAACCTGTTTGGCGACACCAACGCTGTTCACATCCAATTGACGCCCAAGGGCTACCAGATTGAACATGTGGTCAAAGGTGATACCATGAGTGAAGTAGTGAGCTACGTACAGTATGACTCTGAGGACATGGTGGAAAGGATTCGCCAACGCTGTGAACACGCTTTGGAAGAAAAGCGTATCACCCTGGCAGAATCTCAGCGACTGCTGCAAACTTATGAGCAGAGTCTCAGAAGATATACGTATTTGAATAGTTAGAGTCAAGAGTCAAGAGTCAAGAGTCAAGAAGTGAAGATATTGACTTTTGACCTTTGACCTCTTGCCCTGAGCGTAGCCGAAGGGTTGACCTTTGACTAACTTCCGTTAGTGCCCAACAATTCTGCGATCGCTTGTCGCTCTAATGGGGTATGGTCTGGTGGTGCTTGCCGAGCATCAGTAATCAACCAGTCTAAAGCTGCTGCTTGGACATCGATGGTGGCCCCAGTTTTATCTACGCAATAACGCCCAAACACCAGTTTATCAACTAGGCGTACTCCTGGCCCCAGGCGTGACCATTCAAAAATGACGCTATTATCTACTGTTGCACCACTACAAATCCAACAATTGGGGCCAATCATCGCTGGACCGACAATTTTAGCTCCGTCTTCAATTCTGGTCATACCACCGATGTAAACTGGCCCTGTGATATCCACTTTGTCCCAATTCACGGCTACATTTAAGCCAGTAAAAATACCTGGGGCAACTTCATGGCCAGGAATTTGCACATTTTTGATTTCACCTAGTAGCACACCACGAATTGCCCGCCAGTAATCTGGTACTTTACCAATATCTACCCATTCAAAGTCCATAGGGATGGCGTAGAAAGGGGCACCGATTTCTACCAATTTGGGGAACAACTGTCCACCGATGTCATACTCTATACCGGAAGGAATGTAGTTAAATACCTCCGGCTCAAAGATGTAAATACCCGTATTGATGTTAGTACTCAGGGCTTCATTGGTTGAGGGTTTTTCTTGGAAAGCCTTGATGCGCCCATCATCATCGGTGACTACAACACCATAGCTAGAAACTTCGTCCCGAGGAACAGATTTCGTAATAATAGTAGCAATTGACCCTTTTGATCTATGCCACTTGACCGCTGCTGACAAATCCAGGTCAATCAAAGCATCACCGCACAACACCACGAATGTATCGTCAAAAAACGGTGAGAAGTCCTGGATACGGCGCATCCCGCCAGCAGAACCGATGGCTTCACCCACCAGTTTGCCGTCGTCATCAATTTTCCCTTCAAAAGAATAAGCAATCTGGACGCCAAACCTTTGACCATCACGGAAATAGTTTTCAATTTCCTCCGCCAAATGGCTAACGTTGACCATAATCTGGTCAAAGCCGTGTTGACGTAACAGTTCTAGTAAAAATTCCATCACTGGCTTTTGCAGGATAGGAATCATGGGTTTGGGAATTGTATAAGTAATCGGACGCACGCGAGTACCTTTGCCCGCCGCGAGAATCATCGCCTTCATAAAAGTTTATTCCTCAACCACAAGCCAGTTTACTTTCATCAAGTTATATTTAATCATCGGTTGGTTTTTATTCTCAGTCATCCCCAATAGCACGGATCACGAGAATTTACTGATTGTTGTAAATACTCTATTGGTTATCTTTACAATTTACTCAGATTTTGGGGTTTGCTGAAGTAAAAGTCTGTAAATTATTAATTTGTCATTGGTCATTGGTCATTGGTCATTTGTTAAGGGTCAAGGGTCAAGGTTATTGTCTTCCTCATCCTCCCCAGTCCCCAGTCCCCAGTCCCTTAGTTCATGGGCTGTTCCCATGTAAGTAGCCGAACCTTGATCTCTTGGTAAAATTCCTCTTGAAATAGCTCTACTTTGGATTGAGCCGAAAGTAGTAGTAGTGCCCAGAAGACACTTACTATGTGGCTATGTTCTGACTCATGGGCAGATAAATCTTGGTATGGATGTTTGCTTTGAGTCCACAATTCCACAAGTTGTTCCAAATTTAACCAATTTTGATCCAAATGTAGCTTTGTTGCCGAAAGCTGCAACACCTGCTCTAGTTCCCCAGCTACTTCCGTGAGATTTTCTTGATGAGCCAATTCTAGCGCTGCCCGCATAGTTTGGACGCTAGGCTGACGTCGAGGACGGGTAGGTTTACTTTCTTTTTGTACTAGTTTTAGCTGGTTTGCCATGATCTGCAATTGGTCAATTAACTCTTGCAGAGTCACACGGCGTTTAGGTGGTGGCATTGCTGCTGGGCGGCGACGCAGGTGTTTTTCTAGTTGCAAGCGATGACCCTGATGTAATACCCCGTTTTCGTTTTCTAGTAGTGCATCATCTAGTATGGATTCTGGCTCATCGATCGCTGATTGTAATTGCATCAATGTGTTGGCCTTGAATAACACTAGCATCGATGCTGATAAAAAAGCCTGTCCAGATTGAGACAAATCAGCTTCATAGCCTCTGGCTGTTGCCTCTGGTGCCATTAGTTCCAAGTAATGGTCAATCACCTCAATTACCTGGACGTCCCAAGGATCAATTTCTCCTCTTTCAGCCTGGTGAATGAGGTGTGTAATTGTTTCTAATAGCTCGGAAGCATCCATGTAATTTAGTCAAAAGGCGTGGATTGAACAGCAGACTTATTTAGTGTAGATGCAGAGTGACTTGTTGTGAGATATCGCTCGTGCTGTGTTTGTTTAGGCATCAGCTGCTGGTGGCAATATAGGTTGTAATGATTGAATGTCCGCTTGATACTGTTTTACCTTACTCTCTAGTTCTTGAATTTGGACGTTTTTTTGGCGCAGTTGTTGGCTAGATACTAGCTGTCGCTGTAAGTGTGTCCAGATGCTAAATAGCCACGCGAAAACTGCACCTAACCCGATTGCCAAAAGTAACTCAACTGCTATGGGTGCTTGCACTTGTACACCAGGCACAATATGAATTGTACTTAGTTCAGTGTTTTCTATCGAAAATAGAGCCAAGGCTAAACAAATAATAAAAACTAAGACAAAGTTTACTTGTTTCATTGGAACTCAAAAGATACGTAATAAATTTTACTGAATGACTCATGGAGATTTGTATTCAATCTCATTGTGAATTGTGATTTCTGATTGTGCAAGTTTGGATTTTAGACATTTTGACAAAAAAAAGTCTTGCAACTCTTAGCGTCAATTGTATAATTACCAGATGTAACTATAAATTAATATACTATTTTATACAAAAAATCTAAGCATATACTAGTAGTTCAATATTGTCTTAATTTTGGGATGGGGAAAATTATTTCTAGTTCCCAGATCCGATTGCCCTATCTATCGTCATCGACAGACAAATCATTAGTAATAGTAAAGGGTGATACAAAATCACCTGGATTACGGCTCCTGATTGCATCAAAAGTGCCTTTAATAGTACCAGCGATCGGCACAGCAACCATTGTCCCCAATAACCCGGCGATCTCGAATCCCATTAAAATAGCAACAAAAATCCAGATGGGATTAAGTCCGATCGCATCACTAAGTAACTTAGGACCTAAAAGGTTATCTTTGATCTGCTGTAAAAGTATTGCTACCAGGGCTACTTGAACTGCTAACCACCAATTTTGTAGCAATACCAACATTGTTACTAGTCCAATGCCGAGGGTTGAGCCAATAAAGGGAATAAGTTCAGAGATGCCGATTAAGATGGCAAACAAGAGGGCAAAGGGCACTCTCATCACTAAGAAAATTGGCGTTAGGCTAACCACCATAAATAATCCTAGCAACAACTGGCTGAGGAAAAAGTTCTGGAAATTGAGCCTTAAGGATCTGGTTAAAGGAGCTCTCAGTTTCTCTGGCAAGAGATTGACTAAGCCATACCAGACGCGATCGCCATATAAAAGCATATAAAATGCCAGCACGAACACTAACACAAAGTTGATTAATCCTGTTAACAGCGTTCCGGCAAATCCCACCGCACCAGAGGCGAACTGCTGTACCACATTCTGAATGTTGGCATTGATTTGATTGCTAACTACGCTCAAATCAAGGGGCAAACGCCGCTGTTTGGCCAAATTCTCAAACTGCTCTAGGTTGCTGCGACTGGCGGCTAACCAATTAGGAATCTTCTCTAACAGTTGGATGCTTTGGTCAATTAACATCGGCACTAACGTAACGCCCAACACAACAAACAGCGTTAAAGTTATGAACAAAACGGTGATCACTGCCTGAGTATGGCTGATCCGCGCCCGTTTAAAGAATTTAACGGGGTAATTTAGTAAAAAAGCTAGAATTGCCGCAATGCTGAGGATTGTAATAGGATGCTTGAAATAGTTGAAAAATACGGATAGCAGCCAGACATTGAGAGCGATCATTGGACCGCTCAGACCATATATTAACAAACGTTGAAGGGAGGCTGAACGGCGCATCTGATGCAATCTGTTTTCGAGACATCATTGAACTGGGGACTGGGTGCAGCCCTTCTCTGCGAGACGCTACGCGAACGACTTCGCTCAGGGCAAGGGGGCAGGAGGATGAGGAAGACAATAACCTTGACTCTTAACTCTTGACCCTTGACTCTTCACAAATGACAAATAACAAATGACAAATTACCTTGTAGAATCTTGCTACGGTATGGTGGGGGACGCATCGCCGCAACTTGTTGAAAGAATTTGCTCAACTGGTGTTGGCACTGATCATCATCATAAATATTTTTGACAAAGACGTGTATAAGCGTATCTGATTATAAGGGAGCAAACTACGGTGGATAAAAATATAGCCGACCTTCGCAAAGACTACACTTTACAAGATTTGAGCGAAATTGAGGCTGATCCCAACCCATTTATACAATTTAAAAGGTGGTTTGCTCAGGCACTAGCAGCCCAACTTCCTGAACCCAACGCCATGACTATCGCCACTGCCACACCAGACGGTAAACCTTCGGCGAGAATGGTGTTGCTAAAAGATTTTGATGAACGAGGATTTGTCTTTTTCACCAACTACAACAGTCGCAAAGGACAAGAATTGGCAGAAAATCCCCAAGCAGCGCTGGTTTTTTGGTGGGCTGAATTGGAACGCCAAGTGCGGATTGCAGGGCGTGTGGAGAAAGCTTCTGAAAACGAGTCGGATCAGTATTTTTCCAGTCGTCCTCAGAATAGTCGGCTGGGCGCGTGGGCATCTAATCAAAGTGAGGTAATTGGCAGCCGGGAATTTTTAGAGCAACGGTTGCAAGAATTCCAAAGCCAGTATGCAAATCAGGAGATTCCCCGCCCGACGCATTGGGGAGGCTTGCGAATTATCCCTACAGAGATTGAGTTTTGGCAAGGACGCTCCAGTCGTCTGCACGATCGCTTACTTTATAGTCACTTGGATGATGGTAGTTGGAAAATTGAGCGGTTGTCTCCTTAATGAGTGGTGAGTTATGAGTGCTGAGTATGTTCTTTTTACTCAGCACTCAGCACTACTCTGTGACTGCTACTTTATGCCCAAATTGAATTCTGGGATCTGGCATGAAAGTATATCTGAGATACAGTCCTCCCCAGACAAACAAGACAATTAACAAAGCACCAATACCTAGGGGACTGGGAAGCCAGAAGGTAGCTTCTATGTGGTTAAGTTCACCAGGTCTTAACTGCCATACTAGCTGATTGTTGCTCTTTTCTGGCTCAATTGCATCTTCAGCGATCGCAATATTACTGACACCCCAAGGGGCTTGTAAGCTAAATTCTAAATCGAGAATCGAGCCGGGATTTGCTAGGACGTTACCTTTGCTAGCAATCACAGAGAGCGATCGCAAATCTAAATCATAAATCAACCGATTCTTGACTAAAAGTAAAAAATTGTTCTGCTCTAAGTGTAAATTTGATTCAATTTTCGGTAGTTCGGAATCAGATCCACTTTCTACTGACTCAGCTTTTTGATTGACACGAGAGTTAAAAAACTCGTTGAATTTTGTTTGTAATTCCTCACCATTAGTAAAAGGAATGGTTACAATAATTTCTTCTGGAGAAACCCGCTGCGCTTTACCTTCTAGTTTGCGGGCGCGACGCTCGATGCTATTTAACCATTCATACACATAGTCACCACTAAAACTGGTGAGCCGTTCTCCCAACTTAATATGCTGTACTATTTCGCCACGATTTGAGTTGCTAAAATTCACTCCCACGTCATATTTAACGCAACCAGATAGCAACAGGGATGCTAATACTATCAGCCAGACTGTGGGTTTAGGGATTTTTGCTGCACCTGTGTTCGTTGGGAGAGATAAGCACCGATTAATCAGGTTTTGAGGATTCAAGATGCTGAGAAATTGTAATTTTGCCAGCACAAAGCCCCATGTTTTGAGGGATGACACTAAAATCTTTCCTAAATGCGACGAATTCATTACTCTAAATCTCCAAAACAGTTAACAGTTAACAGTTAACAGTTATCAATTTATTAACTGATTTAACTTGTGACACTGTTGTTACTTAACCAAGCTAAGTACAAAAGCGTCAAACTAATGACAATTAGCGCCAGCCAGATAAAGCGATTATCGCTGGTATTGACCTGACTGAGGTCAAGAAATTCTGGTTCAGTAGGCTTTTTTATCCCAGAAGAGTTACGAGGTTTAGCAGCTATGCGAATTTTGGATTCGTTATCAGACAATGCACCTAAATCGGGGATTTCCGTCATCCACTCGCTAGGTCTTTGCAGTTTAGGCGCTTGTAAGATGTAGACTAACCGCCGCGCTTGTTTGCTGGTTTCGGAATAGGGATGGCGTTTGAGTTGTTGGCAAAGGGCGATCGCATCTTCTGTTCTCCCAGCAGCTTCATAAGCTGTCACCAGCCAAAGTTGCACTTCACCCCCAAGGCGAGAATTACGTGCCACAAGGGTGCTGGCCTTTTCTAGATTTTCTACGGCTTCTCGATATTGCCCACTTTCAAAGGCAACTTTCCCAGTCTGGAAGATAGCCCTGGCAATTTCTAAACTTTCTGCACTCACGTTATACACACAATTCAGCAATACTTTAATTTTGCCAATGCCAGGAATCTTTTTGAAACTTTTTAAGAAGCTAGCAACATTTAAAGCAGATAAAATTTTAAAATTTTAAGTAATTAGCTAAGTAGCTATGGCTAATTGTTAAGTCGTTAAAGTTAATGATTCTAGGTTGTCAAATATGACTGCACAAAATATGCCTAAAATCAAGCATTTGCCGCTAAATTGCCTATACGTAGGTATAACCCTGGCAGTGATGAACGCGGCAATTGCTCCAGTTTCTGCCCAATCGGTGATTATTATTAATGGCGCTCGTGTTAACCAACTACCTGCACCTAATTACTCTGTTTATGGCAGTCCGATTAACAATCTTAGGGTTGTTCATCCGGCTAGAAGACAAATTATACATCGCAGTTATTACCATGATGGTGATATCAGGCAGAATGTCGTCTATCCCAGGCAGATTTATCCCAATGTGAATTATCCTACTAGCAATTTTCGGGTTGTTCATCCGGCTAGAAGACAAATTATACATCGCAGTTATTACCGTGATGGCGGTGTGAGGCAGAATGTCGTCTATCCCAGACAGATTTATCCCAATGTGAATTATCCGAGAATTCGTTACTCAACACCAAATCCGGTGAATGTGAATAATTCATGGCATGACACACCATTCAGGGGGCGATCGCGAGTGATTTTGTCTCCGCGCTAGTTCTTTAGGCAAGTAAAAGCCCACCCTCAAAGGTTTCATGAAACCCCACATATTTTGGATGGACTGCTTTGCCTATTGCCTATACTTCGGCTCCGCTACCTCGACTACGCTCGGCACAAGTCAGTACCAGTTGCCTATCATTTAGTAAACTGGGAACCGAGAATCATTGTCCCGATACCAACGTCTGTAAAAATTTCTAGTAGTAGGGCGTGGGGAATGCGCCCGTCAATGATGTGTGCAGCTTTGACACCTTGAGCAAGCGATCGCACACAACAAGTTACTTTGGGAATCATGCCACCACTAACTATACCATTGGCAATCAGCTCGCGGGCTTCGGGAATATCTACTTTGGGAATCAAGGTTGACGGGTCTTTATAATCTTTTAAAATACCCCTAGTGTCGGTCAGTAAAATCAACTTTTCTGCCCCTAATGCTGCCGCTATTTCTCCAGCTACAGTATCCGCATTGATATTGTAGGCTTGTCCTGTCTCGTCAGCAGCGACACTCGAAACTACTGGAATATAGCCATTACTCGCCAATGTATTTAAAATTTCCACGTTGACATTACTGACTTCTCCCACAAAGCCAATGCCTTCTTCACCTTGGGGACGAGCTGTAACTAAGTTACCATCTTTACCACAAAGTCCCACCGCCAAGCCACCAGCTTGGTTAATCAGTTCGACAATTTCTTTATTAACTCGGCCGACTAAAACCATTTCCACCACATCCATTGTGGCAGCGTCAGTCACTCGTAAACCATTCTTAAATTGTGGTTCAATTCCCAGTTTATCTAACCAGCTGTTAATTTCTGGCCCGCCACCGTGGACAAGAATTGGGCGCAAGCCGACGCAAGATAAAAATACAACATCACGGATGACTTTATCTTTAAGGGTGCTATCTTTCATCGCCGCACCACCGTATTTAACAACCACAGTGCGTCCAGCGAATTGTTGAATATAAGGTAGCGCTTCGCTTAATACTTCCACACGAGTGGCTTCAGTTTGTCTGATGTATTCAGTATCGTTGACCATTATGAGGAGCTGTTGAGACTTAAAAACCTATGCAGTAAGTGTAGAAGACTTTGTAACTGGTAACAATCACTCTTGCAAAAGTTGATTGGCAGATTTGTTTGATAGCACATTACTAGACTATAGATCCTGCAATCTACAGCCTACAACGAATTGACACCAAGACAATCATAGTTATAGGAAATCCGATATTCATTAGTAAACCATAAGTAGATATAGGATTCCTAATTGATTTTTGAACGTATTTGTGCGGAGCCTTCCCGTTCGCAATGACTGTAAATATTTTTGTCCAACTACTTATTTAATACTAATTTTTACACAGACTGACTTACAACCCAAAATTTGATAATGAATTCCCAAAAGGAAACAAAGCTGCTGATTTTATCTCTACTGGTTACGACTACTGTGCTAGGTGGTGGATTTTGGTTATGGAATCAAGTATCAAACAAAAGTTCAAATTCTGTACTACCAGGAAATAATCCTCAACCAGCTTCCGATTCTGCGTCACAACAGAGTAGCTTAGGTGAGAAAATTTTAGTAACTGCTGACACGAACCCTGATAAAGAATCAGGAGTACAAGCTTTTGCTAAGGGTGATTTTGCCAAAGCTGGCGATGGTTTTAAGTCATCTTTACTGAAAAATCGCAACGATCCAGAGGCATTAATTTATTTAAATAATTCCTTGGCAGCAAAGGGCAAATACTTAAAAATTGCAGTCAGTGTGCCTATTGGTGGCAATTTAGATGTAGCCAAAGAGATTTTGCGGGGGGTGGCTCAGGCTCAAGATGAGATAAATCGCAGTGGTGGCATTACTGGTAAGCTTTTACAGGTGGCGATCGCTAACGATGATAATGATCCTAGCAAAGCTCAACAGATTGCCACGCAGTCGATCAAAGATCCTGGTATTCTGGCTGTAGTAGGACACAATTCTAGTGATGCTTCTATAGCTGCGGCACCAGTTTATCAACAGGGCGGTTTAGTGATGATCTCTCCTACGAGTTCTGCACAAAATCTCTCTAATATCGGCAGTTATATATTTCGTACTGTTCCTAGTAATGGTTCGTTTGCCGAAAGCCTTTCTAATTACACTAAAAAATCGGGTAAAACTAATATCGGCATCTGTATTGATTCTAAATCGATTGATACTTTGTCTTTTAAAGATGAATTGGTCAAAAATATAGTGGCTAAGGGTGGCAAAGTTAATCCTACTGATTGCGATATTTCTGCCGCCAATTTCAACCCTAGTACCATTTTGTCCCAGTTTATTAGCAGTGGTGCTGATAGCTTGGTGTTAGCCCCTCATGTGGATAGACTCAACAAAGCTATAGAATTAGCAGCAGCAAATGACGGTAAATTAACATTACTCGCTAGTCCTACACTTTATAGATTTCAAACCCTACAGGCGGGGAAAGCAAATGTTAATGGCTTAGTATTACCTGTGCCTTGGCATCCTACGGCGATTCCCGGCAATCCTTTTACCCAAAATGCTGTCAAACTTTGGGGTGGAAATGTTAACTGGCGAACAGCCACAGCTTATGATGCAATTGTAGCGATCGCCAAAGGTTTACAGCAAGGTAGCAGCCGCGAAGAATTACAAAAGATACTGCATAGTTCGAGTTTCTCAGCTAATGGTGCTACAGGTAAGATAGCATTTCAGCCATCGGGCGATCGCAACGGTACAGCAATATTAGTCAAGATCCAACCGAGTAGTAAATCTCCTGCTGGATACGACTTCGTGCCATTTTAAAGAACATTTAGGTATTATCTAAACTAAAACAACCAGCTAGTTTTTTACCAAATACTAGCTGGTTGTTTTTACTATCAATCGGAGCGGCGGGATTCGAACCCACGACCTCCACTACCCCAAAGTGGCGCGCTACCAAGCTGCGCTACGCCCCGTTAATGCTAATTTAAAACTCAGGATTTAAACTTCTTTGCTTTTATCCTAGGATTTTAATTCAACTTTACAAGTATAGCATAAGATTAAGCAAACATACAAGCTTGATTTAATCAAAGATTACTTCAAAAGTTCTGCACCACCTGATGGGGGTGGTTTTGGGGTAGAAGTATTGGGGTTTGGGGCTATTGGAGTTGAGGCCCGAGGATTAAAGATGTTAGTTAGGACTTGGACTACAGCATCTCGTTGGCGACGGTTGAGACGAGTAATAGCAGTGCGATCGCCTTCCAGAGGATTTTCTCTTAATGTATCATTCCCAGGATAGGTGACATCATACATTATTTCATTTGCACCGAGATAATCAGCTAAAGTTAGTTTCCAATCTAGGCGATAATTTGGTGTCCGCTCTTTCACATATACGTGATAGCGGATTAAGCGACTCGCTAGAGTGTTGTTTTCGGCTACTTTTCCCGTCTCTTTACTAACGTATTTATTTTCCTTGGGGAAGTCGGGCAATTGTTGATACACTTGCTGCCAAACATCGCTAGGGCTGATTCTTTGAGCTAAAGCAGGTGGGATCACATGATCATCCAAGACAACTATCATGGCCGCAATCAGGGCAATTAATAATGCTAAGTACTTGGTTGTCAGAAACATGTGGGTTACCTTAGTTCGGAAAATTGTCGGAACTGGCATGACTGACCTAAAGTGGTGGGTTTCAGTGGAGTTTAAATCCCCGACTGAAACCGTGATAACTATAGCCTGTGACAAGCCACTATGCGTCTACACTGATAACTGTTCACTGATTTAAATTTCGCCAATAATTTCTGGCTGTGTTAGCTCATCGGACATCTCGATAATTGCCCTGAGAACTGGTTTCATCATGGCATCTTCTGCACTTTCAAAGTCTTCATAACGCCGACGCTTGGCACGATTTGCCACTTGAACTGTAATGCGGTAGCGATTTGAAGCTGCACTAATCAAATCTTCAGCACGGTGCATGATTTGAGACTGGGTGGTCTCGAACTTAGAACGCTTTAGCATAGTCATGTGGTTTTTGGGGTTATTCCCCAGTTTAGCAGTACTGATCAATGTACTGCTGCGTACTCAGTTGTGAGGAACCTTTCTCTTGATAGAGGTTGACAACGTTTTGACACTTTATAAGTGTGTTGTAACACCAAGTTAATAAATTAACTCAACCTCATGGCTGACCTTGTGGAAACTGCTGAAAATGCAGGAAATTTCAACACGCTGCTGAAGGCTTTTGAAGCTTTGGAACTCATAGAAATTCTCAAGAGTCCTGGGCCTTTCACACTCTTTGCACCTACTGACGAGGCTTTTACCAAGTTGCCAAAGGGAACTTTCGATTCGCTACTACAAGACATCCCCAAGCTGAAGAAAATTGTGACGTATCACGTGGCTTTTGGCGATGTCTGGGCTGAGGATTTAGAGCAGACTGATGAGGCACAAACTCTTGAGGGGTCTATTGTGGCAATTGAATCTGCTGACGGCATAATCAAGGTGAATGATGCCACAGTTCTCACAACCGATATTCTGGCAGATAATGGGGTAATTCACGTTATTGATGCGGTATTGATGCCTGCAATGCTTGCTGGGGGTAGGCGTTCTTGATATAGGGAATAGGAGGCGTTGCTGAGTGAAAGTATGAATTTGTTTCACGCAGAGGCGCAAAGGCGCAGAGAGTAAGAAAAGAGAGAGATGGAATTTTCAACTTTCATACCTCGATTCAGCAACGCCGGAATAGGAAATGGGGAATTGTTAAGGGGTCTAGCGCTATTGGGCACATCTCTCGACTTCCCCACTCTTTAGCTCTGTGTACAAACTTAGCTCACGCCCAGGATACAGCCAGTGCGGGGAGGAAGAGTTAACGAAAGTTGTTGAGTTGCTGGTTCACCATACCACTCTACTTCTGCGTTGCCATATAAAAGTTGGTTGGGTTGAGTACGCAGACTTGCTAAATCTAGATTGGCTTTAGCTGGTGCTGTACCAACGTTAACGGCAATAATCAGTTCCTCTGTTCCCAAGGTGCGTGCAAAGATGTAAAGTGCCCCTTGAGCAAAGAGAACTTGGTAATCGCCTATACGTAAGGCGGGGTGAGTTTGACGTAGGGTAATTAATTGGTGGTGAGTGGTGAAAATTTCTTTATCCCAGCTAGTCTCTAAGGGAAAACCACGACGGGAGTCGGGATCTATCCCACCGGGTAAACCTACTTCATCACCATAGTAGATACTGGGGGCACCAGGAAAGGTGAGTAACAGTAAAGTTGCTAGTTCGATGCTGGGTTTATCGCCTCCAGAGATAGTTAGTAATCTGGCTGTATCGTGACTTGCTAGTAAATTTAATTGGGTAAGTTGAATTTCCCAAGGGTACAGTTGCAATACTTCTTGAATTTTGGCAGCATATTCAGCCGCAAACAAGGGTGGATATGGTTGATAGTCGCGGCTTTGGACTTGGTCTAAGACTACGCGATCGCCTGCTGCAAAGGCAATGGTTGGCCCAGCAAAGAGATAATTCATCACCCCATCAAATTGTGTCCCATCTAGCCACTGACGGGAATCTCCCCACACTTCACCCACGATGTAGGCTTCGGGATTGATAGCTTTGACTCGTTGGCGAAATTCTTGCCAAAAACCAGGAGTTTTCACTTCAAATGGGACATCTAACCGCCAACCATCAATGCCGAATTTAATCCAATATTCGGCAATTTCCATAATGTATTCCTTAACTTCTGGGTTATCGTGGTTAAATGCTGGCAAGGCGCGATTGTTAGCCCAACCCTCATAGTTGGCAGGTAATTCACCAGTGTAGGGCGCTAGGGGCCAGCCTTGAATTTTGAACCAATTTACCCAAGGAGAATAGGGGCCATTTTCTAATACGTCGTGGAAGAAGAAAAAGCCCCGACTAGAGTGATTGAATACGCCATCGAGAACAACTTTGATATTGCGTTGATGGGCTGCGTCTAGCAATTCCTTAAAAGCTTCATTGCCACCCAATAACGGGTCAACCTGATAATAATCGTGGGTATGATAGCGGTGATTGCTGGCTGATTGAAAGATGGGTGTGAAGTAAATAGCGTTAATTCCCAGAGCTTGTATGTAGTCTAATCCTTCGAGGATGCCCCACAAATCGCCGCCTTTGTAACCTTGGAGTGTGGGCATGGCTTCCCAATCTTCCCAACGCGCTTCATGCAACAGCCGTTTGCGCGGTTGTTTGCTTCTAGCAAATCGGTCTGGAAAAATCTGGTAGAAAACAGCGTGTTTAACCCAGTCTGGTGTTTGAATCTGCATGAATTACTTTTTATGTCTTCAGGAGCGATCGTTGCAAATATTAGCTTGTTTGTGGCTCCTACTGACGATAGAAACTTAGACATCCCCAGACATTAATTATGCGTTGCCAGGAAGGAGCGAACAACCGTACTCCTGACGGAGAAGCAAACTACGCCCCTACTGTTTTATACAAATATTTGTTAATAATTCTTTATTTATTTCTACTTGATTTTATTTCGTAATAATTCAGTTTGGGACTGGATAACTAGAGAGTATTTCTTGAGTTGAATGAGGAATGAGGGAGTGGAACTCTTGACAATTGACAAGTGACCAATACCTCGGCTCCGCTCGGTACAAGTGACAAATAACAAATGACAAATAATACTGTTAAAATCAATACTTTAGTTTTTGTAAGTGCTGAGAATTTGAGGTAAAAATGAGACACGAAAAACTTTCTCCCGGTCTACTGCTGGCATTTCAGGATTATCAAAATGAAGGAGAGCAAGCTTTAACTACACATAGGCGATCGCTCGGTCTAATTGCCCCGAAAAGTTCTGTCAAGCCCAGTAAGAGCGTTGTTTTTCTCTACTGTGACGCTGATGCAGACTTGAGTTATCTAGAACAATATGGAATTCGCGTCAATCAAAACTCAGGTAGTGTCAGAACGGCTTTCTTACCCATAGAAGGTTTAGATGCCTTATCCGAAGACGAAGTCATCCAACGAATCAAACCGTCGCGGAAAATGCAGTTGCGGATGGATGTTGCACCGGGAAGCGTGCAATTGCCAGATTTTAAAAACAAAACCGGATTGACTGGTAAAGGCGTAGTTATCGGCGTTGTAGATAGTGGTATTGACCCAAAACACCCTGCTTTCGCTGGTCGGATTTTACGCATTTGGGATCAAACACTGCCAGGGCCTGGAGTCAAAGAGGGTGACTATGGGGCTGAATTCACGGATGCACAGCTGACAATTTCCCAAGATACTGAAGGTCATGGTACTCACGTTGCTGGCATTGCTGCTGGTGCTGATGCAACCTATGCTGGTGTTGCACCAGAAGCGGAATTAGTTGTTGTCAAATCTGACTTACAAGATGCCCACATTGCTGATGGTGTCCGCTATATTTTCCGTGTAGCTAGAGAGTTAGGACGGCCAGCAGTGGTGAATCTGAGTTTGGGTGGACACGCCGACGCCCACGACGGTAGCGATTCCCTTTCCAAAATCATTGATGCGGAAACTGGGCCGGGACGGATTGTTTGCTGTGCGGCGGGTAATGAAGGCAATGATAACATTCACGCTCAAACAACCGTAGCTGCCAACCGCACCCGTGGTGTACGCTTTAATGTGCCTTTGAATCAAGTAGGCATCGTCTGGTTAAATGGTTGGTATGACAGTGATAGTCAATTGGAAGTGTCCTTGCGGAGTCCCAACGGTTTTGTGACACCCTTCCAAAAAATTATTCCTGATGGCAATCCCTCCCAAAATTATCAGTTACCAGATGCAAAGGTGGAAATAGTCACACCAGCACCTGATAAAAGTAACGGTGATCATAATTTCTTTGTCCAAATCCGTGGTAACGGCCCCTCGCTAGTTATGGGTGGTATTTGGCAGTTGCGGGTACGCAATACTGCCGACAACGACACACGTCTGGATGTGTGGACTCTTGATGATAGATCGGCGGTGTTTTTTACAGGTAATAGTGTTAAAGATTGCGTGAAAATTGGATCACCGGGAGCCGCTAGCAGTGCGGTGACAGTAGCTGCTTATACTACAAAGGCGAAGTATACAGATATTGATGGTCAAGTCCGAGAAATGGGTATGGATTTACATGCCATTTCTGAGTTCAGCAGTGAAGGACCATTGCGTAATAATGCCCAGAAGCCAGATGTCGCTGCACCGGGCGCGATGATTGTCTCGACTCTTTCTGCTGACGCTGGTTGCGATCGCTCAATGATGATCAATTCTAAGTTCGTAGCGATGGCTGGTACAAGTATGGCGGCGCCATTCGTGACTGGTTTAGTGGCACTGTTATTGCAGCGCGATCCTAAACTTGACCCCGCTACGGTGAAAGAATTGCTACGCAAGAATAGTTCTATCCCCGGAAAACCCGCAGGAACTTTTGACACTAAATGGGGTTTTGGCGTGATTAATGCCGCAAATCTCTAAGGCGATAGCGAAGCAGTAGCGAATCATCTGTAGGGCTGCGAGATCCCCGACTTCTTGGAAAAGTCGGGTATCTGAACACCACTAATGCCATTTCACTTTAATAAATGATACAGATGCGTTGGTAAGGGCACGGAGACCGTGCCCCTACGAGAAATCTTTCTGTATCAGTGTTTTCGTGAATTGGTATAACCTCTCAAAACTTTTGGGACAGACTATTAGTACAGCACGGCGGAAATAAAGCTACCATTTTAAACAGGCACAAGCCTTGATATATGAGCCTTTTGACTTTTGGCTTCACGGCGGTACTAAGCTGTTGACTCTATGCCTTTTAATCCATAATTAATGTGTTAATTCGCTACATTTAAAATGCGAACAATTGCAGAAATTAATGAGAAAATTAGCCGCCAGCGCGCGGTAGTGTTAACAGTTGAAGAATTAAAAGCACGAGTTGCAGAGGTTGGTGTTACCAAAACGGCTAAAGAAGTTGATGTGATTACCACGGGGACTTTTGAGCCGATGGAATCCAGCGGGGCAATTATTAATCTTGGACACACCGACCCCCCAATTAAAATTCGCCGCTGTTGGTTAGATGGCGTACCAGCATATTCTGGTTTTGGTGCTGTAGATTTATACCTTGGTGCTAGTTGTGCCGTGGAAGTAATGGATGGGGAAGAAGTCCGGGAACGGGGTGGTGGTCATGTAATAGAAGATTTGATAGCTGGTAAAGCTGTACACGTCCGAGCGCAAGGACAAGTAACAGATTGTTATCCACGGGCTGTGTTTGAAACTACAGTTACCCGTGAAACAATAAATCAGTTTTATTTATTCAATCCGCGTAATCTTTATCAAAATTTTATCGTGGGGGTGAATGGAGGCGATCGCCCACTTTTTACTTATCTTGGCCCTTTGCAACCCCGTTTGGGGAATGCAGTTTACTCTAACCCCGGTGCATTATCTCCCCTACTCAATGACCCTGATTTACAACTTATTGGTATTGGTACAAAGATTTTCTTAGGCGGTGGTATTGGCTATGTCGCTTGGGAAGGTACTCAACACTTCCCCTTACAAAAGCGTTTAGCCAACCATACACCCATTGGGCCGGCGGCAACTTTAGCCTTAATCGGTGATGCCAAGCAAATGGATGCTCGCTGGGTACGGGGTTGTTACTTCAAAAGTTATGGCCCTTCATTGATGTTGGGCGTTGGTGTACCACTCCCAGTGCTAAACGAAGAAGTAGTTGAACGAGCTGCGGTGCAAGATAAAGACTTAGTAGCACCAATAGTGGACTTTTCTATTCCTCGCCGGGTTCGTCCCACTTTTGGTTTAGTGAGTTACGCCCAACTCAAATCTGGACGGATCACGATTGAAGGCAAACCAGTACGCGCCGCTCCCCTTGCGAGTTTGTTTCTCTCTAAACAAGTCGCCCTAGAGTTGAAAAAGTGGATAGAAGCAGGTGAATTTACTCTCACCGAACCAGTTTCTCCAATTCCAATGGAGCGTTCTTTTTTGCCCCAAGACCGCTGGACAAATCTTTGATCTTGGGGACTGCACTTCGACTGCGCTCAGTGACCAGGGATTGGGGACTGCACTTCGACTGCGCTCAGTGACCAGGGATTGGGGATTGCACTTCGACTGCGCTCAGTGACCAGGGATTGGGGATTGCACTTCGACTGCGCTCAGTGACCAGGGATTGGGGACTGCACTTCGACTGCGCTCAGTGACCAGGGATTGGGGATTGGGGAACTCGGTGCCCCCTCTGGGGATAAGGGGTAATGGGGATTGGGGATTTTACTTCCTCATCTCCCTCATCTCCCTCATCTCCCTGCCCCCTGCTCTCTGCTCCCTGCTCCCTGCCCCCTCCCTACTCTTGAGTTGGTTTCGGTCGCTTGATGGGCTTAGGAGCAGGCGTTTTCGGTATTGGTTTTGACACCACAGACGATTCGCCGCTTGTTCTCTTGATGGGAAGCGGGGTTTCCCCACTCCGTCTGGGTGGGAATGGTTTTCTACCAGCACCACCACCACCAGCACCACGGGGACCACCTTTGAAGGGTGGTCTGCGTTTTTTGGGTAAGTCAGCGATCGCCTCAGCATTTTCTACTACTAATACGTCGGCTTCTCGCTTAACTTTAAAGTCCCAGAACTTCCCTACTGCTTTGGTGGTCAGCACACCCCTCAGCTTCAATTTAAAATATTTAGGTTTATCAATTGGTTTGCGTGGAGCCTGCTTGATTTTTACTACCAAGCTTTTAGCATCAAAAGATTGATACACGACTTCGCCACGAACAGAAAAACCACCATCGGGAATTTCTGATGAGGGTTTGGGGGCGCTGGCGGTTCCGTCAGCACTCTCGGATACACTCTCATCGAGTAACTCCAATTCTGAGTCATCAGAATCTTGGTCTTCCTCGTCTGGGAGATGTTTAGCCAGATTTTCCGGCTCCCAAACTCCGACAATTTGGATGTGCAAGGTGTCATTTTCTTGCCTTGTCCGTGGATAAACTACCCACAGATGTTCTTGTTCTAAATCCAAGTGATTTTTGACTAAACTCATAATCCGCCCTAGGAGGACGGCATTGAGTTCTACACCATCGGTGGTGAGTAGAATACCTTGAGTAAACTGTTCATCGCTGGCATGGTAGCGACCCCGAACTAACCCGATTGCTCGGTACTGCATCGGCTCACTGGGAGGCGGAATCGGTTGTTGCCGATTAGCGAAGTTCCCATTTGATGCAGTGTCGCTAGGGTCAACGACAGGCGAATTATCAAGTTTTGAGGTTTGGGCTGCTACTGTATTAACATTAGCGGCTACCTCTCTGTTTTCAGTTGGGCCCTGGTTAGAGGTAGAAGAATTGGAAGATTCAGGTGACGGCATCAGGTCGGAATTCATAAAAACTCCTTGCGGCGGAGACACATCCCATTGTGGGATTTTACGAAGGCAGATGGAAAGAGCGTTTTTGCGGCTGATGAAAGTATATTTGCTTTCAACAAAGCAACTCTAGAGCGATCGGTAAGATCCTCAAGAGGCAAAAATTTGCATTTGGACACTAAATATGTAATCTAGCGTTTTGACACTAGTTTTCGGAAGCATATCATAGCTACAATTCTGACGGCTCCTCCTAAAGTCATCACTTACTTTAGCAGCGTGGATAGTTATTTGTTATAAAATTCACAGGCAATTGACGGTATTCCGCAAAGTTTTGGAAATTTTTAACTTTCCAATTTGTGTAAATGATAATCTCATTAGAGTTCAGGACAAGGAAGGTTTTGTGTCTCAACCACGCAATCGCTGGATAGTTCAGGTCGTGTTGGTACTGGCAGTTCTCGCTTTTGTGGGAGTTTCGGTGGTTCCCATAATTGCAGCATTTAATAATACGGAACCCCAAACCCAGAATACCAGCAGCAACCCAGGTAATTCGCCTTCTTCTGACCAAAAATCAAAGTTGCAAGACGAAGTTCGGGGTTATGAACTGGTTTTGCAAAGGGAACCAGAAAATCAAACTGCTCTCAAGGGACTGCTACAAGCGCGGCTACAATTGCTGAGTCAAAAACAAGGTGACATTCAAGGCGTAATTGCGCCTCTAGAAAAGTTAGCCAAGCTGAATCCAGAACAGACAGAATATGCGGTACTGTTGGCACAAGCGAAGCAGCAAATTGGTGATAAGGAAGGCGCTGCTCAAGCTTATCGCACTGTTTTGGCAACGAAGCCAGGGGATCTCAAGGCTTTGCAAGGGATGGTGGCGCTTCTCTTAGATCAGCAACGTCCCGAAGCAGCTATTGGTTTATTGCAAGATACGCTGTCTGCTTCCAACCAGACAAATACAATTCAACCCGGAAGTGTAGATACGATCGCTGTACAAGTTTTGTTGGGGAGTGTTCATGCTTCTCAAAAACGCTATCCTCAAGCCATCGCTGCTTACGATCAGGCCATCAAGAAAGATGCCAAGGATTTTCGCCCCGTTTTAGCTAAGGCCATGCTCCTCAAGCGACAGGGTAAAGCTGCAGAAGCCAAGCCTTTGTTTGATAGCGCCTCAGCTTTAGCACCTGCTCAATACAAAGACGAAATTAACAAGGCGGCTACTGCTGTTCCTACTGCTGCACCTGCTCCTGCTGCGCCTACACCCGCACCGGAGAAACCCAAACCATGAGGGAGTAGGGGCAGGGAGCAGGGGGCAGGGAGCAGGGGAGGTAAAATTACTATTACCCAGTCCCCAGTCCTCTCATGCTCCTTCAACGGCGGCGAAAATACCAAAGATCAGAAATAAGCAGCCACCAATTAAGGTGAGTTGACGCTCAGAGATACGACCTGCAATCATTTTTCCGCCAATAACTGCGATCGCTGCACAAATGGCATGTCCTAAAATCGCACCCACTGTCACCCCAATGGGGTTGTTTCCGGCTGCTAGGGCAATGGTGGCAATTTGTGTGCGATCGCCCCACTCTGCCATAAATGTCAAGACAAAGGCTTCTAATAAAATCGCCCAGGAGCCTTTTTTCTTTGGTAGCTGCAATTCTGCCTGTTCCACCGCTGCTTTTGCCTCTTCTACAACCTCTGTATCACAAGCAGCAGAGGACATTTTACTCGCGTCGTACAACAGCTTAATCCCGAAGGCAATAAATAAAACTATTTCAGCGTAATGAATATAGACTTTTGGCAACAAAGAAACCAATTGTCCAAATATCACTGAAAGAATTGTCATTGCAGCTAAAGCGGCCGTCACACCGACGAATACCAACCGCCGCGAATGACGCATCGCTAAAATCACGGCAATAAAGAAGGTTTTATCCCCTAACTCTGAAAATGTTATGAATAATAAACCTGCGGTAAAAGCTGTTAGCACTCTCTCAAGCTCCTGAAGGATTTTTTACCTGTATGGAGCTTGAATGAGAGTCATGAGACTTCACCAAGCTCCACACTTTTTTTGTGTGAACTTAGTGAAGGTCTCGCTTTCAAATATTAATTACTTGCCACCTAAACCAGGCTCATCGCCAGTATGTTGATTTAGATGCACTGGCTTTTTTGCCAGTAGCTACTCCCCTTCTTATGGTGCATACTATACTTCTTTATCCGGTCTGAGTCAAGGAATTAGGTTGGGAGAAAAGTGTATCTGATCACTTTGCTCAATTGGAAGAGATTGGTTTTGGTCAAACTGTGGAAATTACGGGTGTTAGTTCCACTCACACAACGGGATTAATAGTTGAAGGGAAATTAACACCTGTTTGACCTTATAGCCAAATGGCACGGAGTGAAATGAAATACAAAAATCAAAGTTACTTAGCTCATCTGAGCAAAGTTGTTTGCGCTACGGCATTTGTAGCAATGTTTTCGCCAATAGCTTCTGCACAGACAGCTTCAGGGTCTTCTACCACCATCGGACAAACACTGGGAAATGCTACCAGTCAACAACTTTTAGCTGATGAGTCTATTCGCAACGAAGTAGAATCTAGCAGCAGAACTACTATTCAGCGACAAACTGTGACTACAGAAAGTCGCACTCAAGTAAGTAGTAATACTACCACCAAGGGTAAAACAACAGGTTTTAGCCTGGCTATCTTGCAACCATCTGGCGACTTTTCGGATGTAATTGCCCGTGTTTCTGTGAAAGGTAAACGTGGTAAGAACTTTTTAAAAGAGCGGTTTTTGGGTGATTACAAATATAAGATTAAGCAAAAGTCTAAATTTGTGAAGGGGTTAAAAGCAGGCGATCGCGTGATCGTGCGGTTGTATGATACCCAAAACCGCTTTATTGGCTACAGCGAATTTGAATGTTTGTCAACCAACACAGCGGTTAACCTAATTCTGTCCGCCAACCCCACAGAATATCGAGTGATTCGCACCGTTTATGGCGTTGATGCTAACTCCGACGGCGCAATTGACGCGGGTACAACCACTTACGATTACTTCAGCCAAGTTAGTAACCAACGTGTTACTTTCCTCAGCAATTCCCAAAACATCAACGTCAGTCAGTTCCAAGTTGCAGGCTTGTCTACAACTGCGGCTACAAGTGTTTATCCGGTTTCTTTCACCAAAGGAGCGTTTTCTCTAGTACGCCAGTCTATCAGCACTTTTAGTTCTGACTTAGCACCTGCTTTGCAAGCTGCACCTGGCCAGTTGGTGCAACTGATAGAAGTCAGTAATGACAATAGTTCTATCTACGATGTCAGCCAGATGATGATGACTTATCGAGAGGTGGGCGTAGCTAATGGTATCCAAGTTAAGTTTAGCGATGTCTCGACAAACTACTGGGCTAAAGATTTTATTGCTGAGTTAGCGGCGCTACAAGTTCTCCAAGGCTTTCCCGATGGTTCTTTCCGTCCCGATGAACAGGTGACTCGCGCTCAATTTGCGGCGATGATTAGTCAAGCTTTTGAAAAGGTGCAAGTCCGCAACGCCATCAGCTTTAGAGATGTCTCAACCAAATATTGGGCTTATAATGCCATCCGCGAAGCATCCACAACAGGATTTTTAGGGTATTCGGGTAGTGAATTCAACCCCACCGCTAGCCTTTCTCGCCTAGAAACTTTGGTAGCATTAGCGCGAGGATTAAATTACACTTTCAGCGGTTCCACAGAGTCAATTCTGGCAGCTTACAGTGATGCTACTAGCATTCGTAGTGATGTCCGCAATGCGATCGCTGCACTCACAGAACGGGGTATTGTAGTCAATTATCCCAATGTCCAATCCCTTAATCCTGACAAAGTGGCAACCAGAGCCGAAGTTAGTGCTTTGATCTATAAATCATTAGTCAGTATTGGTGAAGTTGCGGATATATCCTCTCAATATGCAGTGGAACAAACACCACAGCAGGCTGTAGCCGAGGAACGCAATTCTACCCGGACAGAATCTATAAAACCTCGTCGTCATTGTAACCAAGGAATTGGTAATGGTTCTGAAGGTTGTGACCCTGGTAATTCCCGTCCCCACGGTGGTAGTAACGATGAAGGGGGGCGGACTCCTGGTAAAAAGTAATACTGTTTTTTGCAATTTAGATGCACCGTAAGGCACAGCATCCAAAATTCACAGGGCGGGGAAACCCCGCCCATACGGGCTTTGCGACTTCAAACTGCTATATTTTTGCTTGATTTTCTTGCATATACAATTCTCTCGATGGGAAGGGAATTTTAATTCCTTCTTTTTGATAGCATTTGTGCAATTTTTTAATAAATAAATGTTTTCCAATCCGCTGGTCGAAGAACTCATTAACACGCATATAAAGTGTGAAATCTATACTAAAATCACCAAATTTATTAAATCTTATATATGGCTCATTTTCCATTAATTCAGGCGCTATTTCTTGCATAACTTCTTTTGCTACCTGAACGGTTACTCTTTCAACTTGTTCGAGGTCACTTTCATAATCTACACCAACGTTAATTGTTAAAGTGATTTCTTTGACTGGTAGATGATAGTTAGTAAAAATTGCCGAAGCTAGCTTCGAGTTAGGGACAATTATCACATTATTTGAAAGCTCTTTGATGGTCGTATGTCGCCAGGAAATATCTGTGACGTATCCCTCATGATTAGCTTCTAATTTTACGTAGTCTCCTGTTCTAACCTGCTTAGAAATAATCAAGTAGAACCCAGAGAATAAATTTTCTAGAGTATCTTTAAGTGCTAAACCAACTGCTAAACCACTAATACCTAAAGTCGTAATTAATGGTGTGATTTGTACACCGACGGTTTGGAGCAGGATTAGTGTCCCTAAAACTAACACAGCAGATTTAGCCAGGTTAGAAAGTAAAGATGCGGAAACACCTGAAGTTCTACGCAGAAACAAACTGACAAAACCAGCAGATAGTCTTGATAGTACTAAAGTGACTGAATAGAGAAAAATAATAGTCAGAATTTTCTGCAATATACCAGTAACATCTGACTTGAGAGGAGAAGTCAGAATTGCCCAAAAAAAACCAGTGATCGCAAACCAAATAAAAGTCATGCGATGCAAGGATTGAAATATAACTTCACTCCCAGGAATTTGCTTTTTGGCAACAAATATTTTTAGTCTTTGGAAGATAAATTTTTCACCAATTATTCCTGCTAGTAAGCCAGCAAAAATAAACGCAATTGGCAGAATCCATTGCATCATAGTCAATTGGGTATGTAAATTTTAATAGATAACCTTAAAAATTTTACCTTGATTTAGTTTAATATAGAGTGGTTATTTTAATTTTTTCTATTTATCCAGTCTTCCCCACCAGCTAATTGAGCTAAATGATCATCCATAATCGCTGGTAATTCTTTCGCAGAATAAGTATATGTTAAAGCTAAAAACTTAGTTGCTGTAGTTAAAATCTGGTTTCTATCTAGCATTGCTGATAATTGAGAGCGGCTATATTTTCCATTCAAAACTTCCTCGCTTGCATCAGCTATAGCATCTTCCATAACTTCCTCTTCTATGAAAGTTTCCCACTCATCTTGATTGATATAGTAAGATTTTTTATTTTCTTTGAGATTCAGCTTTTTAATTTCCTTGATAGAGTTGCGAATAGAATAGACCCAAGAACCAGTTAATCGCTGTTCTATCTGGTTTTTAATCAAATGAATCAAAAAAATGTTTAAATAAGACTGAATATTACGCAGAATAGCTAGTTTACTCATACCTTCTAGTTCATCCACGATCGCCAAAGCATCTGCGTATCTTCCTTCCAGGATACTAGTTCTGAGGTCGATTAATTCTTGTGTCATCTATATTCCCTGCAAGACTTAACAGTAATAACCTAAATTTAACACTTGACATCAATCGTAAATAAAGGCGTTGCACAATTGCTGGGCGTACTTGGCATCACCTATGGTTCAAAATAAATATATGGACTTGCCAATCGTTTACCACCCAGATTATATTGCGCCACTGCCACCTGGGCATCGCTTCCCGATGTCCAAATTTCGGCAACTCTATGAATTGTTGTTGGGTGATGGTGTGGCGCAAATCGCACAATTTCACACCCCAGAACGTCCGCCAACGGATTTGATCGAGTTGGTTCACACGCCAGACTATGTACAAGCTTACTGTGAGGGGACTCTAGATGCTAAAGCACAGCGCCGCATTGGCTTACCGTGGAGTCCAGCCCTGGCGAATCGTACCTGTGTAGCGGTTGGTGGTACGATATTGACTGCGAAGCTAGCACTAAGTCAAGGTTTAGCTTGCAATACTGCTGGTGGAACTCATCATGCCTTTCCCAGTTACGGATCTGGTTTTTGTATTTTCAATGATTTAGCGATTGCTTGTCGCGTTTTACAAAAAATCGGACTTGTCCACAAAATTTTGATTGTAGACTTGGATGTCCATCAAGGGGACGGTACAGCTTTTATCTTCCAAGACGATGAGAGTGTTTTCACTTTTTCGATGCACTGTGAAGTCAATTTTCCTGGTACTAAGCAAAAAAGCGATCTTGATGTTCCCCTGACTGTGGGAATGGAAGATGACACTTATTTACAAACATTGGCAAATTACTTACCAGATTTATTGTCAGAAATCAAGCCAGATTTAATATTTTATGATGCTGGCGTAGATCCACATATAGGCGATCGCCTGGGAAAATTAGCTTTAACTGATACTGGCATTTATCGCCGAGAAATGCAGGTTTTAAGTACCTGTGTTAGCGCAGGTTATCCAGTTGCTTGCGTGATTGGAGGTGGCTACGCTGATGATCTAAAATCTCTTGTTTGGCGGCATTCTCTACTACATCGGGCTGCAAGTCAAGTTTATCGGCAGTATCTTTAATGTACGGCTGTAGTGCGTATTAATTGATTTAGGAAGCCATTTAGTTTTACCAAAAGCACTCACTAAAGAAGTAAAAAATTATCTTTATGTGATAAAATTGAGAAGATAGTCAAACAATAAATAAGCTTAAAAAACATCAATAAAGTACAGTCAAAAATTAGGGTTTTCTCATCGCTCTTATTTAGATGAACAACGCCAAAGTCAGAATCTACGAACTATCAAAAGAATTAAATATAGATAGCAAAAAGCTTTTAGCAATTTGCGGTCAACATAACATTGTAGCCAAAAGCCCAAGCAGCACAATTTCCCAATCTGAAGCAGAACATATTCGCACATTAGCCACAAAAGCATCGACTTCGCCCAAAAATTTCTCAAAGAAAAAAGCAGATGTGGAAGATTGGGGCTATGCATTCATAAATTCATCAGTTGATAGTTTTATTCGCCATCTGGAAGGACAATCTGCACTAGAATCATATCCCGATTTTAGGGAACGGCGAGAACATGCAAACGAGTTAATGTTTGAGTCTATTGGTAAACATGCTTGTCTATTTTATGTCCGTCGTCAGGGTAAAGGTAAAGAGTCAGGAGAAGAAATTTGGGATTTGACAATAGCCACAGATAGAGATGATTTTCAGTTACCTATAAGACTGAGAAAGCTAGGAAAAACTCTAGGATTTAGAGCCGCAGTCCAAAAAAATGGTACTGGTGGTTTAAAGATATTATCTATTCAATTACTACCACCCTCACGGGGACATGCTGATGCTTATGCCGTAGCCTGTTGCTTACGCTTATGGCCTAATCATCAACATCGTATTGGCATTCCGCCAAAGGGATTATCACGCATAGCAGCTATGCCCGTTTGTGGTGATAATGTCCCGACAGAAGAACAACTGAAAGCGTGGAAAGCATTTTTACAAGTCGAGGAAAATATTGCTAAAGCGCGTCAGTTTTGTGTATCTTATGTTGCTCATAAATATCCTTCTAAAAGACAAATTATTTTTGAGATTAATGTCACCTCAGCCACCCTTGATGGCTCTCGCGAAAATGCCTTGGAGGTGAAGAATTTTTGGGAACGGGTACAACGAGCCAGAAATGAAGAAATCAAACTTTTCGAGACTTCTCCCGTCGGAAAAAACTGGTATAATGGTCGGTTACTAGGTTCGATTACAGAATTTGACTCTAAACGTTGCATTATTAGTGTGCGGCTAGAACGGGAATTAGCTGACTACATAGCAACGGAACGTTATCAACTACCAGATAACGGATTTTTATGTTTTGAAGCTGTTGGTGATATCCAACAAATTCAGCGGAAGAAAAAAGCTTTAGATGACTTAAATAATGGTCGTACTCAAAATCCTTATTTAGGTAACTTCTTATTTGATGCTGCTCAAGCAAGACCGATTAAAAAAACTATCCAACTGCAACCACAAGATTTATTATTATCTTCTGCAAATCCTGGACAGAAAGCTGCAGTAGAAACCGTACTTGCAGCCGATGATCTGGTTCTTATTCAAGGGCCACCAGGGACAGGTAAAACAACCGTAATCGCCGAGATTTGTTATCAAGTTGCTTTGCGGGGTGGACGTACATTAATCGCTTCTCAAGCCAATTTAGCAGTAGATAACGCTCTGAGTCGATTAGTCCATAACCCTGTGATTCGTGCTGTGCGAAAGGGACGCGCCGAACGAGTGGGAGAGGAAGGACAGCCATTTTTAGAAGATAGAGTTATTGGCACATGGTTAGAAAATACCGCCAATGACTGCCAAAATAATCTTGCTCAACGTCTTGATAATATACAAGTTTTACATGAGTTACTGACATCATCACAACGGTTCACAGATTATCTAAAAATAGAAGAAGAATTTAATCAGCAACAACATGAATTTAACCAGACTAAAGCAAACTTAGAAACAAACTGTCAAATTCAAGAAACAGCCTATAGTGAGAACCTAGCTAATAAAAATAATGTTGAATCTTTAACTACAGAGTTTGATCATCTGCTAACTCCTGTAACGAGTATTAATTGGGAATCATCAGAAATTAAAAACTTTTTACCACGTTTGAAGCCATATACCGAAGGTAATAGTTTAATAGAGAATTTTTTAATCAATGTTCGTCAAGCGATTAAATATACTGATGAACTTGGCTTGATTCGTCCTGAATATGGTGCTTTTGGATTAGCAGCTTGGTTAGGTGAGACAGTAGCGATTGCAATATCTGAATTAAAAATAGCATTGGGTGATGCTCAAACTGCGGCTTTAGCCATGTCAGAAGTTGCGGCTTCAGCACAGATTTTTAAACAAAATGCTACTAATTTAAATCAATTACAAATAGATTATCAACAATTAGTAACTAAGCAGCAAAGCTTACAGCAGACAATGCAAGCTTGGGAAAACCGCAAACGAGAAATTAACTATATTATTGAAGCGGTGACAGAATGGAAAGCTACAGCTTATGCTGAATTGTATCAAGTATTGAATGATTGTTATAAATCTAGTCAACCATTAACAGAAAACATGGTGCAATTACCATTAGGTTTGTTGATGTTTGCCAATAAATTGAAATTATCAATTGTCCCCAAAAACTATAAAATGACTCTACCAGATTGGGAAGTTTTAGCGAAAGCTTTGTCTTATGAAGTAGAGGGAGGTTTTATTGACAGAAAAGGTAAACAGTATAATTTTAGTCACTTTTTAGAGCAGAGTTTTAGCCAGATTCCTATAGTATTGTCAACAAGCGATGGCACACAATGGCAACAAATTTTTCAAGAGTTTAATAACTATCAATTACTCACTCAAAACCAGCGTAAGTTGCTAGTTGAAAACACCCAGATTTTCTTGATGAGAATGCAGCAGACTTATGCTAAATCTTGGGAAATCAAGAACATCAACGCTACTCTCACCCGGATCACACAAGAGTTACTGGATAGTATCCTTGTAAATGCGCGTAAATGTGTTGCACTAGTCAAAGCCGAAACTGAACAAAATCTACAACATCTGCAAAAACAATTAACTGAACTAGAGAAAAGTGTTGCTATCCAACAGCAAATATATACAGTACAGCATCAAGTAGAAAAAGAAAGCCAAGATGCTAATTTGAAGCTGGGACGAGTCATTGAGATTTTACAAAAAATTCATCAACAGCAAAATATACCTGATAAATTACGCATCCTAGCTGAAAAATATCTGAGTAAGCAATCAAATATATGGGAACAGCCTCAAGAATTCTCCAAGCAGGTAGAGTCTTGGCAAAGTTACTTAACTCAGCTAGAAATCTTAATTCCCTCCTTAGATTATTTAGCTATGTTGGAGATAACTAAAAATTCTCTAGTTCAGCATTTAGAATTGCTAAAATTAGAAACTAAAATTTCTAAAAAGCAACTCAATAAATTACAAAAACAAATATATGAATTAGAGCAACAAGCACAACCAAAACCATCAGAAACTTTGCTGATAGAAAGGAATTGGTGGGAGATATTCTGGCAAATAATACCTGATAAATTCAAGTACGATATTTCTGGTTTAGACTTATTTAACTTAGACCTATTACGTAATATTAAAACTAAGTTTGATGATTGGCAACATGAACTGCAAAAAGAAGAAAGCTATATTCATAAATATCAGAATTTTGTGCAAGATTGGATTGCAAAAGTACGTAACCCCACAGAAAGCGATCGCAATGATTTAAGGCGTGTTTATTTAGATAATGCCAACGTCATTGGTATCACCTGTGTGCAAGCAGCAAATCGAGAATTTTCCGAAGAATTTCAATCATTTGATGTTGTCATCATCGATGAAGTTAGTAAGTGTACACCGCCAGAGTTGTTAATCCCAGCTTTGAAAGGCAAAAAGTTAGTTATGGTAGGTGATCATCGACAACTACCACCAATGCTCGATACTAGCACTATCGAAGAAGTTGCTCAATCAATTGGCAGTACACGAGATAATCTGCAATTTTTGGAAGAATCATTATTCAAAAATCAGTTTGAAGCTGCTGATGATAGCATCAAACAAATGCTAACTACTCAATATAGAATGCATCCATTTATCATGGGAGCAATTAATCAGTTTTATGACGGTAAATTAGAATGTGGAATTTTGCAGCCTGATGTTAAACGCGCTCACAATCTATCAGGTAATATAATTCAACCAAATCACCATCTTGTTTGGGTAAAAATGCCCACAAATAATGAATTTCAAGAACAACGTGAAGGGACTTCATTCTCGAATATTCAAGAAATTGATGTCATTGAAAGTTTGTGTCACCAAATTGAAAATTCTTGGATTGATAGAGTTGCTAATGGTGAGCCTAAAAAAGAAATTGCTGTGATTACATTTTATGGCGCGCAACTGAGAAAAATTGATGAGCGCTTGCAATCTGAACTTTTCCCTTCATTACAAATTCGTACTGGTACTGTAGATAGATTTCAAGGTATGGAAAGACCTGTGGTAATTGTGAGTATGGTTCGCAATAACAATCGGGGAGATGTAGGATTTGCTAAAAAACCGGAACGGGTTAACGTTGCTTTTTCTCGCGCTCAAGAACTCCTAATAATTGTCGGTAGTCACGATTTATTTACCCATCAACCGGGTAAAGTCGGCAATATGTACTCACAGGTTGCCAATATTGTCAGTCATCATGGGGGTTTCCTTGATTTTTCCCGCATTTTGTGCTAAAGTCTACTCTTCTTTAATTTAGACATTATTCCTCACCTTAATATAGCGATTCCCACATTGGTGAGGTACAGACAAAAAGAATTAACCGCTGATAGAAGAGGATGGACGCGGATAAACGCAGATAAATTTGTACCTTACCAGACTAGAAAACGCTATAGCATTCATCTCAACACTGAAGAGAGTGCTGTGGAGTGTAGACTTCTTGCATAAATACTTTGGTGTTGCTGACAATCATTTAAGAAGTTCACGCAAAGGCGCAAAGACGCAAAGAAGATCGCGAAAATCAGGACTTTTGCAAGAGGTCTTGTGTGAACACTCTGCTATTTTAAGGTAAAAATTGTGAAGAAATATATTATTGAACAGTATAATCCTTTACTTGGATGGTGATCAAGCTGTAATATTTTTCACGTGATCCACACTTAATTCAGCGCTGTTTCGTTCCCTAAAATGTGCTGAATTGGCAAGAGTTTAGGAGAACAAGTCAGGTTATTCAAAAATTTAACTGCATATTTCAAATGCGATCGCACTTTGATCGGTTTTGTCATAAAAGTTACTTTTTGAGTATAAACCGATGTAAATTTTTTACTCATGATATTGACAAAACCTCTTTCCATCTGGAATGAAAAAGCCCTGAAAACGCGGACGGGGTGGAGCGGATACTCGTGAACCCCAACTCTGCTCAGATCAGCCACGAAATCAAGACAGCAAGAAGACTCCAGAGGAGGTTTAGCGCAGATCATGCAACCCTTTGAACTGCCAGAATTTTACACGCCTTGGCCGGCGCGACTAAACCCAAATCTGGAAGCAGCGCGATCGCATTCCAAGGCGTGGGCTTACGAGATGGGGATACTTGGATCAGAAGAGGAAGCGCAAGACGAGCCTATTTGGGACGAACGCACATTTGATGCCCACGACTACGCCTTGCTTTGCTCCTATACCCATCCAGATGCGCCGGGAGCGGAGCTTGACCTAGTAACCGACTGGTATGTCTGGGTGTTCTTCTTTGACGATCACTTCCTGGAAATCTATAAACGTACTCAAGACATGGCTGGGGCAAAGGAGTATCTCGGCAGACTACCAGCCTTCATGCCGATTTACCCCACCGAAACCCCTCCCGTTCCCACCAACCCAGTAGAGCGTGGCTTGGCCGACCTGTGGTCTCGCACCGCCTTTACTAAGTCTGTGGAATGGCGGCGTCGGTTCTTCGAGAGTACCAAGAACCTCCTAGAAGAGTCTTTGTGGGAACTCGCCAATATCAACCAGAATCGGATTGCCAACCCCATCGAATACATTGAGATGCGGCGCAAGGTTGGCGGCGCACCGTGGTCGGCGGATCTGGTGGAACACGCCGTGTTTGTAGAGGTGCCGGCGGAAATTGCCGCAACTCGGCCAATGCGTGTACTCAAAGACACGTTTGCCGATGGGGTGCATTTGCGTAACGACCTGTTTTCCTACCAGAGAGAAGTAGAGGATGAAGGCGAAAATGCCAACTGTGTGTTGGTCTTGGAACGCTTCTTGAATGTGAGTACCCAGGAGGCAGCTAACCTCACCAACGAACTGTTGAGTTCGCGCTTATACCAGTTTGATAACACTGCTGTCACCGAGTTGCCCTCCCTGTTTGAGGAGTACGGACTAGATCCAGTAGAACGGGTAAACGTTCTCCTTTACATCAAAGGACTTCAGGATTGGCAGTCGGGCGGTCATGAGTGGCATATGCGATCGAGCCGCTACATGAACAAGGGAGGGGACAATTCTTCGACACCGACGATTCTGGGCGGTCCCAAAGGGTTAGGCACATCGGCGGCGCGGATTGAATCGTTATCCGCCGCCTTGGGTTTGGGAAGGTTCAAGAGCTTTACTCACGTTCCATATCAGGCTGTGGGACCAGTAAAACTGCCGAAGTTTTATATGCCCTTCTCTACCACGTTGAATCCCCATCTGGATGCTGCAAGGAAGCATTCCAAAGAATGGGCGCGTCAGGTGGGGATGCTGGAATCAATACCTGGCATTCCTGATGCCTTCATCTGGAATGACCACAAGTTTGATGTTGCCGATGTTGCCCTATGCGGTGCGTTGATCCATCCGAATGCGTCTGCTGATGAGCTAAATCTCACCGCTTGCTGGCTTGTCTGGGGAACCTATGCTGACGATTACTTCCCAGCACTCTACGGGAATAGCCGCAACATGGCTGGGGCGAAAGTGTTCAACGCCCGACTCTCGGCGTTCATGCCTCTTGATGACTCCACACCCCCCGCCATACCAACCAATCCGGTGGAACGCGGCTTGGCAGATATTTGGTCTCGCACAGCAGGCCCCATGTCCCTGACAGCACGGACTGAGTTCCGCCGTGCGATTCAGGATATGACTGACAGTTGGGTGTGGGAACTCGCCAACCAGATCCAAAATCGGATTCCTGATCCAATCGATTATGTGGAGATGCGTCGGCAGACCTTTGGCTCAGATTTGACGATGAGCCTATCTCGACTATCCCAGGGCGGCGAGATTCCGATGGATATCTACTACAGTAGGCCAATGCGATCGCTGGAGAATTCCGCCGCCGACTTTGCCTGTTTCACTAACGATGTCTTCTCCTACCAGAAAGAAATCGAATTTGAGGGCGAAATCCATAACGTCGTGCTGGTTGTGCAGAATTTCCTCAACTGCAATATACCCCAGGCTGTCGAGATTGTTAACAACCTGATGACTGCAAGGGCACAACAGTTTCAACATATCGTCGCCACTGAATTGCCTGCCCTTTTCGACGATTTCGATCTAGACGAAAGTACCCGCGAAAAATTGCTGGGATACGTTGAGAAACTAGAACAGTGGATGTCCGGTGTACTCAGGTGGCATATAACGGTAGACCGCTATAAGGAATTTGAATTGCGTAATAATTCCGCAGCCGGGCGGCGGCTGCTCAATGGTCCAACAGGACTGGGCACATCCGCTGCACGTATCGGCTCATTGCTCGGTGCAAGGGGTTCTGCTCTTTAATTACGAATTAGTATTCCTGTCAAAAGAGGCAGGGGGTAGGGCAGGGCTGTTTCATTCCCTAAGAAGCTTGAAAAATCAAGGGTTCTAGCAAAATAAAATTGATGATTTTGCTACCTGGGTATCGAGAAAATAGACAATCGTACTGTTATTTATGTGCTGAATATTCTGTTTCATCGTTACCCATACTTATGATTTTTATCGCTAACCATCTTGACAAATCCTGTTTGAGAGGGAACGAAACAGCCCTGGGGGGTAGGGGGAGAGACTGACACGGGGCAACTCTTGGAGACGCTGTGTTTCGACTTCGCTCAACATAAATTCGCGTTCATACCCATGTTCCGCAATGCTTGTCGCAGAGGGTTGGGCTTGCTCCCCCCCCGCTAGAAAGCTCCCTTCCCCTCTACCTCTTCGGTGAGATCGGTTTTTTTACTAACTACAGTTTGGAGAATGAAGTTGTGACTTATTCTAATGATCCCAGTGTGAATGTTGAGGGTCAGCAGCCCCAGTTAAGTTTGAGTACAGCAGCGGCGCGTAATTTGGCGACAACGACCAAATCTGCACCACAGACCCAGGAAATTACATCCCGGTGGTTGTTGAAGCTGTTGCCGTGGGTGCAGACCAAGGGTGGCGTATATCGCGTCAACCGTCGGTTGAGTTATTCTGTGGGTGATGGGCGGGTTAGTTTCACCAACACCGGAGCAACGGTGCAGGTGATTCCCCAGGAACTTACTGAGTTGCCCTTGCTGCGAGGGTTTAACGACACCCAGGTGTTGACCGCGTTGGCTAACCAGTTTGTGCAGCAGGAGTTCGCCCCAGACGACGTGATCGTTGAGATTGGTCAGCCGGCTGATCGCATAATTCTAATTGCTCGTGGCAAGGTGAACAAGATTGGTGTTGGCAAGTATGACGAGCAGGTCGTGTTGGACGTGCTAGCCGACGGCGACCATTT
Source organism: Calothrix sp. PCC 7507 (assembly GCF_000316575.1). Classification (GTDB taxonomy): domain Bacteria; phylum Cyanobacteriota; class Cyanobacteriia; order Cyanobacteriales; family Nostocaceae; genus Fortiea. Next base: position 3,408,778 of record NC_019682.1, on the reverse strand, counting down.
CGGTGATGAAACTGTGGTGCAATCCGAGGACACCTGGCAGTACACCCTCAAGGCAATTACCAGAACCATAGTTTTGTCCCTACCCCAACAGGTGTTTGAGGGGCTAATCGGTCAGTCCGAGGCCTTGCAAACTCATGTTGAGCAGTTCCGCGCCAGCCTGAACCAGCCACAGAATGCCCAAGGTGAAGCCGCCATTGAAGTGGCGACTAATCATCCCCAAGAGACTGCATTAGCCGGAACCTTCGCTGATTACGACCTTGCGCCCCGGGAATATGAGTTGAGCATCGCCCAAACGGTGTTGCAAATAAGTACCCGCGTAGCCGATCTGTACAACGAACCGTACAACCAGACAGAAGAACAACTGCGGCTAACTATTGAGGCATTGCGGGAACGTCAAGAATACGAGTTGCTCAACAACCGCGAATTCGGGTTGCTGCACAACGCCGACCTCAGCCAGCGGATCTACAGCAGTACCGGCGCACCCACCCCCGATGACTTAGACGAGTTGTTGGCGACTGTATGGAAAGAGCCAGCATTCTTCCTGGCTCACCCCCGCACGATCGCTGCTTTCGGTCGGGAAGCCAACCGCCTCGGACTCTATCCCACCAGCGTAGATGTGAACGGCGCTCAGGTTACAGCTTGGCGCGGCGTACCCATCTTTCCTTCCAACAAGATCCCCATCACCAATAACCGCACCAGTTCTATCCTCTTGCTCCGCACTGGTGTAGAAAAACAAGGGGTGATCGGCTTACATCAAACTGGTATCCCCGATGAATACCAACCCAGCTTGTCTGTCCGCTTCGCAGGTATCAGCGAAAAGGCGATCATCTCCTATCTCGTCACCGCCTACTACTCCGCAGCCGTCTTAGTACCAGACGCACTCGGCATCCTCGAAGATGTTGAAATCGGGCGCTAAGTGATTGAATTTTAGATTTTAAATTTTGAATTTTGGATTGAAAGATTCAAAATTCAAAATTTCAACACGTCTGTGATTTATAGCGGTTCTCAATTGCATGGAATACAGACCTAACCCCCAGCCCCTTCCCTGCGAGGGAAGGGGAGCAAGAGTCAAAACCTCTCTCCTTTTAGGAGAGAGGTCAGAGTGTATTGCATCGAAACGAGAAGCGCTATATCCCCACTCCGCAACAAGCAAGCTACGTGGAACAAATCTAGGACTAGTCCTTTCAAGGTGGTGAAATTCGGAACGAAGATTGGTTATTTCGATCTTCAAAAATCCCCAAATCTGAGCGTAGGATTCAAGGTGGTAGCACTGAAACAATGTATCTTGGTTTGTCACCTTGAAAGGGCTAGTCCTAAAATCTAAAATCTAAAATCCAAAATCCAAAATTGTTAACTAGGGGATGAGGTAATGACGTATTCTAATGATTCGGGTTTGGATGTTGAGAGCGGACAACCTCAACTGAGTTTGAGTAAAGATGCGGCGCGTAATTTGTCCACGACTACCAAATCTGCACCACAGACGCAGGAAATTACCTCGCGGTGGTTGTTGAAGATGTTGCCGTGGGTGCAGACGAAGGGTGGCACCTATCGGTTGAACCGTCGGTTGACCTATACCGTGGGTGATGGGCGGTTGAGTTTCTCCAACACTGGATCTGAAGTGCAGGTGATTCCCCAGGAACTTGGTGAGTTGCCCTTGCTGCGAGGGTTTGAAAACACCGAGGTGCTGGAGACGTTGGCGGGTCGGTTTGTGCAGCAGGAGTTTGCCCCTGGTGATATTATTGTGCAGTCAGGTCAGCCAGCCAATCAGCTTTTCTTGATCGCACATGGCAAGGTGAACAAGATTGGTATTGGCAAGTATGACGAGCAGCCGCTGTTGGATGTACTGGCTGACGGTGATTATTTTGGCGATCGCGTGTTGGTGGAGTCAGACAGTAGTTGGAAGTTCACGATCAAGGCTGTTACCCAAACCACAGTATTGGCGCTACCACAACAGGCGTTTCGGGAACTGCTCAACCAGTCCCAGGCTTTGCAGGCTCACCTGGAGCAGTTTCGGACTCGCGCAGAACTTCCACAAAACAAGTATGGAGAAGCGGCGATCGCCTTATCGACCGGTCATAGCACAGAGACGGCGTTACCGAGAACATTTGTTGACTACGAACTCTCACCCCGCGAATATCAGTTGAGCATTGCCCAGACTGTGTTGCGGGTAAATACTCGCGTTGCCGATCTGTACAATGAACCGTACAACCAGACAGAACAACAATTGCGGCTGACGATTGAAGCATTGCGGGAACGTCAAGAACACGAGCTGATCAACAACCGCGAATTTGGGTTGCTGCACAATGCTGACCTCAAACAACGCATCTACACCCGCAGTGGTCCCCCCACTCCCGATGACCTTGACGAACTGATCACCCGTCGGCGGAAATCCAGGTTCTTCCTGGCTCATCCCCGCACTATTGCAGCCTTCGGTCGGGAGTGTAACCGTCGAGGCATCTATCCAGACACCATCGACATCGATGGCAGCAAGATAATCACGTGGCGCAATGTACCGATTCTTCCCTCTAACAAGATCCCGATTACCAAGAACCAGACCAGTTCTATCCTGATACTCCGCACTGGTGTGGAAGATCAAGGCGTGATTGGGCTACACCAAACTGGTATCCCCGACGAATACCAACCAGGCTTGTCTGTCCGATTCACGGGCATCAGCGAAAAGGCCATTATCTCCTACCTCGTTACCACCTACTACTCCGCGGCCGTTCTCGTCCCCGATGCACTTGGTATCCTCGAAGACGTAGAAATCGGGCGTTGAGGGAAGGGGCTATTAAGCCGATCATCTTGTAATTTGCACATTAAACTCTCAATTGTGGATTAATAATCATCCATTGAGAGTTGATAATTGAGAAATGAAGGTCAGAAAAATTGTGGAACGCGAGTTCCCAGGGTTATACCAATTTAAAAAAAGAATACGACAGATGGGTAGGGGCACGGCACCCATAAACTATCGGTTTTCCCGAAAGTCTATGGAAGCCGTGCCCGTACGAAGAATGTATGTGTTGCAAACATTATTTGAATTGGTATTAGGAACACAAATCAAGCGAGCAAGAGCAGCGGACTCCCGCTCCTTAATTCAACTTTGTGCCGAAATTGATATCCCACATTCTGCACTTCATTATGTAATACAAGAATTCCAAGTGCTTCTACATAGAGGTTTTGTTGATGTTTCTCCCATCTGCTGCTAAATCTATTGATGATAGTCTCCAGAAGTTAGTAGGCGAAATTGAATCGCAAAATGCAAGTTTATCAGTTTTATCAGCGCGTCAAGTTCGCTATAACTTGCGTCAAAATATTGTCGAAATTACAATACAAGAACCTCGTCCATTTAACGTACTTGAAGAGTTTATTATCCGTGCGGGAATTGAATTTGACATTCCGCCAACAGGAGATGAATTAGCATCGATACTTGGGCTTGATCCGATATTTGTGCGAAGTACTATTAAAAATCTTCAGAATTTACAAACTTTGGCGGTTAAATCACCAATTACGGTTACTGCTGAAGGGCGTACATTTTATGAGCAAGGTACTGTGTTACAGCCTCCATATTCTGTACAAATTTATGCTATTACAGAGCCTTTAGAAGAAAAAATTATTTTTCAGTCTCAATCTTTAAGTGAAACCAGAAGAGACTTAACTGACTCTGCAAATTTTATTAATATTGATCATAAAATTACTGATATCTCTGCTTTACAACTTGAGAAAATACAGCAAATCATTCAGGATTCAGATTTGGAATTTCATATACCAGAAAAAGGTAAAATTGTGACGGCTTTTCGAGTATTATCGTCAACACAAACTATTAGTAAAGAAATATCACTTTTGGTTATTGTTGATCAGATAGTAGATAAGTTGAGTATTCAAATAAGAAATGGTAAGCAAGTTTTAGAATTGCCATCAAATACATTAGCTGTTATTGCTGATAAATTGTGGGTAAATGCTCTAAAAACAGATGATTCGCAACTAGCAATCGAGCCTTTGTGTATTTGGGGTGTGCTAGGTATGGAAGAGTTAGCACTCACAGCAATACAGCAAAATAGCTGGCTAGAACTTCTAGCGGTGTGGTTAAATGTGGTACTAAAATCAAAAAAATTAACTGATGATTTAGCGTGTTTTCAAACTGCGCTTGCTTTACTGAATCAAATTACAGGTGAAGAGGATTTTCTTGAACAATTAAGGATAGGATGGCGAGAAGTTATCGGCGCGATCGCTACTTATAATTATGAGAGTGCTTTAAATTTACTCAGCAGTGAAGTTTGGGCAGAATTTATCCGTCTGGAAATTGCTCTAGAGGATGATTTACCTGATAAATTCATTTCGCAATACACTAAGCCTCAAAGCCAGGAGACAAAAGTTAAAAGGAAGAAAAGGGGTTGACAAGCATCAAGTGCAAATAAAATATGAGTCACAATACAAAATTTTCAAGTCCCTGAATTGATTTCTATATTTATCTATGTGATCAATCCAAAATTGTTTGACTTCTGCCTAATATTTTTTTTATACTTACACCCTGCATAATTTCTCGTAGATTTAGGTAAACCACTTCATCTTTCTTAGCTATTGATTCAATGATTCTTAACTTGGATTTAGCTTTAATGAGAGTGCAAAAAATCGTCTAATTCGATACAATTTATAGGCTTAGGAGAGGCGAGGAGAACAAAGTGGTCTTAACGAAAGGCTTTGAGATTGAGATGTACACGGGGACACCTCAAGGTGAAATCGTCGGTCTCTCCGACAAGATTGTTGCGGCTTTAGATGCATTTGTGCGGGAGCCAGATAGTCGCAATGTGGAGTACATCACTAAACCACTGCACAGATATGAGACTTTATTGTGTGCGTTGTTGCGTCCGCGTCGGCAACTGCGAAACTACATCAAGCGTTTGGGCGACTATACCCTGATTCCAGGCAGTACCCTATCTTTGGGTGGGAGCGATCGCTTTTTTCGTTCCGATCCCACTAACCCCTATCACGACTATATTGAGCAAACCTACGGCACAAAAGTAGTCACCGCTAGCGTTCACATTAACGTCGGTATCAGCGATCCAGAACTACTCATGCGCGCCTGTCGGGTGATCCGTCTGGAAGCACCCCTATTTCTTGCCCTCAGCGCCTCGTCTCCGTTCCTAAACGGTAAAACTACAGGCTATCACTCTACACGCTGGGGCGTCTTCCCCCAAACCCCCGCTAATGTGCCTTTATTCGCCAGCCACGCCCACCATATCCAGTGGGTGGAAGAACAGCTAGCTGCTGGCACCATGCAGAACGTGCGCCATCTGTGGTCATCAGTACGACCAAATGGCGATCGCCGCCCCTATGATCTCAATCGTCTAGAGCTGCGAATTTGCGATTTAGTTACAGATCCGATCGCTTTACTAGCAATTACCGCATTGCTAGAAGCCCGGTTATTGCAGATAATGGAAAACCCCGCCATCGATCCGTTAACCCAAAGCACCCTCACACCCACAGAACTTATTACCCTGACTGCGGAAAATGAAGCAGCAGCATCTCGTGCTAGTCTTGATGCCCAACTCAGGCATTGGCAAGATGGCCGCAGCATCTTAGCTAGAGATTGGATTGGCGAACTTTATCAGGAAGTCTGGGCGATCGCTAAACAGCAAGGCTTTAGCTGTTTTCTGTCGCCCTTACAAAAAATACTCCGCGAAGGTAACGAAGCCCAACAGTGGTTACAGCTGCACAGCGTCGGTTTCGATTCTGGGCGCGTCATCACTCAGGCGATTGTGGCCACGCAAGAACGGGAAATCGAATTAGAAAATAAGCTGTGTTCCCCCCTGATGGCTTAACACTACATCCCCTGTCTTCTTACTCATGGTAGATTTTCCTGGAGTCGTTTGTATCTCCAGGAAATACCCGCAAACACGATCGCCACAAAATTGGTATCTTCTTTATTTCTCATCAAAAATGCTCTCAGATAGAATTCTGGGAAATTTTTTGCGGTGTTTAAAAATTCTAATCTATGGGAATAACTTGCAGATTATTAATAAAACCTATAGATCGCCTGCGTCTTTTGGTAGATTTCGCACATTTGATACATTGTTTTTTAGCACACATTTAATCCACAGAAAATGCCCCAGGTCGTTCTAGTAAACCCACAAATTCCGCCCAACACAGGCAACATTGCTCGCACTTGTGCTGCGACGGGTACAGAATTACACTTGGTAGGGCCTTTAGGGTTTGAAATCAGCGATCGCTACCTCAAAAGAGCTGGTTTAGATTATTGGCCTTATGTCAAACTGCACTATCACGAATCGTTGGCAGCCTTTCAAACTCTACATCAAGAACGCGGCGGCAGATGGCTAGGATTCAGTGTCGGTGGCAGTTCTAACTATGTGCAATTTCAGTTTCAAGCCAACGATTGGCTGCTGTTTGGTAGTGAAACCACTGGCTTATCACCCACAGTTTTATCAGCTTGTGATGCCACCCTCCACATTCCCATGCACCAACCCCAGGTTCGCAGCTTAAACCTCTCCGTAAGCGTAGCCGTAGGATTATTTGAAGCCCGTCGTCAGCTAGGTTACTTACAGTAGAGTGCTTCTAGCATTTTTAAGTAAAAATACTTATTAAGACATAAGATATTAATTAAAAGGGTAATTTCTTTAAGTAAAAATATCGTTTGTTACAGCCATAACAACATGAATGGCTATACTTTATTGTCTAAGCTGCTGCAAAATGTAGTCTTAAACACTTACGAATAGAGGTGAGCTAATATAAGAAATTTGTATAGGAAAAACGAGCCAATGCCAAATTTCAATGATAGATTTTGATGAATTTCAATTATCTTGGACTTAGGAACAAAAGGGTTAAGAGCCAGTCTTATAGGGCATTTCCATGACTTTGGCTTAAAAAGTATTTTTCAGGGGCGCAAATGTAGGTGCGAGTTTACACGGTTGTCTTTTTGGGAATAATCAACGTAAAGTGTCGAGCTGGGAAGACGGATTTGGTAGAAATATCTTGAAGATATCTACAGCAGGGAGCATTGTTTTTCCAGAAGTCGTGGCAAGTCAATTGCTGAAAGCGACAGTGGACGCGGCAAAGAGTTGTGTTTGTCCAGTCCCTGCTATTAGAGCAAGACAAGCTGTTTGAACTACTGCAAAGAGCAAAGCATCCTGGGGTGTGAGGTGTGGAGTGGACAAGTCGGCACAGCAATTTTAAAGTTTTGCTAAAAAAGTGTGAACTTGTCTAAATCAGAGAAGCAGGTTAATCTTGCGTAAGTATCTCTGGTGGGTGTGATCTTGATCTATCTTTCGATGTGATCTAAATCATTGACTAGTATCAGACTGAAAAATCGAGGTCAGTTAAGCGCTAGTGTTCTTAGGAGGTCGTCTTTGAAACGAGCATTAAAAAAGAGAGTAAAGGCTGTGCTGAAAAATACCCCCAACAGCGAAAGTGCCCCGGTGGAGCAACTCAATGTGGTAAATCCCAAGGCTAACCGTCGGGCGCATACAAAAGCTGCCGTGATTGGCTTGGCAATTTCAATGGGCGCAACCAGCCTTTTGATGACGCGACAAGGCGATCAAGCCCAAGCAGCGGCTCCTGTAGGTAGCCAAAAGGCAGCTTCAGCGCTACCGGCTGCTCCCGACACTGATGTAAAATTTGCCCCCACAAAGCTAGAGACTAAAGCCGACTCATTAGCGAGTCTGCCGGAACATTCTGTCATAGTGGAACCAACAGCAATTTCACAAGTGCCTGGGCTGGAAGCTAAATTGCAAGTTCCTGCATCAGCAGCAAATTACAAAACTTCCTTTTATCTGCACCCCCAAGCATTACAGGGGCAAACAGCCAAGTCTAGGGAATTGCAAAAACTCTCTAGTGTTAGTGGTGATATTGGCTCTCAAGCCACGTCGCTGACTGAGAAACCACAAACAGTGACAACAGAGAGCAAAGTCGCCAGCAGTGAAATCAATGCACAACTGAAGGCGCAGCAAGAGTTTGCACTAAATCGCTTACAAGAAAAATCGAGCCGTTTAAAAAAGAGCCTGGCGGAGTTGCGGTCTGAGGAGACCAAAGGTTTATCACAAGCTACTATTGGGTCGGCGCAGCCAACAACTACAGTTGAAACAGCACCACAGGTTAACGCGAGCAGCACCGTAACTGAACAGTTACCAACCCTCGCTGATGTTAATAAAAACAACCTGATATCTAGCTTAAAACAGGCACAAGTCACTAGTGCGCCCCTGGCAACACCTGCACCAGCCACACTAAAAGTTGCCGCACTATCGGAACCCGTAGCCTACGAAGTTAAGCCTGGGGATACACTAGCAGCGATCGCTAGCCGTTATGGTATTTCCGTTTCAGAATTAGTCAGGGCCAATAATCTCACCAATCCCGACCAACTGCAAATCAGTCAAAAACTGATTATTCCTGCTACTGGGGTTGACCGCAGCACTGCTAACCAGTCTCAGTTAGCAACTAACCCCTCTACTGCTAAGTTAGTCACTACACCTGTGAATACAGCTAGTGCTAACTTAAACCTACCTGTATCCTCACAGTTATCAGTCATTGCCAACAGCAGCAACATAACCGACCCGACACCAGCAACTGCAAACGACCTGATGTCGGCAAATCCTAACCTAGCTAATACTTATGGCGTTGGTGGCGATACTCCAGTGCCCAAAGTTTATGCCGGCATCCAGTTGCCTAAAAAACCGGAGAAGGTAGCAAGAACAAAAGGTAATGAGCGCTTACGGAGCTTACAAGCAGAAATCGAGAGATTAAGGGAGAAATACCGTGCCCAACAAGCCGGTGTAGTTGCGCCAGAATCTCCTGAAGCTAACAATGCTGCTGTGTCGCTCCCTGTGCCTAGTCCAAACAATTTTGCAGTATCCAGCCCCGTTTCTCCACGGAATGCGGTGCAGATTGCTGTTCCTTCCCCTGTTGGCGCTAATAACTATAGGGCCCAGCCGATTAAACCCGTATATGGTGCGACTCGACCCACCAGCGAGCCAATCAACCCAGAATTCTTGCCCAACCAAACCTTTAATCAGTTGCCTAATGCATCTGGTGCTAGGTTAATCGCACCTACACGTGTCAATTCTTCTGACTCTTTGGGAAGAATGCGAGGACGCTCGGTGTCTCCACAATTGCCACCTTTGGCAGCTGTGGATCAATACCTGCCCAAGCCGATTGATGAGACTACACCTCCGCCATCCACTTCGTCAGTGGCTTATGCATGGCCGGCAAAAGGTGTTCTTACCTCTGGTTTTGGTATGCGCTGGGGACGGCCACACAAGGGAATTGATATTGCTAACTCTACCGGCACACCGATTTACGCGTCAGCTGACGGTGTAATCGAAAAAGCCGGCTGGAATAATGGCGGCTACGGGAACCTTGTAGATATTCGTCATTTTGATGGCAGTATGACCCGTTATGGTCATAACAGCAAAATTCTGGTGCAAGCAGGTCAGCAGGTGCATCAAGGTCAAATTATTGCTTCAATGGGTAGTACTGGTTTTAGTACTGGACCACACAGCCATTTTGAAATTCATCCGGCAGGTAAGGGAGCAGTTAACCCAGTCGCCTTACTGGCTAATCGCATCTAGTTCTAGTTGCCCACAATTTCATCATTGCTTTGTTGATCGAGGGAGCTAAACTCCCTCTTTTGACTTACTAGTTTCAGCAACTGATGCAGAGCCTGTTGTCTCGTATCCATCAAAAAATTAGTTGTCTATTAGGCTAGCGATCGCCAAACACTCATGCTATACTAGTTAATCATTGCGGTTAAATCTGGCTCAGTAGCTCAGTTGGTTAGAGCACGGGACTCATAAGCCTGGGGTCGTTGGTTCAAATCCGACCTGAGCCATGCAAAACAATTATCAGAAGCCCTTATGCTAAGGGCTTTTAGTTTTTGTGGGGTTTTATATCAAAATTTCTGGTATTAGTTACTAAATATTTCGGCTGTATCTTAACTGCCTCTGGGAGTAAATTTATAAATCAAATTAATTTAATTATTTTTGGAACGTTTCATTAAATTCAGCATAAAACTTATAATATTCATCACTTACTTGATTATTGTTAACAAGTTTTTTCCGCAACCTTCTAATGAGGAACTCATCTTCATATCTGATTCTGAGACAAAGGTTAATTATCTCATTAATTGTATGGTCGTTTAATTTACAATCCATTTCTAATTTTTGAAATAGTGAATCTGATACTTCAATAGTTATTTGTCTAGACATATTTGCTCAACCTTATATAAATAACTTACATTTTTTGGGAATTTCATTAGAATATTACGTAATACTTTTGGTAATTAGATAATGAATTGGCGATGATTCCTACTTCATAATTTAGCCTAAATATTGGACTTACTATGTTTGATTTTATTAGCTTTAGATACTATTTATGTGGTTATTGAGGAGATTTTAAATTAATCCGACTATTTTACAAAATTAAAAAACTTTTGTGGGATGAACGGGGAAAATTGGCGATGAATTCACAAGTTGAAAAACTAGCAGATCAAAATAAATAAGTGGTAAATCCAGTTTCATAAATTTTGTTTTTCATAGAGTCTAGTCGATAATCTGCTAATTAACCATAAGTGAATATACGTAAAGAATTTTCAAGTTTATATACATATTTTAAAATATGTATATTGAGGCGTTTTCCCTCCTGCCTTATCCCATTTTTGTTCTGGTGTATAGCAGTTCATGACGCCTGACTTGAAAAAGTGCGGAGTCCCCAGTCCCTTTTTCATAATGGCTATTGATTTACATCAGGCAAATGGCGAATGACTTCAGCAATCGACCAAGCTTGAGCGATCGCTCCTCTGGGTGTATGGGGTGGATCACCATCAAAAATCTCGGAAATGGAGCCAAGACAAGCATCAGAGAGAAAGTGTTCCAGTAAAGGTTGCCAATCAAAAGGAAGTGGTGCTTCTGGGTAAAAACGCTGCCAAGCGCGGATAAATGGGCCAATCAGCCAACTCCAAACAGTACCTTGGTGGTAAGAGCGATCGCGTTCGTGTGGGTTGCCTAGATATTGCCCCACATATTGCGGGTCGGCTGGATCGAGACTCCGCAGACCATAGGGAGTCAGCAAGCTGGAAGTTGCCCGTGAAAGTACCTGCCGTCCTTGTGGTTGCGAGAAGCCACAATGATGTAATGACAAAGCCAAAATAGCATTGGGGCGAATCTGAGAATTACGGCGATCGTCCGGCTCAATAGTGTCGTACAAGTAGCAGCGCTGCGGATTCCAGAACTTTTGCAGGGAGGATTTCACCTGTTGTGCTTGCTGGGCATAACGTTGTGCTTGATTAGCCAGACGCACCGACGAATTGCCAGACTCAATTTGGCTCAAGCGTTCTCCCCACTGACTCATCCAACATAAAGCAGAATACCACAGGGCGTTAATTTCCACTGGCTTACCCAGACGCGGAGTGACTGGTTGTCCTTCCACCACTACATCCATCCAGGTCAGGGCGACACCACGAGCATCCCAACCAATCAGTCCATCGGTAGCATCAGCTTGAATATTGTAGCGGGTACCACCTAAAAATGATTTGTAGATTTGCTGTGCCACAGGAAATTGCTCTGCTAAAAACTGCCAGTCCTGGGTAGCTTCCAAATAAAGCCCTAGAGTTTCAATCCACCACAGCGCCGCATCGATACTGTTGTAAAAAGGCTCGCCACCAATATCAGGGAAAGCATTAGGAATCAAGCCGTGGCGACAGTATTGTCCAAAAGTTTGCAATAGCCCTTTTGCTAAATCAAAGCGTTGTGGAACTAATGCCAAACCCGGTAAGGAAATTAAAGTATCGCGTCCCCAGTCATTGAACCAGTGATAACCGGCAATGACTGTGGGGCCAGCTATTGAGGCTCGATAGACGATAAACTGATCGCTGGCTCGTAGTAGTTGTGGCCGGATGTGAGAAATGGAGGATTTTCCGCTAGCTGGCTGAAATCTAAAAATCTGGGAAAGCCGTTCTTGTTCTGCTTCCACAGCTTCAGCAAAAGATTCGGAAGTGAGGGCATTTTGTAGTGGATTGGGGAAACCCACTTGTGCTTCTAAGGTAACTAAATCTCCCGGTTGGAGAGTGACTGTTAAGTAACCAGGGCTATAAAGGTCTTCATGATCGCCTAATCCTCGCCGTGTCTCTTCTGGCAACTGATAATCCCAATACCATACTGCGTCTGGTTTATAATCTCCTTGTGTCCAACGTAGATGCCAAGGTGTGCCAAAGTGCCCATCGGTGATGGCTTGTAGGCAGACTTGCTGGGGCAATAATAACTGTGAAAACTGTAATTCTGGATTAGCTATTTGTTGGTGATGAAAGTTGCGATCGCTAATCAAGAGTCTCAGCCTTAAAATTCCTAAGTCCCTACCTTCATAGCGATATTGAATCAACAGGCGATGGCTAAACCTATCCGAAACAGGGTCAAGAGGACAAGAAGACAAGGGCAAATCCACCCTGGCCTTCTCGGATACCATTCCTACCTCTTCCGCTAAACCGTAGGGCATCACTAACTGTCTGCTTAAGAGCCAGTTATCTTCACCCCAAATCCATTTGGGAACTGGGTTAATATCAAAAGAGCGCAGCAATTCGTAGCCTGTCGGCTCAATTTGACCACTGCGCCAATAATTAGTCCCTAAGACTACAACTTTTCCTCCTACTTCCAGGCTGGCATCTAGGTGCGAGACTAGCAGAGTCCGCTCAGAAGGCGGGTTCGTCGCGGCAAATAGCCAACCGTGATAGGTGCGCGTGCGGACATCCGAAACAGTACCACTGGCAAAACTTCCTAAGCCATTGGTCAATAACCATTCTCTTGTATCTAAATCAGCCATTTGCTACTCAAAATCGTTATGACTATGATATAGTCGTAACAGATCGTAATTAAATTGTGAGACAGCCCTCAAGGAAGGGTTCGCCCGACCGCAGGGACTGTGTACCCGAAGAGTGACAGCGTGGACGGGTGAGTTTTAGATAACCCGAAACCCAACGCTAGTAAATAAATATAAGTTGAAGGAGAATTAGGTTAATGTCCCTCACTTACGGAACAGAAGGAAGCCTCCGCGTTGGTCAACAGGCCCCAGATTTTACAGCAACAGCTGTAGTGGATCAAGAATTTAAGACAGTCAAGCTTTCCGACTATCGTGGTAAGTATGTTGTCTTATTTTTCTATCCCCTAGACTTTACCTTTGTTTGTCCCACTGAAATCACAGCATTTAGCGATCGCCACGAAGAATTCAAAAAAATTAATACGGAAATCCTGGGTGCTTCCGTAGATAGCGAATTCTCCCACCTGGCTTGGATTCAAACCGATCGCAAATCTGGCGGTGTCGGTGACTTGAATTATCCTCTAGTTTCTGACATCAAGAAAGAGATTAGCGCGGCTTACAATGTCCTTGATCCAGCCGCAGGTATTGCCTTACGCGGTCTGTTCATCATCGACAAAGATGGTGTTATCCAGCACGCCACCATCAACAACCTAGCTTTTGGTCGCAGCGTCGATGAAACCCTGCGGACATTACAAGCCATTCAGTACGTTCAGTCTCACCCCGATGAAGTTTGCCCTGCTGGTTGGAAACCAGGAGATCAGACAATGGTTCCCGACCCAGTGAAGTCTAAAGTATACTTCTCTGCAGTCTAGATTTACGCATTGAGGTTGTCATTAGTTATTGGTCATTTGTCTTTTACAATACAAATGACTAATGACAAAGGACATTATTAACGTGAAAATGTACAATATCAATCATCACCACAGATAAACACCGATACACATAAAACAGTATCAACTACCGTGTCTATCTGTGGTTTTTTCATCTCCTAAATATTTTTAACTCTCCTAAATTCTGAATTCTAATACCAATTCTGTATGAAGATGCACATAATAATACCCCCCTGTAGTCCCCCCTTGCCAAGGGGGGACGGCGATAGCCGGGGGGTGAATTATATGCAGCTTCACAAAAAAACGGTATAACTCCCCTCTGATACTGATAACTGTTGAACTCTCCTGAATTCTGACTCCCCAATCAAAGATTTATAACACTCAACTAAAAACCTCCATAACTAGGACTAAAAATATGCTAACTTCAACAGATTTTAGAGGCTTATTTAATGAGCGTTTCTTCCGCAATTTTTTACCAGTTCCCGCTACAAATTATCTGAGGCTAGAAGTAGGAACGCCAGACTTTCAACTGCCAGATATTACGAATGGAACGTTGGTGAAGTTGTCGAGTTATAGAGGAAAGCAGCCAGTATTACTAGCTTTTACTCGGATATTCACAGAAAAACAATATTGCCCGTTTTGTTTTCCTCACATTAAAGAATTGAATGAGAATTACGCACAATTTAAAAATCGTGGTATTGAAGTTTTGTTGATTACTAGTACCGATGAAAGACAAAGTCAAATTGTTGTGAGAGATTTAGCATTACAAATGCCACTGTTGAGTGACCCTAGTTGTTATGTCTTTCGTCGATATCATGTAGGTCAAGCATTGGGAGCGCCTTTGCCAGCGCAGTTTGTATTAGATGAAGAAGGGAAACTGCGTTATAGACATTCGTTTTCTTTTTTAGACCATAATGCTAATACTGGGACATTGTTAGAACAATTTGATGGTTTGTAAGTAGGTGGGAGCAAAAAAAGTTAACTAGTGGTGCTCGTCAGTTGTCATTGGTAACGGTTTCAACAGTTTTTAGAAAAAGAATTACCATCTATTTATGATGATGCTTGAGAATATGCAATTGATAAAACTGAGGGCAAGCTAAATAACCTACCTCAATGTTGTACTTACACATTAGAACAGTTACTTGATATTAATTATTTACCTAAAAACTTAGCATAAGTAGGGTGGGCAATGCCCACCCTACTTATCTGAAAAACGCTATACTTGATTTGCCGGAAAACTTAGCCTGAGTAAAGCTGTGAGGTTTTTTTATGCTGACACTTTATCACGCACCAATTTCTCCTAATTCCCGCCGTGTTTGGATTACTCTACTAGAAAAAGGACTTGAGTTTGAATTAGTAGAAATCAAATTAAATGGGGAGCAGTTTAAACCCGAATTTTTGGCAATTAATCCTTTTCATCATATTCCAGCTTTGGTAGATGACGGCTTAAATATAATCGAATCTCTGGCAATTTTGGACTATTTAGAAGCAAAGTACCCTACGCCTGCGATGTTGCCTACAGATGCCAAAGATTTAGCGATCGCCCGCATGGTACAACTAGTAACGGTGAATGAACTTTTGCCAGCTACCACGACATTTTTGCCTCAAATATTAGGCTTACCAGCAGAGAACCCAGAAAAAATTGAGCAGGCGAAGCAGAAAATCTCTACAGTGATGAAATTATTTGAAAGCCTACTCGATTATCGCCCTTACTTTGGTAGCGAACAGCTAACACTAGCTGAAGCGGTTGCGGGAACAGTTGTACCCTGGTTGCCAACAATAGGTATTTCCCTAAGTGATTATCCCAAAATGGAGGCTTGGTGCGATCGCTTAATTGCACGTCCCGCATGGCAAGCAACCCAAACCACACCGGAAGCGATGGCAGAATTTAAAGCTATCGTCGTGGCAAGAATGACCCAACCAGCTAAGACTGAAGTCTGAAGTCTGAAGACGCGGTAGACGCCGGAGGCGGCTTCTCGGAGAGTACGGCTTGCCGCAGGCTAGTCTGAAACGAAGAAACCTGTATAGTCAGCTTTTAGGGGACTTTATTTTCGCTGACCAGATTTCTATGGCCACCAGATTTATCCCTAACTCCATTCTTCTATTAAGCGTACACACACTAAAAATAGCCACTTATGAAAGACCTAGAAAATAAGATTGCTCTCATCACTGGCGGTAGTTCTGGAATTGGACGAGCCACTACTT
The DNA here is from genome assembly GCF_000316575.1 of Calothrix sp. PCC 7507. Taxonomy (GTDB): domain Bacteria; phylum Cyanobacteriota; class Cyanobacteriia; order Cyanobacteriales; family Nostocaceae; genus Fortiea. Next base: position 3,392,933 of record NC_019682.1, on the reverse strand, counting down.
TAGCATTCGCCAAACGGGGTGCAAAAGTTGTCATTGGCAGTCGCCGAATTGCAGAAAGTGAGGAAACACTGGAGTTAGTGAAAGCTGCTGGTAGTGAAGGTATATCTGTGCAAACAGATGTCAGTAATAGTGCTGAAATTGAAGCTCTAGTTAATCAAGCTGTCTCGGCATACGGTCGGATAGATTACGCTTTTAACAATGCCGGTATTGAGGGAATCTTTAGTCCTTTAGTGGAACAAACAGAAGAAAATTGGGACAGCGTGATTAACATTAATCTCAAAGGAGTTTGGCTGTCATTAAAGTATGAAATCTTACAAATGCTTAAACAAGGTGGTGGGGCGATCGTCAACAACTCCTCTATTGCGGGATTGATTGGTTTCCCCGATGCTGCTGCTTATGTTGCTAGCAAACACGGCGTCATAGGCTTGACCAAAACAGCAGCTTTAGAGTATGCCAAGTCAGGTATTCGGGTGAATGCGGTTAGTCCAGCCGTCATTGCGACTGATATGGTTGATCGTGCTTTTGGCGACGAAGGAAAGGCTCAGATGGCCGCAGCTCACCCAATTGGTAGAATAGGAAGAGTGGAAGAGGTTGCAGAAGCTGTAGTGTGGCTCTGCTCTGACGCTGCTTCATTTGTCACTGGACAATCCCTGGCGGTAGATGGTGGTTACACGACACAGTAAAACTTAAGATTGACCAAAATATCGTGCAAAGCCGTTCTAGTAAAATTTGTCACTAGGACGGCTTCGTACTAATTAGAATTTTATAGTTTGACCTGCTGTAAATGGCTGCGAGGATTATAGGTACGTATAGCCCGAATTTTTTCATAATAATCCCGCTCTTGTTGACTGAGGTCTTTGGGTGGGACGATCGCCACCTTCACCAACTGATCGCCACGTCCACCTTTAGCTAGCGGCCAACCCTTACCACGTAGACGCAGTGATTGACCAGAACGCACTCCAGCGGGAAGTTTGACATTAACTGTGCCATCGGGTGTAGGTACATCAATTGCCGCACCGAGAGTAGCTTCATCTGGCGTGATGGGCATTTCACAGACCAGATTCTCGCCTTCAATCTGAAAAAATGTGTGGGGCTGGAGTTCCACCTTTAAGTATAAATCCCCACGCTGTTGGGTCATAGGATTAACTGGCCCCTTCCCACGTACACGTAGGCGAGTACCAGATTTAGCACCAGCCGGAATCCTAATATCAATGGTTTCATTACCCAAACTAAAGCGCTTTTGTATCCCTGCAAACGCTTCCGCTAAAGTTAGGGAGATTGGGGCTTCAAGATCCTGGGTAGTACCACCACCTGTATTTACATCTTGAAAGCCAAAATCACTAAAGCCGCCAAAACCGCTTGGTCTGCTACTAGTAGAAGTACTATAAGAGTAGCTTTGCCGTGCAGTGCGAGGGCCAGCACCACCACCAAAACGCCCTAGTAACTCATTGACAAACTCATCAAAACTGCCATATTGACTGAAATCAAAGCCACCCATATCAACGCCAGCACCGCCAGATGGGAAGCCTTCCCCAGCTTGTTTCCAGTATTGACCGAATTGGTCATATTTTTTACGTTTGTCTGGATCTGACAAAACTTCGTAGGCTTCATTAATTTCTTTAAACCGTGCCTCTGCTTGTTTGTTGCCTGGGTTGACATCAGGGTGAAACTTGCGAGCTAGTTTACGAAAAGCTTGTTTAATGTCTTCTGGACTGGCAGTCTTACTAACTCCCAAAATTGCGTAATAGTCTTTGAAGTCGGTTGCAGCCATCTACCAGCCTCCTATAGAAATTCCTATTATGTTCTTTTTTAAGATGCGAGATTTGTTATTTGCCAGGTATAATGCCAAGCAAATAGATTCTGATTTTAAATTAACAAACATTACCGAAAATCAAGTGGGGTTCTCGCTCACTGTATGAGAGCAATTTCCGTACTGTCGCCATTCTGAAAACCGTATCAGGCAGTCTAATCCTTCTTCAATGCTTGGGGGAACATCCCGGATTTGGCGATGCATTCGGAAGATAATTTCTTCAGGAACCTGGCGCAGTCGTTTTTGATTGCGTGCTAAACACAGCCATACAGGCGTATCCACCCACATCCCAGTAATGTTGGTAAAGCCTAAGTTGCGAATGAGGGTAATTATGTCAAGACGATGGCGTCTCTGGGTGTTGGTAGCGTCGTAAATTGCCGTCTTCTCTGAGACAATAGCTAGTTGCAATTGTCGCTGGATTTCTCGCTCAATCAGCAGCCATGACCCTTGAATGGCTTCGTTGCCAAATAATTGCCCCCGAATCGCATCTGTGGAAATTAGCTGCATATGGGGGCATTCTGCTAGTAATTGTTTTGCTAAAGTTGACTTGCCACTACCAGGAAGGCCAATCAGCAATATGAGTCCTGAGTCCTGAGTCCTGAGTCCTGAGTAATTGGAAGTTGTACTCATAACTCGACACTCACGGGAAGAGGAATTAGTAACAAGAGTGCTGAGTGATTAGAAGTTGTACTCATAACTCAGCACTCACAACTCAGCACTTTTAAATGACAGTTCCATCAGGAATTACGGCATTTTTTAGCACAACGGTAATCCCACTGCGGATATAGAAGCCTTGACTTTCGCGCTCTGCTTCTTGGACGTTATCCTTGTTGATGATTTTGACACTATGGCCAATGCGGGCATTCTTATCAATGATGGCACGGCGAATAATACTATCCGTGCCGATGCCTACGGGAACGTTGCCTTTTTCTAAGCTACATTGGCGTTCTACAGAAGCTTGGTAGTAGTCAGCCCCCATAATTAAAGAATCTTCAATGATGCTACCAGCTTCAATGCGCGATCGCACTCCTAAAACGGAATGTTCAATGCGGCAATTTTTCAGAATGCAACCTTCCCCAATCATCGATTGCTTAATTTCGCAATCTAAAAGTTTGCTCGGAGGTAAGTAACGAGCGCGGGTATAAATTGGGGCTTTTTCATCGTAGAAGCTAAAGGGTGGTAGGGGTTGTTGAGTTAGAGCCAAATTAGCATCATAAAAGGCTTCGATGGTTCCAATATCTTCCCAGTAGTCATCAAATAAGTAGGCTTGAACATTGTGATCTTTAGCAGCATCCGGAATAATTTCTTTGCCAAAATCAGTCCGTTCTAAAGATTCTTTCAACAACTTGACTAAAACATCTTTTTTAAAGACATAAATCCCCATTGAGGCGATGTATGGCTGGAGTTCAGCTTGTTCTTTGCTCAAGCCAAGGATAGTGGTATCGACGCGCATTTGCGCTAAAGCTTCGCCTTTGGGTTTTTCGCTAAAGTCAACTACTCTCCCAGACTGATCAATTTTCATCAAGCCAAAGTCCGAGGCGCGGCGATCGTCTATGGGAATCACTGAAAGAGTAATATCAGCGTTAGTTTCCCGATGTCGTTGGATAAATTGGCGGTAATCCATGCGGTAGAGATGATCGCCTGAGAGGATGAGATATTCGTCGGCATCCCATTCTTCCAACAACCAAATATACTGACGCACAGCATCAGCAGTACCTTGGAACCAGTTGGGGTTTTCTGGTGTTTGCTGTGCTGCTAGAACTTCGACAAAGCCATCGCTGAAGCCACTAAAATTGTAGGCGCGGGCAATGTGGCGATTCAGGGAAGCTGAGTTGAATTGCGTTAGGACGTAAATTTTAAATATTTCGGAATTTATGCAGTTGCTAACAGGGATATCGATTAAACGGTACTTACCTGCTACTGGTACTGCGGGTTTAGCACGCAGTTTAGTTAACGGGTAAAGCCGTGTCCCCGCGCCACCACCAAGTATGATTGCTAAAACTTTTTTCACAAAATGTCTCCCAGCTGCCTTTCAACTCTCACCTACAGTTTAGGACTGTCTGCCGCTACAGGTAAGGGGGGATCAAAGATTCTGTTGAGTGAATTTTACAGAATGTGCTTAGTGGTGAATTGCGCTCGTAATGAGCAAAATACCTGTAATTGTATGAATAGATACTGGAAACAAGGAGAAACTCTTACATAACTGTCACAGTCAGCCACTTCATAAGCCTGATTCCTGATTCACTAAAGGTAGTTTACTTAGAGTTTTCCGTGACTGTAATAAATGTTGGATTCGATTTAACAAAGCTCAACTTAGAGACTGGCTGATTAATAATGTACCAATATATAGCGGTTTTCAGATCAGTGAGCTACAGATTTAAATCGCAAAGCCTGTAGGGGCGGGAAAACCCCGCCCTTGACTGTATTGCATCAGACAGAGAACCGCTATAAGTAGCTACAATCATCATTGGTGCGTGACGCTACAAAATTATATATCGCTTAACTCAATGTATTATCACCGCGTCACACACCCTACAAATTGGTATTTTATTTTCCCGTAAATTCTTTATGTCTTACCTAAATACTTTATACAAGAAAATACAATAAGCCTATTAAATACCGAGTTTCCCTGGATTTAGCCGCCGATTCACTAAACTTAATTGTTGTGACAGTTTGAGATACTGTACCCAAGGTTGCTCCGATAACTGAGAAATGGCGTTTGGTGAAAGTGCGGCTGTAAAAATATCTTTGCCAGTTGTAGCAGTACTAACGCCTAAATTTTCTAGAACAGCGGCTGCGTCAGCATCTAAAACTGGTTCTGTATGGATAAAGACATCCAAACTCGATTCTTCTGGGTTAGGAACATCATTGAGGGCGATCGCCAGAGCAGCGTCTAGCTTCTGATAATTCATAAGTAATTCCTGACTGAGTAAAAAGGGTAGGCAATTATCAGTCTGCCCTACATTAAACCTATCAAATTTATAAGTTTTAATTACCTACCCTTTTACAGACTTAATATACACATTTCTACATCTAATTACAGATTTGAGCAGTTAATTAGTCTCAAGTCGCACCCAAATACCTCCAGAATCTTGCATGATGTGAAGTTTGCATATTATTCCTTGGTTTCGATATCGTACAACTGGCACAGAGTGAGGAGTTTTTGTTTGAGGCGATCGCGCACATTCTCTGGTGATACAATCACGCAATCTTCCCAGTAACGTGCAACTTCTCGAATCAGCCAGAAGGGATTAGCTACTCGCCGCACCACCTGACGCACATTATTAATCATGTCATCCTCAATGTCATCTTCTTTCGGTTGATAAGCTTTAGCTAGCCAACCCCGAAAGTGTAATTGCACTTTTAGATAGTCAAGTTCACCTCGCCAATCTCCACTTGTCGGGACAACAGACTTGATTCGCTCAAAGCTTAAGCAACGATTGTGCCAAAGTTCGGGGAATTCTGGGATATCGTTTTCTACGTCTGCTGTCTCTTCGCACCAAATCATGAGATAAAAGCGTTTCTCAAAAAAGCGCACCTCAGCGTGACGAACTTTGTAATCTAATTCCTGACCTTGAGAGTTGGAATAGAGAATGTAGAAAGGCTGTTTCGCTTTACTTAGTTCTTCTATCGTATTTCGCCATTCTTGGATAGGTTGACTAAGTTGTTTCATCAGTAATTGACGAAGAGGTGCTTCGAGATTGCCACGTTCTAGCAAAAGTGCAAGTACAGTTTGTGCTTCTCCTATGTGACCTGCATCATTCAAAGCTTTTATTGCCTGCTGTAAGGCATTAACTTGGTTAGAGTCAAGCGCAAAGGGCTTTCCGACCTCTACAGATTGTTGTGCGATCGCCACTATTAAGCCCGAAATACTGGGTTCTTTGCCCCAATTGATATTGAGACAGCGAGCGATCGCTTCTAGTTGTTCTTTAGTTCCTGGCGGAATTGACAGTGTAATCGTTTCTTTTTTTCTTGGCATTTACAAAATGTACTTGCACTTTTAAGCTAGTTGTGTCATATTCATAGATGTAATTATAAATAGTCTAGTTGCAAAAAAGTGCAGTGACATAACTTGAGTTTGTCAGGTTATCTCAGTATAAGTACTCATCTCAAAAGTGGACTTTGCAACCTAGACTCGATTTTGGATTGGAGTATCTTTATATGTCCAAGCGCAATCGGCTTTTGAATAATCTTCCAAAGACTTTGGAGGAGATTTATTTCAGTGAAATTCGCCCCCAGCTTTACGAAAATCATGCACATCATCATCAGTACGGCGTAAGAAAGGGTACGACCCTTGCAGAACACTTAGATTCTGCGTGTCAGTTCATTTTGACAGTTAGCCGAATCGCAGAAGTCCCAGAAGATAAAAGACCTTTGCTACTAGCTGCAACTGCTGTACATGACCTGAATAAATTAGATACCAAAGGACGCAATGTTAAAACCCTGGCTAGAAATCAGGAATTTTTACGAGAACAACTTGAAAAGGCTTGTGTACTTAGCTTTGTTATCTCAGAAGATGATTTGGAGTTAGTCAGAAAGCTAATTGAGCGCCATTCAGGTCATAACGTCAGCGATGGAGCAAGATTTTTACCAGAAGACCCAAATATTGAACGTTGGGCGGCGATGCTTACAGCTGCGGACTTATTTGATTTAGGAATTCCAGATGCACAACGTTTTCGCAAACTGGAAAAAGAATTAACTGTTGCTTTTGGGCGAAGTTGTAACCTTTTTAGAATCAGTATCTCTGAAGATAAAGGCTATATTACAGCCCTGTTGCTGGGTGCTTGCGAAGAGGTTTTGCAAAAGTATGGGTTAAATCCTTTAGCAATTTTCCCTGATGGCGAACTTTTTGAAGGTGAAGCATTATCAAACGTAGATTTTACAAAAGAAATAGCTGCTGTTTGGCAAAGTAAAATTGACCAAGTTTTTGGGAATAATATCGAAAAACTTGTAAGAGCTACCAACAATGGTATTAAGATTAATCATCAAGCCATTGAGCAAAATATTGAAGAAGTATTAGTAAATGTTCTAGCTCTTTTGGAAAAGAAAAAAGCTGGTTATAAATCAGATAAGGTTGCTAAAGATGTAACTAAATGGGGAGATAATGCTGGTGAAAACGCATTAAATAAAGCGGCTGAACTTGGGTTACTAGCTGTAAGCAATGGAGAAGAGTTCGCCATCTCTGAGGGTTTAAAAGCGGCTTACATCAGTTATAGAAAAGCAGAATTAAGTCCTAAAGAAATTTGGGATAAAATTGCTGTTCATACGGGAATATCCGAACAACAAAGGACTGCTCTTGAAGCATTTGAAGGTCTATATGGGCGACCTTTATTTGCTGCTAAGGCTGCTGTTAAAGGAATTGAGGGTATTAAAGAAGCTCTACAAGAATCTTTCCAGCTAAGAAAAGAAAGTACACAAATATCTGAAGAAACAGAAGTATCTGAAGAAATGATTGCAGCCGTTAGCAGAATGGTCAATTTACCTTTTGCTATTCGGTTAAATGGAGGCGATGATTTAAATGCTTATGTAGAAGCAAATCCCAGACAAAGATGCTCTTTAGGTTCTACTTCTACTGATATAGATGAGCTAATTTCAGATAATATGCCTCCTGGTACAAAAGTACAGGCTTTTTCTAATCGCTTACCGGGTGGTATCAGTGCTGAACCGAAAAGACAAGCAGATTCAATTGCAGCTTTAGCCTACCAATTAATGGCAGTTGGGGCAAACTTTCCTGCTGTTAAAAAACAAGACCCGCTTTATTTGCACTTAGCATTACCTAAAGGTTCTGCTCCAGAACTGTTGAGAATTTGGCGTGGGCTTTTAAAACAACTTGCAGCGACAAATGCTGAAGGTGGTACTGTCACTATTGATGAATTGAAATTATATAAAGATAATCAGCTTGAATTTAAAGCTAACAAAGTAGTCGGTTTAGCATTACCAAAGCGTCCTGATTTTGTTCATACATCTGTCATTATTCCTTTACTTTGGGGAGATGTTAATAATTCTTTAGCTTTACTAAAATCACTGAGGCTTGCTTTAGAAATTTCCCTGTCTTTAGATATTGGCTTTCCTTTTGTCTTGAGTAGCAATCTAGAGGTGGAGTTATCTAATGATGTTTACGGACGAATAGAGGGAATTCCTTCTGCACTGCAAACTTTATTGGGAAATGGACAATATCAGCAACGCCAAGATGCAGAAAAAATTCTTGAGCGACTACGTTGCATTGGCAAACTAGCAACCTCTGTTGCAAGTATTCAGAAAGCTGATGATTGTTTGTATGATTTGGCTCGTGCTTGTGTCAGACCAATTGAACTTTATTATGTCTTGTTACGTTGGACTCTGCGAGAACAAGACGAACCAAATTTGAGCGTTATTTGGAGTCGCATTTGTGAGCCGTTAAATACTTTACTGGAGAGCTTTATGCCTGATGAAAACTTACTCTTAACTAAATATCTTAGAGAAGCTGCTCAAGTTGCAGCAGAAGGAAAAATATGGGGAAGTTCTTTTAAACGAACTGCTCAAGCAGAACCGTTTACAGCCTTTATTGCTGCTATTCGTTCTCAAAAGGCTTATTTGGGTTTAGATGTAATTTTTGCTGCTTTAGTACAGCAATATCATACTCGCTTAGACCGTATCCGTGAGCATGGCGTAGGTGCAACAAAGTATGAACAGGTCAAGCGTTATTACGAGCTATTACGAAAACTATATGAGGAGGTTTATTCAGCACGTCCTGAAAAGTTTTTATCTGACCAAAAAACTTTAGAAGCTGCTTATTTATTCTTCCTTGAAGAAGCACGTAAACAACTTAAAAGTGAATCTAAAGATGATTCAGTCGAAACAACTACAACTGTTTAAATAATTAGGAGTTTTTCATCATGTCCATTTCAAAACTTTCCTCGGTACTAGCAACAAGTTATGAGAATTTCCCCAAGGGACGTTTTATTACTTTAGTTGTTTTAAGAACAACCCATTCTGAAACTATCTTTCGCACAGAAGGTTCAGGTGAACCAATGTGTAGCGAATTTGTCCAAGCTGGTTTAGAGGGTGAAAATCAAAAAACTATAATTCAACGCTTGGTAATGACTAAGCGTAAACAAGTAGCCCCAGAAAGACGCTACGGACGAGAACATTTAAGAGCGCATGAGCTTTTATACACCAACCCTAAAGATGGCTCTCTTTGTTCTTTAAATACTAATGCACCTTGTGAAATGTGTGTAGATTGTTTCCTCTACGGCTTCGCTGCTGGTGGGGGTGGCGCTCAAAAAAGTCGCATTTGGACTGAAGACGCTTTTAGTATTTTACCTGCTAGTGATGTTGTAGGCGATCGCACCATAAACGCCATCTACGAAACTGGTACAATGCGCGATGAAAAAGGTAACGCCTCAACAGCTTTAAATACCAGCGAATACATCAAACCAGGCGTGCATTTTTTGGATGTCGTCACCCTAAAAGATGTAACTGCGGATGAACTGCGCTATATCATCGGTAACATTCTTTTCACAAGTCGTTATGGTGCAGTTTCCAGTCGTGTTGGACGCATGGAAAACGAGATATTAGGTGTATTTGGTAGTATTACCGAACTTCCTAGTTCTCTGGAACTTGTACAAGCTACTTATGATGTCTTAGGTAAGCCTTTAGAACATCCCTTGAATATTAATCAATTAATTACAGCAAGCAAACAAGTAATTGCTAATTGGAAAAATAAGAGAGGAGTTTCTGTGCAACTATCTGAAGAAGAATTAGCAAGTTTAGTGACTGACGTAGAAACTAATTGGTCAGAAGCTGAACGTGATAATTTTCTCAAGCGTTTAACGCAATCTTATGAATCCTTCCGTCAGGTTGCACCTGAAAAGAAAAAGGCTAAGGCGAAAGGCAAGAATACACCAGTTGAAGTAGAGATTTAGATTATGTCAACAATTCCTTTTCAGCAGGCAAAACTTGTTGAATTATACTGTCTTGAACCAGTCTTTTTTGCCTCTAGGGAGTTGTCTGATACCTATTACACTGAGGGGGTAATTGGGAATTATGCTCTTACCTATGCTTTAGGTTGGGTAAATTCCCCCTATCGCCTCCAAGGTCAGGCTACAGGACGACCAACCTACAAAGAAGATTTGCAACCAATCGCACAAGATTTTTATATCTTACCAGCTTCACCAGTAGGTAGAGTGACATTCAGATTTGAACGTTTCAATGCTCTTTCTGATTCTTACTGGTATGCAATGACTAATAACCGTGTTGCGACTGCGCGGGAAGATTTACCATTACAACGCCAAGGTAAAAAACCAAGTTCATTTAGACCAAGTAATTTTCCGCAAACTGGAAGACTGCGAATGATTGAACGCAGAAACAAATTTCAAACTCTGGTATTTGGAAATTACCAATTACCAAATTATATTCGCCTTGGGAAATTCATGAGTAAAGTCAAGGTGAATGTGCTGAATGAATTTCCTGTGACTTTACTACCAGAAAGTGAATATCAAAGTCAACATTATCTAAATGCTGCTGATTTACCACAGCAAATAGAGGCTTTAGCATTCGATTTAATTTCTATTCCTCCTGCACCCATCATTAAAAATCTTCGTTTTCGGGGTGCTGCTTGGCAAGTTGGGGAAATGGTTATACCAGCAGGTTTACATTTTTGCGGTAGAGAAAGTAACAATGAGTAATCAAAAATTAGTTATCAGATTAGAACCGCGCAGTATTTCAGCTTGTGCATCTTTGCCAGATGAACTTTCTTTTATGGGGAATGCACTTCAGCATCAAGTTGATGTATTTGAACAATCTAAGGATGCAGATATTATCCTTGATTTAGCACCAACTGGCACAGGTAAAACCAATGCAGGGCTAACAGTATTAAAACATCAGCCAAATAAAAGTGCTGTTTACATTGCTCCAACTAATGCTTTAATTGAACAGCAAACAGAAGCCGCAAAAAAGTTTGTTAAGGAGGCTAACTTACCTCATATAGTCAAATCAGCTTCTGCTAAAGATATTAAAAGCTGGTCTAACGATAAAGTTGGCAGTCGTTCAGGGGAAAAGCTGTATAACGTATTACGGAATCCAGCTACAGTTTTTCCTGATGTTGGGGCTAATACGCCCATCATTTTAGTCACAAATCCTGATATCTTTTACTATGCAACTTTCTTTGCATATAACAACTTAGATAGAGGTAATATCGCCAGTAGTTTTTACACCAAATTTTCGACAGTCATTTTTGATGAATTTCACCTCTACGATGCTAAACAGCTAGTAGGAATGCTGTTTTATCTCGCTTATTCTCAAGTTTTTCGCTTTTTTGAGAACGGACGCAAAGTAGTATTGCTGACAGCGACACCAGAACCAGCTTGTGAATTAGCATTGCAGAATTTAAAACAGGCTGGTGTGAAAATAGCAAGAATTGATGGAGAAGCAGGTAATATTAATCTTTTACAGTCACAAACAGGAGTTAATCTGGAATTAAGACCAAAACCAGATAGTAAGGAAGAGTGGTTAGCAGAGTTAGCAGCAGAAATTGTCCAACGTTTTCGAGAAAGACCTGACGAAAATGGTGCTGTAATTCTTGACTCTCTTGATAATATTAATCGTCTATCAGATTTACTGCGACAGCGAGGAATTGGTGATTACATTGGGCGTATAACTGGCCCTGCACCCAAAAAAGATAGACAAAGGGCTATGCAGTGTCAAATCATTTTGGCTACTAGCACTGTAGATGTAGGATTTAATTTTGAAAGACATCCTGAACCGAAACGGCAAAATTTAGATTGGTTGATTTTTTCAGCACGCGATCGCGCTGCATTTTGGCAGAGAATTGGTAGAGTAGGGCGTGTTTTGGGTAAATCTGAAACTAATATTGATTCAGAGGCCATTGCATACTTACCTGCTAACGCTTGGGAAGAAGGTTTAACCTCTCTAGATACTACTGGGGAACGTACAGCGCTAAAAGACTTACTTGAAACACTTCCCTGCTTAGACAAGCCTTTTTTAAAAGCTTACTGGCGTTCAGAAGCATTTCTAGAAATTGCCCGTCCCTTGTTGGAATTGGAAGAAATGCTTGAAGGTTTAGCTGAAGAAAAATTGATTTTGGAGTTATTCAATACTCTAAAATCTATTTTTGAAGGAAATAGAACTTGGGATGATTATCGCTATAGAATGAAACTTTTACGAGGCGCTGAAGCTATTGCGAAAAAAACTCCCAAAGAAATCAAAAAAGATTGGAAGTATATCAAAGGTGGTCAGGCTTTTGTCAGAACCTTTATCAAGGCTAAATTTCCTGAAGATTGGGATGACTTACAAGCTGGACGTACAACTTTAGACGAATACGTAGATTTATTTCAAAAAGATGAAGAGGCACTAGCTGAGTTAAAAGAATTTGCTGAAGTTTTTAGTACAAGCTATGCACCTTTATTTAGTTTTCGTTCTAGTCTATTTGAAAGTCTTTCCATTCGTGACCCTCATGGTTTTATTCTAGATGAATCAGAGGAAACAAGACTAGATCCTTTTCATTTATTACGCTATTACGAATTTGTCCAAAATGGTGATTATATTGAAGTCACCAGTCGTGCTACTGAAACTTATCAATTGAGTTTTGAATTACGCTACACTGATAACTGGCAAGAATTTATCAGTACAGAACTGAACAAATTAACAGCTTTTAAAAATTGTCGAATTATCCGCACTCTTGGAGGAGGAACACGACCCACAGACCAAATAAAATCTTTGAATAGGTATCTTTTGCCAGGAGTAATTATTTGCCCAAGAACAAATGCTGCTGTTATTTTCCAATTAAACAAGCAAGGAATTATTTCTTATCCAATAAACATTATTTGCAATGATATTGAGAAAGAATATAGATTTTTTTCAGGCTTGTCAGGAATTTTAACAATGGCAATGAAGTTTAAACAGCTACGTCTTCCAGATGATGAAGTTTTTATTGCGGGATAAATAATTAAATTCTCGCACCAATGGTGCGAGAATTTGTAGAACATCGATTTATAAGCATATTTCTCTCACATCCCCCGTGAAACATTACCAGCAACAACCCAACGCCTTACCCAGCGACTACCTCAACAACTTGTGGGGAGAAATCCATGCTTGTCCTTACTTTGCAATCAACAACCTCAACCGCGATTTTGTCGGTACAAAAGGATTTTCTGTGGTATTTAGGCGATCGCATATCTCCACGGTAGAACAAAAGTTTCCCTACTTCCAGCCTTACCTAGATTTGGCTCTCCAACCCAGTTGTAACGCTTTTTACCTCAACCCGTTACTGCTCAAAGAAGGCTCACGTGTCGATCCACACATTGATCGCTCACTCCGTTCCTACTGTAAAACCATTGAACCGCCTGCAGTTGTCAGTGTACTCTACGTGAGAGTACCAGCGGATATGGAAGGGGGAGAACTAGTACTCAAGTCACAAAAACGCCAACTTGGACAAATTAAACCGCAAATCAGTACTCTGGTTTACTTCCAAGGTGATTTAACCCACTCTATAAACGCCGTGAAAACACCCGGAAATCGTTTGAGTTTAGTTTGTGAGCAGTATAATTTAAGCGATGCTGAACTCCGAGACATACCAGAGTTTACTGTAGAATCCAGGGTTACTCAGTCTACAAAAAAGCAAAAAAAGTATGCCCCACAGCCTAGTCCTTAACCTGCTTCCCCAGTCGCCCATACCACCCCAGTATCTCACTGGCAGACATCTCCACGCCCTATTTTTAACCCTCGTTAGTTCTGTAGATAAGACATTAGGCGATCGCCTCCACGACTCTAACGCTGACAAAGCTTTCACCCTCTCGCCCCTACAAACTAACTCCCCCCTGTCTAAAAGGGGATCTCAATTGCAATATTCACATCAACAACCAATTCCCGCTGGTTCACCCTGTTGGTGGCGCATCTCTTTATTAGATGACACTCTCTTTAGCCAACTTACCCAACTATGGCTAAATCTTAATCCCAATCACCCTTGGCATCTTGGCCCCGCAGACTTGTATATTACGAGCATTCAAGGCACACCCCAATCTATCCAACCTTGGGCAAATGCCAGTAGCTACACTCAATTGTACGAGCAAGCCAGCGATCGCGAAACCACAATTCGCCTCACATTTTCCACCCCCACCGCATTCCGACAAGGAAAATTTGATACAACTCTCCCCACCAGAGAATGTGTTTTTAACTCCCTCCTAGCACGGTGGAATAAATACAGTGGTATCGAGTTTTTCGACATTGCCATCGAGTCAATCTTCCCCTCATTTATCAACATTCATACAGAAATATTAGCCGACTCCCGCAGTAAATTTATTGGCATTTTGGGAGAAATTAACTATCGCTTATTGGGAGAAGTCGAACCAATACAAATTAAGCAAATTAATGCTTTATCTGACTTTGCATTATATGCAGGTGTTGGGCGCAAAACCACAATGGGGATGGGAATGACGCGGCATTTGAATTAATAACTGATAACTGATTATGAACACTGAATATATTCCAATTGCGGCATTGAATCAATACGCTTATTGTCCGCATCGTTGTTGGCGGATGTTTTGCGCTGGCGAATTTACCGATAATCAATACACAATTGAAGGCACAAGTTTACACGATCGCGTCCACACAACCGGCGAAGGACAGCGAGAAGAAACTTGGCAAGTTCGAGCAATTTGGTTGAAATCTGAAAAATACCAACTAATCGGAAAATCTGACTTAATTGAGTTAGAATCTGGTGAATTTTATCCAGTCGAATATAAACGGGGACGTAAAGGCGAATGGGATAATGATGAGCTACAAGTTTGTGCCCAAGCTTTATGTTTAGAAGAGATGACAGGGAAAACAATCACCATTGGATATGTATATTATGCCCACTCTCACCAACGACAATTAGTAGAGATTAATGCAGAGTTACGACAGAGTGCGATCGCTACCATTCAATCTGTCACAAATATCATCGAAACAGGCATAATGCCCAAAGCAGTTTATAGCAAACGCTGTGAAGGATGCAGTCTTTATTCACAATGTTTGCCTAAAGCAATAGATAAAATGAAAAGCTATCAAGAAGCTAACTAAATTTGTAATTTGTAGGGTGGGCACTGCCCACCGACATCCAGACATTGTCATCAAAACAAATTATAAATATCAGGATTTCAACAATTACTTTCAGAAAAAGTTGTAAATCTCAGGTGAAATCATGGGAACAGTTTATATCACACAAGATGATGCTTTTATTGGCAAAACAGACGAACGCCTAAACGTCAAATTTGAGAAAAAGACAATTTTAGACGTACCTTTAATTAAAATTGACGGCTTAGTGATTATGGGAAGAGCCAGCATTTCTCCCCTAGCGATCGCCGAACTAGTTAACCAAAAAATTCCCCTAACTTTTCTCACTAGCTCAGGTAAATATATCGCCCGCTTAGAATCAGAAATGAGTAAAAATATTTTTGTCCGTTCCGCTCAATGGAAAGCCGCCGGCGAAACAGCACAAGCAATTCACGTTACCCAAGGTTTCGTCAGAGGTAAACTGAAAAATTATCGCTATGCATTGTCACAGGCACAACGCCGCTATTCCGAACTAGATTTGAATGCTGGTATCACTCAATTAGCGAATGCGATCGCATCCCTTGAAAAAGCCAACTCCATTAATTCTATCAGAGGCTTTGAAGGTGCTGGTAGTGCCGCCTATTTTGGTTGTTTTAATCAACTAATTCGTGTTGATAATTTTAACTTTTCTACTCGCAACCGTCGCCCTCCTCTAGATCCAGTTAATTCACTTTTAAGTCTAGGCTATTCCTTACTCCGCCACGATATCCAAGGAGCTTTAAATATTGTTGGCTTTGACCCTTACCTAGGATACTTGCATACGGAGCGTTATGGTAGACCTTCTTTAGCACTAGATTTAATGGAAGAATTTCGCCCTTTAATCGTAGATGCTGTTGTACTCACAGCGATTAATCGGCGGATGCTAGCACCAAAAGATTTTATCACCGAACCAGTCAGTAATGCAGTTTCACTTACTAAAGAAGGATTACACATTTTCCTGCGACTATATCAAGAAAAGAAGCAAGATAAATTCAAGCACCCAGTACTGCAAAAGCAATACACCTATCAAGAAACTTTCGAGATTCAAGCCCGATTACTTGCCAAATATCTGCTAGGAGAAATTCACCAATACCCACCTTTAGTTATGAAGTAAGTAGCCCAAGATTTAAAACATCATCTAATCAATACCAAGAATTCAGGAGTCAGGAATAAAATTCTGTCTCCTAATTCTCTATTCTCCATTCCCTATTCCCCATTCCCGATGTATCTAGTCATTTCCTACGACATCTCAGAAGACAAGCGGCGCACGAAAATTCATAAAATTCTCAAATCTTACGGACAGTGGATGCAATATTCTGTATTTGAGTGCGAACTGACACCAACTCAATATGCTAAACTGCGATCGCGTTTAGCTAAAGTTATCAAACCTGACCAAGACAGCATTCGTTTTTACTCGCTCTGTGCTTGCTGTCAGGGCAAAATCGAGCGCATCGGCGGCGAAATGCCAATCGATACCACTGTCTTTTTTGCTTGAAACGGGTGTCAACCTGTAGGTGTTTTTTAGCAAGGATAAAATTTTGTCCCTCAAAACCTTATCCCCATTGACTTTGAACCCTATTCAACCACTGAAGAGGTTGACACCAAACCTGAAACCCTGATCACAACTGCTTTTTAGCTTATTTGCTACTTTCCTATCTTGACAAACCAGCACCTGAAAAGCTACCTTATTCCTAGGTTGACACCATTGAACCTTGAAAACCAAATACATCAAGCCTTCTGGATGCGGGCGTTCCAATTAACTTAAATCCCTATCAGGGATTGAAACACTACGGACTACCTGCTTACCAACCAAGTATAGCAGCACCGTTCCAATTAACTTAAATCCCTATCAGGGATTGAAACGTAGACAATGACTTGCTGCTGTGTACAGAAGCCAGGTTCCAATTAACTTAAATCCCTATCAGGGATTGAAACTTGGCAATCTTTTTAATTTCCTGTCAGACCTTGGGTTCCAATTAACTTAAATCCCTATCAGGGATTGAAACAAATCGCTACCCCTCCTCTAAAAATAGAAAAAGGCAAGGTTCCAATTAACTTAAATCCCTATCAGGGATTGAAACTTTTCCGGGCGATCGCCCACAGACTGTAAATCTTGTTCCAATTAACTTAAATCCCTATCAGGGATTGAAACGCAGCATATTGCTTAACTAATGGCAATGGACAGCGTTCCAATTAACTTAAATCCCTATCAGGGATTGAAACATTTACAGATTATATAGAGATAGGATCAACACCTTGTTCCAATTAACTTAAATCCCTATCAGGGATTGAAACATTTGACAAACACAATGGTAATGTTATTCGCTTGAGTTCCAATTAACTTAAATCCCTATCAGGGATTGAAACCAGCCTTGCCCTTCATTTTGGCGATCGCTTTTGATGCTGCCGTGTTCCAATTAACTTAAATCCCTATCAGGGATTGAAACAAGATTTTGCACTCAACAAACTAAGTTGATGCCAAGTTCCAATTAACTTAAATCCCTATCAGGGATTGAAACTTCTTCCTCAGAGAAATCAAGGGACAGATTAGCTAAGTTCCAATTAACTTAAATCCCTATCAGGGATTGAAACTCCATATCAACCCGCAAAATAAACCGTGAAACTTGTTCCAATTAACTTAAATCCCTATCAGGGATTGAAACAGCCAAGTACGAAAGCAGAGAAGAAGCATACGAGTATATGTTCCAATTAACTTAAATCCCTATCAGGGATTGAAACTAGCCAGTGAAAAAGAGCTTGGAGATCACATGCGAGTTCCAATTAACTTAAATCCCTATCAGGGATTGAAACCACATCAGTGAAGCCACGTTCAGCCTCTTCAGTAAAAGTTCCAATTAACTTAAATCCCTATCAGGGATTGAAACTTGCCCGTCAAAGATGAGGCTTTGCCAATTATTGTTCCAATTAACTTAAATCCCTATCAGGGATTGAAACTAGATCCCTCATCTTCTTTGAGAGACTTTTCAAATTCAGGTTCCAATTAACTTAAATCCCTATCAAGGATTGAAAACCTCAGTATTACTACTGATGCACAATTTAAGGTAAGCTGGGTGAATGAATTACGAAACAGCTCGCAAAATCCTCATAGACCAGACAACAACAACCGAGGAAAACCCAGAAGCCCTGTTAGCGCGTATGCAGCAGGGAAGGCCACCCGTACCTGGTCAGATCACCTCGATTTTGTTAGCGTTGAAAGTCGTGTTTGAAGCCCTCAAAGAAGCCCCTACGCTAGACAGAGAACTAGCTTTTTCTTTGTATCAGTTAAGTATCAAGGCTCAACAGCTATTTGCGGCGGGACGCAAAGCTGGGATTGAGTGGCCACCACTGCTGAAGGAAGATTTACTCAGAATTTCTCTAGCAACTGAAAGTATTTTTTCTAATAGATGGCAAACCCCACCGGTTAGCGGCTTTGGGGTACAAGAAAAAGGCTGAAAGTTATCAGTTATCAGTTACTTGTACTGAGCGACTTGCCCTGACTTGTACCGACTTGTACTGAGCATAGCCGAAGTAGCGTAGTCGTACTCCTCCAGGGAAGCAAGCTACGCGGAGCGTCCCGTAGGGAAGGGAGTCGAAGTATCAGTTGGGAGCTAGAGTTCCCTAATTCTAATCGCCCTTTCCGCAGGTTCGCCTCAGTTGGAGCCTCACGTTAAAGTGATGTGTTTCAGCCGGGGTTAAATTCCCGGCTGAAACCTTTATAAGTAGTTAGACAGAATTAATTACACAATGTCATTGCGAATGGAGCGTTCGCGCAGCGTCCCGTTGGCGCAGCCTCTCGTTTTGTCCAATTACTTAACTGTTCACTGTTCACTGATTTAACGATTTCGCAATTCCGCTTCCAACTTGTCTAAATCGTTTTTGAGCAAAATTGTCATTTGACCAGTGAAAGCCTTACCATCTTTAGGTTGGGCAATTTCCACCCAATAGGCGTAGCGATCGCCTACTCGCAATTCTCCCCGCAAAGCTTCCCTAATTGGAGTTTTGGCAAAACGAGCAGCGTTAATTGCACTCTGGTTGGGATACTCATAAAGCAGTTGGGCGCGTTTAAAATCTTGATAGATATCTAACCCATAAATCACCCGCAAGGATTCCTGAAAGCGATCAAGTGTGATGCCATTAATCGCATCATACATGGTAATGCGTTCAGTGCGAATTTTACTCCGGTCTTTGGTGAATTCCACCTTACCCGGAGGTAATACCGATGCCAAAAAAGTGAATCGCTGGGCGGCTGTATCACTTTTTTGCACAAATAACTGTTCCCCACGTCCGGGGCGTAATGTTGAATGGGCTTGCATCCACGTAGTTACTTCTTCTGTACTTTGTCCTGGTAAAGCATTAGCCTGAGAATCAAAAAGCATTCCCACACTCAACCAGGGCATGAGAGAAAAAGGCAGAATCAATAAAGTAAACAGCGGTTTTTTTAACATTGTCTATTCAGGACTTACATGGAAATTCCCCCGTTAATTGCTAACAGCAGGGCGTAACCATAGTCTTCCCGTTTTTTAAAATAATTATTTCATTGGTCAAGAGTCAAGGGTCAAGGGTCAAGGGTCAAGAGTCAAGAGTCAAGAGTCAAGAGTCAAAACTTATTTCCCAGTCCCCAGTCCCCAGTCCCCAGTCCCCAGTCCCCAGTCCCCAGTCCCCAGTCCCCAGTCCCCATTCCCCAGTCCCCATTCCCCAGTCCCCAGTCCCCAGTCCCCAGTCCCCATTCCCCAGTCCCCAGTCCCCATTCCCCAGTCCCCATTCCCCAGTCCCCAGTCCCCAATCCTCAGTCCCTATGTCACTCGAATACGAAGAATATCTCATACACCAAAAATGGATGAGTCGAGCCTTAGAAATAGCGCAAGCGGCTGGTGATGCTGGTGAAGTCCCTGTTGGGGCTGTGATTGTCGATGCATCGGGTAATTTGCTTGGGGAGGGCGAAAATAGGAAAGAACGCGACAACGACCCTACGGCTCATGCGGAAATTTGCGCTATCAGGGCAGCTGCTCAAATGTTACAGAGTTGGCGTCTGCATCAATGTACTCTTTATGTAACATTAGAACCTTGCCCGATGTGTGCAGGTGCGATCGTTCATGCCCGTATAGGATTGCTGGTATACGGAGTGGACGATACAAAAACTGGCGCAATTCGTACTGTTGACAATATCCCCGATGGTGCTGCCTCTAATCACCGACTGAACGTCATTGGAGGCGTTTTAGAGTCAGTTTGTCGTCAGCAGTTGCAAGCTTGGTTTGCTACCCGACGAAAGCCAAATTAGCAGACAGAGGTAAAACTGTCCAATGGGCAAGACACAAGTCACGGAAGAAAATCTACGGTGTAACTAATCAAGGTTTCGTGATATTTTACCGAACAATCAGCCGCCACCGTCATGATGGAATTTTACTCTGCAGACCCTACCCGCCAGCGAATACCAGCGAATACCCCAGCAAAAGCTCAGGTGGCTCATACTACCTCTTGGGTTTCGCCTTGGTTAAGTCCTCTGGCGTATCTATTAGGACGCCACTTTCTTCTACCATTTTTCTTCCGTCGCATTAACATCGTTGGGCAAGAACATATTCCCGAATCTGGCCCTGTGATTCTCGCTCCCACCCACCGAGCGCGTTGGGATGCTCTACTTGTACCCTATGCGGCTATGGGTTGTATGACAGCAAAAGACTTGCGTTTCATGGTGACTATTACTGAATGTCAAGGACTACAAGGCTGGTTTGTGCGCCGCTTAGGGGGATTTCCTGTAGATCCTAAACACCCATCCATTAGAACTCTGCGACACGGAGTTGATTTACTGCT
Source organism: Calothrix sp. PCC 7507 (assembly GCF_000316575.1). Lineage (GTDB taxonomy): Bacteria > Cyanobacteriota > Cyanobacteriia > Cyanobacteriales > Nostocaceae > Fortiea. The sequence goes on along the minus strand of NC_019682.1, from coordinate 3,372,247 downwards.
ACAAAGGAAAACTTTGGTGATTTTTCCCGAAGGCGATATTTATCGTGATGGTGAAGTTCACCCATTAAAGCCCGGAATTGGACGTTTGGCGTTGAGTGCTGAATTTAGTCAACCCGGACTGGGAGTTAAAGTAATACCCATCAGCATCAATTACAGCCAACGTTATCCCCATTGGGGTACAGACGTGACTATTCACATTGCTCCGTCTATAAAAGTCGCCGATTATACTAACGGTTGTATAAAACAAAATGCTCAACACCTGACTGCTGACTTAGCCAAGGTGTTGCAACAATTAAACCACCAAGAATCAGAAATCACTACTCATGCATTTGCAGAAATTCCTAATTCTTGATTTGGTCATTTGTCATTTGTCATTTGTCATTTGTCATTTGTCATTGGTCATTGGTCATTGGTCATTTGTCATTGGTCATTTGTCAACGTTATTATCTCCCAATCCCCAGTCCCCAGTCCCCAGTCCCCAGTCCCCAGTCCCCAGTCCCTCTAAAGACTATGTTTCTAAATTTAATTCCCAGCTATTTAATCTCCCGACATCTTGTGGTGCATAGTCGGTGATCCATAACTGCCATTTTCCTTTAGCCGATAAAGATAGTAGCTGTCTCAGGGCTGGGTGCGATCGCATTGTGTAGGTTGTTTGTAAATCGGTGCGGCGACCTAGGGTACGATTTTGCAACAACACTTGTTGATTATTAGGCGCAATTAAATAAATTTCTAAATCACCAAGAAAATCATGGGTGATATTAACTGTTACTTGAATATTTTGAACTGTATTCGGCTCAGAAATAGCGATCGCACTTTTTATCCCTTGTCTATTATTGTCTGGAATCGCCATCTGGCTATCATTCCTGCCCCCGATCTGCTTTGTGCCACTTGATGCAACTGCACGTAGTTGTGATGCTGCTTGCACAGCTTTCGCGGCATTTATCTTGCCATAACCAAACCATTGAGAATGACCGTTAACATCATAAGTCCCGGCACGCAAACCGAGTTGAGGGTCAGGATTAGCATCTACAATCTTATCGGCAGTTTCTTGTAAAATCCGTTTGACTTGCCCCGCAGTTAAATCAGGATTGGCTGATAAAACCAGCGCCGCCACACCTGCAACTACAGGAGTCGCACTAGAAGTACCGCCAAAATTGTCGGTAAAGTTACCTGGTTCATAACCAGCGGCGCCAATTTGATCGGTAGTGAAAATTCCCAATCCAGTTAGAGAACTAGCGATCGCCGGTTGTGTTTCCATAAAACCAGCCTCTTCAAACCACATACCTGGTGGGGCATTGTTACTAGGGGCACATACCGCAATATTAGTCCCCCAATTACTATACGCAGCTTTCTTATTCAAACTAGTAGAAGCAGCCACAGCAATTACATCTGTATGTACAGGAAAACCACTTAACCACACTGTATTACCTGATAAAATATTTTTCGGCCAATTGCGCTCATTTACAGAACCGTCAATTGGGCGATTAGCATTACCCGCCGCAAACAGAATCACACAACCTTTACCCTTGCGCCCTTGGGTAGCAGCGCGGGCTATGGCAGCACGTTGACGCAAAGATAGCGGAAAGTAAACTGCAGATGCGCCCCAACTGCAAGAAATCACACTAGCACCCTTCTCTATAGCCCAGTTGAATATATCTTCAATCGATTTATCATCTAAAAACCCAGTTGTCCGAATCGGCATGAACGCACAACCAGGAGCAACCCCCACAATTCCCGCACCATTTTCTTCCGCCACTGCTAACCCAGCACAAGCCGTACCGTGACTCGCTTCCTCATCCCCAGGTAAAGGTAAAAAGTCATTGTCCTTAAAATCTCTGGGAGCTACAATCTTTCCACTCCCTTGAAAATCTGGGTGGTTTAAATCAAAAGAATCATCCACCACCGCCACAACTACAGAACGCACACCGCGAGTAATATCCCAAGCTTTTTCCACAGAGATATGAGAACCCACAGCCAACTGATTACCACCATTGTGGTTGAGATACCATTGCTGGGAATAAAGTGTGTCACGAGGTTTGTAGTGTGGCTCAGGTTGCACAAAAATGTTAGGTTCAGCAGCTAAAACTTCCTTGAGTCCTTGCAACTGATTAGCAATTTTGATGGGATTTGCAGTTGCTTGTTTGCTGACAAGAAACACGAAAGTATTAGGCACTCCCAGGACAGGTTTGTCTTGCATCAAGTTGAATGTGGCTGTAATAGCGTTAATCTGGGCAGCCTCAACCCCAGAAGCAAACTGAATGGTAATTTGCTCATTCAGATAAACAAACGTCCCCGGATTACCCGTGATTGTGTAAACATGACTAGCAAAAGCCACATTTTCCGCAGCACGGGCTTGAGACATCGCCGCCTCTAACTGCTTTGGTGCAACCTGAAACAGTTCAATTTGTGCTGGGGGAATACTCCGCTGCCAAACACCCCAACTCAACTGGGATAATTTTTGTGGTGTTAATTTGCTGGCCAGACGAACCGTGAAGCGATCGCCAGCTTTTTCTAAACTTAATTCTTCACCACCGCGTTGTAAGATTAATCCTAGACTACTAACTAGCATACCCGTATTGGCAAAATCAGAGGAATTAATGCGATCGCTCATAGGGAAACTTTTAATTACTATATAGGGCTATGGGAACTCAATTAAACTGATTTTCAGTCTCAATTTATAGCAACTTAGTATGTAACTCTGCTTTGTCAAAAACAAAAACAGAGTTAAGATACCCGAAGTTTCCATTAAATCAGTGAACAGTGAACAGTAAACAGTGAACACTAGGCAAGGGAGTATGGTGTGGTTTTATGGCGCACCAACGCCTGACGTTACCCAAGCAATGAAACTGATAACTGATAACTGATAACTGATAACTGTTAATTTATATATTTGTCGCACGAATTGACCCCATGAACTTAGCAGCAGCTGTTCCCAGGATTCGCTTCACTTCCTTATCGCTTATAGCAGCCCTTAGTCTGCTATCACCTATTCCAGCTCAAGCACAAAAGCCATCCAGCAGTCCTAACCTACCACAACAACCCCTTGACCCCAACGATCCGAATACCCTCCGTCCAATAACCCAAACTAACAGCCTATTGAGCATTGACAGCGGCAATCGTCTCCTCAAGGAAGCAGAAACTGCTGTCTCAGCCCAAAAATATGACGTGGCTGCCAAGAAACTCCAAGAAGCACGTCAGGTTTTTAACCAGCTATCTAATTTTTATCAGGATCTCAACTCTAGCTTTTCTGGAATTGACAACAGAGTTTCTGATTCCCAGCGTAAAAGAGCGCTAGACACCGCTCAACTGCGAGACGAAAGCACCTATCGCCTAGCACTAGTACATCGGGCGCAAAATCAGCCAGAACTAGCCGTACCGCTACTGGTGCAAATTATTAAAAGCCAAAACCCAACTCGGGATTTGGGCAAAAAAGCCTATCAACAACTGTTTGAATTGGGCTTCGTTGATGCCCCCTATCCCCGACAAGCTGGTAGTGACTCATCTCCCTCATCAAAAAAATAATCCAGTTAAAGGACTTCCAGAAAATAAATTATCCAATTTACTCAAATAATATTTTTCCTTCTCCCCCTGCCCCCCTGCCAAGAAAGCGATAGGATATTTTTTTAGTTGGAAGTCCCTAAACTACTCTTCTCTCCTCCTCCTCCACTCCTCACTCCCACTTTGTCAAAACTTTTAGTTGACAAAAGCAGCTCCTTCATATCTCTAATCTGTTAATAATAGAAAAGAAGTTTTTTCAGGAATTGCGATGATTAGTCCGCAACAAGTCGAGGCAATGATCAAAGCGGAACTGCCAGATGCCCAGGTTCAGGTACAGGACTTGACAGGTGGTGGTGACCACTATCAGGTGACAGTAGTTTCATCGCAGTTTGCCGATAAGAGACTAGTACAACAACACCAGCTGGTATATGGCGCGTTGCAACAAGCTATGTCAACCGAAGCAATCCATGCGTTGGCAGTAAAAACATATACTCCTGAAGCTTGGCAGACAACAGTAGCTTTGTAAAGTCAATAGCCCAAAGTCCATAGCTAAAATCCTGACTTTTGACTCTTGACCCTCAACCCTCGACTATAAAGCAAAATTAGGGAACAAAAAAACCATGACACCAGAACTTAAAGAGAAAATTGACACCTTGTTACAAGAGAACAAAATTTTGGTTTTCATGAAGGGAAACAAGTTGATGCCCCAGTGTGGTTTCTCTAACAACGTGGTGCAAATACTCAATACATTGGGAGTTCCCTTTGAAACCATTGACGTGCTGTCAGACAACGAAATCCGTCAGGGAATTAAAGAATATTCCAACTGGCCGACAATTCCCCAGGTGTATGTCAATGGTGAATTCCTCGGTGGTTCAGATATTCTGATCGAAATGTACCAAAAAGGTGAATTGCAGGAATTGGTAGAAGTAGCACTAGCTTCATAACATCGTTTTGACACAAGGAGGTTGCTACCAACTCCTCACTCTGTACTCTGTCTATTACCACCCTGGAAAATGTAACTCCATTTCCAGGGTTTTTTATGAAAAAACTTGATACCTTTAGATGTGGGAGAAAACTGTTGACCCCTAACTCCTGACTCCTAACTCCTGGCTTCTACCTACCCATACCAAGCAATTTAATTAAAAATCCCCTCAGCCGCATGAGAAATACAAAACGGCGGCGAGGGGATGCTGATGAGCAAAAAAATCTCCAAAATTTCACACCATTAAATCTCTTGATCAATGCACATAATATGCTATGATCATCAGCGTTGATAAGCGATCGCTGCTAATTGTCAGGTAAGGGCATTAGTAGTAATCGTGTTGTGGTTCTGGCTGCGTTTGAGTCATTGCAAAATTTGAGCCATCGTACAAATAACGGCTGGCTTCTTCCTCTAGACGATGAATCAGGAAAGGCTCAATGGCGTTTCCTTGTCGCAGCGCGGCTAGATATCCATCCAAATACATCCGCATATCATCCGTACGATAACCGCGATTCCATAGCTCGACGAAGGCGTCGGTAATTCTTTGGTAATAGCGAATGGTTTGTGTGTCTTGGAGCATAACTGCTGTATTAATCTCTTTGGAATGAGAATTGTAAATGATTCACGCTGAAATGTGAAGTGTCACCTCCCCCTCAGCATCAACTCAAAATCAAATCGTTTACTTAGGGCAACACCCCCGAGCAGCTACAAAATATTCTTATCCTATTCCAGAAAGCATGGAATATGATTATTTGGTAAGCTATTTTTATAGTTTCCGCTGTCAACACCCCGGTTATTTTAGTGGATGTTAAAATCGGCTTCTGCAATACACAATTAGCTTTCACCATAGAGCCGGGAGAGAGATTTGGTAATAATTAGCTTGTTTGGTGATAGTTTTTTGGTGCATTATCCTCCTCTAGGAGTAGGACGATTTAGCAGAACTGGTTTTGATAAGTCTAACAAAAATTTAAGAATATTACTAATTGGCTGAGAGTGAAGCATGAGTTAAACTTTTTGCCGCTTTTGCTATAAGAAAATGTAAAGCTAATAGTAATGGGAGTAACAAAGACTACAAAACCTTAGACAGGGGCTTGTTACTTTGAAAATCATCGACGCAAAGGGGTCTTGCCACCGTGGGTTCGGTTTGTATTGAAATCGTTGAGGGGAATCCCCATCTAAGGTCGTTGCTGGGTTGGCACTTGCAGCAGTTGGAATACCGCGTGCATCAAGCCGCCAGCATTTATCAAGCAAGGGAAGTATTTTTAAGCCACCAACCAACACTAGTAGTTCTTGATGCGGATTTGCCTGATGGCGATGGCATTGAGTTTTGCCGTTGGTTGCACCGTCAGCAGCAGCCGTTAATCCTGATGCTATCTGCCCGTACAAATGAGGCTGATGTCGTCGCTGGTTTAAGGGCGGGGGCAGATGATTACATGAGCAAACCTTTTGGGATGCAGGAGTTCTTAGCGCGGGTAGAAGCACTAATTCGCCGTAACCGCACACCTGTTGCACCAGCTTATCTGGATTATGGCGCTCTGCAAATTGATTTAGTACAGCGTCGTGTCCGCTTCCAAGGAGAGTTTATCGACTTAACACCCCAAGAATTCAGTTTGTTATACGTTTTGGCACAAGCAGGAGGAGTGCCTTTGTCTAGGTCGGAATTGCTGCGCCGGGCTTGGCCTGATGCCATCGATAACCCACGCACCATTGATACTCATGTTTTATCACTGCGGAAAAAAGTTGAACTTGATCCCAGGCAACCCAGCTTGATTCAAACTATCCGCAATGTGGGTTACCGATTTAATATGGAAATTTTGAATACCAATCTTTCACAATCACAAACAAAATTAGCTAAAGAAAGATTTAGCAATCAACGTTCAACGTTAACTACTCAACGGTCTTAATGTAAAGATGACTGTTGACCGTTGACTGTTGACCGTTGACCGTTGACTATTGACTAACTCCATTCTTCAGCTGCTTGAGTTTCTGCGTCCATCAAGCTAGCGCGCAACTTAACCCAATCTACCTCAGATGCGTTCTGATCTGCCAACAATCGCCCTTGTTGTAGGTGCAGTAATCGGGTGCAAAATTGTTGTGCTAGTTCTAGCTGGTGATTGACCATGAAAATTGTGGTGTGATGAGTGTCAGCCAACTGAATTAAAACTTCTATAAGATGGGAAGCTCTACCAATATCTAAGGCAGAAGTTGGTTCATCTAGTAGTAAAATTTTAGGCTGGATGACTAAAGCACGAGCGATCGCTACTAATTGTCGTCCTCCAGTAGAAAGTTGTACTTCCGTCCTTCCTAACCACTCACTAGGAATTTGCAGTTGTTCTATCCAATGACTCACTCGTTGCTGAATTGTCTGTTTGGATAAACCACGCAAAACCAATGGATAAGCCAAAGCTTGCCCAACCGTCATCCCCAAAAGCCTTGATTCTTGCAAGACAAGTGCCACTTCCTGGCGTAGCTGCATAACAGGAATTTGGTGATATTCCTGATTTTCTAGATAGATTTTGCCACTGCTAGGTTCCTCAAGACGGTTAATTAGCCTCAATAACGCCGTTTTGCCAGCGCCAGCTGGGCCGACAATAGTTAGGCATTCGCCGCAAGCGTTGGCGGAGCGATCGCCTGGGCATACCTCAAAGCTAATATCCTGCAATATGGGATATCCTTGCTGGTTACTTGCGCTTTGAGTTTTTAGCTTCGTAAACAGATTAACTCGCTCTAGCCTTAGTATGGCTTTGGGGATGACATTATCCAATTTGGGGACTGGGGAATGGGGAATGGGGACTGGGGAGATGAGGGAGAAATAACCCTAGGCTCTTGACTCCTGACTCCTGACAACTTTAAGTTATTTGTCCAATAGATAAAGCCGTGGTAATTGTCCAAGCATCTATCAACAGCAGTAGCAAAGTGAATCCTAATAAAATAAGATACATCCAAGGCTGGGCTAAAGTGCTAACGTCTGTGGTGTCTATGCCAGTTTTTGCCTGTACTTGCCTAACCATTTGGCCAAATCTAGCTACACGTACAGGCAATAAATAAGCTTTACCCTCTTGGCTAAGAAAATAATAAACTATGCCGCCTTGACCAGTGGTGCGCGGTTTTAACTCTTTGATTTGGGCCCAAGATAAAGACCAACCTTTACGAAAAAAGCGCGGAACCCAAGTAGGATAAGCAACCTGAATTCCTTGCTCATCTAAAATTACACGTTCAGTTAACACTGCATACAAAGCAACTAAGCCGATGCTAATCCCCACCCACAATAGCGCTGGTGGGACGGGTGCGGCTGTCACCTGGGCTAAAAAAGGTAATGGTACTGTGAGTGCTACATATAAACTCAACAGCGTTATCCGAATTAACGGAGACAGACGAAAAATAGAAGCTGAAGTGTTAGCTGAGTTGGCTGTCACGATTCAATCAAAATTATTGGCTTTAAGTTCACTCTAGTAACCGTTAGGGATTTTAACAACCCCCAAGGTTTGAGTTCCTTAAATCAGACTTTTCTCAGCGAACCTCTCTCTTGAAAAGTTTCCTACGGAGGGAAACCCTCCTGCAGAACTTTTCGCTGCGCTAACCTCAGCGTCCCTCTGCGTTAAAAAACACTACGATTTTCAGCAATTTTGCTTAAATCCTTTTAAGGCAAATATTTTTGTACCACAATCCAACCAGTCAAGGAAACCCAAGCAAAGCCCACAAATAGCAGGATATTTACACCAACATGTAAAGTTCTAGCCCAAGGTTTTCTGACACTAATTTGTGTGGAACTGAAAGCAGATAGCAAAACTAATACTACTACGATCAATCCTGAAACCAAATGTGATGATTGTCCGAGGGAACCAAAATGACCCAAGGTGCCAATAATCCCAATTGCCAGCAATAGCAAGACTAGACTAACCATGCTAATGCCAATTGTAAAATGGAGCGATCGCATCCCCTGATTTCCCCTAGTAAACAGCGGGATACTAGGGAGAGGCTGCGAAGTTCTCGCTCGAAACAGCCACAAGCCAGTCATTGCCAACATCAAATATGCCAGCAGGGCTAACCCCATCGACCAAGCCGCTATTTTCCATAACCACAGAAAAGAAGGCAAATTCATAACATGATTGTAGAGGAAATGGGGGAATGGGGATTGGGGACTGGGAAATAAGTTGTGACTCCTGACTCTTGACTCCTGACCAATCAACAAAAAAGGCTGCCGATTTCAGCAACCCTCAAAAATTAAGTAAGATTGTTTTTTTAATCAACGGACGCTAAACCAGCTACTGTTAATGGTTTTGTTGTATCTCCAGTTCTTGTATTAATTGGTGGTACTATTGGTTTTTTATTGAGAGAGTCTATTGTTACTTCTGAGTCTGAGTCTGTATTTAACTCATAAGTACTTGGTTCTTTAATCACAAGGCGATCGCACGGAATTTTATCCGATAAAATTGCACTTGCCATCATCCCCGTATGAATCTCCATTTGACCTGCTTGCGGAGCTTCAAACACGAGGCGTTGTCCAGGAAAAACAACCCTTTCAAAGTACCAATTGCGAATATTGGAGATGCGAGCCACCTGGATTTTGCTCGTGGCATTAACGTAGCAGCAGAGAACAGTCCCCGATTGCTCAGGTGGTAGAGGATCTAATATTTGAGCCATAACTGCTGAGGAGCTTTACGCCACAATTTTACATTACACCAGCAAAACTAACATTGGCTGATCCCCACAAGCTGTAACTCCGACTACCAACTGCACATTTCTGCATTATTTATGTCTAAAGATATGTATAAGATATAAAGATTTTTAAATGTATTCACTTTGCCAGAGATTATACACTATAAAAGAAGACTTTGTATATTTAGTCTTAGCTTGACTTTATCCATTTTTACGAACCCTAAAACCTGACGCCGAAACCCTTGTACGGCGCTAGGTTTAGTTTTTGTAATTTATCGATAATCAGTGACGTAGAAAAAGTATTTGCCAAAAAGCCAGGGTTTTTGCCGAATAAAGGAGACTAATCTCTTAATTTTGGATAAAGTCGAACTTAGAATAATCAACTTTAACTTCCTTAAGGAAAGTAATGAGGGGAAAACTCTGATGACAATCCTCTCATGGATGACTCCATAGGCAGAAAGTTTTTTTATTTCATCTATCTTGCGAATAAATGGTGGCGATCATCACTTAAATGAATAAACTCAATGTTATGGTAAAGATATATGAAAATGTCTTCATAAAGCTTATCCAGTTAAGTCCCCACATAATTGTATGAAAAAAATTTTAGCGATCGCCACAATTAAGATAAGGAGGTCGAGAGACATTAACAATCATCTGAGGTGTCAAATGTGATTTTAGTAGGGGAAAACACCCAAAACAAAAATACATTTGCAACCTGGATATTTCTTTCTCCTAAAAAATGGCAAGATGGCAGTTAAAATACGGATGATGGAAAATCGAATTCTCTACGTTCGCCTTCCTTGCAACCCCATCTTTCCTATTGGGGTTGTTTACCTATCAGATCATGTCCACAAGCAATTTCCCAGCATCGAACAACGCATCTTCGATTTAGGAACAGTTGCTCCTTTGGACTATGCTTCCGCTCTAGATTGTTGTATCGATGAATTTAAACCCACACTCCTAGTATTTTCTTGGCGAGATATTCAAATTTATGCCCCAGTCGGGGGACGCGGTGGTAATCCCCTACAAAACGCCTTTGAATTTTACTACGCCAAGAATCCGCTATTGAAACTACGCGGTGCATTAGGCGGTTTGCGGATCTTCATCGCTTACTATGCAGAATTGTGGCGTAACTTAGGCTTAATCAAGCGCGGTTTAAAACGCGCCCAAAAATATAATTCTCAGGCTAGGGCAGTTGTCGGTGGTGGTGCTGTCAGCGTATTTTATCAACAGTTAGGTAAAAGTTTACCCCAGGGGACAATTATCTCTGTGGGTGAAGGCGAAACTCTGCTAGAAAAGCTCTTAGGTGGTAAAGAGTTTCGAGATGAACGCTGCTATGTTGTGGGAGAAAATCAACCACGCCAACGATTAATCCATGAACAACCGACTCCATTAGAAAAAACTGCCTGTAACTACGACTATATAGAAAGTATCTGGCCAGAATTTAACTATTACCTGCAAGAACAAGACTTCTACATTGGCGTTCAAACCAAGCGTGGTTGCCCTCATAACTGCTGTTACTGCGTTTACACTGTAGTAGAAGGCAAACAGGTACGCATTAACCCAGCCGATGAAGTTGTTGCCGAGATGCGACAATTGTATAATCGCGGCATTCGCAATTTCTGGTTTACGGATGCCCAATTTATCCCCGCACGGAAATTTATTGACGATGCTGTAGAACTCTTACAAAAAATCGTCGATTCAGGGATGACAGATATCCACTGGGCAGCATACATCAGAGCAGACAACTTAACACCCGAATTGTGTGAGTTGATGGCAAAAACCGGGATGAACTACTTTGAAATCGGCATTACCAGCGGTTCTCAGGAACTTGTGCGGAAAATGCGGATGGGTTACAACCTGCGAACTGTCTTGCAAAATTGTCGTGATTTAAAAGCAGCTGGTTTCAACGACTTAGTTTCCGTTAACTACTCCTTTAACGTCATTGACGAACGCCCCGAAACCATCCGCCAAACCATCGCTTACCACCGCGAACTAGAAAGAATTTTCGGTGCTGATAAAGTCGAACCTGCCATCTTCTTCATCGGTTTGCAACCCCATACCCACTTAGAAGAGTATGCCTTTAAAGAAGGTATCCTTAAACCAGGGTACGATCCCATGAGCCTCATGCCCTGGACAGCGAAAAAACTCCTTTGGAACCCCGAACCCCTGGGTTCATTCTTTGGTGAAGTCTGCTTACAAGCTTGGCAACAAAACCCCAATGACTTCGGGCGGGAAGTCATGAATATCCTAGAAGAAAAGCTAGGATGCGCCGATTTAGAAGCAGCACTCTCCGCACCAATAGAAACCAAAGAAAAACAGTTGGTAAGCCTGTAATAAAATATAGGGAATGGGGCATTGGGCATTGGTGTCTCTCCCTCATCTCCCTCATCTCCCTGACTCCTCCTCTGCGGTTTGTCTCACAAAATCCCAACTCCATGTTAGAAGGTTCCATCCTACAACAGCTGGAAGCAGCGCACCGTCACAGCACTAGACCGATTCGATTCGGGGTGTACTACAAAAATACCCTAGTTGCCCTGTGCCATGCCCTAGAAGACCAAATTTTATCCGAGGATGCGACACCTTTAGTGATCGCCGCCTTCCAACAGGGTAAATGGTATTTACAAGAAGCAGAAAGATACGCAGATATTGCCAAGCACAGCCGTGAAATTACGATCATGGCTGCTGCTGATGCTGGTTTTGCAGAACATCCCACAAGTCAACTACCCAACATAGACTTAGTGGCATTAGATCCTGCTGATCCGGTAGCGCAGGAATGGCATTTGATTATTCTGTCGCCTAAATACACAGCTATGGTAATTTGTCAAGAATTATCAGAGGCTGATTATGGCAGCGCTGGGCTACCTGCATCGGATGTAGAGCGGAAATTCTATGGCTTGTGGACATTTGAGCCAGAGTTGGTGAGAGAGACTGCAGAAATAGCGATCGCCCATATTCAAAAATATCATCCAGAACTAGCAGACAGACTCATCACTCATAAAAACTCAATTACGCCTCATCTGGCGACACCAAAAGAATTCAGTACAGTTGTCTCCCGCGTAGTAGATTACCTCCAGAGAGGACAAGAAAATTTAGCCATCCCCACAGTACTGCGCCAACAAGTCCTAGATCGCAACTTGCTTTCCAACGAAATCCAAGCATTTTTGCGAATGGCGCAACTCATGGATATTGCTGACATCAACAACCCAATGGCTGCAGCCGAAGTAGTCGCCCTAGCAGAAACAATCGCCCAGCTTTTGGATCTTCCCGCATGGCAAATTAAAAGATTACGCCTCGCCGGGTTACTACATCGCATAGATCCACTACAAAAAGCCGAAAGCCTCCTAACTCCCGGTACATCAATACGTTACCAGGAAGATGCCCCCAGTTCTCCCCTCAGTTGCCCCTTAGTGCCAGGGGCGCAGGTATTGCGAACCATGCCACGATTGCGGGCTGTTGCCCAAATTATCACCCATCAAACCGAGTGGTGGGATGGTACAGGAGAACCAGCGGGTTTAGCCGAAGACGAAATTCCTCTAGAGTCCAGAATTTTGGCTTTAGTTGCAGACTTTCAATGGCGAGTCAACCAGAAAAAATCATCCTCATTGAGTCGAGAACAAATATTTACTCAAGCCTTAGATGAGTGTAGACAACAATCAACCCGCTTTGACCCTAAACTAATAGATACCCTAACTTTGTTAGTCATGGGTTTACAACAAGGACTCGACTTACCCCTAATAGAAACCAAAATCAGCGCTGGCGTTTGGTTAATTGATTCGCAATGGGATAGCCACAGCAAGAATAATGAGCAGATTAGCCGTTACCCCACATGAATATTGAAGCCATTAAATTAGGAACCCTCAAACAACTCCCAGGGGCAAATTTAGAAGACGAGGAACTCACCCAACTAGATTTAAGCCGCATTAACCTTGCAGGCGCTACCCTGGTTGGGACTAATTTGACTGGTTCCAAACTCGAAGGTGGGCATTTCGAGGGCGCAAATTTGATGGGCGCAAACCTCCAAGCCACTGACTTGCGGGCGAACCTGATGGGCGCCAACTTAATGCAAGCCGATTTGACGGGTGCTGACTTGCGGGGTAGCAATTTGCGCGGTGCTAACTTGATGGGCGCACGACTCAGCGAAGTGTCTTTAGCAGGGGCTTTCTTGAGTGGTGCCAACTTGATGAATGTGAACTTGCAAGGCGTTGACTTACGCGGTGCTGACTTGCGCGGCGCAAACCTGACTGGAGCAAATCTCAAAGGTGCAAACTTAAATCGTGCTGATTTGCAAGGAACGCTGTTGAGTGAAGCCAATCTCGAAGAAGCCGACTTGCGGGGGGCGAATTTAGCAGGGGCGAATTTGACGGGGGCGAATTTACTCTGTGCAGAGTTAGAAGGTGCAAATTTGAGCGGCGTTAATTTGGATAAAGCATGTTTGGTGGGGACAGTTATAGAGACTCTTGCGTAAATGATGCTGCTTCGAGATTTACTGGAAGAATTGTTAACATTTTTGCAGTTTAAGCAGGTGAAAATTTGTGAGTTTACAAGAAATCATCAAACTAGCAAAGCAGCTTTCAACCGTGGACAAAGTACGTTTAATCCAGCAAATTGCTCCTGATATAGAACGCGAGTTAACAGATAAACTCTCTACCCTTCCTCGCCAATCCTTGTGGGGACTATGTGCTGATTTAGGAAATGCACCTTCCACAGAGGAAATTGATGCAGCCCGTATTGAAGAATGGGCTAGCTTTCCACGGGAGGATATTTGATGCTGCGCGCTGTAGCTGACACTCATGCAATAATTTGGTACATTTTTGGCGATTCTCGATTATCAACAACTGCCCAAAATACTATATCCCAGATAGCATCTTCTGGAGATCAAGTTGCTTTTTCCTCTATTACGCTAGCCGAAATTGTATACTTGAGTGAAAAAGGGCGTATTTCTCCACTAACACTTGAACGTCTGCTTGCATCTGTTGACACAACTGATGCTGTACTAGTTGAAGTTCCCTTTGATAGGCACATAGCTGAAGCTTTGCGCTTAGTGAATCGCTCACAAGTACCAGATTTACCAGATCGTATTATTGCTGCTACAGCCTTTTATCTAGGAGTTCCAGTGATTAGTCGAGATAGCAAAATTCAACTATCTAGTGTTAATACTATTTGGTAAAGTGGAAAAATTCCATCTAAATATCGCTGATGTGCTTAGTGCTGCGTGCCGTAGCCACTTTTTCATTACCAAACCCGCTGAACATTATAGGCATCAAAAGCCGAATCACTACTATCAAAACAAGGGAATGATTCATCGCTTGTGCCACCAGAATACGATCAAACGGATCTCGATGATGTAGTGGTAAATAACGGAATTGAACAGTATCGGTAAAGTTAATAGAGAGAATCGTTATACCCGCAGCAATTAATTTAGGTTGAATCTCTTCAAAAGCACCCTGTAGGGATAGTTTTCCAATGTTGAGTTTAATCGCCATTTCCCAAAGACTTGCAATACTAAAGAAAACAGCCTCAGCAGATTCAATCTTTTCTCTAGTTAATACTGGCAGGGTGGCATCATTCGAGACAAACCAGATAAAAGCATGAGTATCCAATAGTAATCTATTCATTCCATATATTCTTTCATATCTTCAAGCGGCTCATCAAAGTCATTAGGTAATGGCAGAACAAACATTCCTTTCATCGTTCCAGCAACACGACGCTTGTTTGTCGGCTTTTTTTCGGTAGAGTTTTTAGCGTGCTTCTCTATCAAAAACTCAATGTAATGAAGCACTTCTATCTGAAGAGACTCAGGGAGTTCTTCTAATTTTTCTAAAATGACTGGCTGTATCATTGTTTTTTCTCCTTGGCAATTTTTATGAAAAACATGACAGCTATAGGAATAGTATTTGGTTTTTGAAATACACGTAGGGTGGGCAATGCCCACCAAAACCATGATACGGTGGGCATTGCCCACCCTACAGATACTGAAATTTTTTCAATAATCAAATTGGATTCCTATATGTTTGTTTGGATGTCAAACAAATTTAATTTAGATATGTTTTAGCTGATCACTGAGTTGAAAGCTAGCTAAACAAAAGCTCATAGCATATGAGGGTTAATATAACCCATTTAAATTTTTAACTGTTCTTCCCCGAATCAAAAACGCCAGTACACTCATTAACAACACCCCCATCACTCCTTGCAGGGGATTATTATTCACGCCAGTTACCCAATCAGGAACTTGACCAGAATATTTCACTAATTCCCCAACATTAATAATGTAGTAGCCCCAAACTAAGCCACCATGTAAACCAATTGGAAAACCCAAGCGTCCCCTCCGCCAACGCTTTCCCCATACTTGCGTTAACCCCAGCAGTACTAAAGCTGGAAATTGCGGTAATGTATGAATAATTGCTGCCAAAGGTTTAATAAAGTGCAATGTCGCAAACGCGATCGCATCTGTCCACAGCGCCACACGCGGACTATAATCTCGTTGTAACTCATCTAGCAACCAGCCTCGGAATAACAATTCTTCAGCAAATCCGATGCCCAAGCCAACAAGTAAACTCTCTAAAATCACTTTCAGCAAGAAAACTTTCGGTTGTTGCCAAACCAACCAACCCAAAACACCTTGTAACCCAAAAAGTATTAGAGTATTAATTATGCCCATAGCCAAGCCACGCAGTAAATCTACACCATTTTGCCGCGTGAATTCTAAGCCATAATGCCGCAGAATTTGGGGCTGCTGGTAGACATATTTGCCCCATAGTCTCAGAAGAAAAATAAATATTACATATAATAATACCAATGTCAATATACTTTCTAAGTTTGCATCACGCACTAGTAAGTATATTGGCGCAGCTAAGGGCAACCATAGCAACAATAAAGTTAAAATAAAACAACCCAGCCTGATAGGGGCAGGGCGTTCGGCCAGACGGACAAGGTTATTTTTCATAGTAAGCAGGTCAAAAATCACCAGCCAATATTCTAAATTTCGACCAATGACCAATGATCAATGACCAATGACTATTCGTCAGGTTCAATTGTGCTACTTAAACCGTGACTTTTCAATGTTTCGCAATAGAACTCAGCGTGTTCTTGAGCGCAAGTAATAACTAAAGCTAGCCCGTTAGTATGAGCTTCCATCATGATACTAACAGCCTGGGGCTGGGTAAGACTCGACACCGTGGTCAATAACGCTTGTACTACATGCTCCATAGAGTTGTAGTCGTCATTATGGAGCAAAACGCGATACCGAGGCGCTAGCTTGCGGGAGGTGGAACGCTTCTCAATGGTTTCGACTGACACTGCTCTTTGCTCTTTTTTCTTTGATTTACTACAGCGTAACTTCTGTCAAGCGATCGCTTAACAGTTATTTACCTAATCACTAACCTATTCTATAGCATTTCTATAAAAATGCTATCTCGCAAAAAAACACCCACTGCTTAGAATAGACCACAGCAGCCAGAAGCGATCGCTTCCAAGAAACTTATTTCACACACTACAAGAACAATAATGCTACCTTGATCTTGCAGCACAATGCAACAAGCATAACGCATTCTCCGTTTTAAAATAAATATTGCTGTAATACAATCCTTGTCGCCTTCCAATCCGCCCGATTATGGACACAAGCTTAGACTTTCAACCGGGACAAATAGTATCTTTAAACCACAGCGACAGGAATCTGTATGCAGAAGTCATTCAAGTTGTGGTTTCCCGCCAGTTGTGCTGGGTGCGTCCTTTATTTCTAGTCGCTTTTACCGAAGAACTACCCCTAATCACTGACTTGCGAGATGCTTCTGATCTGCTTTGGCCAGCCCAATTGTTTCGACCGGCTTTAGATACAGAGGTAATTACGCTGTGGAGTCAGGTTTTAGCAAAAGAACCAAAATCTGAACCTGATTTAGCCGCCAAGCAGCAACTTCATCAATTTATTCAGCAAGTTTGGCAAAGATATCAAGAGGGAATGGGGAATGGGGAATAGGGCATTGGGCATTGGGTTATTGATTAATATCTCTCTTGTCTACCCCTGCCCCCTGAGCGCAGCCGAAGTGTGCCTCCAGTCGCTTAAGCGTACCGAATACCGGCATCTTTCAGGCGTTGAATGGCTTCATGCATCCGCTCATCGGGGATAGTTAAGGCGATCCGGAAAAAGCCTTCTCCTGCTGCACCGTACCCATTGCCTGGAGGCACAAGAATACCACATTTGTCAAGTAGCAAAGTGACAAATTCTGTGGAAGAATATCCCGGTGGTACAGGTACCCAAACATAAAGAGTTGCTTGTGGAGGCTGAATCGGCCAACCTAGAGACTGTAGTCCTTTGACGATGATGTCGCGACGATTTTGGTAAATTGATATCACGGCTGCAAGTTCTGCTTCACTGGTAGAATAAGCTGCGATCGCTGCCTTTTGAATCGCCTTAAATATTCCAGAATCTACATTACTCTTCACCTGAATCAAACCTTGAATGCCGATCTCATTGCCTACAACAAAGCCAACCCGCCAACCTGTCATATTATAAGACTTAGACAGACTGTGAAACTCGATTGCCACATCCTTTGCACCTGGCACTTGCAGTACACTCGGCGGTTTGTAGCCATCATATGCCATTTCTGAGTAGGCATGGTCATGACACAGCAAAATATCATACCGCTTGCAGAAAGCTACCAATTCCTCAAAAAACTCTAGGGTTGCTAGTGCCCCAGTGGGATTATTAGGATAGTTAATCCACAACATTTTTGCCTTACGGGCTACCTCTTCCGGAATAGTATTCAAATCAGGCAAAAAGTTGTTTTCTGGCTTCAGAGGCATACTAAAAGGCTCACCACCAGCGAACAATGTCGCAGTCTGGTATACAGGATAACCAGGATCTGGTATTAGCGTATAGTCTCCTGCTTCCACAAAGGCTAAGAAAGTATTATGAATTGCTTCTTTGGAACCGATAGAACAGATAACCTCTGTATTCGGATTTAAACCTGTCACCCCAAATCGGTGTTCCATCCACTTAGCAGCAGTTTCTCGAAATTCTTGCGTGCCTTGATAAGGTGGATAGTTGTGGGTAGAAGGGTCATCAATTGCCCCATGCATTACCTGGAGTATATGAGTCGGAGTCGGTTTATCAGGATCGCCTACTGCCAAATTGATGATATCAACTCCCTGCGCTACGAGTTCATTTCGTTTACGGTTAATTTCAGCAAATAGATAGGGAGGAATTTTTGCTAGGCGTTTAGCGAACTGCATGGCGACTTACTACTAATGCAAATTGTTGATGCTCACTAGCACAGTTTACGCCAGACTCAGTAACTAAATATAGTCGAACTCGCAGAAAAGTATTAGCGATGCTATCGTTTTTGTGATCGACGCTGCCATTTTGAGCAAAAGTGTTAACTATTTTGAAGTTTAATGGCTTTATTTTTACTCACAAAAAGCTGGATATAGCCTCAAGAACGGAATGCTAATTATCCCAGACTAGGAACCAACTTAATTCTGCCAGCATCCATCTCTGCCATTAATAATTCTAGCGCTTCATAGTCAACATCAGATATATAACCTGTTTCGGTTAGTTCAAAGTTGATTTCATTTTCTATTTCAGGAGTTAGTTTTTTAATATCAAGCGCTTTTTCTACTAGTTGCCGAATCACGTATCTAGTTTTCATAAAAAAATAAACTGATTATATGTGATACTAATTATCCAAGATAAAGTCTAGTATAAAATGTGATCCAGACATCCATGTAATAGTGATATAGATCACAACAAAATCAAGCAGATAGTTGGCTATTATACCTAGCATTTGCTATCTACTGAGAGAGAATCTAGGGTATTTACCCTACATCTGACTTTAGTCTAAATTAGCTTGAGCCATAGTCTAAGCAGGCTTTCTCAGCATAACTACGGTATAGTTAATCTGCTCTTCGACTGCTTATGTTGATTGTTTTTTAACTGAGGATAAAAAAAAGTATATAAGAATACATTTTAGAGTGCATTTATGACAATCTTTAAACAGAGGTATTAAAGTAATAAAGATTCAGCAAAGAGACCTAATACGAATGGTCGATGCTATGAGAAACAGTTTATGTTCAAATACATCATAAGCTTTATAGTTCAATACCTTTAAATTGGAATTTCATTATGCAACTCGCACTCAAATCTCCCAAAATTACAGTTATTCGTCCCCACGGTTGTCTGAATGCCGCTAACGCTTTAGAATTTGAACGAGATTTGACTACGGCGTTAGCACAAGATGATACTTCTATCTTGCAAGTGGATTTAGCCGCAGTAGAATCTTTAGACAGTGCAGCCTTGATGGCCTTAGTGTCTACACTCAAGCTAGCTGGGAAGTTAGGAAGGAGTCTCAGGCTTTGTTCGGTGTCTCCCGCACTCAGAATTATTTTTGAACTTACACAGCTTGATGAAGTGTTTGAGATATTAGAAAGCGAAGCCACAGCCACAGCATGACTACGCTCATGAATTTGGGAGAGCAATGAAGCTGATACGTATTTAATTTTAATATGTTGACAGAGGGGAAAACAAGAGCTAAACCTCCTCTCTGGATTTGGGTCTGTGGCAGGTATAGGAAGAGTTTCAGGGATTTTCCCAAACTTCCAAGTTTACACAGCATAATACGTGTCAGCTTATTCCTGTATGGCGCCAGTGGTAAAGACATTCACGTAAAAGATTTTTAAGTTGCAATAAACAACTCTGTTGAAAGACCTAATCAATGCTAATGTTGGAGGTGAGTAGCTGTAATTAAGGTAGCTAGAAGATAGCACAGTGGTTGTTGCAGTTGAAAAATTAATCACACCGGATATTTTAAAGCCAGCGCGTTACCTAGGTAACGAGCTTTTAGCAGTAAATAAACCTTGGGGTACGGCAGCAATACGCTGGGTGTTAACTTACCCAGAGGTGTATGAAGTCGGAGCTTCAAATCTAGGGCATATCATTCTCTATAATATTTTGAATGCCCAGCCGCGACAGTTATGCGATCGCGCTTACCTACCGGGAACAGACTTGGCGGACAAACTACGTGCCACCAATACACCTTTGTTTGCGGTAGAGTCAAAGCGATCGCTAACAGAATTCGACATTTTAGGCTTTAGCCTCAGTTATGAATTGGGAGCCACCAACATTTTAGAAATGCTGGATTTGGCGGGAATTCCTTTAACATGGCAAGAACGACAGCAGGAAGTAGAGGAAGATGAGGGAGTGAAGGGAGATGAGGTAGCAAAATCCTCCTCATCTCCTTCTTACCCCCTAATTTTTGCAGGCGGGCAGACGGCGACATCTAATCCAGAACCCTATGCCGACTTCTTTGATTTCATTGCCCTAGGCGATGGCGAGGAATTATTGCCAGAAATTGGTTTGGTGTTAGAAGAAGGTAAACAAGCAGGATTAAGCCGCAAACAACTGTTGATAGACTTGGCACAGATACCAGGAGTATATGTCCCCCAGTTTTACGATATGGCAGAGGATGGCTCAGTTCATCCCAACTGCCCAGATGTGCCAAAACGCATCCTCAGGCGAGTGGCTACCCCCATACCCGCCTATTCAATTGGGCTAGTTCCCTATGTGGAGACTGTACACGATCGCCTGACAATTGAAATTCGCCGTGGCTGCACTCGCGGTTGTCGCTTCTGTCAACCAGGAATGCTCACCCGTCCAGCACGGGATGTAGAGCCAGAAAAGGTTGTGGAAGCTATTGAACAGGGAATGCGGGCAACGGGTTACAATGAGTTTTCCTTGCTATCCCTGAGTTGTTCTGATTATTTATCCCTACCTGCAGTGGGGATGGAAATAAAAAATCGCTTAAAAAACGAAAATATTTCTTTGACTCTCCCTAGCCAACGGGTAGACAGATTTGACGAAAATATTGCTAACATCCTGGGCGGTATGCGGCAAGGGGGATTAACTTTTGCCCCAGAAGCAGGTACCCAGCGGATGCGGGACATAGTCAATAAAGGTTTGACTAACGAAGAATTGCTGCGAGGAGTGAAAACAGCCTGGGAAAAAGGCTGGGATAAAATCAAGTTGTACTTTATGATCGGTTTACCGGGTGAAACAGATGCTGATGTTGTGGGCATCGTTGAGACGGTAAGCTGGCTACAGCGTGAGTGTCGAGGCAAGGGCAGAAAACCACTCAACTTTAACTTGACAATTTCTAACTTTACGCCTAAGCCCCATACGCCGTTTCAATGGCACTCAGTTTCTACCGCTGAGTTTCGGCGCAAGCAAAGGCTACTAAGGCAGGAATTCCGCTGGATTAAAGGAGTGAAGGTAAATTTTACCGATGTCCGGATTTCGGCGATGGAAGACTTTATTGGCAGAGGCGATCGCACTTTGGGGAAAGTAGTGCGTCGCGCCTGGGAATTAGGTGCAGGGATGGATTCTTGGTTTGACAATGTGGAACAGGCGTTTGCCGCTTGGGGGTCGGCGATCGCCGAAGCTGGCAAGATGTGGAAATACCGCCTAGTCGAAAACGGCGAGTGGAATCTATTCTTGAAAGATGACAAGCAGACAATAGAACAAGAGGAAACTCACCCCCTTTCCTTGGACAATCCGCTGCCTTGGGACCACATCGATACCGGAATCGATAAAAACTGGCTCAAGGAAGACTTGCAACGTGCCCTAGAAGCCGCTACAGTCCCAGATTGCTCCTTTGAAGGTTGTTCTCATTGTGGTGTCTGCGGCACAGACTTTGGTCATAATGTCGTGATTGAGCCACCTGCTATCCCGGAATTCGCTGGTGATTTTGTACCCAACACCGCTAAAGTCCAAAGGCTACGCGTCTGGTTTGGCAAACAAGGCAATATGGCTTTAGTGAGCCACTTGGATTTGATGCGCCTGTTTGATAGAGTGATGCGGCGAGCCAGCTTACCAATTGCTTTCACTGGTGGGTTTCATCCAAGTCCCCGGATCGTTGTTGCTAGTGCCTTGGCTTTGGGAGCCACTAGTAGTGGTGAAATTGTCGATTTCGAGTTAACTCAAACTGTGGATGTAGATACTTTCCGAGAACATCTGCTGCGGGAGTTGCCCACAGACATACCTATATATGATGTGGTGTCACTAAATTTAAAAG
Organism: Calothrix sp. PCC 7507; assembly: GCF_000316575.1. Classification (GTDB taxonomy): domain Bacteria; phylum Cyanobacteriota; class Cyanobacteriia; order Cyanobacteriales; family Nostocaceae; genus Fortiea. The sequence goes on along the minus strand of NC_019682.1, from coordinate 3,350,044 downwards.
ATCCGGCAGCAAACCAAGTGATGGAGGCAGCTGAGTATCTAATTACCGTGGCAGTAATTGGGGAAACTACACCTGCACAATGGCAAGACTGGATTGACGGAATTAAGGCTAGAGACGAGATATGGTGGGAGCAAACAACCAAGTCAGGCAAGCAAAAGTTAGTAAATCTGCGCGATCGCTTATTCGATCTGGAATTAGTCACCACCAATAACAGTCAAGCCGAGTCTAAGGGAGTGCTGCGTTATCTTGGTAGCTCTCGCCATGACGGCGTCCTATTGCGTCCTGAACAAATCCTGTTTATGCTAAACACAGTGGCTAGTGCAGAATTCCAACTCCTGCACATCCATCGCAATCGGCTAGTGTTGGGGATATAATCCCTACAGGGCAACTTGCTAGTAGTTGTCCTGATGAGACACATCATGGGAATTGATTTTTAGCAAGGTTGCGTTAGAATGGGATGAAGAGAAATTTTCTGGCGCTGCATTGAATGAACTGGTTCACTACCCTGGTACTCAGGGGGCGAAAGCAAAGATATAAGAGTGTAAGTTCTAGGATTTTATCCCGAACAAACAACAAGCAGATTAAAGAACCACTCTTTCTATAGCTAAGACTGTGAATCAGTAACTAACAGCAGCCTCCATCGGCTTCTCTAACTCTATGCTTTTTAAACAAATGCTGAATGCCTAATCCCTAGATGGTGAGGGCATAGCATCAAAAATCGACCACGAATGGTTGATTTAATTGCTTAAACAATATGCAGCCTTTCCGGAATAATCAACCGTGTAAACGCTCTTAAGAGCGTCAATAGCTCTTTAAGTTCGAGCCTAGATTCGCAATTTTTATACCAGCAGCGCCTATTAGCGGTTCAGTAGGGGCGATAGGCATAACAAAGCTCCTAATCCCCGTTGGTGCTGCCAATTTTTGAGGGAATTGAATGCCAAAACAAATTATTATCGCCGAGCAGCATCAAATCGCTGCAGTGTTTTCTGAAGATCAAATACAAGAACTCGTTGTAGCTACAGGTCATCACCAAATCGGTGATATTTACCTAGGAGTAGTAGAAAATGTCTTACCGGGGATAGATGCGGCTTTTGTTAATATTGGCGACCCAGAGCGCAATGGCTTTATCCATGTGACTGACTTGGGACCATTGAAGCTGAAGCGCACAGCCGCAGCGATTACAGAACTATTAGCACCACAACAAAAAGTTTTGGTGCAGGTGATGAAAGAGCCAACGGGGACAAAGGGACCAAGGCTCACAGGCAACATCACTTTACCTGGACGCTATGTGGTGCTGATGCCCTATGGCAGAGGCGTAAATTTGTCCCGACGGATTAAAAGTGAAAGTGAACGTAACCGTTTACGGGCATTGGCGATTTTAATCAAACCAGCGGGTATGGGTTTGCTAGTGCGTACCGAAGCAGAAGGTAAGCCGGAAGAAGCAATCATCGAAGATTTAGAAGTATTGCAAAAGCAATGGGAGGCAATCCAACAGGAAGCACAATCTACACGTGCGCCGGCATTGCTCAACCGAGACGATGACTTTATCCAGCGCGTATTGCGAGATATGTATGGTGCGGATGTGAATCGCATTGTCGTTGATTCTAGTACTGGGTTGAAGCGAGTCAAGCAATATTTGCAGAATTGGAGTGGGGGTCAAACACCGCAGGGATTGTTGATTGATCATCACCGCGATCGCTCACCAATTTTAGAATATTTCCGGATCAATGCAGCAGTTCGTGAAGCCCTAAAACCAAGGGTAGACTTACCTTCTGGTGGATACATCATCATTGAACCTACAGAAGCATTAACCGTAATTGATGTCAACTCTGGTTCATTTACGCGATCGGCAACAGCCAGAGAAACAGTACTGTGGACAAACTGTGAAGCTGCTACAGAAATTGCTCGCCAACTGCGTCTGCGGAACATTGCCGGGGTAATTGTCGTTGATTTCATCGATATGGAATCACGAAGAGACCAACTGCAAGTCTTAGAACACTTTAACAAAGCTCTCAAAGCAGACAAAGCTCGCCCACAAATTGCCCAACTAACTGAACTGGGTTTAGTAGAACTCACCCGCAAGCGTCAAGGTCAAAACATTTACGAATTGTTTGGCGAAACTTGCCCCACCTGTGGCGGTTTAGGACACACCGTACGTCTGCCTGGAGAAAATGATAGCCGATTGCCAACTCCCACAGAAATACCAGACCGTTTTATCTCCCTACCTCATAAAGAACCGCGCCTGCCAGCCGCTACCCGCATCACAGAACCACGGGAAACCTATGATCCATTTGGAGAACCATTCGACCCCGATTCTGAATTGAGCGCCTTAAATCTGATCAATCATCCGAGCTATCAAGAACTTGGCGACAACAAGCGCCGTACCCGCACCCGTCGTAGTCGCATTGGCATAAATGGGGGGAATGGCAAAGATGAACCAAGGGTTGTTCCTAATCCTCTAGCTTTTGTCAACGAACCAGATTTAGACCTTGATGCTGAAAACGAATTAGTAGCAACACCAGAGATACCTGCACCCAGTCTTGGCAAACCTAGTTGGACTGAAAGAGTAGATCGGACTAAAATCACCAAGGTAGAACCAGTCAAACCAGTGGTAGAACCGCCTGAGATTAGGACTGTGGAAATGACGCTGTCAGAACAGGATATATTCGCTTTGATGGGAGTCTCTCCTTTAGTGAAGTTGGATGGAGAAGTGAAAAATCCCAAATCTGTGATTATTAATATTGTTCAGCCTGGGCAGGTTCCAGCTACATCAACAGAACCAACCGCAAACACAACTGCTGCCGAAAAAACCAGTAGCGAAGTTATCGCCGTCAAGACACCTGTACCGAAAGTTGAGATAGAGCCGAAACCTTTACCCGAACCAGTGATTGAACCACCAGAGTTTGTGCCAGTTGCGGATGAGAATGAAGCCAATAGCGCCTCTGCCGCTAGCCGTCGCCGTCGCCGTCGTTCCTCTGCGGCAGATGGTACTTCGGACGAAACTTAACTGTTTGATATGGCAGAGGCAATGCAGACTGTTGCTAGTTGGTCAACTGTACCTTTAAGTGAGCCGAGTTGGCTGGAATTATCGGTTTTATCAGACACTTCTGGTATGGCAGGTGTGGATGAAGTGGGGCGAGGTGCTTTATTTGGCCCTGTGGTTGCAGCAGCAGTGATCCTACCAAATCATGCTTGGCCAGAACTGATGGCAGCTAAAATCAAGGACAGTAAAAAGCTCTCTAGCTCTCGGAGAACCAAGTTAGCGCAGCAAATTTGTACTCTAGCAATAGATTGGAAAATAGGATTCGCTTCTACTGCAGAAATTGACCAAATAAATATTTTGCAGGCGACATTGTTAGCGATGAAGCGGGCTGTGCTGAAGCTGAAGGTACAGCCCACAATCTGTTTGATTGACGGTAATCAGTCGGTTAAGGACTTACTCTTGCCACAACAAACAATAGTTAAAGGGGATGAGCGATCGCTCACCATTGCTGCTGCTAGCATTGTGGCTAAGGTTTGGCGTGACGATCTGGTGCTGCGCTTGGCTTCTAAGTACCCTATGTATGGACTGGATCGTAACAAGGGTTATGGTAGCCAAAAGCACTTGCTCGCCCTGCAAAAATATGGACCCTCTCCTCTGCATCGCAAGTCATTTCGACCTTGTCAAAATCAGCCCTGAGTTATGGCGAGTAAAAAATTACTCTAGATTGAGGATTGGCAATTCCGTAGTATCATCACTAAGTGCTTTTTCCTTCGTTTGTGATATCACCCAGCGCCGATAATCCGCTAAAAGTTGATGTAGTAATCGTTGCTTCACCGACAACAAAACGCTCTTGAGCAAGCCATTGCCAGTGGCTTCTAAAATTGGCTTGGGAGTGAAGACAAAAGGCGGTGGTAGATCCACTTGTACTTCTAAATCGGCTCTTCCTTGCAGGCGAGTGCCAGTACTCGACTGGTAGGGAGACAAATGCCCTTTTAAATTTAAAGCAAAGCGCTGGTTGATATACTCAAAGCCTAATATTTCACAACCGACTGATTGCAAATGAATCAGGCCATTTGACTCTGCCCATACTCTCATGTCTACGGTGGGTTGAATACTCAGTGACATGAAAGTCAGAGGACGCATTTTCAAGCGAAATACTTCCTCAGAAAGGGGCTTTATCCGGCTGGTGTCAACCAAAGCATGTACTAGTCGTTGGGGCTGACGCAAGTAGTGCTGAATGGGGATAGGCTGCTCTGGAACAGCGATTTCAACCGATTGAGAGGCAGTAAACCGGGTAGCCATGAGCGAATTAAAAATATGTGTTATTTAATTTTAATATTTTTTAACAATTTAGATTGATTGTACTTACGTGATTTCTAGAAATAATTTTACCAATTGGAGGGCAAACAACCATACCATGAGGGTTCATAGGCGGTATGCCCCTACGGTTCTTCACTCGGAATTCCCTAGTAATTTCTACTGGAGGAAATTTACTGAAACTTCCATAATTATAAAGATAATGATTGCTTATTAGCAATAAACTTGATAATTTCGTTAGTAATTATTTTTTATTAGAGAAATTTGCTAAAAATTACGCATTGACATAAATAAGAAAACATGAATTCGGATAGTTGTAAACAATTTATACAATTTTGCGAGCAGGTGAGCAAAAAATGTCTTTAAATCTGTTTTTTAAACTTTTATTCACGATGGGGTTTCGTTGATTTCTATTTCACTCTATTTGTGTACTGCGTAAGTCGTATAAATATATAGTGTGTAATAGGAGTTTGCATTAGGTGTGTGTAGTTTGCCCAAGTTAAAAAACCATAACTCACCCCTACTTCCAAATTAAACTTGCAACTAAAGGCTGAGAGTATGACCTTAGCAATCGCACATTTAGGACCACCTGGCACTTACGCAGAACAAGCAACTATTTTTTATGTCAACTGGCTGCGTCAAAGTACAGGAATTGAAGGGATATTATCTCCTTATCCCAGCATTGCCCAGTCACTCCAAGCAGTTGCCCAAGATGATGTTCAGTTAGCTGTTGTACCAGTAGAAAATTCCATTGAAGGCAGTGTCACCATGACAATGGATGCCCTGTGGCAATTGGACAGTCTGCAAATCCAGTTGGCGTTGGTAATGCCGATCGCTCATATGTTAATTTCCTGTGCCACTAGTTTAGATGAGATTAAAACTGTTTATTCTCATCCCCAAGCTTTGGCACAATGTCAAGGATGGTTAGGGCAGTTTCTGCCGACTGTACAGCTAATTCCCAGCAATTCCACCACCGAGGCACTAGAGAAACTGGAGCATGATTTGACGATCGCCACGATCTCATCTAGCAGAGCTGCTCAACTCTATAACTTACCCATACTAGCCAGTGGCATTAATGATTATCCAGAAAACTGTACCCGCTTTTGGGTGGTGAGTCACGGTAAAACAGCAGTTGCACACCAGATATCTTCAACAAGTGCTAGTCACACCTCACTAGCTTTCAGTTTGCCTGCTAATGCACCTGGATCACTAGTAAAAACATTGCAAATATTTGCCCAACTAGGAATTAACCTTAGTCGGATTGAATCACGTCCAACTAAGCGATCGCTTGGGGACTACCTCTTTTTTATTGATATAGAAGCAGATACTACTGACGTAAAAACACAATCCGCCTTGGCAGAATTAACCACACATACAGAAATTGTCAAAATCTTTGGCAGTTATAGTGTCTTGTCGATCAGCTAATTAAAGGTATCTTTAAGAACAGTGCGCGCTGCCAAGTGATTACGAGTAGAAGTCAAAATTTCTGATTCTCGTTCTAGACGAGCAGCAGTGTCTCGCATTTCTAGTAATGCTTGCTGTTCTGCTGCCACGCCATAAAGGTTGCTCGCCACCCAATGGGATAACTCTGTTGGCAAATCGGGTAAATCTTCTGGCAGTTCAATGTTTTGTTCGGTTAACTTAGCCGAGAGACGCACAACATCTCTTAGCAGTTGTTCTACTTCGGAAGCTAAAGGTCGTAAATCTTTTGTTGGCGTTTGGTCTTCAATCCACTCAACCAGTCCGACGCGATAGGGTTTTTCCCGAATATATTCCAAAACGCGAAACCTTTGCTGCCCCAAAGTCAACATCTTTATACGGTCATCTGGCAGTCGCTGATAATGAACAATTTCCGCACAGCAACCAATATTAGCAATTGTGTTTCTGGCTGGATCGACCATCAACACCCCGAACCGGCGATCGCTCTCTAAAATCGTGTTCATCATGATTCGGTAGCGAAATTCAAAAACATGCAGGGGTAATGGTCTGCTAGGAAATAGAACTACTTCAGGTAACGGGAATAGAGGTAGTTCGCGAACTGCTATTTTAGAGGAGGATGCCATTGTTACCTTGGTATAAATTTAATTTTAAAATTTATTTGTAATTTTTTTCCCGTACTTTGTCTACATTCTATCACTTGTTTCACAGCTAATAAAAAGCTCTGAGATACATTTCTTCAGAGCCAGGTAAATATTCATACTGATGTCATTAGTCAGTTGTCATTTGTCCTGTGTTTATTGACTAATGACCAATGACCAATGATTAATTAAAGTTTGACTTCAATATCTACACCAGATGGTAAATCCAGTTTCATTAGGGCATCAATAGTTTTGGAGGAAGGCTGATAAATGTCAATAATGCGGCGATGGGTGCGGGTTTCAAAGTGTTCTCGTGAATCTTTATCTACGTGGGGCGATCGCAGCACGCAGTAGATTTTCCGCTTTGTTGGTAGAGGAATCGGCCCAATAGCTGTAGCGTTAGTGCGGTTAGCTGTGTCTACAATCTTCTCGCAAGATGTATCCAGCAAGCGACGATCAAAAGCCTGTAAGCGAATTCTAATTTTTTGCTGCTGTAGAGTTGCCATCTTTAATTTTCCAGGTTCTAGAGATTTTAGATTTTAGATTTTAGATTTTAGATTTTAGATGCAATCCAAAATCCAAAATCCAAAATTTAAAATTGGTTGAGGGAAGAGAAAGGAGCAGAAAGGTATCTTACCACCATCTCTGCTCCTTTGTTATTACAGTAAAAAGGTGCTACTTGATGATTTTAGAAACGACGCCAGCGCCGATTGTGCGTCCACCTTCACGAATAGCAAAGCGCATTCCTTGTTCAATAGCGATCGCGTTGATCAATTCTACTGTTACTTTGATGCGATCGCCTGGCATCACCATTTCTACCGCTTCACCTTCATCAGAGGTAAAAGCTTTGATAGTGCCGGTTACATCAGTTGTCCGCACATAGAACTGGGGACGATAGCCAGCGAAAAATGGGGTTTTACGGCCACCTTCTTTTTCGGTGAGAACGTAAACTTCACCTTCAAATTCATTGTGAGGTTTAATTGAACCAGGCTTGGCGATTACCATACCGCGTTCAATATCAGCTTTTTGGATACCACGCAGCAGTACACCAGCGTTATCCCCAGCCATACCTTGATCAAGACTCTTCTTGAACATCTCGATCCCGGTGACAGTAGTGGCGCGGGTATCTCGAATACCTACTAGTTCAACGTTATCACCGACTTTGACTACACCCCGCTCAATCCGACCGGTGGCGACTGTACCACGGCCTGTGATGGAGAACACGTCTTCCACCGCCATCAGGAAGGGCTTATCCACATCCCGCTCAGGGGTGGGAATGAAGGAATCTACAGCGTCCATCAATTCGTAGATTTTGTCTACCCAAGGATTCTCACCACGTTGGGTTTTGGGGTTCTTGGTCATGGCTTCGAGAGCTTGCAGACCAGAGCCTTTGATAATAGGAATGTCATCGCCAGGGAAATCATAGCTAGAAAGCAATTCCCGAAGTTCTAGTTCCACTAGTTCCAAAAGTTCTGGATCGTCCATCATGTCTTCTTTATTCAAGAAGACAACCAGACTGGGAACGCCTACCTGTTTTGCCAGTAGGATGTGTTCACGGGTTTGGGGCATAGGACCGTCGGTAGCGGCAACTACAAGGATACCGCCATCCATTTGAGCAGCGCCGGTGATCATGTTCTTCACATAGTCAGCGTGTCCAGGACAGTCTACGTGAGCATAGTGCCGTTCTTTGGTTTCATACTCAACGTGAGCGGTATTAATAGTAATACCCCGTGCCTTTTCTTCTGGCGCGTTATCGATTTGATCATAGCCCTTAGCTACAGCCTGACCCATAGCTGCCAAGGTCATGGTAATAGCTGCCGTTAAGGTAGTTTTACCGTGGTCAACGTGGCCAACAGTACCGATATTTATGTGGGGTTTATTCCTTTCAAACTTTGCGCGTGCCATGAATACTCATTTCCTTATTCTAATTAAGCGTTCCCTTTGCTTTTTGCAATGATAGTTTCAGCTACGCTGCGAGGCACCTCTTCGTAGTGACTGAACTCCATTGTGAAGATACCCCGGCCTTGGGTCTTAGACCGGATATCTGTGGCGTAGCCAAACATGGTCGCCAGTGGAACTTTGGATGTCACCTTAGCGAGTCCCTGTTCAGTGCTTTGGCTTTCAATCTGCCCACGACGGGCGATCAGGTCGCCAATGACATTCCCGATAAAGTCTTCAGGAACCTCCACCTCAACTTTCATCATAGGCTCTAACAGTACGGGAGAAGCTTTCGATACTGCTTCTTTCAATGCCATTGAGCCAGCAATTTTGAAAGCCATTTCCGAAGAGTCTACATCGTGGAAGGAGCCATCTATCAAGGTAGCTTTGACATCAATGAGTGGATATCCAGCTAAAATGCCAGATTCACAACATTCCTTCATTCCCTGTTCTGCGGGGCCGATGTACTCTTTAGGTATCGTACCACCAACAATTTTGGAAACGAATTCAAAGCCACTACCTGATTCTCCTGGCTCCAAATTGATGACAACGTGTCCGTATTGACCCTTACCACCACTTTGACGGATGAACTTACCTTCAATTTTGTTGACGGCTTTGCGAATTGTTTCGCGGTAAGCTACTTGCGGCGCACCGACGTTCGCTTCCACTTTAAATTCCCGTAACATCCGGTCTACCAGAATTTCCAGGTGTAGTTCTCCCATCCCTGCAATCACGGTTTGGTTAGTTTCCGGATCGACACGCACACGGAAGGTGGGATCTTCTTCTGAGAGAGATTGCAGTGCCTTGGAGAGCTTATCCATGTCATTCTTGGTTTTGGGTTCAACCGCTACCGAGATTACAGGTTCAGGAATGAATAGGGATTCCAGAATTACTGGCGATCCTTCATCACATAAAGTGTCACCTGTCAAGGTGTCTTTCAATCCCAATGCTGCTCCTAAGTCACCAGCCCGCAATTCATCGACATCTTGTCGATCATCAGCTTTCATCAAGACTAAGCGGGAAATCCGTTCTTTCTTGCCTTTGCTGGCGTTGAGGACATAACTACCCTTTTTCAGAACGCCAGAATAAACTCGAACGAAGGTCAGGCGACCATAAGGGTCAGCCATAATCTTGAATGCCAAAGCTGATAACGGTTCGTTGTCATCGGCTCGGCGCTCAACGGTTTCGCCATTTGGCAGTAAGCCTTGAATTGGTGGTACTTCAGTTGGTGCTGGTAGGTAATCTACAACTGCATCCAGCATCAACTGTACGCCTTTGTTTTTGAATGCCGAACCGCAAAGCACTGGTACAATTGTTCCGTCAGTTGTACCTTTACGCAAGGCAGCACGTATTTCCGCTTCTGTAAGTTCTTCACCCTCGAAGTACTTATTCATCAGCGCGTCATCGGTTTCTGACACTGCTTCTACCAGCTTGGTGCGGTATTCTTGTGCCTGTTCTAGCAATTCGGCTGGAATTTCAGTTTCCTGAATATCAGTTCCTTGGTCGTTGTTGTATATATATGCACACATCCGTACCAAGTCGATAATACCGAGGAATTCAGTTTCGCTACCAATTGGCAATTGAATGGCAATGGCATTGGCTCGCAGGCGATCGCGCATTTGCTCGTGAACTTTGTAGAAGTTCGCGCCTGTGCGATCCATTTTGTTGATAAAGGCAATCCGTGGCACTTTGTAGCGGTCTGCTTGCCGCCACACTGTTTCTGACTGGGGTTGTACACCACCTACAGAACAAAATACCGCGATTACACCATCTAACACGCGCATGGAACGCTCAACTTCAATCGTGAAGTCAACGTGACCTGGAGTATCGATAATGTTAATTTGATGATCTTTCCAGCTGGTAGTAATAGCAGCGGCGGTGATGGTAATTCCCCGCTCCCGCTCCTGCTCCATCCAGTCTGTTACGGCGGTTCCTTCATGAACCTCCCCAATTTTATGAATTATCCCAGAGTAAAACAATATTCTCTCTGTTGTCGTTGTTTTGCCCGCATCTATATGCGCCGCAATACCGATATTGCGTACTCTCTCTAGCGGGATCGTACGTGCCACAGTAGCCTCCTATAGTTTTTGCCTCATGATATCTTGTATATTACTCTTTGTTAAGATTCTATACTTTTACGGAAAACCGTCTTGGTTTTTGTAAATTCGCGATATACCGATTTTAAGTAGGCGATATATCGCTTCCTTGCTTAGTAACGATAGTGTGCAAAAGCTTTGTTTGCTTCTGCCATCCGGTGTGTTTCTTCACGTTTGCGAATCGCATTCCCGGTTTCGTTGGCAGCATCCATTAATTCATTTGCTAATTTACTAGCCATTGTACGACCTGGTCTAGACCTGGAAAATTGCACTAACCAACGCAGTGCTAGGGTAGTACCTCGGTCTGAGCGCACTTCCATTGGTACTTGGTAGGTGGCTCCGCCGACTCGCCGAGCTTTTACTTCTACTAAAGGAGTGGCGTTTCGCACTGCTCTTTCAAAAGTTTCCAACGCACCGTTACCAGTGCGTTCCTCAATAGTTTTCAACGCATCATAAACAATGCGTGCAGCAAGTGATTTCTTGCCATGCCGCATGATCCGTCTGATGATCATACTCACGAGACGACTGTTATACACCGAGTCAGACGGAACTGGGCGCTTTTGAATAACACCACGACGAGACATACTTCAACCTTAGATTCGGATTTGGCAACGAAATTATATGCTATCAGACACTGGAAGCTAAAAGCGGTGTCAGCCCTTTGGGTTCGCATTCGCTTATGAAGGCAAAAGGCTACTTGCTGAACTTGGGGAGTCCCCAAAAGTGTAGTAGCTATCCTCTTACAGCGCTGTCTCACCGCCACTCAAACTTACTCAATTTTTCTCTACAGTTGCACCGTTGCTGACTTAATTGACTTGCTACTCGCAACTATAAACACGAGGCGACAACATTATAAACTTTAATCTCCGGATTAAAATGCATCTGTCGCTTACGAGATTTTTCTCTAAACAGCCTACACTGCTCGCTTAGTGCAGGGCGTGGCTTGATTTGTGGACACAGACAACAGACACAAGAACTTTAACTAATGTTGTTTTGCGGCGATCGCCGTTTTGCTTGGGCATAGACGATTAATTGCATTTAATGACAATTAATCGCCTACTTCCTATTTCTTCGCTGCTTTCGGGCGCTTGGTTCCATACTTGGAGCGACCTTGCTTCCGGTCTTTAACTCCGGCTGTATCTAGGGTGCCACGGATGATGTGGTATCTCACGCCTGGTAAGTCCTTCACCCGACCGCCACGAATCATTACTACCGAGTGTTCTTGCAAATTGTGACCAATTCCTGGAATGTAGGCTGTCACTTCAAATCCAGAAGTCAATCTTACTCTTGCTACTTTGCGTAGGGCTGAGTTGGGCTTTTTAGGTGTGGTCGTGTATACTCTGGTACAAACACCCCGACGTTGAGGGCATTGTTTCAGAGCTGGGGACTTGGTTTTCTGACGCGCTTTTTCGCGTTCATTACGTATGAGCTGCTGTATTGTTGGCATGAGTTACAGCGCGTGAAGCTGCTTAGGGTCTAAGTTTTAACAAATCCTAATTATAACTTTTTTTTTGGTTTTGTGTCAATTAGTAATTGTCATTTGTGATTGGCAAAAAACAACTAACTACTGACTCATGGAGAAAGAATTACCGCAGCCACAGGTGGCGATCGCCTGAGGATTTTGGAAGCGAAAACCTCCGCCCATCAAGTCTTCTGAGTAATCCACTGACAAACCATCGGCATAATCTAAGCTTTTGGCATCGACTACTAATTGGATGCCATTCAAGTTAAAAATGCGATCGCTGGCTGCTACTGTTTCATCGAAAGACATTTCGTAAATCCACCCGGAACAACCACCGGGCTTAATTTCCAGTCGCAAGAAGACGTTTAGTTGCCGCTTTGCTTTTAATCGCCCAATTTCACACGTGGCGGCTGGACTCAGATGAATCATGGAATTCTTAAACTGGCAATTGAACTGAGACTGTGATGGATGGGAATTAAACCCTACCCTTCATAACAATACCTTTAAAGCTTGAGAAAGGGTTTAACTGAAATATATTGCGATATCCTCAGTAATCGTAGTGATGCGTCTAGCCACCACCATAAACATCAAGGATTCAAGCAAAGGTGGGCACTGCCCACCCTACAAAAATGTGTGATCGCAACTGGTCTAAGATGTAAGTCTAATGGCTTTTCCCTTCTGTGCGAGCATAGTCATCTTGATAGCGGATAATATCATCTTCTCCTAGATATTCTCCATTTTGCACTTCAATCAACACTAAGGAAATCACACCAGGATTTTCTAGACGATGAGTTGTACATTGAGGTACATAGGTTGATTGATTGTTGCTCAACAGCACTTCCTTGTCGCCGCAGACTACCCTAGCTGTGCCAGAAACGACAATCCAGTGTTCACTGCGGTGGTGGTGCATTTGCAAGCTAAGACGATGTCCTGGCTTAACTTCAATGCGCTTAATTTTGTATCCGCGCCCTTCTTCCAAAACTGTGAAAGAACCCCAAGGACGTAACTCAGTCGCAGCTACGCCTCCAGGAGTGACGGTAGGAGGTAGGGGCAAGGTGTGAGTTTGTGTTTTTTCTTGATATTGAGCCATAATTACCTCATTTAAAGACATGACAAACCGTCTGTACTCTTAACCATTGATGGAAAAATTTGACCTAATGTTGCAACCGTGAAAACCAGTAATTCATCGTTACTTTGCCAAACATAGCAAGATCAGCTTTTAGGGTGTCAAAAAACTTGGCTAGAACCGTGGTGTTAACACTAAGTCTTCATCAAAAAAAACGCGACTTATTACAAACTTTAAGAAGGGACTGGGGGATATGGGGGATACGGGGGAGATGATTCTTACCCAGTCCCAATCATTGCTGGGTTCCGTTGTTGCTACATTCTTTTCCGGATACGGGGGAGATGATTCTTACCCAGTCCCAATCCCCAATCCCCAATCCCCAATCCTCCTACTTCTGCTGGATAAAAATACCAATACCATTGTGGACACGAGCCGCAGTACTAGGAGAACGGTCAAGTAGCTGTCCTCCTAAGTAAAGACTAGTAGAACTACCACCGTCCAAATTGAGAGCATCCACGCACCCCAGAAGTTGCATCAGTTGGGCGTGTTCTGCCAAGGTGGGGCCGGGTCCGCCAGCACGGTTATGTACTGTAGTGATCGCTATGTTGCCTGTGGTATTTGTGCAAATGCCGCTACGAATTGCTTTTTCCGCAATAAAGGAATTACTGAATTTTTCAGCTTTAGCATCGAGAACGATTTGACGATTTTTCACTAACAAGGGTCCAGCCGCCACAATATAGGGATAGCTGCTAAAGTCTCTGGGAGCAGTCACACTAGTAATGCTGATGGCTGTACCAATGGGTAACTGTGCCGCAGCGGTGCTGGCATTACCTCGTAAAGTTAATAAGTAACCATCTTGAGGTATGGGGGTACTAATTTGACCAGCTTTACCACCGGATACCTGATTGGTGATTTGGTCTTTTTGAACAATGAGGATGATTTCGTTGTCTGTCAAGGGTGTATAGGTTGAACCCCATGCTGGAGTATAGCGGGCAATGCCACTTTGGACGTAGCCACTATTGAGAAAGAGAATTGGCAAGCGGAGATTATTGGCGGTATTCAGAGTTTCTTCTAAGGTGAGACGACCTAAGTAAAATTGCCCTGAATCATTCCAAGCGATCGCCCCTCGATTAAGTATCGGGCCTGACAACCACTGATTATCTCGACGAATCGCACCTAAGGGTAAGCGATTATTGCGGTTAAAGTAACCAGCATTAATTGCTGCTACTGCTAAATACCGTTGTGCTGTTTGCATCAGCGGTGCAGTCCCTACTGAAGCATTAGGATTACTTAAAATTGGTTTTAGGGTTAATCCAAAGGCTTTAGGGTTAATTTCTAGCCAGACAATCGGAAAACGTTCTGTGCCTAAATTGACAATTTTTTGTCGCCAGCGCAATCCTGGCGCCCAGGTAATATCTTTGTCTACCAAAGCATCGGGTCGAATATCAACGATGAGGCGATTGGGGTTAGCTACAGTAGTAATTCGGGGAGATTGCCCAAAAGGAACACTTAGACTAACAATTGTTTGATTTTTAACTACTTCCACTTTTTTGATCAGTGGTTCTGGGGCTGCTACTGGTGGTAATTGTTTGATCAGGTTGGGTAGGGGTGTCGGTGGTGGTACGGGAGTATAACGTTGGATCAAGCCAGGATCAGCTATGCCATCTAAGGTAATTTTCCACTCCCTATTAGGTGGTGTTGAGGGTTTAGGGGTTGGTGTGTCGGGGTCTATGGCTTTGGTGATGGGTAACCCTTGTGCGACTTGCCAAGGAGTTGGACGATCTAAATCAACAACAATGCGATTACCGCTAGGTTGTTTACCCTGAAGAATGTCTTTTACCTTGGCTTCTGGAGTGACAATGACTAAGGTGTTACCATTAGCTTGGATCTGCCACCCTGCTGTTTGAGAAAAACTAGTAATATCTAGATAGCGATATGCTCCCAGTAACCTAGCAGTCAAAACAAGTGGCTTTGTGGCTGAAGAAAACCACTCGATTGGTTGACTGACTGGATTGCTGCTGTTTAAGAAATTTATCCCGAATACTTGCCTGAATACACCATCACTCAGATGAGTTGTCACCTGACCAGTAGCTCCAGGCTGTTGTAACCAAGTTCCTGGCAATGTGCGACCATTGAGGGAAATTTGATTACCGGAAGATAGAACTGACCGTGGAGTCAGTGTTGGTTTTACTGTAGTATCTGTGGGAATTTGTTGGGCATTGGTAGCATTAGTAGTAGATAAGTTCAGTGCTACTGAAAGTATTGGCGACATAGCAGCATAGAAAAACCTGTGATTATTCATCCAGGCGATCGCACTGTGGTATTTTTGTCGGTAACAATTAGCCATGTTCACCATTATTTGCTAAGTACTTTTGAAAGCTATCACCCAAGGTGTAATTTAACTAAATTCTGCGGAAATATTAAAAAATGATGATATAAGTTTTAAGGAAACGTGATAATGTATATATTGGCTTTCTATCTCTTGTAGAAAAAACAAGCATTTTCCTATAAAAACCACTGTAACTAAGCGTTTGAAGTGGCACTAGTCCACGGCAAACCATGTTGTTATTCTTGGTTGGCAAAGCTGAGTTAAAATATTACTTCCTCACCGATGTTTGCTGATGTTGCTACTTAAGTGAGGTTTAGCTAGTAGTAACACAAGTGGCAACTGAGTAATTAGCAAAATTTTAGACAACAACAGAGATATTTAGGAATTGTCAAATGGGGACATAGTGTACTAGGCTGATTTTGTTGCTAAATCAGGACAGTTTCAGCACTAAAAACGATGAAGTGTTTAGATTGAGTTCTGTCAATGGTAAGCCGAGACTGGCTTTACCTGACTGACAACCTGCTACCTAGAAAAAAAGCAGCAAGCCAGCAATTAACTTCACGATCTAAATAGAAGACTATTAGAGCGAAAAAAATTTGTCTAACTCAGAATAAACAAAAAAAATAACGCGACGATTTTAACACGGGTGAACCAAAAAGTAAAACCGAAGTTAAAATTTTTTTTCCCTAAATTTCGATGATTCCATACTTAAATTTTCCCTTGCTAAATTTAGAAAATTTTTCTCACAACTAGCAGCAACATTCGCAACTCAAAATCTCAGGAACAGGGTATGAATAATCAACCGATGAATCAAGATCAAAAAATTATATTGTCGGATGCTGAATCAAAAGATACCTACCAGGGTCAAAAGTGGTTAGTGGAGGAACGAGATGCTTGTGGTGTGGGTTTTATTGCCCAGCGCCAAAATAATAGCAGTCACGAAGTTGTGGTTAAAGCCTTAGCAGCTTTGACCTGCTTAGAACACCGGGGTGGTTGTAGTGCAGACCAAGATTCTGGTGATGGTGCAGGCATATTGACAGCCATACCTTGGGAGTTGTTCCAACAAGAATCTGCTCCAGAAGGGTGGGAATTTGTATCTACAGATAATGTGGCTGTGGGGATGATATTTTTGCCCCAAGATCCCCAAGCAGCCCAGAAATCTCGTGCGGTGATTGAGGAGATAGCTGCTGAGGAAAAATTGACTGTATTAGGCTGGCGAGTAGTCCCAGTACAGTCTGATTTACTAGGAATACAAGCTAAAGAAAATCAGCCCCAAATAGAACAAGTTTTTCTGGCTGCTGCTCACAAAAGTGGTGATGAACTAGAAAGGCAACTGTACATTACTAGTCGCCGCATTGTGAAGGCTGCAAAGAATATTTCCGAAGAATTTTATGTCTGCTCCTTGTCAAGCCGCACAATTGTCTATAAAGGTATGGTGCGTTCGGCTGTATTGGGAGAGTTTTATCAAGATTTAAAAAATCCCGCCTATAAGAGTGCTTTTGCTGTCTATCATCGCCGCTTTAGTACTAACACGATGCCCAAATGGCCTTTGGCTCAACCAATGCGGCTATTGGGTCATAACGGTGAAATCAATACTCTATTGGGTAACATCAACTGGATGATGGCACGAGAAGCCATCTTAAGCCATCCATTATGGGGCGCTGGCGCAGCCTCTCCGGAGGAGACTCGCATCAATGAACTCAAGCCACTAGTTCACATTGATAATAGTGACTCAGCTACCTTAGATAATGTCTTAGAGTTATTGGTGCGTTCTGGACGCAGCCCCTTAGAAGCCCTGATGATGTTGGTACCAGAGGCTTACCAAAATCAGCCTTCGTTGCGCGAATATCCAGAAATTGTAGATTTCTACGAATATTACAGTGGTTTGCAAGAAGCTTGGGATGGCCCTGCACTGCTGGTATTTAGCGATGGGCAAAAAGTCGGTGCAACATTGGATCGCAACGGCTTAAGACCAGCTCGTTATATGATTACCAAGGATGATTACATCGTGGTGGCTTCCGAGGCGGGTGTTGTTAACTTCCCAGAAGCTGACATTATTGAAAAAGGCAGACTTGGCCCTGGGCAAATGATTGCTGTGGATTTAGAAACCCATGAAGTGCTGAAGAATTGGGAAATTAAGCAGCGCATCGCCAAGCAGCACCCATATGGAGAATGGTTGCGACAGCACCGCCAAGAACTCAAAGAATTAGTTAACGGTCATCCGTCATCTGTGAATGGGAATGGCAATGGCAAAGTCCAACTTGCAAATGACCAAGGACAAAAGCTGATTGATAGACAGACCTTGCTGCAAAATCAAAGTGCTTTTGGTTACACCACAGAAGATGTGGAAATGATTATTCAACCAATGGCATTGCAAGGTGCAGAGCCGACTTTCTGTATGGGAGATGATATCCCCCTAGCGGTGCTGTCAGAAAAACCCCACTTGTTATATGACTATTTCAAACAGCGTTTTGCTCAGGTGACGAACCCAGCAATTGACCCCTTAAGGGAAAAGTTGGTGATGTCCTTGAAAGTCGAACTGGGCGAACGGGGTAATTTATTAGAAGTTAAACCAGAATATGCCAGGAGAATCAAGCTAGATTCGCCGGTATTGACTGAGGTTGAATTAGAGGCGATTAAACTGTCGGGATTTGCGACAGCTGAGTTGTCAACGCTGTTGGAAATTGCCACAGGCCCAGCAGGCTTAAAAGCAGCGGTAGAGTCCTTACAAGCTAAAGCGGCAGAATCGGTGCGGGCGGGGGCGAAGATTTTGATCTTAAGCGATAAAATCGCCCCATCAGAGACTGGGGGGATTAGTGCTGAATACACATACATTCCGCCCTTGTTAGCAGTGGGTGCTGTCCACCACCACCTCATCCGTGAGGGATTGCGAATGAAAGCATCCCTAATTGTCAATACAGCCCAGTGTTGGAGTACCCATCACTTTGCTTGTCTGATTGGCTATGGTGCGGGTGCTGTTTGCCCTTATATGGCTTTAGAGACTGTGCGTGATTGGTGGTCTGACCCGAAGACTCAACAATTTATGACGCGGGGTCAAATTGCTGCCATTACTCTAGAGCAGGCGATCGCCAATTATCGCAAAGCGGTAGAATCTGGTTTATTAAAGATTCTCTCAAAAATGGGAATCTCTCTGCTTTCCAGCTATCAAGCCGCTCAAATCTTTGAGGCTATTGGTATTGGTGGGGATTTATTAGAACTGGGATTCCGGGGTACAACCTCCCGCATCGGTGGGTTAAGTGTCAGCGAACTAGCCCAAGAAGTACTATCCTTCCATCACAAGGCTTTCCCAGAACTGACAACCAAGAAATTAGACAATTTGGGCTTTGTGCAGTATCGTCGCAGCGGCGAGTATCACATGAATAGCCCCGAACTAGTAAAGGCGTTGCACAAGGCTGTAGATGGTAAAAAATATGACCACTACGAAGTTTATAAACAGCACCTACAAACTAGACCAGTTACCGCCTTACGTGACTTGCTAGACTTCCAAAGCGATCGCCCAGCAATTCCTCTAGAAGAGGTGGAATCAATCCATGAGATTGTCCAACGCTTCTGCACTGGGGGTATGTCCTTAGGTGCGTTGTCGCGAGAAGCACATGAAACTTTAGCGATCGCCATGAACCGCATTGGTGGTAAATCTAACTCTGGGGAAGGTGGCGAAGACCCGGTACGTTACAAAGTTCTCAATGATGTAGATGAATCTGGTCACTCGCCTACCCTACCGCACCTCAAAGGACTGCGGAATGGTGACACAGCTTCTAGTGCAATTAAGCAAGTCGCATCGGGACGCTTCGGTGTCACACCAGGGTATTTAGCCAGCGCCAGACAAATTGAAATCAAAATTGCCCAAGGTGCCAAGCCAGGAGAAGGTGGACAGCTACCGGGGCCAAAGGTGAGTCCTTACATTGCCATGTTGAGACGCTCGAAGCCCGGTGTAACTCTGATTTCACCACCGCCACACCACGATATCTATTCCATTGAAGACTTAGCCCAGCTGATTTTTGACCTGCATCAAATTAACCCCAGAGCTCAGGTGTCAGTCAAGCTAGTGGCAGAAATTGGCATTGGGACGATCGCTGCTGGTGTAGCTAAAGCCAACGCTGATATCATTCAAATTTCCGGACACGATGGCGGTACAGGAGCCTCACCTTTAAGTTCTATTAAACACGCTGGTTCCCCGTGGGAATTGGGCTTAAGCGAAGTGCATCGCGTCTTAATGGAAAATAGTCTGCGCGATCGCGTGATTTTGCGCGTAGATGGCGGACTCAAGAGTGGCTGGGATGTGGTAATAGGTGCGTTGATGGGTGGCGAAGAATTCGGCTTCGGCTCGATTGCCATGATCGCTGAAGGCTGCATTATGGCGCGGATTTGCCACACCAATAACTGCCCTGTGGGTGTTGCTACGCAGAAAGAAGAACTGCGGAAACGGTTTACAGGAATGCCCGAACATGTAGTCAACTTCTTCTATTTTGTGGCAGAAGAAGTACGTAGTCTTCTGGCACGACTCGGCTACCGTTCGTTATCAGAAGTGATTGGCCGCGCTGATTTGTTGACATTGCGCGACGAGGTAAAACTCACCAAAACCCAAACACTGAATCTCAACTGTTTACTCAAGCTACCAGATAGCAAAAATAACCGTAGCTGGTTGGTGCATGAAGAGGTGCATAGCAATGGCGCAGTTGTAGACGATCAGTTGCTTGCTGATCCAGAAATTCAAGCTGCGATTCGCAATCAATCTACTGTCACCAAGACTTTGAAGGTGGTAAACACCGACAGGACAGTGGGTGCGAGATTAGCCGGAGCGATCGCTTCTCAGTATGGCGATAGCGGTTTTGAAGGACAAATTAACCTCAACTTCCACGGTAGTGTCGGACAAAGTTTTGGTGCTTTTAACCTTCCTGGGATAGTTCTCAGATTGGAAGGCGAAGCCAACGACTATGTAGGTAAGGGGATGCATGGTGGTGAAATTATTATCAAACCACCAGCGGATGCTACCTATGACGCATCACAAAACGTCATAGTTGGCAATACCTGCCTCTATGGTGCTACCGGTGGAGTGCTGTTTGCCAATGGATTAGCCGGAGAACGCTTTGCAGTGCGTAATTCCAAAGCTGTGGCTGTAATTGAAGGTGCGGGGGATCACTGCTGCGAGTATATGACTGGTGGTGTGATTGTCGTTCTCGGTAAAGCAGGACGCAACGTCGCTGCTGGGATGACTGGTGGTTTAGCGTACTTCCTCGATGAAGACGGCAACTTCCCAGAGTTTGTCAACCGAGAAATTGTCAAAATACAGCGGGTGAACACAGAAGCTGGTGAGAAACAATTGCAAGAATTAATTAGAGCATTTAGCGATCGCACTGGTTCACTAAAAGCGAAGCTAATTCTGCAAAATTGGACAGAATTTCTGCCTAAGTTCTGGCAATTAGTGCCACCTTCCGAAGCTGATAGCCCAGAAGCCAATACTGAACAAAAACAACTGAGTACAGTTTAGTTATGAGTCAAGGGTCAAGAGTACATTATTTTGACCCTTGACCCTTGACTATTGCTTTTTACTATTATTTTTGTTGGCGATTAATTTTTGATATTTGTCTTCCATTTGTAAAAGTTCGGGAACAGTGACAAAACTATAGCCCTGCTTGCGAAAATTATCAATAATAGTTGGTAACGCTTGCACCGTCTGGGAACGATTCCCACCACCGTCATGCATTAACACTATGCCGCCGGGTTTCGCCTGTCGGAAAACGTTGTTAATCAACTTTGGCACGCTAGGACGAGAATAATCTATAGAATCAGATGACCACATGATAATGCCATACTTGCTGTTTCTCGCATAAGCAGCCACCCCATTGTGCATCATTCCCCCTGGTGGTCGAAACAAACTAGTTTTCACACCCGTGGTTTTATAAATTAGGTCTGTGGTGTGATCAATTTCATAAGCAGCGGTTTGTGGATTCATGTAATGATACCAGTGATGCCACGTATGGTTGCCAATGGCATGACCTTCAGCCACAATTTGCTTCATCATATCTGGATAATTCTTGACATTCTGCCCAACGACAAAAAATGTGCCTTTGATATCATTATTTTTAAGAATATCCAAGACTTGCAAAGTGGTCTGAGGCCAAGGGCCGTCATCAAAAGTCAGCGCAATTACTTTCTGACCTTGAGCTAGTTTGGCTTCTGCGATCGTCGCACCTTGAAAGCGTTGTGGCAAGTCTGACGCCAGACCTTTAGCACTTGCTTCCTGCTGCCAAATTGTCAACATCGCCGCCTTTAATCCCTCAATTCGTTGTTGAGTTCCTGGTTTGGCAGCTATATAGTTTTCATTTATACTTTGTTTACTCTGAGCCTCAGAGGCATTTGGCTTGACAAGCATCATCAGGCCAAGACTCAAACTACCAGTTAAGGCAACCAACGCAATTAATATTCCTTGCGGCCAAAAAAACGACTTATTGCTTTCCACCTTATAGCTCCTTCAAGGATCGAACCATCAGTCAGGGTTCTGACGGTACGTTATAGCACATTTTTTCTATATACTTAGATATCTAACTACTTTCTAGTAATCTTGAGAACTTGAATTCCCGGTTTACAGAAGCACAGAGATTAGGCTTAATACATGGTCAACTTCAATCCATAGCCAGGGATATCTGACTTGAGATAACCCTGCCCATAAAATACATACTCCTGTTTAATCTCAGATAGCTCGCGCACAAGGGATATAGCTTGTGCTGCCACTTATTCTACAGGTAGCTTTATGAAACAGAATGATTGATCGATAGACCGCATCTCTACAAATTATTTCACCAAAAGCGATGAGTTTGCTCATCCCTCTTTCCTCATAAACTTATTGCTTCGGCAACTAATTATCTGTTGGTATCAACCATCTCAGATGTTGCGCCTTTTTTTACGAGGTGTGTTAGCTAAATGATTGAGATTAAAAGCAGAGTATCTAACCAAATATATTCCCAGGAATTATCAGTTTTATCGCCGACTATGTACATTCTACGGCTGTCTGTCATCGCTTCCTTTTTAAGAAAAAGTTAAATTTTCTATTCCCAGGAAATTTTTACCTGCCACCGTCAAAAATAGGTGAATAGAAATGATTGCATAATTAATATGACAATTCAATATGTAATTTTTTTTTGGGTAAATACTTAATATTTACTCAGCATCATAAATCAAGATAAAAATTGTATATTACTATACTGAATACTGAATTCGTTAAATCACTGAATAATTTACAAAAAGTAATATTTAATACAACAATTCCTAAGATTTTTAATTACAGATTTAGGAAACTTGCCGCAGTTATTTGATTTTACTTTCGCCAGACTACTAATATCACTCCAGTCACAATCAAGCTCAAGCCTAATAGACGGACTAATGAAATGGATTCTTGTAAAATCCAATAGCCCAGTAATACCGAGAAGATATAACCTATTGATACTGCGGGAGCAGCTACACTTAGGTTGACTCTAGTTAAAAGCAAGATGTATGCTACAGCACCAAGAGCATAGCAAGTAAGGCCTATTAAAAGTTCAGGTATTGTCATCATGCTAAAAATGTGACTGATAGCATTCCCTGCATGAACTCTGCCTAATTTAATTGCACCCATCTTTAAAAAAAACTGCCCTGCTACACTAATGAGAACTGAAATCAGTAATAAACTAAATTCTTGTGGTGTCACAGAGATTTCCTTGATATTTTACAGATAAAGAAGGAGTCATACCATTTTGGATTTTAGACTTCGACTTACCTCGGCTTCGCTACTTCGGCTACGCTCAGTACAAGTCGGCACAAGTCTCTCAGTCGAACGATTTTGGATTGTCAGAGAGCTACTGTATAAGCTTCTGCTCATTCCATCTGTCGCCTTCTTTTTTTAAATTGGTATCAGAATACTCTACTCGTAAAAGAATAGAGTTTTTATCAAGAAGAATATTTACAGTAATTTACAGGTTGCTCAAATACATGCGAGATAAAATACATTTTGCTCCTGACTTTTGAATTATCTGATGATGGTTTATTTAGCTGATATTTCTGACGCTTTAACAAAACCTCCAGTTTCTTTTAATGTATAAATAGGACGACCTTTCACTTCTTCATAAATCCGACCAATATACTCGCCTAGAATACCAATACAAATTAATTGCACAGAACCTAGGAAAAACATCGCAAGTGTAATTAATGTAAACCCAATTAATGGAGAAACTGGGTCAAATAAGCGCCAATATAGTACTAGCAAAATCATTAATAGAGCCGCCGCAGCTGACAGCATTCCTAAATAAGTTGCTAGCCTTAAGGGAACTTTTGAGAAGGAAATAATTCCGTCAACCGCTAAAGCCCAAGATTTGCCGAATGTATATTTAACTTCTCCAGCAAACCGAGGATCGCGTTCAAAATGTACGGCTGTCTGCCGGAAACCCACCCAAGCACGTAAGCCGCGAATGTAGCGGTTACGCTCAGGCATAGCATTGAGGATATCTACTACTTGACGATCCATCAAGCAGAAATCTCCTGTATCTGCGGGTATGTCTACGTTAGCCAAGCGCCGGAGAATGCGATAAAAGGCATAGGCTGTAAAACGTTTCAGCCAGCTTTCTTTTTTGCGAGCTAAACGTTGAGCATAAACTACTTGGTAGCCTTCTTGCCATTTTTCAATCATCGTTAAAATTAGCTCTGGAGGATCTTGCAAATCGGCATCCATGACAATGACGCTTTTCCCTTGAACAAAGTTCAAACCGGCCGTGACAGCGATTTGATGACCAAAATTCCGAGCTAGACTGAGGTATAGCACTCGGCTATCGCGCTGGTGGAGTTCACGAATCATACTTAAAGAGCGATCGCGGCTTCCATCATCAATTAAAATCAATTCAGCCTCGCCGTCTAACTGTTCCATAACATTAATCAGACGGCGGTACATTTCTGTAATATTTTCTTCTTCGTTATAAATGGGGATGACTAAAGAGTAGATGGGCTGATTCACTGTGATTGTTTATTTGGTAGCAACTTATAATTAAGCTTTTTTAGGCAATAGGCAATGGGAAAGAAAGCTTTTCAAACTATACTAAGTTTTTTCAAAAAAAATTACGAGTCCTATATCAAGTCTTTGATATTTAACTATACATTGTCTGAAGCAGATGGTAAGATTTGGTTGAATTTTATTTTGCTATCAAATAAATATGAATCATTCTAAACTTAAGAGAGATTATATAATCCTCTTAATAATTTGGTTGGTGGGATTAGTTATAGATAGAATGTGGTTTTTCTTAGATGAATCTATACCATATTATGATCAAAGCGCACATTTAACGACAGCATTACATCATTATAGAATTTTTCAACACTTCAATATCTTATCCGGAGACTGGTGGTTATCTCTGTGGCAATTAACTCCCAGTTACCGCGCTCCTTTTGTATATATTTGCACCGTACCGTTCTTAGTATTGTTCGGTAGGGGATACGATCAAGCGAGTTTAGTTAACTTGTTATATACCGCATTAATTATAGTATCAGTATATCATTTAGGTAATTATTTATTTCAAAACCGCAAAATTGGTATAACCGCCAGCATGTTTTGTCTGTTATTTCCAATTCTGGGAATTATGCGGACAGATTATTTATTAGATTATGGGTTAACGGCAATTGTTACACTAACTTTCACAGTTTTAACAATTTGGAAAGATAACTATACTAGATTTTTGTCATGGGGATTAACTATCATCCTAGGATTAGGAATAGGGTTAATCATGTTGGCTAAACCTACGGGCTTTATTTTTATTTTAGTTCCTAGTATCTGGACATTAATTAGTTTTATTAAAAACCGTAAATTTATTAAGCTAATTCAAACGGGGTTATCTTTAATTTTAGCTTGGTTAATTTGTGGTTTTTGGTATGGTTTAAATTGGTTAACGATTATTACATCCGCATTAAACGCTAACCAAGTCGGGAAAGGGGAGGGTGATCCGGCTCCTACAACTATTGCTGGGTGGTTATATTATCCACAATTGCTCTCAGAAAGTGTTGGCTTACCAATATTATCTGTGAGCATTGGTATTTTCTTGGTTTATCTCATTAAATATCGGGTTAGTAGTAATTTAATTGCAGCAAATCTGAGAACATCGGCTCGGATTTGGTTGCTAGTTTTTCTATTAAGTAGTTATATAATTTGTTCTTTGGGCACAAACAAAGATATCAGGTTTATATTGCCATGCTTTCCGATAATTAGTGTAATTTTGGCTGATTTATTTAATTTAATTGAAAATATATTATTTGATAGATTGAGATTAGCAACTCTTGTATTAAGTGGCATAGTGTTACTTAATAATTTGTTTCCTTTACCGCTAATTCAAGCATGGGGAGGAAAACATTTGCCCAATGATGAAGCTAAAAAATATCCCCTTGCTCAGTTAATGGATAAGATTAACCAAACAAATCCATATTTAAGGTCAACTTTAGGAGTAATTCCGGTTTCTACACCCCAAGTTAATGAGTTTACTTTAGATTATTTTGGGACATTAGCGGATTTTCGCGTATATGGGAGAAAATTAACTACAAAATTATCTCAAGTGGCTCAAGATTTACAATATTTTTCTTGGTATGTCACTAGAGATAATGAACCAGATGAACCGGGAGAAAGAGGAGAAACTAAACGGAAATTAAAATCTTTGGTGGAATCTTCTCCTGATTTAAAATTACAGAGTGAATGGTTATTACCTAATAAGGATAAATTAAGAATATATCACCGTAAAAATCCTGATGTGGTTATCGAAAAATTAAGTGATACCAATTCTCCGATCGCTCTAGAAAAAGCAATAATTCCTAACCAAGTAGTAGTAAATCAAAATAACCCAGTTAAATATCAAATAACAGGTTCGTGGGATGATTTGCAAAATGGTTTATTGCTTTTAAAATGGCAAAGTGAGCAATCATCCTGGTATCACGATCATGCGATCGCTCTAGGCAATGCGTACTGTGGTATCAAATGCCACCCTCAAGGAAGTTTCCGGGTAAATGAAAATATTGCCACATTTGTCCCCAAAACGCTACCGCTCGGAAAATATCAACTATCAGCGCTCTACTTAGATAGAAGAAACTCGAAAATTACACCTTTAAATATTCCTAATATTGCTGTAAATGTAACAAATGAAAGCAAAGTAGAAAAATCACAACCATTAGACTTAGTTTCTCGGATGTCACAATTGGCAATAGAGTTACAAAAGGGTAAATTAGATAATATATTTGTGCAAATAGATAATTTCAATCAATATGATCCTACTCAAGATTATTTAAAACAAATTGCAATAGCAGCTAATTATCGCCTGCAAAATGAACCAAATAATCTCAATTGGCGCTACACTCTATTACTTTCACAACTTTTACAGCGCCAAGTCCCCGAATTAATCCAAAATTTAACGGAATTAACTAAATATGATGCTCAAAATCCTTACACATGGCTTTATTTAGCTTTTATTTATTTATATAACTTTCAACCCAGAGAAGCTGAACCAAAATTAGCGATCGCCGAAAAATTGCAACCAGATATACCTGAGCTAAAAACTTTAAAAACTGTCACAAATATCATGAAATTTTTACCAATAGTCCATTTTTAAAACTTGAAATATGTATCCCTTCAAAGAAAAAGAATGGTTATTAGCCTTGTTGCTAGCATCTCTGGCTTTGTTCCTCCTATTTTTGGGAAATTTACCCTTACGAGACTGGGATGAAGGAACTTATGCGATCGTCGCTAGAGAAATTTACCGTGCTGGTAACTGGCTTTATCCTACCCTCCAAGGCGAACCATTTATGCTCAAGCCGCCTTTAATGCAATGGTTAATTGCATTGTGCTATCAGCTAGGAGGAGTGCAAGAATTTACTACCAGATTTCCTGGTGCGATATTAACAGCTTTGGGAATTCCTTTACTTTATTTAGTGGGACGTTTAGTTTTTAATCAAAGTTTGCCAGCTTTGTTTGCTGCTTTAGTGTACTTGACAATGTTACCTGTCGTACGTCATGGCAGACTAGCAATGTTAGATGGTATGACTATTTCTTTTTTTCTACTATTATTATTCTGTCTTTTAAAATCTCGTCATAACCAAAAATATGCGCTTGGTATAGGTTTTTGTTTGGGATTAATTACCCTAACCAAAGGGATTTTAGTGCTGGTATTGGGAGCGATAGCTGGTTTGTTTCTGCTGGTAAATCGACAAATAATATTGTTAAAAAGTCCCTATTTATGGGCAGGAATATTATTAGGAAATGCTCCTGCCGTAGCATGGTATGTGGCTCAATGGCAACATTATGGTAACACTTTCTTACAAGTCCATTTTCAAGACCAATCATTTAACCGTCTTGGACAAGCAGTAGAAGGTCATAATGGCCCGCCCTGGTACTATTTAATTGAGGTACTTAAATATGGTTTTCCCTGGCTGTTGTTTTTACCAGGAGGGTTTTATTTAGCTTGGAAAAAACGTCATACTAGCTGGGCTGCTTTAGTTCTGATAGGCACAATAGTTTATTTCTTAACTATTTCTTTGATGGGAACTAAACTACCGTGGTATGTGATGCCTGTTTATCCGTTTTTAGCTTTAGCAATTGGGGCAAAATTAAGTGTGATTTGGCAGCTAAGTAAGTTTAAGGGACTAAATTGGGCAATATTTTTTGCTATCATCGCTATTGCTGGTTTAGGAGGCTGTGCTTACTTTGTCATGGTCGATCCTCAGCCTGTGTTAATCGTCATGAGTATTGTTTTGTCAATCAGTATGGCGATAGTAACATGGCTTGTAAAAAAGAGCGATCGCAATTTTATTCCAGTTTTATTTTCAGGTATGTATCTAGTTTTATTGCTATTAGTCAGTTCCCAATCCTGGATATGGGAATTAAACGAAGCCTTCCCAGTTAAACCAGTTGCAGAATTAATTCGCCAACATGTCTCACCAGGAACAACAATCTATACTTCTTTTGCTTATAGTCGTCCTAGTTTAGACTTTTATAGTGATTGCAAAGTGATTGCTGAAAGTGTGCCAGTTTTACAAAAAATGTTGTCTAAGAAATCTTATTTGCTGTTAGATCAACAGGCTTTAGTGAAAATAAATCTAACTAATAGTAAAATTATAGGAGAAGCTAAAGGATTTATGCTGATTTCGCCACCAATTAGTTCTAGCAATGTATAGTACAGAACTTCCTACAAACTTAGCTGAACTTGGAGAATTACTCCGTCGAGTTTTGTCGGGAGAAGAGGTTATTCTTTCTCAAGCTGGCACTCCTATCGCCCGTATTGTGCCTGTTTCCCAGCAGCCAATACCCCGGATTCCCGGATTAGATCGTGGTAAAGTAGTCATCTCCCCCGACTTTAACTTACCCCTGCCAGAAGATAGTTTAAAAGATTTTCTCAGTCCCCTAAAATATTGAAAATGAGGGTAAATTATGGTTCAAGCTTTAAAAAAAACAGTAACTTTTGCAGAATTTATAGAGTGGAAACCTGAAGATAAACGATATGAATTACATGATGGAGTAATTATTGAGATGTCGCAGCCATTGGGAGGACATGAAGAAGTTACAGGTTTTTTGACTATAGATTTAGCTGTTGAATGTAAACGATTAAATCTTCCTTACTTGATTCCTAATAAAGCATTGGTAAAACTACCCGAAAGTGAATCAGCCTATTTGCCAGATGTGTTATTCCTCAATCGTTCTAAGTTGGTAGATGAACCGTTATGGAAAAAAGAATCTACTGTTACTAAAGGTGATTCAATTCCATTAGCTATTGAAGTAGTTAGTACTAACTGGCGAGTTGATTACTATAGGAAATATGGTGATTATGAGGAACTCGGAATTAATGAATATTGGATAGTAGATTACCTTGCGCTTGGTGCTTATAAATATGTGGGTAATCCAAAACAGCCTACTATATCAATTTGCTCATTGATTGAGGGTGAGTATCAAGTTAACCAATTTAGAGGTAGTGACAAAATAGTATCACCAACCTTTCCTGAGTTGAATTTAACTGCTGAACAAATTTTTCAGGCTGCTACTTAGGCTGATTCTTAGCTTTACTACTTCACAAACAAGTAAACGTCATCGCGTTGATATTCCAATTTATATTGTGACTGATTTTTCAGATTATTGACTAAGTATTGATAAGATTCTGAGGTTGCAGCCCAACCTGGATGGCGGACATTGAGTAATATATACTTAAAGGTATCTAATTCATCGGATTGTTGAGATTTATCATATTTGAAACTAATCAACTTTCTATGGGTTAAATGTGGGGTAATAATGTCTGTTGTCAGAACGGTATCTTGAGTTTTAATTAGAGCGATCGCATCTTTTGTAGCTTGCCAATTGTCCCAATTTTCTATATATCTTGAGGTGAAGAATCCAAATTTACCTAAAGCTAAAAATCCCACCAATGACCACAAAACAATCAATCTTTTTTGTTGTATCCATGCTTTACCTGTTGCTAGGCTAGCAATTACGGCTAGCATAAGAAATGGGATAGCTGGTAAAGAATAATGCAAAACTAGATTTTTTTGTGACGGATGATCAGCAAGTAGATTCAACACTACACAAGGAATTGCTCCTATCAAAGGTATCATGCATTGTGGTTTTAAAGCCCAAATGACAGGTACAAATAAAAAAAACAAATATTCTAAATTGATAGCTGAAAAAATATTGCTGAAAATAACTTCTGGATGGGATAGTAAAATTTGTACCATTTCGGGAAAAGATTTTCCCAGATAGCTATAGCGATAAAAATGACGCTGGATTAATGCTGATTCGCTGCCAAAAAATGGAATAATCACATTATTGGCAATCAAAAACCAAGCTATACCGCTAATAATGGCGATCGCACCATACAAACGCCGCTGTTCAAAAAATAGTAGCCACACCCCCATAGCCACTACAGTCAAGGAAAGTACAGCCTTACAGCCCAACACCACCAGCACACTGACGCAAAACCAAGCTAGTTTTCTCGATCTTGCAGCAAAAACTGCTGTCAAAAGTGCGAGAACAGCGATCGCATCTGGATGAAAATCACACAAATTGCTGTTATACACCACCGGATACAGTAGGTATACAGCTACCATTGCGACTGCTTGACTTTCTTTTAAACCAGCTTGTAGCGCCAGCAAATATGTAGGTAAAGCACCTAAAGCTAAAGCACCAGACTGGATTGCAAATAGCCAATAAACACTAGGATAAATTTTGTACAGTAAAGCCAAAAAATATAAAATCCAAGCAGCATGATCTGACAGCAGGTGAAAACCAAGTATAGAAGAAATTGGTAGTTGTCCCTGACTAATTAAATAAATACCTTGGTCAAAAAATGCTAAATCTCCAGATGAATTAAATAACTCATGTCTAAGGCTGCTAGATACAAACAAAACCAAGGCACTAATACTGATGATGACAACAATAGTATTGTGTCTTTGTATTTTTTCTATGACTTTAATCCATCTGCTCATACTACAGCTTATTATTAGTATTTAGAGAAAGATTAGCTTTTAATTTCGGATAAATCATGTCACAGTTTTGCACCACAAACCAAAGTGTAAAACCCAAAGGTATAGAAAATATTTGAATATATAGAGGCGTTCCCAAATAGCTAACAAATGATGCCATCTGCACCGATACCGCTACCCAAGCATATTGGGGAAAGTAAAAGGCGAAGATAATAGAACAGATATCAGCCGGATAGAAATATCTTTCATGCATTTTGGGTAGAATATACGGCATAAACAAAACTGATAGGGTAGCTAAATATATCAATCTATCTTGAGTAATTTTTAGCTTACTTTTATAAACTAAATATGCCAATAAGAATATTGAAAATACAGTTGTAATTAAGCCTATAGGAACGACAATACTATAAAAGTTGTTAGGAATCCATTGATAAAGATTAGGTACATTTTTAGCCAGTTCTTTATATGTATTAGCTTGTTTAAAGTAAACTAACAGCAATTCTGACATTGGCCTGCCAGCAAACCAAGCTGGTGACATGGCGACTACATATGTTGCTGGAACCAATGGTAAATAATACCAAGAAATTCTTTTTTTAATTAATAAAATTAATAATAAAGGTGATAAAAACATCGCTTGCAATTTAAAAGAAACTGCTAGACCTATGCTAATTAATGCTGGAACTTGTTTTTTAATAGATAAAAAATAAATACAGGCGATTAGCCCCGTTGTATAAATAACATCACATTGACCCCAAAGAGCGCTATTATAAATGACAGTAGGACTTAATATAATTGCCAAAAAAGCATAGATTGGTTTGTTATTTTCTGGGTATTTTAGTCTGACAATTTTGTAAACCAAAAAAGCACAAACAAAATCAACAGACATAGCAAAAAGCTTTATTGCCAAGATTTTTGGCAATCCAGAAAGGAGAGTAGCCGCAATTAAAATCCAGTAGAGATAAGGAGGGGTATAGTCAGCAAAACCATATTTTAAAGCACTAAATCCACCATGAGACACGATGAAATCGTACCAAGGATCTAAGAAATACTTATAATCTACCGATTTATTGGGATAACAAAGCCATCGGATGAGTACTGCGAATATAATGCCTATAACTAAATATCTTATGACTGGATATTGCAGAGAGTTTAATGCCCTATTGGAATGATTTTTGACTAGTTTTAATAATTCCTTGTCTGAGGTTTTCGTCATAAATTTTGTCTAATTTTCAAAACTCACGAAATCTTTTTATGGTGAAAAATTATACAGACAAAGCACCAGCACTCTTTTCTGTAATCAGTATTAGATAGACGTAATTAGAGGAGTCAAAGTTCAGTCTGGATTCTGAATTCTTATCATTCAGTTGTATGTTATCAGAGAAGCATGGACATGAGAGTACATGGATAGACAAAAAAATAAGTAAAAATTAGGAGTGAGTAGCTGAGAATTCCCAACTACTCACTCCTAACTCTTAACTTTGAATTTTTAACCCACCCAAAGTTCTTGGGCAAAACCTACAGCTAACTTGGCAAGTAATATGACACACAAACCCAGCATCAAAAATCCTTGGCGGCGGTGACGAGATAATAACACGCCCAAAGCTACACTCAGGGAGACAATGCCATAAGCCAGACGACTCAAAGAGATTGTACCGCCAGAAGCGAGTAGCAAACCTAAGCCACAAAAGCCATAAATGATTGTTACTGGGGTAAGTTCCCGGCGTAAGTACCACAATAAATAGCTGCCACCTAAGATCATCAAAGTGTTCAGCAAGTTATTGATTAACTGTTCGTCTGCCAAGATTAACAAAAATCCGACGAAAGCGTAAAAGCCATAGACCACTTTTGCAGAACTCAAATGTTTATGGAAGCGCCATAAACTATAAGCACTAGCAACAAGAATGGTAAATAATAGGGGATACCAAGGGTCTTTAATTCCTCCATGAGGATCTAGAACCCAACCAAACTGCCAATTTGTCGTACCGAAGGGAATTTGCATCAGCATATTCAACCAACCTTGCCAATCAAACCCCAAAGATGGCCGCCATCCCCGCTGTGCTTGGATAAAAGCTAAGGGATGTCCGAAGTGAATGGCACAATAAATACTGAATAGAAGTATTCCAGTGGCAGTAGTCAAAGATGCAACATAGGCAACAAGCGGTCTACGTTCTTTCCAAGATGCGATCGCCAACGCTAAAATCAATGCCATGCCTGTAGGACGTGTTGCTGTCGCCATTGCACCCCAAAGCGCAGTCCAGCCATATTGTTTTTGATCGAAGGCACGCAAAGCCGCTGTACTTAAAAATAAATACAACCCCTCTGTGTAAATCACCCCCGTAAACAAAGACATCGGACACCAAGCCAACACAGTAGTAGCCCACTGTGCAGCACTGATCCCACAATGTTCCTTAACCCAAAAATACAAACACCAAAGCGCGGCAAAAAACGCTATGTTGTTTACCAGCGTGCCTGCAATTTCAAATGGCAACCCCAGTCGCGTCAAAACCCAAATACTTAAAGGAAATAGGGGAAAGAAGGCTAGATTATGTTGGTTGCCGTCATCGATGAATTCATATCCAGAAGTAACAATTGATCTGTAATGGACACTATCCCATGCATGGAAAACCTCCCAGGTAAAACTGGGTGGAGTTCCCTCCAATTGTGCCGAGACATATGGCGCAATCAACAACATGGTAGTCCAGATGAATATTCTGCTGAAAAACCAGATTGCTATGGGAAAGATGAACTCATTTGTCCATAAAATTTTTGTTATAACTATTTGAACTTTAACCATAAGTTTGAGTTTTTCAACCGACTTCCTAATGCATCCCCTTACTTATGGCTTTCAATATTTCATTTTTGTGTAACATTAGATACCTCACACTCCTCTACCAATTTTAGTAATAAACTAAACAGAAACATCAGTAGCAAACTTGTTACCAGTTGCTATTCAGTAATTACAATTCAGCTAATATTGCCGATATTCTAGGCAATATTGGTTATATCTATAGTATTTATATACACATTTTGTAGTTGAGTCAAATACAAAGGGAATGGGGCATTGGGCATTGAGCATGGAAGAATTAAATATTAACTCTTGACGCTTCAGTCTCAGAGGATGTTTGAAAAGTATAGTTTTTGTCATGCTGTACCGCAAGCGGAACCCACAGGGTAAGTAGCTTTGCGGAGTGTTGGCGTAGCCTCTCGAAGAGAAGCATCTTAGCCTCAACGAAAAATTGGGATTCTTCAGTTCCTTCAGAATGACAATTTATACCTGTCTGGGACTTTACAAACATCCTCTCAGAACTCGAAACTTCCACTTTTAAACTCAAAACGTGACAATTTACCCATGCCCAATGCCCACTCACAAATTAAATTCAAGTTAATTAAGGAGTCCTCAGCAATTTATAGTGAGAGTTGTCTGTAAATCCTTAAACAATTGTGAAAGCGATTACTCTTGTTGGTTCTACTGGCTCTATCGGTACTCAGACTTTAGATATTGTCGCTCAGTACCCGGAGCAATTTCGGATTGTGGGATTGGCAGCTGGAAGTAATGTGGAACTATTGGCTGCTCAGATTCGGCAGTTCCGGCCGAGTATAGCAGCGATTTGGTCAGAAGAAAAACTACCAGCACTGCAAGCCGCTATCAAAGACCTTGATCCTCAACCTATTTTACTAGCTGGCGAAGGTGGAGTCATAGAAGTTGCTCGCTACGGTGATGCTCAAACAGTTGTCACTGGTATTGTTGGTTGTGCTGGGCTATTACCCACCATCGCCGCCATTGAAGCTGGTAAAGATATTGCCTTGGCAAATAAGGAAACCTTAATTGCTGGTGGCCCTGTGGTTCTACCCCTGATTGAAAAATATGGGGTAAAAATACTACCAGCGGACTCAGAACATTCCGCAATATTCCAATGTCTCCAAGGTGTGCCTAAAGGCGGACTGCGAAAGATTTTGCTCACTGCCTCTGGGGGCGCTTTCCGGGATTGGGATGTAGCCAAGTTAGCAGAAGTGACTGTCGCTGATGCTCTCAAGCATCCTAACTGGTCAATGGGACGTAAAATCACTGTAGACTCAGCTACTTTGATGAATAAGGGTCTGGAAGTAATCGAGGCTCATTTTCTGTTTGGCTTAGATTACGACAAGATTGAAATTGTTATTCATCCCCAGAGTATTATTCACTCGTTGATTGAGCTGCAAGATACTTCAGTTTTAGCCCAACTCGGCTGGCCTGATATGCGCTTACCCCTGTTGTATGCTCTATCTTGGCCCGATCGCATTTACACTGACTGGGAACGCCTAGATTTGGTCAAAGCGGGAAATCTTACTTTCCGTGAACCCGATCACCAGAAGTATCCTTGTATGCAGCTGGCTTATGCAGTAGGTAGGGCTGGTGGTTCTATGCCAGCAGTCTTAAATGCAGCCAATGAGCAAGCTGTGGCGTTATTTTTAGCAGAAAAAATCCGGTTTTTAGATATTCCCCGTTGTATCGAATGGGTGTGCGATCGCCATCAAAATCATAACCTAGCAAATCCTGCTTTAGATGACATTTTGACCGCAGATAAATGGGCACGACAAGAAGTTTTAATTGCTACTGAATCGCTAGAACACGCCCCGCAGATAATTTCTCTGCGCTAAGTAGCTAGTTAGTGACAAGACACTGGTGAGGATGGTAACTTGAGCAAACCACCCTCAGCATTGTCATGGTTATTGATAAGTGGGTGGGTGGGTGTCAGGAGGCAGAATACAGGAGGCAGAATACAAGAGGGAAGAAAGTTTTTGCTTTGCTTACTTTGCTTCACATAGTTTGGTTTGATTATGCCGACTTACAGTTACATATGAAGAAACCAAAATATTTTTGATAATTTCACTGACAAGGCCTTTTAGTGGGTGAATTATTGTAATATTTTCGAGTATAATTCTCGGATGCATTTCCTAGAAAAAAGTTAAATACTTACCTGAGAGTAATTTTTAAGTAATTTATATTTTATGATTATTACCCTGATTTTAGCTTGGATTGTATTTGCCATCTTATGGAAGGTACTAAAAACAACTGTAAAAACAGCATTGACTATAGCTGCGATCGTCGTTTTATTGCAAGTAGCTTTTGGGATTACTCCTCAAGATATTTGGCATCAGATACTTCAGATACCTCAAACCCTGTCACAAATACGCGGCGGTAAGTAGGAAGGATAAAGTTACTTATGCCCTATAGTCAATTCACGATTGATAGAGTCAAACAAGATTTTCACCTAAATACTGTAGAGGGAGTCCGCTTTTTCCCAGACTCAATTGAACCAGTTACTCCGAGTTCCAGACTACAAGGTATTTTAGAGGATTTACCGTGGGCAATCGCAGTTGATACAGAAAAAGCGCGTTCAGAAGCGATTATTAATCCCGTACTTTTAGAAGTGCGGCGCATTTTTAATCAGCAAATCAGTGTGTTTTCAGGGGAAGAGTTTAACGTTGATGCGAGTATTGGACTCAACGGTGTTTGTGACTTCCTGCTTTGCCGTTCACCCGAACAATTAACTGTGGAAGCGCCTGCAATTGTTATTGTTGAGGCGAAAAAATCAGATATAAAATCTGGACTTGGACAATGTATTGCCGAAATGGTAGCTGCACAGCGATTTAATGAAGCCAAAGGAAAACCCCTAATAGCAGTTTACGGTACTGTAAGCAGTGGAACACAATGGCGATTTCTGAAGCTAGAGCAAGAAACGGTAACTATTGATTTAATTGATTATTCCCTTCCTCCTATCGAGCCAATTCTGAGTTTTTTGGTTTGGATGGTGAAAGCCGGATAAGACATCGCCTGAATTAAGCTAAACTTACATTGAGGCTCATCATGGAGCAACCCTGATGCTACAAATTAAACATAGATTTCAAAGTTTCGCAGAATACCTATCTTATGATGATGGCTCAGATAAACTCTATGAGTTGTTTAATGGAGAGTTAATCGAGATGCCTCCAGAATCAGGAATCAATGTTCAGATTGCCACATTTTTATTAATTCAATTTGCATCTCTGTTAGGTTATAAAAGAGTTCGAGGACATGGTTTAGAACTGGAAGTGAGAGGAGAACCCAGAAACCGTTATCCTGATCTGACAATTATTGCAAGCGAGCATATTCAGCAGTTAGCAAAACGTAATACTATCCGCTTGTCAATGCTACCTCCTCTACTGGTGATTGAAGTAGTTAGCCCAGGAGAATTGCAACGAGACAGAGATTTCATCGCCAAGCGATCGCAGTATCAAGATTGTGGTATTCCTGAATATTGGATTATCGACCCCGAAACTCAAACTATATTGGTCTTAGAACTTATTGACAAAACTTACACTGAGATAGGTAACTTTGCTGGTAATAATTTAGTTGTATCTCCACAATTCAATCAACTAAATCTCAAAGCATCACAAATCTTTGATGCAGTAAATCAAGCGTGAACTACTCCTAGTACAGTGCGGCGGAAATAAGCAGACCATTCTCAATCGCTAAAAAGCTTACTCCATATTACTTTTGACTTCCGCCTTGCGGTACTAGTTGCCTACGGCTGAACTAGAGCTTCGACCCGTTAAAGATAATTAGTATCCACATGAAGTCAATTCTATCGCCCCCTCATCATCTCATTACCAGTATTTCAAAGTACTTGCACCATAGGAGATAGACTCGCCCTCTTTTTCATTACCCGACGCCAAATCTTGTATACTCCCGCACATGCTGCATGGTAATCGGTGATGGGCGAGTCACCTAAAAATGTTTTGATTTCAACCGCACAACAGCCGCTTTGACATCAGTTATTATGCAATGCGGAAATTCGTGCCAACGCATCCTTGACACTTGGAGGTAACTGATGCATTATCTTACCTCTTTCGCGGTCTAATGCGACTAGAGTCACCTTGGCAGTCACATACAATTGTTGTTCATCGGGTGAGAGAATCGCATAATCCCAATTGATCCGCACGCCAGTCACATCGGCCATACGCGTTTTGACTATAGCTGCCATACCCAACTGTAGTACACGGTGATAGAGTACTGAAAGTTCTACAACTGGTAAATCACAACCTAAAGCTGTTAAATCAGCAAAGTTGATGCCAATTGAACGTAAGCACTCATTCCGTGCTTCTTCCATCCAAGCGATATATGAGCCATGCCAGACAGCGCCTGCATAATCAGTATGGTGGGGTTGTGTCCTCACAGGATATTCAAACCAATTCTCAAATTCACGATGGGATGGTTTGTCAAGAGCCGTAGTTGGCGGTAATGTTGGTTGGCTTGGTTTTTCTTCAGACATTTTTAAATTTCTGCACAGCTATGGATTTTCCATATCTGGAATAGCATAAAAATTAGTTGCATTGTAAAATTTATAAGGTTTAGCATCTACCCTTCCGAAAATCGGGAGTGTGTTGTCATGCACCTTTTTCTCCAGTATTTTATTACTGTCAAGATTACGATACTTGTTTTCCTGGCTTTTGGGATAGCACACCCAGAAAAGTATCGCGTAAATGCCAACGCTAGGACACAGTACAATTACAGAGAAAAATCTCAGGCTTTATCTCAAAAAAATAGCGAATCTCATGTTAGACATCTCAATGAAGAAGCCATTCAGCTATCTGGGCAAGGTAACTTAAAAGAGGCATTGCAGAGATTGCAAACAGCGTTAGCCATTAGTAGAGACATTGGCGATCGCTCTTGGGAAGCTGTGACTTTGAATAATCTTGGCAGAGTATACCAAAAACAAGGTCAGTATTCCCCAGCACTCACATCATATCAACAAGCCTTATTCATTAATAAAGAACTCGGAGATCAAGTCCGACTTGGCAAAACCTATAGTAATATCGGCTACTTATTCGATATCCAAAACCAACCAGAGTTGGCAGTTTTTTTCTACAAGCATTGCCTGATTAATCGCGAGAAAGCGAGGCTAAATCCAGCTACACTTTCTGTTCCCCAACCGGATGCTTATAGTATCACTGTTGCCCAAACATATCGCATTTTGGCTGAACGCTTGCTGAAACAAGAACGTGTGTCAGAAGCACAAAGAACTATGGATTTACTCAAGGTTGAAGAACTACAGGAGTATCTTCCAGGTGTACCAGGTAATCAACGCACTGCTAAAGGCATTGATTTAGTTCTAGAAGAAAAACCTATTAAACAAAAGTTGGAGCAAACCCTCAATAATGCTGTGGTACTGGGTAAAGAATTAACAACTTTACGTAAAATTCCTCCCGAAAAGCGATCGCCCCAACAAAAACAACGCCTTGAGCAACTAGTCGCAACTCAACAGCAACTCCTGGTGCAATTTAACAATTTTCTGGCTAGTCCCACAGTTAAGGCACAATTGGAACAAATTAGCCGCACAGCTAGGCGGCAAAATTTGGACTTGGAAAGTATCAACGAAATTCGGGATAATTTAGCGAGATTACCGCAAAAATCCGCACTTCTCTATCCACTAGTTTTAAAAGATAGCTTAGAATTGGTACTGGTCAGTCCTGAATCTGTACCCATCCATCGCACAGTTCCAGTCACCCGCGCCCAGCTCAACCAAACTATTTTGTCTTTCCGTCAAGCTTTAGGTAATCCCAACCGCGATGTTAAAACCCCAGCACGCCAGTTATATGTATGGCTGATCAAACCTATTGAAAACGACTTGCAGCTTTCAGGTACAAAAACTCTAATTTATGCACCAGATGACCAGTTACGTTACATTCCTCTGGGTGCTGTGTATGATGGTAAACAGTGGTTAGTGCAACGCTTCAGTGTGAACCATATCACTGCTGCCAGTTTGACTAACTTGAACACTCCACGGAAATCGACTTTGCGGGTTTTAGCTGGTGCATTTACTGCCGGTAGCTATAAAGTCACTGTGGGTAATCGCCAGCTGTCTTTTTCCGGCTTGCCATTTGCAGCACGAGAGGTGGAAAATTTAGCAGCTATAGTTCCTGACACTAAGAGACTTTTAGATCATGCTTTCAGCCCCAAGGTGACTGTACCGCAGATGGATGATTATACCATTGTCCATTTAGCCACACATGCGGCTTTTATAGTCGGTAAACCAGAAGATTCGTTTATTTTATTTGGCAATGGCGATCGCATTAACCTGAGAGATATCGCCACTTGGTCGTTACCCCATGTGGATTTGGTGGTGTTGAGTGCTTGCGAAACTGGCTTGGGCGGCCAGCTAGGTAACGGAGAAGAAATATTAGGTTTTGGCTACCAAATGCAAAGAACAGGTGCCAGGGCAGCTATTGCCTCTTTATGGGCTGTAGATGATGGCGGCACTCAAGCATTAATGAACGCTTTTTATACGTTGTTGACTCTAGATAATTTGACAAAATCTGAAGCCTTGCGACAAGCACAAATCGCATTGATTACCGGAAACTTACAGCTAAAAAGTAACAATATATCGGCAGGAGGAAACAGCAGCTTTAATCATCCCTATTATTGGGCACCTTTTATTTTGATTGGAAACGGGTTGTAATGACTTCCAGCTATAAGTTCAGCACTTCGCTCATTCCCAGAATCAGGAATTCAACACAGAACAACTGACTATCGAGGGCAATGTCAAATCTCTTACTTTTCAATCAGGGTAAGAGGAATACGCCTTAGCAGATCCCTAGATACATTCTTGATATGCCAGGTATTTTAAGAATGCTGTTGATAATTTCCTGATTTACGCCAAACCATTAGGTGATCGACCAACAGTCAGCCAATCACTCCACTGTCATAGGGAGATAGATGATCCTCTCCCAACTCATAATTACCAATTATCAACATAGATTATTGGCGCTTTTGTTGAAATACCCTACTCAATACAGAAATCTTTAAAATTTCTTAGCTAGGGCTTTGTTATCTGTAGCAGCTGGTGCAGGTTGCTTGACAATATTGGCAAGTTCCTGTAACTGGTTAATTGCCTCCGCACCCTCTAATTTCATTAATTCGCGATCGTCCCGCATTTCTGTCCAAGTAATGCCGTAATCGGACACCAAAAACCGAATCAAGTGGTTGTCTCCCAAGCTCACCATGAATGAAGCACTGTTCATCTGGTCGCCACAGGTATAACAGGACGCAGGGTATCCGCGTCGCTCTAGTACAATCGCCAAAGCTTGTAGGTTCATTACCAAGTCTTGGACAAATTGCCGATGTTGATGCGCTAGTCTTAGAAACACGTTTTTCCTCCTGACACCACAGTCATTTGAGTTTCTTTTATATTTTCTTTAGATTTTCTCATCCACTGGTATTGTAAACTATCGGTTACGATTACCAGATACCTAAAGAGTAGTTTGTTAGCTACCCTGCTTAGGGTAGTGGATAATAGGTTTGCGTACGGTATCAAACTATTCAGTTTGTGAAATCAGAATATCAGACAGAATTGTTAAGTTTAATGTTGTCTTTAGACATTTCTGTCATGATGGATGGTCACAAAAAGTAATCCGCTTTAAGAGTAACTTAAATTTGCTATCCGTCAACTACATAAAAGATACATATTGCATTTTTATCGCTTATATGCAGTGAAATCTGCTATTTACAGAGAATTAGTATCGCCTAATTGGTGGGTGTACTAGTTTTATATCTGCCAGATATAAGAGATTGAGCAGTTGACCTTAGAAATTCTAGGGTTGAAGTCAGGGACGTGTTATTGAGCTAAAAGTTCCTGATTATACAAAGTATGCACTGAAAATCTAGAGAAAAATGTAAAACCCAAAATTGCTAGACTCAATACTGAGAATAACTAAACCCAGAAGAGGCATGTTGCCATTTCGGCAGTATTTTCGCACCTTTTGAGATTATGGCGAAATTGTTGCATAGACTACTAAAAGTTTCATGAAGCCAATGATAAACAGTTGCATAGAATACAAAAAAGCTAATTTTGAGTGAAATGGGTTCAACAGTTATCAGTTATCAGCACAAGAACTTAGATATAGAGACGCGAAATTGGACTGGGCTTCTCTACGAGACGCTATCGCGAACGCCCCGCTACGCTACGAAAACAACGTCTCTACCAACCATTTTGTGTGCAAATGAGGGGTTATATCCCCTATTCGCTAGTCGTATCCTAAAAGGAGATTGGGTTTCACGCCGCCTTTGATGAGATGTTTAGCTTCTATCAACTCAGCACAACTCTACGATCGCTGATTAAGTATATTAATATTACTGATGAGTTAAAGAAATACCATAATATTTATCTAAATAAGACTAGGCAAAGTCTGTAATTTATTGATAAGTCCAGCTTTGCATAATTAGAATTTTGCTAGCGGCAATAGCTGACACAACTGGATTTAATAATTGGCGATCGCACTGCCGCAGTCATAAAATCCTGAAAATTGGATTAAACTACTTGCCACCAACCGAAAGCTGGCCCGATAAAACGGATTGTCACCCATGCAGCGACCATAACACCAATGCCGATCCAAGCACCGCGAGTTGACCAACTAACAAATAGTTCGGCTTGGTTTTTGGTGATCGGCACCCACGGTAAGATCCGAGTTTCTTGACCGTATTCTTCTCCAAGAGATGTTTTACGACGTTTTGCTTCGCCCATAATCAGCAATTTAAATTTAACTTAGGTTATGAGTTTAGATTGGTAGGTATCTTGGCTAAACCAGAGACAAGATGAAATCTTTCTTCGCTACAAACGAAATATACGACAGAAAATGTCTGAATAAAGTGATAATAGCGCTTGCTGTAGGGCGATCGCACTGCCGTTGACAAAATGTAAAGAGTCATTAGTCATTCGGCGTTGGCTGCTATAAATAACTGACAACCTAGACAGAATTTTCTTCGTTGCTATTGGAGAACAAACTGGGATCGAGATAGTTAATTCGTGCTAGAGGACTGAGAGCAGAGAGAATTTGAGCGCCGTAGCTCCGGTTAACCACACGACCATCAAGTAAAGCTACAATACCTTGACTTTCTCGGACTGGAGCGATCGCCCGTTGCAATTCATTCAAAGCTGTGGGTAATAAGTATAAACGAAACCAATCTTGATGCGATCGCTTATAGTGGGCTACCCTACCAGCCACAAGGGGATTTTCTAAAGATGGTAGAGGTAAAGTGGCAATAATTAACAGATGGGGTGCAGGTAAGACACCTTGATGCGATCGCCAAAATTCCCAACCGCTGATTAAAATACCATTTTCATCCAAACAAGTTTTTTCTACCTGTACCCGCGAGCCGAACTCACCAGCCAAAACCGCCCCTACTTGAGCCTTGAGTGGCACATCCCCAACTAATACAACAGTCAATCCTGGGGCTGTAGCACTTAAACATAGAAGTGTCCGGACTTTGTGAATAAATGCCGCCTGAAATTCCGGCGTGTTGGGTAAAGGCAATTTATAGGGTATATACAGTTGTATCGCTTCCCCTTGACTATCATTCGAGAACTTCAAGCAAGTTACATCTTCCAAACCCAGGCGCTCACGAAATAAGGGAGCCTCAGTTTCTGGTTCTAAGGCGCTACCAATCAACACCACCGGCTGGCGTTCCCAAATTGGCGACAGTATTTTTCCTAATTCAATTGGGGAGCAGTGTAAAGAAAATAAACCTTGACGACGGGCAATAGTCGCCCACAACAGAGGGAAAGCAAAATTCTCATCAAGGCTGGGGAATTTTTGCCAGAACTGCCGCCAAGATTCAGGGAGAGCAGTTTTGTCTAAAGCTAAATAGAGTTGCTGCAAAATCTCTAACTCTGGCTGAGAAATCACATAGCATTCATAGGGGTTAGCAGGATGCTGGAACAATTCATGTGTTAGTTGCACTCGCACCGCACGAATTAACTCAGCTTGATCTGGACAAGCAAGCATGAGTTGCTCCCAATCTTGAGGTTGAATATCTTGAGTAAGCTGATGACGTACCCAATCTTCTAAATCATCCACTCCATCAATAATTGTGGGTATACCTGGGGGAAAATGTTTAACATCTGCAAATTGACCTTTTAACCAAGCTTCCGGGGAAGTAAGTAGGAGTCCTTGGAACTCAGCACTAGGCCAAGCGTCACCTGTTCTGATGGGCTTTTTGGCTTGTAGCCATTGCTGTAGTCGCGGAATTTCCACTTTTAGTAAACGTTGCTGCACCGCTTCGGGGGCAACAATGATTACAGGGCCATGCCACATCAATGCTGATGCGACAAAACTAGTGCGATATCGCCCCTGATAGCCGGAAACTGCGCCTACTTGAATTAGGGCACTACGTCCCAACCGCAGGGCACGTGCTACCAACCTTGCCATCGTTAGATGATGATGCCAGGAAGGAAACCCCGCCTGCGATCGCAGGAAGTTATGTAATGACAAATGAACTTCTGCCTCAATCACACGCTTTTAATCCCATACAAAGTGACTTTTACGCACAAAGCCCCATATCTATTATCTTGTCATTAGTCATTCGTCACTTGTCCTTTGTAGTTGCCAATGACTAATGACCAATGACAAATCACCAATTTCCCTGAATTATGCCAACTTACACCGGAATTTCCAGCGAAGCCTTCAGACATCCACTGGATCGCCAAGCCGAGCAAGCTTTACGAAGTCTACCGGGATTTGATTTAATTGC
The DNA here is from genome assembly GCF_000316575.1 of Calothrix sp. PCC 7507. Taxonomy (GTDB): domain Bacteria; phylum Cyanobacteriota; class Cyanobacteriia; order Cyanobacteriales; family Nostocaceae; genus Fortiea. Next base: position 3,305,749 of record NC_019682.1, on the reverse strand, counting down.
TCATAAATTTGTGGAATTTATCTACGAACGCCCTCAGTTAGTCTATTTAATGGGCAACACCATCCAAGTCGGGCCGCGTCAATATTCCACTATTTACCAGATATTTCGAGAATGTGTGCGGGATTTGGATATTTATCCAGAACCGGCACTGTTTGTCTCACAAAATCCACAAGCAAATAGCTATGCACTAGGGCAAGAAAATCCTTACATAGTCATAAATACAGGGATACTAGACTTACTGGACGAAGCTGAAATTCGGGCGGTGTTAGCCCATGAACTGGGGCATATTAAATGTGGTCATACTATTTTAATTCAAATAGCGATGTGGGCAATGAGTGCTGCTTCCGCCCTAGGTGAATTGACTTTTGGTATGGGTAATTTTGTGACGCAAGGCTTGATTTATGCCTTTTTTGAATGGCGGCGGAAAGCTGAGTTATCAGCAGATCGAGCAGCTTTGTTAGTGATGGATGACTTAAATCCAGTCATGTTAACAATGATGAAAGTGTCTGGTGGTAGTGTTAAATACGCTAATGAATGTAGTCTACAGGAATTCATCCGTCAGTCAGAAAGTTATCAAGCGTTAGACGTGGATGGACTGAATCAAATATATAAATTCTTGATGTACAACGGCGCTCAAGGTATGATGTTGAGCCATCCTTTCCCTGTTGAACGCTTACACTATCTACGGGAGTGGGCAGTATCAGAAGAATATCAGCAAATTCGCCGAGGAAACTATCAGCGATCGCCTGCTGAAGGAGCAGTAAATGTTGCAGCTCAAACACCCGCAAATACCGCAGAAACTTTGCGTCGTCAAATTGAAGAATTACAACGAGAAATTAACAAAATGAAAAGGTCTGAGTAGATCAACAGTTATCAGTTATCATTTGCCCTACAGAGTCCCTCACGTCTAATGGTTACTGAGCGAAGTCGTAAAGCCTGCGGCATAGCTCCGCAAGCGAGCGACTGTGCGTAGCGTCTTTTGGATTGACCCCGCGCCACTTGCGGTACTTGGCTCTGGGGATTGAAGATGCATACGATTTTAGATTGATTACAGACACATGGGGTCTTGCTCGTACCCCAAAAAATCTCAAATCCAAAATCCAAAATCCAAAATCTAAAATTCGGAGGGTCAAGTGGTGGGTTACCCTGCAGGATATTGCTACAGTCGGGGTTAAATACCAGACTGGAACCGTGATAACTGTTCACTGATTTAATCAAATCACACATTTTGAGTTGTTTACAGTAAGCATTCCCAAGTGGCAAAGCTAGGGCAATATAAAACTGACTGCTTCCGAGCAGATTTTATTTTTATGTGACTTCAGCCCAGATAATACTTGAAGTGGGCTACTGCTTTTTTGATAAGCACATCGTCACAGGCACGATCCCTTTTTGGGTGGCGAAAATCCAAATCTGATTCAGGAATTTTTCAAGATGTCAAGTATTTTTACAAAAAAACTATCTATATTAGCAATTATTCTTACCCTGATTTTCTTTATACCTGGGATAGCTTTAGCAGCACCAACACATACCATAATTCTTGCTCAAGCTAGTACTGCATCTTCAGATATTGACCTGACTCCCTTACAGCGTCAAGAACTCCAAGCTGTACGTCAAAGAAGAAATCGGGAAATTTTGGCTATTTTAGACTCGTCACAACGTGCCCAACTTGCCCACAATCTACGACATGGCGACGATCTCACTCAAGCCTTAAGAACACTGAATTTACGACCAGAACAGGCAGATTTTGTCAAAGCGATCGTACAATTGACCAACTTAAAGTTGAGAGCGATCGCAATGCGTCATGCCCTACCAGTAGCGCGAAAGTAAGGATAAACATGGCAAGTCGCCGATTTATCTAACTTTCCGCCGTCATCAGCGGCAATTCTCCATCTTCAAACTCATATATGGCATCTGTGCCATCGTCATAGTTAAAGAACTCCTTAAGAGTCATTTCCCCAGATGTAGCTTTATCTCATGCGATCGCCATAATCACCTGACCTTCTGCTAAAAACGTCATTAGCTTGATCTATATATTACGCTTAATACCCGATGGCAAATTTTTGGTAGTGTTTGATGGCAACACCAAATCAGAAGTTTATCAAGATTGCAGATAATCGCTCCATTGGATCGCAGCATCTATAATTAATCTTGCCCTATGATATAGTTCGTTACCATGTCGGAAGAAGATATCCGTGCCGCTAGGCTAGAAAAAGTAGAACAAATCAAGCAGCTAGGTTTTAATCCCTATGCCTATCGTTGGGAATCAACCCACCACGCAGCGCAATTACAAGCAAAGTTTGTCGATTTACCCAGCGGTGAAGAGAATGATCTAGAAGTAGCGATCGCTGGACGTATCATCGCACGTCGTGTTTTTGGTAAACTGGCTTTCTTCACTTTGCAAGATGAAACTGGTTTAATTCAGCTTTATCTAGAAAAAAATCGCATCCAGGAAGGCATGGCAGATATTGATGCTGATGCCTTTAACCATATTAAACAACTCACAGATGCCGGTGACATTCTGGGAGTTAAAGGTACTATTAAACGGACTGAAAAGGGCGAGTTATCAGTTTATGTTAAACAATACAGCATCCTCACCAAATCTCTATTGCCCCTACCCGACAAATGGCATGGCTTGACGGATGTTGCTAAACGCTACCGCCAACGCTACGTTGACTTAATTGTCAACCCAGAAGTGCGACAAACCTTCCGTCGTCGTGCCCAAATTACGGCGGGGATTCGTCGCTATTTAGAACAGCGAGATTTCCTCGAAATTGAAACACCTGTTTTGCAAAGTGAAGCTGGCGGTGCGGAAGCACGTCCATTCGTCACTTATCACAACACCTTAGACATGGAGTTATATCTGCGAATTGCTACAGAACTTCATCTCAAGCGCCTCATTGTCGGTGGTTTTGAAAAGGTGTTTGAATTAGGACGAATTTTCCGCAACGAGGGAATTTCGACTCGACACAACCCCGAATTTACAACGATTGAAATTTACCAAGCCTACGCCGATTACAACGATATGATGGCGCTGACAGAAGGGATTATTACCACTGTTGCCCAAGAGGTAATCGGCACATTAGAAATTACCTACCAAGGGGAAAATTTGGATTTGACACCTCCTTGGCGACGAGCAACCATGCACGATTTGGTGAAGGAATATGCAGGCTTAGATTTCCATTCTTTCCAAACATTAGAAGCAGCAAAAACAGCAAGTAAAAATGCTGGAATTGCCGATGTAGATGCAGTTGAATCTATAGGAAAATTACTAAATTTAGCCTTTGAAGAAAAGGTAGAAACTAAATTAATCCAACCTACCTTTGTCATTGATTATCCTGTAGAAATTTCACCCTTATCAAAACCTCACCGTTCTAAGCCCGGTTTAGTGGAACGATTCGAGTTATTTGTCGTGGGCAGAGAAACTGCTAATAGCTTCTCAGAACTGACTGATCCTATTGAGCAAAGAGAACGTTTAGAAGCTCAAGCTGCTAAGAAAGCCGCAGGTGATTTAGAAGCCCAAGGCGTAGACGAAGACTTTTTGACAGCCTTGGAATATGGTATGCCACCTACAGGTGGTTTAGGGATTGGGATTGATCGTTTGGTGATGTTCTTAACCGATGCTGCAAGTATTCGGGATGTAATTGCCTTCCCTCTCCTCAAACCTGAAGGCAGTGTTATTAAGCAGTTTAGCTATGAGCCAAAAACTCAAACACTGACTATTGAATTTGATAGTGGAAGTGTTTATGAGTATTTCAAAGTACCTCCCAGCGTCAAGGAAGATTTAGAAAATGCACCATCTAAAGGTCAATATTTTAACAAGTTGATTAAAGGAAAATTTAAGTTTGAACAATTGAGTTAGTCCTAATACCGTTTCTTTGTGAAGCAGCATATAATTCACCCCCCGGCTATCGCCGGGGACTACAGGGGGGTATTATTATGTGCATCTTCATACAAAATAGGTATAAGCTGACAATTTTCTAGTTAAGGATAATCGTAGATTGAGTGGAACGTCGTGAAACCCAACATTTTCGCGGATTTGTTGGGTTCCGTTCCTCCACCTAACCTACGTCTAATGCACTATTTTAGCTGTGTCGTTCCAATAGGGTGCGTTATGGATTTGCCTAACGCACCATTTTTATTACCTAAGTTGCGATCGCTTATTCTATATAATATTCTTTCAAAAGAATATTATGATTGACATTCTTCATAAAGAATATTATATTGTGAGGTAGGAAGTGACTTAGATGTGGGAACTTTATCAAGATGTCAATGGGGAAATCCCTAAAGATTTGCTGGCTTTTTTTATCAGGATGATTCCAGAACAGGAACAACCAGAAAATCCACCAAAACCATTACTGAGTGCTTGCGAAACCCCAAGCGTCTGCAAGTAAATCTTGGCTACCTGTGTAATAAAGGACTCGCATCACTTACCAGTGGCATCTTTGAGAAACTGGAAGATGATTTTTATGAGTTACGCATGACTAAGAGCCAACATAATCCACGGTTTATCTTAACGGCTGACTCCTCAGAGGCTTGTGGTGCTGCACGCCTTTATGAAGAAATACGACGGTGCTATCAAAGAAAGAGACAAAGAACCTGCAAGAGTGAGATTGAGTGAATTGCAGCAGAGGGAAAAGTCATGAAAAAGCCTAATTTTCAAGCTTGGTTACAGCAAAAGGTAAGCGACGAACCAGAGGTAATTCTGGCGGGAAAGTTAGAGTACCTGCGCCTATATCTCACCGATGCCATGCGGGAAATACGTAATAAAGCCGGATTAACTCAGGCACAGCTAGCAGAAAAACTGGGAGTGCAGCAAGCGGCGGTGTCCAAACTGGAGTCGGCGTTAAAGGAACATGAATTGGAATCAGTGTTGCACTATTTACATACATTGGGTGCAGATTTGCTAGTAGCCGTCAAACAAGGGGATGACTTATATCAAGCCAGTGATAACGAAGGTGTATTGCTGGTAGATGTACCAGATGTAGTTTTCCAAAAGGCATTGGCGGCAAACATGAGCGTGCGCGAATATGTGCGTGTAGCCGTTGAGAAGTTTTCTGGTGGGGATGATGGACTGAGAACAGCTTTGGTAAAACTGCTGGAAAGTGATGATTCGGTAGCGGTGAAAGTGAGAGAACGTTTGGGTGTAAGGACAATCCAAGAAGTTGCTGTAGATTTGGAAAAATGTCTGAGTCTTTCGGAGGAAGAAGATAGGATTTTTGCTGTCAAAAATATATTAGTGGGTAGTGAGGCGATTGCAGAAAGTAATCGCGGAAGTAGTAGTGATGAAGTTGATGAAATTGAGTTGTTGGATTTAGCTGAGAGTCTGCTGGAGAAGTTGGCAAATATTTTAGGATGATACAGACTCAAGTCTACTTTGGTGCTACATTTCCAAACTCAATACGGGGAGTTTTGCACCTATCGCTTAGACTGATAAAATAATCTTAAAATCCAGCAATAAACTTTATTTTTGAGGTTTATCATTATTTGCAAGCCAAAGAAATTAAAAAACAATTAAGATTACTTATAGAGGAAGCATCTGTCATAGATCCTGATTTAGCGAAAAGGTTAGAAGAGATAAATCGCTGGGTGAAAGATGTCAAACCGGGTTCGCTGACTGCTAAAAGATTTGTCATCCTGTTTTTGCAACAAATGCTCCAAGATGCTGAGGTTTGGCTGAGACTTAAATCATTACCATCTGAAGAAGAGCAGCAATCAGCTTTAACAGCGCTGAATCCAACTTTAAAATATTGGTATGGCTACTTGTTTCCTACATGGTTGAGTGAAAACGACCCTAAATTTTATATCTGGAGACGAAAACTAATGGCGGGGGAGTTCAATCAGGAGGATGCCAAATTAATTGGCTCTATTGCTAATAATATTAAAACTTCTGGTGGTACGACTGTATTACGATATGTTGCAGACCTGTCTATGGCAACTGATATAATTGTTAGCAGTACGCAAGAGAGTCCACTATGTATTCAACTCACTAGCGTCTCAGATGAATTTTCTCAAGAAAAGTTTGATGATTGGGAAAATACACTAATTTTTTGGGCAATAGATAGAGGATTATTTTTAAGTTACAATCCCCGTGCAACTGATTTTGTAAATCAGATAGTCAACATATTATTATCTAACAGCGACAATCTCATTAGAGGTAGTTATTTAAAACTTAATTTATAGTTGTCGTTCAATTGCATTTACTGGATTTATATAGCCAGTTATTACTTAACAAAGTGAGTCCTTATGGTTCAGGAAAAACAATCTGACCGTCAACAGAGATTAGACAACTTTTTACAAGCTGTAGAAGCTGCTCAAAAAGTACAGGATGACATCATAAAGTATGGGCTTAAAGCCGCTCATTTATATTGTGATGATGTTGATGGGGATTGGCTAGAAACATGGGGAGAAGACGAAGATGGTCAGCAAAGTTTTGTAGAATTAGTGACTAATTTCCTGCAAAGTGATGACTTGGTAGCGGTGAGGGTGAGAAAGCAGCTAAAAGATAAATCACTCCAAAAAATTGCTGTTGATTTGGAGCAATGTCTGGGTTTATCTGAAGATGAAGACCGGATTTTTGCTGTCAAAAATGTATTAGCGGGTGGTGTGGGTGTTGCAGAAAGTAATCGCGGAAGTAGTAATGAAATTGATGAAATAGAATTGTTGGATTTAGCAGAGGAACTGCTAGAGAAGTTGGCAGAATTTTTTGGGAAGCATAACTAGAGATTATCTAAATAAAAATGGGAAAAGGATTCGGTAGTGGAAAAGTTAAAAATGCTAAACAAAGCCATGAAGACTGTAACAATTTTCTGTTAAAGATAACATGGGAATGTGCAAATACCCAAGGCAATACACAAGTTATATATCCACTTCTGCAAGCAAATTTGGACAAATTAGATGACAATTTTGCCAACTTGCTATATCAGTGGGCATTTCCGAGATTATATCAAGTAGAGCCAGGTAAAGCGCAAATCTTGGCAGCTGCTATTGTTGTTTTTAGTAAGCTGATCCAGGATTTTCCACTTGGTAGCAAAGCTAACAACTTAGAGATTGCAATTGCAGGCTACGAGGTAGTTACTACAGTCTTTACCCGTGATGCTTTCCCAGAAGAGTGGGCACAAATCCAAAACAATATGGGTATAGCCTTCTTATATCGGATTCGTGGGAATAGATTGGAAAATCTCGAAACAGCCTTGTGTTGTTTTGAAGCAGCATTGCAAGTCCGTAACTATTCTGCACTCCCTGAAAGATGGGCAGAAACTAAAACTAATCAAGGCATTGCATTCTTTCATCGGATAAGGCAGGATCGGGCAGCAAATATTGAGAAAGCAATCAGGAATTACGAAGATGCTTTGCAAATCTATACTCGTGATCATTTTCCCGAAGAATGGGCAACAATTCAACATAATCTGGGCATTGCCTTAAATAAAAGGATACACGGCAACCAAGCTGAAAATCAGGAGCAAGCAATTGCTGCTTTCGTAAATGCTTTGCAAGTTCGTATCCCCTTCACAAAACAATGGGCGGATACTCAAAATTGCTTGGGGCTGGTCTACTGGAAGCGAATTCAGGGTGATAAGGCTGAGAACATAGAGTTAGCAATCACCGCATATCAACAGGCGCTACAAGTTCATACTCGTCCTGTATATCCTGAGCGATGGGCTGATCTCCAAGAACATCAGGGACTTGCTTACTGTGAGAGAATACATGGCAATAAGCCTGATAACTTGGATTGTGCGATTGCTTCCTTCAACAATGCGCTGCAAGTCTTTACTCAGTTTGAGTATCCATATAAATGGGCAATAACCCACAGCGATATGGGCGTTCCTTACTTTCACCAAGGACTGATTGATGAAGCAATCATCTGTTTTCAGTTAGCACTCACAATCCACACACATACAGCAGATCCTTTTGAATGTTATAAATCAGCGTGTAACTTGGGTAATGTGACTTTCATTGCTCGTCGATGGACACAAGCTATTGAAGGATATCGCCTAGCCATTGAAGCCGTAGAAACCAGCCGCACTTGGGCGCATTCTGAATCACGTCGCCAAGAGATTTTAGAAGAATCCGTAGGCATTTACCAAAATATGGTGCAAGCCTGCATCAATGCTGGACAAATAGAAAAAGCCTTTGAATATTCAGAGCGATCGCGTTCCAAACGCCTGGTAGACTTAATGGCAAGCTACAACCTCTCTCAAGGCGAAGACATCCCCCCAAAAGTTCAAGAATTATTGCAGCAATATGAAGAACTGCAACAACAAATTGACCAAGAACGCCAAAGTCATAAATCTGAAAATAATCGTAATGAAACACGCGCTGCTTGGGAAGCTTATAATGAAGCGATCGCATCTTTAGAAACCCAAAAACAACAAGTTTGGGAAAATCTCAGACGCGAAGATCCCGTATTAGCTGGCGAAATTCAAGTTAACCCCCTCAGCTTATCAGAAATTCAAAAGCTAATTGACCAGCCTAATACAGCTATTCTCAGTTTCTACACTACCAATAGCGACACCCATATTTTTGTCGTGCAGCAAAACAAAATTACTCTCCACACCTGCATAGGACAAGGATTAGATACATTACAAGGCTGGATTAACCAAAATTGGTTATTGCCTTATATGAATGACTCCCAAAAATGGGAAACTCAAATTAACAGTATTCTCCGCGAACTAGCTGAACGTCTTCAAATATCTCAACTCATATCTGAACATCTTCAAGGAATAGAGGAAATAATTGTAGTCCCTCATCTGTTATTACATCAAATTCCCTTCGCTGCTTTACCTACAGGAGAATATCAGGAATATTTAGGAGATAAATTTCTGATTCGTTATACCCCAAGTTGCCAAATTTTAGAATTTTGTCAACAACGCGATAATGTAGGGACATTTAATGAAATATCTTTACAATATGGAACTGTGGAAGATGCCGAGGATAACCTTCCCTGTGCCAGATTTGAAGGCGACAAACTCGCCCAAATGTATAATATTCCGCCAGAAAATAGATTAATTGGCAGCATTCAAGCCACTGCTAAAAACTATCGACAATTAGCACAAAAAGTTCAAGTACTTCATTCCTGCCACCATGCCCAATCTCGCCTCGATAATCCTTTAGAATCACAGTTAAAATTAGCTGGTGGTAGTATCACCTTGGGGCAATTGATGACACCAAGCTGGCGTTTACCTCAACTTCTAGAAGTGTTTCTCTCTTGCTGCGAAACTAATTTGGGTACTCCTTCCCTAACAGATGATATTCTGACTCTCTCTACAGGTTTTTTGTGTGCTGGTGCAAGAAGTGTTGTTAGTAGCCTTTGGGCGGTAGATGATTTAGCAACAGCAGTGTTTTCCATCTTTTACTACCAACTCCGACAACAAGGTAAAAGCCGTCCCGAAGCTATGCGCCAAGCCCAAATCAAACTACGCACCTTGAGAAAAGAAGATTTCAAAGAAATGTTTCGAGATGCAGAAACAAGGGAAAAATCACTGATAAGAATGAGAAAACAATATAACCCTGGTTCAGTGGAGTATTTAGAATGGGAGCGTGAATATAAGATGTATGCCGGAATTAATAGAAAAATTAAAGAAATGGAAAACTCCACGGAAGAGTTGCCATTTTTACATCCTCGCTACTGGGCTGCTTTTATCTGCCAAGGGTTACGGTGATGGTAGTTTTGCCAAAGTCTGTAGGTATAGCCCTGATATAGAGACATGAAATTTTGCGTTCATACAGGTTTTGATTTGATAATGCTATAAAATATTCTTTAGCTCCTAAAGCCACTCAATTTTTAAGGTTTAGCATTGTTTGCAAGCAAAAGAGATTAAAAATAGACTAAATTCACTTATAAAGGAAGCGTCTGCTGTAGATCCCAGTTTGGCCAAAAGGCTAGATGAAATAAATCGCTGGGTTAAAGATGTCAAGCCCGGTTCGTTAACTGCTAAAAAATTTGTACTTTTTTTTCTGCAACAAATAATCAAGGATGCTCTAGTTTGGCTAGATATTCAAGCCTTAACTTCCGCAGAAGAGCAGCAGCAATATTACGATCGCATGACACCAACAGAACACTATTGGTACAGCTATCTCTTTCCCAAATGGCTAAATGAAACTGATCCAAAGTTTTTTATCTGGAAACAAAAACTGATGGCAGGTGAGTTTAATCAAGCTGATACCAGTATTCTACAATCAATAGCTACTGATATCGTCCATCGAGAAGGCACTTTTTGGCAGTGCTATATTGCAGATTTTTCGATGGCGACTGATATAATAATTAGTAATAGACAGAAGAAGCCATTATGCATTCAACTGACTAGTCTCTCTGATGAATTTTCTCCAGATAAGTCTGATAATTGGGAAAAGGCACTGCAACGGTGGGGTATAGAGAGAGGTCTATTCTTAAGTTACAATCCGCGCATCAACCAGTTTTTGCATCAGATAGTTAATGTATCACTATATAACAGTGATAATCTGAGGACAGGCATTTACTTAAAATTTAATCTATAGTCTCAAATGATTTTCGTTCACCAGTTTTGTAGTAATAGGTCTTAACCAAACTAAATCATTATGGGGAAAGAACGACTCACTGAACCTCAAGAAAGATTAGAGCAATTTCTGAAACATTTAGAAGCAGCCAGGCACTTGCAAAGAGATTGGATGAATTATGGGGTTGACTGTGTAAACTTATATTTTGAAGAAATAGACAGCGATTGGTTAGAAAAGTGGGGTGAGGACGAAGATAAGCAAAATAAAACAGCAGAAATTTTAACCACATTCCTGCATAGTGATGACTGGGTAGCTGTGAGGGTAAGAAAGCAGCTAGTGGACAAATCTCTCTCAGAGATTGCATCTGAGTTAGAAAAATACCTCAGTTTACCTCAAGCAGAAGAACGAATTTTTGCTGTGAAAAATTTGTTAAATAGTAGCGCAATAGGTGTTACGAGTTACCGTGATGCTAGTGATATACATAATCATGAAATTGAGATTTTGGACCTAGCAGAAGAACTGCTAGAAAAGCTGGCAGAAATTCTGCGCTCAACAACCTAGAAAAATCTCAGCTAGAATATACTAGGTCAAAAAAATATGGTGAGTTGTCGCCAGGTTAACGCACCATGTTTATAGGTATGGTAGATAACGCCCTGTAAAATCAGGCTACAGACATTTATGACTAATTCGCTACCTCGGCCAGTTCAATAATGCGCCCTTCATAATCCTTAACCAAAAAATTAAGGGGCTTTTGGTTGCGAATCTTAAACTTTAAACCGCGGGTTTCCACTCGCATTAAAATCATTTCTAGGCAGTCGCGGTCAAAGCAAACGTGGCGCTGCTGATTTTTTATACCCAAACTCGCTCCAGTAATGACGTGTAGCTGGGTATTTTTCTTTAATTGATACCATAGCCCTTCGCTGGCATTATTCATTGTTCTGCCAGCGAAGCTAGGGGCTGCAGACATATAAAGAGGATCAATGCCTGTTGCGCCTATAGTTTGCTCGTAGTTGTAGTAGTAGTGCAAAGGCACCTCAGCCGCTGGTAAATCTAGTAGCCCTTCATACAACTGTCGCGCAATTTCCAAATCCGACACCATCACAGTATGTACTTTAGGCGCACTGGTGAGGAACATCCACATTGCACCAGCATAGGCAGCCAGTAGCAACACCATAATACCTTGGGTAGAGAGTAGGCTATCCAAGGGGAGGGAAGGCAGAAATGAGCCTAAAGTATAAGAGTTAATCAGGAACGGTATCACACTAGCTGCTATAACCATGAACAAAGCAAATATTGTATAAGTGAACCACTTTTCTTATTGTCGATTAAGACTAAAATTAAGTCCTTGTTTATAGTGTATCAATACTCTACTAGTCTGAGTCTTAACCTCAAACAGACAAACATCAAGATATTATGCGCTTAAATGTGAGACTAGCATTCCCAATAATATTTTAACAACTGTCAACCCCAACGATTGTGCAAATTCCTCATTTTCCCGAAGCTAATCACCCTCTAGTGAAGTCACTGTTTCACCAAAGTGACGAGGAACTGCTGACTTTGCTTCAGCGCTATCCCGATACAGGCAAGTACTTCACAGCGATTTTTTGCCGCTATAGCCCGATAGTTTACACCTTGATTTGCCATTCAGCGCGATCGCCTGTACAAGCAGATTATCTGTTTGCTCTGACTTGGCGACATATCTACTATGAACTCGGTGGACTCGATTTAACCAGTCCAGAACCAGGTAAGGAAAGCTTAACCCTGCAAAATTGGCTGATTAACATGACAGCCTACTGCATTAATGAGATCCAACTACCGCCCACGGAAGCCATTCATTATTCTCTCAAAACGACTTCTCCCCCATTATGGTGCTATGTCGAACAGGCATTGGAACAACTGCCTGCCGTTTTGCGGTTTGTGGTTTTGATGGCTCAGACTTTCCATTGGAGTGAAACTAGAATTGCCGCCTATCTCCAAGCCGAAGGAGAAAATATTACGCCTGTTGAAGTAGCCAATTTTCTCCGGGAAGGATATCGTATGTTAGAGGACAAATTACCTGGAGATGTCCGCACCATCTACTTAGGTGAAGATTTAGTACAATCAGGCTCCTAAGTATTAATGCGTATATTTCTGGTCTTTAATTAAAAAATTAAGAACTTCCTCTAGACCTTAATACTTAAACCCGAAATTTCACGGGTAAGTTCCATGAAACAACGGCATAAATTCCTAGAGCATCTCACTTTGGATTTAAATCCAACCCTCCAATCAAAACGCTGCGGGTTGGATTTTTTAACTCTTGCTGCACGCCAGAGTAGTAAATTTCAGTTTTTTACCTTTTACATTTTATTTTTTACTTTTTGCCTGAGTCCTATATCTGTTGGTGCTGTTGACATTACACAGCAACTACATCGTCCTTTGAATAGTTCGGTATTGCGAGAATCAAGAGACGATGCAGATAGCTTACTGCGGATCGCCCAAGATCAATATGCTTCAGGATATGCCGAGAAAACAGTTGAGTCTTGCTTGCGGGCGCTGGATACTTATCATGCTGTGGGCGACTTGAAAGCCCAAGGTATAACTTATGATTTACTGGCTAAAGCCTATGTGGGGCTGAGTCGTTTCAAAGAAGCAGAAGATGCTTTCCGTCGGCGGTTAGCGATCGCCCGTGATACTCAAGACTTCCAATCTCAGATTTTTGCCCTGAACAATATCAGTACCTTACTGCTGCAACAAGGAGAATCCAAACCAGCCGGGAACACAGTTGAGGAAGCACTGACAATTGCTCGGAATGTCCAAAATATCGAAGGTGAAGGGCTGTCTTTGAGTAATTTGGGTTTAGTCGCTGCCAGGTCAGGAGATTACAACAAGGCAATTAAACTGTATGAAAGTGCCTTATATTTCCGTCGTCAAACTGGCAATGCGATCGCTGAGGCTAATACCCTGAATAATTTGGGTGATGCTTACCTAGGAGCAGCAAATTATCAAGATACCATTGGCGCTTATGGTGCAGCCCTGCGAATAGCTAAAACCAAGAGCGATCGCACTAACTATTTACGCGCCATTGACGGCTTAGTAACAGCTCACAGTGCCGTGGGACGTTATGAACGTGCCTTTGACTTATTAGAGCAGCGTTTAGCGATCGCTAAAGAATCACAAAATCTCCGAGAAGAACTTAAATCTTTTGAGTCTTATGCTCAGTTATACGAGCAAATGGGTAATTACCCAACTGCCAGCAACTTTTACGAAAGGGCTATCCTACTAGCACGGACACTAAAAGACGACAAGCGGGAACTGCTACTAGTTGATCGCCTGACTAAAATGCTCAAGCGATAACTTTTGACTGTTGACTGTTGACTAATTTAAGAACACACCGCCATTTTCTGTAATCCTCATCACACCCCTATCTCTACCTACTGCGGTTGTTTCCCGTAAAGTAACTTCCAAAATTCCTTGTTGAGAAGTTATTTGTGGTGTCACTGTCAATAGTCCCCCATCCTCACGGTAAAATGTCACCGTCGTTGGGATACTCAGACCTTGCAGGATAGCATTTGACTTTCCTTGTAGCGATCGCGGTGCAGTATCCCCAATCACTTCATAGGTTACATTAGCTGCGGTGTTATTTACCAAACGCACATTGACTGTGCCATTCGTTGGTGTAATTGTCGCGATGGGGGATTGTTGTTGTCTGGGTGGTGTTTGAACTCCAGAATCTGGCACTGCAGGTGTACTAGGATTGGGCAAAGCGCCTTGAGAGCGATTATAAGGCGCTTCTTGGAAAATATTAGGATTAGGGTTAAGTCCTGGAGAATTGGTTACACCAGGCGCTTCACCGCCAACACCCAAGCCTGTTTGATCTGGTGATGGGTTAGCAGCGTTTGGAGATTCAGGAATAAGTCCTTGTTCTAAAAGTCTTTGAGTCAGAGCGTTAGGAGGACATCCTTGAGGGACTAAAACCCTGTTGTTGTGTGGTTCTTCATAGAAAATTCGTGGGCAGCGATTAACCTGAGAATTAAGCTGTTGTGCTAATACTACTTGAGGAATTGCTGCCACACTTATTAATAAGCCTCCACAAACAGCACCAAACAACTCAGCGTATTTGGGAAAATTGTGAGATTTTTGATTCATCATTTTCAACTCCTAATAAAATCTCTATACTTCTTAGATAAAAAGGTTTTACATTTAGCCAGATGCCACTTTAATTAGATCAGCATATTTATCTTAGATTGTGGTCAAGCATTTGATGATTTTAGAATAGCAATTAATAGTCATTTTAAAATCTCACTATTGGCTTAATAACATATAAAATTGCCAATTTATATTTCTGCCTCCAGCCAGAGACAAATAAATTACTAGAACTGTATTATGTGAGAAAACTTAAGATTCGAGTGTTATTGGTAAAGTGACAGTAAAAGTAGTGCCTTTACCAAGGGTACTTTCAACTTGAATCAGACCATGATGATATTCCACAACAGCTTGAGCGATCGCTAATCCCAATCCAGAACCAGTAGTACTTTCTCTAGCCGACTTCCCACTATTATGAGTACGTGCTGGATCTACTCGATAAAAGCGATCAAATAAGTGAGGTAATGCTGCCGCTGGAATACCAATTCCAGTATCACTAACCTTAACTTGCAACTGTGCAGGACTATAACGTAGTCCAGAGATCCGATTGATTCCCTCTAGACGGGTTACTTCCACATTTACCCTGCCACCAGATGGTGTGTATTGTAAAGAATTGCCGATTAAATTTGTGAATAGCCGCACCAGCTGATCCCAATTACCCATAAGTGTGAACCAATTTTCTAGTAATTCGGGGCTAGTTTCTGAGATACAAGAATCAACTAAGTCCAAAGAAAATATAATTCCTTTTTCTGTAGCTAATAATTGTTGTTCTTCCAGTACTTCTATCAGCAATGCATCTAGTGGACAAGACAAAAATTCATCTTTGCTCATCCCACTATCCTGTCTTGCTAAAAACAGTAAGTCATTAACCAACCTACCCAAACGCTGAGTTAGTCGTTCCATCACCTTTAACTGTTGGCGATAGTTTAAGGAATTAGTAGCTTCTGTCTCTACTAACTCCAAGTCAGCCAGAGCAACCTGTATATTAGTTTGAATCAAAGTAATAGGACTTCTAAGTTCGTGCGAAGCATCAGCGGTAAATTGTTTGAGGCGTTGGTAAGATTGATCGACTGGTTCCATTGCTTTACCAGAAAGAAACCAACCACTTGTAGCTACAGACAGCACCATTAATCCAGTCCCCAACGCCAAATCAAAAATCAACTGATGGCTGGGTTTAGTAACTTCAAACCAAGGATGGCTGACACGCAAATATCCTAATACTTGCCGTCCTACTTCCACACGTTGCGTTACTTGTCGCAATAACAGTCCTGAATCTTGCCATTTTGCACTCTCTGGTTTAACTACGCGCACAGTTTCACCAGTACGGTTGGTATGAATAGGAATATTTAGTGGTTCAAACAGGGTTGACCAAAGCAATTCACCAGTTGGGCTAAACCATTCTAGGTCAATGTGGTCATCTTCTACAATTTCAGTGCGATCGCCATAGGTGGGCGTTTCGCCATCGCCAAAACTAGCTTCTAAATTAATGCGTAACTTATCCGTATCGCTATTGAGCGGGTCAATAACAAGCCCAGATGCACAGCGACTTGTTGTTAGGCATCGTTCTACTACCTCCACTACATGATTGAGGGTATCATCAATCCGCTCAATTAGTGTACTTCTTACGTATAAATACACACCACTAGCAAATAGTAGTAATAATACGGCAGTTACAGCGGTGTACCACAGAGCAAGACGGCGACGGGTAGCTTGAAACATATTTGGGAATTTTCTGGAGAAATGTTAACTCATTACCTTTACTTTATATAGTCGCTAACTTGAGTTGGTCTTGGTTGTAACTACGAGCAAAGGTATTGTTAGATATAACGGTATAAAAGATTTTTTTTATACCTAAAATCAAAATATTTTAACCTAAAATTTTTAGCAATATTTTTTTATTTTTAAGTAGTTTCACCGCAGCAATATATTTTTAATCAAGGTTAAATTTTAATAGTGATAGCAATAAAAAAATCAGGAAATGTTTAGGCGAGTTACAAGAGATATTAAAGATTGTCACATCTGATAACTATTTCCATAAAACGCTTTAATTTACTACCAGCTGATTAGACATTATTCTGCTGGATTTTTTAGTTTCATCGATTCAAGAAATATGACTGTACAAATTTATTGACTGAGTATTGAATAACCCTCCTAAATGAATAGATATTGACATGAATATTTTTAATTCATTATCAATCTATCTACTCATACAAGAATATAGCAACTTGATTGGATTGAAACTGAAGTTGATATTGCATGGATATCAGTTAAAGCATTATGGGTGCATTCGTATAACAATAAAATGCTTTCAAGGTGATAAAAATGTCTCAAAATGCTACCAATTTATTAGAAAGAGAATCAATTTTTTCATCTACAAACTTACAACTAAGTCGTTCCGTTACAGTAGTAATTCCTTCCTTTAATGAGGCAGGTAATCTAGAAAAGCTTTTATTGACTCTGCAAGAAACTTTCCAGAACCTTGAATTTACTTTACCTGTGCTGCTAATTGATGATGGTAGTACAGATGATAGCCCAGAAATTCTCGATAGCCTGAGCAAAGAATATACATTTTTAAAAATTGTTCGTCATTCCCAAAGACAAGGTGTTACGGGGGTATGGAAAACAGCTTTAGCCTATGTAAAAACTGATTGGATATTTTGGGGACAAGCAGATTTAGAGTCTGATCCCCGGACGGATTTGCCATTACTCTTAAAAGCTTGTACATCAGAATGTGATGCAGTTGCAGGTTGGCGACAAAAGCGTGGAGATGGCAAAATTTTTGCATCTAAATTTGCTAACTTAGCTTGTCGGTTACTTTTTGGGTTAAAAATCCATGATATGAACTGGATAAAACTAGTTCGTCGAGATTTATTACTGACTTTACCCATAGAAAAAGTTACCCATCGCTATTTATTAGCCGTACTAGCAGCACAGGGATATAACATTACAGAAGTTGCTACACCTTGGCATCCTCGTTATGCTGGAACAACTAAATTTGGTAAAAAGCGTCTTTTCACTTCAGCTATAGATTTCGTTAAGCTATGGTGGTGGTTTAAAACTGACGGTTATCTAATTAATCGACGCCATCAGCGACAAAAAACAGCAGTAAGAAGTTACGTTGGTGTTTCTCACCAAAGAACTGTTTAGTCAATTCAACTAGCAGCATTTAAACCCAGAGAGAGTAATGAAACTCTCCTGGGTTTAATATTTATACCAACTTAGGAATTTTATGCAAGTCTTATGAATATTGTAGGTAAACATATTCTGGTGATCACGTCAGTCTATCCCATGACTGCTGATGCTAATCATGGTGCTTTTGTGCGGGAAGCAATTATACGCTTAAAACCAACCGGGGCTAGATTTACAGTATTTGCTCCCGCCTACGAAGGTTCTCAAAGCCATGTATTAGATGACGTTAGAGTATACCGATTTCGCTACTGTCTCAAACATTTTGAAAATTTGGTAAGAGATGGCGCTCCTACTAAGTTACAAAAGCAGCCTCTTTATCTGCTAGCTGCTGCTTTGTATATCTTCTTGGGTACATTGCAATTGTTTTGGATCTGCTACAAAGAAAAGCCAGATATGCTCCAGATTCATTGGCCTTTTCCTCATGGATTGATGGCTTTACCTGCGAGTATTTTATTAGGTATGCCGATGGTGTTCAGTTTCCACGGTTCCGAATTGATGTTAGCTAATAAATTCGGTTTTGTAACACATGTTCTCAGGTGGTTATTGCCCCTTGCTAAAGGTATTACGGCAAATTCATCTTTTACTAGTGGGCTAATTCGTAAAATTCACGATGCACCCGTGACTGTAATCCCTTATGGTCTAACTATAGAAGTTAAACCACCTCAAAAACGTCAATTAGGAGAAGTTCCTCAGATATTATTTGTAGGTAGGCTAGATGAACGTAAGGGTTTGCGATATCTACTGTCGGCATTACCTTTAGTGTTGGCTAAACAACCTGTGCAGTTACGTATTGTAGGCAAAGGAATTCTCGAAGCAGAGATTAAATCTCAGAGCCAAGCTATGGGTTTAGATAACGTAGTAGATTTTTTGGGATTTGTTAGTAAAGAAGAATTAGCTAATGAATATGCTGGGTGCGATATCTTCGTACTGCCAGCAATTATAGACAGCAAAGGTGATACAGAAGGCTTGGGAATTGTCATGATAGAAGCCTTAGCCCACCAAAAGCCTGTAATTGCCAGTGCTGTCGGCGGTATTGTCGATGTCATCCATTCTGGAACTACCGGATTGTTGGTACCTGAAAAAGATCCAGAAGCGCTAGCTACAGCCATCCTGGCGCTATTATCAGACCCCATTAAATCCCAACAAATGGCACAAAAAGGTTTGATAGACGCTCAAAACCGTTTTAACTGGTTGCGGATTATCCCTATGTGGGAACAGGTTTTTGCGAAAGCTCTAGATAGCTCTTTAACCGAAAAAAATACTGAAACTCTCGCCTAGTGAGCTTTTAAGGTAAATTTAAATTTTTTGTCCAGAATTATGTTACTTTTGCCAGGTTTTAGGGAAGTGTATAAATGTACCCATTGAGAGGGGCATACTTACCTGGCTCTAGATAGATCTTTGTCAATTTTTCACAGTACTACTTTTGTATGGATTAAATTATGCGTTTTCAAATTTCTCTATCTCGTGGAGTTTTGACCACTCTGGTAGTAGGCCCGTTGGGTCTAATGGGGATTTTGTCTGTAAATGTACTTTTGCCCGCCTTAAAAGATCCAGAATCAAGAATTTACTCTTCTGGTTTTGGTTATCCGGCTTTGCAGCGCATGGCGGGTAAACCCATTGAAGTAGAAACTGTAGCAGTAGCAGAAAAAAATTTAGAAGACAGTCTAGCGGCTCCGGGTGAATCTGTTGCTATGCAACAGGTAAATGTTCGCTCTTTAGTTTCAGGACAAGTCGAAGAAGTTTATGTTAAAGAAGGGCAGAGAGTACTGAAAAAACAACCTTTACTTCGTTTACAACCAACACCCTTTGAAAATCGGGTTGATACAGCCCGTAACAACTTAGCTACTGCTGAAAAGAACTTTTTGGCTTTACAAAATTCGATACCTCAAAGATTATTTTCTTTGAAAGATGATGTAAAAACTGCACAGGTAAGGCTTGATGCTGCGGAAAATAGACTTCAACAAATCTACTCCTTAACAGAACAGGAAATCAAAAACAATGTTGAGGCTAATCAAGCCAGACTTTTGACCGCTGAAAAAAAATTAAAACAAATACAATTGTTAGCAGAGCAAGGAGCAATTTCTCAGTTTCAACTTTATGAGATGCAAGATATTTATGCTACTCGTAAAAAAGAACTACTAGCGGCTAAACAAGGATTTATTGATAACAAAAACTTGCAATTTAGCAACCAAGATTTCTATATTACCCGTCAAAAAGAAGTGATTTCTGCCAAGCAAGCACTAGAAATTTCTCAAACAAGCCTAGATAAAGACTTAGTTAATGCTCGTCTAGCAGTAGAAAACAATAAACTAGCTCTGCAAAACGCTCTTAGAGATTTAGGCAAGACAGTAATTTATGCAAGTACTGATGGTCTGGTAAGTAGCGTAAATATTAATAGTGGAGAAATAGTAGATCGCAGTTCTTTAATGACTATTACCCAAGATGTGGTCTTTAAGGCATATATTGATCAAGCACGACTTAATGCTGTCAAAACTGGTGATAAAGCTATAGTGCGTTTAGTAGCATATCCTGGACAGACCTTCGAGGGACGAGTAATTCAAGTTAATCCCACAGTCGAAACTAATGCAGCTAAAAACAGTCAAGTAGGTACCAATCGCCAGTTTACTTACTCTGTTTGGGTTGGTGTTGATGGTATACAAATGCCTCCAGGTTTGCAGGGCTATGTCCAATTTGTAGATCAAAGCAAGGTGAGCTTAGTAATTCCAGAAAGTTCAGTTACTCATTTGTCTGCTGGCGAGGGTATGGTGATGGTTGCACAAGATAGTAAAGCTGTTGTCAAAAAAGTGAAGCTAGGGAGAATTTTTGATAACCAACGTCAGGTTTTGGGAGGCTTACAGGCTGGAGAACAGGTAGTACCTAATGCTAGAGCTTTCAATCCAGGCGATCGCCTGGATAACAAATCTGTACAAATGCCCATTGCTAAGGGACGTTAAGAATAACAGGGGTGTGTTAATGCGTTACTACGATAGAAACCAGATTTATAAACCTAAATTAGCTGTTAAAGTTCGGAATCGACTTCATCAGCTTTTTCTCTCAGGATTAAAAATCTCTTCAATATGCGAAGTCGGTATCGGAGATGGACACCTTGCTCGCTATTGTCGAGAAAATGGTATTGAGTGGACAGGTATTGAACCTAGTAATCAATCACGCAATGCCGCTATTGCTGATGGATTTAAGGTTTATGACGGTATGATGCCTGTATATCCTGAGATATCTGAAGAATTTGATGCTATCGTTGCTTCACACGTAATTGAACATCTCAATAATGTTCACGAAGCTCAGGAGTTTCTCCAGGCATCTCAAAAAATATTACGTTCTCATGGTGGAAGATATTTGATTCTTCTCTACCCCGACATTGAAAAGTGGGGAGATTTTTTTTGGGTAGACTATACTCATTCTTTTGTAACTTCAAAAAAACGTATTGAAGATATGCTATTTGATAATAACTGGCAGATTATTCGCAGTGAACACTATCTGGCTTGCTTCTTTAAAACTTCTGGATTGTTACATGTATTGGGTAAAATATTCCCCTATTTTTTACTACCTAAAAAGTTATCTTTTTTTACCAAATCAGCATTACAACAGAATGTTTTGACTATTGCAGAAGTGCCATCAACTAATTAGATTTCATAAGAAAACACTATGAGTCTGCTCCGATACTTCAATTGGTTTACCCGAGACAAAATAGCTCTATTAATAGGGTTACTAGCTTTAGTGGTGGGAGCAATCTACCCGTGGTATTACTTACCACCTCAAGCTTTAGAAGTTTTTAGAATAAATTTATTTTTAGCCAACTTAGGAAAAGTTATTGCTATTTTTTTATCTTTAGTCGTTATTTTTACCCTAATTATTGGTATCAAGCGTTCATCTCGTTTTGTTTGTTGGTGTGGACTAATTGCAGTCTTACTATTTCCTTATTTTATTACTACATGGCAACCAAGTATCACTTTTTTGGCAACTTCATATTACGAGCAAGATAAAAGAGTAACTAGTCATGTAGAGAAAAACTTTTCGGAAGTCCAGGCGCAGTGGAAACAGAACATATCGCTGGATAAATCTAGACCTCTAACGTCAATATTTGACTTTTCTATCCAGGATAGCCGCTTTTTTCAAATGCCTTCATGGGAGCAGATTTTGCTTGCTGGTTTAGGCTATAAAAACAGCTTCTTCCTATTTGTTGGTAGAGGATGGGGATTGACTGTTACTGGTTTGACAATTAGCTTAATGGGGCTTTATCTGGCACTAACAGAGAATAAAATTGATGCTTTAGTCAACGATCTTAGGCAGCTACTACCTGGGATGAGTTCATTGTTGGTGACAATTATCTTGTCTTTAATCTGCGTCAATATTCTTAACTATCACCTAGATACCCTATTTGCCAAAGGAGAGTATCGCCAAGTGACGGCAGCTAGTCAGACTTTAGCATCCTGGTATCCGCCCTTGAGAGGGGATGAAGAATTTATCGAACGAATGGCAAAAGCAGGGTTCTACGCTAATCAACCTGACTTGGCTTTGATCAATTTTGTCAAAGGACTAGAACGCTATCGTGCTAGAGATTTTGTCCAAGCGGAAGATTACTTCCAAAAATCTTTGGATATCCAACCTAATCAATTTTTGGTGAGAGGGTATTTGGCAACCACACTGCTGAATCAGGGAATTGAGTACTACAACAACCCAAACACCTTCAATACCCTCAACAGCCGCAGGGCTGGGGGCGCGACAGATTTATTTACACGAGCATTACAGGTTTTTCCTGGTCATCTCGAAATTTCCTATGACTTGATGTTGGCGAGGGTAGTTAATGGACAATTTGAAAAATCGGCCCAGACAGCCCAAGAGATTATAGAGGTTTACAAAAACTCGAATTCATCTAGTGTGGCTTTATTAGGTCAAGCCTATCTGCACTTAGCTTGGGCTGACTATCGTAATGACGAGATCAAGACAGCCTGGGCAAGATATCGGCAATCTATCGACTCCAGCACGTGGAAAGAAAGTATTGAGGAGCAAGAATGAAGGGCTTTAACCGTTCGTTACCATTAGCACTCATTTTAACTCTGGGGTTGTTGCTAGGGATGTTGGGTTTTGCTGTTTGGGATAAAGTACCATTAACTGTTGAGCGCGTGGCTTGGTCGCCACAGGCACAGTGGATTGCTGCGCCTGAGACAAATTATCGTTTTTATGCTCGTCGTACTTTCAATCTACCCAACACCATACAATCAGGTTGGTTACGGCTCAGTGCTGATAATAGTTTTGTCGTCTATGTCAATGGGCGGCTAGTAGTCAGGGATAGAACTGTTTTCAATAATGCTCTTGGTCTAGCTAGTAGGCGCAATGGTGACTCCCAAGATTTCAATGACAGTATTCAGTATCGTACTGGATCAGCGATAAATTACTTAGTTGGCAGTTCCAAACACTGGAAGTTAACAACATACTTAGACATAACTTCTTACCTGCGTCCCGGCAAAAATGTCCTAGCTCTGGAAATCCAAAAAGGACAGACAAATCCACGTGTGGTTGTTGAGGGGGTGATTTATCCTGTAGCCAATTCGCCTCAGATCAATCTAACGACAGGAGCAAGTCCTTGGAAGACTTCTATCCTATCGGAAAACCACCAAGGCTTACAATGGTTTGAACCTGATTTTCCAGATGAAAACTGGTTTAGTGCAGTAGCAATTGGTTCTGTTAAGGAAGCAACTTATAGTAGGTTGAGCCAAAACCTATTTGACCGATCGCTTCAAGGAAATTGGATTACAGGAGATGAAAGTCCTCAAGGAGAACTGTGGCTCAGAGGTTCATGGCATATATCCCAAACGCAACTTGCTCATGCGTTTATTCGGTTTGCTGGGGATCAGGAATATGCTCTCCTAATCAACGGTATGTTAGTCAAACGTTATACAACAGGTAATAGCAATCAGTTACACCTTTATGATGTGACGAAATATCTGCACCCTGGTATTAACAGCCTAGCAGTACGTCTGGCTCGTCCCCTAGAAGCAAGTGGGAAAAATGCAGACGGCTTGCTGAGTTTTTTATTGGACGGTTGGGTAGAGACAAAGCAAGGCGAAATCAAAAATGCGATCGCTACTGACAATACTTGGATGGCTTTTGCGTCTCCTGAAAAAGCTTTGACACAACGTGCTGATCAAGGTCAATCTGCAATCATCTCAAAATCGGCTAACCCACAAGAATTTCGTCGCACATTTGAGGGCGATGCCTATCTGCTTAACTACCCTGATTACCTCTGGCATCAGAGTCTTTGGCAATTGACTGGGATAGCTTTTGCCCTAGTTTGGGCATGGAGTCTAGGTCGATTTTGGCTAGGTCGCCAGGATAGTTGGTGGGATAGCTTGGGAGCAGGTACGGCGCTGTTGTTTCCAGGAACCTTATTTTTAATTGTTATTGGTTTACTTAAACACCGCTATGCGGAAGCAGAGACAGGGTTGCTGTTTGCTCAACCCGAGAGCAATGCTTTAATCTTGCTTGGATTTGCAAGCATTGTTTTAGTGACATTGCTTTGGAGTCAGATCAAAGATCAGGGTATGTTACCTAACTGGAGTCTGTGGTTCCTTTTAGGTTTGTTCACCTGTGTAGGATTGGGTTTAGCTGCAGGGGGAAGAGTTATCCCCGTTCTCCTGGTTTGCTCTAGTATTACAACTTTAACTCTAATCAGTTGGTGGAGAAAGCAACAGATCATAAACTTGTTGCTTCCAGAAGGTTTGCCATCACTTAGGCAGGTA
This sequence comes from Calothrix sp. PCC 7507, assembly GCF_000316575.1. Lineage (GTDB taxonomy): Bacteria > Cyanobacteriota > Cyanobacteriia > Cyanobacteriales > Nostocaceae > Fortiea. Next base: position 3,281,207 of record NC_019682.1, on the reverse strand, counting down.
TGGAACACTTGGGGTCAATGGTTTTTGTTAGTCTTGGTTGTCAGCATTGGTTTTGGCTTGAGGGTCTATCAGCTAGGTTTTATAGACTTAGATACTGATGAAAACGTCTCCTTAGATGCCTCTAGAGGTATCCTGCACACAGGCGCTCCAGCACAAACTTCTGGTATTTGGTACACTCGTGGACCATTTTATCAATATCTTTTAGCTCTGTGGTTACGGATAGTGGGAGATTCGATTGTTAATGCTCGCTTACTATCTGCGCTTTGGGGAACAGCTACTCTAGTTTTAGTCTTTTTATTAGCCCGCAAAGTGACTGGCAAAGCCTGGATTGCCCTGCTAATCACCGCAATTTTGGCTGTAGACCCATTTGCAATCTGGTATTCACGAAATATTCGTTTTTATGCAGTTCTGCAATTTATGAGCCTTCTAGCTTTTTGGTCGTTTTTTAAAGGCTTTATTGAGCAAGCTGGAAAGCTTTATCAGTATATATTTTTCCTGACACTGACATTGACTTTATTGACTCAGGAAGTAACCATATCCTTGTTACCTTGCTTTTTAATTGGGTTCCTTTGCTTTTATCAAAAGTTTAGATGGTCAAAAGACTGGTCGCTACTATTAAGTAGTCTAGAAATGCTAGTAATTTTCGGATTTAATGGGATCGTTTTCTCAATTATATGCCTGACACCTCGGGTAGCAATATCCGGCACAACAGGTTCTTTTCTTGAGCTGCGTCTATTTAATATTACAGGATTAGCATCTCGTTTTTTTGTAGGTCCCGACAGAATATACACAATTTATAGCTGTTTATTCTTTATGGGTTTTCTCTATTTTATGAAACGTCGTGATGGTAAAGTAATATTTTTATTTAGCAGTGTATTAATTAATTTAATTAGTGTAACGTTGACAACTTACTTGCTTACAGAACGCTATACTTATCCAGTTTATCCGCTATTTATTTTATTGGCGGTATATAGCGGTATTTGCATAGTAAACAGTTTAAGTAAAGATTTAGAATCTATATTAAATAGCTTACTACCTCTACGGACGATCGCATTAGCTTTTATTGTCATATTATTGTTGGGAAATATAGAACCAGTAAGGGTTTTATCTGGCTATCAAGAAGCTATTGTTAAACGTGATACTAAGCTATTTGAATATATTCAGACTCATCGACAACCAGGAGATGTAGTAGTCTCACCTAGTATTACATTTGCAGCAGTTAATTTAGGCGGTCTAGATTACTTCCTAACAGGATCTGGATATTTAGATGCGCCATATTGGCATGATGGTAGGTTAGTTGACCGTGTAGCTGGTGGCGTAGTAGTTAGTAATTTAGACCAGTTAAACCACGTTCTAGAAAAATCTCAGCGTGTCTGGCTACATGTAGACGACCTAAAAGAAAATAGATTTGATTCTGAGATGCTCGAATATCTATTGACATTAGGAAAACCGGTTTTTGATGGTTTTGGTAGTCGTCTGCGTTTGTGGCAACCAGAAGATGGATTACTACCCCGCGTACCTAATCAAGGCAAAAACTTAGGAGCTTATTGATAACAGTATATCTCTAAGATTTCTTATTAGTTTTTTGAAAAATAACTGTGAAAATTAAACGAATCGCTGTATTAAAAATAGTCATTAGTTTGGCTATTATTACTCTATTACTCACCCGCATCAACTTAATTCAAGCCTGGAATCAATTACAGAATCTATCTCTCCCATTTATAGTTTTTGCATTGCTATATTACGCAGGATGTCAATGGTTAAGCTGCTGGCGATGGCAATTAGTTATTAGAGCGACTGGTTACTCAATACCAATGAGTACTCTCCTTAGTAGCTATTTCATAGGGATGTTTGTCAATATTTTTCTCCCAGGATCTATAGGTGGAGATGTCTATCGAGTTTATCGGGTTGCTCAAAAAATACAAGATTCAGAAGCAGCACTTGCGTCTGTATTTTTAGAAAGATTTACAGGTCTTGCATCTTTATCAATGATAGCTTTGTTAGCTTTACCAGCCGCTTTTAGGCTAGTGGGACGTTGGGATATCATTATTCTATTGATAACTTGTATAGTAACGCTCATGGGAGGTACTTTATTGATAGCCAATTCCAAGTTATTAGCTTGGGCAGAACCTTGGCTGATCAAGTTTCATCTTGGTAGTTTTGCAGTCCGCTTTGCAAAAATCCAAATATTTTTGCATAAATTTACTCAAAATCGTCGGGCATTAGTTTTATCAATGGTGCTTTCATTATTACTTCAGTTAGCAATAGTATATTATTTCTATATAGTGGCTAATCAGTTAAAAATCCCAATTTCTTCTTTAGAGCTTCTAGTATTTATTCCGATAATTACGGTAGTTACTATCCTCCCCATCTCTTTAGGAGGTCTAGGTCTAAGAGAGGGATTATGGGTCTATTTGTTTACTCGTGTTGATCTCAATGCCGAGCAAGCCATTTTATTATCTCTAACTACAACTTTATTGAATTGGTTTGTTAGTTTTTCTGGGGCTATAATTTTAGGACTAGATGCGGCTGGGATAGAAGTTATTAAGAAGAGTAGAGTTGATTAAATCTACTGGATACTGTCGATCATTTATAAGCTAATACAATTCAAAACTTGGAGGTTTGATATGATGGATATAATACAACGTTTGATAGATAGGACTACAAATCGGTTTCTTTTGTTAAATTATAGGGTTAATGCTCAACAACTAATAAATACAATCTTAATGGATGCTCGTTACCAAGATCCAAAAAGGTTGGAACAATATGGTTTTAAAGCTTATTCGCAAAATGATGAAGATGGCATCATCGCAGAAATATTCAAAAGAATTGGCATAAAAAACTATTCTTTCGTCGAATTTGGTGCTGCTAAAGGTCTGGAAAATAATACTCTTTACTTACTTTATCAAGGTTGGACTGGTCTTTGGATTGAAGCAGGAAAAAAGAACTGTAATTTTATCAGGAATAAATTTGCTTCAGCCGTATCATCATCTCAACTTAAGCTAACGAATTCATTCATCACACGAGATAACATTAATCAGTTATTTACCGACAATGACGTGATCGGAGAAATTGATTTATTAAGTATAGATATTGATGGCAACGATTATCATGTATGGGAAACCATAGACGTAATAAACCCAAGGGTTATCGTTATTGAATATAATGCTAAATTTAGACCTCCTGCTATATATGTTATGGAATACAATCCCAATCATACATGGAAGTATACTGACTATTTTAACGCTTCTCTAAAGTCTCTAGAAAAACTAGGTAATTACAAAGGATATAAACTTGTTGGATGTAATATTACTGGTTTAAATGCTTTTTTTGTGCGCGAAGATTTAGTAGGAGATTTATTTCAAGAACCATTTACAGCCGAAAACTTTTACCAACCACCACGATATTACTTAACTCCTTTTTATGCGAGTGCAGGTGGACATAAGGCTGATTTTGGCTTGTATATAGCAAAATAGAAGACAAGCTGCTGATGATCTAAGCGCTATTTCATTTACTATATTTATTGTTATCCTGTTGAATGGACTGTATCTGCCTAACCTAGGGTCATCATGCCGAAATCGAAAAAGAGCGCTACTCCTATCAATCTAAATGACCCGCAGTACTATCTCAATCGAGAGTTAAGCTGGTTAGAGTTCAATAGCAGGGTTTTGCATGAGGCTTTTGACCAAAGAACGCCGCTTCTAGAAAGACTTAAGTTTTTGGCAATCTTCACTTCTAACCTAGATGAGTTTTTCATGGTGCGGGTTGCAGGCTTAAAGCAACAAGTAGAGGCAAAAGTCAGTCAGTTAAGTCCCGATGGACGGACACCGCAACAGCAGCTAGACGATATTAGGTTTACTCTTAGTCCCCAGGTAACGAAGCAGCACCAAAATTTTGAACAAGTACTACGCCCGTTGCTAGCAAATAATCGTATCCATATCTTGGACTACATCGATTTGACTCAGAGACAGCGGAATTATCTAGATAACTATTTTGAAGAACAAATATTTCCGGTTCTGACTCCGTTGGCGGTTGATCCGAGTCATCCATTCCCTTATATTTCTAATCTCAGCCTGAATTTGGCAGTGGTGGTCAAAAACCCAGAAACTGAAGAAGAATTCTTTGCTAGAGTCAAAGTCCCTAGCGTCCTACCTAGGTTTTTGCCTTTACCACCAGAGTTGGGAATTCAGCATAATGGACAACCTGCCCACTGGACTGGGGTGCCTTTGGAACAGGCGATCGCTCATAATCTATATTCCCTCTTTCCGGGAATGAATATCCAAGAATATCATCCCTTCCGCATTACCCGTGACGCTGATTTGGCGCTGGAAGAAGATGAAGCAGATGATCTACTCCTAGCGATCGAACAAGAACTACGAAAACGGCGCATGGGTGGAACTCCAGTACGGCTAGAAATTCAACCCCAGACTCCCGATCCAGTGCGTTCGAGACTGTTGCAAGATTTGGAATTAACTGAAAGTGATGTTTACGAAGTAGACGGTCTTTTGGGATTGCGTGACTTAATGTATTTTATGTCACTACCTCTACCAGAACTTAAAGAGCCACCGAGACAGTCTGTAGTTCCTCCCCGTCTGCAGTGGTTGCGAGAACCAAATGTAGACTTAGACATACCAGAGTTAGAGGAAGGGAAAGATTTTTTTGCCGTCATTCGTGAAAAGGATTTGCTAGTACACCATCCCTATCAATCTTTTTCAACAACCGTAGTGCGTTTTATTACTCATGCTGCCCATGATCCAAATGTGCTAGCGATCAAGATGACTCTTTACCGGACTTCTGGAGACTCGCCGATCGTCAATGCCTTAATTACCGCCGCTGAAAACGGTAAGCAAGTGTCTGTACTGGTGGAATTAAAAGCGCGGTTTGATGAAGAGAATAATATTTATTGGGCGAGGCGGCTAGAAAGAGTTGGAGTTCATGTTGTTTATGGCTTGGTGGGACTAAAGACCCATTGTAAAACCGTCATGGTGGTGCGACGAGAAAAAGACCGGATGCGTCGCTACGTGCATATTGGGACTGGTAACTATAACCCAAAAACAGCACGACTTTATACAGACTTGGGATTGTTCAGCTGTCGTGAGGAATTGGGCGCGGATATTACTGACTTATTTAATTTCTTGACTGGCTACTCTAGGCAAAAGTCTTATCGCCAATTGTTGGTTGCGCCTGTGAATATGCGCGATCGCTTTCTTGCACTCATTCATCGTGAAATCGAAAACGCTCAACAAGGATTTACAGGGAGGATTGTAGCTAAAATGAATGCCCTCGTTGATCCACAAATCATCGCCACTTTATATGAAGCCTCTCGCGCCGGAGTCCAAATAGACCTCATCGTTAGGGGCGTTTGCTGTCTACGTCCCGGACTCAAAGACATCAGTGACAATATTCGCGTCATTAGCATAGTTGGTCGCTTTTTAGAACATTCCCGCCTGTTTTATTTTTATAACAACGCTCAAGAAGAAATCTATATTGGTAGCGCGGATTGGATGCGCCGCAATTTGGATCGCCGGGTAGAAGTGATTACTCCAGTTAATGACCCAGATATTGCCAAGGATTTGCAAGAAATTCTGGGAATTATGCTAGCAGATAATCGCCAAGCATGGGATTTACAGCCCAATGGTAGTTATATTCAACGCCGTCCTGGTGATGATGCTCCAGAAACTAATTCACAAAAAACGCTCATAAATATGTCATTACGCTCAACTAATATTGCCTCCAATCTGATTAATTCAAAAAAGAATTCTTTTTACCTTGACAACTAGCTCAACTTAGTTTTTTTAGAAAACTTTATTTTTTACAATTTATCTAAAATTTAGTTGTCCTCGGTACACACACATTATTCAACCATAGGATAGAGTGATTATTGGTGCTAGTTCCCATAAACTATAGAAGTTATAGTATCTAGTTTTTTCCCTTGAATGTTAATGTTGTCCTGTGAGTCTTCTACCTTGCGCGTTTTAGTGGTTGACGATCACGAACTGACTCGTTTAACCCTACAATTAGCTTTTTCTTGCCAAGAGAATATTCAAGTAGTAGGTTTAGCCAGTAATGGTCAAGAAGCTATAGAAATAGTTAAACGCTGCCACCCTGATGTAATTGTTCTAGATTTACAGATGCCCGTCATGGACGGCTGGAGTGCCTCTAGTCATATTAAAGCTATTTCTCCTAATACTCAAATCCTTGCTTACTCCTCAGTGGAAGACGCAAGTTTTCAGGATACTAAAGCAATGCCTAGTTTTGATGATGTTTGCAAAAAAGATGTGCCGACAACCGAACTCATTGCTTTGGTGAGACAGTTAGGACAGCGCGGCGGATATGGCTCAGTTAGAGGATAAAGATTCTGGATTAACCTAGTACAGCACGGCTTAAATCAACATACTATACACTGCCTTAAGCCACTCCGCGTCTACAAAATGACCCAAAAGCCCGAAATACAATTCTTTTGACTTCCGCTCCGCGGTACTAGATGTGCTGCAACTCTGAGTCTTAGGAAATATTTTCTTGATTAAAAGCGTCGGTACAGCTTGGAATTAACGCTATACCGACGCAAATTGTGCTATTTACTACGCTTAGGTAAGCTTAATTATTTTCCGTTTCTGGAATGGTACGCCTAAATTCATCAATCAACTCATCCAATTCCTCTAAAGCCTGATTCACGTCAATTCTCAAAATTCCTAGGTTTGGTTGCTCTAGTAAGCTCAATAGGTACTCACGTTTACCCCGAACTACAGCAATTCGCTCTTTTATTGTCTGTAAATCCATTTTTTGCATTCCTTAACTATCTTCAAATTTAAAATTAACGCAAAACAAGGGCACGGCTGAGGATTTTTCTACTTAACCTAGCTCACTCCATATATAAATCTACGGTTCTGAGCATTGCAATTTCCTAGTGAATTTTGTCTATGCTCTTCCCTAAATTGTTACTCATAGCCGATGATAATAAAGCTGAGGTGTTAAGAATTTATCCTAACCTAAGATCATGTTACGCCAAATTTCTTTGGGAACAATCGGTTTAATCGTCGGCAGCATATTAACTATAACTGGCTTTGTTGCCTATGCCGCTGATAATGCCACACTTAATCTTGTGGGATTTTTTTATGGAATTCCTTTATTGTTGGGAGGATTAGCACTGAAAGCTAATGAACTAAAGCCCATACCGTTTAGCCAGTCAACGACGCCATCAGTCTTACTACTGCGGAAGGAGCAAGCAACTGTTACTCAAAATAAAATTCGCAAGGACATCACCCGATATTGCTACGGTCAAGATGCTCATTTAGATAGTGCATTATCTTACTTGGGTTTAAGTCCTACAGACGAGGAACGACCAATCATTACAGCATTGCGAGAAACGGAAGTTAATGGGGCTTATGCCTTAATTTTAGAATTTGATTCGCCATTTATAGCAATTGATGCTTGGCAGCAAAAGCAGGAAAAAATGACTAGTTATTTTGGACCTGGAGTAGAGATTCAAATCACACAGCCAGATGAAAATAAAATTGAACTGACGCTGATTACGATTTCAAAATAGTTAAGGATCAAAGGTCAAGGGTCAAGAGAGTTGTAACTTTGGACTCTTGACTAAGAGGTTATTTTTCCAATCGCACTGCATACCATTGTAAATATTGACCAGGTTCAGTATCCAATTCACAACTGGTATCAATTAAATGTTTGGCTTGAGATTCTATAGAATCAAACTTCTGCAAATCAGGTGGTAAATCCTGAAACCTGAGTTTTCGCAGAACTATCTTGAGTTTTTCTAACAACTCAGAGGCAGTCATAAATTGTTCTGCTTGATTTGTTTCTAGGACAACGAAATTATCCTGTTGATACATTAATGGATTTGGCATTTAGATGATTTTTACTCACTAGAAACTTTTGATTATTTGCATAGAATTATACTAATGTAATTTTCTGATAAGTAAGTAATTTTTGATATAAATTTGATTTTTAGTAACTTCCTGTGGTTGAGGATTTATATCTTCAACTTTTATTTTAGCCAGCAAATTAGTATTTATCGGAAAAATAACTTATTTTTGTGAAGAAGATTAGATGTATAACCCGATACGCGAAAGGTTTCATTCAAGCGTAGTAGCCCAAAAGCAAATTAACAATCAACTTTTGCAGTTGCTCAGTCTTCGCTGAATTTAATTATCTCAAAACTCGTATTTATCAGCAACCTTTGGGAATTTATTGACTAAATCAGTGGTGTCAAAAATTACTGTATTACTCAGGAGCGGAGTTGTGTCTTTGAAGTTTTTGAGAAAATGACGATTTGACTTGAGCAGTGGGGAATCATAGATAGTAACATTTCTTGTCATGTCCATAGCAGGACTTGAAGGTAATTCTTACCTTTTCGTTCCAAATACACATATTGTTTATGCAACCTTGTCATCTACTATTTGCTTGGCTCAAAATAATCGAACGTTGTACTGACCGACGGCAAGATAGACTTTTGCTGCTAGTTTTAGCTTTGATGCAGGAAGTATTTTCTTTGTTTTCATCAGCACGCCTTTTTGTCAAAATACTCCCAAAAGTCAATGCTCAAACAAATTATACCAGCTGCGATTCCTACCACTAGGTATAAAGTAGACAGATCTAGCCAGAGGTATCTCTGGAATGCTTACGGAAATGTCGTAAATCCTGGGCAGTTATTTTACACACAGTATTTGTTGTGTTCACAATATCTTCTGCTAAATCTCGATCCAGTAAGATTTTGACTACGACAGAATAACGATCGCTCACAGGTGATTTAGTTAAAGAGGTAAGTTTTCCCAGGTTTGCCCGTACCGATATTCTCATTTTCTGTGGAACGCAACTCATGTCAGGCATAAGCCCATTTTCTCTTTCCAAGCAACCGCCAGTCATTCTGGTGGCCGATGATGATAAGACCATCCGAGTGCTGTTGCGTAAAGCTATGGAACAAGAAGGCTATCGAGTGGTCGAGGTCAATGATGGTAAACAGTGTCTAGATGCTTATGAGACTATCAAACCAGACATAGTTTTGCTAGATGCGATGATGCCTGTAATGGATGGCTTTAGCTGTTGTAAGCACTTGCTCAAAATTGCTCGGAATAATTTGATGTCGGCACTGGCAACTTTTGATACTGACTCTGCTATGGGTAATACGGTGATTTCTAAATTATGGGAACGGACACCCATATTAATGATCACATCTTTAGACGATGAAGAGTCAGTAAATCGTGCTTTTGAAGTAGGTGCGACAGATTACATCACTAAGCCAATTCACTGGGCAGTGTTGCGTCAGCGGTTACGAAGACTACTGCAACAAGCTCATGTATATAAACAGTTAGAGGCAGCAAACCAAGCTTTACAACATCTTGCTAATGTTGATGGTTTGACTGGGTTAGCCAATCGCCGCCGTTTTGACGATTATCTCAATACTCAGTGGATTAATCTAGCACAAGAGGAATTGCCTTTATCACTGATTTTGTGCGATATCGACTTTTTCAAACTTTACAACGATCAATATGGTCATCCGGCTGGCGATGTTTGTTTACAACAGGTAGGTGCTGTTTTAACGGAGAACGCACAGAAAAATCAGGATTTGGTGGCACGTTATGGCGGTGAGGAATTTGCCGTAATTATGCCTAACACTCATGCTTCTGGTGCAGTTTATGTCGCAGCTGCAATGCAAGCAGGAGTGAGAGATTTGCAAATTGTGCATGACAGGTCGGCGGTGAGTGAGTATGTCACTCTCAGTATGGGGGTGGCAACTACCATTCCTACTTGGGAAACTTCACCCTCAGATTTGATTGAGGCAGCGGATAAAGCACTTTATCAAGCAAAGGCAGAGGGGCGCGATCGCACAATTCTCAAGTCAATGTATGTCAATGATTAGGAAGGATAAACTGGCAATGTAAAGTGGAACCATGCCCCGCCATTGGGTACAGAGTCTACCCAAATTTGACCGTAGTGGGAGCGAACAATGCGTTGGCATAAACAAAGACCTATGCCATAGCCTTCTGTTGCTTCATCTCGTTGCAGGCGGAAGTGATTTTCAAAGATGCGATCGCGATTTTCATCGGGAATTCCCGGCCCTGTGTCACCAATGCTGAACTGAACTTTTTGCGTCGTCCGGTGCAGTCCAGCGACGCTGATTTTGCCGCCTGCTGGTGTGTATTTAATCGCGTTGTCCAAGAGATTTACCAATACTTGGCGGATGCGTTCTGGATCGGCATAGACACAGGGTAAGTCTTGGGGGATATCTGTTTCGATCTTTTGGGATTTGCTGGTGTAGCGATCGCGTAATTCTTCCAATACATCTAAGCAGAGCTTGCCTAATTCCATCTTTTGTGGTATAATAGGTAGCTCAGTATCACCTCCCCGACCCACCTGTAAGAGATCGGCAATCATCCGGTCAATTGTTTTTGCTTGACTACGGGCTTGTTTTAACAAGTGCGCTGTCATTGCTGGTTTGAGGCGACCGAATCCACCCGTCTCTAAATTGTAATTTGATTGCAGCGTTTCGATGGCGATCGCAGCAGCAGTTAAAGGATTGCGGAGGTCGTGTGCCAGCATCGCGATCACTCGGTCTTTGAATTGTAGTTGCTCCTGGAGTTTTTCTTTCTCTTGTTTCAAGCGAAAAATTTCGTCTGAGAGTCTAATTAGTTCAGCAGAAACAGCTACTGAACGGATGGTTGATTTGGCTGATGACATTCGGCCATTCTCATCTATACGTTCTTGTAAATCTTCCTGTAATTTTAAGTAGGCGTCTACAGCGGTTTGCCAGCGAGGCCACCAATTTTTTAATTGGGCAATGATATTACTCCCAGCGAGGACTTGTCTGGGTTCCGGGTGGATTTTGACTAAAGCTGGCGTGGCTACTAATTTAAAGTGTTCCGCCAAATAAGGTTGTTGCCCGACATCAATGATTTGAAGTTCAAAGTTATACTCAGCCTGCAACTCCTTTAGGTAGGCGCGTATTCGCTGCACCTGTTGTCGGGACTTGGGTCGCCCATCGACAAACAGCAGCAGCTGCAGTGGAGCCTCAGAATAGATAGGCTGATCCTGGGAAACTGGCATGTAATCGTGTTTCAGCACTGGTAACAACCCGGCGACGCTTTACAGAAAGCAAAATTAACCGTGGCAATTTTAGATTTTGGATTTTGGATTTTGGATTTTAGAATTGTTTTTTTCGGTACAAACCCCGCACCTCGTGGGCGGAACAAATCTAAAAGACGCTCGCGGACTCGCTAACGCTTCTCTATCGTCAATCTCAAATCAACAAAGGTATGGGACTTGTGATCAGGGTCAATCCAAAATTGCAAATCTAAAATCCAAAATTGTTTGATTGACGGTTGTCGATGGTCGTTCTTTTTTTTCAATTTAATATCTATTTTAGATTTTTCATACTCCTATCAGATCGGCGTTTTGCAGATGAGATACATCTTTTTCAGCCTTTTACTGCCTTTTTGGCTAACCTCTGTCCCAAATAGCACTCAAAATCGTGATTATGAGTCCCAAATTTCCCGTAATCAAAATCTTGCATCTGAGCAAACAGATGAAAAATTTTATACTACGGCAAGAGATTTAGTGCAGCAGCAAGTAAATTTGATTGCTCGGATTGAGCAAGCACTCACCGAACCTGATATTAATCCCATGCGGTCTGTTAGGGGGCAATTAACCATCCACGTCAAGTCCGTAGAAGGTTTTCTCAACCGTCAATATCAAAGCCCCAAAACTTTGTGTACCCCAAGGGTGGATTCCGCTACAAAAGTTCCCCTGTCACCTGAGCAGTTAACTGAGTCACAAGTAAAAATTTACTGCTCTTTGTATACTTCTAGCCAGGAATTGTTAAAACTTACCCCAGTACTAGATCAATTATTGTCTCGGAGGGGCGAGCTAGCCTTAGTTAGACCATTACCCCTAGTGACTGGGGAGCGACAATTAGACTCCGTACTGACGATTGCGCCCATACAACGTCCTCATCTTGGTAAGCGAGCGACACCTTTCTCTACCTGGGAACCAAATTTATCGCCAGCCTCAGCACCAATCATTGGTAGGAATGCGAAAACAGCCATAGCTAATTATCAACCGCCCCTGCAACCTGCGATCGCATCTCCCCAAGCAGCACTAACTGTTGTGGCCGCAGCCAAGAAGTCATTAACGACAGCACAATTGGCATTTCCCTCAGAAACTCAATTCACAGATCCTCAGAGAAATTCAGCAATACTTGACCGTTTTGCTTACGACATCGATTCCCAAGAACCGCAAATTCACGCCAAGTTTCTGGAATTACCTAACACTGGCATTTTTCGCGTTTTACCTTACCTGACTTACTATCGTCCGCCGAATACCCTGCGAAATCGATTACAAACCCAGGTGAGCGATCGCTATCCCTTCCCCTCTTTAGGTGAAACTCAGGGGGGCTTCACACCCAGTCTAGCACTTCAACTGGTTGGCGATCGCTTCGCAATCAAACCTCAAGGAGCAGACTACAGTTTTATGGTCGATTTGGGTGATGTCCCTCTAGAAAAGTTGGATGGGAAATTGCAAGCTGTGGTTTCACCAATGCGAGAATTTTTTCTGAACTACCAGCCACCGCAGCAATTAGAAGCCTTACAAGTAGAACGGCGGCGGTTCATCACTGGCAAAGACCAGAACTGGAAATTAAGTCAAGTTATTTTGGCTGATGCTCAAGCCGAATTAAATCATACTTATTTAGTGCGATCGCTACAATTTCAACTACCAGAGAAGATTTTGAGCAATACACCAATCTCCCAGCCAAAACCCCGTCTAGACCCATCACAACAGCTACACAGCAGCGATATCATCCTCACCTTCCGACCAGTCCGTCGTCGTTCAGATGGTAGCTATACTATCCTTTGGCGGGTTTTAAATCGGTTACCAGACCCACAAATTGAAAATTTACAATCACAGGCAATAAATAGGGAATAGGCAATAGGCAATAGGCAAGAGGAAAGATAAATGCCCCATGCCCTATTCTCCGTCATTCAATCAACAGTCTGCGCTAGGGTAGGAATTGACACTAACTAAATTTGTGATTTCCTGTGCTGCCCTGTAAACGTCCAACTGTCCTCCTGAGTTTGGCTGCTTTACTCACTTCATTAACAGCCTGTGCCAACAGTCCCGTTGCCAAAAACCTTGAGCAGTCTTTGGCAGCAGATCCCAGGTTGCAAAATAATCCAGCTATTTTTGGAAAAGCTCAGAGTAACGAACCGCAAACGCGGCAGAATCAATCAATTATTCAGTTACCTGCTGATTTTCCCAAAGATATCCCCTTATATCCCAACGCCAAACTAGAAGCAGTCACACCTGCTGTTGACTCAGCAAACAAAGCATCCACTCGCTGGCTAAGTTCTGACCCCAGCAATTTTATCACTAGCTTTTATCGCGACCAGTTGCAGTCCAACAACTGGCAAATTTTGCAAAAGCCCACAGACGATGCTGTTGGTGCTTTTGAGGCGCGGCGCAATGATTTAGTTGTGAAGATTTCCATTCAGGCGAAATCAGTCACCAACCCCGCACCCAATCAACCACAAACAGCCACTGAATTACTGATTGAGTATCAACCTAATAGCACCACAACAGCCCAAAATCCTAACGACATCCCCCAACCAGGAGATCCACAGTTTATTGGCCCAATACCACCTGCGAATTTGGCAACACAGCCAGACAGCATACCTGATAGCCAACCAACTGCTACAGCTACACCAGACTCTCAAGAGTTCAGCGATTTGAACAATGCACCACAAGAATTGCGACAACACATCCAAGATTTGGCAAAGTTAGGTGTTTTGTCGAAACAATCTCAGTCAACTAAGAGTGTTAATCCTCCAAGCAACCAATTTGCACCCGCAAAAATCATAACCCGAAGAGAATACGCTAGTTGGCTAGTGAATGCTAACAATGCAATGTATGCGAATAATCCAGCTAAACAGATTCGCTTGGCATCAACAAGCACTCAACCAGCTTTTAGTGATGTGCCAGCAAAAGACCCAAATTTCCCAGCCATTCAAGGATTAGCCGAAGCTGGGCTAATTCCCAGTTCCTTGTCTGGTGATTCCACAGCCGTTTTATTTCGCCCTGATGCACCACTAACACGGGAGCAGTTGGTGTTGTGGAAATTACCTTTGGATACCCGCCAGGCTTTGCCTACAGCCAACTTAGATGCAGTCAAACAAACCTGGGGCTTTCAAGATGTGGGGAAAATAGACCCCAAAGCTTTGAGAGCAGTTTTAGCTGATTTCCAGAATGGAGAACAAGCGAATATTCGGCGAGTGTTTGGCTATACGACCTTATTTCAACCCAAAAAACCAGTTACTCGTGCTGAGGCTGCGGCTGCTTTGTGGTATTTCGGTACTCAGGGTGAAGGGATATCCGCTGTGGATGCTTTGAAGTTAAAGCGTCCTCAAACTTGATTCTGTGTCTCAATTTACAATAAAATTACCTATTAAGTTCGTCATCTTACCATCATGAACAGCGAACAAGCATCAGTGCAATCTTTCTACACTCTCACTGATGAAGAATTAATGTTAATGAGTTTGCAAAACTCAGAACTGCGGTTTGAGCGTAATGCTGATGGAACTTTAGAAACTATGACACCAACTGGAGGAATTTCTGGTAATAGAGAAATTAAAGCCGGAGCATATTTACTCAATTGGGTAGAAAGTCAGGATTTGGGTGAAGTTTTCGGGCCGAGTACTGGCTTTAGATTAGCTAATAGCGCTGTTAGAGCGCCAGATGCTGCTTTTGTGGCTAAGGGACGCTTACCTGAAAATTGGGATCAGCAAGAAGATAAATTTATTAACTTAGCACCTGACTTTGTAATTGAAATTCGTTCTAAAAATGACAGTTTGGCAAAACTTAAAGCCAAAATGGAAGAATACATCGCTAATGGTGTGAAGTTAGGATGGTTAATTGATAGTAAAAATCGGCAAGCCTTAGTTTATCGTCAAGATGGTTCCATCACCCAGTACCCAGCTACAGCAATTTTGAGTGGTGAAAATGTTGTGCCTGGATTTACTTTGCCTTTGATAAGATTATTATAAATGAGCCAAAAATAAGCCTCAATTTATTCATTTTCTGAGATTATTTTGGGAGTAATTGCTAATGGCACTATCAACTCAAGTATCTGCCGATGTTTCCCTAGAAGAGTTTCTGAAATTACCTGAAACCAAACCGGCTAGTGAATATATCAACGGATTGATTTACCAAAAACCTATGCCCCAAGGAAAACATAGTAGAATCCAAACTCGGTTATCAACTACTATTAATGAAGTAGGGGAACCTCAGGAAAAAGTTTTAGCATTAACTGAATTACGCTCCACGTTTGGGGGACGTTCCTTAGTTCCAGATATTGCTGTATTTGAGTGGTCACGTATCCCAACTGATGAAGATGGCGAGATTGCAAATAGGTTTGAAAGTTATCCAGATTGGATTATTGAAATCCTATCACCAGACCAATCTCCAAGCCGTGTGATTGACAAAATTATTTTTTGTATCAACGAGGGAACTAAATTAGGTTGGTTTATTGACCCCAATGATAAATCGGTGATGGTATTTCAGCCAAATCAATTACCAGCAGTGAAATATGATACTGATATCTTACCTGTGCTTGATGTGTTTGTAGATTGGCAAATAACAGCAGCAGATATTTTTAGTTGGTTGAAAGTTAAATAATTAAACTGAACTATACAGTTAATTCTGAGTTATTAGCATTATCTGTGACGCTATTATCGACTTTATTAACAAGGGTTCTTTATTGGACATATAGGATTAGTATTTGATTTTTGAAAAAATCTAAGTATCTGTAGTATCTGTAGGGTGGGCAGTGCCCACCAGATCAAGGTTTTGGTGGGCACTGCCCACCCTACGTGTATTTCAATATTCAAGTATGAATGAATCCTATAGATAAATAGTTGCAACAATCGAAATAAAACCTAGCAAATGACTATCAGTGCGGTCAGCGAGTCTATCATAATCTGCAAAAAATATTAGCGTGATTGACGGAGCGAATACTTAGAAGCTAAATCCAAATTTTAGCTTTCCTGATTTTCTTGGTGGGTGGCGATCGCAAAATTCTCCGCAATTGTGACGATTACGCTAGAATTGTTAAAGCTTCTTTACAGAATTTGCTGCTTACCTGCGATTCTGTTAAAACAGCCTGACATCCTAACATTAAGATGTAAATCTCAAAACCCCCACTAGAGTTCACAAACAGCTCCTATGACGCTCCCAATTCGTAACGTCGCCATTATCGCCCACGTTGACCACGGCAAAACCACCCTGGTTGACGCACTCCTCAAACAATCCGGCATTTTCCGCGAAGGCGAAGACGTTCCGGATTGTGTCATGGACTCCAACGCCCTGGAACGAGAACGGGGAATTACAATTCTTTCTAAAAACACAGCAGTTCGCTACAAAGAGACGCTGATCAATATTGTTGATACTCCTGGACACGCTGACTTTGGCGGTGAAGTAGAACGGGTACTCGGCATGGTTGACGGATGTCTGCTGATTGTCGATGCCAATGAAGGCCCCATGCCCCAAACGCGCTTTGTGTTGAAAAAGGCTTTGGAAAAAGGGTTGCGCCCCATCGTTGTTGTCAACAAAATTGACCGTGGTCAAGCCGATCCCCACGTTGCTGTTGATAAAGTGTTGGATCTGTTCTTGGAATTAGGCGCAGACGAAGACCAGTGTGATTTTACCTACCTGTTTGCCTCCGGGATGGGAGGTTATGCCAAGGAAAGCTTGGAAGCAGAATCGGTAGACATGCAACCCCTGTTTAACGCAATTCTGCAACACGTTCCAGCACCTGTAGGCGACGTTAACAAGCCGCTGCAATTACAGGTTACAACCCTAGATTATTCTGAATATCTGGGACGGATTGTGATTGGCAGAATTCACAACGGCACTATTCGCGCTGGGCAGCAAGCAGCTTTGGTGACAGAAAATGGCAGCATTGTCAAGGGTAAAATTACCAAGTTGATGGGCTTTGAAGGGCTAAAGCGGGTGGAAATGGAAGAAGCCACCGCTGGTTATATTGTCGCAGTCGCTGGTTTTGCGGATGCTTACATTGGGGAAACGATTACTGACCCCAATGAA
This sequence comes from Calothrix sp. PCC 7507, assembly GCF_000316575.1. Lineage (GTDB taxonomy): Bacteria > Cyanobacteriota > Cyanobacteriia > Cyanobacteriales > Nostocaceae > Fortiea. The sequence continues at coordinate 3,264,101 of NC_019682.1, read as the reverse complement.
CCCCAAGCGCTACCACTAATTAAAGTGGATGAGCCTACCTTGCAAATGACCTTCTGGGTAAATGATTCACCCTTTGCTGGTCAAGAGGGTAAGTTGGTGACATCAAGACAAGTGCGCGATCGCCTATTCCGCGAACTAGAAACCAACGTCGCATTGCGTGTTGAAGAAACCGACTCCCCCGATAAATTTCTAGTTTCCGGTCGTGGAGAACTCCACCTCGGTATTTTAATCGAAACCATGCGCCGGGAAGGCTTCGAGTTTCAAGTATCTCAGCCACAGGTAATTTACCGAGAAATCAACGGTCAACCTTGCGAACCTTATGAACTCTTGGTGTTGGATATTCCTGGTGATGCTGTCGGTAGCTGTATCGAACGCCTGGGACAACGGAAAGGCGAAATGCAAGATATGCAACCCGGTAGTGGCGATCGCACTCAGCTAGAGTTTGTCATTCCCGCCCGTGGCTTGATTGGTTTCCGGGGTGAATTCATGCGGATGTCTCGCGGTGAAGGCATCATGAATCACAGCTTCTTGGATTATCGTCAACTCAGTGGCGATATCGAAGCTCGCAACAAAGGCGTTTTAATCTCCTTTGAAGAAGGCGTTTCTACCTTCTACGCCATGAAGAACGCTGAAGATAGAGGCTCATTCTTTATCACTCCTGGTACTAAAGTTTACAGAGGTATGATTGTCGGTGAACACAATCGCCCCCAAGACTTAGAACTGAATATCTGTAAGACCAAACAGTTAACCAACCACCGTGCCGCTGGTGGTGATGAACTAGTCCAGTTGCAAGCACCAGTAGACATGAGTCTAGAACGGGCTTTGGAATATATCGGCCCCGATGAATTAGTGGAAGTTACACCCCAATCAATTCGCCTGCGGAAGATGTCGAAGAAGTTGGCGAAACGGTAAGTAAAGTTACTTAATTGACTTAGAAAGCCCGCATCTGCGGGCTTTTTAGTTTGTTATTTGTAGTAACATTTGCTAATGTCTTGATTTGCACTTTTCTACTTATCTAAAAAATTCTTAATATTGTGCCAAATATTTTGTATGTACAGATAGTCAGGACTAGCCCTTTCAAGGTGAACGTTTGTACTATGAAATAAATGACGTTAGGAGGTTTAATAAGTTACTTGTCAAATAAAAATCTAAAACTTACAGAATGGCGCTTATCTATAAAAAAGGATGAACTGATTAGTCGTAAACAACTTTATGTTGAATTTTTAGGAGAAGTAAATCGACTTATTTTATTTTCCATAGAAGAAAAGGCTAGCAGTACAAAACATTTTGAATTCTTAATGAAATGTTTCTCTCATATTGAATTAACAGCATCTGAAAATGTGATTGAAAAAGCTAAAATTATAACAGATGCCATAGTTACTTGTCATAGCCAATCAGATAACAAGCAAAACCAAAATATTTATAATTTGAAGAAACACTTTATTAAAGCTGTAAAAGATGAAATTTTTAGTTTAGAAAACAATTATCCTTCTTAATGGGGAAGAAAGTGAATAATTTTACATGGAATTTGAATGGAATCCAGACAAAGCAACACTAAACCTTGAGAAACATGGTGTTTCTTTTCAGGAAGCTGCAACCGTATTTAATGACCAGCTATCCGTAACTTTTCCTGATCCTGACCACTCCATTAGAGAAAGTCGCTACGTTATCATTGGCTTATCTAGGTTTGAACAACTTTTAGTTGTTGCACATACTGATAGAGGGGAAAAGATCCGAATTATCAGCGCCCGAAAAGCTACGCGCCAAGAGAAGAGGTTTTATGAAGAAGGAAGTTGAAAACGAAATGGAAGATGAATTACGTTCTGAGTACGACTTCACTCAAATGCAGGCAGGCGTTAGAGGTAAATATGTTGAGCGATATCGTACACAAACGAACCTAGTGCGTTTAGATCCCGATGTTGCCCAAGCTTTTCCCACTGATGAAGCAGTGAATAACGCATTAAGATTACTAATCCAGATTGCCCAGCGCCAGCATAACAATACTACTGTACAGCGAACAGAATAAAATTTATCAGCAAGAGCTAAGACTGTTGAAACGTCACGGTGTTAGCGACGAGGTTGTCCATGAAGCCCTCAGTGAAGTTACTCAAAGATAGTTCAATTGCGATCGCAGCCAACATCTCAGATCAGATTAGTGGGAAGCGATCGCTTATGGGCGAGACGCAACCCATAATAATAAACTAGAGTGTTGCGATTCTTGGCAGATGAGGACTTGAAAAGGATTATTTACTCATTTTGGAATAAATACACCCCACAGCATTTTCCTTGAGCAAATGGTGTGAGGTTTTAAAAATGGGTTTTAGTGAATTGTGGTTAAAGCACATGCAGTAAGCTAGGAATGCTATCTATTGCTTCTAGGGTACGAATTTCTGCTAAGGCTTGGCGAAAATCCCCTTCTCTAACATCGTGAGTCACAACCACAATCTCTGCTAGTTCTCCTTGAAAGCCAGTTTGCACAATCGATTCTAAGCTAACGCCATGATTGCCAAAGCAAGTGCCCAATTTGCCAATCACTCCTGGTTGATCTCTAGTCAGAAACCGAGTGTAAAAACGGGTTACTAGTTCCGCCATCGGCGCAATTTGACAGTAATCTTGATGTCCACAAGTCAATAGCAGATTTGGGTTAGCTGTACTGGTTTTGAGGGTAGCAACTAAATTTAATATATCTGACGATACAGCGCTGGCAGTTGCACCAGCACCAGCACCAGGCCCGAAGAACATTACTTGCCCAATTGGTTCTCCTTCGACAAGGATGGCATTATACACCCCATTGATGCTGGCTAATGGGTGTGTTTTGGATACCAGGGTGGGATGAACTCGGACTGAAAGGGGAGATGAAGGAGTGATGCGTTTGGCGATCGCTAACAGTTTAATCACAAATCCCAATTTTTCGGCGTAGGCAATATCTGTTTTGCTAACTTGCCGAATTCCCTCACAATAGACATCTTCTAAATGGATGCGTCCACCAAAGGCTAATGAGGCTAAGATGGCAATTTTATCAGCAGCGTCTAAGCCATCCACATCGGCGGTGGGGTCTGCCTCAGCATAACCCAATCTTTGGGCATCAGCTAACACATCACTAAAGTTGCTACCTTCGGTCTGCATCCGTGTGAGGATGTAGTTAGTCGTACCGTTGACTATGCCTGTAACGGAGTGAATCCTGTTAACACTTAAAGATTGCTTCAGGGGTTGAATCACAGGGATACCACCACCAACAGCCGCTTCTAGCAAGACATATACCCCGGTTTGATTGGCTGTGGTGAAGATTTCATCGCCAAAGCGGGCGATCGCTGCTTTATTGGCTGTAACAACGTGTTTGCCATTGCGTAGGGCTTGGAGGATGAGGGATCGCGCTGGTTCTAGTCCCCCCATCACCTCAACGACTATATCTACCTCTGGATCGTTGACAATTGACTCTAAATCTGATGTGATCACTCCCGGTGACAATTCTACTGTCCGGGGTTTATCAAGCGATCGGACTCCCACTCGATATATTTCTATCTCTTGCAACAACGGATGGCGTCCAACTGCATCTTGCAGCAACTGCACTGTCCCCGTTCCTACCGTACCTAATCCTAATATTCCCAGCTTTACACCCACAAACTTTGCACCAAATTTAGTGCTGAGTACTAAGCAATGAGTGCTGAGTGGTTACAAGTACTAAGTACTCTCACGATCAGAACTGAGAACTTTTTCCTCAGCTATTTACAATATCTATATATAACAAAACAATAGTAGGCTGGGCACTGCCCAGCCTACTCAATCAAAACTCAGGACTCAAAACTTAGTAGGTTTCTACGTGCCAGCGACCAGCTTTTTTGAGGTCTTTTTGGTAATCACTCCAGGTGACGCCGTCTTTAGCAGCTGCTGCTGATAATGCCTCATCGATACCGCCTTCCATACCACGTAAACCGCAGATGTAGGTGTGGGTTTTTTCTTCTTTAATCAACTTCCACAGTTCATCTGCGTGTTCTGCTACACGGTCTTGGATGTACATTCTGCCACCTTGGGGATTCTTTTGTTCCCGGCTGATAGCATAAGTGAGACGGAAGTTATCAGGATATTTGTTTTGGATTTCTTCCAATTCTTCTTTATAGAGGATATTTGGTGTTGTTGGTACACCAAATATTAACCAAGAAAATCCTTTGAATTGATAATCCGGGTTAGCAGCTCGTTCTGCATCTTTAAACTGACGCCATAGGTAGGCCCGCATAGGCGCAATACCTGTTCCTGTTGCCATCATAATCACTTTGGCATCGGGGTCGCTGGGTAACAGCATTTCCTTACCCACAGGACCTGTGATTTTTACATCTTCCCCTGGTTTCAAGAAGCACAGGTGGGTAGAGCAAACACCGTACACTGTTTCGCCAGTTTCTGGATGCTTGTACTCCAATTGGCGGACACACAGTGATACTGTTTTGTCATCTACATTATCGCCGTGGCGAGTGGAAGCAATTGAGTACAGTCTGAGTTTTTCTGGCTTACCGTTCTTGTCTAATCCTGGTGGGATAATGCCAATACTCTGACCTTCGATATACTTCAGATTTCCACCAGATAGGTCAAATTTGATGTGCTGAACAATACCAATGCCACCTTCTTGAACTAGTGGTTCATTGGATATTACCTTACCAACAAACGGTGCATTGGGGCGGTAAAGGTTGACAGGAACGTCAGCGTGGGCGTCTTTTTTGGCTTTCGCTTGAGACATGGTGTTGCCTTTTGTGTCCTTCTTCTTAAGCTGTTCTTCAGCTGGTGATTTAGCGAAGCCTTTCACTTCACTTTTCGCTTTCACAGGTGTGGCTTGACCATTCCCTTCACTGCTAGCAGCCTCCCCATCTGTTGCCAATTCGTTGATTTTGCCGTTAGCAACCTCAATCGAATCTTGACCATTAACTTGTGCTAAAGCACTTAGGGGTTGAATACTAACAATTTTGCCGCCTAGGCGAGTGATACGTCGCATCTCTTGATTCATGCGGTTGTAAGGCACTCTGATGAATACACTGCCACTTTTACGAATTGGGTAGTTCGTTTGATCAGTTTCTTCGTTCTGACGCAGACCCACCACTTCGTAAACGAAGATGCGGCTACCTGATTCTGTGTTGGCAGCACCCTCAACAGCACCTTGATTAGACATTCGTTCTACCACTCCGATGTTTACTTAACCGTTTTTCAAAAAAAACTTTTCCCATCACAAGCCAGCTTTAGTTTACCGGATTTTCGCTTAACAAAACTGACGCCTTGGGAAAGCGGCATCATCGCTAATGCCTTGCTAAGTACACTCACCAAAGACATGCAGGCAGCGTCGAGACACACCTGTTCACCTTCTAAATTAGAGGATAAGTCTGTTGGAGAATGTTAATAATGAGTCAATTTAATCTTTTTTTCGTTAACTACCACCTCTATCAAGGAGATAGCAGGCAATTACCCAGAGGGCAAATCGCAATGACAGAACAGATAAGCAGTTTTGAGTAGTATCAAGCTACCGCTCATTTTGCCGCTAAAAGCCACTGCTGCGGTTGCCTTTTTTGGCTAATTACGTCGGGGAATGCCAATCGCGGAAGGTTTGCTTCCGATTGGTTTTACTTCCCTGATTGCACCCTTCTTCCTTCCCAGTAAATTTTTTTGCGGCTTGCATCGAAATTGTTTTTAGCTACTTCCACCACTAAGTCTTGGTCAAACTGTAAAACAGAATGATACAGAAGGCGTGATATAAGCAACTATAATAAGTTTTACTTGATGTGAAACATCTGTCAACCTCTATCGCTACACTTCCAGGCGCTCATACTGAAAATTTGAGCAAGTCTGTAAAAGCTACGGTCAGGGCTTTTTCGTGATAGCAAAACTAGTCCGGAAAATTTTTCTTCTGTTTAGTACTCACTGAGAATTTCCTAGGCGGGTTTTCCTCCTAGCAAACTTTGCTGACTCAGCACTATTTTTATAGCAGTTGTCTAACTCATTCGTTGGATAGATTTCCTCTGGGAATATCTAGAGCATGGCTCAAGTGCCAATTAAAATTCAAGAATGCTAAAAAATTTGCTGCAAAAAAAAAATATACCTTATAGACTTGTTAAATAAGGTCACAACTAAGTGACTGAGAACACCACATCATTTGTAGGTAGTGAGGAGATGTCTTTTAAAATCAGTCACTAAATCATCAGCATAATTGATGAACCAGTTGATTCTTCTTGACAGCAAATCTTGTATAGAATACCCCATTCTGTTAAAATCAAATATACCACTAGGATTAAATACTTACCAGCAATGGATTCAGGCTAGTCCGACGAGTAACAACTAAGCTGTGATGCATTTAACTTGTATATTTATCTGATGACGGTTGACAGTTGACAGTTGGCGGTAAACAGTCAGCAGTCAGCAGTTAACGATCATTAAAGAGTGTTTATATGATTTAGACGCCCATGAGCTTATTACTTTGTTGTATACCCGTCTGACTTCTTATAGGGCTGTGGGTAACAAGAACGCAGGACAAACCAATGGGTAAGTTCCTGGCTGCAAAATCTGCTGTGTGAAAAATTATTGATTGACACATCTTTTTTAGTATTTAGAGGAGATTTATGACAAGTAAGCCAGAACGCGTGGTACTGATTGGAGTAGCCGGAGACTCCGGTTGCGGTAAATCCACGTTTTTGCGTCGGTTGATAGATTTGTTTGGTGAAGATTTGATGACGGTTATCTGCTTAGATGACTATCATTCTCTAGATCGCAAACAGCGCAAAGAAACGGGGATTACAGCACTTGACCCCAGGGCGAATAATTTTGACTTGATGTATGAGCAAATTAAAGCGCTCAAAAATGGTCAAGGGATTGATAAACCGATTTATAATCACGAGACAGGCTTAATTGATCCGCCAGAGCGGATTGAGCCAAATCACATTATAGTTGTTGAAGGGTTACATCCTTTATATGATGAACGGGTGCGATCGCTAATCGATTTCAGTGTGTATTTTGACATCAGCGATGAAGTTAAAATTGCCTGGAAAATTCAGCGGGACATGGCTGAACGCGGTCACCGCTATGAAGATGTTTTAGCTCAAATCAATTCCCGTAAGCCTGATTTTGAAAAGTATATCGAACCACAAAGAGAATTTGCGGATGTGGTTCTCCAAGTATTACCCACTAACTTAATCAAAAACGATACAGAGCGGAAAGTGCTGCGGGTACGGATGCTTCAACAAGAAAGTAAGGAAGGCTTTGAGCCAGCTTACCTCTTTGATCAAGGGTCAACCATTAACTGGACACCTTGCGGACGCAAACTTACCTGTTCATACCCTGGTATGCAACTTTACTATGGTTCGGATGTTTACTACGGTCGTTACGTCTCTGTTTTAGAGGTGGATGGTCAATTTGACAACCTGGAAGAGGTGATTTACATCGAAAAGCATCTCAGCCAAACATCCACAAAATACCAAGGTGAATTGACTCACTTGTTACTCCAGCACCGTGAGTATCCTGGTTCTAACAATGGTACTGGTTTATTCCAAGTGCTGACAGGTCTGAAAATGCGTGATGCATACGAACGGTTAACAACAAAGGAAGCCAAACTAGCAGTTCAGGTTTAAAGCAGCAGTGTTTGTGTCAAATATTTGGGGGTGCTTCAGGGTATCCCCTTTTTTTGTGTTGTTAAAAACATTTTAGCCAGAAAAATATTGTTCATCTCACATATATTTATAAATTGTTAGTAGTTTTTTAACAGATACGAACAACACTAACTACTGATTGTGTAATTATTGTTATGATTTCAGAAATTAGAGTAACTGCGCTAAACAACCACATTTAGTCAGTGAAAACACTTTAAAAGGAGGAAATTCCTTTGTCTCGTCGATATTTATTTACCTCTGAGTCAGTTACCGAAGGTCATCCAGATAAAATATGCGATCAGATTTCTGATACGATTCTTGATACTTTGCTGACACAAGATCCTACTAGTCGCGTTGCCGCTGAGGTTGTAGTTAATACTGGTTTGGTGTTAATCACAGGTGAAATTACCACCAAAGCCAATGTTAATTATGTCAATCTCGCCCGCCAGAAGATTGCTGAAATTGGCTATACTGACGCAGATAACGGCTTTTCTGCCAACAGCACGAGTGTATTGGTGGCTTTAGACGAACAATCTCCTGATATTGCCCAAGGTGTCAACACCGCCCAAGAAACCCGCCAAGAAGATAGTGATGAACTATTCGATAAAATTGGTGCAGGCGATCAAGGGATAATGTTCGGTTTTGCTAGCAACGAGACACCAGAACTGATGCCTTTACCTATCAGTCTTGCCCATCGCATTGCTCGCCGTCTAGCCGCAGTTAGAAAAACAGGTGATTTATCTTACCTACGCCCTGATGGCAAAACCCAAGTGACTGTAGTCTATGAAGATGGACGCCCTGTAGGAATTGATACAATACTGATTTCTACTCAGCATACAGCCACTATCGGGGAAATCACAGATGAGGCGGCAGTACAAGCCAAGATTAAAGAGGATCTTTGGTTAGCAGTTGTCCAACCTGTATTTGGTGACATTGACGTGAAGCCAGATGAGCAAACACGTTTTTTAGTCAATCCCACAGGTAAATTTGTCGTTGGTGGTCCTCAAGGTGACTCTGGTTTGACAGGAAGGAAAATCATTGTTGATACCTATGGTGGTTATTCCAGACATGGCGGCGGTGCTTTTTCTGGTAAAGACCCCACTAAGGTAGACCGTTCCGCTGCTTATGCAGCTCGCTATGTGGCTAAAAATCTGGTGGCCGCAGGATTAGCAGACAAAGTTGAAATTCAACTATCCTATGCTATTGGCGTAGCGCGACCCACTAGCATTTTTCTCGATACTTTTGGTACTGGCAAAGTAGATGATGACATCTTGCTGGAATTAGTCAAACAGCACTTTGAACTACGACCAGCGGGAATCATCCATGCTTTCAACTTACGCAACCTACCAAATGAAAGAGGCGGACGTTTTTATCAGGACGTCGCGGCTTACGGTCATTTTGGGCGGTCTGATTTAGATTTGCCTTGGGAGCGTACCGATAAGGCAGAATTGTTGAAGCAAGCGGCGAACGAGACACTATCGGCAGCGATCGCCAAGACGCTACATTAAACTAAAGGCCAGAGACTGGGACTGGGAATTAAAGGAAAATTTATTATCCAATCCCCAATCCCCACCCTCTATCTAAAGATAGAGGGTTTTCTGTTTGGATGAGAAAACTCTTTTTGCATAAAAGAATTGATGATAGGATTTAGTGAAAAGCTAGACTGACTATTAGAAACACCAGCTTCGATGCTCTTGACTGTAGGAAACTAGAGAAAAGCGCTCTCAGCATGTTCTAAGTAGCTGATAGAAAGTTAGAGTAACATAGAGTAGCAGCGTACCAAATTATTAAAATATCGTCGCAATCAGCTACGGTTCGGTTAAAGTAGAAAAACACAATTCTAGAAGTTTGCTGACCGTCATTAATAGTTTTTTTATTAAAAAAGGTAATTTTTGTTCATTTCTGCCTAGTTTTTGGATCAATAATTACTCAAGTATCATTAAGGTCGTGGCAATTATCTGGTGAGTAGTGATTCCCTCTTGCTATAAAAGAGGATGATGCAGGTGTCAATCACTAGTTGCAGTGATTACACGACCAAGGCTAGTGTGGTGATTTTTACAGGAGGGTAAGGAGAGTTGAGGTATGCTCTCCTCAAAAGCCAACTTCTGTTAACAGCAGTTCAGAAAGCAAAACAGTGCAAGCGGAAGAGCCATCTATAGACGAACTCCCAACCATAGAATTCCCGTCAAGAGGGAAGCTTAAAGCCAGTTCTTGGCGCATACATCAAAAAATTGGCTATGGGTATTTTGTAGCAATTGGCATTGGCTTTTTTGGGTCACTGACTGGTTTAGTAATTGCCAATTATTACCGTAGTAGAGCAGTTGTACAACTATATCAAGTTCATCATCAAGCACAATTGCTAACTAATTATAAAGATGCTGTATTGGGGGCACAGTTACACAGCTATAGTTTGCCAGCGAATTTGTCAGATTTACAACGATTACAAACGAAAAAAGCAGAATTTCTGAAGAGTGTGGAAAGCGCTAAGAAATTAGAAGGAGACATTAACGTTTTTATTCAAAGTAAGCCCAAGAATTTAGCCGCAACAAGTGATAATTTACAAACTTTATTACAGGATTACGAGACTAACTTAAATTCCTACGTTGAGCAAATCAAGGCTGTATTGCAGACAATCAATTATCTGCAAGTACAGCCAAAAGAAGTCTCTTTAGCGCAAGAGCAGTTGCTGAAAATTATGCGCGGTGAAACAGCAATGCGCCTAGAGCAGCTTTCGCAGACCTTAAGCCGATATTTGAAAAATGCTGAAGAGCAAGAAGCACAACAAACAAAAGGTGTAGAAGAGGCCAAAGGAGTTGAGAGATTAATTGTGATGATTAGTATGCTAGTTTCAGTGGCGATCGCCGCTATCGTAGCATGGCGTACTAGTCGGGCGATCGCTGAACCAGTAATTACTGTCACCCAAGTGGCGGAACAGGTGGCGCGAAAATCTAATTTCGATTTACGAGCGCCTGTCACCACAGAAGATGAAATTGGGTTATTAGCTAAGTCGCTAAATCGGCTCATTGAGCGAGTATCTGAGCGGACTAAAGAGTTACAACAAGCCAAAGAATTAGCTGAAGCCGCTAGCAAAGCAAAAAGTGTGTTTCTAGCGAATGTTAGTCATGAGTTACGTACACCCTTAAATGCAGTAATTGGCTTAAGCCAATTACTGCAAGATGATGCCATAGATTTAAGTTTGTCGGGAGATTTTATCACCGATTTAGAAACAATTAACTCCGCTGGTAGACATTTACTAGAACTAATTAACGACATCTTAGATTTGTCGAAAATTGAAGCAGGGAAAATGACTCTCTACCCAGAGACATTTGAAATTGCCACACTGATTAATAACATTGTTCTCACCGTCAAGCCAGCTATAGAAAAAAATGCCAATATCTTAGAAATTGATTACGATCGGCAACTGGGGACAATGTATGCTGATCAAACTAGGATGAGGCAGGTATTGTTAAACCTATTGAGCAATGCTGCTAAATTTACTACTAACGGCAAAGTGGTACTAGCAGTTACCAGTGAAAAAGAAGACTTAATGAATGCTCCTTTTGGCGTGATTACCTTCACCGTTAGTGATACAGGTATTGGGATGACTCCCAGTCAACAGCAGCAATTATTTCAACCTTTCATCCAAGGCGATAACTCAACTACGAAAAAGTATGGTGGTACGGGATTGGGGTTAGCAATTAGCCGCCATTTTTGTCAGATGATGGGTGGTGAAATTATTGTGAAAAGTCAGCCGGGAGTTGGTTCTACTTTTACCGTCCGTCTGCCGTTGACTGTGCAAGAATAAGTTTGTGCAAAAAGGCTAATGTGATAAATATATGGTGCGTTACGCTTCGCTAACAGCACCCTACAGAAAAAGCAGATTTGTAGGGTGTGTGACGGCTACGATAAATCATGAAGCGCAACGAAATAAATCAACTTTGCCGTCACGCACCTTCAGGCGATCGCTACAAATAATGTGATAAATATATGGTGCGTTACGCTACGCTAACAGCACCCTACAGGATTTGAAGTAGACTCCAGTGAGAGAGCATATTTCTGACTGATGTTTTTGACAGGTAGTCTATTTACCTAAAAATAGCTGTAGCCTAGAATAATATGCTTTGATTGCGATACGCTCAATAAGAGCGCTTCTTTTTCCAGTCGCCTTAGCTATTCATGACAACAAGTATTGACTTTCTCAGTCACCTCAACCCCAGCCAACGTCAAGCCGTCGAACACTACTGCGGCCCGTTGCTAGTTGTGGCTGGCGCTGGTTCTGGTAAAACACGAGCGCTAACTTATCGGATTGCGAACCTGATTCTTAAACACCGTGTTGCTCCAGAGAATATCCTGGCGGTGACTTTCACCAACAAAGCCGCACGGGAAATGAAGGAGCGGATTCAAAAGCTATTTGCGGAACAGTTGGCAATGTCAGAACATGGACAGCGCTTTGATTTGCTGCCAGAATATGTGCAGGTGAAACTGCGATCGCAAGTTTATCGCACCACTATCAAAGATTTATGGTGTGGCACTTTCCATAGTTTACTGTCTCGCATTCTCCGCTTTGATATTGAGAAATATCAAGACGAAAAAGGTCGTCGTTGGAATAAGAATTTTTCCATTTTTGATGAATCAGACGTGCAAAGTCTGATTAAAGATATTGTTACTAAACAGCTAAATTTAGACGATAAGAAATTTGATGCTCGTTCTGTGCGTTACGCTATTAGTAATGCTAAAAATCAAGGCTTATCGCCACAGGAATTTGAACGGGAACAACCAAATTATCGCGGACGAGTTATATCTAACGTTTATGATTTATATCAAGCTAGGTTAGCCGAAAATAACGCCCTCGATTTTGATGATTTAATTCTAGTTCCTACAAGATTATTTCAACAAAATGAACAGGTTTTAGGTTACTGGCATCGCAAGTTTTGCCATATCCTAGTGGATGAATATCAGGATACTAACCGCACTCAATATGATCTAATTCGCCTGTTGGTGACAAATGGCGAAGATAGCAAGAGTGCATGGGAGTGGCGGAATCGCTCAGTTTTTGTTGTGGGTGATGCAGATCAATCAATTTATAGCTTTAGAATGGCTGATTTCACTATTTTGTTAGAATTTCAGCAAGACTTTGGTGATGGTTTGGCAGATGACGACACCCGAACAATGGTGAAGTTAGAAGAAAACTATCGCTCTTGTGAAAATATTCTGCAAGCAGCAAATGAACTAATTGAAAATAACACCCAACGGATTGATAAAGTCCTCAAAGCGACGAGAGATACGGGGGAGAAGATTTATTGTCACAAAGCTGATGAAGAACTTGCAGAAGCAGCATTTGTGATTAATCAAATCCAGACTTTAGAACAGCAAAATCCAGAATTGAACTGGGGGAGTTTTGCCATACTTTATCGGACGAACGCTCAATCTCGCCCCTTTGAACAATTGTTAGTAGAAAAACAAATTCCTTATACAGTCGTGGGCGGGATGAGGTTTTATGACCGGAAAGAAATTAAAGATGTTATAGCTTATTTAAGAGCGATCGCTAACCCAGCTGATACAGTTAGTTTGTTACGAGTCATCAATACTCCCCGGCGGGGAATTGGCAAAACTACTATTGACGCTTTGGTGAATGCATCTCAGCAATTAGGGACAACTTTATGGGAAATACTCAGTGATGAAACGTCAGTTAATACATTAGCTGGAAGAGCAACAAAAGCGGTGAATAGCTTTGCCCAAATGATTGGTAATTGGCAAGGACAAATCGCCACGCTTCCCGTGACTGAGGTTTTGCAAGGAATATTAGAAGATTCTGGTTACGTTCAAGACTTGATGAGTCAAGGCACAGATGAAGCCACAGATCGGGTACAAAACGTCCAGGAACTTTATAACGCTGCGCTGCAATTTCAAGAAGAAAACGAAGAGGTTTCTCTCCGAGATTTTCTGAATAGCGCCGCCCTTAGTTCCGATTTAGATAACTTAAAAGAAGGACAAACAGCCGTTTCTTTGATGACTTTGCACGCTTCCAAAGGGCTAGAATTTCCGGTAGTGTTTTTGGTGGGATTAGAACAAGGATTATTTCCCGGCTACCGATCGCTTGGTGATCCCGCATCTTTGGAAGAAGAACGCCGCCTCTGTTATGTGGGGATTACTCGTGCCCAAGAAAGGTTATATTTATCACATGCTAGGGAACGCCGCTTGTATGGTTCGCGGGAACCGGCGATGCGATCGCAATTTCTCGACGAATTACCTGAAGAATTATTAACTACCGGGCTTAAAAGTCGGCAACCTTATACTAAAAGTAGCGGGAAACCAGGTGCTACTGAGAATTGGCAAGTAGGCGATCGTGTATTGCATAAAACCTTTGGCTTGGGTGAAATTACTCATGTATTCGGAACTGGGAATAAAATTTCTGTGGCGATTAAATTTGCTAGTCTGGGACAAAAAATTGTTGATCCTAGAGTGGCGCAGTTACAAAAAGTGGAGTAAGAATTCTTCATTTTTAAGGACGAATTCATTACAAAAACGCCCCAACTTTTTAGCCTACAAAAATAGTGCAGGTGATACATGAAAAAAGTTTCCTAGTGCTTTAGCTTGACTTTTACTAATACTTCTTTTGCCATTAATCACTTCTGAAGCAATACCTTTAGAGACAAAAACTTCTACTAAGTCTTTTTGTTTTAGTCCTCGTGCTAATATCAATTCCTGTAATATGTCAAGAGGTGTTGCAGTTTTCAATTGATAGTGTTGATTTTCATACTGCTCAATTAATGTCACTAACAACTGTAAAACTTCAGCTTGTTCTACTGTGAGATTCTCACCCAAATCCATAAGCTTATCTACCTCATTTAGTAGACGCTTATGCTCAGTTTCTGTATCAATGATTCGTGGCAAAGTTTCAGCAAGTAGCCTAGAATATTCTTCCTTGTTCAGTGTGCTAGTCATACAAAACCCATAAAATACATTTTCTAGGAACACCGAATGCGGTGTTCCCAGGTGATTAAAAAATCAAAGGTAGTCTCCGCAGAATCTTAAGATCATGAATACCTAAAATTTGCATTACTTTTTCCACTTCCCTTCATCATATTCACTATGAGTTAATACATATTTAATATTAATAGTCTTCACTATGTAAGTAATTTTCGTAATTAATCGATATTTATTTCCTCCTATGTTAAAGACTGTATAGCCTTCTACAAAATCTGCATGTGGATAGACTTCTCTTAAATCTATAATATGTTTCCATTCTGCCTGTTCAGCTGCTTGACGCCATGTATCAAGAGGAACTTCAGCATCGGGATGAATCTTACTAAATTCAACTAAGTTTTCCAAACCAATGACACGCATCATTCAAATCCTCCTTATTTGGGATCAGTTATGCTACGCCACTAGTCCGTATTGCTGTAGCTCACTCATGTAGTAACCTTTGCTTAACAACTTATTTATGTTCTCATTTTGAGAACTGATTGTCAAGTTCTTATGCAGGAGTTTTCTGCAAGTGCCTTTTAGATGAGGTATTGTCTTCGCAGCAGCATCAATGAGAGAGAGTAGATAGAGATATAAAGTAAGTCTTCCCTAGCTGTACAAGAAAACGAGAAAATATGTTTAGCGATTAAAAAGCCAATCTTACGTTGCAACTGAGCTATATTGCCACTTCTTCAAAATGCTCAACAGTGGGAAAAGGATCATAAAAATGATGCAACAATTTTTTCCACTCTTGATATTCATCAGAGCCTCGAAATCCCACAGTATGAGCTTCTAAATTTTCCCATTTGACAAGTAATAAATATTTGCCTTGAGTTTCTATGCATCTATGAAGTTCATGAGATAAATATCCGTTCATAGATGAGATAATACTGGAAGCTTTTTTGAAAGCCGATTCAAAATCATTTTCCAATCCAGGTTTGATATTCAGCATAACCGCCTCTAGAATCATAAACTTTTTTCTAAGTTGACTTGATGTGATTTACTATCATGCGATCGCCTAGATATTACTAGATGAAAAAATTATCCTAGTTTTAATAATGTTGAATGCAATTTGTTTAGTGGGCATTGCCCACCAAATATCTAAATTATATGGATAAGAATTAAGTTGATTTCAACTTAATTACGCCTCGATCAAAAACTCGGAAACTAGTATCAATGCCATTTAATTCTATTCTATCGGGAAACACTTCATAGGTAGCAAAACTTAAATTACTAGTAGAGTATTCTGTCCATTCACTCTTTCCTACCGAACGATTACCAGCACCTGCGCCACAAATTAAGTAAGTTGTGCCATCAATAGCGCGGGTGCGTTCATAATGGTGTTCATGACCATTAATGTAGAGTTGCACGCTATATTTTTTAAACAGGGGAGTAAAAGTTTTAATAAAATCTGGATTACTTCCATAATGACCAGATGCATAAATTGGATGATGACCAAATACTACTTTCCAAGGAGACTTACTAGTACTTAATTCTTTTTCTAACCAAGTTAACTGATTTTTCCAATCAGCATTACTGTTAGTATCTAAGGCGAAAAATTGTACAGATCCACGGCTAAAAGTATAGTAGCGTCCCTTCATATTAAAACCAGCATAGCGGACTTGTAAATCGCCGTTGGCAGTGCGAATATCATGATTACCTAAACAAGCTTGAAACTTCACACCTTGCTTGAGTAAGTATTGATAGGGACGCTCAAAAACAGCATTAATTTTTTCAATTTCGCCGTTGGTGTAAATGTTATCTCCAGCTAAAACCACTAAATTATAAGGATTTTGCTGATAATAATTAGTCATTGCCTTAGCAACGTCATATTGCCCCCTAGCTCCGGTTCCTGTATCTGCCACAGACACAAAACGCAATAGCAAATCTTTTTTAGGTGGAATAGCAGCGATCGCTATATCCGGTGTAGGGATGCTTTGGTTATTTTGGAGAAGATATTTCCAGCCCAGAAATCCTGCACTAAAAGTACCGAGGCTACTGAGAAATAGAAATTTGCGACGTTTCAAGTTCATAAATTACCAAATTAAACAATTAATGAGTTTAGCGTAAGCAACGAAGTGATACATTTAAGGCAAAAGTGGCTGCACTTTGATTTATCTTTGATTCGTTGCTGTTGGTGAAAGTTCCATGTCACAAGACAATCAGAATTCGCAACCACCTTCGTCCCCCGAACCGACTCCCCCAAAACCCTACCAGAGAAACCAACCAATTTGGAAGGTTAAAATTATCCAAGTTCTCAGAGGGACGATTGGAATTTTAGAAACAGCAGTGGTGAAATTGGATACAGCGCCGCCACCTGGTGCTGAAGACACCCCTAGTTTCTGGAGTGGACTGTTAACGAAAATTCGCTCTTTGTTACCAACTAATTTTTCATCGAATTTGTCGGACACGGCTTTGACAGGAATTCTTGCGGGAATCGCTGTGATTTTAGTTTGGACAACTACGACTGTTTTTAGTGCTAAACCAACTGAGATAGCAACGGTTCCCCCAGTTGAGGAGGCTCCTATACCAACACCAACGATCGCCCAACCACCACCAGAATCAGTCACAGTTACACCAGAACCCCAGCCAACAGCAGAAATTATACCGCCGCCAGAACCAGAACCGGAACCAAACCCCACGCCTACCCCAGCAGTGGAATTGACACCAGAACAAGCCTTGATTGCAGCGATCAAAAATCAAGTAGCAGAAATTAGCGATCGCTTTGCTGATGGACTGATCAAATCGATTCAAGCCAATTTTCGCACTAGTAATCTCACTGTGAAAATTAGTGATGATTGGTACACACTCGTAGCATCCCAACAGGATAAATTGGCGAATGAGATTTTACAACGCTCCCAACAATTAGATTTCAGCCATCTAGAAATTGTTGATTCTCAAAATCGACTGATAGCGCGTAACCCTATCGTGGGGAATGAAATTGTGATTTTTAAAAGGCAAATAATCACGGACAAAAAAGATCCCCGACTTCTTTGAGAAGTCGGGGATCTTTCTACGAAACAATACTAGAAGCTAGCCTAAGCTACAGGGGCGGAGGCTTTACTTTCTAGGGTAGCTAGTCTTTCAGCCAAAAGTTTTTCTAAAGCCACGAGTGCTTTAGTGAAACCTTCGATACCTTCAGAAAGTTTATCAGACGCCATGCGATCGCTTGCGTGCAACTTATCGTAAGCAGCTTTATCAACATTGATCTTGTCAATTTTCAAAGTTGCTGCATTGGCGGGATCAAGTTTACGTGGTAGTTCGCCAATGGTTGCTTGTAATTCCGCCAACAACGAGGGTGAAATTGTCAGCAAATCACTACCTGCAAGTTCAATAATTTCCCCAATGTTCCGGAAACTAGCGCCCATAACTTCGGTTTTGTAGCCGAATTTCTTGTAGTAGTTGTAGATTTTGGTGACAGACAACACGCCTGGATCTTCAGTAGCGGCGTAATCCTTGCCAGTGTCTTTTTTGTACCAGTCAAGAATCCGGCCCACAAAGGGAGAAATCAGGGTGACACCAGCTTCCGCACAGGCGATCGCTTGGTGAATCCCGAACAACAGAGTTAAGTTACAATGGATACCTTCTTTCTCCAGAATCTCCGCAGCTTTAATCCCTTCCCAGGTAGTAGCAATTTTAATTAGCACCCGTTCAGGGCCAATTCCTGCAGCTTTGTATTGAGCAATTAGCTCTCTAGCTTTAGCAACAGTAGCTTCCGTATTGTACGATAGGCGGGCATCCACTTCTGTAGACACCCGACCAGGGATAATTTGCAAAATCTTCAGTCCAAAGGACACCGCCAAACGGTCAAAAGCCAGAGAAACTATCTGTGCTTGGCTAGCATTAGCACCCGCGTCTTTCTTCGCTTGCAACAAAGTCTGATCGACAATTTCTTGATATTCCGGCATCTGCGCCGCTGCAGTAATCAGCGAGGGATTGGTAGTAGCATCTTGGGGTTTGAACTTTTCAATCGCTTGGATATCACCTGTATCCGCAACTACAACTGTTATCTCTCGCAATTGTTCCAGCAAATTCTTCGACATATAACACTCCATGAATTTTGTTTAAGACTTACTCATTCCCCGATTCTTTGTTGACGCTGTGCGCCTTCTGCGGTTGGTTAAATCTAGATTCTTACAACTTTTCCTTACCGCTGCTCAAATTTGCTTTCTATTTTGAGCTTCACGCCTATTCTAGGTTTCTTATGCCAAAAATGGTTGTCCGATAGAATGCACTTTAATTAAACTCGTTGTTCCTGACTGACTAAATAGAATGTCGGAGGTCATCATTCATCAAAATTTTTTCGTAAAGATTCAGCCCACTACATAGACTCTACAAATCCTATGTTAACACATTTGAGTTTACAAGTGCTTTAAGTTACATTCAAACGCCGTGTAATCACTTGCACTTTTGTTAACCCAAATTACAAAAGTCCCTAGTCAAAAGTCATATAGATATTTACCAATGACTAATGACTAATGACTAATGACTAAATCAAACTGTAGCTACTGCTAATTTTTCCTTCTGTGCCATTGACAACATGAGGTCAACCACACGATTCGAGTAACCCCATTCATTGTCATACCAGGCAACCACCTTAAAGAAATTGGCATTAAGTTCAATACCAGCGCCTGCGTCGAAAATACTAGAGTGAGTATCACCCTGAAAATCTGTGGAAACAACTTCCTCATCTGTGTAACCTAAAATACCAGCTAGAGAACCAGATGCAGCTTCTTTCATCGCCGCACAGATTTCTTTATAGCTAGTAGCCTTGGCAGTCTTAAAGGTTAAATCAACCACAGACACATCAGGTGTGGGAACTCGGAATGCCATACCAGTCAATTTACCCTTCAACTCTGGTAATACCAAAGCCACAGCTTTAGCAGCCCCTGTCGAAGAAGGAATAATATTTTGAGCTGCACCCCTACCACCCCGCCAGTCTTTTTTACTAGGGCCATCTACAGTAGGCTGGGTAGCAGTCATTGCGTGAACAGTAGTCATTAACCCTTCAGTCAAACCAAAGTTGTCATTGATGACCTTAGCTATGGGAGCTAGACAGTTTGTCGTACAGCTAGCATTAGAAACAATAATATCTTTGCTGGGATCAAAGAGATGGTGATTGACACCCATCAGCAAGGTAGGAATTTTATCAGGATCTTTGGTAGGAGCAGAAATTATTACTCGCTTTGCACCCGCCTTCAGGTGGTTTGCAGCCCCTTCTTGTCCGGTGAAGAGTCCTGTTGATTCCACAACATAATCAGCACCCAATTTTCCCCAGGGTAATTCTGCCGGATTTCTCACCGACACACATGGGATAAAATGCCCACCGATCAAGATACCATCATCTTTAGCTTCCACCTGAATCTTCAACTTACCGTGAGTTGAATCGTACTTTAATAGGTAAGCCAGATTGTCTGGTGGTACTAAGTCATTAATCCCCACAAACTCAATATTGGGGTTATTGAGGCCAGCGCGCAGCACAAGTCGCCCGATCCGACCAAATCCATTAATGCCAACTTTCAACTTTGTCAAGATTAAGCCTCCTGTTGTGGGAACGTTAACAAAAGGATAAAGTCGCAAGAGATTACTTTTTACTCTTTACTTTCTGATCCTGACAGTATAAGTCTACTAAAGCATATTTACTTGGCATCTTTTAAGGTTTCTGTCACTTTTTGATAAAATACCCTCTTGTTAGGTGTTGTATATAGCATTTTGTTCCTCCACATAACCTAGAGTTAAAATTTTCGTAACCTTGTTATAATAGGCTGTACTTAGTATCGCCTGAGTCCAATCAGCTAATTTCTAATTCTTTTCTTGCACTTTTCAACTGTTTCCAGAGGATATGAATTTGTTTATAAGCCTCTTCTGGAGAAATTTTCCCACCAGTTTGTAAGTTACAAATATAGCTCACTCGTTGAGAAAAAAATTGGAGATTAGCATTAAATACCAAATACTCTGGTTGAAACTGCCCATAATATGAACTACGAGGATATAAAAAATCGCATAGTTCAGAGAGTAAGTCGGATTCCTGATTCATAAATATTTATAAGTGTCAGTGCATTAGGTGTAGGTTGGGTTTCGTTCCTCAACCCAACGTTATTATGGGTTTCGGTGGCATTGCCCATCCTACAGATACTTAGATTTTTTCAATAATAAAATCAGATTTCTATATTGCCCATTGCCTGCATACACAAGTAAATTCCCCAAATTAAAGCAGATTAATATATAAACTTAACACAGCTTTCTGCGACCTTTTTGACAAGCATTACAAGCAGCGGTTTTAGGTTCAAAATCAATACAGTTAATTGCTTGTTCTGAACAAGCTTTAATTGGGTGTACTGTACATTTAAGACGATGATCGTTAGTGAAGTATTCACAAGCATGACAAGGTATTTGATGTAGCTTTTTTATAAAATTTATTCCTTTTTTCAAAGTTAACCACATACTCAAAATTAAACCAATTGTGATTGTCCAGGCACATAATAAGCAAAAAAATGTAGTCAGCATGATTAATTCCTACTAGAAAATCTCAAAAAAATGCCTACAGTCAACTGCTTTTAACCGCAGGCATAAAACATTCCTTAGCTAGAGTTGAGCGAAAATTAATTAACTATAAATTTGACGCGATCGCCAAGAATGCCAAACATACCCTAAGAACGCCACCACACCCAGCAAAAACTGGATATTTGCCAATCCTAGACGTTCCAAGCCGTAAAACTCTTGAGGGAAAACTGTAGTGTTATACCCAACAAATACAGCCGAAATAAAAGCTATCAAAGCTAAACCCAGTAAACTATAAGAAAGAATAGCTTCGCCATTAGTTATTGGCAAAATTCTCCTAGCCCACGCAAAAGGTTGCACCAAAATATGCCATATACCCCCCGCTATGAGAATTAAGCCAATCCAAATGTGACCGCCAATAACATCTTCTAAGTTATCAACACTGGCTATTCCTAAAATATTCCAGCTACCATCTTTTATCCCCACTAAGTAACCGAATATTGTCGTGGGGTTTAAATTCGGGTGACTAATTAGGTGTACATTTCCTAGTGTGGTGTCATAAATTCCGCCCACAAACATCGCTTTTATTACTAGCAAAAATGCGCCTAAACCCAGAATAATCAAGTGATGACCTAAGATTAAACCTAACTGCTTAGGATCATTCCATTCATAGTGAAATCTTGCCACCCAACCACCAGCATTATATAAAATTGCCGGAGCGCGAAATACATGAAAAAGTCCCCCTGCACCCAATACAGCAGATGCAACTAAATGCAAAATGCCAATCACAAAATAGGGATAGGTATCGACTACTTCACCACCTACACCCACTCCCCAACCCAAAGTTGCTAAATGAGGTAACAAAGTCAGCCCTTGCTCATACATTGGTACGCCAGGGATAAAACGTGTCACTTCGGTTATGGTAGTTGCTCCTGCCCAAAACATGATCAAGCCTGCATGGGCAATATGAGCGCCTAATAATTGACCAGATAAATCAATTAAACGTGCATTACCAACCAACCACGATAAATCTGTATCTGCTGCGAAGCTTTTATCAGTAGAAACTGCCAAAATTCAATACCCTCCTTATAAAAGTGCTGAGTGCTGAGTTGTAAGTATTGAGTAAAGTAGTTATTCTGATTACTCAGCACTCAGCACTCGAAACTCAGGACTATTTACGATTCGCTACCAATGGCATTTAATGCCTTTTCAATGCGGCTAAAGTCAACACCAATAGCTCTGAGTGCGTGCCACAAATGACCTTGTAAAAAGAAGAAAGCTAAGAAGAAATGGGCATTTGCTAACCAAGCTCTAGCAGTGTAACCACCATTAGCTAACTTAATCGTGTCAGCAAAATAAGGACTAACACCAAGCTTGACTTCTAAGATCGGCCCATAAAATTCCACGGGATAAGCTAGGGTATTAACTGCAGAAAAATAAGCTGCGACAAATCCGGCTATTGCAATACCGCCTAAAGAGTAGGAAAGAATAGCTTCACCAGAGAAGATTAAAAGCTTTTTCGCCCAAGGTAAAGGCTCTTGGATGATGTGCCAAACACCGCCACCAATGAGTAATAAGCCTACATAAATGTGACCACCAACTAAATCTTCTAAGTTGTTAACGCTAGCAAAATGGGTTTGATAGCCATAGATGACTAGTGGATTGATGGTGGGGTCGGTAACAACGCGGACATCATGAATTGTTGCGTCGTATAGTCCTCCCCAAAAAATGGCTTTCCCCACTAGCAACAAAGCCCCTAACCCTAAAAAGAGTAGGTGATGTCCTAAAATCAAGCCAAGTTTTTTGTGGTCGTTCCATTCAAAGTGAAATTTACGCGCTTGACCAGAACTGTCTTTCAAGCTTTGCGGAGCTTTGAAGGTATGAAAGAGTGCGCCTGCACCAAGTACCGCAGAAGAAATTAAGTGCAAAGCACCAATCACGAAATAGGAATAGGTATCTACTATCTGTCCACCTGCTCCCACACCAAAGCCCAAGGTGGCTAGATGAGGTAGCAAAATTAGTCCTTGTTCGCCCAAAGGTACTTCGGGGTTGTAGCGAGAGATCTCAAACCATGTAAAAGCCCCCGCCCAGAGAGTCGTCAACGCCGCTTGTGCGACGTGAGCGCCGATAAATAAGCCTGAGAGGTTGGCGAAGCGGGCGTTACCAACCCACCAATCATATTTGACGTTGGAATTGCCGTATGTCTGCATTGGTTAGACTGTGAGGTTTATTATTTATTGCAAACCAGACTCAATAATTAGATATAGCTATTAAGCGATGTATGTCATGTAGGCACATAAAATTTGTAACTAGAATTGATTGCCAGAAAGAGTTTCCGATGTAATGGATAGAAAATACTGGCTATTGAGGCTAGTAAACTTTCTGCAACTATTGACTTTACTCACCAATTATTGAGTGCATGAACTTACTTTATTGAAAGTAATTCTTAAATAGTAAATATATTTACAAATATTAATAATTAAAGAATGTCTCAGAAAAATTAAAGTTTAACATACGAAAATATGACCCGATAACTAATAGTTATGGGTCTGATTGACGTATATAGAATGACGACCTTAACGAGTTAAAGTTATTTATGTCGCCTTATTTATCAACCTAGTTAGAAGACAGTACAGACTTTGCTATTAACTGTGTATTTTGGCGTTGCCAAAAACGCAAAATTTGCTCACCAACCTGTTGAGGATAGAAGTAGTGAAAAAAATGATATCCTTTTGGGCACTCCCAAATAGTATCTTCTGGTTTAAACCAATTAAGCCAGTCATCTAATGCAGGCGTGTTAACTATTGGATCAGTCTTGCTACCACATACCATCATGGGCATAGAAACCCCACCTTTCGGTAAATCAACTAACTTGAATAGAGAGTGCTGGCAAGGGGATTGTTCTAAATCTCGCTCTAAGGCTGTGATTAATTTTTTAGTAGTGTGAGGTGGTTGATTGCCAAATAGACTACGAACATTGCTTGCCAAAATCTGTTCACGACTGATAGTAAAAAGTTGGCGTTGAACGTAATAGTGAGTGTGCCAAGTATTTGCAGGTTGAGTTGCTACAGCCAATAAAGTGAGCGATCGCACTTTTTGAGGATATCGACGGGAAAAAGTTAAGGCGATCGCACCTCCCATCCCATGTCCTGCTAGATGCACAGATTCAGCAGACTTGTCCACAAATTCAGATAGCAAATCCACTGCTTTATCTATAGAACTAGTACAGTGCGGCGGAAATAAGCAGACCATTCTCAATCGCTAAAAAGCTTACTCCATATTACTTTTGACTTTTGACTTTTGACTTTTGACTTCCGCCTTGCGGTACTAGCTTCATCTTTAGTTTGATGATATTCCCACTGGGCTACCCTCACAGACTCAGACAAGTATTTCAGCAATGGTTGATCAAAACGCTGCAAACTAGGACTTGCACTTAACCACAGAACATCGAATGCATCAGACATAAATATCTGTCATACCCATAAGTTATCAGTTATAAATTTTTAGTCAGGGCGCATAAATCTGCGCCCCCAATCTCTACAAGCTGAATTCTGTCTTCAACTGAGCAACCCAGGTTTTAATGCGATCGTCCGTGAGATCGGATTGACCACCGCTATCAAGTGCTAACCCAACAAACTTGCCATTCCTCACGGCTCTAGATTGCTCAAAGTCATATCCATCTATGGGCCAATAACCAACCGTTTTACCGCCTCGCTGGGAAATTTTTTCTTCTAGAATTCCCATTGCATCCTGGAAGTTATCGGCATAGCCATATTGGTCTCCATCACCAAAATAGGCAACCAATTTGCCACTAAAATTTATTTCATCAAGTTCAGGGAAAAAGCTTTCCCAATCGCTCTGAAGCTGACCAATATCCCAAGTAGGCGAGCCAATAATCACCAAATTATACTCATCAAAAGTGGCAGCATCCGCCTCATAAATCGGATTTAATGTGACAATATCACCACCAAACTCATCCCGAATCTTTTCCGCATCAGCTTCAGTATTGCCGGTTTGAGTACCGAAGAACAGACCAATTTTTTTCGACATCTTGACACCTAAATATATAGTTTTGTGATGAAAATGACTTACACACATTTGTGTAAGCCTTACATCGCGCCCAACTTAAAAAACAAACTGCTATTGGTTAACAACAAGAAGGCAAATAAGGCTCCGCCACAACTACCTACTGTCCACCCAGCATTAAACTCACTCCAAGACTTAGCCGTTTTCAGATTCTCTGGTAGCTCCCCTTGAAGAGTTTTGCGCCCTTGAAACGATGCGTTGCCATAAATCCACAAGCAAATCGACAAAATCAACAGCAGACCGATTGTCGCCAGTAGCCCTACTTGGTTCGCTAACTCTGTATCCCGCAGTGGCCCGAGTTTGGCGAAAGGCCCAAGTAGGAAGTAACCATGAGCCATACCAATTTCTAGCCCCCTGGAAAAAGGAGACAGCCCTTGACGGTAGATGGGAAGATTCGCCAAAAACCGCAGTGAGATATCAGAAGCATTGACTGGAGTATCAAAATTCCCGATTTCCGGCATACCTGCATGGCTGATAACTCCTTGCTGAAAATCAATTCCTGCTGCTATGACACGCACTCTCAAAGCGTGCCAGATATGACCAGACAAAAATGCGATCGCCAGAGCTAAGTGACTAGTTGCCAGCCAAGTACGAACTGTCACTACTCCCGATGCAGTGGTACTCAGTCCCAACGGGCCGTAGAAAACTGTGGGATAAACTGTATCGTTTACCGTCACAAAATATGCTGCCAAAAGACCCATATAAGCCAGAGCGCCGAGGCTGTAGGATAGATATGCTTCCCCAGACCAAAACAGCACCCGTTTAGCCCAATCAAAAGGCTGAGTAAAGATGTGCCAAAATCCTCCCGCAATACAGAGCAACCCCACCCAAATATGTCCGCCAATCACATCCTCTAGGTTGTTAACAGCCGCTATCCCCTGAGAGCCAAACCAACCAAAGAGATAGCCAAAAATGCGCCCAGGGTTAAGAGTCGGTTCAGTAATCACTCGTACAGATGCTACGACTGGATCATAAAGGCCGCCCCAAAACAAAGCTTTCCCTACCAATAACCAAGCGCCCAATCCCAATAACAGCAGATGAATGCCGATGATGGTGGTCATTTTGTCTTCATCTTGCCAGTCGTAACCAAAGGAACCGGGAAATGTCTGGTTTTTAGGCAAAACATCCGGGCCTAGAAGCGCATGGTAAATGCCACCAGCACCCAGCACAGCTGAACTAACTAGATGCAAAACACCAATGGCAAAGTAGGGATAGGTATCAATAATTTGTCCGCGATCGCCAACACCGAATCCCAAAGTTGCCAAATGGGGTAGCAGAATCAGCCCCTGCTCATAAATTGGTCGAGAAGGGTTGTATTGAGTGATTTCAAATAGGGTCATTGCCCCTGCCCAAAGGACAATCAACCCAGCATGGGCAACATGAGCGCCCAAAAGCCGACCCGACAGATTAATGAACCGAGCATTACCAGCCCACCAACTAGATTCTTGTTGAGTTATTGTTGCAGTTGTCATAGTTAGATTACCTCCCCACGAGTTGAACGAGCGACTTTCCCAGCGCGGAAGTCAAATCCAGCAGCGCGTAGAGCGTGCCAAAGATGCCCTTGGAGAAAGAAAAAGGCTAGCCAGAAGTGAGTATTGGCTAGCCAAACGCGAGAGGATAATAAATCTCCATTCTGGAAGTAGGGAAAGCGGTCAAACCCAATACTTAATGCTGTCCCGTAAAACTCTACAGGGTAGGCTAGTGTGTTGACAGAAACAAAATAAGTAGCTATCAAACCCATGAGAGCCAAAGCACCCAAGCTATAGGAGAGGTAAGCTTCTCCTGACCAGACAAAAAGCTGCTTTGCCCAGGCAAAAGGTTGAGTTGTTATGTGCCATATACCACCTGCAATACAGAGAATACTGATCCAAATGTGACCACCAACTAAGTCTTCCAGGTTGTTGACTCCAGCCAGCCAGTGTTGGCCACCACCACCAAATAGGTAGCTAAAAATGGTTATGGAATTCCAAGTAGGATGAGAAACTACTCTGACTTGACCGACAGTGGAATCATATAACCCACCAAAGAAGATGGCTTTAGCAACTAGCAAGCCAGCACCAAAACCCAACAAAACTAGGTGAATGCCCAAGATTGTGGTCATTTTATTGGCATCTTGCCAACGATAGCCAAAGAAAGAAAACCTTTCTTCTAAAATGGCAGGCCCGCGTAGGGCATGAAAAATACCGCCCAACCCTAGAAAAGCAGAACTAATTAGGTGCAATACTCCGATGACAAAGTAGGGATAGGTATTTACTACCTGTCCACCATTTCCCACGCCCCAACCGAGGGTTGCTAGGTGAGGTAAGAGAATTAGCCCCTGTTTGTACATGGGTTGTGAGGTGTTAAAGTGGGCAATCTCGAACAAAGTAGTAGCTCCTGCCCACAAAACAATTAACCCTGCATGAGCCACATGAGCGCCCAAAAGTCGCCCTGAGAGGTCTGTTAATCGGGCGTTTCCTGCCCACCAGGGAGTCGATGTTGATGTTTGCATAGCTATGCTTGTCAAGGCGTTACCTCTAAAGAAAATTTTGATCTGCCTGAGACTGTAGTAATCAATTGACTATCTATCTCAATAAGCTTTGGAAATATCCTACCAGAATTATTGAAAAATATTATCATTTATATAATGTAAATATTTGTAAATAAATTAATTGTGTGCCTCAGAAAAGCTCTGTATTAATATAATTAGCGCTTGAATGAATTTGTAGTAGTTGAGAAATTAAGTTTAAAATTTGCTATTTAATAGCAATAAGCTTATGCTACGATTGATGTTGCTTACAAAATGGCAATAAACCTTTTGTGACCATGAGGCTAAATCCTAATTTGAAATTTGGGATAGCGCAATCAGGGATTTAGCCTTTTTTTCTGGAACATTGTATTGGTTTTGCGGGTTTGCATATCTTTTGGCGATATCTGGGAAGATTTATATATAAAAATTGTCAATAAAATCTGGGGACAAGAAAACCTCTAGAAAAGAGGCTAGTACTCCACCACATTAATTTTACGAGGCTGCTAGATCCCCGACTTCTCCAAGAAGTCGGGGATCTGAACATGACGAACCTATTAAAACTTTTGGGACAGACCACTAGGAGATGCAGACGGTAGAATTCAGGAAATTCATGAGGGCGAGATGGTTGGTCGAGAAGGGCGAACGGTTGTTCGCCCCTACTGCTGGATTGCGCTAATAAGGCCACTTCCAGTCACGAATTTCTGGCATATCTTCGCCGTGTTCAGCAATGTAGTGCTTGTGTTCGATGAGTTTATCTTGCAGTTTCTGCTTAACATAAGCGGCGTTGTAACCCAATTTGGGGACGCGATCGATTACGTCGATTACTAGATGGAAGCGATCGAGATCGTTGAGAACAACCATATCAAAGGGGGTAGTGGTAGTACCCTCTTCTTTGTAGCCACGGACATGGAGGTTGTTGTGGTTCGTATGGCGATAGGTGAGGCGGTGGATCAGCCAAGGATAACCGTGAAAAGCGAAGATGATGGGTTTGTTGGTGGTGAAAATTGTGTCGAAATCTTTGCTACTTAAACCGTGAGGATGTTCACTTTTGGGTTGTAGTGTCATCAAATCGACTACGTTGACTACCCGCACTTTTAAATCTGGGAAGTGCTGACGCAAGATGTCTACTGCTGCTAAGGTTTCTAATGTAGGAACGTCTCCAGCACAGGCCATGACTACATCTGTTTCGCCATCTTGATCGTTGCTTGCCCATTCCCAAATGCTAATACCTTTGGTGCAGTGTTTAATCGCTGCATCCATGTCTAAGTATTGCAGTGCTGGTTGTTTGCCGGCGACGATGACGTTGACATAGTTGCGACTTCTGAGACAGTGGTCTGTAACTGATAGTAACGTGTTGGCATCGGGGGGAAGATAGACGCGAACGATCGCTGATTTCTTATTAACTACATGGTCGATAAAACCAGGGTCTTGGTGGGAGAAACCGTTATGATCTTGTCGCCAAACGTGGGAGGTGAGGAGGTAGTTAAGAGAGGCTATTGGTCGCCGCCAGGGTATATCTAAGGTAGTTTTCAACCATTTGGCGTGCTGGTTGAACATGGAATCGATGATATGGATGAATGCTTCATAGCAGGAGAATAAGCCGTGACGACCTGTCAGCAGGTAGCCTTCTAACCATCCTTGACAACAAGTTTCGCTAAGAATTTCCATCACTCGGCCATCGGGTGATAGATGATCATCTTCTGGAAGCCTCTCGGCTACCCAAGTCCGGTCTGTCACCTCAAATACAGGATCTAGACGATTTGATGCTGTCTCATCGGGGCCGACGATGCGGAAGTTACGGCTTTCTTGGTTGAGCTTCAGCACATCCCGGAGGAATTTTCCGGTGACTTTCGTGGCTTCAGCGATCGCTGTTCCTGGATGGGGAACATGTACAGCATAATCATCAAACTCAGGTATTTTCAGGTCACGCAACAGGATACCGCCGTTGGCGTGGGGATTATCACCCATGCGGCGATGACCTCGGGGCGCTAGTGCTGCTAGTTCGGGAATCAGTTTCCCGTTGCTGTCAAAGAGTTCTTCTGGTTTGTAACTCTTCATCCAGTCTTCGAGTAATTTCAGATGTTCTGGCTGTCCAGCTATATTACCAAAGGGGACTTGGTGCGATCGCCAATAACCTTCGGTTTTTTTCCCATCTACTTCCTTGGGGCCTGTCCAACCTTTCGGGGTTCTCAGGATAATCATTGGCCATTGAGGACGTTGGGTGAAACCATGTACGCGGGCTTCTCTTTGGATACCTTGAATTTCGACAATTACCGTATCTAAAGCTGCTGCTAATTGCTGATGCACATCTGCGGGATCAGCACCTTCCACAAAGTAGGGTTTGTAGCCATAGCCCACGAATAAGCTTTCTAGCTCCTCGTGGCTCACCCGTGATAATAGCGTCGGGTTAGCAATTTTATATCCATTCAGGTGCAATATCGGCAGGACTGCGCCATCATGCACAGGGTTGAGAAACTTGTTAGAGTGCCAACTAGCTGCTAGCGCGCCTGTTTCGGCTTCACCATCACCAATAACAGTAGCCACAATCAAGTCAGGATTATCAAACGCCGCACCATAGGCGTGGACAAGGGCATAACCCAGTTCACCGCCTTCGTGGATGGAACCAGGCGTTTCGGGCGCAACGTGGCTCGGGATACCACCAGGAAAGGAGAATTGTTTAAAGAGTTTTTTGATACCCTCTTCATCCTGGGAGATGTTGGGGTAGTACTCGCTGTAAGTTCCTTCCAGATAGGTATTAGCAACGAGTCCAGGGCCACCATGACCAGGCCCTGCAATGTAGATTGTATTTAGGTCATACTTTTTGATCACCCAATTGAGGTGAGCATAGATTAAATTAAGTCCTGGTGTTGTTCCCCAGTGACCTAAAAGTCTGGGTTTGACATGTTCTAGCTTGAGTGGTTCTCTTAACAGTGGATTGTCGAGGAGATAGATTTGCCCTACTGAAAGGTAGTTAGCTGCACGCCAGTAGGCATTGATTTTATCTAATTCTTCGGCTGTTAGAGGCTTTGTTTGTGGAGTAGCTGCTAAGGTCATATCAAACTCCGTGACAAAAAAATTGCGACACACTTAACAGTATGTAAGTTTACCGGTCTGCAACTATGATTGTCATCCTACTTGTGACAAGTTTTGCCATAAAACACAGATATGGTGGGCATTGCCCACCCTACACTACTATATGATTACAGACTTGAGGTTTTGCCCGTTTCTGCTTGTGTGGCGATCGCCTTCACATCGCTGTGTCCCATTTGACCAGCAATTGTCCGCAATACAGAAATTTGCCCATCAAAATCTAGCTCTTCAATTTGGGACAGCACATCATTAATAGTGTCAGTTTCGTCGTAATCATCTGGGATATCAACTACCGTATCACCCATTTCCACTGCCCAAGCATACCAAACTAACAGCTGATTATTTTCTTTTAACGCTCCATAAGCACGAGAATAGTCTGTATCCTCATTGTTAATAATTTCCCGCATAATATCTAGTTGCTGCTTAGAGGATAATTGCAAATAATCTCTGAGCAGAATTGGTGCTAGTTCTGGATCAGCCGCAGTAGGCGCTGCTGGAGTAATTGATCCACCCATTTTTTCATAAACAAAATATAGCCAAGCTAATTTGGCATCGGTATCTAAAGCATTAAAAGCCTCTACCACTTTCTGAGTTTCATTACTTAAAGATTGAGCAATGGTTTGATTATAATTTGCAGTCATGAATCGATTCCCAGATAATTTGTCAAATCAAACCTATGCTTATCAAAGTTTTAACCTCCAATCCTACATCCTGAAGAAAGAGATATCCTCTAGACTTTTATCTACCTTTTAACGGAGGCTAAAACCTTTCGCAAGATAGCCAGAAATTAGCATGTCACCTTGATAACATTGCCCTAGCAATAGAAAAATTACCTAGCGTGCTAATTATGTCTGAGAAAGTCAAGCCAAATCCTAATGAAGCCCCCACCCATGATGCACAATTAGCTGCTGAAAATATAGTTAGTGGGGAAGAAAAAGCGCCTAAGGTCGATTTTGAGGCTGATTACGCCGCGGCACAAAAATT
Source organism: Calothrix sp. PCC 7507 (assembly GCF_000316575.1). Taxonomy (GTDB): domain Bacteria; phylum Cyanobacteriota; class Cyanobacteriia; order Cyanobacteriales; family Nostocaceae; genus Fortiea. Next base: position 3,232,349 of record NC_019682.1, on the reverse strand, counting down.
TAGTGTCAGTGAGATTGATCGCACAGGTGAAGGTATCGGAGCTGCGGAAGCGGCGACTGCAACTAAATATGAAGTCTCTCAACCAGAAGAGGTAAAAACTGTAGCAGAACCAACTGGTAATCCTGACGATTATGTAGAGATAGCCAAAGAAATTAGCAGTTCAAGAGATGAAGCTGTAACTAGCGTCAGTGATGATCTATTACAAAAAGCTTTGAAAAAAGGAAAAGCTTCTGGAGGGTAATTTCAAGTTATATAGGAATCCGGTTTGATTATTGAAAAAATTCCGTACACTTTAATATTAAGTGTAGGGTGGGCAATGCCCACCACATCCGGGTTTTGGTGGGCATTGCCCAACGCCACTCCTCTCAACGCGGGAAACCCGCGCACGAGGGTGGCTCCCCTACATGTATTTCAAAAATCAAATATGAGTCCTATACCAATTAAAGTTTGGAAGGGTGGGAAAACCCCGCCCCTACGATTTATCCGTCGCATTCTTTTGGCAACTTGGTATTAGGAAACTTCTTTTAATCTGGAATACAAAATTTTTAAGAGCGTTCGTTGATAACGATCGCTCTTTCGGGTAAAGCAGAATTAATTTTCGCTCTTATGTCTATTTAACAACTGCGGATAACTGTTAATAGTTCATTCGGTTGGTGAATTAAAAAGTCTGGCTTTTGTTTAGCTAGTGCTTCTGAGGAATTAAAACCCCAAGTGACGGCAATGACTTTGATATTGGCTTTTTTTGATGCCTCTATGTCTCTGGTTTCATCTCCCACATAGATGACTTCTTGAGCTTTGAATTGCTTTTGTCTTAATACGTTATTGATGATTGTGGTTTTTCCAAAAATTGTTACTCCTGAATATATAAAATCAAATAAGCTATCTAAAGCATTGTTTTTAAGGAATTCGGTCACATTTTCTTGAGAGTTAGAAGTAATAATTCCTAGTTTATAGCCTTCATGCTTAAGTTCTATTAAGGCTGATTGAATTCCAGAAATAGGTTTAAACTCATGGATTTTATCTTTTAATTCAGATTTCACCTTTTTAACTAGAAAGGGAATTTTAAAAACAGAAATCCCTGAGTATTTTATAATTTCTCTCGAGCTAAAATTTCTTAATATAGCTAGTTCCTCTGGAGTGATTTGTATATAACCAAACTCGACAGCTAAACGATTGGCAATACTTACAAGAGCGTCTAATGTATCTGCAATCGTGCCATCAAAATCAAAAATAATTACTTTCTGGGTCATTACTTTGCTTAGATGCATCAAGATTAGCACGGGCATTACGTCGTAACATTTCTGGCTTAATCCGTCGCAAGGCTGATGCTGGAAGTTGTTGATCCCACTCCTCATCTGAGATTTCTGCCAATTCTATCAGCTTGGGCGCAATATTCCCAGGATAGGGCTGAAATTCTGCCACATCTGTGACGTGGGCAAAACGTTGGTTCCAAGGACAAACGTCTTGACAGATATCACAACCTGCAACCCAGCCTTGTAAATGGGGTGCGACTGTTTGGGGTAATTTCTCTGAGCGATTTTCAATTGTATGATAAGCTATGCAGCGGTTAGCATCGATAACAAAGGGTTGGGTAATCGCGTTTGTAGGGCAAGCGTCAAGACAACGAGTACAGGTGCCACAGTGTTCTGTGGATGGGCGATCGCTCTCTAATTCTAAATTTGTCAACACCTCTCCCAAAAATACCCAAGAGCCATACTCTCTAGTAATGACATTACCATTTTTCGCGATCCAACCAATCCCGGCTCGTTGTGCCCAAACTTTATCGGCAACTGGGCCAGTGTCTGCATAATAACGGGCTTGGATGCTTTCACCTAACGATTGTAACCAGATAGTTAGTGCTTTGAGTTTTTTGTGCATCACCTTGTGATAATCCCTTCCCCAGCCATAACGGGAAATTTTGGCGTATTCTTCGCCTTGGGGACGTTGATCTGGTGTGTAGTAGTTGAGGGCGACACAGATGAGCGATCGCACTTCTGGCATGATTAAGCTAATATCCTGGCGTTTTGGGTTAGCCATCCATGCCATTTCGGCGTGATAACCCAGCGCTATCCACGCTTGCAGCCGCTGCACCTCTGTAGCGTCAACTCCATCTACGGCAGCAATCCCTACTTTGTGAAAGCCTAACTCACTAGCTTTTTCTTTGATCACATTGCTGTTGATTACGGCACGCTTCTCCATTTATTTTATCTAAATTTTGCCCTAAAATTGGCTCGTTAATTATACACTACACAATAAAAGACAATAGGCAATATATCGACAGCAGCTTTTTTCTCGGCTGTTTTTGTATTGCAATGAAGATTCAGCTAGTAGCGCGATCGCGATAAATATATGACATCTGCTGAATTCAAAGCTGACACAACAACAGAAACATTCCCCATTGCCGGAATTACAGAACCTACAATACTGCGTTACTTTGAAACGTTGAACGCCGAAGATTTTCTCTTAACTGCTGCCTTATTTGCAGAGAATGGTGTGATGCATCCGCCGTTTGTATCTGATATTGTGGGGCGAGATGCGATCGCTACCTATTTACAACAAGAAGCTCAAGGTATTCGAGCCTATCCTCAGCAAGGAATTACTGAGACTTCAGTCTGTGAGCAAATCCAAATCCACGTTACAGGTAAAGCGCAAACTTCTTGGTGCAGTGTCAATGTCTCGTGGTTGTTTATCTTGAATCAGCACCGCCAAATAGTCAACGCCAAAATCAAGCTTTTAGCTTCTCCCCAACAGCTACTCAACTTGCGTCGTCACAATTAGTTCAACAGTGAACAGTTATCAGTTATCAGTAGAGAGGATGTATTGATTCTGGGGTCAGAACCCCCCGCTTCTCACAAGTGGTAGGTAACAGTTAGGGTGGTCACTGAGCAAAGTCGAAGTGTCAAATCCCCGACTGAAACTGTGAGAACTGATAACTGATAACTGATAACTGATTTAATGTCCAGTTTTATCTTGACAATTTGATACTAAGCTAGAGCCAAGACATTCTTGCGCTTCCAATATTTGTTGGGCAAAACCTCCCGGTTGTGCCATCATCCAAGTTGTCCCCACAGCAGTCAGTGTACCAACAGTAGCTAATCCCAACATAGCTGCTCGTTTTTTGCGTTTGACAGCAGCAGCGAGAATTTCTATTCTTGTACCAGTACCAAGTACCTGAATTGGCTGCAAGGCAGCTAAAGCCAGCGCGGCGTTAGCATAGCGATGTTTGCGGTTATGTTCTACCATTTTCATTAACCACAACCGAAAACGGGGACTGATTTGGGGTAATAACTTCTGGAAATTAAAGCGATGTTGCTCGTCCACTAACTTACCAACATCCACAGAACGGGTGCGCGTGAGCAAGCAAATTAGTGTGGCTCCTAAACTATACAAGTCTGACGCTTCTGTGAGCGGATGGCCAAGCTGTTCCTCTGGTGGCATAAAGCCTGGAGTACCTGCGACAAAGCTGCTGAGAGCCATTTTGGCACCCTGGCTCTGTGCCAAACCAAAATCAACTAGATAAGCATTTAATCGTTCATCAACCAAGATATTCTCTGGTTTAATATCTCGGTGAATAATTGGAGAAATCCGCCTTTGCAGATACACCAATATTTCTAAAACTGATATTGCAATTTGTTTGATTTCTTCGGGGTGAAAACAGCGTTTTATCCCTAAAGATGGGGCATTTTTATATTCCTGCACCATATAAAAACCCGCTGTTGTTTCAAAATAATCTACATAGCGGGGGATGCGGGAATGATTCAGTTGTTGCAGGATGGCGATTTCTCGTTCATAAGCTTTCAAACCTGACAAATCAGAATTTATACTAGCAAGATGAAACTCTTTAATTACTACTTTCTGATCAGACTTTAGCGCCTGAGCTAGATAAGTAATGCGCCCTGCTTGCCGATTGCGTCCTAGTTCTTGGATAACTTGATAGCCTAATCGGGAAAAATTGGGATGATTACTTAGGGGAATATCTTCTTTGTATCGATTTCGTACATCAAGTCCCATACATTCACACCACTTGATTGTCATTGTGTCAAGAAAAATCAGAGGTGCTTACCCAAATTGTGAACGGCTTTTTAATCTATCTTGCACAAAGGCGCATATCCACGAACATCATCACTGAATTTTAGATTTTAAATTTTAAATTTTGGATTGAATAATTCAAAATCGTTCGACTGAGCGCTCACGATGAAGCTCCTGCATTTATGGGACGTGGCTCAATCTAAAATCCAAAATCCAAAATCCAAAATTGATTTACCTTTGTGCTAGCCAATCCACAATTTGGGTATTGACAACATCAGGAACTTCATCGTGGGGACAATGACCGGCGTTGGGAATGGGGATAATTTTGATTGGTTTGCCATTCTCACGCGCCTCCTCGTAAATCTTTGCCCCGGTGATTGGTGTCCAAGGGTCGTCAGCACCCCAAATTATTAATAAGGGACGTTCTACTTTGGGCAAAAGTTCCTCTGGACTAGGCCCTGGAGGCGCTGTGAGGATGGATGCAAAAACTTGCTGCGCTCCTGGTTCGCAGGAAGGGGTATAAAGTAAATCAACTAATTCATCAGTGACGGCTGCACGGTTGCGGTAAACTTGATAGAGTGTGCGGCGAATTTGGGCTTTTTGACGGATGCGGTTAAAGACAAATTTGCCTGTAATTGGCGATCGCACTACTCTACTAAAAGCTGCCATCACAATACGTAGCGGCGGGTTCAATTCGTGGGGACGATGGCTTAATCCTCCCGCTGAGTTAATTAAAACACCAGCAGCGGCAATTTCTGGATGTTCTACCAACACCATCAAGCTAATTAACGCCCCGATGGAATTGCCGATAAATACAGCCGGTTCTTGAACATGTGCTGCCCAAAAATCCTTGAGCAATTCTACCCAAACTTCTATGGTGTAATCAATGGGTGCTTTTTCGGAACCGCCAAAACCCAACAAATCCACAGCAAAAACCCGATAGCCAGCATCTGCTAAAACTGGGATATTTTTACGCCAGTGTCCAATGGATGCACCAAAGCCGTGAACCAATACTAGGGGGCGTCCTGTCCCCATGACGGTGTATTGAATTTTGTAACCCTGCCAATTCCAAATCAACTTTTCTAAGTTAGCTGATGGTAGCTGCTGGCTAGTTAAACTCATTATTAAGATTCCTAAAGAATTGTTGTGATGGCATTACATTGTACGATGGGAAAGTTTCGCATCGCGCTTTGTTAGGTCGAATTAACCCATATTGCCAACTACAAAGTGTCTTGATACACATCCTCTTAGCCTACTGCTCTGTCCCAAAAGTTTTGAGAGGTTAGTGGTGTTCAGATCCCCGACTTCTTGAAGAAGTCGGGGATCTAGGGAAAGCGATCGCTTTTTTGATTGCAAGATTATTTTAGGCGATCGCACAAAGGAATTATTTGATTAATTAGTAGCTTGCTTAGAGCGATCGCGATAATTCAGATCCCCGACTTCTCTAAGAAGTCGGGGATCTATTACTCGCAGACTAATCATCTAGCAAAAGTCTTTTGAAACCAGCGCTATCAGGTAGGTTATGATCCGCCAAAAATTGCTGATAAGCTGACTTTTCCTCAATTTGCGTTTTAATATACTCTGTTTTGGGTAGTGTTCCTGCTCGTAATCCTGCATATTCCAAATAGCTGGAAAACTCCCATTCTCCAGGTTGCTGTACTAGTCCAGCTTTCACTGGATTTAGATGAATATAACATGAGAGATTGATCAGATAATCAGTTTGTAAAATATGAATACTTTGAAACCTCCCCTGAAATAGCACCCCAGAACGATTAAAACGCTTATTAATTGCCTTTGTATAGGAAAGAGAGAGAGATTTCATTGCATCAGACAGAGTTTCATCTCTCAAATAAACCAAAAAATGATAATGATTAGGCATTAAACAGTAAGCAACAATATCTACTGCATTGCTAATCAGATGTTCCCTTACCAATCGGAGAAAATAAATATAGTTCTCACGCTCAAAGAAAATTGCTTGGCGATTGTTCCCCCGATTATAAACATGGTAAAAATTCCCAACTTGCAGGGAAATCGGTCTTTGCGGCATAAGCTTTGAATATGAGATGCTGCCTTTTAGTATTCCCTATGAAGAGTCAAGATTTCAGATCCCCGACTTCTTGAAGAAGTCGGGGATCTAATGGTAGCGATGCTTTATGTATGGCAGCATTTCAGAAAAAATTATTATTGTTTTGACTATCTAGAAGTTAGCAGATGACAGCATCCATGATCCGAGTCTCATAACCACCTTTTTTGACTCCAGAGATCATCATTGGCGATCGAGTCTACTATCAAACAAATAGATCGGCGATTAAAAATCTCTGGCGCACAATGGGATGAATCGAATGTCTTTCAAGTCCTCAAGCATCGCTGTGCTTATCTCAACGCCAAGCTTTAGAGATCCGCCCTGCGGTACTATCTATCTTGCTTTGCTCCAGGAAAATCAGAAAAAGCTTTATCAAAATATTTTGCTAACTGAATATCTCGATCAGAGATTTGATGACCAATATCCCAACTTGTTAGATAGACTCTAACTGTTTTCCAAACATTCTCCCATCGAGGATGGTGGAGTGCAATATCACATCCAGGTGCAACCTGATTCATAAAGTCGATGGCATCGCGGAAAGTTTTGAATTGGTACTTGCGCCAAATTTCAACACGCACTCTAGTTGGATCTTCAGGGAGCGGACTAACTACTTTTTCCCACTTTGATAAGTTACCGCTGAGTGCAATCTGAAGTTTCTCGTCACTAATTGGCTCTGGTTTTTCTGGATCAGGAGTGGGGTAGATTCCCCAAAGATTATTGCTTGTCAGGGAGCGTTCGCTCTGTTTATTTTTATCAGTAACTAATCTTAATTGCTCAAGCGCAAGCTTGATATCATGATCCCAATAGTCATGACGAATATCTACTGCTTGCCTTTGAGTTAAGCCACTAATTGATGTCGGCAACTTATTAGCAGGTGGCATTTTGGCACCTCTAACCAACAACGGGAGTAATTTTTTATTCTCACGAAGTGCAAACTCAATCTCCCGACGAACCCAATCATCTTCTTGATCTATACGACGCAACCCATATTCATCACTAATCCGAATCCATTTAGTACCTATGACTACGATAACAATTTGAGCTTTTTGCAAAGCTTCTTCCAATTCTTTTGGCCATTGTGTTCCAAGTTCAATAGAAGACGTATCCATAAATACGGTATCTCTTCCCAGTTCCTGAAGAATAGTACTGTACAAACGTCCAGCTTCGGCGGCACTATCTATTCTTCGGTAACTGATAAAAATTGGTGCATTCAGCATAAGCAATAGAAATTTACTATTCTTGTCGATCGCTGGTTAAGAACTGGCTAATTAATAATGTACCAATTGAGTAGCTACAATCATTATCGGTGCGTGACGCTACAAATCATATATCGCTTAACTCAATGTATTTTTGCGGCGTCACACACCCTACAAATTGGTATTTTCTGTTAACTGATTTAATATTTCCGCTCTTTTGGCTCAAACATATTAATCACCACTGGGCGATACTGAATATCAATGCCTGCTGGCGAATAGTAAGCCATCGTGTGTCTGAGGAATTTATCATCATCCCGCTGGGGATAATCTTCGCGGAAGTGAGCGCCGCGACTTTCTTGACGATTGAGGGCTGAAGCTAAAATTGTTTGTCCTACTACCATCAAACTCTGCAATTCCAAGGCTTCTACAAGTTCTGTATTCCAGCAAGTGCCTTTATCATCTAAATAAATTTGTGGGTATTGTTGTTGTATTTCTGTAAGTTTCTGTAAACCCTCACTCATTAAGGCTGCAGTGCGGAAAACGCCACAATACTCAGTCATACAATCTTGGAAGGCTTGACGTACTTGGTTGATGCGGTATTGTCCTGGTTGTGCTAGCAGGGCTTGGATTTGTTGTTTGGCTTCGTTGATGTAGTGTTGTTCGTTGACAGTGGGGAGTTTGCGATTTTGGACAAAATGAGCGATCGCTGCTCCGGTACGTTTGCCATAAACTACACATTCTAGTAGTGAATTACTACCGAGGCGATTTGCACCGTGGACGGACACGCAAGCTGTCTCCCCTGCCGCAAAGAAGCCATCTACTAAACCATTGCCACTACTGCGGACTTGTCCATCTGTGTTCACTGGGATACCACCCATACAGTAGTGATTGGTGGGACGGACTGGCATTGGCTGAGTCACGGCATCAACACCTACGAGGCGGTGTGCTTCTTCCCAACAGAAGGGGACGCGGCTCATAATTTTTTCTTTGCCCATATGACGCAAATCGAGATAGACAAAGGGACCGCCTGCACTACCATCAGGATGGATACCCCGACCAGCGCGAATTTCATAAGCGATCGCTCTTGAGGTAATATCACGAGGAGCTAGTTCCATCCTACTAGGTGCGTAGTTCGCCATAAAGCGATCGCCCTCAGAATTAATTAGATACGCCCCTTCTCCCCTGACTGCTTCGGAAATCAGCACCCCTACCGGGTACAAACCAGTGGGATGAAACTGGACAAATTCCATATCTTCGAGAGGCAAACCAGCGATCGCTGTCATTGCTAAACCGTCACCAGTGGAAGCATAATCATTGGAGGTGGTGTTATATACACGACCGTAGCCCCCAGTGGCAAACATTACCGCCTTTGCCCGCACTACCTCAATATGTCCATCCAAAAGGCTGAACATGACTAAACCTTTTGCCTGACCTTCCTCTAAAATCAGGCGCATTACATACCACTCTTGGTAAATATGCACACCATATCGGCGCAGGTTGCTCACCAATTCGTGCAGGATTGCGTGACCTGTTTTATCCGCCGCGTAACAAGTGCGGTTATGGGAATGTCCACCAAAAGCGCGTTGGGCAATGCGACCATCAGATAAGCGCGAAAATAAAACCCCCATGTGTTCCAGGTCAATCACCACATCTGGCGCTTCCTGGGTGAGAATGCCTACAGCATCTTGGTCTGCTAAATAGTCAGAACCCTTGACAGTATCAAAAGCATGTGCTTGCCAAGTATCTTCAGCATCAACATTTTTCAGTGAAGCCGCCATACCCCCTTGGGCTGCGACTGAATGGGAACGAATGGGGTGGGTTTTGGCAACTACAGCAATATTTAAACTGGGATCAGTGCGGGCGATTTCCACAGCAGCACGGCATCCAGCCAATCCACCACCGACAATAATTACATCATGTTCAAGCATAATTCAGTATTAAATATTTCCCGACTGCAAAAAGCTGCTGTTTTATTTATTGTAAGGATGAGATTCACAAGAGGCGATCGCCACTACTGTGAAATTTCTCCAAAAAAATTCCCTGCCAATAGACAGGGATAATAACAAAATATTTACACCAACCTGATCTGAATTTACTGAGTGCTAAGTAAAAAATACTAATCAATCCCCAGTCCCTGGTCACTGAGCGCAGTCGAAGTGCAGTCCCTCAACTAGTTGCTTGTACAGGTTGTTGCTGGGAAACATTACCAGGGATAGGTTCTGTTTTTGTTCCCGGTTCTATAGCAGTTAATTCAATATGATTTAACAATGTAGTCACAAAGGCAAACAATAAGAAAGGCAGCGACAGCACGACAACGAGGCCTACAGTGGCTAAAGCATACACTGGTCTTCTAGCACCCATTAGTGCCAAAGCGGATGCCAAACTGATGGTAACTGTGATCAACCAAACAATTATTTGTCCGTAGATATCACCGAAGGTCAGGGTACAGACAAACCGATAGTTTTGCATCTTATTTATGCTCATCTTATTTGCCTCAAGTGTCTCCTATAGGTTCTACGTTAAAGCTATGTTTGACTTGTCGTCAATTTCTCAATATTTTTCCAAGTTTTGTAACATTACTTTAGAGTCAACTTATTTTTGTTACTAAATTTATTATTGGTAAGTAGGCGAGAAAAATTCAATGTATATAAAGAAATATAAATTATCCGTAGTGGACGGACATAACTAAAATGATGCACAAAAAATTGTAGTAGCGCGGCAACCTTAAAATGTTGGGCTGATACTAGTACAAAAAGTCTGAAGTATGAAGTATGAAGTATGAAACGAAGAAACCTTTACAGTCAGCCTTTAGGCGATTTGTAATAGGTACTTTATTTCCGCCGACCTGTACTAGGCTGTTGACTTTGTACGAAATTAGCTAAAAATTATCATGCAATTTTTGTGTTTACCGTAGGGGCATCGGCACTGCCATGCCCTGATGAGAACTACGACTATTATTTTGTCTGATGCATTTTGGGCTGAAAATCCTCAGAGTCAACAGCCTCGGCTGATACCATTTCACTTTAATTTAATGATACAAACACGTTGGCAAGGGCGCGGAGACCCATACGTGTCAACTTAAGACCTGGCGAATAGAATTCGCGCGCCACGTGCTACAAGTCGGAGAACCCGCTGTTAGCACGTGGCTTGGCTACACAGGCGTTCGCCCTACAGCCCTTCGGGCATCCTACGGCGGGCGTTCCCGTTCGCGCAGCGTCTCCGTCAGGAGAAGGGTAGGCCGCCTCCGCGAACTAACAAGAAATTAGGGTTTTTTAACCCACGGAGGCGGTCACTGAGCTTGTCGAAGTGTGGGTTTTGTTTGTGTAGACGCGGTTTCTAACCGCCGATTTCGCTTAAGTTGACACCAATGGCGGAGACCGCGCCCATACGAAAAATCTGTCTGTATCAACTTAATTTGTCTTTACATACTTATCTCAAATCAAGTTTTGGTTTTTCGTTTTCACTCGCTGATATAACTCTTCCATCGTTTCAATAAAAGAATTATCCTTTTGCCAAAAAGCTGGAAAATCTCCCTGTTTTTTAATTAAAATTGCCGACACACTGCTTTGAGTGGGAATTTCAATAGTTTGTGGTAATCGCTTTGTACCTAACCAAAACTCTCTATTACTTGGCTTTTGGTCAACAGATTGTTTTTCTAGTTTTGTGTAAAATGAGGTAGAGGTTTCTAGGGGAATTTCTTTAGCGTTCAGTTCCTGAGAAAGGACTTTTCCTAAGTTGGACTCAGCTAATTTATTCTGCAGTTCTGTTTTAGATAATCCCCGCAGTTCAAATAATAAAAATGGGTTGTTATCTAGTTGAGAAGCTACTAAATAATAAACTCCGGCAATGTGTTTACAAGGATTGGCATAATCTGGACAAGAACATTTAGTTTTGAAATCTTTGCTACTTTGGGGTAAGAGGTGTAATCCCATCTGAGAAAATGTGTCTTCGATGTTTTCTGGGACTTCATTTAGTAGCAACCGAGAAACAATACTGGCTTTAGATGAAAGTTTTTGGATGGCTTCACTCCAGCGTGGTTTGGCAATGGGTGTAATTTCAATGGATATGTTGTATGTTGGTTCTTTATACACACCAAAGTAGGGATTGATTGAGCCTTTAACTTGAGCGGTAATATTATTTTGCTCTATTTCAAAATTGAGGACTTTACCACCACGAGCATAGGAACGTCCACGTTGGAGTCGGCTATCATCAGTAAATTCTTCTAGTGCTTTGATAAAGCGATCGCCCCACCAAGTCCGGCTAAATTTATTCATCAAATTTACTCCAAAATTGCACTTTTATTTAACGAAATTAATTGCTTAAAGGCTTCATTATCTAATTCCGTCAACCAGGATTCATCACTACCAACAACAGCAGATGAGAGTTTTTTCTTATCTTCAATCATCTGGTCAATTTTTTCTTCTAGAGTCCCGATAGTGACAAATTTATGCACAAAAACATTCTTTTTTTGACCAATTCGGAAAGCCCTATCTGTTGCTTGGTCTTCGACTGCAGGGTTCCACCAACGGTCAAAATGGAAGACATGATTAGCTTTGGTGAGGGTGATACCTACACCGCCTGCTTTCAAGGATAGGATAAATACAGAAGGTTCTGTATCTGGGTCTTGAAATTCGCTAATCATTTGTTCTCTACGTTTGCGGTTTGTCCCACCGTGGAGATAGTAGGTATTGCAATGTAGGTTACGTTTGATATGCTTTTCGACATTTTCGCAAACTTCAGTAAATTGACTGAAAATGAGCAGACTTTCTCTTTCAGAAATCGCCTCTTCTACCATTTCGCCTAAACGACTGAGTTTATGCGATCGCTCAGTGGAAAATTCGCTGTTATCCTGCAAGAATTGGGATGGATGATTGCAAATCTGCTTCAGCTTCATCAAGGTAGAGAGCATCAAACCCTTGCGTTGAATCCCTTCTGTGGTTTGTAATTTCTCCTCCACATCTTTCACCACGACTTCATATAGTGATGCTTGTTCTTTTGTCAAGTTAGTGTAGAGTTTTTGTTCAACCTTGTCTGGTAAGTCATTGATAATAGACTGGTCAGTTTTCACCCGGCGTAAAATCAAAGGTTCCACTAACTTCTTCAGGGTAGTTGATTTCACCCGGTCATTGTCTTTTTGAATGGGAACCTCAAAAAACTTGCGAAATTGGGCTTCTTTCCCTAAGTAACCAGGATTGAGAAAGTTAAAAATTGACCACAAATCTAACAAGCGGTTTTCTACGGGAGTTCCTGTCAAAGCCAGCCGATGCTTCGCCGAAAGCTTGAGAATTGCTTTAGTTTGGGCGGCTTTAGGATTTTTGATATTTTGCGCCTCATCTAAAACCAGACGTTGCCAAGCCACACTACTGAGTAGCTTTTCATCCTTGCGTGCCAAGGTAAAAGAAGTAATTACCACATCCTGCTGTTGACAGGCGGCTTGGAAGTCTGCGGAGTTTTGCAGGCGATCGCTACCATGATGCACCATACTTGTTAAATGCGGCGCAAACTTAGCAATTTCCTTTTGCCAATTACCCACAACAGAAGTCGGCGCAATTAACAGCGTCGGTAACGGAGGTTGAACAATCTCACCATGTTCAGATGACTCCCTCTCCTGCACCAACCGCGCAATCACCTGCACCGACTTACCCAAACCCATATCATCTGCTAAACAGCCGTTTAAGCCCAATTTCTCCAAATATTGCAGCCAGGAAACACCACGCTTTTGATACTCTCGCAGAGTACCCTGCAGATTTAGTTGATCAGAAATTGGTTCTAGCTGGCTTTTATCTTGCAACTTCGCCATCATCTCTGCTAAAACTTCGTCGTGTTCAATTTCCCACTCATCCCCGGCTTCAGCACTGCGTTGCAGAAACTCCAGCAGATTCATTTGGGGCTGTTCATCACCGTGGGATTGCCAAAATTCCAGTAACTGCTGCATTTTATCCCGGTCTAATTCCATCCACTGACCGCGAAAATGCACCAAAGGCGTTTTCGCATTAATTAGTTGTTCCCATTCTTGTGAGGTGACAACTTGATCCCCAATTGCCAATTCATATTGATATTGCACCAGGGAATCTAGCCCAAAATAGCTTTTGCTTTCCCCCTTCGTTGGGGCAAGTTTATTACCCGATGCCTTGAGGCGAATTTTAGCACGACGGCGACCAGCTGGAGTATACCAAGCAGGGACAATGACTTTAAAACCTGCATCTTCCAACACCCAAGCACTTTCTTGGAGAAAGTCAAAGGCTGCATCTAAAGTCAGTTGCATTGCTGTAGGTTGGTCTGTTTCCAATCCCAACCACAGTTGAGGATACATCCGCGCTGCGTAACCTAAATTTAGCAGCAGATGAGTTTCAAAATCTTGACCAAATTGCTTTTGTATGCCAGTTTTAGCTGCTTTATTCATTACCCAGTAATCTGACAAAACCAATTTGAGAGAGGGGTCTTGTTTGCTGCCTACCAGAAACTGCATTTGCCAATTGTCTATCTCTGCAGCGCTAGGAGAGTGTAGCTGGAAACAGAGATGAAAAGCCGAGTCAGCTTGGCTACGGGTAATTTTAGTTTTCCACTCCAGCCACTGCTGATATTCTGCCAAGGCTGCATTTGTTGTTAGTGGGTGGTGAGGATAAAGGCAATGATAAATTAAGGAATCTGCAATCTGTTTATCAAAACCAGCAGTCGAGGGTGTATGAGTCACTAAATCGTGGACTACAGATTCCGAAAAATGACGTAACAAAGTTTCTTTATTGAAGAATTCAATCCTGTCACTGGATATAGCCGCACCTGCTGTACAAATCAGCGGCATATATTCAATATATTTTTTGATATTTGCTTCGTATGCCTGAGAAATAATTTCCCAGGTAGGGTAAATTTCAAATGGCGTAGGTGTTGTTTTCTTAGATGTTTTTTTGGTTTTTGCCGCTGCTAACTGCCGATATTTCAGTGCAGGAATATATTGGTCTTTGAGGATGACTTGTTTAAAAACTTGGGTGTAGTGATACCAAAATAATAAATCAGAACCGAGTTGCACTTCCCCTGAACTATATAGTGCTAAAAAATGGATATCGTTTAGGAGTTTTATCGCATTAATTGCTTTTGCCGTTTTAGTAGAAATAACCGTTTCATAACAATCTACCTGCCAATATTGAAATTCTTCATATTCTTCGAGAATTTCTAACTCCAAATACTTGGTTAGTTCTGGTGAAGGTAGGGGTTGATTATTGGTAGTTGGTAGGGCAAAGTATTTTGGAGATATGCGTTGACTCAATTGGGTAGCTGTTTCTTTTAAACCCAATATGTGACCCAAAAAAGTGATGAGTTCGTCTTTTGCTAAATGTCCAGGGTGAATCTGTTGACTTTGACTGCGGCTTGGCTTGAGTATGGGAATTTCCACCCACAAATAAAAAGACCCAAGCTGAATAAAGTCGTTTTTTGTATTTGGTATCCAGGTGCCATGAAGGACTTTCATAGGTTGCAATGCCTCTGGATTGTTTAGAAATTATGGCAGTTTTAAGATTACTTTACCAAAAGTAGGGGTTACACAATCAAGAATTATTGCTGATACAGTACTTTGCCAGTAAATTGAAGTACACCCGCCCCTGTTCATAGCAAAATGTAACTTTTGACACTAGCGATAAACGTCGCCTAGAATGTTAGGCGGTTAATGATTAACTATACATACATAAAAACTTAAGCTAGCAGATGATTTTGTAGTCAGCATTTCAGTGCTGAAAGAATCTCAGGACTTTAGTGCTGACTACAAACCTTTATAACTAGCTCAACTAATTGCCACAGTAATTTTACTGAGGAATTGGTGGCTTTGGGCTGCTTGAGTACAAGTGATGTTGTCCAACGAAAAATAACGATCATCAACAGGGAAATACTGAACAATCATGACAACTACCACACTCACGCTCGTCAAAGATATTCTTACAGGCTCTGATAGCTCCAACCCCAACAGCCTGACAAATGTCAACGGCACCCTCTACTTCAGCGCCACAGACGGCACGAATGGCTTTGAGTTGTGGAAGAGTGATGGCACAGCCGCTGGCACTGTCTTAGTCAAAGATATTTTTACAGGCACTAATGGCTCCAACCCTTACAACCTGACAAATGTCAACAAAACCCTCTACTTCACAGCCTATGACGCCACGAATGGCTTTGAGTTGTGGAAGAGTGATGGCACAGCCGCTGGCACTGTCTTAGTCAAAGATATTGTTGCAGGCGCTAATGGCTCATCCCCTAACAACCTGACAAATGTCAACAGCACTCTGTACTTTGTAGCCAATGACGGCATGAATGGTAGAGAGTTATGGAAGAGTGATGGTACAGAGGCTGGCACTGTCTTAGTCAAAGATATTCTTACAGGCGCTAATGGCTCATCCCCTAACAACCTGACAAATGTCAACGGCACTCTGTACTTTGTAGTCTATGACGACACGAATGGCTCTGAGTTGTGGAAGAGTGATGGCACAGCGAACGGTACTGTCTTAGTCAAAGATATTAGGACAGGCGCTGGTAATAGCTCCAGCCCCGAGTACCTGACAAATGTCAACGGCATCCTTTACTTCCTAGCCGATGACGGCACGAATGGTAGAGAGTTATGGAAGAGTGATGGCACAGAGGCTGGCACTGTCTTAGTCAAAGATATTCTTACAGGCGTTAATGGCTCATCCCCTAACAACCTGACAAATGTCAACGGCACCCTCTACTTTGTAGCCAATGACGGTACGAATGGTTATGAGTTGTGGAAGAGTGATGGCACAGCGAACGGTACTGTCTTAGTCAAAGATATTTTTACAGGCTCTGATAGCTCCGACCTCAGCAAGCTGACAAATGTCAACGGCACCCTCTACTTCCAAGCCGATGACGGCACGAATGGCTTTGAGTTGTGGAAGAGTGATGGCACAGCGAACGGTACTGTCTTAGTCAAAGATATTAATATAGGCACTAATGGCTTAGGCGCTAATGGCTCCGACCTTAGCAACCTGACAAATGTCAACGGCACCCTCTACTTCCAAGCCACAGACGGCACGAATGGCTATAAGTTGTGGAAAAGTGATGGCACAGCCGCTGGAACAGTACGAGTCTTGGATATCAATCCCGGTAATGCTAGTTCTTATCCCGCGAATTTAACTGTTGTCAACGGTAAGCTTTACTTTACTGCAAATAACGGACAAAATGGCACTGAACTGTTTACTATCAATATCGACGAACCTAATGATAATATACCCAGCCGTTTAACAAATCCGAGTGATGATGTCTTCAACATCAAAAGTCAAGAGAAGAATGTCAAAACCAAACTGGAAATCACCCTCACCGGATGCAGTTCTAATTTGCTGAATGAATTGGGTTTATTTACTGTTGATGATGATAAAGGCACAATCAACGGTATTGCTCCTGGTGCTGAAGGTTATGCTAAAGCGGCTTTAGAACGTTCTCGAGTAATTTTCTCGGTAATTGTTAATGCTCCCAATGGGTTAGACAGCAATAATTTTAGTAGTCTGCTGGAATTGAATTCTGAGGAGAAATTTAGATTTCTCTTGGTGAAAAATAGTACTTTTGATGCTGTGAAAACTGGTGCTACTGCTATCACAGAGTTACTGTTTTCTAGTGTCTCTACACAAAAGATTACAGATTTAGGTGATGATGGTTTCTCGCTAGCTTGGAGAGATGGTTCTGGTGCTAGTGCGACAGATTTTAGCAATTTGGTGGTGAAAATTAAGCAGACAACTAAATCTCTCACTTTGGGTACGAATCTCCAAGGCAAATCACAGGGAGAGGTGATTGATTTGCGGGAGGCTAAACAATCTGTCACAGCTAATTTTTCTGTCCACAGGGAAGCGGCTTTTAATAATTTTGTTGGTTTCTATCAGGTGGCTGATGAAAATGGGGGGATTGATACTAACGGTGATGGCAAGGCTGATGTTCTCACGGGACAGGCTGGCTATATTCAAGCTGCTTTAGGTAAGCGGGTTGCAGGGATTGATTTGTCTGTGAGTAACCAAGGTGCTGCTAGTTACAGTGGTGTTTTTCAACCTGGTGCTATTTTTGCGCCATTTATTATTGTCAATGGCTCTCCTGATGCGCTTTTAGATAGCAATCCTAATAATGATCCGGCGATTTATTTCCCATTTTTGGGTGCTAATTCTGATAAGTCGGATCATATTCGTTTGTTGGGTAATAATACTTTTGGTTTTGAGGATTTAGCTAATGGTGGCGATCGCGATTTCAACGATATTATTGTTAAGGTTAATTTAACTGCGATCGCCTAAAGAGATTTCCCGAATAGAAATTACCGTGTGATTGTCAGTATCTGTAGGGTGGGCAATGCCCACCAGATCCAGGTTTTTGTGGGCATTTCCCCACGCGGGAAACCCGCGCACAAGGGTGGCTCCCCTACGTATTTAGGACTAGCCCTTTCAAGGTGACAAACGAAGATACGTTACTTTAGTGTGATCATCCTAAGTTATCCGCTCAGATTTTGGGATTTTTAAAGGTTGAAATAACCAATTTTCGTTCCGAATTTCGCCACCTTGAAAGGGCTAGTCCTATAGGAATCCGGCTTGATTTTTGAAAAGATACGTAGGGTGTGTTAGCGACAGCGTAACGCACCAAATCCTTGATGATGGTGCGTTACGGATTTCATCCTAACGCACCCTACGATACCTAATTTTGTTCAAAAATCAAAACGGACTGCTATAGAAATTACCATGTGATTGTCAGTGAACCGTAGGGGCAAACGGTTGTTTGCCCAGGAATTGGTAAAATTATTTCTAGAAATCGCCTCAACAATGCCCAATTACAAACTCTTGTTCTCTGTGTGCCGACATTTTGATAAGTTAATACATACAGAATTACAGTTAACGCAAAGAGGGGATTACGTTGAGTCACCATCCAGATACCATTGCACCCCACGGCGGAAAATTGGTTAATCGCATCGCCACACCAGAACAACGGGCTGAATTTCTCTCCAAAGCCGATTTTTTACCACGAGTGCAACTTGACGAGCGAGCCGTTTCTGATTTAGAAATGATTGCGATCGGCGGTTTTAGTCCACTCACAGGTTTTCTGAACCAAGAAGACTACGATCGCGTGGTTACAGAAATGCGTCTTGCTAACGGTGTTGTCTGGTCAATTCCGATTACACTTTCGGTAACACCAGAAGTAGCTGCTCCCCTCAAAGAAGGCGATTTAATTCGTCTGGATAACCCCAGAGGTGAGTTTATCGGTGTCTTGCAGCTGACACAAAAGTATGAATATGATAAAGCCCGTGAGGCGATAAATGTCTATCGCACTGATGATGCCAAACATCCTGGGGTGCAGGTACTCTATAACCAAGGTACAGTACATCTTGCAGGTGACATCTGGCTATTACAACGCGATCGCCATCCTCAATTTCCCTCCTATCAAATTGATCCTGCCGAGTCTCGGCAAATGTTCAAAACCAAAGGCTGGAAAACTATCGTTGGCTTTCAAACTCGCAACCCCATTCACCGCGCCCACGAATATATCCAGAAGTGCGCCTTGGAAACCGTTGATGGTTTATTTTTGCACCCATTGGTAGGGGCGACAAAAGAAGATGACATTCCCGCTGATGTGCGGATGCGCTGCTATGAAATCTTATTGGAAAACTACTATCCCCTAGACCGAGTAATTTTGGCAATTAACCCAGCCGCTATGCGCTACGCAGGCCCCAGAGAAGCAATTTTTCATGCTCTAGTCCGCAAGAACTACGGCTGTACTCACTTTATCGTCGGACGAGATCATGCAGGCGTTGGTGATTACTACGGTACTTATGATGCTCAATATATCTTTGAGGAGTTTGATACTAGTGAATTAGGCATTGTGCCCATGAAGTTTGAACATGCTTTCTATTGCCTGCGTACCAAACAAATGGGAACGACTAAAAGCAGTCCCAGCAAGCCAGAGGAACGTGTTCACCTGTCGGGAACGAAAGTTCGGGAAATGCTGCGTCGGGGTGAGTTACCCCCACCAGAATTTTCTCGTCCAGAAGTAGCCGCAGAACTGGCAAGAGCCATGCAAATAGAAGTACCGGCTTAGGGATTGGGGATTGGGGATTGGGGACTGGGGATTGGGAAGATGAGGGAGATGAGGGAGATGAGGGAGAAATGACAAATAACAAATGACCAATGACAAATGACAAATGACACGCAAAGCGAGCAAACAGTATAAACCCTAGCTTTACACTACAGACTTCAGCCCCTTAAGCTGTTAGCTGACAGGCTGGAGACTGGTGGCTAATATATGAAGCGGCGGACGTTTTTATATCGGATTGGCTCTATACTCGCGGCGTTGGGGGTAAGTGAAGCTGATTGGTTGACTTTGGGCAATGCCTATGGCGGGCAAAGCCTACGTTATTATCAAGCTTTGGCAGATCCCAACCCGCGTAAGTTGGCGTTATTAGTAGGCATCAACCAATACCCAAAAAATCCAGCCCTCAGTGGTTGTTTGACAGATGTGGAACTGCAAAGGGAACTGTTGATACATCGCTTTGGTTTCCAATCATCAGATATTCTCACTTTAACTGAGGAACAAGCTAGCCGAGAATTTATTGAAGCTGCTTTTTTGGAGCATCTCGGCAAGCAAATTAAACCTGGTGATGTGGTTATTTTCCACTTCAGCGGTTACGGGACTCGCATCAAATCGCCTACTTTGGCAGATTCATTTCAAAACGCACTGATCTCAGCTAATGAGCAAATAGATCAACAAGGTGAGAAAATTGTCAACTATTTATTAGAAGACACCCTACTGCTATTATTGCGATCGCTGCCGACAGATCGTGTCACAGCAGTATTAGATACTAGTTACTATGCTCCTAGTACAATCCAGCCATCCGGATGGCGAATTCGTTCCCGTCCGGACATATCAGCACAGCTAACAGCAGCAGAACTCGATTTTCAACAACAACTCAAAAGCCAACTAGCTACTAAAAATGCTATTGGTAATGCAATACTATTAGCAGCTACTTCAGACCCGAAACAGTTAGCGAGGGAAGTGCTGTTTTCAGGTTTTAGCGCCGGCCTATTTACCTATGCCTTGACACAGTATTTATGGGAAGCTAGCCCAGCCACGACAATTCAAGTTATCCTTTCCCATGTGGCGAGTTCTATTTACAAAGTGGGTAGTACACAGCAACCAGCTTTGTTGAGTGGGAAAAAAAATCCTCAAGAAACATTGCTTGCAGAATTCCTCCTCCCAAATAATACCATTGGCGCAGAAGGCGTGGTGACAGCCATAGAAGAAGATGGAAAAACAGTCGAGTTGTGGTTAGCAGGACTACCACCACAAGTCCTGGAATACTACGGAATTAATTCTCGGCTTACCTTAGATACACACGAACAGTTAGTAGTGCGATCGCGTACCGGGTTAAAAGCCAAAGCCTTAATCTCTAGCCTTGATCATACTACTCTCCCCCAAGTCGGGCAACTCGTTCAAGAAGCAGTCAGAGTTTTACCCCGGAATATTGGTTTAACGGTTGCCCTAGATACTAAACTGGAGCGAATTGAGCGGGTAGACGCTACAAGTGCTTTTGCCACAGCTACTCATGTGTCAACAGTAGTCGCGGGAGAACAGCCCAGTGATTATGTATTTGGGAAGCTATTGCCAACTCCTAGCCGTTATGGTCTATTTTCTGTTAGTGGCGAGCTGATTCCCAACATGGTTGGGGAAGCGGGAGAAGCCGTAAAAGTTGCAGTACAAAGTTTAGCGCCAAAATTACCCACCCTGCTAGCAGCGAAGTTGTGGCGACTCACAGAAAATGAAGGTTCTTCTCGCTTGGCTGTGAGGGGAACCCTAGAAATCATTAGTGGCATATCACGTAGAGTGGTCATGCAACGAGAAACAGTGCGGACTCTTAAAGCAGAAGGGCAAAGTAATATTTCCTACCGCAATCAACCGGGAACTGTACCCATCGTGCCTATCGGTAGTCGAGTGCAGTACAGGGTACAAAATTTAGGCGATCGCCCAGTATATTTAATCTTAGTTGGATTAAGGAATAGCCGGAGTGCGATCGCATTATATCCTTGGCAAATCATTCCCCAAACCAGCATTTCCGAACCCAAACCCCCACTCCAACAGATAGTCATCGCCCCAGGCGCAACACTGGCAATACCACAAACTGCCACCACTGCTGGATGGGTAATTCCCGGGCCAGCATTCTTCTGCGAACACCAACTAATCCTCAGCACCAACCCCTTCAGCGGCACCCTAACAGCCCTGGAAACCTCTATAAATCGCACAGCCGATCAACAACCCATAAGTCCATTATTGAACCCCTTAGAAGTTGCCCAAGCCCTGCTGCAAGACTTGCATAACGCCAGCGCCGTTAAAGCTGAGATGAATGGCACTGCTGCTGACTCCTATATTTTAGATGTCAATAGCTGGGCTAGCCTCAACTTTAGTTTTCAGGTCGTGTAAGCACGAAATTTAGTATTTTAGTAATGTATCTAACTGTATATACCGAATTTACACTTAGCAGGCTCAATACTGTTCGGTTAAGGCAAGAGACGCGATTTATCGCATATTTGTGATCTAAACCTCGTCCATTTTGAGGGAGCATCCCGTTTCGGCAGATCGCCCTGCGCTAAGGCGCACGCTGCGCGAACAGACTAGAAGTCTGGGGCTACACAAACAAAGTCCCTGACACTCGAAGACTCGCTAACGGGTTCGCAGTCGCTGTGCGTTCGGATACCCTCCTACAGCGCTGTCTCACCGCCTTCTCGGACTCTCTGAAACCCGCTTAGGCGGGTTTAGTTTGTTAGTTTGTATAGCCGCGATTTCCAATCGCCTGGTGTTTCTTCCAAAAGTGGATGCTCCCCATTTTGAAACCCGGAGTAGCGGGCAAGATGCCCGCTACTAACCCCTGGGAGCAAGATGCTCCCACTACTTTTAAAACTATGGTTTTCAACCTAGAAACCCGGAGTAGCGGGCAAGATGCCCGCTACTAACCCCTGGGAGCAAGATGCTCCCACTACTTTTAAAACTATGGTTTTCAACCTAGTCTGTCAGGGTTGAAATGAGGGACTGTAGTGTGAGCGTCTCGCTCACGCGGGCTTTTCGGCCCGCACTACCAAAAACCCCTCAAAACAAAATTGACAAACCACTAGACGGGGTTTAGAATTTTCATCAAAAAACTTTAACCGAACCGTACTGAGAGTAGAAATATCAGTCTGATCACTGTTTACTGATAACTGTTAACTGATTTAAGACTTTTGAATTGCCAAAAACTGACGTAAACTTAACAAACTCAAGGTTTGCCCCAAATTCAGAGGGAATATTGAAATTCCTTCTAGGCGAGACTGCACCCAACCTTCTCCCCAATACCATTCGTGAAACCCGTCAATACCCCCACTTAATAACAGGCGCAAGCAGTTGGATTTGACCACATCCACGTGATGATGGATTGCAACTGGCCCAGTCCAACTAGTAAACTGAAACCCTGAATGCAGTTCTTCTGGCATTCCTGGAGCGAAACGTTGTCCTACGAGCCATTTCTCTAATTGCAGTGGACGTAACAAACTGTGATGAATCGCATCAGCAGATGCAGCAATTTCTATTCTTAATTGGCTTTGTTGAAAATTACCCAACATTATTTAGCAGCTTGCCTTGAGAGAGGTTTGATATCAATGTAATCTGAGATGCTTTTTGGGGAAACTCTAAAAGTGAACACTGTGCTATCACTTCATTCAGAAGCTTAAGTTAAGTTTTGTTATAATCGGTGTAACTTCTCCCGCGCCCAAAAGCAAGGGTTTTTAGCAAGACATTTTATTGGTAAGGTTATTCATGGCGGATCAATTAATTCGCGCCACAGCAGCCGATGGTGGGATTCGTGCAGTCGGTGTGATCACCACACGCCTGACGGAAGAAGCACGGCAACGTCACAATCTATCTTATGTGGCAACAG
Organism: Calothrix sp. PCC 7507; assembly: GCF_000316575.1. Taxonomy (GTDB): domain Bacteria; phylum Cyanobacteriota; class Cyanobacteriia; order Cyanobacteriales; family Nostocaceae; genus Fortiea. The sequence continues at coordinate 3,209,119 of NC_019682.1, read as the reverse complement.
CAGCACTAGGTCGGACTATGGCAGCAGGCTTGTTAATGGCTTCTAGTATGAAACGGGCTGGGTCTAGAGTCAACGTCCGAGTTAAGGGCGATGGGCCGTTGGGTGGTATATTGGTGGACGCTGGATTAGATGGAACAGTACGCGGTTATGTTGGGAACCCCTCTATTGAATTACCTCCCAACGCTAAAGGTAAACTAGACGTTGGTGGTGCAGTAGGAAAAGGATATCTTTACGTTGTGCGAGACATTGGTTATGGCTACCCTTATTCTAGTACCGTAGAGATTGTATCTGGCGAAATTGGCGATGATGTAGCCCACTATTTGGTAAATTCCGAGCAAACTCCTTCGGCGGTAGTTTTAGGTGTGTTTGTGGGATCAACTGGGGTGACGGCGGCTGGTGGGTTATTAATACAAGTTTTACCTAAAGCCTCCAGAGACGAAGCTTTAGTAGCAACATTGGAGTCACGGGTTGCATCTTTAGCGGGATTTACACCATCATTACAAGCAGGGAAGTCACTACCAGAAATATTGGGTGAACTACTGGGAGATATGGGCTTGAGGATATTTCCCGAAACTCAAATATTGCGTTTCAACTGCGGTTGCTCTTTTGATCGAGTGCTGGGGGCATTAAAAATTCTGGGAGAAGCTGAACTGCAAGATATGATTGTCAAGGATGATGGTGCTGAAGCCACTTGCGATTTTTGTGGCAACGTTTATCAGGCTAGTAGCAGTCACTTGGCTCAACTGATTGTTGATTTGCAGGCGGAATCTTCTGTAACAAGATAAGGTATGAAAAACTCCACGCCACTTGCGGCATGGAGAAGAAGCCGGCAATGCCCCATAACGCTCCATTACGTTATCCACCCTACGAGAGCAACTGAACGAGATTGTCTTTTATGGGTGGTTTATTTGATTGAATTAATACACCATTTTAGTCTTGCCACGCCACTACGGTTCGGCATCGCCTATGTAATGACAGCTTCTAGATTATTCTTTGTGATGGAGTTCTCTTAGTCTAGGCGCGCATCAGCTTCTCTGTTGGGATAGATCATGAAGTAAGATAGCTTTTTGATAATGGGAAAGCTACTATGGCAACAATAGGATTATCGATCGCCAACAGATCGCTATTCAATTATTGTGGTGTGAGCAATGACAGAGCGGGATATTCCAGACAGTTGGTCCCCAGCCAGAGCGAGAAAGCCAGATAAAACGATAGAATCATCCCAAGAAACTCATGCATTTGGTATTCCAGCTACTGGTTCTAACTCTAAGTCAGTGAAGCGGCAAACAAAAAACAATCCCGAAGGATTACCTTTAGATAGTCTCTCAGAAGCAACTATTTCTCTTAATCAGATTTATCAGAAATTGCCTCGCTGGATGCAAAGCTGGGTGTTTTGGTTAATCATGTTAACCTTGATACCCGGCAGCATCGGATTTTTAGCGGTGGCTATGCTGCTAAAATTACCATCTGCGCCCAACTGCCCCACAATTTTCTGGCCCTTGGCTAGTTCCCAAATGCGGCTACATTGCGCTCAGTTGGCAGCTTCTAAGCAAACAGTGGCAGACTTACTACAAGCGATTAATTTAGTCAAGCAACTCCCAACGGATCACCCCCTGCGGGGAGAAGCCGATCGCTTTTTAGAAAAATGGTCGAAAGATGTTCTAGTGCTAGCTGATGAAAGTTTTCAAGCAGGTAGATTAGATGAAGCGATCGCCACTGCTCGCAAGATACCCAATGATGTCCCTGCCTATAAACTAGTAGAAGAGCAAGTGACTAAATGGCAGTCAATTTGGTCTAAGGCAGAAGACATCTACAAAGAAGCAGAAGAGGAACTGCGACAACAACATTGGCAATCAGCATTTATGCTGTCTTCTCGGTTGCTGCGTGTAGATAATAAATACTGGGCGAGTACCAAGTATGACCAGTTGAATCGCCTAATTGCCAGCGCTCGGGAAGATGGCGAAAAGTTAGCAAAAGCCAAGAGTCTAGCTGATAGCGGTGTCGTTGATAATCTCCTGCAAGCGCTGAAGATAGCCGAGTCAATTAACCAGGAAAGCTACGTTTATCAAAAAGCTCAAGAGTTAATTCCTGTATTTGGACGCAAAATGCTGGAGTTGGCACAGAAAAAGCTAGATCAACGCGATGCTGATACAGCACTGAAAATAGTCAAACAAATTCCGCCAAATACTGGACTGCAAACGGAAATTGACGATTTTATTAGCTTGGGTGAAGCCCAAAGAAGTGCATGGATTGGTACTATTCCGGGTTTAGAGACAGCGATTTCCCAAGCACAACAAATTGATTCTTCCAGGACAATATTTAACAAAGCACAAGCACTGATTGCTCGTTGGCAGTTGGAAATTGAAGATGTTGCCCGTCTAGAAAAAGCACGCGCACTGGCTAGTCAAGGAACGATAGGTGATTTAGCCGCAGCTATTTCTCAAGCACAGCAAATTCCATCTGTCAACCCTCGTGCTTCAGAAGCTAGACAGGAAGTGAATCGCTGGCAAGCCCAAGTAGAGACTATCCAAGACAGACCATTCTTAGATCGTGCCGAACAGATAGCGCTACTAGAAGATACTAACTCCTTGCAAGCAGCGATCGCCGAAGCTAGTCAAATTCGTAACGGTCGGGCATTGTATCCCGAAGCACGGCGGCGAATTCGCACTTGGACAGCGAAAATTCAGCGCATTCAAGACCAGCCCTACCTAGATCAGGCACGAGAACTGGCTCAAAGTGGCAATCTCCCCGCAGCTATTAATGCAGCTCAACAAATTGCCTCATCAGGGCGGGCGCTGGCGGGTGAAGCACAAGCGGCTATCGATGACTGGCAAGGGCAAATCCAAGCTAGAGAAAACTGGAAAAGAGCAAGGGAAGTCGCACTTGCTGGTACACCAGAAGCCTTAGTTGAGGCTATGCAGTTAGCGAATCAGGTGCCAAGGCGGAGTATTTTACGCCTGGATGCTAATGTTGGGATTGACCAATGGAGCCAGCAATTGTTAGACATAGCCCGCCTTCAAAGTCAGTCTGATGTCGTCAAAGCTATTGAGACTGCCAATTTGGTTCCACGCCGGAGTGCAGCTTACAGTGCAGCGCAAGACCAAATCCGGGCTTGGCGACAATTCCTCAATCCTGTACCTGCACCTACGCCTGAGATTCCGGAAGTCCAGCCATCACCAACTACCACTGGGCAGTAATCGTACATTGGAGGTACAGGACACTGTGCCTCCTTTGGATGTTTTCTCAATCCAACTAACTATTTCCCTTAAACTGCCGTCTATCTTCGATTAGTTCCTGTAGCTTTCCTACTTCCTCAACTGTATAAAATGTCTGATTTGGTTCAGATGTAATTTTATCCATCAGCGCATGAAAAGCTTCAGTATCATTGCGATGTTTTAACAGATAAGCTTTCAACTCGGACTTACTCATGGCAGCAAAATTGGGTTTTGTCATTCTTCGTATCTCCATTTGCCATCGCGTGTGATTAAGATACCCGTTTCTTCTCCAGCCAAAATATAAATGTTTCCAGTACGTTCATCGATTCGGACTATAAAAATGGGCAAAAACAAACTTGTAACATTCTGACAAAGGATAAAACAAGTTATTGTCTGCTCTGGAGTAGGATAAACGAGGTTTTTCATTACAACCGAGAATTGCAATATCTTTCTGCACAATAATTAAACTCCCATAAATTGTTCACTTTAACTAAAATTGGTTTATTCTCATTCTAAGAATTAGACATGGACAAAATTTTAGCAGTGAACTGAAGCTTCAATTTGTCTAACCACAGTCAGCGCCGAGTAACTCACCCCTGCAGTTCCTTCACCGGGATGGGTAGAGTCACCAACTAACCAGAGATGGTTTATCGGTGTGCGATTGGCAAAACCAAAAGGGCCGAAAGTAGGAATCCTTTGACCGATACCGCCAACAATACCGCGATCGCGTGCTGTATAGTGAGCAAAGGTGCGGGGTGTGGCAGCTTCTTGGTAGATTATTGTTTCTGGTTTGAGATAAAAGTATTGGGCAAGTAGGGCGATCGCTTCTTCGGTATACTTTTGTTTAAGCGCTTCATAATCATCAGTCTGCCACCACTGGGTTGGATCTACAAAGGAAGAAGCAATAATTGTGGCTTTACCATCTGGGGCGCGACCATCACCTTGATGGCTGACAGAGACAAATAGGGAATTATTTTCGCCAATGGGGCCATTAGCATTGTATAAAAACTGTAGATGGGGCGGACAATCAGCCGGAATGGCGCTGGCATCTACACCTAAATACACGACAAACGCGCCTGAGGCTGGGGGTAATTTTTCCACTCGCTGTTTATAACCAGAAGGCGCTTTTTCCCCTAATAGTTGCACTAGGTTTTGCACAGTCACATTCGCCACAACATGATCAGCCGTTTCTGTCCAAACTTCACCAGTTTGCTGATTGCTGATTACTACGGCATTGGCTTGGCCGTTTTCCACTGTGATATTTTCTACAGTGTGACGCATCAACAATTGACCACCGTCTCTTTGTAGAGATTGTACTAGGCGATCGCTTAATACTTGCATACTACCCTGCAAGTGGAATAAGCCTTGGGGCAATTGCGATACACTCAACGCCGTTGCAGCGTAAAGTAAGGCTGTCTCGTCAGCATTCACCTGAGAATACAACTTGAGTTGCAAATCTAAAAAAGTCCGTAAGCGTTGGTCATTTCCCAATCCACATAGTCGTAACGCATCCCCCACTGTAAACAACGTAAAGGGCACTGTAATCAATGTAATAGGGCGCACTGCTTGAATTAACTGCCACAAGTCCCATAGATTAGCTGGCGGTAGCACCGGATCGCGTCCTTGAAATTCCCAACTTGCATGAAACAAAGTTGCTAGCAATTGCCAAAACGGCTCGCTACCTGGAAATTGCCGTTGTCGTTCCTCTCGCCATTTTTCTGGATCACGCCAAACATTAATTGGTGTCGTTTCTCCAGGAAGATAAACCGCACAAGCCGGGTCACAAGGCGTTGCTGCTGGTAAATCTATTTCTAGTTCGGAAAATATGCGGTGGTGAATTCCCCCTGGTTCCAAACCTGCGACTTGTGTCGCCCCCACATCAAAGGTAAATCCTTTGCGTTTGAATGTGGAAGCACAGCCTCCAGGTGCGATCGCTTGATCTAGAATTAAGACGCTGTAACCTCGATGGGCTAGTAATGCGCCAGCAGTTAACCCACCAATTCCCGCACCGATGACGATGACACGAGATGCTTTTTTGTTAATAGATACACTGGGCATTGAGATTTAAGTTTATATTTCTTAATATTATTCATAATTGTAACAAAACCAGGACTTACGCAGAACCGCAAGCGAACCTTGTAAGCTCTTTAATCTGGGGAAAAACGGCTATTTTGACCGTCAAGAAAGCGATCGCCTGTTTAACTTTGGGAATACTGAGATGAGTTATTCCAGAGGAGTGATCAAAATGGCAGATAATCGTATCAGTGCTAATCTTTCCCCAGGCGATCGGGAGGCGGTGATGCAGGCTATAGCGACGATTCGGGAAAAGTTACCGTTTTTGGTAGATTTGACCACGGAAGACAGGCGCACAATTGTGAAGATGGGTGATAAAAGTCGCGCCTTTGTCAGCAAGGCGTTGGAAGTGGCGACACAAAACCCGAATTTTTTACCCCGTTCCTTTGATTTAGAAGAGATGCGCCGGGATTTAGGGCTGTATGAGGCTTTGTATCCCGTATTGTTATCGCTGACGCAACTGCAAGAACTTGTGGATGATACCTGTATGGCTGCTGGTAGTGAAGCCTATGCAGCCGCTTTGGCAGTTTACAATTACGCCAAGGCTAGCGGTGACGTTGCTGGTTTAGATACAGTTATCGATGAGATGGGACGAAGGTTTACCCGCAGTTCTAAGAAAAAGAAAGCTGCAACAAACACCAACTAAAGTCAGGCGAATAGAATTCGCGGCTACACAGGCAAAGTCTGCCTCCGCAGACTAAGGAAAATTGGAGGATTTGAAACCCAGTCCGGTGGGTTTTACCTATCTAGATAGAATTTCTAACTGCACTTTTAACCTTAACTTCAAAACTCTTTCAAACCCGCGAAGGCGGGTTTTGTTTGTGTAGCCGCGAATTCATATTCGCCGAGGCATTTTTGAGCCTTTGAGGCTGACGCTTGAGGTTCTGAGGCTGACGCTTGAGGCTTTGAAGCTGACACTTGAGGCTTTGAGGCTGACACTTGAGGCTTTGAGGCTGACACTTGAGGCTTTGAAGCTGAAGCTTGAGGCTTTGAAGCTGACGCTTGAGGCTTTGAGGCTGACGCTTGAGGCTTTGAGGCTGACGCTTGAGGCTTTGAGGCTGACGCTTGAGGCTTTTTAGTATAAATCCGAAGATTTACTAGTCACTTTGCGTAAAATTACTAGTAAACATTGTTTAAATATAGGCATCCAGTTTAATTTTTGAACAGATTTAAGTATCTGTAGGGTGGGCACTGCCCACCATAACCAGGATAAGGTGGGCACTGCCCACCCTACGTGAATTTTAAAAATCAAATAGTAGTCCTATATATTGGCTAGCCATCTCTACCAACAGAATACAATAGCTATGAGCAGCAAACCTGGAATTCTCATAAGGTAGAAAAATTACTAATTATTTTTGATGGTTTAGATGAATTAGCCATGCAGGGCAAGATGGGAGAGGAAGTTGCCCAGAAGTTTGTGAGAGAAGTACGTGCAAATCTTGTAGATGCGAATCTTGTAGGTGCAAATCTTGTAGATGCGAATCTTGTAGGTGCAAATCTTGTAGATGCGAATCTTCAAGGGGCGATTCTTGAAGGCGCAAATGTTCGTGGCACCATTCTGGAAGGCAAAATCTAAATCCACTCAATACCCTGTGCAGCCAAATATTTCCTCGCCCCCTCCAAAGCCTCTTTCCTCAGAACAATCTTCACATCTGGCTTAGTAAGATACAAACGAAAGCGTTGCGTAAACAATTGGTTAGCCGGCTCAATTTTCCTAATTGCACTCCAGGGAATCAACAACGGCGGAAGCCCAAAGTTAAACAAAGGAAAAATACTCAAATACAGCCCTTGGGGAGTAACACCAACGTTTAAAGATCCTTTGTAATACGCCATACCCACCAAACCATATTCCAACCGCGAGAGATTTGCTGGTGCTGGTTCATCGGTGCGGTAGAGTTTCGCCAGCTGATTCCAGTCAACGCTGAGTACGAAAATTAAAATCACCGTGAACAGGATGAAGAAAGCGATCAATAAAGGATAAAAATTCTCTGGCATTGTGATCAGGTTACTGGTGGGATAATTCTGGTAATGGTAGGGTGTGCGTAGACTATAGCCTAACCTAAGTATCGCTTCTGTAAAAAGAATCATAGATAAGATAGAGAAGTAAATAGCTCCTTCACCACTCACCACGACCAATGACCTCAGCCCTGCTAAAATTTCCTCGTCTTCATGCGCCAAAGCTACACCAATTACCTAATGGATTGACGATAGTAGCGGAGCAAATGCCAATTGAAGCCGTTAACCTTAACTTGTGGATTAATGTTGGTTCTGCGGTAGAATCTGATGCCATTAACGGCATGGCTCACTTTTTAGAGCATATGATTTTTAAAGGCACGGAAAAATTGGCCAGCGGCGAGTTTGAACGCCGAATTGAAGAGCGAGGCGCTGTGACTAATGCCGCTACTAGCCAAGACTATACTCATTACTATATAACCACTGCTCCCAAGGATTTTGCAGAACTGGCTCCATTACAAATAGATGTAGTAACTAACGCCAGTATTCCTGATGATGCTTTTGAACGAGAACGCATGGTAGTTCTGGAAGAAATTAAGCGTTCAGAAGATAATCCTCAGCGCAGGACTTTTCGCCGGGCGATGGAGATGGCGTTTGATGAATTACCCTATCGTCGTCCGGTATTGGGGCCTGAGTCGGTGATTTCTCAACTCCAACCCCAGCAGATGCGAGATTTTCACAGGACGTTGTATCAACCCCAGTCAATGACTGCAGCGGTTGTAGGTAATTTACCTGTGGAAGAGTTGGTAGAAATTGTGGCTGCAGGATTCACTAGGGGCGGGGAAACCAGGGGCGGGGAAACCCCGCCCGTACAGGGGTCAAGAGTGATTCCGGAGCCAGCGTTTACGACAATTGTGCGGCGGGAATTTATTGATGAAAGTCTCCAGCAGGCGCGGTTGGTGATGGTTTGGCGCGTACCGGGGTTGAGTGAACTTAATGAAACTTATGCGCTGGATATTTTAGCAGGAATTTTGGGACACGGACGGACATCAAGATTGGTGAGGGATTTACGGGAAGAACGGGGGCTAGTTTCCTCGATTTCTGTGAGTAATATGAGTCATCGACTGCAAGGAACGTTTTATATTTCCGCTAAGTGTGCAGTGGAAAATTTAGAGGCTGTAGAAAATGCGATCGCTCAACATATTCGCACACTACAAACAGAATTGGTGACAGACAAGGAAATTGACCGTGTGCGGAAGCGTGTCGCTAACAGGTTTATTTTTGGTAACGAAACACCAAGCGATCGCGCTGGGTTGTATGGTTACTATCAATCTTTAATAGGAGATTTAGAACCTGCGTTTAACTACCCAGATTATATTCAAGCCCAAAATACAGATGACTTGCTACAAGCAGCACAACAGTATCTTTCCCCAGATGCTTATGGTGTAGTTGTCCTGAAACCATATCAGTGAACAGTCATCAGTTACTTGTACTGAGCGTAGTCGAAGTATCAGTTATCAGTGGTTAGATAATGTTATACCGTTTCTTTGTGAAGCTGCATATAATTCACCCCCCGGCTATCGCCGTCCCCCCTTACCAAGGGGGGACTACAGGCAGGGCTGTTTCGTTCCCTCTCAAACAGGATTTGTCAAGATGGTTAGCGATAAAAATCATAAGTATGGGTAACGATGAAACAGAATATTCAGCACATAAATAACAGTACGATTGTCTATTTTCTCGATACCCAGGTAGCAAAATCATCAATTTTATTTTGCTAGAACCCTTGATTTTTCAAGCTTCTTAGGGAATGAAACAGCCCTGGGACTACAGGGGGGTATTATTATGTGCATCTTCATACAAAATAGGTATTTAGGACTTACGCATTGACGAGGTGGTAAAATAGTGCATTGAAAAAAAGATGTCGTCTACTTTCAAGGTATCGGACAATTAGAGAAATCAGCAAACCCTCAACAGCACAATGTAATTTAGAGCATTACACCCTGTTCTTGCTATCGGAGCCAAAGCATGGAGGGTGCAGTCGGTTAGCAGAAATCTTGGGAGATGTTTCACATGATAGTGTGAACAGATTTTTGTTGAGAGAAAGATACGAGCCAAAAGATTTATTCGACATTGTCAGAGAAATAATCAATTTAGAAGGAGGTATTTTAAGCGTTGATGACACAGTAATAGAAAAGCTATACAGCGAACCAAAATACGCAGAATTAATTGGATATTTTTGGTCAGGGAAATACCATAAGGCGATTAAAGGATTAAATTTAATCACACTGTATTACAGCGACATACATGGGAATTCAGTCCCAATAAATTACAGAATATATGACAAAAAGGAGGGGAGAACCAAGAACGATTATTTCCAAGAAATGCTGATTGAAGTGATTGATTGGGGTGTAAAACCAAGACTAGTGACAGGAGATAGTTGGTACTCAGGAGTAGAAAACTTAAAGTTTTTAAGAAACCAGAAATTGGGTTTTCTATTTGGTGTTGAGAAGAACAGAACTGTATCTAATGAACCAGGAAAGTATTGCCATGTAAGCAGTTTAGAGCTTCCTGAGCAAGGGTTAGTCACGCATCTGAGAGAATTTGGATTTATCAAGTTGTTTAGGAAGGACTTCAAAAAAGAAGACTCTAGGCACTATATATTGTATCTACCAGATAAAGAAGCTCTCCAACAAATAACCAGAAGTGAATTTGTGACAATTCATGATACTCATTGGGGAATTGAAAGTTTTCATAGAGCCATCAAACAAGTATGTGGAATTTGTCGATTCATGGTTAGAGATAGCCACGCAATCAAAACACATATATTTTGCTCGCTTCAAGCATTTGTTCGTTTAGAAAAAATGCGCTCTGAAAATATCATTAACAATTGGTATGAAGTCCAAAGGAATCTATTCACAAAAGTTATTCGTGAATATGTTTTGGATAATTTGAGCGCTGTTTGTGCTGATTGAATACATAAACTAGTTGTTTCGTCAATGCGTAAGTCCTAGTATTAACTATTAACTGTTAACTGGTAACTGAAATGATATGGACGGAAATCGATGCTCATATTAGCCGGGTGAGTGGTGAAAGATTTCAGAGTCAGCAGCGGCGTAGTGTTAGTGGCGGGTGTATTAATCAAGGTTATGCAGTTTCCAATGGTGAGTTGACTTACTTTGTCAAACTCAACCAAGCATCCCAAGTGGCGATGTTTGAAGCTGAAGCGCTAGGGTTAGAGGAAATGCTGACAACAGCTAGCATTCGCGTACCCAAACCGCTGTGCTGGGGTACTGCGGGTAATTCCGGCTACATTGTGATGGAATGGCTGGAAATGGGAGGAGACAATACCAAATCGTGGTCAGATATGGGCCAGAATGTAGCAGCAATGCATAAAGCGACTAGTAGTCAAGGGTTTGGATGGAAAATTAACAATACCATTGGTTCCACACCCCAAATCAACACCTGGACAGCAGACTGGGCAGAGTTTTATGCTCAATATCGACTCTCATATCAATTTCAGTTAGCAAGGCGGCGGGGTGGTAATTTCCCCCTGCAAGAAAGATTATTGGCCGCTATCCCTGAATTATTGGCAGATCATCAGGTGCAGCCTTCTTTAGTACACGGTGATTTGTGGGGTGGGAATGCGGGGTGTACGGTGTCAGGTGAACCTGTGATATTTGATCCAGCAACTTATTTTGGCGATCGCGAAGTTGATATCGCTATGACAGAATTATTTGGTGGCTTCCCAGCATCTTTTTACAAAGGTTACAACGAAGTGTTTCCTTTAGATGCAGGGTATGAACACCGAAAACCGCTCTATAACCTTTATCACATTCTGAATCACTTCAATTTATTTGGCGGTGGTTACAGTTCTCAAGCCAACCGCATGATTGACCAGATTTTGGCAGGACAAGTAGCCCGATAAAACCAACAATTCCCCAATTAGAAGTCAAGGGAGTATTAATGAACCAGTTCTGGTAGAGTAGCTTTCAACTTTAGACAGTTAGCACCATCAACTTGCAATTGGTACTCTACTTTATCCATCAAACGATTCATAATCAGCCAACCATAGCCACCTTCTTGTTTTTCTAAAGGATTTGGCGCTAAGTAGGTGGACATATCAAAACCTTCGCCGTAGTCCCAAATTTCCAAAGCAAGATCCCGGTCTTTCAGTTCCAGACGCAGTAAGATTGGTAAATTTGACCGCTCTTTATGAGCATGACGTACTGCGTTGGAGTAGGCTTCAACCAAAGCTAACCGCAAACGACTTGATTGTCGTGACCAATCAACAGATTCTCCTAGCTGGATTTTTAGACATCCTAACAACCAATTTTCGACAATGTTTAAAAAATTCAAGTCACTAGGTACATGAAGCTCAGTTTTCATCACTTATAAAACCTCCAGTGAGAGTATAGTTTGGTCATCTTCTTGAACATGGTTATCTGCCTGGATGCGCGCTAGTAAATGGTTGAGAGATAGTGGTAGAGTCTCTTGCTGTAAGAGTTTCCAAAGGCCATCTTGATTTAGCATCGAACGGCTAAATGGCTCAATGCCATGTTCGCTTTTTTCAGTCAAAAACACATCATTTGATACCATTGCCTCTGTAATTCCATCACTAGCTAACAGTAGGATATCTCCAGGAGCGAGAACTAATTGACCAGACTTAGCCTCCCACTTAAGTAAAATACCTAAAGGAACACCCCTTACCTTGAGGTAATTAGGCTGTGCGTCCCCATTTTCTTGGTTTGACCAAAGAAGAGGATAGACGTGTCCGGCGTTAGCATAGACAAAATCTTTAGTGCTGGGGGTGTAACGTGCTAAGACGAGGGTGATGAAGCAATTGTTGCTAATTAAGTCATCGCTCATGGCGTGGTTAAGATTTTGCATGACCACATTCGGCTCGGCTGGCGTTTCTTGAGATAATTCTCGGCGTAATACCGAAATAGCGCTAGCCATAAACAAAGCCGCAGGAACGCCTTTACCGGAAACGTCACCGACTGCTAACCACAAGTCACCTTTAGGATGGACAAATACTTCAAAAAAATCCCCTCCGACTTCCCGTGCGGGATAGCAAGATGCCTGCACCCTAGCACCTTGGATATCAGGTAAACTTTGGCGTAGCAGGTTGTGTTGAATTTGGCGCGCCACCTCTAACTCATTTTGGAGCTGCTGTTGCTTTTCCTGGAGGCGCTGATAGAGTTTTGCTTGAGAGAGAGCTAAAGCTGCTTGCTCAGTAACCCCAGTAATCAGTTGTATATCTTCATCTTGCCAGGGATAGTCACGTCCCTTTTGGTAAAGGGCTAGCACAGCTAGCAGGTGTTGCTGGTAGGATAGTGGCACAACCAGTTGACGGCAAGTCTTACCTTCATAGGTATCTTCAGTTAGCTGATAATGTCGCGTTTCGAGAACTTTTTCAATTAAAAGACTAGGGTCGAAGGTGCAACTTGATATGTGAGATTGAGCATCCATGTAGAAGAACTCATCTTTTGTCAAGCGATCGCCTTCTACGGGTCTTAGCAAGCAGCAAGTAGCCTCGAATGTTTGTCCAATTGTCGCCACAATCTTTTCCAGCATACTGTCGTAGTCCAAAGACTCACGAATTGCTGTTGTCACGGCATTATACAAAGACTCTCGTCGCAAGGCGCGACGCAACTCCTGAGTGCGTTTCTTAACTAAGCGATATGTATCAGTAGCTTGCTCGACTAATGTCTTCAACCGTTCGGGATTCCAAGGTTTGGTTATGTACTTGAATACCTGACCAGAGTTAATGGCGTCTACTAAATCTTCGACATCTGTGAAACCAGTCAGCAAAATCCGAATGGTATCGGGAAATCGCTCTACTGTAAGGCTAAGAAATTCAGTACCGTTCATTTCTGGCATTCTTTGGTCAGAAATAATCACGGCCATCTCGCCTTCTTTGTCTAGAATGTCCAGCGCACCACGAGCATGGCTAGCTTGATATACTTTAAAATCTCGCCTAAAAGTGCGGTAGAGTAAATCTAGGTTATCTAGCTCATCGTCTACCACCATGAGCTTCAGCTTTTCTACCTCTGTTTCAGTCATATTTGACTTTAATTTTCAAATACTTGAATGGCTGGCAAAGTAATGTAACATTTATCACACTAAGTAACCAAGTAATAATCAAACGGTCATCATTATAGAGAGGTTACCCACTTTGAAAATATACTTATCTCAAAGTTGTAAATTTCTCCTCATTGGGCTTTAGAGTAAATACACCCTAAAACTAACCACTATCCCACCAACCCAGAACGTAAGGCACGAACTGCAGCTTGGGTACGGTCATCAGCACATAGCTTATTTAATATATTGCGGACATGAGTTTTTACAGTTCCAACTGTGATGTAAAGTCTTTCCGCTATTAGCGCATTGCTACAACCTTCGACAATCAACTGTAACACTTCTAACTCTCGTTCTGTCAGGGTGTAAGGTTCTATGGTTTCCTGATCATCCACAAACTCTGAATATTGATGAGAATTTTTTGTATTTAGTGATACCCCATCTTGTTTAGGTGGATTGTGTTGTGCTTGTTGTAACACAATTCGGGCGATCGCCGGATCAATCCAAGCGTTGCCATTGTGGGTTACACGGACTGCTTCTAGTAAATTATCGAACTTGATATCCTTCATACAGTAAGAATCTGCTCCAGCAGCGAAAGCCGCTAGCACTGCTTCCTTGTTATCTTGTAGCGTTAAAATTAGCACCTTCGTGGCTAACTCTTCGCCATTACTAGTAGCTTTCAACTCCCGCGTCAGTTCAATACCATCTTTATCTGGTAAACCGATATCGATAATTGCAATATCAGGTTGTAGTGCTTTTAACATTTTCAGACCTTCCGCAGCATTGGCAGCTTCTCCAACAACTTCAATTTCTTCTTTTTGTAGTAGTGCTGTCCGAATACCCACACGGGTGAGGTCATGATCTTCAATCAGAGCAATACGAATTTTACTCATAGCCAACTTGCGCCCGTTACACTACCTTAACTGTAAAATTGAGTTTACTCAAAAGTCTTAAGAGATTCAGTTTAAAGATATTTTTACAAAAATATATAAACCCCAGATGGGTAAGGCTAACAGGTGAGGATGTTTACCAGCGCCAGAGACCTTGACTTTGAGTGCAAATATCTCATGAGGCTTCCTCTTACCCAAACTCAACTGACAAAGCGGTCGTAGCCTTTAATTAAGCTGTCGCGCCTGCAAATTGCATCACGATCATTTTAGGCAAAACTTGTAAATCCTCATCCCTTGCTTCCTACTCCCCTGCTGACTCAATGTGCAAACCATAATCAAAACAGCTTATTTTTATTTTCCCTCAAGTATTTCAGGCAGCGATCGCAAACAAAGCAAGCGGTCATCATAACTTTATCCAGCTTAGGATACTGTTTGTTTTTCCTCTGAAGAAAAACAGATTAATTCCTACAAGTTGCCCATCTTTTTGTTTCAGCTTGTAGTCAAAGAAGTTAACAAACATTCCCCAACCCATATCGGATATGGATTTTGATAGCTCGCGGTTGCGGACTATTGCCTTAACATTGAGATTTTCCACAATGATAACTTGGCTTTCGTCTACCAATTTTTTGCTGAGTTTATGCAATAAATCTTGACGGGAAGGGCTGTTTCGTTTTTGTCCGGACATTCATCCCACGCTTCCCTATCGGTTGAAACATGGGACTTTTGCCCGATTCAGCTAAATTATATCAAATTCTCGAAAACTCAACGAATCCAGCAGATCGTAACCACAGATGCTACTCCCAGATTTCGCTGATGCTCAAATTGAGTAGAAAGATATCTTATTGATATCCCCAAACAAAGCGCAGCTGTCTATAGAAATTGGGAGCATCCCACTTTTTTGTATGTTATTGCGGCTGTGATAAAATCTTCGGGAATTAATAGACATGGCTCAAAAATTACTGCTCGTACCAATTTTAAGAATCTTTTTGAAATATGGATTCTTTGTAATATTCAATGCATATAGCAGTCCGCTTTGATTTTTGAACTACACTTCTGTAGCATTCTTTTTTAAAATCGATATTAGTTACTATTGATGTAATGTAAGATATTTTTATGACAATAAGTCATAAATACACAGCAGCAATTGATCTAGTAAAATCACTGAAATTCTTTAACTTAGTTATTTTTTAGCATCTAAGTAAACAATTTGTTGTTGCTAACCATTACAACAGATGACACATTAAAATATTTGATAAACTAATGGTCGAGAAAATATGGTGTGAGGCTAATCAAGAGTAGGCTATGTCTAAATCGCCTAAAGTGCTTTCAGTGTTGGGAATGCCAGTTCATGTGATGACTAACTATCCAGGCTGGTTGCTAGAACGTTTGCAACAAGGTAGAGGAACTCATGTGATCACGCTCAATGCAGAAATGACTATACAGGCAGAGCGGAATGGTTCTTTAGCTCAAGTCATTCAAAATGCTGAGTTAGTGATTCCAGATGGAGCCGGGGTCGTTCTGTATTTGCGTTGGCTATTATGGCAAAAAGTACAACGTTGTCCAGGAATTGAATTAGCTGAAAAATTATTGCGAGAACTTGGACAAAAGCAGACAGGCGCAAAAGTGTTTTTCTATGGAGGAGCGCCAGAAGTGGCTGCAAAAGCAGCAGAGTTTTGTCAGCAGCAAATCTCAGGTTTAAATATAGTGGGTACTCACTCTGGCTACCATTCACAAGAAGAAGAAGAAAAATTGCGACAAACTCTCACCCAATCGCAGCCACAATTGATTTTTGTAGGGTTGGGAGTGCCGCGTCAAGAGTTATGGATTGCTCAAAACCGTCATTTATGTCCCCAGGCAGTTTGGATCGGTGTTGGCGGTAGTTTCGATATTTGGTCAGGGACGAAAAATCGCGCTCCAGCTTGGTTGGGAAATAACAATTTGGAATGGCTGTATCGACTGTATCAAGAACCTTGGCGTTGGCGACGGATGTTGGCTTTGCCAGAGTTTGCGGTGAAAGCTTTTGTCTATCATTTGACGGCAAGGAGTGTTATGAGTTAGCGGCTACAAAGGTAAAGTGCTGACAATTCAGGGGAGTCAGAATTCAGGAGTGCGGAAGGATATTCTGGATTCTGTTTCCTGGATTTTGGTAAGTAGGGAGTCAGAATTCAGGAGTGCGGAAGGATATTCTGGATTCTGTCTCCTGGATTCTGGTAGATGAAAAAAATTTAATTTTGCATTTGAGATTCTCAGGTTCTACTTGGGAATCCTTATTTTTAGGTGAATTCAACAAACAAGCGGGGGAGATGAGGGAGATGAGGGAGCAAAATCCTCCTTATCCTTCTGATCTTTCCCAGACCCCTTTGTTGGTGTAAGGAAAATTTAGGAATGCCAGTATTAACAACGCCAGGAACGACTAATAAATTTGGTTATCGAGAGGACAATGAAACTCAGCCGCACAGTGATATTGCTTCTGTAATTTTGCAATTGCGTTCTGTAACAAAAACCTATACCAACGGCTGTCATGCTTTGTTGGATGTGAACCTTCAGGTAAAGCGGAAAGAATTTTTATTTATCACAGGGCCAAGTGGTTCTGGGAA
The DNA here is from genome assembly GCF_000316575.1 of Calothrix sp. PCC 7507. Classification (GTDB taxonomy): domain Bacteria; phylum Cyanobacteriota; class Cyanobacteriia; order Cyanobacteriales; family Nostocaceae; genus Fortiea. Next base: position 3,192,313 of record NC_019682.1, on the reverse strand, counting down.
ATCAACGTTCTTGAAACTGTTATATGGCCAGGAGTTAGCAACGCAAGGAGAAGTAATTGTTAATAATGAAAATTTGGCTACTTTGCGAGGCGATCGCTTATCTTTATTGCGGCGACGCATCGGTATTGTATTTCAAGACTACAAACTGATTCCGCAGCGGACAGTGGCAGAAAATGTGACTTTTGTACTGCAAGCGCAAGGTTACACTCGCAAAGAGATTCACAGGCGTTTAGAGCCAACTTTGAAGCTAGTGGGTTTACTATCTAAAGCTGATTGTTTTCCCGATCAACTTTCTGGAGGAGAACAACAGCGGGTGAGTATTGCTAGAGCGATCGTGGGTACTCCACCTCTGCTGTTAGCCGATGAACCGACAGGAAACCTCGATCCAGATAATTCCTGGCAAGTGATGCAGATTTTACAGAAGTTAAATTCCTTTGGGGCGACTGTAATTGTCACTACTCACGATGAACAATTAGTGCGGCGGTGCAATCATCCTGTGGTACAAGTCCGTGATGGCAGGTTGTATCGAAAATAGTTGAGTGTTTGTCATTTGTCATTTGTCATTGGTGAAGACGTATTCCCCAGTCATCAGTCAACAATCCCTATGGCAAAACTTGCAAGCGATCTAAGACTTGTAAACTCTCAAAAGCTGCTTCTCGAATTATTCCCTCTTGCTCCCTACTAAGTAAGAGTTGTAAACATTCGATAACATCTTGCTGCACAGAAACATCAACTTGCTGACGAGAGATTAATTTAGTTAGTTGTCGGACGGCAATCAAACGCTTTAATGGATCTACTTCAGTTAAGTTGAGTAATAACCGATCAAGTTGGCCTTCCTCTCGACTAGCATGGAGATTAATGATTTGCCAAACCAACAAAATTAAAGTTAACAGCGTCCCTAAACCTTGGGCGATCGCACCAGCCGCAATCCAAGAGCTACTAGAATCAACCCAGATGGCAGATGCCATGTACGTACTGACAGTGGCAATACCGCCACTGCCAATAGCTAAGACTAGCCGTCTATTGGGACTGTTGAGAAACTTGCTAATTTCCAACCAGCGCCTTTGCCAGTTCCATTCCTGCATCGAGTAAATTAATAGCATTACTCCAACGCCGACAAACAGCGCTAACAGCAGTTTCCAGTTCCACAACAGCATCGCCAAGGCGATCGCCAGGAACCAAAGAATGCCTCCTGACCCTGAGAAACCTTTAAAAGTTCGCTGCTTTGGGCTTCCTATCTTGAAGGCTGGAAGCAACCAGTTGGGAAGCTGGTTGATTAATTGCTGCCGCGAAGACGAAGCCTGTGCCACGGTATTTACCTACTAGACTACAAATTGCTAAATAATATATAAGTTTTACCAGGAAATAGGGAGAATTACAGACTCCCAGTTCTGAGGGCTGATATTGACAATTAATAATACTCTATAAGAATACCTGGACTTGGGCGGGTAGGAACCACTTTGTGAGTAAGTTTTGATTTAAAAACAAAAACGGAATTTATCCAGGGTGAATTGACCATCAAAAGCGCAGAAGGTAACGGAATAAATGTCATTCGCTGCTACCGACAATAAGGTATTCGGGGGCATTGCGGAGTCGGAATTGGCAAGATTAGCTGATGGTAGAACTGTTTGGGCTAATAGTTGGCGATCGCGATCGTAGGCAGAAAGTACTAGCCGCTGTGAACTAGTGACAAAAGCGCTAACCCAGTTAACGGGATGCAAGAAGCTAGCTTCTAGAAGTCCGCTTTTGGGAGATCCCATTAAAACAGTCAACCCTGAGTGCGCGGGAAATGCTGGATTTGATGGTTGTATTGCTAAAGAATTCTCAAAAATGACGCCCCAACTTTCATACTGGCGTTCCACGACTTCAAAGCATTTCAAATCTTCTAAATTTAACGAAATACAAGTAGGTACAGTATCTGTAGTAGAGTCAACTACTTCCTCAAGCTGGCCCTGCCAAGCTGAAGCTATCACCTGGTTGTGAATCTTAAAATTGTCAAGCGCAAATTTAGCGTCTTCAAACGTTGGTACTTTATGTGATTGAAGAATAGCTTGCTTTACCATGACGTCCTACTTTACTATTGCCTAAAGAATAATTAAATGAATAAATCTATCAAAAGCTATTATTTCTGCATCTATAACGAGAATGAATAGCTGTTCTTAAAGAGCGTTTCGACGATTCTTGACGCTCGAAAATATCCGTGAGTTTCCTGATAGACTATCATAAAAAACTCCAAGCATAGTTTTGCCTAAGTAATACTCGCTACCAAGATAAATCCTTATTGGCAGGCAAATACAAGCAAAATTACCCAATAGGCTTGAAAAAATAATTACCAAATCTTCACACGTAATCCAGTAATTTCACATCTACTTAATCTGACGGTGGTGAGAAGTTCTGGAGTTATTGATTCATCGATAATAGTAGAGAGTTTAAACCCAGAAAAGCACTGAACTTCTGCCAAAAGTACCTTTTCCCCAGTTCTATAGGAGTCTACTCTGGGGTGACATGACTGTAACTTGTGTTAAGTAACCACAATTGTGAATAGAAAATATTTATGTTTCAGCCAGTAGGATTTGAGCAACGTTTTGTAAATACCTCGTTAGGTAGGATAGTTTACTATACCGCCACTGGTTCACCTTGGCAGGATGATATAACCACAAAACGTGATGAGGAAACTTTGGTGTTTCTGCACGGCTTTGGTGGTGGGTCTTCTGCTTATGAGTGGTCTAAAGTTTATCCTGCCTTTGCCTCTGAATATCGCATCATTGCACCAGATTTGATAGGTTGGGGTAAATCTGAGCATCCAGCGCGCAATTACAAGGTTGATGATTATTTAACCACGATTCAGGAGTTTTTAGAGCAGACTACTACGGGTGCGGTGACAGTGATAGCTTCTTCGTTAACTGCGGCGTTGACAATTCGGGTAGCGATCGCTCATCCTAATTTATTCAAGTCTTTAATTCTCGCTACACCTGCAGGACTTTCCGACTTTGGCGAAGACTACTCCCGCAGCTTTTTTGCTCAGTTAGTCAGCGTTCCCATTATTGATCGCTTGCTGTACAGTTCTGGAATTGCCACCAGTGGAGGGATTCGCAGTTTTTTAGAGCAACGCCAATTTGCCCAGGCTAATCGAGTCTACCAAGAAATTGTCGATGCTTATTTGGAATCGGCACAGCAACCTAATGCTGAGTATGCAGCGTTATCTTTTGTCCGTGGTGATTTGTGTTTTGATTTGTCACTTTATATTCAACAACTGACAACTCCCACCGCCATTATCTGGGGGCAAAAATCACAATTTACAGGTCCCGAAGTAGGACGTAAACTTGCGGAAATTAATCCCCAAGCAATTCAATTTTTTCAAGTTTTAGAAGATGTGGGGTTAACGCCACAATTAGAACTACCAGCGGTGACAATTGGATTAATTCGCCGATTTTTGCCTTTGCTTAATTAGTTATTAGTCAGTGGTAAATAACCACTGACTACATGTGACAAGTTGCCTATTACCTGTTCCCAACGATAAATATTTATGCCTAGCTACTTACTAGACCCATACTATTTGTGGAAACGGTGAAACAGGTAATTGAACGCTTACGGTAGTACCTGTTGCCAACTCAGAACAGATTAACAGTTCCCCACTATGAGCATTGACGATGCGTTTGCTAATAGCCAGCCCTAACCCAGTACCGCCAGGTTTTGTAGAAAAAAATGGTACAAAAAGCTGGGGGAGAACTTCCGGCTCAATAGGGTCGCCGCCATTGTGAACATAAATGCAGACTTTATCTGTCTGCGAACAGTCTACTTCCCATCTAACGATATCTCCGGCGGCAACTGCCTCACAAGCATTGCGAACAATATTAATAAATACTTGTGTCAGTTTGTCCTTATCCCCTAAGATTTTCACCGCAGACGACGCGGGAATAAATTCAATTTGTCTTTCCAGTGCTTCTGGCATCTCACATATAAAGACAAGTAATTCACGAATAAATTCATTTAAATCTAATTCACAAACTTGCAACATCTGGGGCTTGGCATAGAGCAAAATTTCCCCCAACAGACGCTGCAAACGACTAGCTTCGCCAAGCGCTAAGGATAATCGCTCTCGTGCTGATTCCGTCAGAATGGTTTTTTGAAAATACTTCAATCCCATGATCATTGTGGTCAAGGGATTGCGAATTTCATGGACAATCATGGCAGCAAATTCACCAATAGCCGCCAGTCTTTCCTGTTCGACAAGCTTGGCTTGTGCTGCTCGCAATTCTAATGTTCGTTTTTCGACTTCAGCCTCTAAAATCTGATTAAATTGGCACTGTTGTTGATAAAGATGATAGTTGTCAATTGCTGTCGCCGCACGTTCAGCAAACAGTTCCACAATTTGGATTTCTCCTTTTGTAAAATCTCTTGGTTGTTGATGAAAAGAGCAAACAGTACCAATCACTTCACCTTCAGCCGTCCGCAACGGTATCCCTAAATATGCACAGTAGCCTTCTGGAGCTTCTCCATACTCTGGGTTTTGTTGAGCATCTTTCACGGCTAAAGAGTGGCCCATTTGAATAACAGTCCCAGTTAAAGAACCGTGTAGTGAATAAACATGTTCGCCCTCGCCCATATCAATACTACTAGCCAGCACTTTCTCAAATCCCTTCTGACAAAGCGTTACCACCGACCAATCTACCTCAAGTAAATCACTAACTCCACAGGCAATGTTGTGCAAATAGCTAGCCAGTTCGCCAGTTCGATAGTTCAAAGATGATAAACGGGCTATGGTTTGCCGTTCACGTTGCCATAATTGGTTTTGCAACAACATTTCATCATCATTAGCTTTATTCATAGTTTTAGGTGGACAAAAATAAATGTTTTTATTGTCAGTTAAGTCAAACAAGCCCAGAACATTGCTACAGCTACGCCCCTCGTAGAAATAACTTGATTTTAGTCTGTTTTGTTGATGATGAAAGGTTATGCTTATTGGGGTTGATGCTTCATATAGGAATCCGGTTTGATTATTGAAAAAATCTCCGTATCTGTAGGGTGGGCAATGCCCACCAAAACCATGATATGGTGGGCAATGCCCAACGCCACTCCTCTCAACGCGGGAAACCCGCGCACGAGGGTGGCTCCCCTACGTGTATTTCAGAAATCAAATACTAATCCTATAGTCTGAAAATTTAGGTTTTGCTGAGAAATTCATAAGAACTTTCTCAACAAAATATCAGCTTTCTAGATATAAATTCTTATATATTCATAATTTTGATACTAATTGTTCAAGTGATAATCAGTTAAAAGGTCAGAAAAGCTATATTACTGATTAATAAACAGAGGATACAACTCATGAAATTAAGATATTTGTTAATACTAGGTTTGTCTTCTATCGCCATATTTAGCTGCGTCCAAGAATTATCAAGTAATCAGTCTAGTGCAGCCAAGTCTTTAGCCCCATCAATACAATTGCAAGAGCCAACTGCCATCAAGTCAGGCACATTTGCTTCTGGAGAACATACAACTAAAGGAACAGTTCGTATTATTAATCAAAACGGTAAATTTTTACTAAAGCTTCAGCCTTCATTTAAGACTTCTGACTCAGGTCCAGATTTGGTAATAATTTTGCATCGTGCAGATAATGTAATTAATTCCACTAAACCACCATCCTATCCGTTAAAAAGAGGAGATTATATCATCCTTGCTCCTTTACAAAAATCTAGTGGCGCTCAAACATATCTCATTCCTGATAACATCAATTTAGCAGAATATAAATCTGCTGCTATCTGGTGTCGCAAGTTTAATGCTACTTTTGGTGCTGCCAATTTAATTTAGTAAGTAGATCGGCGTAATTAAAGTTAACTGGTAATGATCGTCATTGGTCATTGGTCACTTCTACTGAGTGTAGCCGTAAAGCCTTCGGCATAGCCTCTCGTAGAGAAGCATTTTTCATTGGTTAGAGTTTTCAGTCTGTTTATTTACGTTATGTAACATAATTTGGTTTATTTACGCCAACTGACTTACTGAATTGAAGTATTAGTTTTGCGATCTCTTTAAAATAAAACCAAGACCATTAAAAGACATAAATAAATTAAGGACTATATACTAATAGCTTGAAAGCAGCAATTTAAGTGTTATTGTGACTAGACTGAGAAGACGACATCGCTTAATCCATAGAATTTCGGGACAAACATATCTCTGGCTAGCAATCCTAATTTTTGGATCATCTAGTGCAGTCACCCGCAAGCTCACAGAAATTGGTGCCCAACATTTTATGGGTGGACGTAATCCGATTTCTTTATGTAATGTTTTATTCGTGGGCAATCTTTGCGCCTTGATACTTTTGATTCTCATCTATGGGAAACAGTGGAATAAAGCTGCTTTAAAACAACTATCAAGGAAAGATTGGGTGAGTTTAATAGCAGTAGCTATTTTATCAGGAGCGCTGGCCCCTGGCTTAATTTTCCAAGCACTCGCACTCACAGGGGTGAATAACGTTATTTTAGTGGGACGCTTAGAACCGCCTCTAACTTTAGCTTTATCAGTCTGGCTATTGCGGGAACGGGTAAGTTTTTGGGAATTTATGGGGGCGATCGCCGCCTTTATCGGTGTTATTCTATCTATCATTCTTCAGCCTCAAGGAGAAGGCATGATGAATATGGGAGGTTTTGGTTTAGGCATAGGGGAACTGTTAGCAGCAGCAGGATCTATAGCTGTAGCTATTTCTACGATTATTGGCAAGAAATACCTTTCCCAAATCTCTTTAGGAATCTACAGTATTTTTCGGACTGCACTAGGAACCGTCATCTTTTTCTTCATTGCTTTAGTACTTTATGGTAGAGATCATTTTGCTGATGTATTTTCACCGTTCTTGTGGCAGTGGATGTTGCTATATGGCGGGTTAATTGTGGTAGTAGGTCAGTCATTCTGGATTAAAGGCTTGAAAACATCTACTGTATCTGTAGCTTCCTTAATTGGCTCCTTTACTCCAATTGCAGGACTGCTAGCAGCATATTTAATTTTGGGTGAAGCCCCCACCTTACCTCAATATATCGGCGGTAGCTTGATATTACTAGGCTTACTCCTAAGCCAATTTGGTATTTGGCGGCAGACAAATAAAAGATTTGCCCTTAGCAACGTAAATTCTATACCAGCAGAACAGCAAGTAGAAACTGGCATGGGATTCAAAGGATTATAAGATTTTAGACATAAAAAAGCCACCCAATAGGGGGCTATAAGAGTAGATATTAGACAGCAAAACAGGAATATTATTTATCTTTCACTCTGACATCGATAACTGTGGCATTAAAGTTGTAGTTAAAGCCTTCTAATTCAAATGGCATACCAATTTTTACTTTGCTGTTACCTAAAACTGGCCCATTAGCAGTGACTTGTGCTTTGCCTTCTAAAGTCAACAAAAAATCTGTACTAAAGTTGTTGGTTTTTGGGTCTGGTAATTCTTTGACAGTTCCGTCAGGTTGGGTAACATTTACTGTTCTTGGTAGTTGTTGAATTGATTTAATCCCAATCTGTCCATAGGGTTGATTGCGGATAATTACGTTAGTTTTGCCACCTTTTTGTAATCCGTTGGCAAATAATTGCTGAGGATCACGCACATTCAAACCACGAACTGATAAATCTACCTCAATGGGTACTGTTTTAGCACCAACTTGGGCTACGGAACCAGATGTTCCGGGGAAGATAAAGATGCCAAATATAACTAGCAAAATTACTAGCACAGCACCTAAATCAAGAAGGTTGATTTTGCCGAACAGGCGACCTTTGGAATCTAAAATAGCCATAATAAGTGTTCCCAGATATGAGCGGAATAATCGATTGTAGCAGCAGGCTTAATGAGGGTCATGGCAATGTTCCCTACCTGGCAAGCAATAGTAGTAGTGGAGCGTTGAGGTCAAGCGACAGTTTATCATGACTACTGAAGTTGCGTGTGGAATTTGCCTACTTTTAGCGTTCTGGCTGCTTCTAGCTACTGCTGAAAAATGTGCGTTCTCTGGTAGAGGTCTTCTGCGTATATTCCCGGGCTAATGATGATAATCCTTGAGGGCTATATAAGGAGATAAGCTAAAACGCTTATCCGTTACACAATCAATCATTTTTCTTTGTAGACCGTTGACAGTCAACAGTTAACAGTCAACAGTCTACACGATGAAATATGCAAATCAAATGCTGATTAGCTTATATCTTTGGTATTGAGTGAAAAATGCAACTTAAAAAGCTGTAAATTCGTCTCATAGTTTTATATTCTCCTAAGATTATTCTTAAACCGGATCATGATTAATTGGAAAGGCTTGTCTGCAAGTTATCGTTTGTGGCGACGTCGCTGGTTTTATCCGTTAGTTTCGGTGGTAGTCGCCTTGAGTCTGTGCCTGAGTACACCTATGCCAGGAAAGGCTCTAGACTTACTACCGCTGTTGTTACAGGGAGTCCAGGTACTGCAGCTATCTAATATATCCGATCGCCAAGAAGTTGATCTTGGTAAGCAGATGAATCAGGAATTGCAGAGCAGTGAAGTTCGATTGAGTCGCAACCCTGAGTTGGTTCGCTATGTAGAACAAATCGGTCAGCGGTTGGCAGCTAATAGCGATCGCCCCAATCTCCCCTATACTTTCCAAGTAGTCGAAGATGACGCTATTAATGCCTTTGCGACTTTAGGCGGTTTTGTTTATGTGAATACAGGTTTGCTGAAAACAGCAGACAATGAGGCAGAACTAGCCAGTGTCCTTGCCCATGAAATTGGTCACATTACTGGTAGACATCTAGTCAAACAGATGCAGCAAAAAGCCCTTGCTAGTGGTTTAGCGACAGCCGCCGGTTTAGATCGCAATCAAGCAGTGGGAATTGGTGTAGAACTAGCACTCAACCGTCCTCGCAGTCGTCAAGATGAATTTAATGCTGATCAAAGAGGATTAAAAACTCTGACACGCGCTGGTTATGCTCCGTCGGGGATGGTTTCCTTCATGCAGAAACTGCTGAAAAATGGTTCTGGCCCGACATTTTTGAGTACTCACCCAGCAACTAGCGATCGCATTAATGCCCTGAAAAACTCCATTAATTCCCTGCCTAGCAATGGGCGCTACGGTTTAGATAATAATACTTATAAAGCTAATATTCGGGCATTAGTTAGGTATTAATGTCATTTTGCCAAATCAATAGACTATGCTTGTTGCTTTTTACGGCGATCGCCTTTGATTTTAGTTGGATCAATGGCGATCGCTGCTTCGGCTAAAGTCAAAGTCCGAACTAGCTTTTTAAAGACGTTGACTTGATAAACTAAGTTATTTGTAGTGTCCAGTCCAGTCAACCAGCCACTCCGGGGATGATAAGCACCAGTATCTATATCTAACCAGCCTTTTCCTAAAGCCAGTTGACCAGGAGCCACACCAGGTAGTGTAAAGGTGATGGTGTGACCAATAATAATTAGCTTATCTGGGAAGTAGGGCTGCTCAATACTGTGAAACTCGTCTCGTATCCAGCAAAATTGCTCAGAGGTTTGTTTCGCCAAAGGAAGTTCAGGGTCAACACCTGCATGGGTTAACCAAATATCTCCTAAGTCAAGATAGGTAGGTAGCTCCTTAAACCAATCTAAATGATCGTGGGGAATTGTTGCCTCTTGATAACTGGCTACAGTTGCTTGCCCCCCACTATATAACCATGATTGCATTGCTGGGGTGGTTGCGCCGCCATTGCTCAAAATGTTTAATAACATCTGCTCATGATTACCCAGCAAACATGGATGGTTATTTTCTTTGACAAAATCAACTACTTGTGCGCTTTGGGGACCGCGATCGATTAAGTCTCCCAAAAAATAGAGTTGATCATCCGAGCCAGGGGCGATCGCTTCTAGCAAGGTCATCAGTCCTTCATAGTGACCATGTATATCCCCAATTACAATTCGACGCCGATTAATTTTACTCATATGTTGTTCACTTGAATAATATTACTTAGAAGTTCTGCTACAGTTTAAGCTGTCTAAATTCCACAAATATAAGTAAAAATACTTGACAAACTATCTTTCATTGTAAATTTATTTTTATACTTCTAGTCTAAAAATCAGATTGATTGGCAAATAGGCAACCTCAAGCCTGTTCCACAAAGATCCCTGATCGGGGTGATAAAGTCAAAATCAGGCAGATTCAACAAAGGTATTCATCAGCAAATTATGTCCACATTAGCTTAGAATTTACCCAGTCGCAGTATCGCTTACTTGGAATTTTACAATGTCTGAAGAGTTCTCAGCTGAAATCAGCTCACGTATTTGCAAACACATGAATGAGGATCATAGTGATGCGGTGGTTCTCTATGCTAAAGCTTTCGCAGGTGTAGTAGATGCAACAGCAGCCCAGATGCTTGCTATTGACGCCGACGGTATGGATTTAACAGCACAGGTGAATGGGGAAACTGTACCAGTTCGCATTCCTTTCGACCATACTTTAGCAAATGCAGAAGATGCTCACCAAACTCTAATTGCAATGATAAAGCAGGTGCGGGTTCAAGCCAAGTGATTTTAAAACCCTTGTAGAGACGTAAAATTTTGCGTCTCTACACCAACTACAATTCAAATTTAATAAACAACAATTAATTACCTATATTTATACGGACTGAATTTATAGAATTCTAGTCCGTCTTTGTAATATATTGTAGCACTGCCTGCCAAACCTATATTTTCAAAATCAAATAGGAATACTATAAGTATCAAGATATGGCGGTTTTCCGCTCAGTGATGTACAGTTTTAAATCACAAAGCCTGTAGAGGCGGGGTTTCTCCACCCTCAGTTATATTGCTGAATATCTATGCAGAAGATTCGGTTTGTTGATTTGTTTTCAGGAATTGGCGGAATCAGATTAGCCTTTGAACAAGCTGCTGATTCTTTAAATATAGCAAGCACATGTGTTTTAAGCAGTGAAATCAACACAGATGCTCAATTAGTTTATCAGGAAAATTTTGGTCACAAGCCTTTAGGTGATGTTCGGCTTATAGATAGTCTACCAGAACATGAAATTTTATTAGCTGGTTTTCCTTGTCAGTCTTTTTCTCATGCTGGTAAAAAAGCAGGCTTTGGTGATATTAGGGGTACACTTTTTTTTGAAATCGCTAGATTGCTTGACAGCTATAAGCCAAAAGCTTTTATTTTTGAAAATGTCCGAGGACTTTACAGCCATGATGAAGGGAAAACCCTAGCAACAATTCAGCATGAAATTCAAAAAAGAGGTTATAGCTTTCATGCTTTTTTACTCAACAGCGCTAACTTCGGCTTACCGCAAAACCGAGTCAGAATTTATTTAGTAGGAATCTTAGATGCTTCTCCTACCTTGAAATTAATGTCTGATGTGGGGCCGAAAGATTCCCACTCTTATAATCCTCAGCAACTATCTTTATTTTATCCTGCTCAAAAGCCTATAACTGTTGCTGATATATTAGAAAATAATCCTGATAGTAAGTATGATTGTTCACCAGAGTTTGTCAATGCTTTAAAACGGATATTTCATGGTAATTTAAATCGCTTACATGGTGTGCGGCTGATTGATTATCGCGGTGGAAACTCGATTCATTCTTGGGAATTAGGCTTGCGTGGTGAGTGTAGCGCTGATGAAATTGCTTTAATGAATCTTTTCATTTTAAAGAGACGCAATAAAGAATTTGGTCGAGAACAAGATGGAAAATTACTCACAAAAGAGCAAATATCTAGCTTTTTTAAACATCCCCATCTTGGAGAAATTCTAGATACTTTAGTTAACAAGAAATATTTAAAATTTATTAATGGTAAATATAAACCTTTATCAGGTAATTTTTCCTTTGAGGTTTATAAATTTGTCGATCCCGATAAAATTTCCGTAACACTAGTTGCTAGTGATGCCAATAGATTAGGAGTTTATCACAATCAGAGAGTGCGGCGGCTAACTCCCCGTGAAGCAGCGCGACTGCAAGGTTTTCCTGATAGTTTTATCTTGCATCCTAATGATGATAAAGCTTACTATCAACTGGGTAATTCGGTGAGTATTAATGTAGTGAAAGCTGTGGCTCAAGAAGTGATTTTAAAGATATTAATACCATCTCCAACAACACTATCCCAAGCAGCAATTTCAGCTTGATATTCTGGATCTTCAGCATCCTGTTTAAGGGCTGCAATCATTTCTGCTTGCAAAATTTGGCGACGGCGTTCTGCAAGCAGTTTATTGATGTATGCACTACGATTACCTTGTGCATATTGATCTACAAATCGGAGGTTATCGTCTTCTAAGGTAATTGTGACTTTGAGCATCGGTATTACCTTTTAGTTTTACTGTTTAGTATGATTTTATCATCATACTAGTACAGTGCGGCGGAAATAAGCAGACCATTCTCAATCGCTAAAAAGCTTACTCCATATTACTTTTGACTTTTGACTTTTGACTTCCGCCTTGCGGTACTAGAAACAGTAAAATCTACAGACTTTCCCAAAGTTTTATTAATTCATAGTAAATTTTCTCAAAAAACCTCAGCGTCCCTCTGCGCTAACCTCCGCGCTCCTCTGCGTTTAAAAATCCCATCCTGTTACTCCTCTCCCCTCAACAACCAAAAGCCACTGTAAGTCATCCCCGAATCATCTGGTTGCACTAACAGAAAATGTAATCCGAGACTTTGCTGTTTGCGTTGTTCATAGAGCTTTGCTGCGGCTGTAACTTCAGAATCTGCAAATGTCGCCACAATCCACCTATCCACTAAAGCGGCTTCTAAAACCAAGCCATCGGGTTCACCAGCAATATAATTTAGCTCGACGGGGCTGGCTTCATTTAACCATCTCGCTAAACGCATTGATTGTCTACCACCATAAATTACCACACCGGGAACGGGCACTGTTGACGCCAAACCCAAATTGATTGGTTGGAGAAATTCTGGTATGTGCAGAATGGGTATTGGGCGTTCCGCAAACACATCAACAAGTTCACCAGCCTGGAGTGTAGCAAAACGCCATTGTTCTCCCCAAAGATTTTCGGGTAATGGTGATGGAGGTGGCTTATCTAGTGCTAAAGGATATTGTTTCTCTTTTAACCACTGCTTTACTGCCAAAGTCCGCCTGGTAGGTTCGACGTTAATACCTAAATTGCGCCCCGCAGCCTCTATTAAACTCAAAGATTGCGGACGAAATACCTGAATCACTTCTGGAAATTTTCCGCCAGCAGCTAATTCTATTTGAGATGTTAGCCAGTTGGAATTAGCTGCTGACTGGGGACAGGTGGCTGTATACTCAAAGCTGCGAGTTGCATCACAAAGCAACAACTCCCATAAAACTTGTCCTGCTGTGTCACGCTGGGAACTACGATAAAAATCAGCCTGCCAAACCAGACTCATAAGCAATTCAAAATACAAAATTGGGAATGCGATCGCTTGCCGCAATGCACCCTTTATTCCTGAGTCTGTAATTATATCACTGTCATGTTCTAACAATGGGGGCGACTGCTGTATGGAGAATAGGAGCGATCGCTCCTGTTTTGTCCAATCCTTGTCAAGCTTGAAAAGCAAGCAATTCTTGATCCGATTTATGAGAACAAAGGTGTTGTTATTTTATACCTGCGCTCAACGCGATCGCATGGTGTCGAATGTGATCTGCCATAAAACTGGAGATAAAATAATAACTGTGGTCATAACCTGCCTGATAACGCAAATCTAGAGGCTGATTCACTGTTGTACAAGCTTCTTCAAACACCTCTAGTAGCAATTGTGTGGCTAAAAATTTATCGGCAGTTCCTTGATCAATGAGAATTGAACTGTGATATCCCACTTGCTTGACTAATTCACTAGCATCATAAGCACGCCAAGCTGCTGGATCGTTGCCGAGATAACGACTGAACGCCTTTTGACCCCAAGGACAACGTATCGGTGCCACAATAGGTGCAAACGCGGAAACTGATTTATATATTTGTGGGTTTCTCATTGCACAGATAAGTGCCCCATGTCCTCCCATTGAATGACCAAAAATCCCTTGATTCTCAGGTTGTACAGGGAAATTTGCGGCAATTACAGCAGGTAGTTCGTGGACAATATAACTATACATTTGGTAGTGCTGACACCACGGTTCGGCTGTTGCATCCACATAAAAACCCGCACCTGTACCAAAATCCCACTCGTCATCTTCACCAGCAATACCTGTATTTCGAGGACTAGTATCTGGTGCAACTAGTATCAACCCATACTCAGCCGCCCAACTTAGCGCCCCTGCTTTGACGATAAAATTCTCCTCTGTACATGTTAAACCAGAAAGGAAATAGAGAATTGGCAAAGGTTTTTGAGTTGCTTGTGGTGGTTGATAGACAGCAAAGCGCATTTCACTGTTACAGGTAGTAGAAGCGTGGGAGTAAAAGCCGACTTTTCCACCAAAGGATTTATATTCTGAGAGGAGATGAAGATTAGTCATTTATGCCATTAAATTATCAGTTGCAGGTTTATCGGGATAAAAGCGATCGCCGAAAGCTTGAGCTTTGCTGATCGGGCGAGTATTACAAATTACTTTAAACTCTCTAAGGTACTATGCAAGACAGCACGATCAAGCGAGTAGTATCTTGTTTTTCAAAACGTCACCACGCTGCGAATAGATTCCCCTTTGTGCATCAAATCAAAAGCATCATTAATTTGCTCAATTGGCATCACATGGGTAATCAAATCATCGATGTTGATTTTACCTTCCATATACCAATCAACAATTTTCGGCACATCTGTACGCCCTCTTGCACCACCGAATGCAGAACCTTTCCAAACGCGTCCAGTCACAAGTTGAAAGGGACGAGTACTAATTTCTTGTCCAGCCGCAGCAACACCGATAATTACACTCACACCCCAGCCTTTGTGACAGCATTCCAAAGCCTGACGCATCACATTTACATTGCCAATACATTCAAAGCTATAATCAGCACCGCCATCAGTTAAATCAACCAAGTAAGGAACTAAATCGCCCTCAACTTCCCGGGGATTGACAAAATGCGTCATGCCAAACTTTTTTGCCAAAGCGCGTCTGTTGGGATTAATATCTACCCCGACAATCTTATTAGCTCCCACCATCTTTGCCCCTTGGATGACATTTAAGCCAATACCACCCAAACCAAAAACTACTACATTCGCACCTGGTTCTACTTTGGCGGTATGAATAACTGCACCAATACCAGTAGTGACACCGCAGCCAATGTAACAAACCTTGTCAAAAGGTGCATCCTCTCGGATTTTCGCCACAGCGATTTCTGGTAGCACCGTATAGTTAGAAAAGGTGGATGTACCCATATAGTGATGAATTGTCTCTCCACCAATACTGAAGCGACTAGTACCATTGGGCATAACACCTCGTCCTTGAGTCAGCCGAATTGCTTGGCAGAGATTGGTTTTGAGACTGAGACAATATTTGCACTGGCGACATTCTGGGGTGTAAAGAGGAATGACGTGATCTCCTGGTTTGACACTAGTAACGCCAGCACCTACCTCTACTACTACACCAGCACCTTCATGTCCCAAAATAGCTGGAAATAAACCTTCTGGATCTGCACCAGAAAGGGTATATGCATCGGTATGACAAACTCCGCTGGCTTTAATCTCGACTAACACTTCTCCCGCTTCTGGCCCCGATAGTTGCACGGTTTCCAGCGTCAACGGTTTACCCGCGCCGTAAGCTACTGCTGCTTTAACTTCCAAGGTCATATCTCTCTAGTCAATCGCCTGATATTGAGTTTACAGCTTAATTGGGCATTAGGGATTGGGGACTGAGGAAGCAGGGGGCAGGGGGAAAGAACTAATGACACCTTGACTCTTGCCTATACTTCGGCTCCGCTCAGTACAAGTTGCCTATACTTCGGCTCCGCTCAGTACAAGTTGCCTATTGCCTGTCACCTTTTTTGTTAAAATGACATTCTCTAGTTAGATTGGTTAAAGGCGGTACTGTTTTGGCAGCGACGTAAATTATGGTGTCAGCAGCAATCCCCTAAGAAGAATTTATCCACCTCAATTAATCTGTTTGATCACGGCCTATGAATCCTGCTCTAACTAAAATCGGCGCTCAAATGTCTAACCTGACTGGTGTTCGAGCGATTATGAAGGATATTAATGAAACGTTAAGAGCAGGTGCAGGGCAGGAATTGAATAATTTGAGTGCGGGGAATCCGTTGATTTTGCCGGCGGTAGAACAGTTGTGGCGCGATTGTACAGCGGAACTGTTGGCTAGTTCAGAATATGGTGAGGTGGTGTGTCGCTATGGATCGAGTCAAGGTTATGCACCATTGATTGAAGCGATCGCTAATGATTTTAATCGGCGTTATGGGTTAAGTTTAAGCGATCGCAACATCTTAATCACCCCTGGCAGTCAAAGCCTCTATTTCTACGCGGCTAATTCCTTCGGCGGTTACACTACTAGTGGCGAACTCAAACAAATTGTTTTGCCTTTGAGTCCCGACTACACAGGTTATGGTGGCGTTAGCTTGGTACCAGAAGCTTTAATCGCCTACAAACCAACTCTAGATATTGACAAAGCTGGACACAAGTTTAAATATCGCCCAGATTTCAGCCAACTATCGATTACAGAAAGCACTGGCTGCGTCATCTTCTCCCGTCCTTGTAATCCTACTGGTAATGTCCTCACCGATGAAGAGGTGACAAAAATTGCTGCCCTCGCTGCGCCATATAATGTGCCAGTATTTATTGACTCAGCTTATGCTCCCCCTTACCCGGCGTTGAACTTTACCGAGATGACGCCAGTGTTTGGCGAGAATATCGTACACTGCATGAGTTTGTCTAAGGTAGGATTACCAGGTGAACGCATTGGCATTGCCATTGGTGAGGAAAAATTAATTCAAGTGCTAGAGTCTTTCCAGACAAACTTGTGTATTCATCCCTCACGCTATGGACAAGCGATCGCTTCTCGTGCAATTAACTCTGGCGCTTTGGCGGAAATTGCCGAAAAAGTCATCCGCCCCTTCTACCAACAAAAGTTTGTGGTGCTAGAAGATACTTTAGAGGCAGCAATGCCCGATAATTTACCTTGGTTCCTCCATCGCGGTGAAGGCGCTATTTTTGCTTGGTTGTGGTTACAAGACTTACCTATTACTGATTGGGAATTCTACCAAGAACTGAAGCAAGTAGGTGTAATTGTTGTACCTGGTAGTACTTTCTTCCCCGGTTTAAAAGAAGAATGGTCACACAAACACCAATGCTTACGCATCAGCCTCACAGGTAGCGATCAGGAAATTGTCACTGGAATGCAACGTCTCGCCAAGGTAGCTGAACAAGTTTATCAGCGTGCGGCTATTAAAGCTTAGTTAGGTAATGGAAATGGACAGCACAAGACGCAACGCGCCTGCTCGAAAGGCAGAGGCAAAAAACGCAAAAAACGCGAAAAAAGAGCAGCACAGGGCTAACAATCCCCAATTTATCATCTCCAATCCTGATGATTGGCTAGAAATTGGCAAGATTGTTGCACCCCAAGGGATGTCTGGAGAGGTGCGGGTTTATCCTGACTCAGATTTTCCTGAACGGTTTGAGGTACCAGGAAAACGCTGGTTATTGCGTCCTGGTGAGACAGCACCTCAGCCAATCGAATTACTAGGAGGACGTTACATTGATGGCAAAAACTTGTATGTCGTCAAATTAGCAGGTATAGTCACCCGCGATCAATCAGAAGCTTTACGCGGTTGTAAGTTGATGGTGTTGGCAAGCGATCGCCCTAAATTAGCAGAAGGCGAATACTATACCCCAGATTTAGTCGGCTTGGAAGTCTTTTTGCAAGCGTCAGGCCAACTTGTGGGTACAGTGATAGATGTATTTTCTGCTGGTCATGATTTACTGGAAGTAAAGTTACACCCGTCATTTGCCGGCGATCAAAAACAAAAGACTGTTCTGATTCCCTTTGTAGAAGCGATCGCACCCGTAGTAGACTTGCAAGCCCGCCGCGTCGAAATTACACCACCATCTGGGTTATTGGAAATTAATCAGTGAACAGTTATCAGTTATCAGTGAAGGATTTGACAGATGCGATTAATCGCGTCTCTACTATTGCCTATTGCCTATTGCCTCTTAAGCCGCAACACGACTTAAGTCGGCTGGTGTCAAATTAGAATGTATAACTTGACCATCACGAAACCAAACAATGCGCTGAGTTTGGCGAGCAACTTCTGGTTCATGAGTCACCATGACTACCGTGATTCCACTAGCATTGAGTTCACCAAAGATATCTAAAACTTCTTGGGTGGTGCGAGAATCGAGTGCGCCTGTGGGTTCATCGGCGAGGAGGACGACAGGACGGTTGACAATAGCACGAGCGATCGCTACCCGTTGCTGTTGTCCGCCAGAGAGTTGAGTGGGTTTGTTGTTGAGGCGCTTTTCTAAGCCGACTTTGATCAAAGCTTCCGTAGCGCGATCGCGTCTTTCAGCAGGTTTGACATCAGCATACGCCATTGGCAACATGACATTTTCGAGTGCTGTCAATTGGGGTAAGAGGTGGAATTGTTGGAAGACAAACCCTAGCTTTTTGTTACGAATATGTGCCAAAGATTTATCATCTATTTGGGCAACATCGAGGTTGTCTAAATAATAATGTCCGGACGTGGGGCGATCAAGACAGCCGATAATATTCATGGCTGTAGATTTACCAGAACCAGAAGGCCCCATGATTGCACAATACTCGCCCTCATTGATCACAAGATTTACATCATTAAGTGCTTTGACTTCGGTTTCACCACTACCGTAGACTTTAAAAATATTTTCTAAGCGAATAATTGTTGATTTGTCATTTGTCATTTGTTAGAGCGGTTTTCAGATCAATGAGGTACAGTTTAAAATCGCGAACCCTGTAGGGGCGGGGAAACCCCGCCCTAGACTATATTGCATCCAACAGAGAACCGCTATATTAGAGATTAATTTTTTCTACCTTGTTTCCTTTGGCTTTTATTTATCCACCACCAACCCAAGGTAATCAATAACATTGTAGCAACGATACTCAAAAGCAAAGAAGCCCAAAAGGGATGAAGTGGAGCGTTAGGAGATATTGTGAGGTGTTGGTTGATTTTGTCGATGTGTGTGGTGATTACACCAGAGGCGATCGCACCGCTTTGAAAAGTCGGGGATCTTTGGTAGACGCATCACCCTGGCAAATCTCTGTGACTAAGCGCTTCTTAAAGCGACAATCGGATCAAGTTTGGCAGCACGGCGGGCGGGAACGACACCAAAAAATAAACCAATACCACCAGAAATACCCACAGCCATTGTAATTGCTACGGTCGAAATTCCCGCTTCTAAAGGTGTGAAAGCTGCCACTAACAGAATACCGCTGACACCAACACCAGTCCCAACTAAGCCGCCAATTGCCGAAACAATTACAGCCTCAATGATGAACTGTAGCAAAATATCTTGCTCAGTAGCCCCAATCGCCTTTCGCAATCCAATTTCTTGGGTGCGTTCTGTTACTGAAACTAGCATGATATTCATAATACCAATGCCACCAACAAACAGTGAGATGCTGGCGATCGCTGCTAACATAATTGTCAAAGCACTGCTGATTTGACCAACGGTTTGCAAAGCATCTTTTTGAGAGTTGACGGTGAAGTCATCTTCTCCAGCCAGTTTATGCCGCAGACGCAGCAAATTAGTTATTTGAAACTGTGCCGCATCCACACTGTCAGCATTTTTGGCAGAAGCTGTAATGTAAGTCAACTCTAATCCATAGGGAGAAGTTCGCCCCACAATCCGGTTGGCTGTTGTGATAATGGGCATCAAGGCCGCATCATCATAATCAACACCAAGGTTTGAGCCTTTGGCTGTTAGCACGCCAATTATCTGAAAGCTAGCATTCTTAATCCGCAACTGCTGGCCTATAGGGTTACTATTACCAAACAGTCTTTCTGCCAATTTCGCACCTAGCACAACAACTTGGTTGCTACGCTTCATATCTACGTCGGTGAAAAACCTGCCTGTGCCGATTTCAAAGTCCCGCACTGTTAAAAAGCTGGGAGTTGTACCAATAATGTTGACATCAGTGTTTTTGTTACGATAAGTTACTACCTGTCTACTGTTCAATTCTGCGGTGACTTCTGCTACCGTGGGTACTTGAGTGGCGATCGCTTCCGCATCTGACAAAACTAGCGTTTTCGGCAAATCCAAAGAGACGCGTTGCGTTTCTCGATTACCTGGAATCACAAACAGCACGTTCGGTCCTAGGGACTCTAATTGTTTATTAACGAACTTTTGTCCCCCTTCACCAATACCAATCATGGCAATCACGGAGGCGTTACCGATAACAATACCCAACATTGTTAGGGCGCTCCGCAACTTATTAGATAGCAGGGTTTTTCCTGCCATTTGCACGCTTTCTAAGAAGTTCATTGATTCTTTTGTGCCTTCGCCTTTTCGATTTTGTAGTCTTTGGGTGGGTTGACAAAAATGCGATCGCCTGATTTGAGTCCTAACAAAACCTGAGTTTGATCTTGAATTTGTGCCCCAACTGTGACTTCCCGAAACAAGGGTTTATTATTAGCATCGGGTACGAGTACGCCCGTCTTGCCTTTCTCAGTCACAATTGCCACAGTAGGTAATACTAAAGCATCGCTGACGCGATCGCCTAAAAACGTCAAATCAACATTCAAGCCAGAACGCAGTTTATCTATGCCAGTATCCAGAGCTACCCGCACCTGGAAGGATGTCACGCCTTGTTCAACCACAGCTTCCGGAGCAATCAAGCGCACTTTCCCTTTAAATACTTGATCGGGATAGGCATCAGCGACAATTTCTACCTGCTGCCCCTGTTTAATTCTGCCAATGTCTGCCTCTGGGACTTGAGCCAACACTTCTAAACCCCGCGCCACAGCGACAATGGAACTAGAAGTAGCCGACGCACTCGTAGAAGCAGAAGTGGTGGGAGTGACAAATGCACCAATATTTGCATACTTCTGAGTCACAATCCCCGATAAAGGAGCGCGGACAATCGTGTCTTCGAGTTTTACTTCTACTACTTTGATCTGAGCTTGCGCTGCTTTGACTGCGGCTTGGCGTTGAGCAATTTCTTCAGGACGACTACCATTTTGCAATAATACTAATCCGGCTCGCGCTTCAGTCACAGCCGCTTCCCGTTGGTCGATTTCCTCGCTACGACTACCACTCTGCAGCAGCGACAATCGTTTTTGCGCTTCCGCTAAACCAGCCTTGGCTCTTTGATCTTCACTGATATATTGTTCCAGCTGATCTTGAGAAGTCGCTCCCTGTTGTGTTAATGCTCGGTATCGATTTACTCGTGCTTGTGTCAAGTTTACCTGTGCTTTTGCTGATTCCACCTGAGCTTGAGCTTGTCCAATCTCCTGGTCACGATTACCCGCACGGGATGCAGCTAACTGCGCCTCTGCTTGGGCTAAACGCGCCTTGGCTTGCGAAATTTCTTGGGGACGACTCCCTGCACGTGCTTCATCTAATTGGGCTTGCACTTGGGCTAAATTGGCACGATATTGGAGGATTTGCGCTTGAATATCCCCCACATCCATCCTTGCCAGAATTTGTCCTTGCTGCACGCGATCGCCCTGTTCCACATACAACTGTGCCAACACACCAGGGTTTTTCGGACTAATATTCACGCTTTGCACAGGTACAACTTTACCGCTAGCAGTAATCCGCAGGGTGACGTTTTTTGTTGCCACTGGGACAGTTAGATTGGTAATATCTTCTTTGCTTTTCCCCTGATTCAGCAGGTTCTGGGTAGTTGTTGTCCCAATAACTAAGGCACTCACAGCTATCAACCCCATCAGCCAACGTAATGGATACTTAAGTTTCTTGCCAATAAAGGGAATTTCTATATAGGTAGTCATAATAGCAGCCAATGAAGATTGCTTTGCCAGAATAGCTGTGGGTAAATGGACGAGTAGAGGAATTTATGGTTTCTAAAACTTTGGGATCAAATCTTACTCAAGGAAATAACCAGGAAGTTAACAATTAATTTAATAATTGCTTAATCTTTCTCCATATTAGCCGCTAATACTTCTATATGCCTTCACCTGAGTGGGTGACTTTAGAACCCGGGGATATTCTGAAGCTTGCTCTAAAGCCACAGTGGAAGTCTGCACATTCTCCAGAATTGCATTATCGACTTTTTCAACTAGTGGTTTGTCAATTTTGTTTTGAGGGGTTTTTGGTAGTGCGGGCCGAAAAGCCCGCGTGAGCGAGACGCTCACACTACAGTCCCTCATTTCAACCCTGACAAACCACTAGCGTGCAGTCCTGGAAATGGCAGATCGTTGTAAATTAGCCAAAGCGCGGTTGTAATCCAAAATCGCAGTCACTCGATTACCTTCAGCTCTTGTGAGATCGTTTTGAGCGGAAATCACATCTGTTTGAGTACCGACGCCAGCCTGGACTCTAATCCTTGCTAAACGCAGAGTCTCCCTAGCTTGTTCTAAAGCCACTGTAGAAGTCTGCACATTATCCAGATTAGATTGCAATTGAGAGTAGTATTGTTCTACATCAAAGCGAATTTGGTCACGCTGACTAGCAAATTGCGTTTCAGCGATCGCAATATTAGCTTTTGACTGTGCTGCTTGCGCTCTTGCGACTCCGCCATCAAATAAATTTAAAGTTGCTTGCACTCCCACCGAATAACCATCAGCAACGCCAACACCATCCCTATACCGATCTAGTAGGCTATAGCTACCAGTCAAACTAATTTGCGGTCCTAAGGCCGAAAGTGCTTTACGTCGCTGTTGCTCACTAATATTGCGTTGCGCCAACTGCTGTGGTAGTTCGGGACGGTTTTGAAAAGCTTGGATGATAGTTTCTTCTAAAGTTGGTTGCCAAAGACCAGCTAACTTTACAGGGTCTGCGGCACTGATATCTACCGACTGTGGCAAACTTAACAAAGCGGCAAACTGACGCCGTGCGATTCGCTGCTGTGAGCGCGAATTAGTCAAATCTTGTTGAGAATTTGCTAATGTCACCTGAGCTTGCAAAACATCAAATTGTGTACCTACTCCAGCTTGGAGTCGAATTTGAGCATCCCGCAAACTAGCTTGGGAATTCTCCACCGCCGACTGGTTAATTCTTACTTGCTCATCTGCTTGTTGCAAATCATAATATTGAGTAGTGGTATTCAAGCTAATTGTCAGTGCCTGACTTTCAACATCGAATTCATCCACACGCACTTGTTCTTCCGCTGCTCGGATGGTAGCGTCTCGGTTTCCTGATGTGTAGAGGTTATATGTCAGTTGCGCTTGACCATTAAAAGAGGTAGTAGCTGGAGAGCGACTGGTAGTAAAACCATTACCACTGTTAGTTGCTCCACTACTTAGACCAAGGGTAGGAAATAAAGCCGCCTGAGACTCGCGCAGCGCATTTTGAGAGCGTTCTAGTTCTAATCTTGCTACCTGTAAATCCCGATTGTTGCGTTGTGCTAGTTCTAGAGCCTGTGCCAAACTAATTGATACAGTTCCTTGAATTTTCACCTCTTCTGGCTTGGTGGGAAATAGTAAAGGATTGGGGTTAGGGTTAAGGTCATTAGCTTGTACAGAATTAGTTGGTAATTGCTGCGTTTCGGTTGGAGTTACAGCGCCTGCAATATCACTTAAGGTTGTGATGAGAATAGCTGCTGCGATCGCCACAGTGGAAGAATGCACAAATAAAAAAATCGAATTCATCTTGAATATTGATAACTGCTAACTGATAACTATTAAATAAATGAATCAACCGACAATCAAACCATCCTGAACTCGGATAATTCTATTAGTTTGAGCAGCAATATCCGGCTCATGAGTAACAATCACAATTGTGATACCTTGCTGATTTAGTTCTGTCAGTAAACTCATTACTTCATGAGAAGTTTCGGTGTCTAAAGCTCCTGTTGGTTCGTCTGCTAAAACTAATGCAGGTCGATTGACCAAAGCGCGAGCGATCGCTACCCGTTGTTGTTGTCCACCAGAAAGTTGACTGGGACGATTGCCAACGCGCTCTTTTAATCCTACTCGTTCCAAAGCTTCTAAAGCTCTTTGACGGCGTTTTGGCTTGGGCAAATTGGCATAAACCATCGGTAACATGACATTTTCTAATGCTGTCGCCCTCGCCAACAGATTAAATTGTTGAAAAACAAAACCTATCCTTTGGTTACGAATATACGCTAATTCGTCATCATCAAAAGTCGTCAGGTTTCTGCCTTCCAAAACATATTGTCCACTAGTGGGACGATCTAAGCATCCCACAATATTCATCAGTGTAGATTTACCAGAACCTGATGCTCCCATAATAGAAACATACTCCCCTTCCTCAATAGAAAGTTGAATTCCCTTGAGTATGGGAACATCAACTTCTCCTAAGTGGTAGGTTTTGGTAATAGATTCCATCCAGATCATTGTAGGCATTTTAGTAGTGCTGAGTCCTGAGTTCTTAGTCCTGAGTTTTGAGAGTTTATTTAGTACTTGGTGATGAGTTGTGTTTCAGTAGTGCTGAGTGCAATTGATTTTACTTGTCACTCAATACTCGTTACTCGTGACTCAGCACTATTTTTGTAATGAGTTTTTTGGTGTTTTTGTCTTTCCACGGAGATCCGAAGACCACCAATAATTCTGGCAACTTCTTCTGTTTGATTAAGAAGTTGGTTGAATTTGACTTGATCGAGGTAGCTGACATCCAGAGCTACATAGAGTTGAGAACGTAGTTCTGCACAAGACGATTTGGCTATAGAAAGAAACTGATGAAATTCTCCTAAATGAGTTCTTTCAAAACCTTCTGCAATGTTAGACATAATAGAAACGGCGGCTCTTTGTATTTGTCCTGACAACCCAAAGTCTCTAGAAAAATTACCCTGCTGAGTTACGTGATAAATATCTTTAGTAAGAATTCTCGCTTTTTGCCAAGCAATCAAATCCTCAAATCGTTCAACTTTACTCATTCTACTGACCACTCACACTTATAATTTCGACATCTACTCTCAAAACTCAGCACTCAGCACTCAGCACTCAGCTTAGTCGCTACGTAGAGCAGTAATTGGATCTAATTTGGCAGCATTCCGTGCAGGAATCACCCCAGCCACTAAGCCAACACTCAAGGAAAGTGCAAATCCAGCAATAATTGATAAAAAAGAAATTACAAAAGGAAATTTAAAAATAGTTGCAGATGCAAAAGCAATCACAATACCACTTAAGAGTCCAATACAGCCACCAACGATAGAAATCACGATCGCTTCGGCTAAAAATTGATTGAGAATGGCTGAGTTAGTAGCGCCTACTGCTTTACGAATCCCGATTTCTCTTGTCCGTTCCACAACAGAAACTAGCATAATATTGGCAATCCCAATCCCGCCAACAACTAACGAAATACCGGCGATCGCTACCACCATGATCGTAAATAAACCCACGACATTAGTGAAGGTGCTAACAATATCAGCTTGGTTAGTCAATCGGAAATCATCGGCTTGTGGCGGATAAATGTTGTGACGTAGGCGTAAGACATTGGTGACTTGAAATTGAGCCGCCTCTAATTGTTCCTGATTTGCGCCTTTAACTAAAATCCCGCTTACAGAAACCCCTGTCAGCGCATTGTTACCAACTAGTCTTTTCGACATGGTTGTCAGAGGGATAAAAACTTGGTCGTCTCGATCCATCGGCCCTTGAGCGCCTTTAGGTTCCATCACCCCAATCACCTCATAAGCTTCCCCCTGAATCCGAATTTTTTGACCTATGACATTTGCACCCGCCTCAAAGAGTGTTTTCTGGACTGTCGGCCCAAGAATAGCCATTTGTACAGCCGTATCTAGTTCTTCTTGAGTAAAAAATCTCCCCTGTTGGGGGTGAGTATTTCTCACTTCTGGGTAGTTTAAATCTGTACCGTAAATGGTTGTTGATGTGTTTTGTCCTTCATACACAACTTGTGCATTGCGTTGTAGGTAGGCAGAAACAAGTTGAGCAGATGGTGCTTGTTTAGCGATCGCTTTCGCATCTTCCCACGTCAAAGTACTACTCGAACCTACTCCCTGTCGCACATTTCCACTTCTGGCTGCACCCGCTAAGATTTGGATCACATCCGTACCCAAGGCTTGTATCTGTTGCTCAACTCCCTTTTGCACTCCCTGTCCTACAGAAGTAATCGCAATCACTGAGGAAATCCCAATAATCACACCCAGCATCGTTAGTCCTGTGCGTAATTTGTTACTCCACAACGTTTCCGCCGCCATTAACAAAATTTCTAGCAGTGGGACTGTACGGGTATTCTTAGCTCTATAAAAACCCTTAAACACCTTAAACATAATTGTTATATTAAAAACTAAATTTAAGGAGAACCACCGCCTCCAGAACGACCGCCTCCAGAACGACCACCGCCGCCACCGCCACCTCCTCCTAGACCAGGAAACACTCCACCCCGAGGTGTTGATTGCGGTCTTGACCCTGGTGGGAAACTCAGCAATACCCTCTCGGTTCCTGTCAATCCCGATTTAACCTCGGTAAAATTATTTACAGTTACGCCAGTCTCAATAGGAATAAACCTCGGTCTGTTATTATTACCGGGGACATACACGCCTGTAGCATTTTCTCGACGCACTACGGAAGCTGTCGGCACTACTAAAACATTTTCTAATTGGCCTACCTGGAAATCTGCTGTCACATTCATCCCAGACCGCAGCAACCTTTCTGGGTCTGTGAGTGTTAATCTCACTTCAAAACTGGTAACGTTCTGTGAAACTACAGATTGGGCGGCGATTTGCTTGACTTTGCCTTCAAAGGTTTTGCCTGGATAGGCATCTGCCTGAATTGTGACTTTTTGACCAAGCTTGATTTTAGAAATATTTGTTTCCGCTAAATTTGCCACAACTTCATTGGTAGAAGCTAGGGACAAAATTGAAGACGAAGTAGCAGAAGATACGTCACTACTGGCAGTTGTGGGGGTCACGAAAGCGCCTGGATCGGCGTATTTCTTCGTCACCACGCCATCAAAAGGGGCGCGAATTACCGTGTCGTTGATTTGGGCGAGGGTGTTTTGTAACGTACCACGAGCTGATGTCACCTGGGCGCGGGCTACCTCTATATCTTCTTGGCGCGATCCTGCTTTCAGGAGTGCTAAGGCTTGCTGTCTCTGTTTCACCACAGCCCGTGCTTGCTCGATGTCTTCTGGGCGTGAACCGGCTTTTTGCAACCCCAGTGCTTGTTTTGACACATTCACTGTAGCTTGGGCGGCATCACGATCTGCACGGCTTTGATTTAAAGTCTGAAGGGAAATCACGCCAGTGTTGTATAGGTCTTGATTGCGACGGAAATTATCTTCTGCTTTATTGAGAGCGGCTTGAGTGTTTTGTAACTGTGCTTGTGCTTGGCCAATATCTTGGGGACGATTACCAGCGATCGCTTTTTGCAAATTCGCCTCGGCTTCATCGAGTTGTGCTTGTGCTTGACCAATATCTTGAGGGCGATTACCAGCGATCGCTTTTTGCAAGTTTGCTTGTGCTTGTGCTAAAGAGCCTTGAGCAGAAATGAGTTGTCCCCGCAGGTTGGAATCATCCATGTTAGCGACAATCTGCCCTTCTTTAACGGTGTCGCCTTCTTTAACCAGCAGTCTTTTGAGGATACCGGAATTTTTAGGACTGAGGTTGATTGACCTCTCGGGTTTTACCGTACCATTTGCAGAAACTGCGATCGCTAAATTCTGCCTTTCTACAGGCTGTGTTAAAACTCGGCGTCTTGCTTCCTGCCGGGAAACCACAGCTACTTGATAATAAATTACGTAGCCAATTCCACCCAACAGGGCTAGGGCAAGTAGCCAAGATAGCCAACGATTCCTACCTTTTTTTTTCTTGGCTTCTGCAACCAACGCCGATGAATCTACAGGGTTTGATGTATTGCTTGTCATGTCTACTTCCGGTGTAGAAAGAACGGCTACCGAATTCCTTTTTTATGGTTACAAGTATAACTTAGTTCCCATAATCGTATAAATTCATGCTAGTAATTATCGAACAAAAAGCGCTCACTTCATACATGACCAAAGTCATTAATAACTCGCAACTCATATATGACCAAAGTCACCAGTTTTGCTGAGATAAAAGCTCAAATTTTGATGATTATGTCAGGCGATCGCTTTTAAATCATTATTAAATTATCTGAGCTATAAATATTAGCGTTGTGGTAACTGAGTAGAGGACACACTAAGAATTTCCACCTGCTGCTGTAAGTGATTCCCATTATTTGGCTCTTGAGATTGATCAGGAAAACTTCGCATCTGCTTTTGGATCAATTCAGAAAACTTCTGGCGCTGCTCCAAAGTCAGTACTTCTCGAATTGCTAACATACTTTCAAAACCCATATTCTCCAGTGAAAAGTGCAGCTCTTGAATTTCTCTATGTTTCTCGCGGATTTGATTTGTTATTGCTGTTCCCTCTATTAGTGTACGTAATTCCTCTGTTGCTTGTTGCAGTGCTTGTTGTTTTCGCTGCATTTGCTCTTTGTTGTGATTGAAATTGGCTTCAATTGCTCGATGTTGTTCTGGTGTCAGATTAAGAGCCTGAATTAGCTCTACCTGACCAAGTTCAGCACGGGGTTTTTGAGCGGGAATTTGAGCAATTGATGGATGAAACAGAAAACTTGGAGCCGCCAAAGCAACTGCACTACCAAAAGATAATAAGAGAATTCCTAAAAGCACACTACGACTAAAAAACATGCAATTAACTCCTGATAAATTAATATGTAAGTACTAACTTAATTAATGAGCAAAAAAAATATACAGCTAGTACAGCACAGCAAAAATAACCACAGCAGTTTTCAGTCGAGTGCAATCAGCTGTTGTGATTATAGTTTGCACATTAATATTCCTTCTACGTTCTGCCTGCTTGCACTGAGTTACGGAGTTAGGTGAATTGGTGCAATTCCCTGCCAGATAATTTCCACAAGACTTTGGATAAAGGTTGACTCGTCTATGGATAAGCCTGATGACCCACTAGTTGTCGCGACTGATTCCGATGTGAGCATCGTAACTGGAGGTAACATCTGCTCTAAGAAAACATAGTTCATCAGCGAGCCTAGTAGGATGTGAGCAACTGTTTTAGGTTCACAAGGACGCAGCCGCCCTAGTTTAATTTCATACTCCAAAAAACCAGTCAGGATTTTGAGATCCTGGATAGGTTTCGGCTCTGATTTGGGGACTATTTCTGGGAGAACATTCCCTCGTGAACGTAGCATCATTAATAATGGCATGATCTCACGATAGAATTCCAAAATCTGGCAGCAGACTTGAATGAGATTTTGTTTGATATCCCCTTTGCCAGAAAGAGAATCCAGTTCTTTAATCCATAAGGGTTGATCTGGAATTCCCATTGCCGCAAAGAATAACTCTTCTTTTGTGGCAAAGCGCTTGAAAATTGATGCTTCAGAAATACCAGCTCGTTGAGCAATTTCTAGAGTTGAGCCGCCAAAGCCTTTTTGGAGAAAGACTTGACGTGCTGCATCTAAGATTTGCTGGTTGGTAATTTTGGGTCTACGAGCCATGTGTAAGTGAGTACATACTTATTAATTTATTCCTTACTGATGGGAATGTCAAGAGGTGAATTAAGTTAAGGTAATTGAAATTGCAAGCACTAACGATGATAAAATATGCCTTTCGTCTAGAGCAGAGATCGTTTAAGCTAGCTGAAAGATTCCTTGATTTGTGGGCAAGAGGCGGTAGAGTGCCTAAACATGTTCGATTAATTTCATTTCTCGTTATCTGTAGTTTGTGGAGCATGCCAAGAGCAGCTCAAGCACAAGCTCTGATACCCCATACACTGCAACTTGATGCAGCAAAGTTGGAGAAACAAGGGTTGAGCTTGGCGCAAGAGGCGGCTCAACTAGGTCAATTTCAGCAGTTTGAGTTGGCTTTGCCAAGAGCTAGGTTGGCTAGTCAATTAGCTCCCAAAAATGATAAAGTCTGGTTTTTGTTGGGTGGTTTGCATTTGCAAACGAAAGATTTTGACGGGGCGATTACCGCTCTGACAAAAGCACAATCGCTCAATCCTAAAAATGCGGACGTTCTATTTGCTTTGGGTTCGGCTAATTTTCAGCAAAAAAAATACCAGGTGGCGATCGCTAATTATCAAGCCGGTTTAAAATTAAAACCCAATGACCCAGAAGGGCTGTTTGATTTGGGAAATGCTTATTATATGCTGGGTAAATTGCCAGATGCGATCGCCCAATACAATAAAGCTGTCTCGCAAGATAAAAAGTTTTGGCCAGCGATTAACAACATTGGCTTAATCAGTTACGAGCAGGGTGATATCACCGGAGCCATCAAGCAGTGGCAAACTGCTGTGACACTGGATAAACAAGCGGCAGAACCTTTGTTAGCATTGGCAGTCGCATTGTACACCAAAGGCGATCGCCAACAAGGTTTAGCAATGGGAGAAGCCGCACTCCGTATTGATCAGCGCTATGGCGATTTAAATTTTCTCAAAGAAAATCTTTGGGGTGGACGCTTGCTGGCGGATACGAAAAAATTCTTAGAAATACCCCGTATTCAAGCAGCTCTACAACCAAAAGAAAACTCATCAGGTGCGAGACAACAACCTACTCAATAGAGCCAGGAGTTGGGAGTTGACTGTTAACCGTTAACAGTCATTATTCCCCAATTCCCAATTAGTACTTGCGGAATACCACTATTTCGTAGTACATATATACTATCAAATCGGAGTAGTCGCCCAAAACATTTACGGGCAAGCAATTTCAGTCCAGCTAGCCAACTAGGGGATAAAGTATGAAGTATGAAATCAGATTTGGCTTCAAACTTCATACTTCATACTTCAGTTTTCTTCTTTGGGTATCAGTGCCATAATTTGGTCAACAAACTGTTGATGATCAACAACAGGTTTTGATATATATCCATTAGCACCACTTTGCTTGAGAAAATTCTCGCGATCGCCTTCCATCGCGTGGGCGGTAACGAGAATCACAGGTAAGTTCGCTGTTTGCGGGTCAGATTTTAGCATTTGTGTAATTTTGATCCCATCAACAGATTTACCTTGATAAACACTCCGCGACAGAGAAACATCCATTAAAATTAAGTCTGCTTCTCCTGCTTGAGCAATTTTTATTACTTCTTCGACATTTTCAGTATGTTTCACATCTAAGCCACCGCGCTTGGTTAAAATCTTGGAAAAAACGCGAGCATTAATCAGATCATCTTCGACAATTAAAACAGTTTTCATGAGAGTTTGACTTATAGGGGTGAGGGAGGTGACAAGCTGAGTAAAACAGTTGTCTGCCTCCTTTTTAATCTTCAATGTATGTCCGCGTCATCATGGATGATACTACTGCTTTTTATCCTATGACTAACAAGATTTGGTTAGGAATCGCTTTTCATCCGTTATGCTGTGGTTGCTGCAGTGTTAATTTCCAGCGACTTTTGTGTAGTTAAATTTCAGGGAAAAAACTCATGGCAAAACAGTTAAACCTTCTCTCAACGGGAGAGGTAATCACAACCGCTCTGCACACCGAGATGCAACGGTCTTATCTAGAATATGCCATGAGTGTGATTGTCGGGCGGGCATTGCCAGACGCGCGTGATGGCTTAAAACCAGTGCATCGGCGCATTTTGTATGCCATGCACGAACTAGGTTTAACGCCCGATAGACCCTATCGCAAGTGTGCCCGTGTAGTGGGAGACGTGCTGGGTAAATATCATCCTCATGGCGACCAATCGGTTTATGACGCTTTAGTCAGACTGGTACAGGACTTTTCTAGCCGCTATCCCTTGTTAGCAGGGCATGGTAACTTTGGTAGCGTTGATAATGATCCGCCAGCGGCGATGCGCTACACAGAAACACGCCTGGCAGCGATTGGTCATGAGGGAATGCTGACAGAAATCGGTGAAGAAACCGTGGAATTTATCGGTAACTTCGATAATTCCCAACAAGAACCAACAGTACTCCCGGCGCAATTGCCATTTTTGTTGCTCAATGGCTGTTCTGGTATCGCCGTGGGCATGGCGACGAATATCCCGCCTCACAATTTAGGGGAATTGGTCGATGGCTTGATTGCTTTAATTGACCAACCAGATTTGACAGATGAAAAATTATTTGAGCTAATTCCGGGGCCAGACTTTCCCACTGGTGGCGAAATTGTCGGTGATTCTGGAATTCGGGAAGCATACACCACAGGTAAGGGTAGTATTGTGCTGCGGGGAGTCGCCACCCTAGAGGAAATTCCTGCTGCTAGGGGAAGCAAGCGACGGACAGCAATTATTATCACAGAATTACCTTATCAGGTGAATAAGGCAGGCTGGATTGAAAAAGTAGCAGACTTGGTGAATCAAAGTAAGCTGCAAGGGATTTCTGACTTGCGAGATGAAAGCGATCGCGAAGGGATGCGGGTGGTAATTGAACTCAAACGTGATACCAACCCCCAAGAAGTACTCCAGCATCTGTATCACCAAACCGCTTTACAAACTAACTTTGGGGCAATTCTCTTGGCTTTGGTAGATGGACAGCCCCGCCAGTTAAGCTTGCGTCAGCTATTGCAGGAGTTTTTGCACTTCCGAGAACATACCCTCAACCGCCGTTACGGTTACGAGTTGGGTAAAGCAGAAAATCGCCTGCATTTGGTAGAAGGCTTACTCTCAGCCTTGTCTAACGTTGATGAAGTCATTGAAATTTTGCGCCAATCTCCCGACGGTAGTACAGCAAAAATTACCCTCTGTAGCCGACTAGAATTAAGTGAGGTGCAAGCAGATGCTATTTTGGCTATGCCATTGCGACGGCTAACTGGTCTAGAACTGCAGAATTTACAGCAGGAGTTTGAGCAACTCACAGAGCAAATTACTTTGTTACGCAGATTACTGAGTGACAGGAAAGAATTACTGAAAGCACTGAAAAAAGACTTGCGATCGCTCAAGCGCAAGTACAACGATTCCCGTCGTACCAAACTAGCCCCCAGTAGTACTGAAACCAGAAAACAAGAATATTCCACGGGACGTTTACAAAAAGAGTCAGATGAAGATAATTCCCAATCCCAAATTTCCAATCTAAAATCCTCTGAGCCTCCAGAAGAAACAGTTCTAGAGTTTACGCAGCGCGGGTATGTTCGCCGTAGTTTGCCAAACGCCAAAAAGCCGAAAGCTGATAACGGTCTGCCAGATCATGACTTCCTCATCCAAACCGAGTTGACTGATACTGAGAAAGATTTGTTGATACTGACAAGTGGTGGTAAGGTTTACCCGGTGAAAGTAGGAGATATTCCCGCAGCAACTGGACGTTCTCCACGGCGCACACCGTTGATTACTATGCTCACTAATACGGCTCAAGTAGCCCAAGAAGCTGTTGTTAGCCGCTTTTTGCTACCAGATAATTCTCCAACCACGCAGATGATTCTCCTGACCAAACAGGGACGAATTAAGCGTTTGTCTTTAGAAGAATTTACTAACTTAACTCGTCGCGGGGTCACAATTGTGAAGCTTAAAGACGACGATGAATTATTGTTTACCCAGTTGACTAATATTGGTGAACATCTGATCGTCGCGAGTTCTGGCGGTCGGCTGTTAAGGTTTCCCGCCAATGATCAGGATCTGCCGGCGATGGGTCGGACAGCGATGGGATTACAAGCATTACGCCTGCGAAAATATGAGCAAATGGTTGGCTGTGTAACTGTCAGTAAAGATGACCAGTTATTGCTAGTGACTCAAGAAGGTTATGCCAAGCGGATACCAGCAAGTAGTTTAAGGGGTGCTAATCGGGGGGATTTAGGTACGCAAGCGCTGAAATTTACCAGCAAAACCGATAATTTAGCGGCTATGGTTATAGCGATGCCTTCGGCGGGCTACGCCAACGCCTCTGCTGAAGTGGCGCTAGTCACGAATAAAGAACGGGTAGTGCGGATACCTGTGGAAACAGTGCCTTTGTTGAATAGAGATAGCAAAGGTGAAAGTATCCTACAACTCAACCGCGATGAAAAAATCATGACTGTCGCCCCAGTGCGCTGATTATCACGGTGATTTTGAGAATTTGAGCAAGTGCGTAGTTTACCGCTGTAGGCATCGCCTTCCAACTAGATCATGGAGGGTAATAACGTATTGTTGGTAGAGAAATTGTATTTATCTGGATGTATCAAATACTAAACTTTAGCAAGAAGTAAATATAAATATACGCTAGACAGCCTTAAATTTAGCTGTATTTTGGTTAAATGCTGCTACTTTTGAGATAAAATAATTGATAATTATTCTTAATAAATTCAATCGTTGCTGAAGAAACAGGTTGTATACAAGTATCTTTGACCAATAGTATTTATACTTATAGATAGATGTTTTATCAAGCTGTGCTGACTATCTGTCAAGTATTAGAAATAAAAATATAAATAAACGGTGTATTCTTCAAAAAAATTGTTATATTAGTTCACATAGACGCAATAATTCTTCGTAAATCTTTTTTGGAGTGCCAATCATGACAGACACAACAAGAATCGCCGCCCCCGTAGTTGAAAATCGTAACGCTTGGCGCTGGGGCTTTACCCCACAAGCAGAAGTTTGGAACGGCCGCTTGGCAATGATCGGCTTTTTAGCAGCCGCTTTAGTTGAAGTGTTATCTGGTCAAGGTTTTCTACACTTTTGGGGCATTCTATAAACTCTAAGATACAAAATTGATTACAAATAAAAAAACCTGGGAGTGCTGATTCACCCCAGGTATTTTATTTTTTGTCATTTGTCTAAAGTGCATGACAAATGACAGATGACTAATGTCTACCGAATATATTCCTTGAGAACACTGTTGCGATTCGGGTGGCGTAGTTTGCGGAGTGCCTTCGCCTCGATTTGACGAATCCGTTCGCGGGTGACATTGAAAATTTGTCCAATTTCCTCAAGAGTTTTCATTCGTCCGTCATCTAAACCGTAGCGGAGTCTGAGAACATCTCTTTCACGAGGGCTGAGACTATCGAGGACTTTTTCCAAATCTTCACGTAGAAGATTTTTGGAAACTTGGTCTTCTGGCGTTTCACCGTCGGATTCAATAAAATCACCCAATCGGGAGTCTTCTTCTTTCCCAATAGGTGTTTCTAATGAAATAGGTAACTGGGCAGATTTAGCAATAAACCGCAGCTTCTCAATGGTCATTTCCATGCGGGTAGCAATTTCTTCTTCAGTAGGTTTGCGACCCATTTCTTGAGAAAGCAACTTAGTGGTTTTCTTGATGCGTGAGATGGTTTCGTATAGGTGAACAGGAAGACGGATAGTGCGAGATTGGTCAGCTATAGCCCTGGTAATTGCTTGACGAATCCACCATGTGGCGTATGTAGAAAACTTATAACCTTTTTCGTGGTCAAACTTTTCTGCAGCGCGAATCAAACCAAGGCTACCTTCTTGAATTAAATCTTGAAATGACAAGCCCCG
This sequence comes from Calothrix sp. PCC 7507, assembly GCF_000316575.1. Classification (GTDB taxonomy): domain Bacteria; phylum Cyanobacteriota; class Cyanobacteriia; order Cyanobacteriales; family Nostocaceae; genus Fortiea. Next base: position 3,157,020 of record NC_019682.1, on the reverse strand, counting down.
ATTCATGTACTTCTTGGCAATTGAAACCACAAGGCGGAGGTTAGATTGCACCATCTTATCTTTCGCCCTGCGACCAACATGCAGGCGGTAACGAAAGGCTGGTAATGGTAGTTGTACGGCTTCTGCCCATTCACTATCCTTAGGGTCACGATCTAACTGTTCTGAAAGTTTTTCCCGCACCCTTTCTAATTCCAACAAATCAGCGATTTTCCGCGCCAATTCAATTTCTTCGTCTGCCCGCAACAGGCGAATTCGGCCAATTTCTTGCAAGTAAAGACGAATCGAATCTTCGGTATAGTGCTTTTTCTTGCTTTGTGTCCGACGACGCGATTTAGCGGCTTTTCCAGACTTTGCGTCGTCCTCATCAGACTGAGGCTCTAAAAACTCATCAATTTCGCCATCATCCGTGATCAGCAAGTCCTCTTCGTCGTCAATTAAGAGTTCTTCTAACTCGATCTCAGGCTGATTTATCATTTCTAGGTCAGGCTGATAAATGCTTTCGAGTACGTTGTTAGCCTGGTTCATGCCGCGTTCCTCATGCTCCTTGCAGAATCAATTACTCAAGATGTGTTTACTGCTCTTAATAAACGAGCTAGTTCAAGACCGAAAATAATGCTTTTGGCTAAAGTGCCTAGAATATTTTCGGAAGTTTTGTCTCTCCTTTGTAGGAGTTCATTACTAAGTGTGAAAATCACCAATGAGGCTGATTCGCCCACCTTAGTAAAAGCTATAAGTGTTGTTCTCGCAAACAACCTGCAACTGGCTGGTCAAAAAGAATACATTTCTTGCTAAAAAAATCGACTACTACAGACCAACGAATGTGACTGTCGGCAGATTTCCTTATAAAGACTGTTCCGATTGTAGCCTGTTTCACAGAAATTGCACTCTTTTTGTGTGTTAATCATCAAGTCATTCAGTAAGGTAAAGCCACTATTATCAAAAAGACATTAAAAACGGTACTTATGTCCTCAAATCTTTTTGAAAACTTTTTAGAATTCCAGTGGCATTCTCATTACATTAAAAGAAAGGTAAACTGTCCCATCAATGATTTTAAGTATGATACACGACACTAATCACTGAGGAATAGTGCATTTCATGTTAACTCAGGTAGTAAGCATTAGGGCACGCATTTTTACATTTCCTTTATAAATGACTCAGTCTTTCGAGAATAGTGACCTTTATCGCCAGGTAGATACAGCAAGTATGGTGGTGCTTGCTTTGATAATCTCTACCTTAGTTGTAGATGCTAGTTACCTCAACTCAGGAGGTGAGGTTGTGCAAAAACCAGCCAGATCACAGTTGAATTGAGATTTAACTGATATAGCCTTATTCACACGTTAGCGCACTGCTGAGATTTCAGCCCTATGAAACTTGACAAACTTTTCCTATTGTATACAAAGATATTTTAATCAATTCATCTGGGATTTGACATTCGAGATAATTAATGTTTTTCCACTATAAGCTAAAAGTTTATCGTATAGAAGCATAACAGTAGCCGCAAATCCGGACAAATCTAAAGATATGGTCAAATTGAAGGGAAGTTTTTGTTTAGGGCTAGCAGCAAGAAGTAGGAACATATAAAAGTTCCCGAGTTGCTTGCGAACTTATTTACAAAGCTGCCTTACGTAAGTATTGCGTAAATTTTAATACATTAATTTTCAATTATTGTAATCAATCCTGAAGATAATGACCAAATCCTGTTTAGTAATGGATAGGACTGTAGAAGTCGGTGTGAAAATTTTACCGATAGAAGATGACGAGTTTCTGACTGAGTTGCTGACCCGAACTCTTAGAGAGCAAACGTATATGCTGGAAACGGCTGCGGAAACAATCAACTCAAGGGTGCCCAGTTTGTCTTCAGCGATCGTGCCAATAGAGCCATACGGTTCAGTTGAGCCACAAAACCCTGATGTCGAGACGGCGATTTATCGCGTTTTGAAAGACCAATCATCTACACCAATAGCCTTTAACTGAACCGTATTGCGATACAATCTGATATGACAAAAGCTGTACTAAACATTAGCCCAGTTTCATAGGCAATTATTAATAATAGTTAATAAATTTCAGCAACTAGTACAGTGCGGCGGAAATAAGCAGACCATTCTCAATCGCTAAAAAGCTTACTCCATATTACTTTTGACTTTTGACTTTTGACTTTTGACTTCCGCCTTGCGGTACTAGTCCCTCAATCTAATGACATATATGGGACTCCTGTTTGATTTTTGACCAAGGCTCGGTGTGGTTTTGGTAGTTGGTGGGGGGACTATTCCTTTATGCGAAGCGATCGCTCCTGGTGATAAAACTATACACTTATGAAGGTTGGGGCATAGCCATAAGTAATTATACTCAATTACTTGGTTTGGTTTATTCATGCCTAACAGAAAATATTTGTCATCTATCAAAAGTAATATATATTTTAGTATCAAGTTAACTGATAGATCCGTAATTATTGATAATAATTATTATCAATAATACTATTGCCAAGACTATTGATTTTCGCTATGTTAAGCTGTAGCAAATAAAAACTAGTCTCAATAAGCTAGCAAAATTGTCTTGCTAAATCGCCACTATTGGCGTTTATACAGCATCGCAACTATCAGCAATTAGCTAAACTAATCACCAAAATTTGAGACCTAAATCCCAGAAGTCAAGACACAAGGATTAAATATAGTGCTTCCACTCGACTTAATAAAGCCTGAAATACTGCCGACAATGACGGGAAACCCGACTTAAAATCTTCACCAACAATCTTGTAGAGAGAATAGAAAATTCTTAGCAATAACCTGTTATTGCTCGAAAAACATTTGCTTTTTTATTACAAACTTCTGATTGTACAGGAATAGCAAAGGGTGTGATGATTAGTCGCGCTGGAAGTATCCCACTTTTTTAATCAATACCCTTCTAAGGTATTGCTACATAAGCAAAACCTGCGGACGCAGACTTCGTATTTATGGCCACAGGCTAGACGCCTGTGGGCTGTTTATAAAACTTGGGATGCACCCAGTTGCAGCCTAATAGAGTTAAAAGGAAAAATTAAATTTAGAGCAACTTTTACCGACCAAATAATTTGATTCAAGTACGCTAGCACTCTGTTTCAGTAATGACTACCAAGAACCTCAAGAAATTCACTTTAATCGGCAGCTTATATGTATCACAGTACATGCCCGCATTTTTTCTCTCTCAATCTCTACCTGTTTTACTGCGTCAGCAAGGTCTTTCTTTAGAGGTTATTGGTTTGCTTCCTGTTGTAAGTCTGCCAATGGCGCTGAAATTTCTTTGGTCACCTGTGATTGATCGTTATGGCTTTACTCGTTGGGGACATTATCGATTCTGGATTATCTGCTTTCAGTTTTTGATTGTGGGGATTACAGTTATTTGTGCTTTTTTGGATATCCAAAAAAACTTAACTAGCTTGCTCATTTGTATGGGGCTATTATTTTTTGCTGGAGCTAGTCAAGACATTGCAACAGATGCTCTGGCGATTAGTCTATTAGAACCACAAGAGCGAGGTTTAGGTAATGCCATACAAGGGCTAGGGAATGCTTTGGGAGGTATTCTTGCAGGTGGAGGATTTCTAATTCTGCTAAGTAGGTGGGGATGGAGGAATATCCTACTGACTATAGCATTGATTGTGGTTTTAGCAATGATTCCCATATTTTTATACCAAGAAAAAATCATAGAAGATAGAGCAGTAAATATCACAAATAAACAAGCCGCAAGTTACAATGAAAAACCATTAATTGAAGCAGGAAATATGCTTTTATTTCCTATTTCCTACTTCAAAACATTTGTCAACTTTTGCAATCTTCCTGGGATGTGGTATTGGTTGCTATTTTTATTCCTTTATATAGCAAGCAATGCTATGGCACTTATTATGTTTCGTCCTCTGTTAGTAGATATTGGCTTGTCTTTAGAGGAGATAGGGTGGTTACTAGGAATTGTGAGTATATGCACTACAATGATTGGTGGTTTGTTAGCAGGTGTTTTTATTAATTCTTTAGGGCGAAAGCGTAGTCTTTTGTTGTTTGGCTCATTCTGGGTTGTTGCTAGAGCTGCTTTTCTACTACCGGCGTTTAACATAACTAGTTTACCTATTCTTTATTTAGTAATAGTGGTTACTAGTATCACTAGTGGACTCATAGCCATCACTACGTCCACAATCATGATGGATAAAAGCCGGAAAGAAACGGCTGGATCTGACTATACTTTTCAAAATTCAATAGTTTACTTTGCGGGTACTATAGCTGCGGCCATCGGGGGTCTACTGGCAAGAGTGATTGGATACAAAGGAGTTTTCACAGTTAGCATGGCGATCGCACTGATCAGTATGATTTTAGGGACAAAATTACTGCTGGCAACTGATATTCAAAGTATTAAGAAAATATCTGCATAAATATATTAACTATTGCCAAGCAGATTTGATGCTGGAAAACATTTTTGCTTTTAGTCTGAAGTAGATAGAAACTGGCTATAACTATCTGAAAAGTTCCTAAAATTGTCTTGAGATAAATAATATGCAAACTCAAAATGCTCAACAAATTGACCTGACAGATTGTCGTTTTTGCTCAATAGTTTCCAAAGCCAACTCAGAAGACCCAATTGGGACAGCCGTAACTTGTGATCACTGGCTGATTATGGAATTTAAGCAACCTTGGAAGTTAGAATTTTTTCAGCAAAACTCAATACTGAAGACCCTGATGACTGGATTCCAACAAGTAGTTTTTCAGCATGGAATCAATCTCAGACCAATGTTAATTGCTCCTGATCGTGAATATTCTATCCCAAATTTTACCCGCATAATATATTACTATCGTCCTGCTCAAATGTTTGCCCAATTTGAGAAACAAGAATATCTTGTTCCCGAGGGGGAAACAATAAATTTAATTACAGCAATCCTCAATCAATCTGTCAATCACCCTAACGATTTACCAAGGTTCCAGCAATATCAGCAGCAAACTAACCATATTCGTGAAATATTGGTTTGTACTCATGCACAAATTGACCTTGCTTGTGGTCGGTTTGGCACACCTTTGTATCGTCGATTACGTCAGAAATATGCTGCAGTTGCCAACGGACAATTAAGAGTATGGCAAACCAGTCACTTTGGGGGTCATCAGTTTGCTCCAACTCTAGCTGACTTTCCTCAAGGACGGTTATGGGGACATTTAGAACCACAAGTGCTGGATTTACTGATTCAGCAAAATGGTTCTTACTCTGACTTGCGTAAATACTACCGGGGATGGTCGGGTTTGACTAAATTTGAGCAAATAGCTGAACGCGAAATCTGGATGCAATTAGGATGGACTTGGTTTGATTATTTAAAAGCTGGAGAAGTAGTTGCACAAGAAGAAGTTGATGGCAAGCATGAAGCTAATTGGGCTGAAGTACGTATTAATTTCCAAGCAAAAGATGGTAGTAAATCAGGTATCTATGAAGCTAGAATAGAAGTCCTAGGTGAGGTCATGAGTGCATTAAACTCAACAAAGCCGATACAACTAGAGCCGATCAAACAGTATCGTGTTAGCCATTTAATAAAGAGTGCTGAGTGTGGTCAAGATTAAATAGTGGTCTGTCCCAAAAGTTTTGATAGGTTCGTAGTAAGCACTTTAGTGCTTAAAAATCAAGGACTAAAGTCCTGACTACAAACACACATGACCATCAAAATTAATAGGACAGACCACTAATGACGACGAGATTTTGGGATCAGCGAGAGGTTTGACAGACGATTTCAATGCTGTAGTTACAGAGTCTGTGGCTTTTCTTTGCAATTAAAACTGCACTGAAATTGAACCAAGGATAGTCAAAGGTGCGCCAGGTTCAATACCACTGGTTCTACTACCAGAATTGGAAGCGCTAAAATATTCGACATCGAAAAGGTTTTTGAAGTTGATAGCAAATCGGTAGTTGTCTCGTTGATAAAAAAGAGCAGCATTAGTGAGAAAGTAACTACCTAATTGATATGTGTTTGCTTGATCTCCTTGGCGATCGCTAACATAGTTAAATCCAATCCCAAAGCCTAATCCTGACAAACTACCTTTTTGAATGGTATAGGTTGTCCATAAACTAGCGTTGTGTTGAGGAACGTTAAAAAGTCGCTTACCAATGAGATTGTTATTCGTATCCTGTTTAATTTCCGCATCGGTATAGGCGTAAGCCGCAAAGATATTCCACCCTGGTAATATTTTTCCGACTATATCAAGTTCAATACCCTGGCTGCGTTCTTCACCGCTAGCGATCGAAAAGTTAGGAAAGTTAGGATCAGCTTTAGCAACATTCTGTTTGGTAATATCGAAATACGCTAAAGTCGCAGACAGTTTGCCCCCAAAGAGTTCGGCTTTTGCACCTACTTCATATCCCTGTCCCCTTTCGGGTTCAAGAGTATTACCACTGACTGTAGTCCCGGAATTGGGGGTGAAAGATTTTGAATAGCTGGCGTAAAGAGAAAGTTCTTTAATGGGTTGATAAACAATCCCCAAACGTGGAGTCACAGCATCATCATTTTGGGTTGTTTCCGAACTGCGAGGATTAAAAGATGTTGGGTTGTTGATGGTTTTTTGGTCTACAGTGTCGTAGCGCAAACCCGCCAGTAGCTTTAAATTGTCTAGCAGTGAAATTTGATCTTGTAGATAGATACCTAGCCTGTCTGATTTTTGTGTGAAATTAACGAGTACTGGTAAAGTGGCTAAATTAGGCCTAGCAGTAGCTCCGTAAATTGGATTAAAAATATTTAGGGAAGAACCAGGAGCAAACTGTCCAAAGAAATCTTGATTTTGGTGATTCAAATCCACGCCAAATATGAGTTTGTGATTAACTGCACCTGTGGCAAACTCTCCTATAATATTAGTCTGGAAGTTATAGGTTTGAATGTCGATATCTCTTGTATTGAATGAGCGTTGCAGAATGCCAGTGGACTGGTTAAATGAAGCGGGAAAATAAAAAGCTGTGAGATAATCTTGACTGAAATATCGGAATGCGTTGTTGATTTTCCATTTGTCGCTGAAACGATGCTCTAGACTGTAGCCGACATTGAAAAGGCTCTGTTCGCTTCTGTCCTCTGGTTCGTTAATGATGCGATCGCGTGGAACATTGACGACACCATTCCCAAAGGCGACTAAACCCGCATCAAATGGTCGTTCGTCTTCGGTATACTCCAATCCGACAGTGAGATTGGTGCGATCGCTAATTTTCCAAGTTGCAGTTGGTGCAACAAATAATCGTTCGTTGGGCTGACTATAGCCCCGAAATCCATCATCTCGTCTATACAATGCGTTCAGTCGATAAAGTAGATTGCGATCGTCGGTTAGAGGTCCCGAAATATCAATGCGAGGCCCAAAGAAACCATCACTTCCTGCTTGCAATTCTGCTGCATAAAAAGGTTCAGACAAAGGCTTTTTATTGACCACGTTAATCAAGCCACCTGGTTCAATATCACCATACAAGATGGAAGCTGGGCCTTTAAGGACTTCAATACCTTCAAGATTTGCTGTTTCTGGAATCACTTGAAAGGTGCCATATTGTCGGAAACCATCTCGGAGGATCGGCGCACCGTCGAAGCCACGAACAGTAAATCTCGTAAAAACCCCAGCAAAATTATCTGCTGTCACACCACTAACGTTGCGGAGTGCTTCATCTAGTCGGGTTATTTGTTGTTCTTCAAGAATCTGTCGGGGAACTACCTGAATTGAGGCCGGAATGTCACGTAATGGTGTATCAGTTCTAGTTGCACTTGTGGCGTTAGGTACGCGATATCCATCTTGTTCACCTGTGACTACTATTTCAATCGGTGCATCACCCTGTGCTGATGGTTGATTAGGTTGAGTTTCACTCTCTGGCTTGCTCGTTTCAGGTTGTTGTGAAGGCTTAGAAGCGACTGCACTCGCAACACCAAAAATCAAACCCTCTTCTGGACTGTCAAACAACTCAACAATTGGTGTGCTTGTTTCACCCGTCACTGTCACTCGGATAGTACTAGCATCAAAGTTAGTAACCGTTATCTCAGTAATACCTGCAATTGGTTTCTCAGAGCGGAATGTGAATGCCTCGCCACTAGGTAAACGCAGTTGAGTATTGGGAATATCAGCAATAAAGCTATTACCAGCACTGCGATTTGTGATTTGCAAGTCTTCCCCAATGGATGTTTGTAAAATCAACTCCATACCTTTGTCAGTAGGATTGGCTTTGACTCCCGTCACTGATACAACTTCTGGGGCTGGTGACTGTGCAAGTATTTGTGCCCTAGTCAGAGGAATTTCTCTAATTGCCCTAGAATTGCGTAGTGCTTTAGTAAGCGCAGATTTGCCTTGTAGCTGTTGACTGGGTAATGACTGAGACATTGCCAGATTTGCCATGCACAGCCAGAAACAAGCCGTCACTGACCCAATTTTCAACAACTGCCTTAATATCATTTGCTGTCCCATACCTTAAGTACTATTGATAAAATAGTCATCCCTGATACATGTAATTACCACAATTTACTGGGATGACTGGTCACTTATTTGAGAATAAATCTTACATGAAATTAAGAAACAATTGCAAACTATTATCATCTTTTAGTGACAAAAAGTTTTGATAAGTTATGAAAAAGTAGTGATTCTAGTCATTTAGCGACACCTATCTGCAATGAGATATTTCTCTAATACCTCTGAATCAATACCTAAAAAATCTGCCGTTGACTACAAAACAATTGCAGAGATCGCGCTTATTCAAGCGTGATTTGACATATAGAATATTTAGCATCTATCTTAAGACGTATTTTTTGATAAGATAGCTATGTCTACTCTAGACAAATCTATTTGATAAGAATTATCTATAGTCTATATAGTTGCAAATAAAATCAGATTCCACTAGACTGGGCAAAGTATTGAAAAAGACTTGCAATAAGTTGACGATAAAAATATGTGCTTGCTGACTAGCTAGCGATCGCATAGTATTTCTCACAAAGCAGCGCAGCATTGAAGTATATTCAAGAGTTTTCCCATCAGGTTCTACTGGAATCTTGTGAGAAAAGGCTGGTTTTGAGAAGCAATTATAATTTTGGGCTAAAACCCTGAAGGGAGTAAAAAATCGCCAACTACTTGAATGCAGTTGTGACTGCTACACGAATTTAAGGAAATTTTACTGCATGGATACTCCCAACATAATGAATACTCTCAAGGCAATATTGATTGATTTGGGGGTTGCAGAAGAGTTACTTCATGAAAAAACCTACCTGCAAAGCAATTTGCAAATTGATTCTGTGGAAACAGTAGAAATAGCCTTGAGATTGAAACGTCAACTGGGAGTCAATATCAAGCTGCTATCTCGAAATGACATCACACTGGGTGAACTTTGTAATTTAGTCGCAGATGCGATCGCTACTAACACCTGATAAAAGATTACTCATACCATTTTTGATTTTAGATTAGCAACTGCCTGCTACATTTGGGTTTTTGTCCATCTGTAGCCATTATTTTTCCAATTGGTATAGCAATCCGATTTGATTATTGAACAAATCTAAGTATCTGTAGCACTGCCCACCAAACCCTGGATGTGGTGGGCAGTGCCCACCCTACGTATAGTTCAAAAATCAAATAGGAGTCCTATATTATGTCCTCGACTACTTGACGTAAGCGCATCTCGGCGCAGAAATGGCTAATTTTAGATTCCAGTTTGAGCAACTAATAAGTATCAAGGAAAATCGTCAGATGGATGGCATTTCTACAAAGTTGCCTCAAGTCTTTAATGTCGCTGCTCACTTTATAGAGAGCAACCTCCAACAACGACGAGGTGAAAAAATAGCCTTTTATTATCAAGATGAGACATACACTTATGCACAAGTCAGCAGCTTTGTGCAGCGTACTGCTAGGGTATTGTCTGATCTCAATCTAGAGCGGGAAAATCGCATAGCCATCTTACTCCCAGACAGTCCAGAGTTTGTATTTGCTTTCTGGGGTGCTATCTGGCTGGGTGCTGTGCCAGTTCCAATCAACACGGCTAGTAGTGTTGATGATATCCGATATATCCTACAGGATTCTCGTGCCAAGATTTTACTCACAACTAAACAATGGCAAGAGAAACTAGCACCAATCACATCTCAGTTGTTGCGTCATTTGCTGCTCGTGGATGGGGAAAAGTCATTCATATCCTTACTGACTGAACAAGATGAACTTTTGCCATGTGCAGATACTTCACCTCACGAACCAGCTTTTTGGCTCTACACTTCTGGTAGCACTGGTCGTCCCAAGGGTGTAATTCACCTCCATCAAAGCATGGTGGTGTGTGCAGAATATTATGGCAAAGCAATTCTTGGCCTACATGCAGATGACATTACCTATTCAGTCGCTAAGATGCCTTTTGCTTATGGCTTAGGGAATACCCTATACATGCCAATGGCGGTTGGTGCAGCCGCGGTACTATCAGATGCTAGCAATGCTTTTGATATCATCGCTGACATTCAGCGTTATCGACCCACAGTACTATTTGGCATACCCAGCGTCTATGCTTCTGTGCTAGCTGTAAACGAAATCTGTGCTTTGGATGTTTCCTCTTTGCGTTTGTGTGTATCAGCAGCAGAACAGCTGCCTAAAAGTATTTGGCAGAAATGGTTGGAGATTTACAACCACAAAATTTGTGAAGGGATAGGAACTACAGAGTTTTTACACATTTTTCTCTCCAATAGTATAGAAGAGTGTAAGCCTGGAAGTTCTGGTCGGGCGATCGCTGGATATGATGTCCAAGTAGTAGATGACAATGGTTCTCCCTGTCTTTCTGGTGAAATTGGTAATCTGCAAGTGCAGGGAGAAAGCTTAATGCTGGGTTACTGGAATCGGCTTCCAGAGACAAGGAAGGTAATTTATGGCCATACCATGCGAACTGGAGATAAATATTTGCGGGATGAAGAAGGCTATTTCTGGTTTATGGGACGCAAAGATGACCTCTTCAAAGTCAATGGTCAGTGGATATCGCCTATGGAAATTGAAGATGTCTTACATCAGCATCCACAGGTGTTGGAGGTAGCGATCGCACCGGAGTTTGTTGGTAGCGAACAATTAACTCAAATTGTGGCTTATATCAGTCTCAAACCAGGACAAGCACCATCTCCACAACTAGAAGATAGTATTCGTAAATTTGCTAAACAACAATTACCCCACTTTAAAGCTCCAAAATTAATTCGTTTTGTTGCTAACTTACCGCGTACATCCACAGGTAAAATCCATCGCCAATTACTAGCTAAGACACAAAATTTAACTGTCTAAACAGTTCAATAATAAATTATTTGAAGGTTAAATTGATGAGTACAGAGTTAAAGACAGAAATCAAATATCAGGAAGCGTTTGTACCAGGTAAAAGAGATGCGATCGCTGTTTTACAAAATCTTGTGCAAGCTGGTATTTTTACTAGTTATATGATGTATGAATGTAAAGATGGAATTAGAATTGCTGGCAATGAACTTGCACATGTAGCAGTTAGCAAGGACTCTGTATCATTAAACGGTCTGGGAAAGTCATACTCTGAGCCTGTGAGTCATCCTCTCAAACAAGTAGAGCGGTTACTTGGAACATTACCAATTAACAATTGGACAGCATATGGCTATGTCGCTTTTGACATAGCTCGTTTTTACTCCTCATATTCCAAAGCAATTGAACAGCCATTGCTTTACTTTTTGATTCCAGAAACTGAATTGCGATTAACAGAGGACGGAATCCATATCAAAACAACTCAGTCTCTAGCACAAATTGAACATAAATTATCTATTGATGTGCAATTACCAGATTATGTCTCCACATCTATAAAACTTGATTTTGCAGATCGTGACAGTTATCAAAATCGCATAAATACTTTAATTAAAGCCATTCAAAAAGGTGAGTTGCACAAAGCAATTATTTCTCGTTCAGTCAAATTAGCTGGTAATTTGGATATTTTAGGGACTTATGTAGTAAGCGCTAGAGTTAATAATGCAGCACGTTCTTACTGTCTCAAGATAGGAGATGTCAGTGCAGTTGGCTTTAGTCCCGAAATTCTCATGCAAGTGAGTGAAGACGGTTTTGTAATCACAAATCCTCTAGCCGCAACTCGACCCCGTGGAGAAAATTTAGCAGAAGATATTCGCTTAAGTGGTGAACTATTTACAGATGCTAAAGAAGTAAAAGAACACTCTCTTTCGATTTGGCTAGCACAAAATGAAATTACTTCACTGTGCTTACCAGAAAGCATTAAAGTCTTTGATTTTATGGAAGTCAAAAAATATCGGTGTGTGCAACATTTATCATCTCGTGTCGGCGGTCAACTCAAGCCAGAACATACTTTGTGGGATGCTCTCAAGGTATTGTTTCCTGGGATTACCGTCTCTGGAATTGAGAAAGACAAAGCCTTAAATTGGATTGATATTCTAGAAGAAGAGCCTAGAGGAATTTATGCTGGTGGGATTGGTTGGATTGATAGTCATGGCGCAGCAGACTTAGCGATCGCTATTCGTTCAGTTTATCAATATGGTGACTCAATCCACTTAAATGCTGGCGCTGGTATTGTCGCCGAATCAGTTCCAGAAAACGAGTATATCGAGTCTGTTAACAAAATGAATACTATGTTGACTAACCTTGTCTTGCAATCTTAACCAGAATTCCAGATCCTCGACTTCTTTAATAAGTCGGGGATCTGAACCCCCAAAATGATGGAGTTGAAATTCAAATTATGTCTAGCAATAAACTTTACCTGAAACAAAATGTAGTTGTAGAACCTTTATTTAATCAGTGGTATGCATGGTCATATTTAATATCACCAGCAACCTCTGCTATGTATACAACGAATTCACATTTAAAAATTATGCATTCGTTTATATCAGCGCCGCATGTTCATATAGCAGCGCTAAGAAACCCTAAAATGATTGGCGGACCATTTATAAATTATGATGCTAGTAGAGTCGATGATGTTAAAAATTTGCTGGAGAAAATCACCAAACATCAATCCTATCTTCTAGATTTTGCCGCAGCAATTAAAGAACTGGAACAAATACTAAGTAGTGAAGCTAAAGGCTATTCTCTGGAAGCTTTATATCAACAAGTACCAGATATTTTAAAAGGTTACGTTGAACTTGTTTATGATTTAAAGAATCAACCGACAATTCGCTTTATAGAAGGATTACTTTATAAAAGTAGATACTATAATACCTCAGCCCAAAGCATAGCATTATCATTAATAAATCAAGATAATGGACGTTCTTTTGCCTTTAGTAGTCCCATCTTAGAAGATGATAAACATTTACATTTAGAAATCCCCTTTAATTCTCAAATCATAGATGAATTATTTAAAATGAAAAATATTCCTCAATCTGAGGGATATATTCAAGAGCTTTTAGGAGTGACAAAAAAAGCACAGGATAAACTTACATCATTTTTGACTGAAAAGCCGCCCTCACCATCTATTCCATATAATCATGATGTTGTCAGAATTCGTTATTTTGGTCATGCTTGCATTTTAATTGAATCTAGAAACACTAGCATTTTATGTGACCCTCTTATTAGTTATAAATATGATAACGAGCAGGAAAGTTTAGTTCCTCGTTATACCTACGAAGATTTGCCAGAACGCATTGATTACGTATTAATTACTCACAATCATCAAGACCATTGTATGCTGGAAACCTTGTTACAGTTGCGGCATAAAATTGTTAACGTGATTGTACCTAAAAATAATGGGGGAGGATTAGCCGACCCTTCTTTAAAATTATTCCTGCAAAATATAGGATTTAAACGGGTATTAGAAATTGATGAAATGGAAACCATCTTTATTGAAGATGGCACAATTATGGGTTTACCTTTCTTGGGTGAACATGCGGATTTAAATATTAGGTCTAAAATAGCTTATCTAGTTAATTTACAATCTAATTCAATATTATTAGCCGCTGACTCCAATAATATTGAGACAAAGTTATATAAGCATATTTATGATTACGTAGGTGAAATTCAAGTCATGTTTGTAGGTATGGAATGTGATGGTGGCCCTTTAAGTTGGTTATATGGATCATTATTAACTCAGCCTTTAAATAGAAAGATAGATCAATCCAGAAGGTTGGATGGTTCAGATGCTAATAAAGTTATTGATTTAGTCAATATATTTAATCCTAAAGCTGTTTATATATATGCTATGGGACAAGAACCTTGGTTAACTTTTCTTACATCTATTCAATATACTCAAGAGTCTCGTCCAATTGTTGAGGCTCAGAAAGTAATTGCTGATTGTCAGCAGCGAGGAATTACAGCAGAGTTGTTATTTGGACAGCAGGAGATTTTTTTAAAATAACTACAGAGGCGCAGAGGAAGCAGAGAGTAAGAGAATAATAGGGGAGATTTGTATTTATTATGGACATTAATGATGCAACAGAAATATTTTGGCAGCAGATGTTTAAGGATTTCACGACACCAACTTTATTAGGAATAGGGCAGTTTTCTAGTAATTCGTTGTCAGGGAAAAAGCAGTATACTGAGGAGCAATTAACTATATCCGCAGATGTAACAGCGAAATTACAAGCTTTTGTAAGTAAGTATCAGATGAGTTTGGATACTATCTTGCAAGGTATTTGGGCTTTGCTGTTGAGTTACTACAGTGGCGATGAAAAGGTGCTGTTGGGAATTATTGAATCTATAGCGAATTCTGCGATAAATGTTCTACCAAGAGCAATATTAGTAAAGCCTGATGCATCAGTTTTATCTTGGTTACAAGAACTGCAAACAGAGTTTGAAATTTCACTAACACAACTCCAAAAATGGAGTAATTTACCAAGTGGAGTACTGTTGTTTGAAAGCTGTGTTGTTTTAGGAACGCAAAATGTTCAGACTTTTGAGCCACTTAATTTCCCAGTTACAGTCAAAGCAAAGTTAAATACCGAATTAATACTACAAATTAACTACGATCGCTCTCAGTTTGATCAGATTTCTATCACCCGAATCCTAGGACATCTACAAACCTTGCTAGTAGGTGTGGTGACACAGCCAGAGCAGAGAATATCCAGATTATCATTGTTAACCGATGCGGAACAGCAACAGATACTAGTCGAGTGGAACAATACAAAGGCGGAATATCCCCAGAATCAATGCTTTCATCAGCTGTTTACAGCGCAAGTAGAGCGATCGCCTAACGCCACTGCATTAATTTTTGCAGACAAACAGCTGACTTATCAAGAGCTGAACGTCAAAGCCAACCAATTAGCGCACTATCTACAAGCGCTGGGTGTGGGGACAGAAACACCAGTGGTGATTTGTGTAGAGCGCTCTTTTGAGATGATTGTAGGATTACTAGGTATTTTAAAAGCTGGTGGTGTTTATGTACCTATAGACCCGACTTATCCCTTTGAACGTCTGTCTTTTGTATTAGAAGATGTCCAGCCACCAGTAATTTTGACTCAGGAGCATTTGCTAGAGGATTTACCCTCACATTGGGCGCAAGTAGTTTGTCTAGATGCAGATTGGGAAGCGATCTCGCAATCAAGTACAGAAAACCCTGAGAATAAACTTACAGCTCATAATCTGGCTTATATTATCCATACATCAGGGTCAACAGGTACTCCCAAAGGCGTGCTAATTGAACACCAAGGGTTGTGTAACCTAGTTCAAGCCCAAATTGACATTTTCGATGTCCAAGGCGATTGCGGCGTGCTACAATTTGCTTCTTCCAGCTTTGATGCGTCGATTTGGGAAATTGTGATGGCGCTTGGTTCTGGTGCCAAGCTGTGTTTAGGTACATCAAGTTCTTTATTACCAGGTTCAGATTTAATCAAACTGTTGCGTGAGCAAGCAGTTACACATGTGACGCTTCCACCTTCAGCTTTAGCCACCTTACCCAATGCAGAATTACCAGACTTGCGAGTGGTAATCGCCGCCGGCGAAGCCTGTACCCAAGACCTAGTGACAAAATGGGCTGTAAATCAAAGGTTCTTCAATGCATACGGCCCGACAGAATCAACAGTTTGTGCCACCGTGGTAGAATGTCAGCCAAATAGTGGTCAACCTCCGATTGGTAGAGCGATCGCTAACACACAGACTTACATTCTCGACCGTTATCTGCGACCATTACCCATCGGCGTTATCGGTGAATTGTATATCGGTGGTGTGGGACTGGCGCGGGGTTATTTGCATCGCCCAGATTTGACGGCAGAAAAATTCATCCCCAACCCATTTAGTCAGCAACCTAACGCCAGGTTATACAAAACCGGTGACTTGGCTCGCTATCGTAGCGATGGCATGATTGAATACGTGGGAAGGATAGACTTCCAAGTCAAGATTCGGGGTTTTCGGATTGAATTGGGAGAAATTGAAACAGTTCTGAGCCAACATCCGCAATTACAGCAAACTGTAGTCATAGCTCGTGAAGATACAGCAGACGACAAGCAAATAGTGGCTTATATTGTCCCTCTCCCTGGTTCAGTACCGACAAATACCGAGTTACGTAATTTTCTCAAATCCAGATTGCCCGGTTACATGATACCTGCTGCTTTCGTTATCTTAGATAGCTTACCATTGACACCAAACGGTAAAGTTAACCGCAAAGTGCTACCTCCACCTGATATTTTGCGTCCAGAATTAGCAGTTAATTATGTGATGCCACAAACTGAGGTAGAACGCACCATCGCTACCATTTGGCAACAAATACTCAAAATTGAAAAAGTAGGCATTCACGATAACTTTTTTGATATTGGTGGAGATTCTTTACTCATGTTGAAAGTTCATAGCCAATTGAGTCAAATATTTGCCAAAGACTTATCAATGTTGGACTTGTTAAAATACACAACTATTAATTCCCTAGCAGAATATCTGTATCAATCAGAAGGTGCAGAAATTGATTATCGTCCGGAAAAATTGACATCAGGTAAAGCCAAGCTCAAACAACGTTTGCAAAAAAAAGCACTGAAGTCTGAAAAATGAACCGCAAAGACGCAAAGAAAGAGCTATAGCACATTTGACTTGACAGGCTACTACGCAAAATCAATTTTTTAGCTATACCTGAATCGTATTGACTTATGAATAACTTTTCTACAGAAATTGAGGTAAAAAGTGGGTTAGAAATAGCAATTGTAGGGATGTCTGGTCGTTTTCCCGGTGCGCGGAATGTTGACGAGTTTTGGCAAAACCTCAAGCATGGTGTGGAATCAATCGCGGTTTTTACTGATGAAGAATTGTTATCTAGAGGGATAGACGCTGCTATTTTAAAAAATCCTGATTATGTGAAAGCTGGAGCAGTTTTAGAAGACGCAGAATTATTTGACGCAGCATTTTTCGGCTTTAGTCAGCAACAAGCAACGATTACTGACCCACAGTTGCGACTTGTTCTAGAATGTGCATGGCAAGCGCTAGAAGATGCTGGCTACGATTCCCAGCAATATCAAGGTGCGATCGCAGTTTATGCTGGTGCTAGTCTGAGTAGTTACTTAGTCAAGTTATTATCCAATCCCCATCTCAGAGGCGCGATTGATGAATCGCAAGTTTTGATGAGTAATGACAAAGACTTCTTGACTACATGGGTATCTTACAAATTAAACCTAGAAGGGCCAAGTTGTACAGTCCAGGCTGCTTGCTCAACCTCTTTAGTAGCAGTTCATTTAGCTTGTCAAGACTTACTCAGTGGTAACTGTGACTTGGCTTTAGCTGGAGGAGTTTCCCTAGATTTACCCCAGAACAGAGGCTATTTATACCAAGCATCGGGTATCTTATCTTCTGATGGACACTGCCGTGCTTTTGATGCCAATGCCCAAGGAACAGTTTACGGTAGTGGTGTGGGTATTGTGGTTTTAAAGCGATTAGAAGATGCGATCGCAGAAGGTGACAACATCTATGCAGTGATTAAAGGTTCAGCAATTAACAATGATGGCTCGGCAAAAGCTAGCTACAGCGCCCCTAGGGTAGATAGCCAGGCAAAAGTGATTAAAAATGCTCAATTTATGGCTGAAATTCCCCCCGAATCGATTACATATATAGAAGCGCACGGCACTGGCACTTTACTAGGGGATATGATGGAAATCAGTGCGATGCATCAAGCCTTTCGTAGCAGCACGGAAAAAACAGGCTTCTGTGCGATTGGTTCCGTCAAGACAAATATCGGACATCTCAAAATCGCAGGCGGTATTGCAGCCTTAATCAAGACTGTTCTAGCGCTCAAACACAAGTTAATTCCACCCAGTCTGCACTTTCAACAAGCAAATCCCCAGATTGATTTTGCTCACACTCCCTTCTACGTCAACACCCAGTTATCAGAATGGCAGATAAATTCCACCCCTCGCCGTGCTGGAGTCAGTTCCTTTGGGATTGGTGGTACTAATGCTCACGTAATTTTGGAAGCAGCCCCGGATGAGCAAAAACATGATATTGTGTTTGAGCGATCGCATCCTTGCCATCTATTACTACTCTCTGCTAAAACCAGTTCCGCGCTGCAAACTGCGACCATAAATCTGGTAAATCATCTCAAACAACATCCAGATTTGCATCTTGCTGACGTAGCCTATACCCTGCAAGTTGGTCGGCGGTCTTTTGAACATCGTAGAATGCTAGTCTGTCAAGATATTGAGACAGCAATATCAGCCTTAGAGTCTCCAGATTCTGTCACTTTCTACCAAGAAGCTTGCAGTCATTCTCTAGTGTTAGTTTTTCCTGGTGAAGACAGCCAATATCTGGAAATTGGTAAGGAACTATATAGTACAGCACCCTTATTTCGAGAGCATATTGATTACTGTTGCGAACAACTCCAGCCGCATTTAAATTTAGACCTACGTCACATACTATATGCAAGTGCTGAACAAGTAGAAATAGCACCACAACAACTGCAACAAACAGCCTTATTTGTGGTTTTATCTGCTCTAGCTAAATTATGGCTAGCTTGGGGAATACAGATTGAAGCCATGATTGGTTGCGATATTGGAGAGTATATAGCTGCTTACTTAGCCGGAGTATTTACCCTAGAAGATGCTTTAGTATTAGTGGCTTTACGAGAAAGAACTCCACAATTGTCTTCCGAATTTACCACATACATTCAACAAGTCAAACTCCAGCCGCCTCGTATTCCCTTAATCTCAGCTATCACAGGTACTTGGATTGCTACAACTGAAGTCACAAATCCGACTTATTGGGTGCAACAAATGCACTGCAAATCAATATCTTTGTCTCCAGAAATTCAAAATTTAATGCAAGAGCCAAAGCGAATTTTTTTAGAAATTGGTACTGGAAAAATATTAAATAGCTGGTTACTGCAACAAGAGCAAGTAAAGTCATTATTATTAACATCAATACCTGATGCTCAAACAGATAAGTCAGAAACAGATTTCTTGCTCAACACATTAGGAAAACTCTGGTTAAAAGGTGTGCAAATAGATTGGTCTAGCTATTATGCTCACGAAAAACGTCATCGGCTTTCTTTACCAACTTATCCTTTTGAGCGGCAATATTACTCAATTGACAGTCTGGTTAACAATATACCCGAATTCTCAAAGAAGTCGGGAATATGAAAACCAATAAATTTAGTAAATTAAAGGATTTATTTGTTAATGAATCGTCCAATAGGTATTCGTTCGCTATCAATTTGCTTCCCGGAAGTAATTCGGACACCAGAAGATTCTCTGCATAATTTTCCTGATTTGATTACTAGAGTTAATTCTAGAAAAACTAGAGTATCTAAATCTATATCAACTGCTGATATGGATATTTGGTCACAAGAAGTAGCACCGTATTTATCAGATCCTTTTAGAGGTAATGTTGAGCGGCGAGTTTTGGGTTTACAAGAGTCACCACTAACGCTGGAGTATCGAGCGGCTCATGAGGCTCTCCAAACAGCAGAAATGGCTGCAAAAGATGTGGAATTAATGATAGTTGCTTCTTTGTATCCGGGGCAGATTGGGCCTAGTAATGCTTGCTATCTTGCTGAACAACTAGGATTATGCTGTCCAGCGTGGAATTTAGAATCAACTTGCTCTAGTGCCTTAATTGCATTACAAAATGCTGACGCACTATTGCAAACAGCAACATACAAAAATGTACTCGTTGTTGTCTCACATCTTGGTTCACAAACTGTAGATGAAGAGGATACACTTTCTTGGTCAATGGGTGATGGTGCTGGTGCTTTTGTTGTGGATACACTTAAACCAAACCAAGGAATTTTAGGGACTAAAATAGTTCCTACTACGGCAACATCTGGTGCATATTCCTATGAACTGATTACAAATAGCCAAGGACAACCACAAATATTCACCCGGACAGGTGAAAATGCTATCTCACTCGCCGAAACCGCCGTGGATTTTGTGCGTGTTTGCTGTGAGGGGGCTGTAGCTGCGGCGGGAGTGGGTTTAGAACAAATAGACTTTTTTGCTTTTAACACTCCGACAGCTTGGTATACCAATGTCTGTACACGAGCATTAGGTATTGATGGAGAACGCACTATTAATCTTTATCCACATTATGCCAATATTGGCCCTGTATCTGCGATCGCTAATCTTTACCATGCAGCAAAACTTGGTAAAATTCGAGAAAATGACTTAGTTCTCGTTTATACTAACGGTGCTGCCGCCACCGCCGCCGCTACAGTCATGCGTTGGGGCGATGTGAAACTTGGTTATTCTACTACACCAATCAAGGTAACTTTGTCGGATGAAAATATTCAGCACAGCGCCATAACCAATTTCTCCAGAGAAAAATTGTTAGCAGTTCCACCAGAAGCACGACAGCAATTACTAGAAAAAAGTATGCAGCAATGGCTGGCTACTACGATGGAAGTTTCATTAACAGACTTGAATCCGCAAGCACGTCTGACTTCATACCTCGACTCGCTTATGGCTTTGACTTTTAAAAGTCGAGTGGAAACTGATTTAGCAATTAGAGTACCTATAAATCAGTTTTTTGGTGAAAACAATATAGTGCAGTTAGCAGAATTATTACTTAGTCATTTGGCATTGGTTAATTTAACATCGTTGAGTAATGAAGTTGAAGAAAGAGAAATATTGAGTTTATAAACTAAATATTTTTCAACGCAGAGGGACGCAAAGGAAAGCGCAAAGGTACGCTAAGGAAGAAGAGTTTGAGAGAGTTATTCTGTGAGCGATGAGAAGTGTTTGGTGTGAATTGAATGGTATCAATAATAATGAAATAATAGGATTTTATTGTCAATATGAAAATACATTCGCTGTTAATTAATCTTGCCAATCAAGGTGTAAAATTATCTGTTGATGAAGGTTCACTCTTCATTGATGCGCCTAAAGGGGTGCTGACTCCAGAACTGCGGGAATCATTGGCAAAATATAAAACAGATTTGCTCTCGTTATTACGCCAAAACAGTAATATTAACTATCAAGAAACTGCGTTACCAACAATTGTGCCCGCACCAGAGCAGCGCTATCAGCCTTTTCCTTTGACTGATATGCAGCAAGCTTTCTGGGTAGGTCGTAGTGGGGTTATAGAATTAGGTAATGTTGCCAATCATGGCTATTATGAGATAGAGAGTGATGGCTTAAATATAGAAAGATTAAACTGGGCATTACAAAAATTAATTGCGCGTCATGATATGCTGCGGGCGGTGGTATTACCGGATGGTCAGCAACAAGTTCTGGAAGCAGTACCAGGTTATCAAATTGCAGTTTTGGATTTGAGAAAACAGACACAAGATGTTGTCGCAGCACAAATTGAGTTGATTCGTGAGCGGATGTCTCATCAGGTACTACCAACTGACCAATGGCCTTTATTTGAAATTAGGGCAACTTATTTGGATGGGGAAAAAGTCCGATTACATATTAGCTACGATTTGCAAATATTTGATGCTTGGAGTTTGTTAATTCTCTTTGAAGAATGGGAGCAAATCTATCAAAATCCTGAGGTGGAATTGCCACTATTGGAACTTTCGTTTCGGGATTATGTGTTAGCAGAAAAAGCTTTGCAAAATACCGATTTATATAAACGTGCCCAGAATTATTGGTTTGCTCGCCTAGACTCTTTTCCCCCATCTCCTGATTTACCACTAGCCAAACATCCTAGCGAGATTAAACAACAACGGTGTCAGCGTTACAGTGGGAGATTGGAAAAAGCTGATTGGCAACAATTAAAGCACAGAGCTACTCAAGCTGGTTTGACACCTTCTGGCGTATTGATTGCCGCTTTTGCAGAAATTTTAACTATTTGGAGCAAAAGTCCACAATTTACGATTAATTTAGCTTTGTTTAATCGTTTACCGCTGCATCCTCAAGTCAATAATATTTTGGGTGACTTGTCTTCTGTGACTTTGCTGGCTGTGGATAATTCAGCTTCAGAGTCATTTAGCGATCGCTCTTTTAGGATACAACAACAACTATGGCAAGATTTAGAACATCGCTCTGTCAGTGGCGTAGCCGTGATGCGAGAACTGGCTCGCAGACAAAGGACAGCACCCAGCGCTATGCCTGTGGTCTTTACGAGTACTCTAGGTTTCAGTTCCCGCTTTAGTTCACTTGGTCAAGACACCTCAACATTTAGCCATTTTGGCGAGCTAGTCTATGGCATCAGTCAAGCGTCTCAGGTGTGGATGGATATTCAAGTCTGGGAAGAAAAGGGAGCATTGACTTTCACTTGGGATGTGCTGAAAGAACTGTTCCCCGAAGGCATGATTGATGATATGTTTGGCGCTTACTGTACTTTGATTGCACAACTAGCTGTTTCGGAAAAACCTTGGGTAGCGACGACTCAACAATTAGTGTCTCGCCAAAATATCGCTGATTTGAAATACTATGTTTTCAATCAGGTATTAGCAGATTGTCCTACTTGGGTTCCCGGAGAAGTTTACTGTTCTGGAATCGATTTTCATCAAACCCATGCCAATTTCATTATCCATCCTCGCACAGGTGAGCGTTTATATCCTACAGGTGACATCGGTCGTTAT